>CAWKHO010000016.1:0-217933 GCA_963849435.1 uncultured Alphaproteobacteria bacterium
ACGGCACCTTCGTCTACGTGCCCGAGGGCGTCCGCTGCCCGATGGAGCTGTAGCACCTATTTCCGCATCAATGCCGAGAACACCGGCCAGTTCGAGCGCACGCTGATCGTCGCCGACAAGGGCAGCTACGTCTCCTACCTCGAAGGCTGCACCGCGCCGATGCGCGACGAGAACCAGCTCCACGCCGCGGTGGTCGAGATCTTCGCGCACGAGGACGCCGAGGTGAAATACTCGACCGTCCAGAACTGGTATCCGGGCGACGCCGAAGGCAAGGGCGGCATCTTCAACTTCGTCACCAAGCGCGCGCTTTGCTCGGGCGACCGCTCGAAGGTCAGCTGGACCCAGGTCGAGACCGGCAGCGCGATCACCTGGAAATATCCGAGCTGCATCCTGAAGGGCGACGGCAGCGTCGGCGAATTCTATTCGGTCGCGCTGACCAACAACCGCCAGCAGGCCGACACCGGCACCAAGATGATCCACATCGGCGCCAACACGCGCTCGACCATCGTCTGCAAGGGCATCAGCGCGGGCCGCTCGAACAACACCTATCGCGGGCTGGTGCGCGTGCTCCCGCGCGCCGAGAACGTGCGCAATTTCACCCAGTGCGATTTACTGCTGCTCGGGAGCGACTGCGGCGCCCACACCGTGCCCTACATCGAGGTCAAGAACCCGACCGCGCAGATCGAGCATGAAGCGACGACGTCGAAGATCAGCGAGGACCAACTGTTCTACGCGATGAGCCGCGGGCTCGACGCCGAAAGCGCGGTGGCGCTGATCGTCAACGGCTTCGCCCGCGAGGTGCTGAAGCAGCTGCCGATGGAGTTCGCGGTCGAGGCGCAGAAGCTGCTTGGGATCAGCCTCGAGGGGAGCGTCGGATGATGCAGCTCTCAGCTTCGTCGCCAGCGTGCCTCGGCCGATCTCGGTCGCGCTTGACCAGGCTGTCGCGCAGTGCGTCGCTCACGAGCAATTCGACGTTCGCGGTCGAGGCAGCATGACGAGCCCGACTGGTAGCGGGATGGTTACTGGCTGGAGCGGCGATCCGTTGCCGACCGGCTACGACACTTACATGCTCCAGACTGAGTGAAATCGCCGGACTATCTGAGACGAGATCGCATGTTGTCATGCATTGACTCGCAGCACGCAGAGCTCGGAGTCGATCCGACGCCATGACAGTGCTCATCGACTGCGCATTCATCGGACGCGATCCGTCGAGGACGCCATGGACGATCGCATCACCTTCATGCTGCAGCATTCTCTGGCGCTCGGAAAGATTGCTGGATGATGCTTGAAGATCACCAACCTCCACGCGACCGTCGCCGACAAGCCGATCCTGAACGGCGTGTCGCTGTACGTGCCCGCGGGCGAGGTGCACGCGATCATGGGCCCGAACGGCTCGGGCAAGTCGACGCTCGCTTACGTGCTCGCCGGGCGGCCCGGGTTATGAGGTGACGGAGGGTCGGCGAGGTTCACCCCCGACTGCGAGAGCGGCCGAATGCCCGACGTCCGAAACTGGATGCCGCGCTTCGCTCGCAATGACGAACGCTGGACCTGCTCGCGATGGAGCCGCACGAGCGCGCGGCGGCGGGGCTGTTCCTCGGCTTCCAGTATCCGGTCGAGATCCCCGGCGTCTCCTACCTCCAGTTCCTGCGCGAGAGCCTCAATTCGCAGCGGCGCGCGCGCGGCGAGGACGAGCTGTCGGGCGCCGAATTCATCAAGCTCGCGCGCGAGCAGGCGGGGCTGCTCGATATGGACTCCGAGATGCTCAAGCGTCCGGTCAACGTCGGCTTTTCCGGCGGCGAGAAGAAGCGCGCCGAGATGGTGCAGATGGGCATCATGCAGCCGAAGTTCGCGGTGCTCGACGAGACCGACAGCGGCCTCGACATCGACGCGCTGCGCATCGTCGGCGAAGGCATCAACCGCATCATGCGCGCGCCGGACAAGGGCGTGCTGCTGATCACCCATTACGAGCGCCTGCTCGAATATGTCCGGCCCGACCGCGTGCACGTGCTCAGGCCGGCGCGGATCACCCGCTCGGGCGACATCGAGCTGGCGCGCGACCTCGAGCGCGAAGGCTATGCGGAGGCGGCGGCGTGACTGCGCCCTTCCCCACGCGCAAACAGGAGGAATGGCGCTACGCCGACCTCGACGCGCTGCAGCCGGTGTGGGAGCAGTTCGCCGAGCCGGTGACGCTCACCGTCGGGCCGGGCGAGATCTTCGAGGAAGTGTGGCTTCCGACGTCGGACGACGTGCAGGTCCGCCGCGTGCAGATCGCACTGGAAGGAGGCGCAAAAGCGCGGCTGTTCGTGCTCAACACCGCGCCGGTTTACGGCCGCATCGAGCTCGAAGTCAGCCTCGCGGAAGGCGCGGATTTCGAGCTCTACCGGCGCCAACATCGGCACCGGCCTTTCGACCAACGAGATCGTCACGAATGTGCGGCACACCGGCGAAAACGGCCGCTCGCGGCAGACGGTGCGCTCGGTGCTGAACGGCAAGGCGACCGGCTCCTATCTCGGCAAGGTCGAGGTCGCGCGCGGCGCGCAGAAGACCGACGCCGAGCAGTCGGTGAAGGCCATGCTGCTCGACCGCGGCGCAACCGCGAACTGCAAGCCCGAGCTTGAGATTTTCGCCGACGACGTGAAATGCGCGCACGGCGCGAGCGTCGGCGAGCTGGACGCGATGCAGCTCTTCTACGCCGAGAGCCGCGGGCTCGACCCGGCGAGCGCCCGCGCGCTGCTGCTCGAAGGCTTCGTCATGGGCCTGTGGGACAGCGCCAAGGACGGCGAGCGCGATCCGCCGAGGCCGCGCGCGATGCGCTGCGGAGGGTCGTGATGAACCGCCCGACCCGCATCAATTCGGCGCTCGAACGTGCGCGACCAGTTTCCGGCGATCGTGGGCTGGCATTATCTCGACAGCGCCGCGACCGCGCAGAAGCCGCAGGTGGTCATCGATGCGATCACGCAGGCTTATTCGCGCGATTACGCGACGGTGCACCGCGGTGTGTACGAACGCTCGGCGGAGATGACGCAGAGCTATGAGAATGCGCGCGCCGCGGCGGCGAAACTGATCGGCGGGCGGGCCAACGAGCTGGTCTTCACCCGCGGTGCGACCGAGGCGATCAACCTCGTCGCGCGCACGCTGCCGAAGGAGGGCCGCAACCGCGTCCTGCTGTCGCAGCTCGAGCATCACAGCAACATCGTCCCTTGGCAGCTCGCGGGCTACCAAGTCGATGCGGTGCCGCTTACGCCTGACGGGCAGATCGACCTCGACGCGGCCGAACAAATGCTCACCGAAGAGCACCGGTTCGTCGCTTTCGCGCATGTCTCGAACGTGCTCGGCTCCGTCCTCGACGCCAGGCGCGCCGCCGAGATCGCGCATTCGAAAGGCGCGCTCCTGCTGCTCGACGGCTGCCAGGCGGTGCCGCGCTTGCCTGTCGACGTCGCCCTGCTCGGCTGCGATTTCTACGCTTTCTCCGCGCACAAGCTCTACGGCCCGACCGGGATCGGCTGCCTGTGGGGCCGCGCCGACCTCCTCGCATCGATGCCGCCGTGGCAGGGCGGCGGGGCGATGATCGAGAAGGTCACGTTCGAGGAGACGACCTTCCTCGATCCGCCGGCGCGGTTCGAGGCCGGCACTCCGCACATTGTCGGCGCGATCGGACTGCACGCGGCCGTGAACTGGGTCGAGAAGCTCAGCCTCGACGCCATTCACGCCCACGAATGCGCGCTTGTCGCCGAGACTCGCGCCGCGCTGTCGAGCATCCCGGGCGTGACGTTCTACGGACCGGAGGACAGCGCCGGGATCGTCAGCTTCAACGTCGACGGGGTGCATCCGCACGACACCGCCACCATATTGGACGATGCGGGCGTCGCGGTCCGCGCCGGGCACCATTGCGCGCAGCCTTTGATGCGCTGGCTCGGCGTCGAAGCGACCGCCCGCGCGAGCTTCGCGGCGCACAGCGACAGCTCGGACATCGAAGCTTTGGTGCGCGGCATCGACCAGGTGAAGCGGATCTTCGCCAAATGAGCTTTTGGCATGAACGAGGAACGCAAGATCGAGACCGAAGAAGTCGAGAGCGTCGCTCCGCCGCCGCGTGCGCGCGTGACGCCCGAGCTCGAGCGCAAGCGCGACTATCTCTCCGGCTTCCTCGCCGGTGAGAAGCCGGAGGAACCGCAGGCGGGCCCAGGAAGCGATCTGCAAGCGTCGGTCGTCGAGACTCTGAAGTCGATCTATGACCCGGAGATCCCGGTCGACATCTACGAGCTCGGCCTCATCTACGACGTCGACATCAGCGAGGACGGCGACGCGACGATCGCGATGACGCTGACAACGCCGCACTGCCCTGTCGCGGAATTGCTGCCGCAGGAAGTCGAGCTGCGCGTGCTCTCGGTTCCCGGCATTCGCGACGCGGTCGTGAACCTTGTGTGGGATCCGCCGTGGGACCCGTCGAAGATGAGCGATGAAGCCAGGTTAGAATTGGGAATGCTGTGAATAAGGAAACGAAACTCCGCGCGCGTCCTGCCGCGATCACTCTGACGACGACCGCGCAGGCCCGCATCGCCGACCTAATGAGCCGCGCTCCCGAAGGCGCGGTCGGAGTCAAGCTCTCCACCCCGCGCCGCGGCTGCTCGGGGCTCGCTTATTCGGTCGATTACGTGACGGACGAGCAGCCGTTCGACGAGAAGATTGAGACGCCCGGCGGCAACTTCTACGTCGACGGAGGGTCAGTGCTCTACCTGATCGGATCGGTGATGGACTGGCGCGAAGACGATTTCGCCGCCGGCTTCGTATTCGAGAACCCCAACGCCAAGGGCGCGTGCGGCTGCGGCGAAAGCTTCACCGTTTGAACTGAAGCTGCTATATTCGGGTACGAAAGGAGTCTCCGATGCGCCTCCTGCTCGTTGGCTCGTATTCCTGCTTTCCGGCGCCGCCGGTGCAGTTGCGCTTCCGAACGCTCCGGTCGCGAAAGTGGCGCTGCCTCCATCGACCGCCGAGTGCCTGCGAACCACAGCTATTACGCCTATCGCCAGGGAGAGCCGCTCAAGCCGCGCAAGCTGACCGAGCTTCCGCCGGCGAACGCATATTCGGCCGTCTACCGCCACATCGGCGGCTGCGAAGCGCCAATCGTCGTCAAATATCGGAGTCGGGACGCCGCTAACATCATTCAACAGCCGAAACAGGGGAGATCGGCATGTCACGCATCGCTGCAATGCTGTTCGCGATTGCCGCTTACGCGATCTTCTTCGCGACCTTCCTTTATCTCATAGTCTTCGTCGGCGATTTCACCTTCGCCGAACTGACTGTCGACAACGGTCCTGGCGGCGCTCCGATCACCGCCGCTTTTATCGACATCGGCCTGATTGCCTTGTTCGGGCTTCAGCACAGCGTGATGGCGCGCCAGGGTTTCAAGCGCTGGTGGCTGAAGATCGTCCCGCCGGCGATCGAACGCAGCGTGTACGTGCTCGCCGCAAGCATCGTGCTGATGGTCCTCTTCATCTTGTGGCGTCCGATCGGCGCAATCATCTGGAGCATCAATCCAATCACGCACCGCGTGATCTATGACCTCATCTGGCTGGCTTTCTGGATTGGCTGGTTCCTGGTGCTTCTCAGCACTTTCCTGATCAACCATTTCGAACTCTTCGGGCTGCAGCAAGCGTGGTTCCACTTGAGTGGACACGAGGCCGAGCCGCCGCAATTCCGCCAACCGCTCTTCTACAAATATGTGCGGCACCCTTTGTATCTGGGCTTCTTCCTCGCCTTCTGGGCCACGCCCGAGATGACGGTCGGCCACCTGCTGCTGGCGGCGGGCATGTCACTCTATATGCTGATCGCGATCCGCTACGAGGAGCACGACCTCGTCAGCCTGTTCGGCCGCGACTACGAGCTCTATCGCGAGCGCGCGGGGATGCTGCTGCCGAGATTCAGACGGCGGGCCGGCTAGCGTCTTACGCAGCGTCGCTGAAGCGGCTAGGGCGCGCGTCGCTCATGGACCCGCGCTTTGCCCACATCCGCGACTGGATTTTCGACCTCGATAATTGCCTCTATCCGGCCGGAAGCCAGCTGTTCGACCTGATCGACGCGCGCATGACGGCGTACATCGAGCGGTTGCTTGGCGTGGACGCAGCCGAGGCGCGGCGGGTCCAGAAGATGCACTTCCACGGCAGCGGCACCACGCTCGCCGGGCTGATGAAGCACCACAACGTCGATCCGCATCATTTCATGGGCGACGTGCACGACATCCCGCTCGACCGGCTGGCGCGAGACGACCGGCTGATCGGCGCGCTGCAGCGGCTTCCTGGCCGCAAGTTCGTCCACACCAACGGCAACGCCGATTACGCCTGGAAAGTGCTCGACCGGCTCGGCATTGCGGCCGTCATCGACCACCTCCACGACATCTTCGCCAGCCGACCTGACGCCCAAGCCCGAGCTTCACGGTTACCGCAAGCTGCTCGACCAGTTCGAGATCGATCCCACGCGCGCGCTCATGGTCGAAGACATGGTCCGCAACCTCGCGCCGGCAAAGCAGCTCGGAATGACGACCGTATGGGTGGACAATGGCTCGGAGCGCGGCAACCACGGCTATGACGAACAGATCGTCGACGTGCGCACGACCGACATCGGCGAATGGCTTCAATCGATCCTTGGGGATGACCAATGAATGAGCAGCTGCAGGCGGTGATCGATCGCGCGTGGGACAAGCGCGATTCGATCGGGCCGCAAACCAAGGGCGAGGTCCGTCAAGCGGTGGATGGGGCGATCGCGGCGCTTGACTTCGGCGAAGCGCGCATCGCCGAGCAGGTCGAGGGCGAGTGGGTCGTCAACCAGTGGCTGAAGAAAGCCGTGCTGCTGTCGTTCCGTCTGAACCCGATGGAGCTGATCGCCGGCGGGCCGGGAGCCGGACATTGGTGGGACAAGGTGCCGTCGAAGTTTGCCGGCTGGGGCGAGAAGGAGTTCGCGGCCGCGGCCTTCCGCGCGGTGCCGGGCGCCATCGTCCGCCGCGGCGCATATGTCGCGCCCGGCGCGGTGCTGATGCCGAGCTTCGTCAACATCGGCGCGCGCGTGGGCGAGGGCGCGATGGTCGACACCTGGGCGACGGTCGGAAGCTGCGCGCAGATCGGCCGCAACGTGCACATTTCGGGCGGCGCGGGCATCGGCGGAGTCCTCGAACCGCTGCAGGCCGGCCCGGTGATCATCGAGGACGATTGCTTCATCGGCGCGCGTTCGGAAGTGGCCGAAGGCGTGGTTGTCGAGCGCGGGTCGGTGCTCTCGATGGGCGTTTTCCTCGGCGCATCGACCAAGATCGTCGACCGCGCTTCGGGCGAGGTCCGCTACGGCCGCGTTCCCGCTTACTCGGTCGTCGTGCCCGGCGCGCTGCCGGCGAAGGACGGTGGTCCGGCGCTCGCCTGCGCGGTGATCGTCAAGCGCGTCGACGAGCGCACGCGCTCCAAGACCAGCATCAATGAGCTGCTCCGCGACTGATAAGCTGAGCTTATAGTCTCGACTCGTGCATTTGTTGGGCGCGGCGAGGGCGCGCCCCTAAATTCCGGCGATGAAACCGATCGAAGCCAAAGCGTTTGAACGCAAGGCGGCGGAAGCGGCCGACGACCGGTCGGTCTACGCCCCGCCCGTGATCCGCAGCCAAATGAACCGCAGCGACTGGCTGATCCTTGGCGTGCTCGCGCTCATCTGGGGCGGCGCCTTCTTCTTTATCGGGGTCGCGGTCCGTCACGTGCCGCCGCTGACCTATGTCTGGCTGCGCCTGACCATCGCCGCCGTGGCGATGTGGCTGTTCCTCAGGTTCAAGGGCCAGAGTCTCGAACTTCCGCGCCAGGTGTGGGCTTCGATCGTCGTGCTCGCGGTACTCAACAACGCGCTGCCCTTCGCGCTGTTCGGCTGGGGCCAGACGCATATCGCCAGCGGGCTTGCTTCGATCCTCAACGCGACAACCCCGATCTGGGGTGTGGTTGTCGCGCATTTGCTCACTCGCGACGAGCGCATGAGCCCGCGCAAGGTGGCCGGCGTTCTGCTCGGCTTCGGCGGAGTGGCGATGATGATCGGCCCGTCGCTCCTCACCAGCCTCGGCACCAGCGCGCTCGCCCAGCTCGCCTGCGTCACCGCGTCCCTGAGCTACGCGCTCGCCGCCGTGTGGGCCCGCCGCTTCCGGCGTATCGGAGTGTCGCCGCTCAGCGTCACCACCGGCCAGCTGACCGCCGGCGCGGCCATCATGCTTCCAGTGTCGCTGCTCGTCGATCATCCGTGGCAGCTCGCGATGCCGCCGCTCAGCGCATGGGGCGCGATCGTCGCCTTGGCCCTGCTGTGCACGGCATTCGGCTACGTGCTCTATTTCCGGCTGATCGACCGGGCGGGCGCGACCAATGCGCTTGCTTGTGACCCTGATGGTCCCGCCGACGGCGATCCTGCTCGGCGCACTGTTCCTCAACGAGACGCTCGCGCCGCAGGATTTCCTCGGCCTCGGCGCTGATCGCTCTGGGTCTGGCGGCGATCGACGGACGGCTGCTCAGTGTGTTTGCGGCGCGGCGCCTTCCGCGATCAGTCTAGCCGCCTCCGGGCTGGTCCAGTCGCGGTCGCCGACATAGCGCCAGACTTCGCGGCCGTTCGCGTCATAGAGGAACGTGGTCGGCAGCACCGCATCCGGACCAAGCGCGCCTGACAGGCTCGACTTCGCATCCTGATACGCAGCGAGATTGACGATCTTGTGGCTCGCCAGGAACGCCTCGACTGACGCGTGCGGGCCGCTGTCCTGGCTGACCGCAACCACCGTGATGCCCTTGCCCCCCGCTAGCCGATCGAGCGTCGGCAGCTCCTTGACGCACGGTGCGCACCAGGTCGCCCAGAGATTTACCAGCACCGGCTTGCCGGAGAATTCGGCCAGGCTTGTCTCATTCCCATCGGGATCGTTGAACGTGGCGTCCGGCGCGGGCGTGCCCTTGTGGCTGCGGTCGACGCCCTTCACCGGTCCCGCCTGCGCAGCCGGCGCGGCTTCGTTCGCCGCCCGCTGTGCGGGCTTGTGGCACGCGGCAAGCGCAAGAAAAGCGCACGGGATCAGCAGCAAACGCATCGCCGCAGGCCGCTAGCGCAAGCGGCGGTGAACGGCTAGTCGGGACCGATGAAGCGCATCGCGTTGCTCGCCCTCGTAGTCGCGCTCGGCAGCTGCGGCCGGGTCACCGACCTGAAGCCGGCGCGTGGCCAGGCTCTGCCCGTCAAACCGGCAATGGCGCGGGCCACGCCGACCCCGAAAGACCTGCTGACGCCGCCGACATACGCCCGGCCCGACCGCGTCGACGAGCTCATCAAGCGCTCGGAGCCGCGCCGCGCCGATCCGTTCGACCTGCCCCCGCCGACCGGCGGCGAAGCGCCTGCCCAACCCGCCGGAACGCAGCCGCAGCCGGTCCCCGGCGACTCCAAAGTCGCGAACCCAGGAGCATAGACCCGCACATGGCCACTCGCGTCCGCAAGGCGGTGTTCCCGGTCGCGGGCCTCGGCACCCGCCTGCTCCCCGCCAGCAAGAGCATCCCCAAGGAGATGATCACCATCGTCGACCGGCCGCTGATCCAGTACGCGGTCGACGAGGCCCGCGAGGCCGGGATCGAGCAGATGATCTTCGTCACGGGCCGCGGTAAATCGGCGCTGGTCGATTATTTCGACCACGCGTTCGAGCTCGAAACCACGATGCGCGAGAAGGGCAAGAACCTCGACGCGCTTGAACTCTCGAACGCGCGCTTCGGCGAGATCGTGTCGGTGCGCCAGCAGCAGCCGCTCGGCCTCGGCCACGCCGTGTGGTGCGCCCGCGACATTGTCGGCGACGAACCGTTCGCAGTGCTGCTCCCCGACGATCTGATGGCCGGCACGCCCGGTGCGTTGCGGCAGATGGTGGATGCGTGGGAGCGCGTCGGCGGCAATCTGGTGGCGACGGAGGAAGTGCCCGCGGAAAAGACAAAGTCCTACGGCATCATCACGCCCGGCAAGTCCAATGGCGACCTTACTGAAGTGCGCGGGCTCGTCGAAAAGCCGGATCCTAGCGTCGCGCCGTCACGGCTCGGGGTGATCGGCCGCTACATCCTTCAACCCGAGGTGATGGGCGTGCTCGACGAGCAGGAACGCGGCGCCGGGGGCGAGATCCAGCTGACCGACGCAATGGCCAAGCTGATCGGCAAGCAGCCGTTCCACGCGCTGAAGGTCGATGCGGTGCGTCACGATTGCGGCGACAAGGCCGGCTTCGTCATCGCCAATTTCGCGATGGGGCTAGAGCGCGATGATGTCGGGCCGAAGGTGCGCGAGTTCATTGCGGGGCTGTAGCCCCACCGCTCCCAGGCGCGCCAATTGATCGCGCAGCTCACCGACCTGGATCGCGCGCTCGACGATGCGCGCGTCGAGCGTCGCATTGTCGTGGCGCAGGCGCTTGAGCAGCCTCGCGCGTTCGATCCGCCGGGCGATGCGCGCGAACAGCACTTCGAAATGAAACGGTTTCAGCACCACGTCATCGGCGCCCGCCTCATAGGCCTGGATAGCGCCGGCGGGCTTCGATTTACCCGAGATCAACATCACCGGAATGTCACGCCAATGGACTTCGTCGCGGATCAGCCGGGCGAGCTCGGCGCCGGTCATGCGCCGCATGTCGAGCTCGGCGAGCACCAAATCGATCGGGGCGCGGTGCAGCTCGGCGACCGCATTCTGCCCGCCGTCGGCGGTCGACACCCGATAGCCCGCCTCGACCAGCCGCCGCGCGGTGACCGAGAGTTGGTCTTGCTCGGCTCGACCACGAGGATGCGCGGCCGTTCGTCGGCTTCGGACAGGACGGTGCTGCGAATTTCCATCGCGCCCGCGCTAAACGAAAATGGTTAATGGGCGGTGCAAACTCAGGCGCTAGGCCACCGAACAAGTCCGCTTTGGCTGAGAAATAATCTAAGGTAGAGGGTCGACGCGAAGGCCTTCACGGATCGTCTGATCCGATCAGGAAAAGGGCCGCGAACGCGACGATAGCCACGGTTCTACGAACCCAGTCGGTGCTGAGCAAGACTCACCCCCGCTACGCCGCGTTAGTCGCGCCGGCCTTTTTCAGCTGCTCTGCAAGCGAGAGATCACGGCAGCAGCTCGACATCCCAATAGAGATAATCGCGCCAGCTTTCGTGCAAATAATTGGGCGGGAACGCGCGGCCGTGCTCCTGGAGCTGCCAGCTCGTCGGGCGGATCGGCTCGCGCATGATGTGCATGTGCGCTTCCGTCGGCGTCCGCCCGCCTTTCTTCAGGTTGCACGGCGCGCAGGCGGTCGCGACATTCTCCCACATCGTCCGCCCGCCCTGCGCGCGCGGGAGCACGTGATCGAACGTCAGCTCGCGCCCCGACCCGCAATAGACGCAGCGGAATTTGTCGCGGAGGAACAGGTTGAATCGCGTGAACGCCGGATATTCGTTGGGCTTCACGAATTGCCTGAGCGCGATCACCGAGGGCAGCTTCAGCGACAGGCTCGGCGAGTGCACCTCGCGATCGTAATGCGCGACCACGTCGACGCGCTCGAGGAACATCGACTTGACCGCCGTCTGCCACGGCCACAGCGAGAGCGGGTAATAAGACAGCGGGGTATAATCGGCGTTGAGCACCAGCGCCGGGCAGCTGTCAGGATGGCGGATCAGCTCAGGATGGTACACGCGACGCGCAAGCCTTTCGTTCGGTCGGTCCGAACTCCAGCTCTCCGGCCCCGTCGCACGCAAGGAGGAGAGGGGCGCGGCCCGTCTTCCCTTGTGACGCACCGGATGCCAACCCGGTGTGACATGCATGTGCATGAAGGATCCTTCCAGGGACGCACGGGTGGAGGAGTCATCGACCCCTCTCGAGCCAACAGCTCCGTCGAGGATCGATAAGCCGCTTCGCCCCTTCTCCCACGGGACATTTGCATCTGGGACACGCCTACAGCGCCGTCCTCGGTCATGCGCGTGCGCGGCAGAGCGGCGGCAAATTCCTGCTGCGCATCGAGGACCTCGACCCGACGCGCAGCCGGCCAGAGTTCGTCGACGGCATCTATGAGGACCTGATATGGCTTGGCCTCGAATGGGACCAGCCGATGCTGATCCAGTCGCAGCGCAGCGCTGTTTACGCTGAAGCGCTCGAGCGACTGCGCGCGCAGGGGCTCATCTATGCCTGCTTCTGCACGCGCGCGGACATCGCGGCAGCGCTCGAGGCGCCCATGGACCCGCGGGTGCGCATTATCCGGGCACGTGCCGCGCTCTCCCGGACGATCCCGATCGGCGCGCGGCGATGCCGCATTGCTGGCGGCTCGACAGCGTCAAGGCGCTTGAGATCGGGGGACTCCCGGAGTGGACCGAAGACGATGGCCGCAACTTCTCGACAGGTCCCGGCGATTTTGACGACGTGATCCTCGCCCGCAAGGATGCGCCGGCCGCTTATCACCTCGCCTGCGTCGTCGATGACGCGGCGAGCGGCGTGACCTGGTCGTTCGCGCCGCCGATCTGCGCTCCTCCACCCCGATCCAGCGGCTGCTGCAGGCGCTGCTCGGCCTTCCAAAACCGGCTTATCTCCACCACCCGCTGGTCGCGCACGCGAACGGCCGCCGCCTCGCCAAGCGCGACCGCGCACCCACGCTGGCCGCGATGCGCGAGAACGGAGTGGATGGACCGGCGCTCGCCGCGGAGCTGCTGGACGGCAAGCTTCCACTTGGTTTCGCCTTTGCCGACGCCTAAGGCGCCGCCATGCGGATCACCCTCCTCATCCTGCTCGTGCTCGCAATGGCCGCGACGGCTTATGTGCTGGTCCGCGGAGTGATTACGATGGCCTCGGGCAAGGATTTGACCGGCGAGCAGTCGCAGCAATGGATGCGCCGCCGGGTGCTGTTCCAGGCGGTCGCAATCGTCATCGTCGTGCTGATCCTCGTCGTCGCGGGCGCGTCGAACAAGTAGAGCGGCTGCGCTTGGTCAAGCTCAACAAAATCTACACGCGGACCGGCGACGGCGGCAGCGCCGGCCTCGTCGACGGCAGCCGCGTGAGCAAGTCGAGCCTGCGCATGACCGCAATCGGCGAGGTCGACGAAGCCAATGCCGCGATCGGCGTGGCGATTGCCGCGATTGGGCCGGGCGAACTCGCGGACCGGCTGCTGACGGTTCAGAACGACCTCTTCGACCTCGGCGCCGACGTCGCCACCCCGGGGCGGTGGACGGCGCGCTGCGCATCGTCGCGAGCCAGGTCGAACGGCTGGAGCGCGAGATCGACGAGATGAACGCGTCGCTCGAGCCGCTCACCAGCTTCATCCTGCCGAGCGGTTCCGCCGCGGTCGCAACACTGCATCTCGCGCGCGCGATCGTCCGCCGCGCCGAGCGCGCCGCGGTCGCGCTGAACGAAGCCGAGCCACTGAACCCGCAGCTGCTGGCTTACCTCAACCGCCTCTCCGATCATCTGTTCGTCGCTGCCCGCCATGTCGCCGCGAGCCAGGGCGGCGATGTGCTTGTGGCGACCGGGCGCGAGCCGCACCTGACCCAAAGGCCGTGATCTAACATTCGGCACAAAGCTGGACCAACAGCCGTTCTGACGGCCATTCCGCCGAGGTAACGGAGCACTGGCGATGGCGCTTAGCGCAATTGCGATCAACTGCACGCTCAAGAGCAGCGGCGACGAACCGTCGTCGACTGACAAGATGATCAAAGTCATCGCCGGCGAACTCGCCAAGCACGACGTGAAATTGACGGAGACGATCCGCATCGCCGACCATGACATCAAGCCCGGCGTGACCTCCGACGAAGGCCCAGGGGACGCGTGGCCGGACATCCGCCGCAGAATCCTCGCCGCGGACATCCTGATCTTCGGCACGCCGATCTGGCTCGGCCAGCCGTCGAGCCTCGCCAAGCGGGTTGTGGAGCGCATGGACGCCTTCTTCAGCGAAACCGACGGTCGCGGCCGCATGCCGAGCTTTGGCAAGGTTGCAGTGGTCGGCATCGTCGGCAATGAGGACGGAGCGCACCATGTCACCGCCGAGTTGCTCCAGGCGCTGAACGACACCGGCTGGACCGTCGCTGCCCAGGCGGCCTGCTACTGGGTTGGCGAAGCGATGCACAAGACCGACTTCAAGGATTTGCCGAAGGTGCCCGACAATGTGCAGGGACTCGCCGGGATTCTCGCGGCCAATGCCGCTCACCTTGCAAATCTGCTACAGCAGCAGGGTTATCCGGGAGTGCCAAAGGACAAGTGAAGGCCGCGCTCGACCGATCTTGCACGACTTCCGCCAGTTCGCTCGCTGAACGGCTGTGGGCGACGCGCGAGTTGACGCTCGATCTCGCAGCGCCGCTCAGCGACGCCGATGCGACGATCCAGCCGTTTTCCGACGCGTCGCCGGCCAAATGGCACCTCGCCCATACGACGTGGTTTTTCGAGACCTTTGTGCTGCGCGATCACGTGCCCGGCTACCGGCTGTTCGATGAGCGCTGGCCGTATCTGTTCAACAGCTATTACGAAGGCGAAGGCCCACGGCACGCGCGCGCCCGGCGCGGTATGCTCAGCCGCCCGTCGCTCGACGAGGTCCGCGCCTATCGCGCGCACGTCGATGAGGCGCTCGATCGCGCTCTGGCGGCGCTTCCCACGCAGGCGCTCGAGTTGGTGGAGCTCGGAATCCACCACGAGCAGCAGCACGAGGAGCTGCTCCTCACCGACATTTTGGCGGCGTTCGCCGAGAACCCGCTCGAGCCCGCTTATGGCGAGCTTCCTCCACCCGCTTGCTTCGCCCCTGAGCCGTTGAGCTTTCAGCGGGGCCGTGAAGGAATCGTCGAGATTGGTGCGGACGAGACGGGCTTCGCCTTTGACAGCGAGCGGCCGCGCCACCGCGTGTTCCTTGCGCCGCACGCACATCGCCAATCGCCGAGTGACGAACAGCGAGTGGCGCGAGTTCATCGCCGCCGCTGGCTACTCCACGCCGACCCTGTGGCTGTCCGACGGATGGGAATGGGTGCAGCGCGAGGGCATCGCCGCTCCGCTCTACTGGCGAGATAATGAAACCGAGTTCACCCTTGGCGGCCGCGCGCGAGATCGATTGGGCCGCGCCCGTGGCGCACGTCAGTTTCTTCGAAGCGGACGCATTCGCCCGCTGGGCTGGAGCGCGGCTTCCCACCGAAGGCGAATGGGAAGACTTCGCAGCCTCGGCTGATCCCGACATCGGCAACCAGCTCGACGCGGCGGGAGCGGTCGTCCCACGGCCCGGCGGCGGGATCTTCGGCGACGTATGGGAATGGACGGCAAGCGCTTTCGCTTCCTACCCCGGCTTCGCCCCGGCCGAAGGCGCGGTCGGCGAGTATAACGGCAAGTTCATGTGCGGTCAGTTCGTGCTCAAGGGCGCGAGCTGCGCCACTCCGCGCGGGCACAGCCGCACCTCGTACCGCAATTTCTTCCCGCCCGCCGCGCGCTGGCAGTTCACGGGGGTTCGCCTTGCTCGCGACGCTTGACGAACAGACCCGCGCGTTCCGCGACGATGTGCTCGCGGGATTGTCGGCGCCGATCCCGGCCGTGCCGGCGCGGTGGTTCTACGACCGCCGCGGCTCGGAGCTGTTCGACGAGATTACGCGGCTGCCCGCTTATTATCCGACACGGACCGAAACCGCGCTGCTCACGTCCGTCATCGCCGATGTCGCGGCCCACATTCCAAAGGGCGCCGCAGTCGTGGAATTCGGCGCCGGCTCGGCAACCAAGACCCCAATCCTCCTGGAGGCGATCGCGCCCGCGGCTTACGTGCCGGTCGACATTTCCGGCGACTATCTCAACGGCAGCGCGGCCGACCTTCAGCAGAAATTCCCGTCGCTCGAGATCATTCCGGTAATCGCCGACTTCGCGCGGCCGTTCTCGCTTCCCGGAGGTCTGGAGCATTTGCCGAGGCTCGGCTTCTTTCCCGGCTCGACCATCGGCAATTTCGTGCCGCGAAGCGCGACCGATCTCCTGCGCCAATTCCGCGCGCTGCTCGGCCCCGGCGCCAAGCTGCTGATCGGGATGGATCGGGTGAAGCCGATCGAGCGGCTGATCGCCGCCTACGACGATCCCGAAGGCGTCACGGCCGAGTTCAACCTCAACCTCATCGAGCGGATCAACCGCGAGCTCGACGGCGATATTCCGCTAGATGCGTTCCGGCACAAGGCGCGCTGGAACGACATATTGTCGCGCATCGAAATGCACCTGGTCGCGACGCGCGACGTGGAGTTCACAATTTCGGGACACAGCTTCCGCTTCGCCGAAGGCTCTTCGATCCACACCGAGAACAGCCACAAATATGCCGATCGGGCCGGGCGCCTTCTGCTGCTCGCCGGCGGCTGGACTCCGCACGCGGAGTGGACCGATGCGTCGGGCGATTTCTCGATCGTCCTCGCCGAGGCCGAGCCCGAGCGCTTCGCCCCCTGATTGCTCCTCCAGTGGCGGCCCGCTAAGCGGCCTCACATGCTTCTTGCTCTCGTTCAGATCGCCGACCTGCTCCTCGACATCCTCTGGTGGGTCATCATCGGCCAGGTGATCCTCAGCTGGCTGATCGCCTTCAACGTCATCAACATTCACTCCGGCGGCGTCCGCGCGTTCATCGTCGCGCTCGATCGCCTGACTGCGCCGCTCTATCGGCCGATCCGGCGCCTGCTTCCCGATTTCGGCGGAATCGACTTCTCGCCCCTGGTGGTTCTGATCCTCATCCAGGTGATCAAGAAACTGCTCGGCGGAGTCGTGGTGCAATATTACGGCGTCGGATGACGGCGAAGCGGATCGACGGAAAGGCCGCTGCAGCCGCGGTCCGTGAGCAGGTCGCTCGGCTCGTTCCCGAATTCGTTGCGCGAACCGGCCGTCCGCCGGGTCTCGCGACGGTTCTGGTCGGCGAGGATCCGGCGAGCGCCGTCTATGTCCGCTCAAAGAACCGTGCGACAGCCGAAGCGGGCATGGCCGGCTTCGCTCACAACCTGACGGACACGATCTCGCAAGCCGAACTGCTGGAGCTGATCGGGCGGCTCAACGCGGACGAGTCCGTTGATGGCATCCTCGTCCAGCTGCCGCTTCCCCGGCACATCGACGCCGCGCTCGTCATTGCCACGATCGATCCGGCCAAGGATGTCGACGGCTTTCACCCGATCAATGCCGGCCGCCTCGCCACGGGGCTCGAGTCTTTAGTGCCCTGCACACCCCTCGGCTGCCTTTATCTGCTGAAAGCGGAACTCGGCAGCATTGCCGGGCTGGATGCGGTGGTGGTCGGACGGTCGAACATTGTCGGCAAGCCCATGGCTTTGCTCCTGCTCGGCGAGAATGCGACCGTCACGATCGCCCATTCGAAAACGCGCGATCTTCCCGCGGTCGTGCGGCGCGCGGATATCGTCGTCGCCGCGGTCGGCCGGCCCGAGATGGTGCGCGGCGACTGGATCAAGCCCGGCGCCACGGTGATCGACGTCGGAATCAATCGCATCCCGACCGATGACGGCAAGGGACGGTTGGTCGGCGACGTCGCTTATGATGAAGCCGTCGAAGTCGCCGCTGCGATCACCCCCGTACCCGGCGGAGTCGGGCCGATGACCATCGCGATGCTGATGCGTAATACATTGGTCGCAGCGCACCGCCGCGCCGGCCTTGCAGACCCGGAGGGATTATGATCGCCGCACTCTTGCTTGCCGCCTCGGTTCCGACTGCCGTCGACGCCGAATATGCATTCGCGCGCGACGCGCAGCGGATCGGCCAATGGACCGCGTTCCGCAAATATGCCGATCGCGACGCGGTGATGTTCACTCCGCAAGCGGTATGGGCACGCGATTTCCTCCAGGACCGCAAGGATCCGGCGCGATCGGTCCGCTGGTGGCCGGCGCACAGCTTCGTCTCATGCGATGGGCGCATGGCGGTAAACACGGGTCCATGGATTCGGCCCGACAACAGCCACGGCTACTTCACCACAGTCTGGCAGCGCAGCGGCAAAGGCTGGCGCTGGGCGTACGACGGCGGCGATGCCGAGAAGGGAGCATTGCCCAAAATCCCGATGCCGGTCGTTCACCGCGCATCGTGCCGCGCCCGCGCGCCCGGTGCACCGATCATCCCGCCGCCGCCGCTAACGCCGAAGCAGGCGCGCACCACGCCCGAGGACAATGGCCGCGGCCAGTCCGCCGACAAGACTCTCGGGTGGGACTGGAAGGTCGACAAGAAGGGCGGCCGCAAGTTCCGCGTCTATCTGTGGAACGGCGCGCGGTACGCGCAGGTGCTGTACAACGACATTCCGCCGCCATGATCGAGCTGTTCGGCTCGGCCCTGGTCACCTTCCTCGTGATCATCGATCCGCCGGGCTGCGCGCCGATCTTCGCCAGCCTGACGCGGGGAACGACGGCCGGCCACCGACGCGCAATGGCCATCCGCTCGTCGCTGATCGCCTGGGCGATCCTGATGTTCTTCGCGTTGCTCGGTCGGCCCATGCTCCACGCCTTGGGCATCAGCCTGGCGAGCTTTCGAATCGCCGGCGGAATCCTGCTCTTCTTCATCGCCTTCGACATGATCTTCGAGCGGCGCACCGAGCGCCGCGAGAAGCGGGCGGAGGAGATCGAAGGAACACCCGAGGCCGAGGACATCAGCGTCTTCCCGATGGCGATACCGATGATCACCGGCCCCGGCTCGATCGCCAGCGCCATGCTGTGGGTAAGCCGAGCCGAGGATGTCGCCGCAGTGGCGGTTGTGCTTGCGGCGATCACAACGGTGATGCTGATCACCTTGCTGACCCTGCTCGCCGCCGGACCGCTTATGCGGCTGATCGGCGAGAAGATCGAGGCGATGATCACCCGCATCCTCGGCGTGATCCTCGCGGCGCTCGCCGCCCAGTTCGTAATTGACGGGCTAAAGCAAAGCTTCCCCCACGTCCTCGCCTAGCCCGTCACCCGCCACATCTTGAACGGCAAGTCCTTCGGCAGTTGGACCGGCGTGAGCCACTTCGGCACCTGGCCGCGGTCGAGCTGCGCGTAAAAGCCCTTCGGAGCTTCCGACATGAAGATCGTCGTGGTGGAGCTCTTCGGGCAGGTCAGCAGATAATTTGAATGATATTTGGCGATCAGCCGGTGCGCCTGGTCGGCGCTCCCCCGGAACGCGTTCATCACGTCGGCGATCTGCTGTCCGTTGCGATGGTAAGGTCCGGTGATCGCATCGTGATGCGTGACCGCGATCAGCCGCGGGCCCAGGTCGACAAACGTGAACACGATGCCCTTCGGCTGCAGCGCCACCGGATGATAGCCCCAAAGCGAGTTGCACAGCGAGTTCGCCTTGCCGATCGCCTTCTCCTGCGGCGACGGCTCAGGGCCCGGAATGTACGCCACGAGCTGTACCGCAAACCCGGAGCCGATGGCGACGGTCGCCAGGCTGCCGAGCACGAGGATCACCGTCGATTTTGAACGCCACGTGAGAGGAACCAGATACCAGACAAAGGCCGCCGCTCCGACCGTCGCCAGCATTTGCGCCGCCGGGCCGGTGCGCGTCTGCCACAGGAGCAGCAGCGTCGCCGCGATCCCCGGCACTGCCGCGCCAAGGATGCGCCGCAGCCGCTCGGAATCGCGCCGCTTCACCCAAATCAGAATCGCCCATCCGATCAGTGCGGTGACAGGCAATGCGGTGATCATCGACGCGATGCGCCAACCGTGGGTATAGATCGGCCGCGCTTCCTTCACGTGGCTCAGCCACAGGCTATAAACTTCCGGTGAAACACCCTCGAGCCGTTGCAGGCAGTTCGGCCACATCAACGCGTGGAAGCCGGCCAACACGACGCCCGCGACGAGCGCGAGCGCCAACCTCTTCCTCCAGTCGGCGACAACAAGCAGCGAAAGCCCATAGAGCAGGGCGCCGCCGAGCAGCACGTCCGACAGCCACACCGGGGACAAGGCGTCGCAGACTGGCGCACTGTTCGCGTAGGACGCGAAGACGAGGAACGAGAGCGCAGTCGCTCCGCCGAGCGAGACCGCATAAGCCCGCAGCCGGTCCCGCTCGTCGGCATCGGCGACCCAGAACAGCGCCATCGCTGCACCCATGACCGCAATGTAGATCAGCATCTCGAGCCCGATCGCGAGCGACAGCGCGGTCGAGATTCCGAGCGTGAGGCCACCTCGGACGCGCTTAGGATCGGCGATGCCGGACATGCTGAGCGCGAGCAAAGCGAGCTGCCAGCCGTGATGATCGATCCGCTCGGGCATGAACATGCCGTTGGTCGAGCCGGCGAAGAAGAGCGCAACAAAGGCGAGCGGGTAAGCACGCGGGTCGATCAGGCGCCGGGCGGTCAGCGCCAGCGAGAAGAGCAGCAGAAGGTACGGGAGCAGGGGCGCGATTGCGACTGCCCATCGCTCAGCGCCGGCTCCGCCAAGCACCGGCCGAAGGAGCAAGATCAGTCCCGCGATCGGCAGATCCACCAGCCGCGACCAGTGGATGTTTGCGCCATAGGGCGGGTTCATCCGGTACTGGCGGAGGTCGAACCAGTCCTGCCCGTGCAACAGCGCGCGGACCTGCATGATCCGCATATTGTCGTCGGTATCGCTGAGAGCGAAGTAGCGGATGCTGTTCCAGCTGTTGAAGATGAACCAGCAGGAAAGGCCGAGCCACGTCAGCAGCGCGATCGATTTCCAGTGACGGGCGAGCCAGTCCAGCCCGCGTGCGATTGCGACCTCGTCCTTGCTTTGCCCCATCTTTCGCGCTGTAGCCGCCAAACTTTAAACGGCAAGCAGCCGCCGCAAAGGTTTAATTCCACCGTAATGTTGATGCTTTCGAACCTGACACCTGAACGCCGCACGGTGCTCGCCCAGCTCGTGCGGTTCGTGATCAGTGGCGCAACCGTGACGGCGCTCGGCGTTACCGTTTATGCCTTGGTCGCGCTCGTTTTGCGCTGGCACCCGCAGGTCGGCAACGTGCTCGCCTATCTCGTCGCGATGGGCACCGGCTATGTGATGCACAGCCAATGGAGCTTCCGCGGCCACGGCGCCGAGCGCACCCACGCGACCAAGGTCCGTTTCGTCATCGTTTCGCTAATCAGTTACGCGCTCAACAGCTTTTGGGTGTGGCTGCTGTACACCGACCTTGCCTGGGGCCGTGCCGCGCCGATCGTGCCGATGCTGTTCGTCACCCCGGCAGTCACTTTCCTGCTCAACCGCCAATGGGTTTTCCGCTGATGGAGCGCGTCGTCTATCGACAGATGGCGGAGCTCGACCAGCGCCACTGGTGGTATCGTGCACGCCGCGAAGTAATCGCCGCCCTGATCCGCCGCTCGGTCAGCCCGCCGCAGCAAGCCCGCATCCTCGAGATCGGGTGCGGCACTGGCCACAACCTCGCGATGCTTGGCGAGTTCGGCCATGTCGATGCGCTTGAGCTCGACGAGGAAGCGCGCACATTCGCCGAGCAGCGCCTCGGCCGGTCGGTCATGAGCGCACCGCTCCCCGAGCTCGCGGGGGTTCCCGATGCGCAATACGACCTCGTCGGAGCGTTCGACGTCATCGAGCATATCGACGACGATCGCGCGGCGATCGCTTCCATCGCGGCCAAGCTCAAGCACGGCGGCAGGTTCGTGATGACCGTCCCCGCGCACGCATGGATGTGGTCGGCGCACGACGACGTGAACCATCACAAGCGCCGCTATTCGAAACGCCGGCTGCGGCAACTGATCGAAAGCTCGCCGCTTCGGCTCGAAAGGATCGGCTATTTGAACAGCCTGCTTTTCCCGGCAGCGGTTGCCGAACGCCTCTCATCCAGGCTGCTCGGCAAGGACAATGCCGACCTGACGCTTCCCCCGGCACCGCTCAACGCGGCCCTCGAGCGGACCTTCGCCGCCGAGCGTCACTTGATCGGGCGCTTGCCTTTGCCGGTGGGCTTGTCGCTGTTCGCGGTCGCGGCGAGATAGCCGAGCCGCGCCTTGCGCCGCTCGCCTCCAGGCAGCTCCTGCACACCGGCGACCTCCTGCACGATATACAGTGGCCGCCGCTTCGCTTCGTTGTACAGCCGGCCGATATACTCGCCCATCAACGCAAGCGCGAACATCTGCACCGCACCGAGCACCACGACCACCAGCATCAGCGAGGTCCAGCCCTGGATGTTTTGGCCGGCGGCCCACGCGTAGGCGATATAGAGGATCAGCACGATCGAGCCGATCGACAGCGCCAGCCCCGCATGGCTCGCGAGCTTCAACGGCGCCGATGAGAATCCTGTCAGGGCGTCCAACGCGAAACGCATCATCTTCTTCAGCGGATACTTGGTCTCGCCGGCGAAGCGTTCCTCGCGGTCATACGGCAGCGGCACCTGCCTGAAGCCGATCCACGCGACCATTCCGCGGATGAAGCGTGCCTGCTCGGGCATTGCCAACAGAGCGTCGAGCGCACGGCGGCTCATCAGCCGAAAGTCGCCGGTGTCGACCGGAATCTCGACCTCAGTCGCGCGCGAGAGAAGGCGGTAAAAACCGTGGGCCGTGGCGCGCTTGAACGCGGTGTCGCCGCGCCTGCTCTTGCGCACGCCATAGACGACGTCCGCCTGGCTCGAACGCATCGTCTCCAGCATCGCCGGCAGGAGTTCGGGCGGATCCTGAAGGTCGGCATCGATGATCAGCACATAATCGCCATTGCAGAGATCGAGACCGGCGGTCAGCGCGAGCTGGTGACCATGGTTGCGCGACAAATTGACGGCGACGACCCGCGGATCGTCGGCCGCCAATTGCCGCATGATCGGCCAGCTGCCGTCACGCGAGCCGTCGTTGACCAGCACCATCTCATAATCGTCGCCGACCGACTGGCGCGCGGCCGCGCTCAGGCGCGCGTGCAAGGTTTGCAGGCACGCCTCCTCATTGAAGCAGGGCACGACGATCGAAAGCGCGGTCATTAGTGCAACCGATAGAGCACTGACCCCGGTCCGCGCCAGACCACCGGAAGATCGGCGACGAGCTGTGGATTGTACGGCGGCACGTCGATCAGCCAGACGTAATCGAAATCGTTGCGCGGCAGCGCCGACAGAGATTCGTCGATCTGGCGGTGCAGCGCGTCGCGGCAGTTGTTCGGCCGCACCAGCTGCGACGGATCGGCCGCGAAATAGCCCGCGGCCTTATATTTGAGGTCGAGCAGGTTGACGCCCTCGAGCAGCCACTGGTCGTTGGAGAAGCCTTGGCGGCGCGCGATGACCATCGCGCCGAGATGGCTGTTGCGCAGCATCGGCCAATATTCAGTGCAGGTCATGCCGGTAAGCGTGATCACGCGCGCGCCGTCAGGGACATGGTCGAGCGCCGTCGAGCTTGGCTCTTTGATCGTCGGCGGCCATGCCGAGGCTCAAAGTATTGCTCCCGATCCGCACCGCGAAGAACAGCAGCCCGAGCACTGCGAGCACCTGCGCGGTCGTGCGGTCCGGCGCTCCGCGGAAGCGGATCGCGAGCAGGGCCACGGCGATGAGGTAGGGCACCAGCCGCATGTCCGCATAAGCCGAGCCGAACACGATCCGCGGGAGGATCACGAACGAGAGTGCAAGCACGATCGCCGAGAAGGCAAGGTTGCGCGACAGCGTCAGCTTGCGGCTGACGAGCGCATAAACGAACACCAGCGCCGGGACGACCAGCGAGCCGATGTCGAACAGCTTCCAGCGGTCACGCAGCGCGGCATAAATCCAGCGCCATTTGATCTTCCAGTTGAACCAGTCATAGGTCTGGCCGCCGTGCGTTTCGCTGCGCCAGACCAGCATCACGAGGATCGGCAGGGTCATGACGGATGTGTGCAGCGCCGCCTCGATCCCGGCTCTCCACCACGAGCGGCCGCGGTCGTGCAGCCGCACCGCGTCGGCCGAGAAGCACATCAGTCCGAGAAGCCCCCAGCCGTAGGTGTGCGCGAAGAACACGACGAGTGAGATCGGGACGAACAGCCAGCTCCTCAGCCGCGTGCGTTCAAGGCGCCCAAGCCGCAGCCATAGACCGAAGGCAAGAAACGCCAACGCCACCGAAAGCGCGAAATTCACGAAGCCGAACAGGAACGGAAAACCGTAGATGAATGGCAGCGCGAAGAATGCGGTTGGCGGCACCCGCCCGTGCA
Source organism: uncultured Alphaproteobacteria bacterium (assembly GCA_963849435.1). GTDB lineage: Bacteria > Pseudomonadota > Alphaproteobacteria > Sphingomonadales > Sphingomonadaceae > Sphingomicrobium. The sequence continues at coordinate 24,027 of CAWKHO010000016.1, forward strand.
CTTCCCTGGCGACCCACAGGAAGCCGATCGCGGTCAACGGCGGGATCGCGGTGACGATCAGCTTCACCGCGGGCTCGAGCCCGATCACCGGCGCCAGTATCCGCACCAGAAAATCGACGCCAAGGTTGCCGATCAGCGCCCAGTGGTAATCGTAATATTCGCGCAGCCAGGGCGAGTGGCCGAGGTCGATCTCGACCCTGTAGCGGCCCATGTGGCCGAACAAATCCACGAGCGGCGGGATCGGCGGATAGAGCAAAGGCAGCATGGTCGCGAACACGACGAGCGCGATGCACAGCCGCAACTCCCACCACGGGCGCGCTTCATCGACCACGTCCACCGCTGCGCCAGCAGCCCCCATCGTCACGCGCCCCTTGTCACTCCCGCGCGGGTCACTAGCGGGCTGCGGTCAATTGTCCATGCGGCAAGAGGCCTCATTACAACGTGTTAACGAAGCTCCAGTCACGACCCGCGCCGTTCAAGCCGTTCACGCGTGAGGTACCGTGGATGCCTTGAATTTCGACAGGAGAGCGCGTCTACAACGGGTCTGCTCGGTAATTTCCTCAAGGGGAGTTATCCGATGAAGACGTTTGTATTCGGCGGCGCTGCACTTGCCGCCCTAATCGCGGGAACGCCGGCCCTCGCTGGAACCGCGGCGAAACCGCCTCGCGCCCGCGCCAATTATTTCGCGACCAATGAACTTCGCGCCGACGTTCCGAAGCACGTCGAGAAAATGTTTACGCGGTTGGATGTCAGTCACGACGGCTTCATCAGTAAGGACGAGGTCACGGCCGCACAGGCGCAGTTCGAGGCGCGGGCGGCGAAGAGCGCCCCCAAGCGCGCGTCACGCCTCTTCGATCGCCTCGATTCCAATCACGATGGACAGATCACGCTGGCGGAACTCGAGGCTGCACGGGCGGCCCGCAATGCAAGGAGGCAGACGCCCGTCAAGGCGAGCCGGCGTTCCGGCTCCTCACCTCTTTTCGCACGCGCCGACGCCAACAAGGACGGCATTCTCACCCGCGCGGAATTAGATGCAGCGGTCGCCAGCGGCAAGGTCAAACCTCGCCACGCGAATATGCGTGGCGCGGCGATTGCGCGCCTGTTCGACACCGCCGACGCCGACAACGATGGCCGCGTGTCGCTTGGCGAAGCGCAGCGCGTCGCGCTTCAGCATTTCGACGCTGCCGATCTCAACCATGACGGAACGCTGACGCCCCAGGAACGCCGGCAATCGCAGAGCTCGGCGCGCGCGAAACGCCACCGAAGCTGACGAGCAGCGTCCGTGCCTTGGCACGGCCACCGCTTCGTTCATTTCGCCAGTTCTGGCACCTCGGAGCGGCCGCGTTTAGCCGCCGCTTTCTTCTTTGGCGCAGCAGGCTCCGCGGCGATTCTGCGGTAGCGCGCCTCGGCTTCGGCCATATAGTCGCGCGTGATCGGCAGCGCCCGCCGGTCGCGGATGAACTGGATCTGGTAGTTGCAGCCGGCGCCGTTCTCGAACATCACGATCCCGCCGGCGAGGTAGAATTCCCACAAGCGGTAGAAGCGCGCATCGTACATCGCCTCGATTTCCGCGCGCGCTTTCATCGCCCGGTCGCGCCAGTGGCGCAGCGTGATCCATAATGCAGTCGCAGGATCTCGATGTCGTTGGCGATCAGCCGAACGGGTTCGCTCGCGCTGAAAATCTGACTGAGCGAAGGCAGATGATAGCCCGGGAAAGATCCATTTGTCGGTGAACGGATCGGGGCCGTTCGACACCTCGCCGAGCTTGCCGATCGTGTGCAGGAGCATCACGCCTTCGGGCTTCAATAGCTCGCGGCACTTGGTGAAGAACTCATCGTAATGTTTGGCCCCGACATGCTCGAACATGCCGACGGACACGATGCGGTCGAATGTCCCGTCGAGATGGCGGTAGTCGATCAGCTCGAACTTCACGTGGTCGGATACGCCAGCGGCGGCCGCGCGCTCGCGTGCGATCTTGAGCTGGTGCTCGGACAAGGTGATCCCAAGCACGTCGACGCCGGCAACCTTGTGCAGGTACAGCGCCATCCCGCCCCAGCCGCAGCCGATGTCGAGCACGCGCTGCCCCGGTTCTAATGCGAGCTTGGCGGCGATGTGCGCTTTCTTGTCGGCCTGCGCCTGCTCAAGGCTGTTGTCCGGATCGGTGAAGTAAGCGCAGCTGTATTGCTTGTCGTCGTCGAGGAAGAGTTCGTAGAGCTCGTCCTTCAAGTCGTAGTGGTGCGCGACGTTGCGGCGCGCGCGCATCGGATTGTTGCGGAAGAGCAGCCGGTTTAGCCGCCGCTTGCCCCTGGAAAGCGCGGCGCGCCCCTCGCCTTTGTCTTCCCAGCGATTGGACGCCGACGATCATCTCGAGCAGATCGAGGATCGTCCCGTCCTCGATGATCAGCCGGCCGTCCATATAGGCTTCGCCAAGGCCGAGCCGCGGGTTCTTGATGATGTCGAACGCGACCTTGCGGTCGGTGAATCGCACCGTCAGGTGCTTCCCGCCGCCGGATCCGAATGTCTCCGGCCGCTTGCCCGGCCGCAGCAGGGTGATGCTGCCTTTGGTCAACAGCTTGTCGACAAGCCTGCCGATCAGCGACATGGACGCTCCTTCACGCAACCGCCGCGCGCTTCCGCTTTTTCTCTGCCGCCGTCTTTAACTGACCGCAAGCCGCGTCGATGTCGCGGCCGCGCGGCGTGCGTACCGGGGCCGAAATGCCCGCCTCGAAGACGATGTTGCTGAAGGCGCGGATGCGCTCGTCGGTCGAGCATTCGTACGCCGCTCCCGGCCACGGATTGAACGGGATCAGGTTCACTTTTGCCGGAAGCTTGTACTTGCGGATCAGCCGGACGAGCTCGCGCGCGTCCTCCGGACGGTCGTTCTTGTCCTTCAGCATCACATATTCGAAGGTGATGCGCCGCGCGTTGTTCGCGCCCGGGTAAGCCGCGCAGGCTTCGAGCAATTGCTCGATGCCGTATTTGCGATTCAGCGGCACGATCTCGTCGCGGACTTCCTTGGTCACGGCGTGCAGCGAAACCGCAAGATTGACTCCGATCTCCTCGCCCGCGCGCGCCATCATCGGCACCACGCCGCTCGTCGAAAGCGTGATCCGCCGCCGCGATAGCCCGAGCCCGTCGCCGTCCATCACGATCTTCAGCGCGTCGCGCACATTCTCGAAATTGTAGAGCGGCTCGCCCATGCCCATCATCACGATGTTGGTCAGCATCCGGCCCTCGGGCTGGCTCGGCCACTCGCCGAGCGCGTCCCGGGCGAGCATCACCTGGCCGACGATCTCCGCCGGTTCGAGGTTGCGCACCAGCTGCATCGTTCCAGTGTGGCAGAAGCGGCAGTTGAGCGTGCACCCGACCTGGCTCGATACGCACAACGTCCCGCGGTCGGCGTCGGGGATGAACACCATCTCGAAATCGTGGCCGTCGTGGGTGCGCAGCAGCCACTTGCGCGTGCCGTCGGACGACACCTGCGCCTCGATGACTTCGGGCCGTGAGATGACGAAGCGCTCGGTGAACCAGCCGCGCTGCGGCTTGGCGATGTCGCTCATCGCGCCGAAGTCGCCGACGCCGCGATTGTAGATCCAGTGCCAGACCTGCTTGGCGCGAAGCTTCGCCTGCCGTCGTCCAGGCCCGCAGCCAGGAACTCGGCGCGGATCTGATCCTTCGACAGCCCGACAAGCTCGACCCGCCCGTCGGCGCGCGAAGTCGCCGCGCGCGGAACGGGCACGGGATCGATCGCGCCGGCAATGGGCATCAAGGTCGTATCGGCACTCATGGCGAAGGCGCTATCTAGGGCGCGTCAGCGCACTTTGCCAGCGCGCGCAAGGCACAACGCGCCGCAGCTGCGTCGATCGCGGTCGGAGCGCCGTCGAGCAGATAGGGATCGGAGAAGCGCACGCCCGGCCGTGTCGCGAGCCTCGATCCGCATTCCCGTCGGCATAGCGCACCGCGGCGATGATCGCCTGCTCCTGCAGCGGTCCGCGGCTCCACGCCCAGCCGTCCCGCGCGACCAGCAGGAACGGCTGATTGCCGACCTGGAGCATGACGCTCGAGCCTGGCCGCGGAATTCGGCTGAGCTGGGCATGAAATTCGCCCCAGCGGCGATGGTCGGGCGTGAAGGCGAAGCCCGCCGTCGGCTGCACCTTGCCCTTGGGCGCGATCTTCGCCGACCGCGCCAGCGCTTCGCACGCATCGCCGCGATCGATCGCCGCCCAGGCGCCGCCGGCGAAAACGACCGTTCCGCGCGCATAGGCTGGACCCACTGCGGTCAACGCGGCGGCAACCAAGACAAATCCGGCCTTCATGGGCGAGAGCTAACCCGGAAGCGGGCATGACGCCACTCGCCTTCAAGCGCCGAAGATCTGTCTAAAGCCTTCTGAGCCTTTCTCCCGTTCCCAGGATTATGAAAGTGTAGGCGTCAATTGGCTTCGACCCGTTCACCCGTACAAAGCTCCATCCGCGTTTCGCAGACGAACCCGAAAAATCTCGTGTGCTCGACGATTTCGTAAACCGTTAGCTCATCGCCGTTACCATCCCTGACTGGGACTGCGCTGAAATATTTACCACAGGTCCGCTCCCTTACGCGGACAATTCGGCTCCGTTAAGGTAACGAAACCAACTAGTAAATCAAATGGGTAAGTCATGCGGCCAATTTTATCGCTAGCAATAGCGGCAAGCGCAGTCTTCATGCTTGCGCCAACACCTACGTTGGCACGGCCGTCATTGAGTGATTCTCAGATCAAAAAGAAGAAGTAGCAAAAAGTCCATCACCCAGTACCCGGGCAATTGTCCGTGCCCATATAATTCGGCCAGCAATGGTTCCCGATGTGGTGGTCGCAGCGCATACAATCGCGCGGGAGGGTATTCTCCGTACTGCTATGCCAAAGACGTAAGCGCTTCGATGGTACGTGAATATCGCCAAAATCACTGACGCGAGAGCAACGTGTTGATCCCCTAATCAACAAGTGTTCAATCGCGAACTACCTAGCAAGCATCGCGGAGCAGACGTCACCGGCAGCGACGACGAGATGATCAGCCATTTCGATGCCCATCGCTCGGGCGGCGTCCGCCAAATCCCTTGTCATTAGGATGTCGCGCTTGCTTGGGCGCGGATCGCCTGACGGATGATTGTGCGCAACGATGATGCGCGATGCGCCCCTGCCAATGGCTCTGAGAGATTCGTCGGGGACTACATTGGACAGAATCGGGTTCACCCACCGCGATCGTCTCATAATCGATCAGGCCTGCTCCGCGTCTAGGAACAGAACGACGAGGCACTCATCGCAACGCGATCCGATCAATTTTCTCAGGAATTCGCCTGCATCATCCTGCGTTCGGTGGTTTGGTGCAACCAAACCGTCTTCATGTGCGTGGACCATCAATGACCACACACTGCCCAGCAAATCTGCGATTTGTTCTCCCGCATATTCGGCAACAATCACGGGGTGGGCGTTCAACAGCTCAGAGGCTGTGGCGTATCGAATGCTTAGTTCGACCGCCGCAACGCATGGATCAGTGATTGAGCCGGCCCTGAAGACCGCTTCCAATCTGCGACGATAATCCACGTTCCGACGCGTCGCTGATGTGCCCACGTGCCAAGGGCTAGCAAGCCGACCATCGGCCATGACCAAATGTCCGTCAGGAATTCGTAGCTCGGCGGCATCATGCCCGGGACCAGCCATTTGGTCGCATGGACGAGCACTGCCACCAGTTGGCAGCCGGCAGCTGGAATGATCCACCAGCGGTTGGCCCAAATTGCGATCAAGCAAAGTGCCAGCAGCAACATCGCGTCCGTCACGAACAAGCCCAACGGAACTACGCGAAAGTTTCCTGGCACCTGTAAGAAACCGACCTGAAGCGTGGCCGCCAGTGCGAGGATGTAAGCCCCGGCGGTCATCCGTTCCGGCCCGCCTCCGCGCCACATTGAGAAAATCACAACGGCGAAGAAGATCAGAAAAAATGGAACGGAAGTCATGCCCAATCATGCTGAGGCTCGAACTGGCGGTCAACGGAGATACGCCACTTTAGGGTCAGGGTCCGCCAATTCGGCCGTCTTTGGAGGACACTCGTGAACATCACCGAAAGCGATCGCCCGCAGTCCGATTTCGTCCTGCGTTTCGCGAAAAGCCACGTGCGCCGCCCCAATGTCACCGCGCGCGTCGACCAACTTGGCCGTGGCGCGCGAGACCAGCGCCAGCCCTTCTTGACCGACAGTTACGGGCAGTCTCCGTATTACGACCCTCTATAACCGCGATCGTCAGCCGTGCTGCATGAAGGATCGCACTGTCGAGATCGGCTTCCGCCGGCAAGAGTTCACTGGCAACCTTTTGGGCCACTCCAAGACGCTGATTGAGCATAAATCATCCCTCCCCGGCAAGCGTCCGCCGCCAGGCTACCTTTGTCGTGATTGACCTTAAGGCGTCAGTTGGGCGACGCCGTTGGCCACCGCGATGATCAAGGACAGGATCGCGATCATACCGAGACCACAAATACCGATCGCCACAAGCGTCTGCATTGCGGTCAAGGACTGAAGCATCCTTGGCCCGTCTGTCGCTATGTCCCGAAGAACGAACGTTGTCCGCTCCGGTTGAGTGTCAGATGCTCCAGTCGAAGGCGTTAGAGGAAGCTCCGGCGCACCGCAGTACGGTTCAACCGTAGTATGTGCGCTACGGTAAAACAGACGTGCAGCCTCCCCCGTATCTCGAGCCCCAAGCTTTTTACGCGCTGCTTTTAGATGTTGCTCGACGGCGTGGTGGCTGATCCCGAGCTGAACTCCTATCTGCTTTGCGGTCTTCCGCTGCAGAAAGCCCATGAGACACAGGCGCTGCCGCTCGGTGAGATGAGGCAAATCGGTCCCCGTCGTCTGAAAGACCGAGCGCCAGCATTCTGAACACAAATTGGGCCACTTTGGCAAGGAACCGCGCCATGCGCTTTCATTCATTCCCGTTCTATAACCAATCTGGTACAGAATAGGAAAGTAATTATATAAATTGCGCTTTCCTATTAGAGCCAGTCAGGTTCATACTGTGATTCCCTACAACAGTGGAGCTTCTGTCATGGCTACTCTAATCAACCTCTTCACATCTGCGGATGACGGTCCTGGCGATGGCGGCATACCCGCGCCAATTCCGTGCATACCCGGTCAGGGTTTCCCGCCGGTGAAGCCGCCGCAGTTGCTAGTCCCTCCCCGGCTGATATTGCGCCGCGTCCGTCACGCGAAACGGGGGGGCGTCAGTACAGCGCTGTTGGATTCCGACACATCCGACGACCCCCCAAATTCAAAGCCACGTGACGGACAGGGTGCAGTCGATTCCCGCGCTGGCGCGCGCGCGACGCGCGTGCAGGGCTGCGACCTTTGTGACCTTTCGCGCCGTTGCTACGAACATTCGCGAACATTCGCGGCAGCGTCTCGCCGGCAATGCGCGACCCGGCTCGGGACCGGCGGTCACGCTGGCCGGAGATTTCTGACCGCGTGCGAGTCATCCTGACGAAGGTCAGGATCCATGAACCCAACAGCCCGGAACTTCCGGAGCTTGGCCCGCGCCGCTGTTTGCGGCTAGTCGTTGCCGTGGATGGACATCTACCTCCCGATCGCGGGCCAGTCGGTCAACGCGCTCTTCATCATCGTCCTCGGCTTCCTCGTGGGCGTGCTCTCGGGAATGTTCGGCGTCGGCGGCGGCTTTCTCACCACCCCGCTGCTGATTTTCTACGGAATCCCGCCGACGGTCGCGGTTGCCTCGTCGGCCACCCAGATCACCGGCGCAAGCGTCTCCGGCGTGATGGTCCACATGCGCCGCGGCGGGGTGGACATGAAGATGGGCGGAGTGATGATCGCCGGCGGCCTGCTCGGTTCGGTGGTCGGCGCGGCTATGTTCCGTGTCCTGCAGGCGAGTGGCCAGATCGATGTCGTCATCGGGCTGCTTTACGTCGTCATTCTCGCCGCGATCGGCGCCCTCATGCTCAAGGATTCGCTGACCGCGCTCGGTTATCTCGGCACGAAGGAGCCGGCGAAGGCGTCCGCTCGCCACAATCGCTGGGTGGCCTCATTGCCGCTGCGCTGGCGCTTTTACAGTTCGGGACTCTATCTTTCGCCCGTCGCGCCCCTCGCGCTCGGCTTTCTCGCCGGCGTGCTCACTGTCTTCCTCGGCATCGGCGGCGGCTTCATCCTCGTCCCGGCGATGATCTACCTGCTCGGGATGCCCGCGCGCATCGTCGTCGGCACCAGCCTGGTGGTGATCCTCGCGGTCAGTGCAGGAACGACCCTGATCCATTCGCTCACGACGCGAGCCGTCGACATCGTGCTGGCCGGATTGCTGCTGGTGGGCGGCGTCATCGGAGCGCAATATGGCGCGCTCCTGACGACGCGCCTCAGGCCCGACTACCTGCGGCTTGCGCTGGCGCTGATCATCCTGCTCGTCGGCCTGCGCATGTTCCTTGGCCTGTTCTGGCGTCCCGACGAGATTTACTCGATCGTCTATTTGTGAAGCGCCGTCTCGCCCCGCTTGCGCTCGCCTGTCTCGCGCCGTTGCTCATCGGTGCTGACAAGCCGGTGCTCGTGCCCGACATCTCGGCGCGCCAGGTGCAGATCCGCTACAGCTTCACCGGCGCACAGCTGCTGCTGTTCGGCGCGGTCGTCTACCCGGGCGGGCGTCCGCCGGCCAAGCCCACCGACATCGCGGTCGTCCTGCGCGGGCCGGTCCAGCCGATCCTGGTGCGCGAGAAGCAGAAGATCGCCGGCATTTGGATGAACGCGGATTCCGACCGATTCCGTTCGGCGCCATCCTTCTACGCGGTCGCCTCCTCGCGGCCGATCCGCCAACTGGTCGATGACCGCACGGCCTCCATCTACGAGCTTGGACTGCACAATCTCCAGCTGTCGCCGGGCGGCGGCGCGCTCCCTGAGAAGGAGCGGCGGTTCGAGGCCGGGCTGCTCGACCTTCGCCGCCGGCAAGGACTCTATTCGGAGAACCCGCAAGGCGTCGAAATCACCGACGGCGTGCTCTATCGCGCGGTAATCACAATCCCCAGCCAGGTCCCGGTCGGCACCTACACCGCCGAGACCTTCCTCATAGACGACGGACGCGTGCTCGCCGCCGCCACCCGCGACATCCAGATCGATAAGTCCGGCTTCGAGCGTTACGTGGCGCTCGCCGCGCGCCGCCACGAAGGTCTTTACGGCCTTGTATCGGTGGCCCTTTCGCTTGGTCTCGGCTGGGCCGCCGCGGCCGCCTTCCGCCGCCGTTTCTAAGCGCGCGGTATGCGCGAACGCCTAAGTTAATTTTAACCGCTCACCGGTAAGCAATTGCCCAGTGATTTGAGAGCGGAGAGTACGCGCACATGGACGATCAGCCGAACCTGCACGAATTCCTCAATGAAGTCAGCAACTTCGCGGAGGAAGCACCGGTTGCGAAAGGCGGCTCCGGGAGCGCATCCCTGACTCCGATCGGCGAAGTCTTCGAGATCGCCGGTTCGGGTTCGCAGATCCGCATGGACGCCGCCGCGCTCAACGGCATCCAGTCTCACAAGGATCCGTCGATCGCCATGTCGGGTCAAGTCGGAAGCCAGGTCAAAATGACCGTCGGCGACAACTGGCTGATCGCCAACGTCCGCACCATGCGCGGCGAGGCCGGCGGCGAAGTCGTCGCCCTCGTAGACTTCCTCGGCGAAGGCACCAGAGCGGCCAACGGCCAGCTCGGCAATTTCCGGCGCGGCGTCACGCGTTATCCGATTCCGGGTGCGCACGTGCTCCCGGTCTCGACGGAGGACTTGCGCGCAGTGTTCGCCGCAAGCGACGAGCCGCACGTCGAGATCGGCACCGTTTACCCGACCGACGACATCCGCGGCGCGCTGTATGTTGACCCGATGCTGTCGAAGCATTTCGCCGTTCTGGGATCGACCGGTACCGGTAAATCGACCTCGGTTGCCCTGATCCTGCACCGCATTTCGCAGCTTTCGCCCGAGGGTCACATCGTGATGATCGACCCGCACGGCGAATATTCGGCCGCGTTCAAGAATTGCGGCGAGATTTTCAACGTCGACAATTTGCAGCTGCCCTACTGGCTGATGAACTTCGACGAACATTGCGAAGTGCTGCTCACGACTCATGGCGCCGACCGGCAGCGCGACGCCGACATCCTCGCCAAGTTGCTGCTCGCCGCGCGCACCAAGGGCAAGGACGTCAGCCAGTACGGCAAGGTCACCGTCGACAGCCCGATCCCATATCTGCTTGCGGACCTCCACACGATCCTCGTCAATGAGATGGGCAAGCTCGATCGCGCCGGCGACACGCTCCCGTTCCAGCGCCTCAAGACCAAGCTCGACGAGATCCGCGCCGACCCCCGCTACACCTTCATGTTCTCCGGAATGCTGGTGACGGATTCGATGCCGGCCTTGCTTGCCAAGCTGTTCCGGCTGCCAAGCCAAGGCCGTCCGATTTCGATCGTCGACGTTTCGGGCGTTCCATCGGAGGTCACGTCGGTGGTGGTTTCGGTGCTTGCGCGCATGGTGTTCGACTATGCGATCTGGTCGCGGACCGAGGCGCAGCGTCCGCTGCTTCTCGTCTGCGAGGAAGCGCACCGCTACGTTCCCAAGGACGAAACTTCCGAAAACGGCCAGGCTGTTCGCCGCATCCTCGAACGCATCGCCAAGGAAGGCCGTAAGTACGGCGTTTCCCTCGGCCTGATCACGCAGCGTCCATCCGACCTGGCCGAAGGCGTTCTGTCGCAGTGCGGCACGATCATCGCGATGCGCTTGAACAACGAGCGCGACCAGGCCTGCGTCCGCGCCGCGATGCCTGAGGGCGCGCGCGGCTTCCTCGACGCCATTCCAGCGCTCCGCAACCGCGAGTGCATCGTCTGCGGCGAGGGCGTCGCGATCCCGATCCGCGTGCGCTTCGACGACCTCGAACCCGAGAAGCGCCCAGCCTCGTCCGATCCCAGCTTCGCCCGCCTGTGGCGCGAGACCGGCGACGAAGCCGGCATCATCCAGCGCACCATCAAGCGCTGGAGAGGGCACGGGCGCTAACTCGGCGCTTGGTTCCGGAACAACCGTTCGCCGCCCGGGTTCGTCGCTCGAAGCCGGGAGAGCGCCGATGGACATCACGCGATTAATTCTTGACGACCATCAGGAGCAGCGCCGGCTGTTCGCGATCATCGACGAGCTGACGCAAGCGGACGTGGACGCCTTAAGTGCGGTGTGGGCACGATTGCGAGCGCTCCTCGACACCCATGCCGAGGCCGAAGAGCGCTTTTTTTATCCCGAGCTGCTTAAGATCGGCCGCGGCGCCGCCGACAGCGGCAGCGCAGCTGACGAAACCCGCGATGCCATCAGAGATCACAACGAGATACGCGACACGGCGGCGGAGGTTGACCGGCACACGGTCGGATCGAGTGACTGGTTTGCGGCCGTCGCGGCGGTGAACAAGGCGAATGGCGATCATATGGCCGAGGAAGAGCGGCAGGGCCTGAGCGACTTCCGTCGGCAAGGTGAGCTCGCCGTGCGCGACCGGCTGGCCAGAGAGTTTGCCCGCTTTTCCGCCGAATTTCTGACCGGCGTCAAACCCGTCGATAAGGACGTCGACGCTTACGTCCGGGAAAACAGCTGAGCCGCCGGGTCGCTATGCGCCCCGCTTCGCCCCAACGCTGAGCAGCGCCTTCAAGCGCGCCTTCACGGCGTTGACCAACCCCGTATCCACCACCTGCACGCCGGCAAAGTGCACCGCGAGCGGGTTCACCGGCTGACCGCTTTGCCGCACTTCGAAATGCACGTGCGGGCCGGTCGAGAGGCCGCTTGAACCGACATAGCCGATCAGCTGGCCCTGGCGAACGAAGCTGCCTGGCGCGGCGACGATCTCGCTCATATGTCCGTAGAGGCTGACCAGCCCGCCGCCATGCGCGATCTGCACCTCGCGGCCGTAACCGCCGGCCCAGCCCGCGGCGACAATGCGGCCGTCGCCGGCGGCGACGATCGGGCTGCCCCAGCTGGCGCCGATATCGACGCCTGCGTGGAAGCGCGTGAAGTGCAGGATCGGGTGATAGCGATAGCCGAAGTAGGAGGTGATCGGCCCGTGCGCCGGCATCATCATTCCGCTTTCGACCGGTGCCGGCCGGGCCGCGTTGGCCGCGTCGACCCATTCGCTGCGGCCGTTCGCATCCCACCGCACCAGTTGCAAGGCGCCTTCGCCGACGCGGTTCAGGCCAGCGTATTGCAATTGTCGATTGGGCCCGAGCACCATGTCGAAGCTGGCGTTGGGTGCCACATCGCCCACGTCGATCTCGGTCGCCAGCGCGGACAGATATTGCGCCGCGACTTCCGGTGAAGCCCCGGCCGCGCGCAGCGACCAATAGAGGCCGTCGCCAACCCGGCCGCTGATGCGCAGCGGACTCGCGGCAAACGGTGCGGGCGCTGCAACCGGAACAGCGACCGGCTCGGCGGCCACAGTGCGCTTGGGCACGAACTCGACCGGCTCGACGGCTTCGGTCGCAACCATCCGCATACCCGTCGCGCCGCCGCTCGACAGCGGAGCGATCGCGAGCGCCTGCCATTGGTGCTGCTCGTCGGTTGGAACGCCCGTTACGCGCGGCAAGGACGCCCAGGCAACTCCACTGCACAGCAGCGCAATCGCGCCGGCGCTCTTCCATCCCGGACGCGGCAGCGCCGGCGCAAGCGCGCGGGCATTCGCCCGCCGACCGAACGCTGGAACATGGCTTGGTGGCGTCAACACCCACCCGGTGTCGCGAATCGAGGTAAAAAGGGAGTTAAAATCCTCCCCGGAACGGGGAGGGGGACCATTCGCCGAAGAGTGAATGGTGGAGGGGGCGACGTGCAGGGCTCCAACCCCCCTCCGTCACGGCTTCGCCGTGCCACCTCTCCGTCCCGGAGAGGAATGGAACCTTGCGCTTCTCTGGCGCGCTGCCACATTCGACATGATGGCGCCGCGTTCAGACGCTCCGGTTCGGGCGATCCTCGGGCCGACCAACACCGGCAAGACCTTTCTTGCCATCGAACGGATGTGCGGCCACTCCTCGGGGGTCATCGGGTTCCCGCTGCGGCTGCTCGCGCGCGAGGTCTATGACCGAGTCGTCGCGATGAAGGGCGAGAAGCAGGTCGCGCTGCTGACCGGCGAGGAGCGCATTGTCCCGCCTCAGGCGCGTTATTTCCTCTGCACCGCTGAGAGTATGCCGGTGCCGGGCGGCGACAGCCACCACGATTCGGACCTCCACCGCGATTTCGCGTTCGCGGCGATCGACGAGGCGCAGCTCGGCATCGACCCGGAACGCGGCCACGTCTTCACCGACCGGATGCTCCGCGCCCGTGGCCGCGAGGAGACTTTGATCCTCGGCTCCGACACGCTGCGGCCAGTCATCCGCGAGCTCCTGCCGGACGCCGAGATCGTCAGCCGTCCGCGTTTTTCGACTTTGCGCTACTCCGGCAGCGTCAAGCTCTCGCGCCTGCCGCCGCGCTCGGCCGTCGTCGCCTTCTCCGCCGAGCAGGTCTACGCGCTCGCCGAGATGCTCCGCCGGTTCAAGGGCGGCGCAGCGGTCGTCATGGGCGCGCTTTCCCCCGCAACGCGCAATGCACAGGTCGCGATGTTCCAGCGCGGCGAGGTCGATTATCTCGTCGCCACCGACGCCATCGGCATGGGCCTCAACATGGACGTCACCCATGTCGCCTTCGCCGGCCTCGAGAAATTCGACGGCCGCCGCGATCGCCGCCTGACCATATCCGAGATGGCGCAGATCGCCGGCCGCGCCGGGCGGCATCAAAAAGACGGCAGCTTCGGCACGCTCGGCCTCACCGAAGAGAGCGGCGGCCTCACCGAAGAAGAGATCAATGCGATCGAGGAGCACCGCTTCCGCCCGCTCGACTCCGTCTACTGGCGCAATGCCGACCTCGATTTCACCGACGTCCGCGCGCCTGATCCGCAGCCTCGAAGCGAAGAGCGACGATCCGCTCCTCCGACCGGCGCCGCAAGCCATCGATCTCGCGGTCCTGAAGCTCATCTCCGAGGACCCGGCGATCGGCGCGAAGAAAGGCGCGCAGGCGCGGCGGCTCTGGGCGGTCTGCGGGCTGCCGGACTTCCGCAAGGTCGGGCCGATGCACCACGCGCGCATGGTCCGGCGGCTGTTCAGCTACATCGGCGAGGGCGGCCACGTTCCGCACGAATGGTTCGCCGCCGAGGTCACGCGGCTCGACAATATGAGCGGCGACATCGAGGCGCTCGCCGACCGCCTCGCCGGGATTCGCAGCTGGGCCTATATCGCGCATCGCTCCGACTGGCTCGCTGACCCGGCGAAATGGGCCGAGCGCACGCGCGAGGTGGAAGCGCGGCTCAGCGACGCGCTGCACGAGCGCCTGACGCAGCGCTTCGTCGATCGCCGAACGGCGGTTCTGGTGCGCGACATCGGCGCGCGCGGCGCCGACGCGCTTCCGGTCACCGTCGCCGCCGATGGCGAGGTCAGCGTCGGCCCCGAGCCGATCGGCCACTTGGCCGGATTCGAGTTCCGCGTCGATCAATCCGCCCGGCTCGCCGACAAGCGCCTGCTGCTTGCCGCCGCCGAGCGCCGCCTCGGCGATGAGCTCGACCGGCGGGCAACTGCGCTGGTTGAGGCGTCAGACGAAGTATTTGAGCTGATCGCGGAGGACAATGGCAGCCTCGCGGTATCCTGGGACGGACACGTGCTAGCGCGGCTCGCGCCCGGGCGCTCGCTCCTCGAACCTGCGCTGCGCACCGCCCGTGCGCTCGATCGTCTGTCCGCGCAGAGCCGCGGGGCGTTGCGCGAACGGCTGGAGCAATGGGTGGACGCGCAAGTCGTCCGGCACTTGCGGCCGCTCAAGGTCCTCGCGTCCGCAGCGACCGACCGGGCGAGCTCACCCGGCGTGCGCGCCCTCGCTGCGATGCTGACGGACGCCGGCGGGCTGCTTCCCCGCAAGGCGATGCTCAGCGCAATTTCGCACCTGGAGCAGGCCGACCGCCAAGCGCTGCACCGGCTGCGCATCCGTTTGGGGCCGCTCGACGTCTTCATTCCACAGCTGTTGAAGCCCGGCGCACAGCTTTGGCGCGCGGCTTTGCTCGCAGTGCGAACCGGCCAGCCGATGCCCGCTCTGCCAAGTGCGGGCGCCGCGACGCCCGACGCAACAGCGGACCCGCGCGGCGCGGCTTTGGCTTACCGTCGCCTTGGTCGCGAGTGGATCCGCGTCGATCTCGCCGACCGCCTCGCCAGCCATGCGCGGAAAGTGCGCTCGACCGGCGGCGACAACCCCGTCGACGCCGATCTCGCAACGTCTGTTGGATTGTCCGAAAATTCGATCGCCCGCCTGATGGCCGAAGTCGGCTTCACCAGGGCCGGCGACGCCTGGCGCTGGCGTGGCCGCCGGCCGCCGCGCGAGGACCGTCGCGCCGCACCCGCCCATGCCTTCGCCGAACTGGAGAAACTCAGGCGCAAGTGAGGATCGACCGCTATCTGCACCGCATCCGCCTGGTGAAGAGCCGCACCCTCGCGCAGGCGGTGATCGAAACCGGCTACGTCCGCATCGACGGCAAGCGCGTCGAGAAGCCGAGCGAAGACGTCCGCGTCGGCAGCGTTATCGCGCTCCCGCTCCACGAAAAGGTTCGCGTGCTACGCGTCTTGTGCCTTCCCGAACGACGCGGTCCAGCACTGGAAGCACGGGCCTGTTACGAGGAGCTGGGCGTTGACGAGGGCGGCCGCCGCTCTTAGCGAAAGCCCCAGAGGGAGCCGCACTTCATGACCTACGTCGTCACCGACGCCTGCATCAAATGCAAATATATGGACTGCGTCGAGGTCTGCCCCGTCGACTGCTTCTACGAGGGCGAAGTGATGCTGGTCATCAACCCCAACGAGTGCATCGACTGCGGCGTGTGCGAGCCCGAATGTCCCGCCGAAGCCATTCTCCCGGATACCGAGAGCGGCCTCGAGAAATGGCTCGAGCTCAACACCACCTTCTCCGCCGACTGGCCCAACATCACGCGCAAGAAAGACAGCCCGGCCGACGCCGACGAGCACAAGGGCGAGGAGGGCAAGTACGACAAGTATTTCACGCCGGACCCGGGCGCCGGCGACTAGGCGCGGCCGAACGCACCGCGAACCGCCGCAGCGGCTTAGCGCCGGATCGTGAACGTGTAGTTCAGCCCGATCCCGCCAGACAGCTGATTGCGTGAGCCTAACTGCCGAACGATCGGCGACTTCGCGGCGTCTCCGACCAGCCGCTCGTATCGTCCGAAACCAAACAGGCCCCAACGGCTAGTGAGCTGATGGGATAACCCGCTTGCCACCGCGACTGCATACACACCGCTGCCGGGACGGTAAGCTGGAAGGGCGGATGCGAGTGAGGCCGCTGGACTGACGCCGAAGTAGGCACGCTGGTACCGGGCATCGGAAAACAGGACGCGCGGACCGATCGACAAGACATATCGATCACCGTCACGCCAGATCTTGTCCGCGCCGACGCTGCCGAGAAGTCCGTCGTGACCGTTGATGCCTTTCAGGAGCTCGGCGCGAAGCCGAAAGGAGTCCTTCGCCTCATATTGGGCAAATGCGCCGGCTTCGAACGTCGTTCGAACCTTCCCGACCGGGGCACCGACGTCAGAGTTCCTGCGGCTCCACTGGATATTGGCGGCAGGTCCAAACGAGAGGCCGTCTTTGGAAATCACAGTAATGCCGGGGCTGTCATCCGGTGCGCTGAACCTGAATTCATTGGTACCGCGCGCAATATTGACGTGGAACAGCGGCGCCACTTTCGTGCCGTCCGCCCCAATGAACTCAGGCTCCAGCTGCGCCCCGAGCCCAATCCGGACGCGAATGTCACGGCTGTCCTGAGCCGCCGCCGCGCCCCACGCCGGCAATAGAGCAGCCGAGGCAATCAGGAAGTGTTTCATGCTGGCCGTAACCGCGCCCGCCGTTTTTGGTTGCACACCCGTATCGGCTCTCCTGTTCGCATACGCAGGTCAGCGCCGCTTGAGCAGCTCCTCCACGATCAGGTCGGCGGCCTGATCGGCCGTAAGCTTGGTCGTGTCGACGTGGATCTCGGCGTTTTCCGGCGCTTCGTACGGGCTGTCGATGCCGGTGAAGTTCTTGAGCTCGCCGGCACGCGCCTTGGCATAAAGGCCCTTTTCGTCGCGCCGTTCGGCTTCGGCGAGCGGTGTATCGACGAAGATCTCGAAGAACTCGCCCTCGGGGATCATCCGCCGGACCATGTGCCGCTCGGCGCGGAACGGGGAGATGAAGGCGGTGAGCACAATGAGGCCCGCATCGGCCATCAGTTTGGCGACCTCGCCGACGCGGCGGATATTCTCGATGCGGTCGGTCTCGGTGAACCCCAGATCGCGGTTGAGGCCGTGGCGAACGTTGTCGCCGTCGAGCAAATAGGTGTGGCGGCCGCGCGCCACGAGCTTCTTCTCGACCAGATTGGCGATGGTCGACTTGCCCGCTCCCGACAGTCCGGTGAACCACAGGACCGCCGGCTTCTGCCCCTTGAGCGCCGCATGCGTCTCGCGGCTGACGTCGAGGTGCTGGCGATGGATATTGTGCGACCGCCGAAGCGCGAAGTGCAGCATTCCGCAGGCGACGGTCGCATTGGTGAGCTTGTCGATCAGGATGAATCCGCCAAGCGCGCGGTTGGGGCTCGCACCCTGTAGTGCATAAGGTTCGAACACGATCTCGCGGTCGGTTGCGACCTCGACCACGCCGATCGCATTCAGCCCGAGGCTCGGCGCCGCAAGATGCTCGAGCGTGTTGACGTTGACTTCAAATTTCGGCTGCTGGACCGTTGCGGTGACGGTCTGCGTGCCGATCTTCATCCAATAGCCGCGGCCCGGGAGCAGCTCGTCCTCCGCCATCCACACGATTGTCGCCTCGAACTGGTCGGACGCTTCCGGCGGATCCGCCGCTGCGGCGATCACGTCGCCGCGCGAGCAGTCGACCTCGTCCGCCGAGCGTCAGAGTGACCGACTGGCCCGCGACGGCTTCGTCGAGATCGCCGCTCATCGTGACCACGCGCGCGATACGTGTGACGCGCCCGGACGGAAGGATGCGCACCTCGGCGCCCGGGCCGATGATCCCCGCCGCAATCTGCCCCGAAAAGCCGCGGAAATGCTGGTCCGGGCGGTTGACCCATTGCACCGGCATCCGAAACGCCTTTTGCGCGTCTGCGGCGGTGTCGAGCTCGACCGTGTCGAGATGCTCGAGCAGGCTCGGCCCATCGTACCACGCCAGTCGCATCGCTCGGGTGGATGATGTTGTCGCCGTTGAGCCCTGATACGGGAATCGGGAGCCACCGTTCGACGCCGATACTCTCCGCGAATGCGCGGTAATCGGCGCAGATCGCGTCGAAGGCTGCCTGATCGTAATCGACCAGGTCCATCTTGGTGACCGCAAGCACGAAGCGGCGGATCCCGACCAGCTTGGCGAGATAGGAATGGCGCCGGGTCTGGGTCAGCACGCCCTTGCGCGCATCGACCAGCAGCACGGCGACATCAGCGGTCGAAGCGCCGGTCACCATGTTGCGCGTATATTGCTCGTGGCCCGGCGTATCGGCGACGATGAACTTGCGCTTCTCGCTGGCGAAGAAGCGGTAGGCGACATCGATCGTGATGCCCTGTTCGCGCTCGGCGGCGAGGCCGTCGACCAGAAGCGCAAAATCGATCTTCTCGCCCTGTGTCCCGTGGCGCTTGCTGTCGGACTCCAGCGCGGCGAGCTGGTCGTCGAAGATCTGCTTGGTCTCGTACAGCAGCCGGCCGATCAGGGTCGACTTGCCGTCGTCGACGCTGCCGCAGGTGATGAAGCGCAGCAGCTCCTTCTGCTCCTGGCCCGCGAGCCACGCGCGCACCTCCTCGCGGGCCGCGGACCGGCTCGTGTCGACGCGGAGATCCATCAGAAATAGCCCTCCTGCTTCTTCTTCTCCATGCTCGCGCTGCCCGCGTCGCGGTCGATCACCCGCCCCTGCCGCTCGGAGCTTCTCGACACCAGCATCTCGGCGACGATATCCTCAACCGTCTCCGCCTCGCTCTCGATCGCCCCCGACAGCGGGTAGCAACCCAGCGTGCGGAAGCGCACCTTGCGCATCACGGCCTGCTCGCCGTCCAGCGGGAAGCGCTCGTCATCGATCATCAGGATCACGCCGTCGCGTTCGACGGTCGGCCGCTCGGCCGCATAGTAAAGCGGCACGATCTCGATCTTCTCCTTGAGGATGTATTGCCACACGTCGAGCTCGGTCCAGTTGGACAGCGGGAAGACGCGGATGCTCTCGCCCTTGGCCTTGCGGACATTGTACAGCGACCACAGCTCGGGCCGCTGGCGCTTCGGGTCCCAGCGGTGGTTCTTGTCGCGGAAGCTGAAGATGCGCTCCTTGGCGCGGCTCTTCTCCTCGTCCCGGCGGGCGCCGCCGAACGCCGCGTCGAAACCGTATTTGTCGAGCGCCTGCTTCAGCCCCTCGGTCTTCCACATGTCGGTGTGCAGCGGGCCGTGATCGAACGGATTGATCCCGCGACTCTCGGCTTCCGGATTCTTGTAGACCATCAGCTTGATCGCGGGGTCGGCCGCGACCTTGTCGCGCAGCGCATACATGTCGCGGAATTTCCACGTGGTATCGACGTGAAGCAGCGGGAACGGCAGCGGGCCCGGGAAGAATGCCTTCTTCGCGAGATGCAGCATCACCGCCAAATCCTTGCCGATCGAATAGAGCATCACCGGCTTCTCGGCCTCGGCGACCGTCTCGCGCAGGATATGGATGCTCTCGGCCTCGAGCCGGTCGAGATGGGTCAGCTGGGGCAGTGCGTTCAAGCATTTCGGTGCGGCGCTTAGCCCGCTTCCCTGCGCGAAGGAAAGCGCTCGCGCGAACTGTTCACTACCGCTGCGGCCGACTGCGGCCTATGAAGGGGAAAGCTCAATTCCTGGAGATCGCCCGTGCTCAAATGCCTGTTCCTCGCGTTCGCCGCCCCGATGCTGATCTTCGCTTCCACGGCGACTGCCCAAACGGCACCGGTCGCGGGCCCGAAGCCAGTCTCGCGCGCCGAATTCATTAAAAAGCTCGACGCCGGCTTCGGCGCAGTCGACACCAATCACGACGGTGTGTGGAGCAAGGCCGAGCTCGACACTGCGCAGACGCGCACCGTCCAGCAGCGCCTCCAGGCCGAGTTCAAGCAGCTCGACACCAACCACGACGGGCAGCTGAGCTACCAGGAATTCGCCGCTGCGGCGCACGTCAACGTCAACGCCGATCAGATGCTGCAGAAGCTCGACGCCAACCACGACGGCAAAGTCAGCGCCGATGAGTTCCGCGCGCCTCAGCTTGCGAATTTCGCCAAGATTGACGCCAATCACGACGGCGTCGTGACACCCGAGGAGGTGCGCAAGGCGATGTCGGGCAATAAATAAGCGAAGCGGCTGGCGCGCCCCGCGCGCTGGTCCTAAGGACGCATCTTCCCTGGGGAGCCGCTGACGCTTGCGGCTGAGATCGGCGCTGCAGCACCGGGACCCATCGAACCTGATCCGGCTGACACCGGCGGAGGAAGAGGAGTCTGAAGATGGGCGACGCACCCGCACGTACCGAACTCAAAGTCACCACCGGGCCGATCCGCGGCTCGCGCAAGATCTACGTCGAGGGACGCGATGGCGTCCGCGTCGCGATGCGCGCGGTCGACCTCGAGCCTTCGTCCGGCGAGCCGCCGGTCGTCCTCTACGACACCAGCGGCCCCTACACCGATCCCGCAGCAGCGCATCGACATCATGGCCGGCCTGCCCGAGCTTCGGCGCGAGTGGATCCGCGGCCGCGGCGACGTCGAGGAGGTCGCCCAGCGCGACGTCCGCCCCGAGGACAATGGCCAGCTCGGCCCCGACCGGTCAGGAGGCGTCCAGGCGTTTCCCAACGTTCGGAAACGCGTGCTCCGCGCCAAACCTGGCGCGAACGTCACGCAAATGCATTACGCGCGCCGCGGCATCATCACTCCGGAAATGGAGTACGTCGCAGCGCGCGAGAATTTGGGTCGAAGTGCCACTTCGACCCAGCCTCGCGACGGCGAGGATTTCGGCGCCGCCATCCCCGACCACGTCACCCCCGAGTTCGTCCGCGACGAGGTCGCGCGCGGCCGAGCGATCATCCCCAGCAACATCAACCACCCCGAGATCCGAGCCGATGGCGATCGGCCGCAACTTCCTGGTCAAAATCAACGCCAACATCGGCAACAGCGCCGTCGCCTCCGACGTCGCGGCCGAGGTCGACAAGATGGTGTGGGCGATCCGCTGGGGCGCGGACACGGTCATGGACCTCTCGACCGGCCGCAACATCCACGACACGCGCGAATGGATCGTCCGCAACTCGCCCGTGCCGATCGGCACCGTCCCCATCTACCAGGCGCTGGAGAAGGTCGGCGGCGTGGCCGAGGACCTCAGCTGGGAAATCTACCGCGACACGCTCATCGAGCAGGCCGAGCAGGGCGTCGACTATTTCACCATCCACGCCGGAGTCCGCCTGCCCTACGTCCCGCTGACCGCCAGGCGGGTCACCGGCATCGTCAGCCGCGGCGGCTCGATCATGGCCAAATGGTGCCTCGCCCACCACCGCGAGAGCTTCCTCTACGAACGCTTCGACGAGATCTGCGAGATCATGCAGGCCTACGACATCGCCTTCTCATTGGGCGACGGCCTCCGCCCCGGCTGCACCGCCGACGCCAATGACGAAGCGCAGTTCGCCGAGCTCTACACGCTTGGCGAGCTGACCAAGAAAGCCTGGGCGCACGATGTCCAGGTGATGATCGAGGGCCCCGGCCACGTGCCGATGCACAAGATCAAGGAGAATATGGACAAGCAGCTGGAAAGCTGCGGCGAGGCGCCCTTCTACACCTTGGGCCCGCTCGTCACCGACATCGCGCCGGGCTACGACCACATCACCAGCGGCATCGGCGCCGCGATGATCGGCTGGTTCGGCACTGCGATGCTTTGCTACGTCACGCCCAAGGAGCACCTCGGCCTCCCCGACCGCGACGACGTGAAGGTCGGCGTCGTCACCTACAAGCTCGCCGCCCACGCGGCCGATCTCGCCAAGGGCCACCCCGCCGCGCGCCTCCACGACGACGCGCTGAGCCGCGCCCGCTTCGAGTTCCGCTGGCGCGACCAGTTCAACCTCTCGCTCGACCCCGAAACCGCCGAGCAATATCACGACCAGACGTTGCCGGCCGAAGGCGCCAAGACCGCCCACTTCTGCTCGATGTGCGGCCCGAAATTCTGCTCGATGAAGATCAGCCAGGAAGTCCGAGAGTTCGCCCGCCTAAACCCCTCTCCCCTCGAGGGAGAGGGAGGGACCCGCTCGTCAGAGCGGGAGGGTGAGGGGGAATCTCCCCTACCGCTTGCGGGAGGGGCCGGGGGGGAGGACTGTCTCCAAAGTCGAGCGGGGCATGGCGGAGATGAGCAAGCGCTTCGAGGAGGCTGGAGGTGAAATCTACCTCCCTGCCGACGCCACGACGGAATTCGAGGCCATGAGCCGAGACGAACGAGCGCAGCGAGGACAACGCGGCGAGATTTACGTGCCGGCGGATGAGGATCAAAACAAAAGCAGCTGACTCTCTCAGGAAATTAACGGCTCGGGTGCGGATTCGAAACTCTTTCACCTGCCTGAAATCTTTTTTATTGAACGTTATCAAGTAGCTGCCGGCACTGAGCCAAATTCCTGCTCGCAATTTGAATCTCCCTATTGATGTTGCTCACGCTGTTCCCTATTTGTTTTCCGGACAAAAGGAGAACGCAATGCCTGGCGATGGAAAGCGCGTGATAATCAGCCAAACGGATTTTCCGAACGTCCCGCTTCGCGAAGCCTTGCGGATCGCAGAGGCAATCTGGGAGAACTTTGCCGGCAAGGGTGCAGCGCCGCACAACGTCGCCCTCGCCTTAGACCTAAGTCCGACGAGCGGAGGCTGGCGCAACTTGTGCGGCGCTTCGATTGCCTATGGCCTTTCTGAGGGTGGCTACGCTGCAAACGAGATAATTCTTACCTCGCTCGGCAGGCGGGTTGTGGCGCCGACCTCCGAGGGTGACGACCATCAGGCTCGCCAGGAAGCCGTCCTGAAGCCGCGGCTCATGGGCGAGTTTTTTCGACGCTACAACAGGGCCAAATTTCCAAAGGACCAAATCGCTGAGAACGTGCTTGTTGAGATGGGTCTGCCGAAGGAGCGCGCAACGAGTTGTGCATCTGCTAAAGCAAAACGGATCAGAAGTCGGATTCATCACAGAGACCAAAACGGGTCCATTCGTTTCAGTCGACGTGTCGTCTCGACCGGCGCCCGCCTTTACTCAATTCGATGATGGCGCAACCGAGTACGGCACTGACCACGAAGAGCTCCTAGTCGAACCAACCAGCGTTGAGCCCGCGCTCGTTGCGCCAGCCAACACAGTGAACAACCGCGTCTTCATTACCCACGGGAAAAATCATCAGGTTCTCGACCAAATTCGGGAAGTTGTAAAGTTAGGCGGTTTTGAGCCAGTCATATCGACCCGCACGGAAACCGCAGCGAAGCCAATTCCCGACAAAGTCATGGATGATATGCGCTCGTGCGGCGCGGCCGTAATTCACGTCGGTTCCGAGGGGACTCTCACCGACGAGGAGGGGCAATCGCATGCGCATATCAACCCAAACGTCTTGATTGAGATTGGTGCCGCCATGGCTCTCTACCATGGCAGATTCATCCTCGTTGTTGAGGATGGGGTGAAACTCCCCTCAAACCTGTTGGGGCTCTATGAGAGTCGCTATTCTGGAACCTCGATTGAGTTTCAGGCAGGGATGAAGATCCTGAAGGCGTTGCGAGGCCTAAAGTCGGGCTAAATTCCGGCGCGGGAGTAGTCCTCTGCCGCGCGCGATTTGCATCGAGTACCTGCCAAGCAAGCCCCGCAAGGGCCTGACACATTCGGTGACAGTGCACCTAATAACCGCCGGCCGCGGGCGCCCCACTGAAGTTCATTCGGCCTGAAGCGCTGTCGGCCAAGCCCACTTACTGATCGGATTGCGGCTAGCCTCGTCTGATTGGCCACATTGGGCATGAAACCAATTCAATCTGTCGCAACCACGATTGACGCGGATGCGCCGGCTCTGCTCAATGCGCGCACGGGAGACGAAACATGAACGCGAGGCTACAGAAATTGATCGACGCATCGCGCAATCGTCAGATGACCCCGGAGGAGCAGGAGCGCAGAGGCGGAGCTTCGCGTATGGCAATGCTCATATCGAAAACGAACGGGTCACTCGAGAGATGGTCGATGAAGCTGCGAACAAGCTGCGGCGTCCGTCATCAGATTGAGCGATGATCGGCACAGCAAGGCTGAAGAGCCGCACTTCTCTCCGATCCCGATGAGATAGCCCGCCGTAAATCGGAGAACGCGGTCGCACAATTCGACCGCGTACATGATCTTATAGAAGACGTGGTTCGCGGCGGCCGACCTTTTCGGTTACGAACGTCCATAATCCTCGACCTGCACCGTATCGCCCTTGAGGGCCTGTCCCCGTACGCGGGCAACTTTCGACCAGGTGCCGTCGAGATCGGTCAGTCGAAACATGCGCCACCTGCGGCCCATCTCGTACCCGGGCTGATCGAAGAGATGTGCGACTACGTGATGGACAAGTTCGCGGACCAACCTGCCCTCCATCTGTGTGCATACGTGATGTGGAGATTGAACTGGATTTTCATCCGTTCACCGACGGAAACGGCCGTACGTCACGGGCGGTGGCGTACTATGTTCTTTGCGCCAAAGTCGGTTATCTACTGCCGGGGCACGAAACTGTCCCCGAGCAGATAGCGGCCGACAAACGACCGTATTACGAAGCCCTTGAGGCCGCTGATCATGCCTGGGAGAATGCCAACTTGGACCTAAGCGCCCTTGAGAACATGCTGGATAACCAAGTGGCGGCGCAGCTGCTCTCGGCCTATGAAGATGCTAAGAATTCGGACGCTGGCGCTGCAAAAGAGCGTAAGCTTCATTAGACAGCATCCCGGACCGCCTTAAACGCTCCCACAATCGCACCCATCTCATCCAGCGCCTGCAAAGACCGCGGCAGACAAGTCGCGCGCCGAACCATCCGCATGGAACCCCTGCGAATCTCATCGATTCACAGCGCATGACTCCAGTCATCTTCCGCAGGCTGCCCGCCGTTGCAGCGGTCGAGCGCCAGCTCGACATGCAGTTCCGCGATCGCTTGCTCGACGATGAGCTCGAGGAGCTGCCGCATCTGATCGACGAAGCCTCGGTCGAGCTGTTCGGGATCACCCAGCGCGACACCTTTTACTGGGCGCTGCCGCACCCGGTGCGCGCGAAATTCAGCCGCTCCGGATGGGAGGAGAATTTCGACGTCCTCGGGCATTACACGCGCGATCCCAACGCGCATTGGCGCGCCTTCGACCTCGACCTTCGCTGCGAGAAAGGCGGCAGGCTGCATTGCTTCGAAATGTTCGGGCGGCAGCTGGTCTGCGCGCTTCACGGACTTCATCCGCAAGCCGTGCTCGCCTTCGCCGATCGCAAGACCTCTCAGGCTGCGTAGGCTAGCGCCCAACCGCGCCAACGTCTCATCCAGCGCCTGCAGAAACCCCGGGCCGGTCAGCCCTCTAGCCCCGCGAGCCTGAAAAACACTTTCCTATTTGGATTTCAGCTGCTCCAGGCTGGCCGATGAGCCGGCGCGAGCGCAGCCCCCTCCTCAACCCAGGTCCCGAGCGGAGTCGCAGGCGCTGGACTCCGCAACGCCAGCTCGCCTTCCTCGACGTTCTTGCCCGCAGCCGCAGCGTGAGTGCTGCGGCGAGGGCCGTCGGGATGAGCCGCGAGGGCGCGTACCGGCTGCGCGGCCGGCGTGACGGCGCGTTGTTCGCGGCGTTGTGGGACATCGCGCTCGCGGGTCCCGGCCCCGAAAGCCCCGCCTCAGAGCCCGTCGAAGGGTCACACGTCCGGCCTCGGCAACGGGCAGCTCCTGCGCCTTCTGAGCAACCATTTTCGGCGGAAGAACGGGGATTTCCGCGCCATCGGCTCACGCCCGGCCAAAGTGCGCGGGACCTGATCGGACGTGAACTTTGTGACCCTGGCCGCAAGCAGCCTTCCGTCCGTTGAAGTGCGTCAGGCGGGCTCGTTCTTGGGCTCCGCCGGCGCCTCCAGCGCGTCGGGAAGTCCGGCATCAGGCGCCACCGGAACCGCCATGCCCGCCGCGGCCAGTTGCTCGCGCTCGTCGAAGAAGTGCGCGCGCTTCAGCCGCTTCTTGATCGACAGCGAGGGATTGTCGGCGCTCGGTCCTTCGCAGGCGGCCTCGACGTGGCTGCCCGGCGGTGCGTCGACGCAGTCGGCCGGGGGCCGATCGGGCGCAGACTCGGCGGCGGGCGCGGGCGCGGCGACGAAGGGCGCGGCGGGAACCGGGTCGGCCGGGAGTCTCCGCGGACGGCTGTTCGGCGAACAGCGGATCGGCCGCTGCCGGAGCCTCGGGCGCGGGCTCATATTGGTCGGCGGCGGCAAACTCCTCTTCGCGGCGGAGCCTGCGGCGGCGCAGGATCATCCCGAGGGCGATCAGGCCGAGCAGCACGAGGACCGCGCCGCCGGCGATCGGCAGCATGGCGTTCGACGTGGCGGGCGCTTGCTGCGCCGGAGGCGTGGCCGCGACCGGGGCCGCGGGCGGCGGAGCAGCCGGCACGGCGGCTACCGGAACGGGCGCGGGCGCGGCGGTCTCGGCCGGTGCGGCAATTGGCGCGGCGACGGGTGCGGCGGCCGCCGCCCGCACTGGCCGAGGCGCGGCCTTGGCCGGGCGCGCCACGCTTGCGGTTCGGCGGGTCGTGGTGGATTTGCTCGACGTCTTCGTGGTGATCTTCGGCTCGGCGGCGAGCGGGTCGCTGGCGCTGGTCGCCGCCGGGTCGCTGACGGTCGGCGCTGGCGGCGCGCTATCCGGAACCGGTGCCGCGGGCGCTTGAACCACGGGTGGCGTAGCGTCGGGCGTCGCCTGAGCCAGCAAAGGGGTCGAGGAAAAGGCAAGGATGGCGGCAATCGCGGTCACGGCGGGGCGGATTCTGGGGGTTTTGTGGGTCATGATCAGGGTCAACGTACGACGGACCATTATGGACCCGTCACGACGGGCCGGCTCCGCCGCCCGCTTCTGGCCCAACCAGAGCGCTCAGCGCCGCAACAAGATCATTTGAAATGGCGAAGGTGCGGGCGGAGCAGTAGCGGCGTCGCACCAGCGGCGACGCGCCGGCCGATCAGCCGACGAACTGTCGCTTCAGATCCGCCTTGATCGACGCACCGCCAAGGTGCGCGTCGACATTGGCATAGCCTTCTTTCCGGAGGGTTTTCCGGATCTCTTCAAGGCTGGAGTCGCGGGCCAGCTGGAACGCGCGTTCGATGATGTTCTCGGTTTGCATGGGAATCCTGATGTTTCGCTCGCGTCATGAACGGCCGGTGTCCACTTGCGTTCCCCCGAGCGCGACGGAGTAGCGCCCGCTGAACCTTGCATTCGCGCACCCAATCGCGTGAAGCGCTGCGTCATGGCCTCTCTCCCATCGACCAGCCGACCGCGCCTTGCCGACTATAGCGCCGACTACCGAATGCTCGATCCTCGCCGCGATGGCGACGGTCGCCGGGACCGGCGGAGCGTTCGGCGCCTGGGCGCTCCTGAAGCTCATCGCGTTCGCCACCAACGTCAGCTGGTACGGCAGTTTCACCTTCGCGCCGGCGACGATCGCCAGTCGCGGTCCGCTTCTGGTGCTTGCGATTCCCGTGATCGGCGGGCTGATCGTCGGGCTGATGGCACGCTTCGGGTCGGACAAGATCCGCGGCCACGGCATCCCCGAGGCGATCGAGACTATCCTGTTCGGCGAGAGCAAGCTGTCGCTGAAGGTGGCGCTGCTGAAGCCTTTGTCATCGGCGGTGTCGATCGGCAGCGGCGGCCCGTTTGGCGCGGAAGGGCCGATCATCATGACCGGCGGCGCGATCGGCTCGTTGTTCGCGCAGCTGTTCGCCTTGAGCGCGGCCGAGCGGAAAACTCTGCTGGTTGCCGGCGCAACCGCCGGAATGACCGGCATCTTCGGCACGCCCTTCGCCTCGATCATGCTCGCGGTCGAGTTGCTCTTGTTCGAATGGAAGCCACGCAGCTTTGTCCCCGTCGTGACCGCCGTGCTGGTGGCGCTCGCCTGGCGGCCGCTCCTCGTTGGCTCCGGTCCACTCTTCCCCTTCGCCGCGCCCACTCCCACGGGCATCGAGCCGGTCGGCATCGCCGCGCTCATGGGCGTCGTCCTCGGGCTCGAGGCCGCCTTCCTCTCGTTCCTCCTGTACCGCATCGAGGACGGCTTCCATGCTCTGCCGATCCACTGGATGTGGTGGCCGGCGATCGGCGCGATCGTCGTCGGCATCGGCGCCCTGTTCGACATCCGCGTGCTGGGCGCGGGCTACGGCAGCATCCAGGAACTGCTGAACGGAAGCCTTGTGGTGAAGGCCGTCCTGCTGCTGCTTGTCGTCAAGGCCGTGGTGTGGCTTGTCGCGCTCGGGTCGGGGACTTCGGGCGGGATTCTCGCTCCGCTGTTGATCCTCGGCGGCTGCACCGGGTTCCTCATCGGCCAATATCTCCCCGGCGATCCCGGCTTCTGGGCCATGATCGGCATGGCGGGCATCATGAGCGGCGTCATGCGCGCGCCGATGACCGCTGCCCTGTTCGCCGCCGAGCTCACCAATCACCTCTCCGCGCTCCCGCAGACGATCGCCGCGGCCGCGGCTGCTTACGCGGTCAGCGTGCTGGTGATGAAGCGCTCGATCCTGACCGAGAAGATCGCGCGGCGCGGCCGGCATATCCTGCGCGAATATACCGTTGACGCACTCGAGTTCCTGCAGGCCGGACAGCTGATGACCGCCGAGCCGGCGACGCTCCCCGGCGAAATGGCGCTCGACGCCGTGGTGCGCTTCTTCGCCGATGAGGCGGAGCACCGCTCCTATCCCGTCGTCGACAAGCAGGGTCGATTGCTTGGCCTCGTCTCGCGGACCGATGCGCTGCAATGGAAGGTAGCGCGGACCAGCGAGGGCAAGCTCGCCGACGCCTTGTCCGACGCCTCGACCGAATTCGCCTATCCGGAGACACCCTGCGGCGAAGTCGCGGACATGATGGTCGAATCGGGCGTCGGCCGGATCCCCATCGTCGATCATCAGACCCGGCGAGTCGTCGGGATCATTTCACGGCAGGATCTGCTGAAGGTGCGGTCAAGCCAGAAAAGCGGCGAGCAGCGCTGAGGCCGTTCTGATGCGTGTGGATTTCGCGATAGGCCGCTGCCGCTTCAACTCATCTTCCCAATCGCACCAGCGCCTCGTCCAGCGCCTGCAGGAACCGCGACCGGTCCGCCTTGGTGAACGCCGCCGGGCCGCCCACTACATCACCGCCCGCCCGTAAGTCCGCCATGATCGCCCGCGTCGCGATCGCGCCGCCGATGCTCGCCGCGGTGAACGGCTTGCCGTTGTGGCCGATCACGGTCGCGCCTTCCTTCAGACAGCGGTCGGCGAGCAGGATGTCGCCGGTGATCACCACCGTGCGCGCGTCCGCATTCTCGACGATCCAATCGTCGGCCGCGTCGAACGTGTCCGACACGACGATGCGCTCGACCAAAGGATGGTCCGGCACGCGGATGCGCTGATTGCTGACCACCGTAACCGGCACCTCGCGCCGCCACGCCACGCGATAGACCTCGTCCTTCACCGGGCAGGCGTCGGCGTCGACCAGGATGCGGGTTTCGCTCACGCCATCGTCATTGCAAGGAGCGCAGCGCCGAAGCAATCCAGCCGTAATGATGGTCCCCGCGCCCCAGCGCCGGGCCCTACCACCCGCCCCCTGCCACCCGCCCGTGCTTGCATAATAGTACATACTAAAGTATATACTTTTCGCTACAGAAGCGGGAGGAAGCGAAACCATGGCCAAGTACGATCGCCTCGGGGAACATCTCTCCGGCCTGAGCCGGGACACCAGCCACACCCTCAGCTTCGATCGGATAGAGGCTATCGTCGGCTTTGCACTGCCGAAGAGCGCCCGCGCATATCAGGCGTGGTGGGCGAATCAGGTCGGCGGCGGCCATGTTCAGGCCAATGCCTGGCTCGACCAGGGCTGGCACACCGCGGAACTCTCGCTGGGCCGCCGTCAGGTGACCTTCACGCCCGTCGCGACGCCTCGCGCACCGAGGGGCCTGCGGGGATCGACGCCGCCGGGACTTTCGATCGACGAAGCGAAGCGAGGGATTGCGCTGCGATATCGCGTCCGTCCCGAGCAAGTCGAAATCGCGGTTCGCACGTAGGTAGGAGCCGAGCGCAGCCCGCTAGCTATTCTTCAAATTCTCCAGCCCGCGCACGCCGCCCTTCTGCGACGGCTGCGAGGCGTTGGTCTTCACCTTCGCCTTCTTCGGCTTGCGCGCTTCCTTGCTCGATCGTTGCTGACCCTTGGCCATATTTGCTCTCCTGCGGCGCTTCTCGTCTGCGGCACTTAGCGCAAATTTCCGCTGTCCTACAGCACCCCTTCTGGTCCAAACTGACCGATGCGCGCACGACGTCCGCTTCACCGGCTCCCCGCCTCTGCGCGCTTCGTTGCGCCGGCAAATCCGACACATCCGACAACCCCCCGTTTCAACCTGCCCTGTCGGATGGGTGTCGGAAAATCCCTGCGTCTCCGATCGCCGTCGAACCATCCCGCCGTGCATCGGCACCAACTGGAGGACAGGCGTCATTCACGCTAGACCATGTATCTGTCCGCTCCGGGGGAGGACCTGTTGAAGATGCGCCGCGCTCTGATCCTTGCGTTCCTGGCTGCGCTTCCCGCCGTCGCGCGGGCGGGTGCGACCGCCGAGCCTCCCCGAATCGGCAGGCCCAGGCCCGTCCCGTCCACCGCCACTCCGGACGTGCTGCCGCTCCCCCCGGCGCAGTTCGACAATTCACTCGCCATCGGCGGAAAGGACCTCAAGGCGCGCGCGATCGACACCCGCCTCAGCGTCGATGTGCAGGTGAACGGTCGCGGGCCATATCATTTCGTCGTCGACAGCGGCGCCGACACTTCGGCCGTCGGCCTGAGGATCGCGCACGACCTGGAGCTGCCGCTCGGCACTCCGGCAATCGTCGACGGAATGACCTCGCGCGACGTGGTCGACCGCGTGATGGTCGCCGAGCTGACCCTTGGACCGACGACCGTCAGGAACCTCGAGCTTCCAGCGCTGCGCGAGACCGATTTGGGCGGCGACGGCCTCGTCGGCATCGACGCGCTTGTCGAGCAGCGCCTGCTGATGGATTTCGAGAAGCATTTGATCAAGGTCGAGGACGCGCGGATCCCGATCCACATCGAGCCTGGCGATATCGTGATCACCGCCAAGCGCAAACGCGGCCAGCTGATCCTGACGGAAGTCCGCGCGGCGCGACTCCGGCTCGACGCGGTGATCGACACCGGATCGGAAATCACCATCGGCAATACCGCACTGCGCGACAAGCTACTCGCCAAGGGAGCCAAGTTCTGGGAGGTCGAGGCCATTGGGGTGACCGGCGTCAAAACCAAATTGCAGCTTGCGCGGATCGATCAGCTGCAGCTCGGCCCGGTGACGCTGCTGGATGTCCCGATCGCCTTTGCCGATGTGCCGCCGTTCAAGGTGTTCGGCATCGCCGACGGCCCGGCTTTGCTGCTCGGCACCGATATCTTGCAGACCTTCCGGCGTGTTTCGCTCGACTTTCGCGCGCGCAGGGTTCGCTTTCAGCTCCGGCGTTGCGACGAAGGTGTGAGCATCAGCACCGCGCCGGTCGACATGTTCACGCGCTTGCGGGCCGACGCCGCGGAAGCCTGTTTGCGGTAGCGAGGAACGATTTGTTCACCCTCTTTGCGCACAAGGAGTCGCGAAGGGTGACTCAGCATGGCTGATTCCACGACACGCGCCGACGGCCAACCAGAACGCAGGCGCGCCAACCGCGCGGCGCTGAACCTCTCCGCCACGATGCGGGAGGGGAGCCGCAGCAAGGCGCAGGTGCGGGTGATCGACATTTCCACGCATGGCGCCCGAATCGAGTGCACCACGAACGTCACCGAGGAGAGCAAGATCTGGCTCGCCATCGCCGGACTCGAGAATCAATATTGCCGGGTCGTCTGGCACTGCCAGGAATTCGTCGGCGTCGAATTCGAAAAGCCGCTCGCCGAAGCCGTGCTCGACAAGCTGCTCAAGGACCACGCGCAGCTCAGCGAGAAAGCGATCAAGGACTTGCGCAACATCGCCACGCGCACGCACTGGCTGGCGCGGCAGGCGGACGACGATCAGATTCACATTCTGGCCGAGCTATCCCGCCAGTGCGCGGTCGATGCGCTCGTCGAAGGCTTCCGACTAGGACAGGACAAGCCGGCCAAATAGCCGCCGCTTAGTTTAGAGCGGCCGCTCAGGCGGCCTTCTTCGCTCCGTTCAGCACTCCGGCGATGCCGCCCTCGGCCTCCAGGCGCTCGCCGAGCGTTCCGCGCGGCAGCTCTTCCTTCAAGGCCCACGCAAGCACCGCTTCGAGCTGGGCAATCGTCGAATCGTCGCAGAGGCCATCGAACGCGAGCTTGACGACCGGCTTCATTGGCGCGCGCAGCTGGATCTTCAGGCCCTGCGCCTCGACCAGCCGGAGATATTCTTCCGGTGCATCCTCGGCATCGAGCGCGAAATCGTAAGCCGCGGCGAGGCCTTCATAGAGCGCCGCATTGGCCCTGAGCTTGGCCGCCCGCGCCTCATCGGCCTTGGCGCGGACTTCAGTGAGTTTGCTTTGCAAGGATCCCTCCAATGCTGGGGCGGGTTGTTCCGCGTGTTCGACTTCCGGTTGTTCGATGGCCATCGTTTCCTTAGCCGCATATTCGTCCGCCGGCTCTTCTACCGTCGGCAGTTCCTCGGGCGGAAGCTCGGCGAGCGGCTGTTCTTCGACAGGTTGCTCATCGACAGCGCTGCTCGTCCGGAATCTTTGCGGCAGGGACGACCGGCTCAACCTTGACCGGCTCGCTGCCGTAGAAGCCCGCCAATCCGGCGAGACTATCGAACAATTTCGCAAAGCCCGGCGTCGACTTGGCTGCGGGCGGGGAGGCTTCCGCCGACCTATGCTCGTCGCTGGGTTGGACCGCCTCGGCAGGGGACTCGGTTAGCTCGGCGACAGGTTCCGTCTGCTCGACCTCGTCGAGTGCAAGTTCGGCCGTCTCTTCGATTGGCGCCTCGTTCGTCGGCTCTTCAACGGCAACGTCGTCTGCTACCACTTCGACCGGGGTTTCTTCGAGGGCCTGCACCTCTTCGGGAACAAGGTCCGTGACCTCTTCGACGGGCTCGGGAACGACCTCAACCACCTCTTCGACCGGCTCAGGAACGACCTCAGCCACCTCGACGATCTCAGGTTCCGGAACGACCTCCGCAATTTCTTCGACCGGTTCGGAAGCGGCTTCCGGCGCGTCCACATTCTTCGGCTTCTTGGCCGGCTCCGCAGCCTTCACCGGAGCACCCTCGACACTGACGAGGGCGTAAACATAATCCACCCAGGCGCCGCCGGCGCTCAGCGGCAGCAGGGTCGCCCAGCAGCGTGCGGACCCGTCAGCGGTTGAGAATTCATCCTCGAACGCCAGAAAATCGCGCGAGATCGCCACGATCGGGAGCTTCTTGGCGATGCAGGCGAGCAGCGACGGGTTCGGCGCGTCGATGATTTGCTCGACATCCACGTAAGTCTTCAGCTTTTCGCCCACATGGCGGATTTCGGCATCGTGGCCGCCGCTGATGAGCTCCAGGAGAATGGAGGTCGGCCCCGCATCGGTCAGCTCGAGCGGGTCGAGATCGTGGAGCGGCGGAAATTCCTTGTCCCCGCGGATCGACAGCCAATAGTTGAGCACGCGCGCGTGGCGGCCCCGCTCGGCACTCGCGATCGTGCGGAACGCGCTCAGCAGCGTGTCCGCCTCCGGCCGCTCGGCCGCCTGCATGCCCGAATTGGGCGCTCCCATCCCAGCCTCCGCGTGAATCTCTTGGAACAGCTTGTGCCCCTCGTCCTTCTTAGAAAAGGTTAACTCGGCGCCTCCTTTCGCTAAGACGAAGCGGCCCTTGTTAGCGCTAACGATGCGTGATTAGTTCGACGCCGACGATTTGAGGGAGAGAGCGATGTGGAAATATCTCGTGACGGCGAGCCTCGCTGCCTGCCGACCGGCCCCGCGTTTGCGCAGACGCCAGATTATGCCGCGAGCGCGCTCAACAGCTCCCGACGTCTTTGCGCTGGGCAGCTACGGCGCGCCTACTTCCATCGTCGATGATCCCAATGTCCCCGGCGGCAAGGCCCTCCGTATCCAGGCGGAGAAGGGCACCAATACCTGGGATGCGGCGGTGAACAGCCAGGTCAAGCTGCCGGTCAAGGCCGGCGATCCGCTGGTGCTCGCGTTTTGGGCCCGGCTGGCTAGCGGCGGGAATGGGGCGACCAGCGTAACCCTTCCGTGGGCGTCGGTCAGCCTCGGCTCGGCTCCGTGGACGCCGGTGTTCGGCGGGCCGGTGACGATCGGCCACGACTGGAAAATCATCGAAGTGCGCGGCACGGCCGACAAGGACTATCCGCCGGGCACGCTAAGCGCCGGCATCCAAGTTGCGACCGGCAAGCAGACAATCGACTTCGGTCCGCTGTACGTGGCCAAGGCATCCGGCGGCGCGCAGGTCCAGCCAGTGTCTGCGCCGCGCGGCTCCGTCGGCTCTTGCGGCACTCGATCCGGACACCATCGCCAGCAAGATCGTCAACGATCCCGGGGCGCCGGAGGTCAGAGGCGTGAAAGCCCAGCTCGTCGACGATCCGAAGGTGACCGGCGGCAAGGCGATGCGCGTGCAGATCCCCCGAAAAGGACAGAATGCATGGGATATTTCGGTCAACAGCGCGCTTAAGAAGCCGGTCAAGGCCGGCGATACCTTGCTCCTCGTGTTTCAGGCGAGGCTCGTCCAGGGTGAGAACGGGGCGACCACCGCCACGCTCCCATGGAATGCCGTCAGCCTGACCAGCCCCCCGTGGTCCGGGGTCATCGGTGGACCCACTGATATCGGCCCCGATTGGAAAATGGTCGAAATCAAGGGCAAGGCCGACAGGAACTACGCGCCGGGCACGCTCGCCGCGGGAATCCAACTCGCGACGGCCAAGCAAACGGTCGACCTCGGCCCAATCATCGTGCTCGACCTCGGGCAGGGGCAATAGCTTCTGCCTGACTAGGGCCGGACCACCGGAATGGTTCGACGCTTTCCGCCGGCGCCGCGGAAGGCTAGTCAGCCGGCGATGAAGCATTTCCTCCTCTTCTACGAAGCCGGGCCGAACTATCTCGAGCGTCGGCCACAGTTCCGCGGCGAGCATCTGCGGCATGCCTGGGACGCCGCCGATCGGGGCGAATTGATCGTCGCCGGCGCTTTCGCCGATCCTGTCGACGGCGCGGTGTTGATGTTCCGCGGCGAGGATGCGTGCGTCGCCGAGGCATTCGCCCATGCGGACCCTTACGTCACCAATGGCCTCGTCGCTGGCTGGCGCGTTCGCGAGTGGAATACCGTCGTCGGCGAAATCGCCGTCAATCCGGTTAGGGCGGAAGACCTGTGAGCGACTATTCCGCCGAAGGCGGTTGCCTGTGCGGCGCGGTCCGCTACCGCGTTTCCGGCGAGGCGATCGCGGCCACCCTTTGCCACTGCCGCTCATGTCGCCGGGCGAGCGGCGGCACCAACGTCGCCTGGGCCGTCTTTGAAAAGAGCGCATTCGAATGGCTTTCGGACAAGCCGGTCGCTTATTCCTCGTCGCGCGGCATCGAATGGCTCCGCTGCCATCATTGCGGAAGCCTGGTCGGGTACCGCCGCTCCTCGCGCCCTGAGCACATGGATATCACCACCGGCACGTTCGACAATCCAAACCTCTATCCGCCCACCGTCGAGATCTGGCTCGAACACAAGATCGGTTGGGAGACGCTCAGCCCCACCTTGCTCAAGCGGCCCCAGAGCAGTCTGAACGCAAGCGAGTGATCGACAGACGGCACAGCTGAGCTGGTGTTTCGCTCAAAAAAAGGAGCGCCCGCCGAACGGACGCCCCTTAAAACGCGCAATTTGTAGGATCAGTGTTTCTTCTTGTCCGTCGTGTTGCTCGTGCTGTTGTCTGTCGTGTTGCTCGCGGCGTTCTTGAGCGCGTTGGCTTTGTTCTCAGCAGCGCTCTTGACCGCCTCAGCCTTGTTTTCGCCTTCGTTCTTTACGGCCGCCGCCTCGTTCGACGCATTGGCCTGGATATTCTCGGCCTCATTCTCCGCATTGGCAGTGATGTTCTCAGCCACATTCTCGGCGTTGGCTTCGATGTTGTCCGCGGCATTGCTTTGCGGGTTCTGTTTGCAGGCGGTCAGTGCCGCAAGGCTGAACGCAACTGCGAGCGCAGTTGAGGTTCTCATGTGCTTTCCCCTTTGTTGTTCCGGACGGGCGCGAAAGCGCATGGACCGGCGAACGGTTCCCGGATCATCCGTATATTAATCTTGGGTCGGATTCCCCTATTCAGCAGCCGGTCGACACCTGCGTCGAGCCACGCTTGACCAGCCGCACCGCCTCCTTTGGCGTGCCGGGCGCGAGCTACTCCCCGCATAGCAGCTACTTCAGTGCTTTGACCGCCGCGAGGGTCTTCTCCACGTGCTTGCTGAAGTCGAGGTCGTCATGAACCATGGCGATCTTGCCGTTCGTCCCAATCACGTATGACGTCCGTGTGGTGATTCCGGGATGCGCGGCCCAGGCGACATCATAGGCCTTCTGCGTTTCGGGCGTCGCGGTCGCGACCGGAAAAGCGCTGCGGCATTCCTTGGTCGAGAAGTCATGCAGCGTCTTGAGGTCATCGGCCGACATTCCGATCACCTGTGCGCCGGCTTTCTTGAAATCGCCGATGCTCTCACTGAATGCATGCGCTTCAGCGGTGCAGCCGCTGGTGAAGGCCTTGGGGAAGAAATAGAGGACGACCGGACCTTTCTTGAGCTGCTCGGCGAGGTGAAGCTTGAACTCCTTGCCGCCGACGGCCCCGGTGGTGGTAAAATCGGGCGCTTTGGTGCCGACCGGGAGCGCTGCAGTGGCAGGGGTCAGTGCCAGGCCGGCAGCGGCCAATCCGAACAGAAGTTTGCGCATGAATGAGTCCTCCTCGACGCGGTTCTACCGCGTGGGTGCCAAAAGTGCGAGGGTGCGTTCATCGGCTTTCCCGCCGAAGAATGCGTCGAGCGCGCTTGCAAATACATCGTTCGGTGCAACCCGGTCGAACAGCGTGAGGCTCGAGCGGAGTTTCATCGCGTCGATCGGGGCGAGAATTTGCTCGGCGGACCTTTTGCCGCCCCAGGGCATCAGCGCCTCGACGGATTGCCTCAATCGCGGCCCAAGCAGAGGATGCGCAAGATAGGCCCGCGCCTCATCCACTCCGGATAGGGCGTAGAATTGCGCGGTAGGGCTTCGGCCCAGTCCGGCGAGTTGGGGACAGATGAACCACATCCAGTGACTCTGCTTGGATCCGGCGCGGAGCTCAGCCAGCGCGATCTCGAAGACACCCTGTTGGGCATCGATGAAGCGTTGGAGATTGTGCGGATCGGAAGCGGGCACCCACGCACAATGCGCTTGGCAAGGCCAGGGGTGAAGGGGGGCTGGCGCTTAGTGGTTTGGCGCCAGCAGCCCCGCGACGAGATAGAAGAAGACCATCACCGGGCCCGTCAGCAGCGTGGCCGCGACAAAGGCCAGCCGGATCACGGTTGGGTCAACACCGGTGTAGTCGGCAAGTCCGGCGGCGACGCCCATTACCTTGGCGTCGCGCCGGTTGATGAGGAAACGTCCGTTCATTTTCTGGTGTCCTTTGGGTCCGAGGGACTTCAGGCGATCGGCAGCGAGGTGGCGGCCGAAACGAGCAAAAGCGCGGAGAGGAATGCACCGGCGAATAGGGTGGCGGTCTCACGGGCGGAAGCGAGAGTGGTGAACATTGGAAAACCCCTTTTGAGTTTCTTGCCGAACCCGACGATCCGGGTCCGCGCAATTATCAATGCAGGGGTTGTGCCAATTCGATAATGTCGTTATTTTTCAGTAGCAGTCCGCAAGCCGTGGCGAAAACCACCAAGGCTGGACGCCAGGAGTTGGGAAAATTTCCGCTGCGAGGTCGGATTTGTCCGCTCTTGTGTCCGGTTTCGGACACCTCAGCTAGGATAGCCGAGCCGCTCCGCCCACGGCAGCAGCACCGGGAGCACCGGCGCGCCGTTTTTTCATATCATCTCCACCGCTCACCCCGCGGCTCGCTGCGCACAGTCGATGATGACGATGGCAACGAGGCGCTTTGCGGCCGCCGTCACCTGTCAGTGAGTCGCCAACGACTCAGCTCGAGGTGGTGTCCCCACCATCCGGGTGTAGCACCTGCGCCGTCATGTAGCTCGAATCCTCACACGCCAGGAACAGGAAGGCCGGTGCGACTTCGTTGGGCTGGCCCGGACGGCCCATCGGCGTCTTCTTGCCAAACTCCGGAAGCTTCTCCGGCTCCTTTCCGCCAAACGGATTGAGCGGAGTCCAGATCGGCCCGGGAGCGACCGCGTTCACGCGAATACCTTGCCTGACGAGATTCAATGCGAGCGAGCGCGTGAAAGCGGTGATCGCGCCCTTCGTCGCGCTGTAGTCGAGCAGGTGCTTCGACCCCGAGTACATCGTCTCCGATGTGCAGTTGATGATCGCGGATCCTTCCTTCAGCTGCGGGAGTGCCGCCTGGGTCAGGTAGAACATCCCGAAGATATTGGTCTGAAAGGTGCGCCTCAGCTGGTCGTCGGTGATGTCCCGGATGTCCCTGTCCGAATGCTGTTCGCCGGCATTGTTGACGAGGATATCGAGGCGGCCGAGTTGATCGACGGTCTTTTTCACCGCCAGCTCACAAACCTGCTTGTCGCCGATGTCGCCGGCAATCGCGATCGCCCGGCGCCCTTCCTTCTCGACGATTTGCTTCGTCTTGGCCGCATCGTCGTGTTCGCAGAGGTACAGGATCGCGATATCGGCGCCTTCGCGCGCGAACAACGTGGCGACGGCGCGGCCAATGCCGCTATCGCCGCCGGTGATCAGCGCGACCTTGCCCTTCAGCCGGTCGGACCCTTTGTAGCGCGGCTCCCAGTCGGGTTTGGGCTCCAGCTTGCTTTCGTGACCCGGCAGCTGATCCTCGTGGATCATTGGCTCCATGACGTCAGACATCGGCAAATCCTCCTCGCCGGACGAACCCACCGAAGGCTCCGTCGTTCCAGCGTCCATCGGTGCGAATTGCCGCTCCGCCGCAGGCGCCCTAACTAAGGCTCGTGGCGAGCCCCCCTTCCAGCACGAAACCATCCGGCGGCTTCCGCGCGCTGTGGCGCTTCCTGCCGATGCTCTGGCCCAAAGGCGAGGCCGAGCTGAAGGCCCGGGTCATCGCAGCGGTCGTGCTGGTGCTCGCCAGCAAGGCGATCACACTGGCAGTCCCCTATGCGCTGAAGCTCGCGGTGGACCGGATGAGCGCGCATGCGGCGTTCGCAGTCGTCGCAGCTCTGGTGGCGGCTTATGCCGCGGGCCGGTTCGGCGGTGTGCTGACCGATAATCTGCGCAACGCGATTTTCGAGAAGGTCGGCCAGGATGCGGCGCGACGCCTCGCCGGACAGGTGTTCCGCCACGTCCACGATCTCAGCCTACGGTTCCACCTGGAGCGCCGCACCGGATCGCTCACCAAGATCGTGGAACGCGGGACCAAGAGCATCGACATGATGCTCTACTTCCTGCTGTTCAACATCGCCCCGACGGTGATCGAGCTCGCCGCGATCTGCGTGATTTTCCTGGTCAAGTTCGGGGCCGGCCTGGTCGCCGCGACGCTCGCCATCGTGGCGGTCTACATCACCTTCACCCGCAAGGTCACCGACTGGCGCTCGCACATCCAGCGGCAAATGAATGAGGTCGACAACCGCGCCATCGGGCGCGCCGTCGATTCGCTCCTCAATTACGAGACGGTCAAATATTTCGGCGCCGAGGACCGCGAGGCGAAGCGGTATGAGGAGGCGGTCGGTGCGTTCGCCCGCGCCTCGGTCCGCAATGAGGTGAGCCTCGCCTGGCTCAACATCGGTCAGTCGCTGATCACCAACGCCATGATGGCGGGCGCGATGGTCTTCACCGTGTGGGGCTGGAGCAAAGGGCGCTTCAGCCCGGGCGACGTGGTGTGGATCAACGGCCTCCTGATGCAGCTCTTCCGACCGCTCGACATGCTCGGCTGGGTCTATCGCTCGATCCGGCAGGGCCTGATCGACATGGAAGCCATGTTCGACCTGGTCGACACGCCGGCGGAGGTCGTCGACAAGCCCAGCGCGCACCCGCTCCAGGCGACCAGGGGAGCAGTGCGTTTCGAAGATGTGCGCTTCGCTTACGATCCGGGGCGCGAGATCCTGTCGGGGCTCGACCTCGACATTCCTCCAGGCACCAGCTGCGCGATCGTCGGCCCATCAGGAGCCGGCAAATCGACCATCGCTCGGCTGCTCTACCGCTTCTACGATCCCACTGCGGGGCGGATCACGATCGACGATCAAAACATTGCGGAGGTCACGCAGGCGAGCCTCCGCGCGCGCGATCGGGATCGTCCCCCAGGACACCGTGCTGTTCAACGACACCATCGGCTACAACATCGGTTACGGCCGCGAAGGCGCGTCACAAGACCAGATCGAAGGCGCGGCGCGGGGCGCGGCGATCGATCGCTTCATCGCCGCTCTCCCGGAGAAATATGACTCCACGGTCGGCGAGCGCGGGCTCAAGCTCTCCGGCGGCGAGAAGCAGCGCGTGGCGATCGCCCGGACCCTGCTCAAGAACCCGCCCATCCTGGTGCTCGACGAAGCCACCTCCGCGCTCGACAGCCGGACCGAGGACGCGATCCAGCAGACGCTCGACCGTGTCGCGCAAAGCCGCACCACGATCATGATTGCGCACCGGCTTTCGACCATCGTCAACGCCGACCAGATCGTGGTGCTGGACAACGGCCAGGTCGTGGAGCGCGGCACGCACGAGGAATTGCTGGAGCGCAACGGAGTTTACGCCGACCTCTGGTACCGCCAGGCGGCTGAGCGGCTGGCGGAAGAGACCGCGCAAGCGGCTGAGTAAAAATGCCTGTTCCGCGGAACCGCGTTGCGGCAGGGTCGACGCGCTCGGTCCCGGCAGGCAAAGGCAGCAAGTGACCAGCGACCCCAGCTCGATTCTCAAGTCCGTATTCGGCTTCGACGCGTTCCGCGGCGTTCAGGAAGACGTGATTAGCCGCGTTCTGGTCGGCCAGCACACGCTCGCGGTGATGCCGACGGGTGCTGGAAAGTCGCTCTGCTATCAACTTCCGGCGCTTGCGCGCGACGGTACAGCCCTCGTCATCTCACCGCTCATCGCGCTGATGCACGACCAGATCCGAAGCACCGAGGCCCTCGGCATCCGCGCGGCTTCGCTGACATCCGCCGACCCCAACCAGCAACAGACGATCGAGCAGCTGCGGGCGGGGCAGCTCGATCTGCTCTATGTCGCGCCGGAACGGGCGACCGGCGCATCATTCCGTCGCCTTCTCGCCGATGTTCCGCTCGCACTCATCGCCATCGACGAAGCGCATTGCGTCAGCGAATGGGGACACGATTTCCGGCCGGACTATCGTTTGCTGAAATCGATCCTGGACGAACACCCCCATGTTCCACGCCTGGCACTGACCGCAACGGCCGATGCGCGCACGCGCAGCGACATTCTCGCACAGCTCGGAATCCCTGAAGACGGCCTGATCCTCGCCGGCTTCGATCGGCCGAACATTCGTTATCATGTCCGCCATCGCGAGCAGACCGGCAAGCAGCTGCGCGAACTCCTCGCGACACGGCCCGGGCCAGCGATCGTCTATGCCCCGAGCCGCGACAAGGCGGAGAAGATTGCCGAAGCGCTTGGCCGGGGCGGCGGGCGGCCATCGCTGCCGTACCACGCCGGCCTCGAACCGCAGGTCCGCGCCCGCAACCAGGCGGCGTTCGTCCATTCCGAAGAGATGGTGATCGCCGCCACAGTCGCCTTCGGCATGGGCATCGACAAGCCCGACGTGCGGCTGGTGGCCCACGCCGCAATCCCGAAAAGTATCGAGGCCTATTACCAGGAGACCGGCCGCGCGGGGCGCGACGGCGAACCCGCGGAAGCCTGGCTGTTCTGGGCTGCGCAGGATTTTGCCCGCGCGCGTCAGCGGATCGAGCAGGAGGTCGAGCCCGAGCGGCGTCCAGCGGAACGCGAGCGCCTCAACGCCCTCGCCGCATTCGTCGAGGCGCCGGGCTGCCGCCGCGCGATCCTGCTGCGGCACTTCGGCGAGGACCCGCCCGATCGATGCGGGAATTGCGACAATTGCGTCGATCCGCCGGCGACGGTCGACGCGACCGAGATTGCGCGCAAGCTGCTGTCGGCCGCATTCCGCACCGAGATGCGCTTCGGCATAGGTCATCTGGCCGACGTGCTCGCCGGCACCGACACCGAGAAGGTCCGCAGCTTCGGGCATAATCGGCTCTCCGTTTTCGGCATCGCGACACCGGACGAGCTGCAGCTCGTGCGCGCCGCCGCTCGAGCCCTGATCGCGCGCGACGCGTTGCGCGCCGATGCTTATGGCGGACTCTCATTCGGTCCCGCCGCCAAGCCGATCCTCAAGGGCGAAGAGAGCCTAACCATCGCGACTCCGCCGCCGCGCCGGCGCAAAAGCGGGCGGCGTTCGGAGGGCCCATCCGATCCGCTGTTCGACGCGCTGCGGGAGACCCGCCGGCGGATCGCGGCCGAGGCCGGAGTTCCGCCCTACGTCATCTTCCACGACTCGACCCTGCATGAGATCGCGGAGAGAAAGCCACGCGACCTCAATGAGTTGGCGCAAGTGCAAGGGGTCGGAGCAACGAAACTGGAGCGTTACGGAGAAGCCATGCTCGCCGCCCTTTCGACGAACGGCTGATGTTCAGGCTTGCGTAACGCGCGACTCGGTTCGAGAGGCGCTA
Organism: uncultured Alphaproteobacteria bacterium; assembly: GCA_963849435.1. Lineage (GTDB taxonomy): Bacteria > Pseudomonadota > Alphaproteobacteria > Sphingomonadales > Sphingomonadaceae > Sphingomicrobium. The sequence continues at coordinate 67,014 of CAWKHO010000016.1, forward strand.
ACGCTTCAAACCACCAAGCTCCGGGGAGAGACATGATCCGCATTCTTTTGGCGACCGCCGCGCTCGCCGTTGTTTCTGCCGCGCCGGCGAATGCCGCGCCGCGCAAGGCGCCCGCTAGCGCCTCGGCGACCCTGCGCGCGTCCAATCCTTTCGCGAAGCCGAGCACGCTGCCGTTCGAGACCCCCGACTTCGCGCGCATTAAGAACAGCGACTATTTGCCCGCGCTGCTTGCCGGAATGGCGCAGCAGAAGCGCGAAGTGACGGCGATCGCGAACCAGACCGCGGCCCCGACTTTCGACAATACGGTCGTCGCCATGGAAAAGTCGGGGCTTCTGCTCGAGCGCGCCAACCTCGCCTTCAACGCCGTCAACGGCGCGAACACCAACGACACGCTGCAGGCGACCGACACCAGGACGGCGCCTTTGTTCGCCGCGCACAACGATTTCATCTACCTCAACGCGAAGCTGTTCCAGCGCTTCAAAAATCTCCACGATCATCAGGCCGAGCTGAACCTGAACCCTGAGCAGGCCAAGCTGCTCGATGTCTATTACAAGCAGTTCGTCCATGCGGGCGCCGAGCTGCCACCGGCCAAACAGGCCCAGCTGAAGGTCATCAACAAGCGCCTGAGCACGCTGCAATCGGCGTTCGGCCAGAAGCTGCTCGCCGCGGCCAAGGCCGGCGCGTTGCACGTCGAGGACGCCTCGGCCCTGGCCGGCTTGTCGAAGGAGCAGCTTGCCTCTGCGCAGGATGCAGCGAAGGACCGCAAGGTCAGCGGCTATGTCATCCCGCTCCAGAACACGACCCAGCAGCCCGCTGCTCGATTCGCTGACCAGCCACGACACGCGGCAGAAACTGTTCGAAGCGAGCCTCAACCGCGCCGAACATGGCGACGCCAACGACACGCGCGCCATCGTCAGCGAACTCGCGCAGCTGCGCGCCAGGAAGGCTGCTTTGTTCGGCGCCGCGAACTTCGCCGACTACAATCTGTATGACCAGATGGCGAAGGACCGCGCCACAGCCGTCGGCTTCCTGGATCGGCTTGCCCCGCCCGTTGCGGCGAAGGAGCGGCAGGAGTGGTCGGACATCGTTGCCCTGGCCAAGTCTCAAGGCGCGAACTTCCAGCCGACACCGGCCGACTGGAATTTCTACGCCGAGCAGATCCGCAAGCAGCGCTACGCCCTCAGTAGCGACGACGTGAAGCCCTATTTCGAGTTCAATAAGGTGCTGACAGACGGCGTCTTCTATGCCGCCAACCAGCTCTACGGCCTGACCTTCACCGAGCGGAAGGACATCCCGACCTGGAGCACCGACATGCGGGTGTTCGAGGTCCACGACCAGGACGGCAAACAGCTAGCGCTGTTCATGATCGACCCGTGGAAGCGCGACAACAAGTCGGGCGGCGCGTGGATGTCGAACCTCGTCAACCAGGCGTACCTGCGCGGTACGAAACCGGTGATCTATAATGTCGAGAACTTCACCAAGCCTGCGCCCGGCCAGCCTGCGCTGATCACGTTCGATGACGTGACCACGATGTTCCACGAGTTCGGCCATGCGCTGCACGGCATGTTCGCCGCGCAGACCTACCCGACGCTGTCGGGCACGAGCGTGGCGCGCGATTTCGTCGAGTTCCCGTCGCAGTTCAACGAGAACTGGGCGCTCGATCCAAAGATCCTGCCCCACTACGCCGTGCACTATCAGACTGGGCAGACCATATCGCCGGCGCTGGTCCAGAAGATCCTGGCCGCGCGCACGTTCAATCAGGGTTATCAGGTTGGCGAGGCGCTCGAGGCCGCGCGACTTGACCTCGACTGGCATTCGCTGCCCGCGACCGCACCGCGTCAGGACGTCGACAAGTTCGAGGCGGACGCGCTGGCGAAGGGCGGGTTCGACGTTGCCGACGTGCCTCCGCGCTATCGCTCGAGCTATTTCCTGCACATCTGGAGCAACGGCTATTCGGCGAGCTATTATGCTTATGCGTGGACCCGAATGCTCGGCCAGGACGCCTTCGCGACCTTCGAGAAGAACGGCGGCCTGACGCGCGCCAACGGCCAGCGTTTCCGCGACCTCGTCCTCTCGCGCGGCAACACGCTCGACTATGCCGAGATGTACCGCAATTGGGCGGGCCACGATCCGCAGATCCAACCCTATCTCGACTATTATGGGTTGAACGGCGGCGGCGCGAGGCCCGCTCCAGTCGCTCCCGCGGCAGTTCCGGCCCCGGCACCCGCGCCGGCTCCTGCCGCTCCCAAGCCCGAAAGAGGTCGATAGGCCGATGATCCGTCAGCTCGGCGACCGGTCCTTCGTGAGCGGCCAGATCGCTCCGGAGGAGGTCGCCCGCCTGACGGACCACGGCGTGACGATGCTGGTCAACAACCGTCCCGACGGCGAGGAACCAGGTCAGCCGCAGGCTTCCGAAATCGAAGCGGCGGCCGCTGCGGCCGGAATCGCCTACCGTTTCGTTCCGATCATTCGCGGCATCGGCCCGGCCGACGTCGAGGAAATGCAAAAGGCTCTGCGTGAGGCGAGCGATGGCAAATTGCTCGCATTCTGCCGTTCAGGCACGCGATCGGCGTTTGCGGTATCGCTGGCCCATCGCGAAGACGGCGCTTCGCGTGAAGAGATCGAGGCGCGCCTCACCGAAGCCGGATTTGATCCCGGACCGATCTCCCACCTGCTTTAGTATTGCGGTTCGGCGAGCAGGCGCCGCGCTTGTTCCGCATCTTCCTCGAGCACCATCAGCCGGACCGCCGTGGCAAGTCCACCGCCTTCCATGATGTTTAGGCCGGAATCAAACACGACCGCGCCAACTCCGTGGCTTTCGAGAAACGTACGCGCGATCTCTGCTTCGATGAGCTTGTTGAACCGGCGAAGCTCGACGAGTTCGCTCACCAGGGCACGACCTCGCCGGCCGCAAGCTCGTCAGCGCGCGGCGCTCGGCCGAGCAGCGCATTGCGATGCGGGAAACGGCCGAAGCGCTCAATGATGTCGCGGTGCTTTTTGGCGTAGCCGAGCTGCTCCTCGTCCCCCAGCTCGCTGAAGAGCAGCACGGATCGGTTCTGGTCGGCGAGGTTCTCGCTGTGCTGGAACGGCATGTAGAGAAAGCCGCGCTCCTGCGGCTGCAGCTCGTCGTCGAAGCCCTTGTCGAGAGCGCCCTTGGCGATTGCCAGCGCGAGGTGATCGGTCGCGAATTGCTCCGCGGTCCCGCGAAACATATTCCGCGGGAATTGGTCGAAGAGGATCACGCCTGCGAGCGCGGTGAGCGGGTCGTCGAGGAAGCTTTCGACGGGCAGCTGGCGCTTCTCCATCCAGAGTTTGAGGAAGCCTTGCTTGATCCGGTGATCGACCTCCGGACCCCCGCGCCACCATTGCTCTTTGTTGAGGCCAAACCAGAATTTGAGAACCTCGGCGCGCCAGTCCTGGCTCAAGCGGCGGTGCCCCCAACCGTGAGGCCGTCGATCAGCAGCGTCGGTTGACCGACCCCGGCGGGTACGCTTTGTCCGCCCTTGCCGCAGACGCCGATCCCCTCGTCGAGCGCGAGGTCGTTGCCAATGCCCTTCACGCGCGTCAGCACGGTCGGGCCATCGCCGATGAGGGTCGCGCCCTTGATCGGCTCGGCAATCTTGCCGCCGCGGATCCGGTAGGCCTCAGTGCACGAGAAAACGAACTTGCCGCTGGTGATATCGACCTGTCCGCCGCCGAAGCTCTTGGCGTAGATGCCGTCGCTCACTCGGCTGACCAGCTCCGCCGGATCGTCCTTGCCGCCGAGCATGAACGTGTTGGTCATGCGCGGCATCGGCGCATGGGCGAAGCTCTCGCGGCGGCCGTTGCCGGTTGGCGTCACGCCCATCAGGCGGGCATTCAGCCGGTCCTGCAGATAGCCTTTGAGGATGCCGTCCTCGATCAGGCAGGTGCGGCGAGTCGGCGTCCCTTCGTCATCGATCGTCAGCGATCCACGCCGTTGGTCCATCGCGCCGTCGTCGACCACCGTGACGCCCGGCGCTGCGACCCGCTCGCCGATTCGGCCGGAGAAGGCCGACGTGCCCTTGCGGTTGAAGTCGCCTTCGAGTCCGTGACCGATCGCTTCGTGGAGCAGGACACCCGGCCAGCCGGGGCCGAGCACAACCTGCATCTCGCCCGCGGGAGCGGCGACGGATTCGAGATTAGTCAGCGCCTGCGCGAGCGCAATATCGATAGCGCGATTCCATTCCGCGTCCTCGAACAGACGGCCGTAGAGATAGCGTCCGCCGAGCCCGTGATAGCCAGTCTCGCGGCGGCCGTTCTGCTCGGCAACGATCTGGACTCCCAGGCGCACCAGCGGCCGGACGTCGGACGCGACGAACCCGTCCGAGCGGACGATGTCGATCACGCTCCAGCTCGCGGCCAGCGCAACGCTCACCTGGGACACCCGCGGATCGCGCGCCCGGGCGGCGGCATCGATCTTCTCGCACAGGGCGACTTTCTCGGCGAACGGCACCAGGCTCAGCGGATCGTCCGCCCCGTACATCGCCTGGTTGGTGCGCTGCGGCGGCAGAGCAGGCGGGCCCTTGGCCGGATCGAGCAGTTTCAGCGTCGCTGCCGCGCGTTCGATCGCAGCTTCGCTGATCTCATTGGCGTGCGCGAACGCGGTGGTCTCCCCGGTCACTCCGCGCAGGCCAAACCCCGACGAGCTGTTATAATCGGCGGTCTTCAGCCGGCCGTCGTCGAAGCCGAAGGCCTCGCTCGCGCTGTATTGAAGGTAGAGCTCGCCGTCGTCGTGACCGGACAAATGCTTCGCCGCGAGGCGGCTCGCCACGGCCGGATCGAGGCTGCGATAGAGGAAGCGGCGCGGATCGGCGGTCATGCTGCCTTGCTGTCCGCGGGTCCCCCGATGAGCACGAAGCGGCGGTCGCAATAGCCGCATTCGACGAAGCCCAGCGCCTCGTCCATCCGCATGTAGATAAGCGGATGTCCGAGCTCGGGGCTGACCTCGCCGGAACCGTCGCACGCAACTCTTTCGGTCGGGACACGAATGACTTCGGGCGGCGGCGGCGCTTTCATCCCGCCGAGGTAGCAATCGCTTCGCCCGCGTTCAACCGACGCGCTTGTCGCACCCGCGGGGCGCCCCTATGCGCGCGGACACCATGCAAGACCCCGCGATCCGTATCGAATCGCTGTCGAAAACCTATCAGGGTGGCAAGCAGGCGCTGAACGACGTCAGCTTCGACGTTCCGCGCGGGCAGATCTTCGGGCTGCTCGGACCCAATGGCGCGGGCAAGTCGACCCTCATCAACATCCTCGCCGGACTGGTCGTGAAGACTGGCGGGAAGGTGAATATCTGGGGCTTCGATATCGACCAGCACCCGCGCAACGCAAAGCGCTCGATCGGCGTCGTGCCGCAGGAAATCATTTTCGACCCCTTCTTCACCCCGCGTGAGACGCTCGAGATCCAGGCCGGGTTGTACGGAATCCCGCCGGCCGATCGGCAAAGCGACACGCTCCTCGCGGCGATGCACCTCACCGACAAAGCGCATGCTTACTCGCGCACCTTATCCGGCGGCATGAAGCGGCGGCTGCTGGTGGCAAAAGCGATGGTCCATTCGCCGCCGATCCTCGTGCTCGACGAGCCGACGGCGGGCGTAGACGTCGAGCTTCGCCGACAGCTGTGGGACTATGTGCGCCAGCTGCACGCGCAGGGCGTCACCATCGTGCTCACCACCCACTATCTCGAAGAAGCCGAGGAGCTGTGCGACCGGATCGCGATTATCCACCACGGCCGGGTGATCGCCAACGAGCCGACGCGCGAGCTGGTGTCCAAGGCGCAGGAAAAAGCGGTGGTCGTCACCTTCGACAGCGACATCGCCGAAGTGCCGACCAATCGCGCGTTCCAGAACATCGCAATGATCGACGAACGCACGCTCGAGATCACTTACCGCAAGGACCAGGTGAACGCCGGGCAGGTGCTGAGCTCGCTCGCCGCCGAAGGCCTGTCGATCGTCGACGTTTCGACGCGCGATCCGGACCTCGAAGACGTGTTCCTGAGCCTCGTTTCCGCGGAGGCCAATCTCTACCGTACGGAGAGTGGGCCGCGGAGGCGGGGGGAGATGACTGCCGACGTTCTCATCGTCGGCTCCGGCGCGGCGGGGCTGACGGCCGCGCTCAACCTCGCCGAAACGCACAAGGTCGCGGTCATTGCCAAGGGCGCGCTCGGCGAAGGGGCGACAGGGCGCGCGCAGGGCGGGATCGCCGCGGTGCTCGACGAAGGCGACAGCTTCGAGGCGCACGTCAACGATACGATGATCGCCGGCGCGGGGCTCAACGACCGAGCGCGTCGTCGAGCATGTTGTCGAAGCCGCGCCGCGCGCAATCGCGCATTTGATCGAGCTGGGCGTGCCGTTCGCGATCGAAGGCGACGCGCTGCACCTGACGCGTGAAGGCGGGCACAGCCACCGGCGCATCGTCCACGTCGCCGACGCTACCGGCTTTGCGATCCAGCAGGCGCTCGAAACCGCTGCGGCGAAGCACCCCAACATCACCCTTGTGCCGGATATGGTCGCGATCGACCTCGTCACCGGCCGCCACGCGACCCAATTCTCGACCAGCGGAGCGGTGCACGGCCTCTACGCCTACAACCGCAAGACCAAGCGGGTCGAAGCACTCACCGCGAAGGCCACGATTCTGGCGAGCGGGGGTGCGGGCCGCGCTTATCTCTACTCGACAGCGCCGCGGGGTGCGACCGGCGACGGGATCGCGATGGCGTGGCGGGCCGGCTGCCGGGTCTCCAACATGGAGTTCATGCAGTTCCACCCGACCTGCCTCTACAATCTCGAGGTCAAGAATTTCCTGATCACCGAGGCGGTCCGCGGCGAAGGCGGGCAGCTGAAGCTTCCGCCGGGCGTGAAGGGCGGCGGCAAGCGCTTCATGCCGCAATTCGACGAGCGCGCCGAGCTTGCGCCGCGCGATATCGTTGCCCGAGCCATCGACCACGAGATCAAGCGCCTCGGCCTCGATTACGTTCACCTCGACATCTCGCACCGCGATGCCGACTTCGTGAAGGCGCACTTCCCCAACATTTACGAGAAGCTGCTCGGGCTCGGGATCGACATCACCGCGGAGCCGATCCCGGTCGTGCCGGCGCAGCATTATACCTGCGGCGGAGTCGTGGTGGACCTCGACGGGCGCACCGACGCGCCGGGGCTGTACGCTGCCGGCGAGGTCACGCAGTCGGGCTTGCACGGCGCCAACCGGCTCGCCTCGAACAGCCTGCTCGAATGCCTCGTCTTCGGCGAAGCTGCGGCCAAACATATCGCCGCGAATTTCCCCGACTTGTCCGATGTGCCGGAGATCCGCGCCTGGGATGAAAGCCGCGTCACCGACAGCGATGAGGAAGTGGTGATCGCCCAGACCTGGGGCGAGATCCGCCGCTTCATGTGGAATTACGTCGGGATCGTCCGCACCACCAAGCGGCTCGAACGCGCCAGGCACCGGATCGACATGCTGCGCCAGGAAGTTCGGGATTATTACGCGCATTTCCGCGTCACTCCCGACCTGATCGAGCTGCGCAACCTGCTCGAGGTGGCGGATCTGATCATCCGTTCGGCGCTGTCACGGCACGAAAGCCGCGGCCTGCATTACACGCTCGATTACCCCGACCAGCTGCCGGAGGCGAAGGACACTGTCCTCGTGCCCTGAATCGCGACGAGGCACGGCTCTGAAGCGATTAACCCAAGTAAAGGAAGGAACTTCCCAAAAGGCTCAATGATGTGAGTCGCTTACGGGGAGGCAAAAGTGCTGAGTGCGGAGCGTAGTTATTATCAACAGCGGATCGAGCAGGAATACGGCAGCGGCCGAAACCGCGTCTTCGGCGCAAGCCCGCGAAGCCCATCGTGAGCTTGCCGAGCGCTATGCCAACAAGCTCGAGCGCCTCAACTCCATTTCCACCGGGACGCCGTATCCGGCGGCCACTCACTCGACGAAGAATCAGGCGGCCTAGACTACGACGCAGCCGATGACGCCGCTTCGGCGTGATCTAACTTATCTCACTTACGTAGAATTAAATCCATGTAATTCCTGGTCTTTTTGAATGCGTAAGCGACACGCGTCCAAATCCATGTTAAAGCGCGTTCATTGCCGGACCGACTAACCGGGCCACTGGCGACAGAGAGTGTTGTGCTCCCGCCCTATTTATGCGGGAGAAATCACCATGGCCGTCGCGAACACAGGCCCACCCGGCCCTTCGACTCTCGAGCCGATGCTCCGCAAGCTCGAATATTGGCACAAGTTCGACGATGACGACCGCGCCGCGGTGCTCGCGCTGCCGCATGTCGTTCGCACGCTTGAGCACAATCATTACGTCATCCGCGAGCTCGATCGCGCCCGCCATTCGTGCGTTCTGCTTTCGGGCTATGCGATCCGCCACAAGATCGTTGCCGGAGGCGCGCGCCAAATCTGCTCGGTGCACATGAAGGGCGACATCGTCGACCTCCAGAACTCGCTTCTTGGCGTCGCCGATCACAGCGTGCAGATGCTGACCGCTGGCAAGATCGCGATGGTGCCACGCGAGGCCGTGGAGCGAATCGCCTTTGGGCGTCCGGCAGTTGGCAAAGCGATGTGGACCGACACTTTGGTGGACGGCTCGATCTTCCGTGAGTGGATCGCCAACGTTGGCAGGCGCGATGCGCGGACGCGGGTCGCGCACATCCTGTGCGAATTTTCGCTGCGGCTTCAGCTCGCCGGGCTGGGCGAGCAGAATGGCTATGAAATGCCGATGACCCAGGAGCAGCTCGGTGACGCGACGGGGCTGACGTCGGTGCACATCAACCGCACGCTGAAAGGCCTCGAGGCGGACCAGCTGATCACGCGGACGACACCGCGATCGATCGTCGTCGGCGACTGGCGCAAGCTCGCGGAAGCCGGCGACTTCAACAGCGCTTATTTGCACCTGAACCACGCCGACCCCGCGCTGGCGTAAACCTCAAAACGATTTTCCGCTGAGTTCGCCGGCGCGTGACGAACGCGCCGGCCCCGCTGCGATCAGCACAATGAACCGATCTGCCGCCCGGCGGCACCCAATGACGGTCACCGAAGACTGCGGAAGTCCGGTGCCGCCCACAACATTGGGGATGAGGATGCTCGTGCGCGATCCGGACGACACGCTTTGCGACGCTTCCAGGGCGTACAAGATCATCGGCACTATCTGGGTCGCAGGCATCGCACTGAGTGGCGGATTTCTGCTCATGGCCTCCCGCCAGGCGAGCGCTGTTCCAGCCTTCGCGCAGCAGACCGGGCAGCCATGCAAATCCTGCCACGTCGGCGGCTTCGGCCCCGAGCTCACGCCCTTCGGCCGCGAGTTCAAGCTCGGCGGCTACACTCTGCGCTCGCATGCCGCGATCCCGGTCGCTGCGATGGCGGTCACATCGTTCACCCATACGCGCAAAGACCAGGTTCCCGCCCCCGAGCATCTCAGTCGCAACGACAATCTGACGCTCGACGAAGCGGCAGTGTTCATCGCCGGAGGCGTGGGCAAGCATTTGGGCGGGTTCGCCGAGATCACCTACGAAGGGATCGACCGGCACTTCGCCTGGGACAATCTCGATCTGCGGGCGGTCACGTCCGCCCATCTGTTCGGAGCGGATACGACGTTTGGCCTGTCGCTGAACAACAGTCCGACCGTCCAGGACCCGTGGAACACCCTTCCGGCGTGGGGTTTCCCGTTCACCGACACCGAAGTTTCGCAAACGCCCGCGGCAGCGCCGCTGATCGACAATTCGCTCGCGCAGAGCGTGCTTGGACTGACGGCTTACAGCTGGATCGGGCACAAAGTGTATCTCGAGGCCGGCGCCTACACGAGCCCGGCGCGGCGAACATTGTCGTTCCTGGGCTCCGATCCGTTCGATCCAGGTTCGATCCACGGCGCTGCGCCATACGGACGTGCCGCCCTGCAGACTGCTGTTGGCGGCGGCACGTTCGAGGTCGGCGCGAGCGCCTTGAAAGCCGCACTGTTCCCCGAGCGCGATCGCTCGAGCGGATTGACCGATCATTATACGGATCTCGGCCTCGACGCGTCATGGCAGAAGCCGCTGAAGTCCGGCGACATCGTCTCGGCCAATGTGCGCTTCGAGCACGAGCAGGCGAACCTTCGCGCCAGCTGCGCGCTGGGGCTGATCGGCGAGGACGCCGGCGATCCGGCGTGCGCCCGTTATCACCTCAACGAGTGGCGCGCCGCGGTCCGCTACACCTGGCATGACCGGCTCGGCCTGACATTGTCGTCGTTCAGCATCACCGGATCGCGCAATTCCAACATATTCGACGGCAGCGGCAGTCCGGACAGCAACGGCCTGATGGGACAGGTCGACTATACCTTCTGGCCGGCGAGCAATGGGCCGCTCGGGCCGCGGTTCAACGTCCGCGTCGGGCTCCAATACACCGCCTACGGCAAGTTCAACGGCCGCCGCCGCAACTTCGACGGGAACGGCGCCAATGCCTCCGACAACAACGCCCTGAGGGCATTCACGTGGATCGCGTTCTGATCCTTTGGAGAGGAGGTACGGTGTGACTGACAAGCTTTCGAGACGCAATTTCCTGCATATGGCGGGGGCGGGCGGCGGCGCGATGCTCGGCATCGGACTGATCGGCGCTCCCGCGGCCGCGGCGACGAGCAAAGTGCCCAAGCAGACGGTGAATTATCAGCCGAAGCCGAACGGACAGGCGCGCTGCGGCAGTTGCGCGTTCTTCCAGGCGCCATCGGGGTGCAATTATGTCGATGGACCTATCAACCCCAACGGCTGGTGCATGCTCTACAAAGCGAAGGGCTAGAGTCGAAAGCGCGCGCTCTGCTCCCTAGATAGGGTTGGCTTCCTTCCCGCCGTTACCCTGCTAAACCCGCGCCTTCATGCCCGACGCTTCCACGCCCACCGTCCAGCCGCACCTCTATCTCGTTGACGGATCGAGCTACATCTTTCGCGCCTATCACCGGCTGCCGCCGCTGACCAACCGCCACGGCCAGCCGGCAGGCGCGGTCTATGGCTATACGACGATGCTGTGGAAGCTCGCCGACGGCCTCAACAAGGCCGACGGGCCGACGCACATGGCGGTGATCCTCGACAAGTCGGAGCAAACCTTCCGCAATACGATGTACGACCAGTACAAGGCGCACCGCCCGCCGCCTCCCGAGGACTTGGTCCCCCAATTTCCCCTCATTCGCACCGCGACGCGCGCTTTTTCGATCCCGTGCATCGAGGAAGCGGGGCTGGAGGCCGACGACATCATCGCGTGCTACGTGACCGCGGCCAAGGCCGCGGGCTGGCGAGTAACGATCGTCAGCTCCGACAAGGATCTGATGCAGCTGATCGAAGAGCCGCAGATCGACATGCTCGATACGATGAACGACCGGCGCATCGGACGGAATGAGGTGCTGGAGAAGTTCGGCGTTCCGCCGGAAAAGGTCGGCGACGTGCTCGCGCTGATGGGCGACAGCGTCGACAATGTGCCAGGCGTGCCGGGGATCGGGCCTAAGACCGCGTCGCAGCTGATCCAGACGTTCGGCGACCTGGAGACTGTACTCGCGTCGACCGACCAGATCGCCAAGCCGAAATTGAAGCAGTCGCTCATCGAGCATGCCGATGCCGCGCGGCTATCGCGCGAGCTGGTGCGGCTGGTGTGCGATTCCCCGCTGCCGGAGCCGCTGGAGGGTCTGCAGCTCACCGGCATTCCGGTCGAGCCGCTCAGGGAGTTCCTGGAAGATCAGGGGTTTAAGTCGCTGCTCAACCGGATGACGGGCGGCGCACAGCAGACCGGGGCGACGGTCAGAAATGACGTCATGGCGGCGATGGAGGCGAAGCGTCTGGCGGCTCCGGCGGAGCCGGAGAAGATCGAAGTCGACCGCTCGAAATATGTGACTGTGACCGACGAGGCCGAGCTCGACCGCTGGATCGCGGAAGCGACCGCGCAAGGCTTCGTCGCCATCGACACCGAAACCGACTGCATCGACTGCATCGTCGCCAAGCTTGCCGGAATCAGTCTCGCGACGGCGCCGAACACGGCTTGCTACATTCCCGTCGGGCATAGCGGCGGCGACCTTTATTCCGAGACGCCGAACCAGCTGTCGCAAGTAGCTCGTGCTGGCGAAGCTGAAGCCGCTTCTGGAGGACCCGGCGGTGCTCAAGATCGGGCACAATCTCAAATACGACTGGGTGATGTTCCACAAGGCCGGCATCGACGTCGCGCCGCTGGACGACACGATGGTGATGAGCTTCGACCTCGATGCCGGGAAAAGCTTCGGCCACGGCCTCGAAGAGCTCGCCAAGGCGCATTTCGACCACGAATGCATCCCGTTCAAGCAGCTCTGCGGGACGGGCGCAAAGCAGATCACGTTCGACAAGGTCGCGCTTGGGCCGGCGACGGAATATGCGGCCGAGGACGCCGACATTTGCCTCAGGCTGTGGCTGCGCCTGAAGCCACGCATCGCGGAAGAGAATGTCGCGCGAGTGTACGAGCGCGTCGACAAGCCGCTCGTCAGTGTGATCGGACGCATGGAGCGGCGCGGGATCAGGGTCGACAGGGACTATCTGGCTCGGCTGAGCCGGGAGTTCGCGACCGAGATCGCCGCGCTCGAGGAACGCATCTACGAGGCGGCGTGCGGCCCGTTCACTATCGGCTCGCCGCAGCAGCTCGGCGAAGTGCTGTACGGCCGCCTCGGTCTGAAGGGCGGGCGCAAAGGCAAGAGCGGGCAATATTCGACCGACGTGACCGAGCTCGAGCGGCTGGCGGCCGAGGGCATCGACTGCGCGCGCCTGGTGCTCGACTGGCGTCAGCTGACCAAGCTCAAGTCGACCTACACCGACGCGCTGCAGGCGCAGATCAACCCGGAGACGGGGCGGGTCCACACCAGCTTCTCGCTGACGGGTGCACAGACGGGGCGGCTTTCGTCGAACGACCCCAACCTGCAGAACATCCCAATCCGGACCGAGATCGGGCGCAAGATCCGCGACGCGTTCATCGCCGATCCGGGGCACCAGATCCTCAGCGCCGACTACAGCCAGATCGAATTCGGCTGGCCGCGCACATGGCCGACGTGCCGCAACTGAAAGAGGCCTTCAAAGCCGGCGCGGACATCCATGCGATCACCGCCGAGGAATTGTTCGGCAGGGTTGATCGCGACACGCGCAACCAGGCGAAGACGATCAATTTCGCCATTCTCTATGGAAGCTCAGCCTGGGGAATTGCGGGGCGGCTCGGCCTGCCCAAGGACGAGGGCAAGGCGATCATCGACCGATATTTCGAGCGCTTTCCGGGGATTCGGGCCTTCATGCACAGCACGCTCGCGTTCGCGCGCGAGCATGGCTTCACCAAGACCCTGTTCGGGCGGAAGACGAATTTCGAGCCGAACATCCGCTCGCCCAACCCGTCCATCCGGGGCGGCGCCGAGCGAGCGGCGATCAATGCGCCGATCCAGGGCACCAGCGCCGATTTGATCAAGCGCGCAATGGCGCGGATGGACGAAGCGCTGGAGGACGCAGGCCTCGGCGGCGTGAAGATGCTGCTCCAGGTGCACGACGAGCTGGTGTTCGAAGTGCCCGACGGGCGCGAAGAGGAAGCTGCCGCTGTCATCAAGCAGGTGATGGCGAACGCCGGCGGGCCCGCGCTACAGCTGGACGTGCCGTTGGACGTGGAGGTCGGCTGGGGTCCGAACTGGGGCGAAGCGCATTGAGCGATAAACAGCGCGGGGGGGATTCGGCTCAGACGGCGGCAACGCCACCCGATGCCGACATGGCGACTCTCGCCCGCGGCGGACGTCTGAACGTCTTCGGCTTCGCGCTGCGCCTCGTGGCGCAAATCCCTTTCATATTCATCGGCGCCCGCTGGTATGGCGCCGCATCGCTCGGCCGCTTTGCCTATGCGGTCCTGGTCGTCGAGTTCGCCGCGCAGATCGCAGCGCTCGGCTTGCGGCGCGGCCTCGCCCAATTGCTGACAGACGCGAAGAAGCCGCAATCCTGCATCGTCGCCGACGCGCTGCTGGTCGCCGCGATCGGCTCGGCGGTCGGAACTGCGATCCTCATCGTCTTTCCCAAAGCGATGTACCCGACGACGCCCGTTGGCGGACTGGACCGCCTGCTGGCGATCACTGTGCTTGCGATCAGCTGGACCGACATCGCGCTTGCGGCGCTGGCGTACCAGAATGACGTCGGATCGACGGTCCGCGCCCGGTCGATCGTAGAACCGTGGACGATAACGATCGCAGCCTTCGCGCTGGCGTTTGTGCCGGTGATGGTCCGGCGCGGCGACGGCCTGATCATCGCCTACGTCATCTCGATGGTCGCGGCGCTGGTCGCCGCGATCATTCCGCTGATCAAATGCTACGGCATGCCCCACGGATGGAAGCCGGACCTGCCGCTCGCCTGGGGAACCGCAGTGCGCAATGCGCCCCGTCGCCGCGGCCGACGTCGTCGAGTGGGCTTCGCGCAGGATCGACCTGGCGGTGCTCGGCGCGTTCATGCCGGCAAGCCTGGTCGGCATTTATTACGCCGCACAGCAGGTCGCGACGCTGCCGGCGAAGCTGAAGACCGGTTTCGAACCGGTGCTTGGGCCGGCGATCACGCGGAAGATCGCTTCGGGAGACCTTATCGGAATAGCGAAGCAGGTGCGGCAGGTGACGTACTGGATCATTGCCGCTCAGCTCGGGATCGCGCTCGCCTTGGGGATTCCCGGGCGCGCGGTGATGGGGCTGTTTGGATCGGGTTTCTCGGCCGGCACCGCAATGCTCGCCTTCCTGCTCGCGGCCGAAGTGATCGCCGCGATGGCCGTCGTCAGCGAGGCCGCTCTGATCTTTGTCGCACGCACCGAGAACATGATGATCAGCCTGGTGATGCTCGCGCTCGAGGCGGCGCTGGCAGCCGGACTGATCCTGGTCATGAAGGGTCAGGGGCTGCCGCAGACCTTCCAGGCGACAGGACCGGCGATCGGCCTATGCGTCGCGCTCGCCTTCGCCTCGATCGCCAAGCCGTTGCTTTTGAAGAAGAAGCTTGGCGCACCGGTATCCGGATGGCGCTGGGACCTGGCGTGGGCGACTTCGGCGGGCATCGTGGTTGGCGCTGGCGTGCATTATCTCCCGGAAGCACTGCAGCTCATCCTCGGAATTCCGGCAATTCTTGCTGCCTTCGGGGCGGTGCTGTGGACCAAGGGCTTCGGACCCGAGGACCGCGAATTGTTCCGGCTGAAGAAAGCGGATGTCGCCGGGCTGCGCGAGGCCGAGGAAGCGGCGCAGGCGCGCGACACAACCGTCGACGATATCGTCTAGCGGCTTAGTGCCGGAAGTGGCGCATGCCGGTGAACAGCATCGTGAGATTGGCTTCGTCGGCAGCCGCGATCACTTCCTCGTCGCGGATTGACCCGCCCGGCTGGATCACCGCTGTTGCGCCCGCTTCAGCCGCGGACAGCAATCCATCGGCGAACGGGAAGAAGGCATCGGACGCCACCGCCGAGCCGACCGTGCGCGGTTCGGGCCAACCGTTCGCTTCGGCCGCCTCGCGCGCCCGGATCGCAGCAATTCGGGCGCTGTCCCGGCGGTTCATCTGGCCCGCTCCGATGCCCGCGGTAACTCCGTCTTTGGCATAGACGATGGCGTTCGATTTGACGTGCTTGGCGATCGTCCAGGCGAACAGGCAATCGGCGATTTCCTGCTCCGTCGGCTGCCGCTTGGTCACGCATTTGAGCTGGTCCCGCGTGATCGTGCCGTTGTCGCGATCCTGGACGAGAAGCCCGCCGGTGATCACGGCAAGCGTCTGACCGCCGCGTGTTGGGTCTGGCAATTCCCCAGTAAGCAGCAGGCGCAAGTTCTTCTTGCGCGCGAAAATCGCGCGCGCGTCAGCATCGGCATCCGGAGCGACCACAACTTCGGTGAAAATGTCCGTGATCGCTTCGGCAGTCGCTGAGTCGAGCGGGCAATTCACCGCGACAATTCCGCCGAAAGCCGAGACGCTGTCGCACGCGAGGGCTTCGGTCCAGGCGTCGGCCAATGTGTCGCGAGTTGCGACGCCGCATGGATTGGCGTGCTTCACGATCACAACCGTCGGCGCACTGCCGCGGAATTCGCTGACCAGCTCGAGCGCGGCGTTAGCGTCGTTCAGATTGTTGTAGCTGAGCTCCTTCCCCTGGACCTGCTCGGCCTGTGCAATGCCGCGAGCATGCGGCCCGACCGGCACGTACAACGCGGCCTGCTGGTGGGGATTTTCGCCGTAGCGAAGGCCCATCTTGAGCTTGGACGCGAAGGTCCAGGTCTCCGGGAAGCGCTCGCCCTGATCGGCGAAGGCGAACCATTGCGAGATCGTGGAATCATAAGCGGCGGTGAGCGCGAACGCTTTGGCCGCAAGCTTCTTGCGCAGCTCGAGCGTCGTGCTTCCACCGTACGTGTCGAGCTCGGTCAGCAGCGCGGCATAATCATCGGGATCGGTCACGATTGCGACATGCGCGTGGTTCTTCGCAGCCGAGCGGACCATCGATGGGCCGCCGATGTCGATATTCTCGATAATCGTATCGCGGTCGGCACCGCTCATCACAGTTTTCAGGAACGGGTAGAGATTGACGACGACGAGATCGATCGGCGCGATCCCATGCTCCTCCATTGCCCCGACATGCTCCGGATTGTCGCGCACCCCGAGCAGCCCACCGTGAACCTTCGGGTGAAGCGTCTTCACCCGCCCGTCCATCATTTCGGGAAAGCCGGTGAGATCAGAGATATCGCGCACGTCGGCGCCAAGTTCGCGCAGCCTGGCTGCCGTTCCGCCGGTCGAGACGATCTCGACTTTGTGCCGGCCGAGACCGCGCGGCGAGTTCGTCGATGCCGCTCTTGTCCGAAAGCGAAATGAGTGCCCGGCGAACCGGAACGAGGTCGGTCATTGTATCCTTCCCGATCAGCTTGTGCGGCGGAACTGCCATCCGATTTCGCCGCCAAGCGCCGACACCTCACCGACGATCACCAGCTGGCTCGTGCGCTGCGGCTGGCCGCGACCGTCGATCCA
Organism: uncultured Alphaproteobacteria bacterium; assembly: GCA_963849435.1. Lineage (GTDB taxonomy): Bacteria > Pseudomonadota > Alphaproteobacteria > Sphingomonadales > Sphingomonadaceae > Sphingomicrobium. The sequence goes on from CAWKHO010000016.1 coordinate 84,005, forward strand.
CAAACTCTCTTCCGTCGTCAGCATTGCCCCGCGGCAGCGAAAGTTCCACGGCGGCGCGCCCCGCGAGCGCAGGATCGCGCCCATTCCGTCGGCCGTCACGGTTGCCTCAACTCCAGGAGCAAGGTGGAAGCGGACCGCATAGGCGGCGGACTCGCGGATCTTCTTGCGGCCTTTGGCGATCAACTGGTCGGCGCCGCGCAATTCCTTGCCGTCGTTGCCGAGCATGACGCTACGCTTGTGGATCAAGCCGAAGTTGCGAACGTAGCCGTCGTGGCTTGCCTCCAATCGGCTCGCGTCATTGTCTTCGGTGCGGTCGATGGTGACGTCTTCGACGCCTTTGCCGAGCGATCCATCGGCGAGAATGTTGGTCGAATTGGTGTCGGCGAGCACGAGCGTGCTGTGCGCGGCAGTGGTGCGCAGGCCTTCGACGAGTTCGTCGGATAAATCGCTCGGGAGCGGACCGGGCCCGCCGCAATTGACGACCAGCCGCTGCTGACCGTCCGACAATTCGAACGCCAGGGTTGAGGCCGAGCCCTGCGCCGCCATTTTCTGCGGTGGGGGAGGTGCTGCGTCGAGCACGACGATCGTGCCCAACGCCGAAAGCCGCTGATAACCCCAGCCGCGCGCCTGCCGCAGCGGTCGCGCCCTGAGGCCGCAGCCTTCGATCAGCGCAGTCAGGCGCGAAGTCTCGCCGGGCCCGCACCCCTGCCAGCTCGACAATGCGCCGTCGCCGAGAGTGACGCCATGAAGTGCCGCCAGCGCAGCCGCGGCCGCCGCCTCGATCCCGTCGGGAATCGTCTGCTTGGACGCCAAATAGCAGGCGCGCAGAAGACCGAGCCGATCGACCAGCAGGATCTGCTCGAACGGCGAGCGGCTGACGAGTCCGCCGTCGTCGAATTGCGCCGACGTCAACGCGCGCGCGAGCCCCGCTTCGCCCCGCGCCACGCGCGGTACGCCGCCCTGGACCAGGAGGCCCGCCGCAACCACTCCGCACCAGGCGGTGACCCGCTTGAGGCCCGCCGGCGCTTTCTCCGCACTGCCATCGAGGTGCCGAGCGCCGCGCGCAAGCGTGTTGAGCAGGGCCGAGCGATAGCCGCCGTCGGTGCTCGACAGAATGTAGGGCGCGTACGCAGTCCAGAAGAGGATCCGTTCGCCCCACAAATGTGGCGCCCACGCCTCGTCGATCCTTGCGCCATGCGCGAGCAGCCAGCGGCCGACTACGGCCTCGGCAAGCCGGGCGCCCTTCTCACGCGAGGCCGCGGCTGCGAGATCGCGCAACCACGAGAAGCCCTGGAGCTGCTCGGCCAAGGCGCCCTGCGCGCCGACCATTCCGAAATCGAGATCGGCGAGCGGAAGTGTCGCACTGCCGAAGATGAAGCGGCCGGCAAGCAGCGCATCGCCGCGCTGGCGGTCGCCGGCCACGTGATCGCGTGGGACTGCGACCAGCTTCAGCGGATGGCGGGAATGTTTGAGCCGGGAAAAGAGCGATCCGCGGGCAAGCTTGCGGACGGCGTCGCGCTCGGCCGCCGAGCCTTCTGCGTTCATCCGGCGCCCCGCAGCGCCTTGATGTTCTCGGCATAGGCGGCGGGGCCGCCGCGGAATGCCGCGGTTCCGGCAACAAGCACGTTCGCACCGGCATTGACCGCCTGCGGAGCGGTATCGGGATCGATGCCGCCATCGACCTCGAGCCGAACCTCGAGCCGCTCCTTGGCGATGCGGTTGGCGATCGCCTCGATTTTGCGGAGTTGGCTGGTGATGAACTTCTGTCCGCCAAAACCTGGATTGACGCTCATCACCAGCACGAGATCGACGTCCCCGAGCACATAATCGAGCGCCTTCGCCGGAGTCGCCGGGTTGAGCGACACGCCAGCCTTCTTGCCGAGGCCCTTGATGCGCTGGATCGTTCGATGGAGGTGCGGCCCGGCCTCGGGATGGACGGTGATGATGTCGGCGCCGGCCTCGGCGAATGCGTCGAGGAACGGGTCAACAGGCGAAATCATCAAATGCACGTCGAACGGCTTTTGCGTGTGCGGACGCAGCGCCTTCACGACGCGCCGGACCGATCGTCAGATTGGGCACGAAATGGCCATCCATCACGTCGATGTGGATCCAGTCGGCACCCGCCTCGTCGATCGCGCGCACTTCCTCGCCAAGCTTCGCGAAGTCGGCGGAGAGGATGGACGGGGCAATCAGGGTGTCGGGCATCGGCCCGATTAGACGGGATCAGGCGCTTCGGACAAGCCGCGCCATGAAGAAGCCGTCGAGCCCGCCTTGCTCCTCCAGGACCCCAGGCAGGATGCGAACCCAGCCTTCCGGAGATGGCGACAGGAAGTCCGGCAGCTCCCCGGGTCTCGGCGGATCGATCGTGAAGCCGGAACCGGACTTGAGGAACGCCGAAACGACCTCCTCGCCCTCCTGCGGCTCGAGCGAGCAGACCGAATAGACGAGCGCGCCGCCGGGCTTCACCCACTGCGCCGCTCGCTCGAGCAGCTTGGCTTGAAACTCGGCGCTCGCTGCGATGATCTGCGGCCGCGCGCGATAGAGGACTTCGGGATGGCGGCGGAAGGTGCCTGTCGCGGAGCAAGGCGCGTCGAGGAGAACCGCGTCGAATTGCCGTTTCGGCTCCCACGTCAATGCATCGGCATCGACGAGTTCAGCGGTCAGATGGGTACGTTCGAGATTCTCCCGCAGTCGTCCCAGACGACTTTTCGACGAATCGACCGATGTGACGCGATGACCCGCCGCAGCCAGCTGCATCGTCTTGCCACCGGGCGCGGCGCAAAGGTCGAGCACGTCTGCCGCCGAAGCCGGAATGAGCCGCGCGGGCAGGGAGGCGGCAAGGTCCTGCACCCACCACGATCCCCCGCCGAAGCCCGGGAGATCGGCCACGGAAGCGCTTTCGACGCGCACATGGCCCGGCGCGAGCGATATCCCGCCGTGCTCGGCCGCATAGCCCTGCGCCTCTGCGGCTTCGGCGAAACTGAGATCGAGCGGCGGTCGTTTGGCGATCTGCCGCCGAGCGGCAGCGACGACCTCCTCACCCCACGCCTCGCGCCACCGCTCCTCGACCGGCTCGGGTAGGGCCGGAGCGTCAAGCGGCGGCAGGCCGCGCCGAAGCAAGGTGCCGAGCACCCCGTGCACCAGCCGCCGCGGGCCGCCGTTGACCAAAGGTAATGCGGTCGCGACCAGCGCATGGTCGGGCGTTTGGAGTCCAATCTTCTGCGCGAGCGCGAGCCGCAGCACCATGCGCGCCTTCGAATCGTCTGGCAGCCGCTGCCGAGTGGCGCTGTCGATCAGTGCGTCGAGATCCGGCAGGCGGCGCAGGGTCTCCCCGGCGATGGCCAGCGCGAGGGCGCGATCGGGCGGAGACAGGTCGCGCGCGGCGGAGAGTGCGCCCTCCAGCGTCTGTCCACGGCGAAGCACCGCGTCCAGCATCTGCAGCGCGGCCTTGCGCGCGCCAACGCCCTCAACGCTTGGCATTGCCACTCCGTATGATCATCTTGGGGTCATGAAACGTCCCAAGCACCTCAAGCCTCCGGCGCACCTCAGCACCTCGCCGCCAGTCCCTGAGCCCGAAGCCGTGGAAGCGCCGGAACCGCCCGCCGGCGAGGAGCCGCGACTCGATCCCACCCGCTACGGCGATTGGGAGAAGAAGGGCATTGCTGTCGATTTCTAGACAGCCTCTGCTCTGGGCGGCCGCGAGAGCAACGCACCGAGCACCTCATCGACGGTAGCGCGGCCGGCAATCAGCGCGTCCACCGCATCGACAATCGGCATCTCAATTCCCTTTTCCCGCGCGAGGCGAGCAAGCACTGGAGCGGTGAACGCCCCTTCCGCGACGGTGCGGCGGTCGGCGAGCAGCTCGGCGGCGGAACGGCCTTCGCCAATGCCTTTGCCGAGCGAGTAATTGCGCGAGCTGGTCGAAGAGCAAGTGAGTACGAGATCGCCGAGTCCCGACAGGCCGGTGAGAAGTCTCGCGGCGGGCACCGCAGGCAAGGCCGAAGCGGGTCATTTCCGCAAAGCCGCGGCTGATCAGGGCGGCACGCGCGTTCTGCCCGAGTCCTTTGCCCTCGACCACGCCGCAGGCGATCGCCAACACGTTCTTGACTGCGCCGCCGATCTCCGCGCCGGCCAGGTCGTCGGACACGTAGATGCGGAAGGTCGGCTGAGCGATTCGGTCGCGGAGCGTTTCCGCCAGAGCGAGATTTTCCGCGGCGAGCGTGACGGCGGTGGGGAGGCCTTTAGCCACTTCATTGGCGAACGTCGGGCCGGATAGCACAGCGACGTGCACGCCTGGGCAAGCTTCGGCGGCGACCTTGTGCAGCAGTTCACCACTCTTCTCCTCGATGCCTTTGGCACAGAGCACCATCGGAACATGGCATTCGGACGCGCGGCTGAGCACCGCCCGCATATGCTGTGCCGGGGTGACCACGAGCCATGCGTCGCACTCGCCGAGGTGGCTGAGTCGGTCAGTTGCGCGGATCGCCGGGTTCAGCGGCACGCCCGGGAGGAACACAGGATTTTCGTGGCGCGCGTTGATCGCGTCTACGACTTCATCTTCGATCGCCCACAGGAGGGTCTCGCGGCCGCCCGCTCGCCGCGACTTGCGCAAGCGCGGTGCCCCACGCGCCGCCGCCGAGGATTCCGATCTTGTCCAAGCTCATGCCTTCACGCCCGCGCCGCGCACCTTCTCGGCTGCTTCATCGAGCGGCCAGCGCGCCCGCGCCGGAGCATCGAGCGAATCGGTCAGTCCTGCCGCGAAGCGTTCCGCGCCGGCCCAGGCGATCATCGCCGCGTTGTCCGTGCAGAGCCAGGCTGGCGGAACGCTGAAGGCGCGGCCCTCCCGCGCGGCGAGATCGGCAAGGGCGCTGCGGATCGCCTGATTGGCGGCAACTCCCCCCGCCACCACCAGCGCAGGAGCATCACTCTTGCGGAGCGCCAGCACAGTGCGGTCGACGAGGCAGTCGACCACCGCTTGCTGAAAGCTCGCCGCAATGTCTTCGTGACTGTACGCACCTGACACGACGGCGCGCTGGACCGCGCTCTTGAGGCCGGCGAAGGAGAAATGCGGCTCACCCGATCCGACCAGCGGTCGCGGGAGCGGAACGGCCGCAGGGTCGCCGCCTTTTGCCAGCTGCTCGATCGCCGGCCCGCCCGGATAGCCGAGGCCGAGCAGCTTCGCGGCTTTATCGAAGGCTTCGCCAGCCGCATCGTCGATCGTGGTTGCAAGGCGGCGGTAATCGCCGACGCCGCGGACCTCGAGCAGCTGGCAATGGCCGCCCGACACCAGCAGCAGCAAATAGGGAAAGCCGAGATCGGGATCGACCAGCCGCGGCGAGAGCGCGTGGCCTTCGAGGTGATTGACGGCGATCAGGGGCTTGCCGGCAGCAAGCGCCAGCCCCTTGCCAGCGAGTAACGCGACCATCACTCCGCCGATCAGCCCCGGCCCCGCGGTGGCGGCTACGGCATCGACATCGTGGACCGACAGCTTGGCGTCATCGAGCACGCGCTCGATCAGCGCCGGCAAGATCTCGACGTGCGCGCGTGCCGCGATCTCCGGGACGACGCCGCCATAGGGCTGGTGCGCCTGCGTTTGCCCAACGACCGCCTGCGCAAGAATGCGCCGCTCGGCTTGTGACCAGCGCCGCGCCACTGTCGTCGCACGACGACTCAAGGCCCAGGATTATGGTCAAATCACGCTCATTTCGCCGCCGGCCCTTTGCCTGAAGCCGCTGCAATGCACTAGGGGTGGGGCATGCATGGCCTGAGGCTCGGGACTCGCGGATCGCCGCTGGCGCTGGCGCAGGCGCGCAAGGTCGCGGCCGCGATCGAGACCGCGCAGCGCTGGCCCGAGGGCTATGTCGAGCTGGTCACGCTCAAGACCACCGGCGACAAGGTCCAGGACCGGCCGCTGTCGGAGATCGGCGGGAAGGGCCTGTGGACGAAGGAGCTCGACACCGCGCTGATCGGCGGGAAGCTCCACTTCTGCGTCCATTCGATGAAGGACGTGGAAAGCGTCCGGCCGAAAGAGATCCATATCGCCGCGGTGCGTCCGCGCGGCGACGTGCGGGACCGGTTGATCGGCGCCGAATCGATCGACAAGCTGAAAAAGGGTGCGGTTGTCGGCACTTCGTCGAAACGTCGCGCGGCCCAGCTGTTGCGTTTGCGGCCGGACCTCAGGATCGTACCGTTGCGTGGCAATGTCGAAACGCGGCTCAAGAAGGTCGAAAGCGGGGAAATCGATGCGACATTGCTCGCCGCGGCGGGGCTGAAGCGGCTGGAAATCACCGCGGGCACCGCGATTCCGACCGAAATTCTGCTGCCGGCCCCAGGCCAGGCGGTGATCGGCATGGAGTGCCGCACCAACGACACGGAAACGCAAAGCGTGCTCACGACGGTGAACAACCAGATCACCTACGACTGCGTAATGGCCGAGCGGGCGTTCACGCGAGCCTTGGGCGCGACCTGCGCGTCCCCAGTCGCGGCGTTTTGCGTATTAGAGGACGGCGATTTGCGGATGCGCGCGCAGCTGTTCAGCGAGGACGGCCGCGAGATGGTCGAGGATCGGGTCGTGTTCGATTGCGGCGATCGCAGGGCGCCCGTCGAGCTCGCGCGCAAGCTGCTGGCGAGCGCGCCGCAGTCGATCCGGAGCCTCTTCGCCGCTCAATGAGGCGCCTGATCGTCCTGCGCCCCGAGCCTGGCGCGACAAAGACGGTGCGTGAAGCTCGCCAGCGCGGTCTCGATGCCGTTGCGATCCCCCTGTTCGAAGTCGAGCCGGTCGCCTGGGAGGTGCCGGACCTCAATCACTTCAACGCCTTGCTGCTGACCAGTGCCAATGCCGTGCTTTACGGCGGCGCGGGTCTCGAGGTGCTCAAATCTCTGCCTGTCTACGCGGTGGGCCCAGCTACGGCTGAAGCCGCGCGCGAAGCTGGCTTCGAAATTGCCGTGACGGGCGCCGCCGGAGTTGACGAGCTATTGAGCAGGATCGGCCCTGGGACGAAGCTGCTCCACATCTGCGGTGAATACCGCTGGGCGCCTGCCGATCGGCTGCAAGCAATCACGCCCATCACCGTGTACCGCTCGCGCGAGCGACCCTCGCCAGAGTTAGCCGACGCCGAAGGCGCCGTGGTCCTCGTGCACTCGCCGCGCGCAGCCACTGTTTTTCGTAAACTGACCGACGCGGCCAATTTCAACTGCACCTCTGTCGCGATCGCGGCGATCAGCCCTGCTGCGGCGGAGGCCGCTGGCGGCGGCTGGGAAAGTGTCGATGTCGCGCAGCATCCCTCCGACGACGCGCTGCTGGCCCTGGCGGAACGGCTGTGCAACAAACTCGGTACATGAACGCCCCTCGGAACCGGATGAGTTGGAGCGCGCGGCTGCTGATCGGGCTCGTGCTGATCCTCGCCGGCGCGGCCGTCACTGTGTGGAGTCTTGCCCACTATCAACCCGCGGCACGGTTTCTCGGCATTGTCCCGGCCGCACCTACCCCGCTCACGCCCAAGCCCATTGCCCTGACCGCCGCACCCGCAACTCAACCGCCCGCAACGCAATCGGCCGCGTCGGAGAACGCGCGTATCGCGCAGCTCGAAGAAAGACTGTCGCACGTTGAGAACGCTACACAGCGCGCGGAAGGTTTTGCTGGCCGCGCCGATGCCCTGGTGGTCGCCTTCGCCGCACGGCGCGCGATCGATCGCGGAGTTGATCTCGGCTATCTCGAGAACCTTCTCGTCGACCGCTTCGGTGCGCAGCACCAGCAAGCGGTCGGCACGATCATTGCCGCTTCGCATCAGCCGGTGCGGCTCAACGACCTCATCGCGCAATATGAGACCATCGGTCCCGATCTTCGCCGGGGGAGTCCGCAGGACAGCTGGTGGACCAATTTCCAGCGCGGCCTCGGCAGCCTGGTCGAAGTGCGCCGCGCGGACCGGCCGTCGACGAACCCGGATGCGCGCTACAGCCGGGCGCTGCAGCGGCTGTCGTCGGGGGATGTCGACCAGGCGCTGGCGGAAACGATGCGGCTTCCGGGCGCCGTCAATGCGACCGACTGGGTGGACAAGGCGCGCCGCTACATCGCCGCGCACCGCGCGCTCGACGAGATCGAATCCGCGGCTCTCCTGACCGGAGCCCAGTCGGCCGGCTGAACGTTCTGCGCGCGAGAATAAGTAGTTGATAACATGCCGAAGTTGCGGGAGACGATGAGATCATGACGTCATGGAGGCGCTTGAGGCTGGCGGCCGTCTTGCTCGTGGCGGCACAGATCACAGCTTCAGCTTCGACGCAGCCAAATTCTTCGCGCCCGGTCTCCAGACCAGTCGCCGCGCACCCGCGCCCTGCGCCGCCCGCACCGCAATATGTCGCCGCCCGCATCAAGGAGCTCGGCAGCAGCTTCGACGGCCGTGTAGGAATCGCTGTCAAATCGATCGACGACGGCTGGAGCATCGGCTGGAAAGCCAACGAGCTTTATCCGCAGCAAAGCGTCAGCAAGCTGTGGGTCTCGATCACCGCCCTCGATGCGATAGACAAGGGCCGCGTCCGCCTCGACGACAAGGTCACGCTCACCCGCGACGACCTCACGCTGTTCCATCAGCCGATCGCCGCCATGATTCTCGCCGACGGCTACACGACGACGCTCGACGACCTCATGTTCAAGGCGATCACGACCAGCGACAACACCGCGAATGACAAATTGATGCGTCTCGTCGGCGGTCCGGCGGCGGTGCGCGGCATGATCAAAGCGAAGCACCTCGGCGCCATCCGCTTTTACAACGGAGAGCGCGCGCTTCAGAGCAGGATCGCGGGCCTGACGTGGAACCCGGCCTATTCCATCGGCACCGCCTTCTTCGACGCGCGCGATGCGCTGCCGCCGGCGGCGCGCAAGGCGGCATTCGATCGCTATGTGAACGATCCCTATGACGGTGCGGCGCCAAGCGCGATCGTCAACGCACTTGCTCGGCTGAAGCGCGGCGAGCTGCTGTCGCCGTCATCCACCGAGCATCTGCTCATCATCATGAGCAACACCAAGACGGGCGCGAACCGGCTGAAGGGCGGGCTCCAGCCGGGCTGGCTGCTCAACCATAAGACCGGCACCGGGCAGGTGCTTGGAGCCCAACAGGCCGGCTACAACGATATCGGCATTCTCACGGCCCCGGACGGTCGAAGCTACGCCGTCGCGGTGATGATCAAACTGACGTCCGTCCCGCTGCCGGTGCGGATGGCCCTGATGAACGACGTCGTGCGAGCCGTGATCGCCCAACACGACATGAGCTTCAGTCCAGTCGCTTCGCGCTGATGCGAACGTGCGCGCTGGATCGATGAACGGCGGGCGGCCCGCTTGATTCGTTGCGGCGGCGGTTCCATGCTCGCCGCTCGAAGAAGAGGGGCCAGTCACATGTCAGCTCGTCACGCACTCGCTGCGCTGCTTCTTGGCGTCGCGGCTTATCCTGCCGCGGCACAGGACGCGCAGAGCCTTGTCGCAAAGAATTTGGAAGCGCGCGGAGGCGCCGCCGCAATCGGCGCGATCAAGAGCGTCAGTTTCGAGGGCCGCACGATCTTCCCCGGCGACTTCGAGCTCACCTACAAGGAAGTTCGGCAGCGCGTCGGAGCCAAATCGGCCGTGCGCTATGATTTCGGGCTGCAGGGCCTCGACGTCGTCCAGGCTTATGACGGCGCCGGCGCCTGGAAGATCAACCCTTTCCAGGGCCGCAAAGACGCCGAGCGAATGTCTGCCGACGAAGCGCGTCAATTCGCCGACGAAGGGCTGGTTGAGGGGCCATTGCTCGCCGCGCGCTCCGATGGAAGCCAGGTTGAATATCTCGGCCGCGAGGATTTCGATGGCACGCTGGCCTACAAGTTGCGGGTCAAACAAAAGGACGGCGACGAGTTCACCTATTTGCTCGACCCCGACACGTATCTCGAGATCAAGGTCGACGAGACGCGCCAGATTCGCGGGGCGCAGCAGACGACCGAAACCGAGCTTGGCGATTACGAGAAGGTCGGCGGGGTTTATTACCCAATGTCCGTGGAGACCTGGCCGCAGGGCTCGCCCAATCAGCGCCAGCGGGTGCTGATCGCCACCGGCCAGGCGAACGCGCCCGTGGATACCGCTTATTTCGCCGAGCCCGGCGGGCCAGCGCCACTCGCCAAGACCTCACCCGAGCCGCCGGACGCCTCGATGAAGCAGCAAGGCAAACCGGGCATCAAGAAAGCGGGTCCGGCGAGCAAGCAACCACCTGCCAGTCCGGCCACGCCGCCGAAGGGGAGCAAGTAAGATGCTGCGTTATATCCTCCTCGCCTCAGCCGCCTCTGCGATAATCGCAGTACCCGCCGCAGCGCAAAGCTTCGACAGCGCCGCCGTCTCCGGCCTCGGCGTCCGCAACATCGGCTCGGCCACCATGTCCGGGCGCATTGCCGCCGTCGCCGGCCGTCAGGAGAAGGACGGCAAGGTCACGCTGCTGATCGGCTCCGCTTCGGGCGGCGTGTGGAAGTCGGAGGACGGCGGAACGACCTTTCACCCGGTGTTCGACAAGCAGCCGGTCAAGTCCATCGGCGCGGTCGCGCTCGACCCGACCAACAAGGACGTGATGTGGGTTGGCAGCGGGGAGAGCTGGACCCGCAACTCGGTCTCGCTCGGCAACGGCGTCTACAAATCGACCGACGGCGGCGAGACATGGACCAATGTGGGGCTGCCGAACAGCGAGCGGATCGACCGCATCATCGTCCATCCGAAGAACGGCGACATCGTCTATGTCTGCGCGCCGGGCGCTTTGTGGTCCGACTCGCCCGACCGCGGCCTGTACAAGACCACCGACGGCGGCAAGACCTGGTCGCTGATCCTCAAGGGCCTCAACTTGTCGACCGGCTGCTCGTCCGTCGCGATGGACCCAGCGAACCCGGAACATCTGCTTGCCGGCACGTGGGATTTCCGCCGCAAGCCGTACGAATATCGCTCCGGCGGCGACGGCCCCGACAAGCCGTCGGGCAGCCGCTTCGCCGAGAGCCATGACGGCGGACGCACGTGGAAATATCTCGACGCCACGAACCGCAAGGGCCTGCCCAACTATCCGTGGGGCCGGCTGGAAATTGCTTTCGCGCCTTCGAATCCGAAGCAGATCTACGCTTTCATCGAAAATCCGCGCCCGGCTTTGTTCGTCTCCGAGAACGGCGGCCTCAGTTGGGAAGAACGCGACCGCAGCCAAGGCATGGTCTGGCGGCCCTTCTATTTCGGGCGGATCGTCGTCGATCCCAAGGACCCCAACCGGCTGTTCAAGATGGGCTATTCCATCACCGCGTCGGAGGACGGCGGCAAAAGCTTTTCCAACGCAGCCGGCGCTTCGCACGGCGACTGGCACGACATCTGGATCAACCCGAACAACACCAAATATATCGTCGGCGGGGACGATGGTGGGCTGTGGTACAGCTACGACGGGGCGAACCGCTGGTGGAAGGCGAACAACCTTCCGGTCAGCCAGTTCTATCACGTCAGCACCGACAGCAGGGACCCGTATCAGGTCTATGGCGGCCTGCAGGACAATAGCTCCTGGGTCGGCGACCAGGAGTATCCCGGCGGGATCACCAACAACCGCTGGGAGAATCTCTTCGGCGGCGACGGTTTCTGGACCTTCTCCGATCCTTCCGATCCCAACTACGCCTACGCCGAGGCGCAGGGCGGCCATGTCGGCCGCGTCAACCGCCACACGCTTGAGCAGCGCGATATCCAGCCGAAGGGCGGCTATAAGGAAAAGCTGCGCTACAACTGGAACACGCCGATCGCGCTTTCGCCCAACGAGAAGGGCACGATCTATATCGGCTCGCAATTCCTGTTCCGCAGCCGCGACCATGGCGTGACCTGGGACCGTATCTCGCCCGATCTTTCGACCAACGACCCGATCCGCCAGCGCCAGGAGGAATCGGGCGGAATCACGGTCGACAACTCATCGGCCGAGATGAACACGACGATCTATTCGATTTCGGAAAGCCCGAAAGCCGCCGGTCAGATCTGGGTCGGGACCGACGACGGCAACGTCCAGCTGACGCGCAATGGCGGAGGCAGCTGGACCAACCTGACCCCCAACCTTGGAATGCCGGCGGGCAACTGGATCAGCTGGGTCGAGGCGAGCCGCTATGATCCCGCGGTCGCTTACGTGACCGACGACCGCCACGCCTATGGCGACATGAACCCCTATCTGTACCGCACGACGGATTACGGTCGGACGTGGCAGCGGCTGGTCGGACCGGGAACGCCGGGGGTCCGCGGCTACGCGCACGTGATCAAGGAGGACCGGCTCAACCCGAACATACTCTTCCTCGGCACCGAGTTCGGCCTGTTCATGAGCCTCAACGGCGGGCAGTCGTGGGCACAGTTCAAGCCCAACGATTTCCCCGACGGCGTCGCTGTGCGCGACATCGCGCTGCAGGACCGGGAAGACGATCTCGTGCTGGCGACGCACGGGCGCGGCATCTGGGTGATCGACGACATTAGTCCGCTTCGGGCGCTGACCGCGCCGGTGCTCGCCAGCAATGCGGTGCTGATCCCCGGCAAGCCCGTCGAGCAGCGCATCCAGGGCAATGGCGGCTGGGCGGAAGGCGATGCGTCCTACGCCGGCGACAACCCGGCGAGCGGCGCGCCGATCACTTACTATCAGAAGGCGCGGCACGTAATCGGGCGGATGAAGCTCGAGATCCTCGATGCGAACGGCAATGTCGTCGATGAAGTCCCTGCGTCCAAGCGCCGCGGACTCAACCGCGTCAACTGGTCGATGCGCACCAAGCCGCCCCAGGTCCCGCCGGCGGCGTCGCTGGCCGGCTCCTCCGCGTTTGGCGAGCGGTTCCTGCCCGGGACGTACACCGTGCGGCTGACCAAGGCCGGGCAGGTCTCGACCGCGCCGCTGGTGCTGACACTCGACAAACGCGCGACCTTCACCGTCGCCGACCGTCAGGCGCAGTTCGCCGCTGTCGAACGGGTCAAAGGCATGTTCGCCCGGATGAGCAAGCTCGTCGCTGGTATCAACGGCGTGCGCGGCCAGGCCGCGGCGCTGGCCGGGAGCGCAACCGCGCCTGCCGACGTGAAGAGCGCGGCGGCCCAACTGAACGCCAAAGCCGACGCTCTGAGGAAAGAGATCGTCGCCACCAAGGAAGGCGGCGCGATCACCGGCGAGGAGCGGCTGCGCGAGCATGTCGATGACGTCTACGGCGCCATCAACTCGGTCGAGGACCGGCCAACGAACTACCAGATGGCGCGCGTCGACGCGCTCGATCGCGAGCTGAAGGATGTCGAGGCTGAATGGGCAGCGTTCCAGTCGGGCGATCTCGCGACCTTCAATGCGAAGCTCAAGGGCGCGAGCCTTCCGCCGATAGCGATCGCGGCGGTGGTGTTCGACAAGGATCCGGCCCGCGGCGGACGGGTCACGGCACTGGTTCGCGGACTCGTCGGAACGCACTTCTACGGCGACCTGGGGTCACTTCAGGAGACCGGCGAGAAGGACTGAGCCTATTCGGTCCGTGAAGTCCCTCCGCCGCCGAGCGGCTTCACGTGCACAGTTTTGATGTTGACGAACTCGCGGATTCCATACGCCGAGCACTCGCGGCCGTAGCCGGAATGCTTGACCCCGCCGAACGGGGTGCGCGGGTCCGAACGGACATTCTCGTTGACGAAGCAAGAGCCCGCCTCGAGCTCCTCAGCGGCAATCCGCCGCCCCCGGTTGAGGTCGCTGGTGAGCACACATGCGCCGAGACCGAACTCGCTCGCGTTGGCGATGCGGATCGCGTCCCGCTCGTCGTCCGCGACGATGATGGCCGCGACCGGCCCGAACACCTCCTCGTCGTGCGCCGGCTGCCCGGGAAGGACGTTGGTGAGCACCGTCGCCGGGTACCAGGCCCCCGGCCGGTCGGGGACATGTCCGCCGAGCAGTAGGCGGGAGCCTTTGCGCATGCTCTCGGTCACCTGCCGGTGGATGTCGTCACGCGCCGTGATGCTCTGCATCGGCCCCAGTCTGGTGCCTTCCTTGCGCGGGTCGCCCATTTCATAGCCCCGCATCGCATCGACCAGCGCTTTCTCGAACGGCTCGAGGACTGAACGGACGACGATGAAGCGCTTGCCGGCGATGCAGCTCTGCCCGCCATTCACCATCCGCGCGGTCGCCGCGACCTTCGCCGCAGCAGCGATGTCGGCATCTTCGAGAATGACATAGGCGTCGGCCCCGCCGAGCTCGAGCACGCACTTCTTGAGCACCGAGCCGGCCGCCGTCGCCACGCTCCGGCCCGCCGCCACGCTACCGGTCAGGGTCACGGCGGCGATATTGTCGTCCTTGATCAGAGCTTCGACATCAGCGCTCGGCAAAAGGAGTGTCCGGAACAGGCCGCGCGGGAGTCCGGCCTGGAGGAACACCTCTTCGATTGCGAGTGCGCAGCCGGGGACGTTGCTGGCATGCTTCAAAATCGCTCCGTCGCCCGCCATCAGCGCGGGAGCGGCAAAGCGAATCACCTGCCAGAACGGGAAATTCCAGGGCATGACCGCAAGGACGATCCCGAGCGGGTTGAAGGTGATGAACGCCTCGCCGTCACCGATGTCCGCGGGCTCCTCGGCAAGATAGTCCTCAGCGTGATCCGCGAACCAGTCGCACTGGAACGCGCATTTCTCGATCTCCGCGCGGCCGTCGTCGAACGTCTTGCCCATCTCCTCGGTCATCAGCCGCGCGAACTCGTCCTTGCGGTCGCGCAGGATTTCCGCGGCCCTGCGCATGACGGCGGAGCGTTCAGCGAAGGAGGTGCGGCGCCACTGCTCGAACGCCCGGTGCGCAGCAGCCGCGGCGTCCTTTGCCTCCGCCAGCGAGTTCTGGTCATAGGACCGCCCCGGCTCGCCCGTCGCGGGGTTCACCGTCACAAGTTTCTCGCGAGGCTCCGTCCGGGTGAGTTCAGCCTGCTCCGTCATCGCGATCCTCCAGCTTGCGCCGCCGCATAGTCCCGATCGCGCAACGCACCAACCGTGGCTGCGATGCTTCGCCGGATGCGTGAGGTGGCTGGAAGACTGGAGCGGGCGAAGGGATTCGAACCCTCGACCCCAACCTTGGCAAGGTTGTGCTCTACCCCTGAGCTACGCCCGCTCTGAGCTGACGCCGGCATGCGCTTCAAGGCGCTCCGGCGGAGGTGAGGCGGGCGCCTAGCATGCCGGCGAGCGCTCCCGCAAGGGTTTGCCGGCATGGCTTGTGGCCGCCGCGCGAGCCGACCATATGGGCTTCGAACCGCAGCTTTGCAGGGAGTATCTTAAGCGCGTGGCGACCCTTGGCCTCAGCGATGCCGAACGCGAGTCGATCGAGCGCTTCGAGCAGGATGTCATCCATCCCTCGATGACGTCGCTGGTCGTGCTCGACTTCTGGGCGGAATGGTGCGGCCCCTGCAAGCAGCTCGGCCCGATCCTCGAGAAGGTCGCGGCCGATTATGCCGACAAAGGCGTCAAGCTCGCCAAGATCGACGTCGACAAGGACAAGCTGCTCGCCAGCCAGTTCCGCGTCCAGTCGATCCCCACCGTCTATGCAATCTATCGTGGCCAGCCCGTGGCCGACCTCACCAACTATCGCACCGAAGGCCAGCTGAAGAAGGCGCTCGACCAGCTGCTCGCGCAGCTGAAGATCGAGCCGGAAGGCGCCACTCCGCAGGCCGAGATCGAGCCGCTGATCGCGATGGGCGAGCAGGTCCTGAGCGATGGCGACGCACCGCGTGCAGTCTCCATCTTCCGCCAGGTCCGCGACATGGCGCCGGATAATCCCGAAGTGATCAGCGGCCTCGTCCGCGCACTCATCGCTGCGGAGGAAGCTGCGGAGGCGAGAGAGATCCTCGATGGCCGTGGCGCCGGAGATCGCCGACAAGCCGGAGGTCGCCCGCGCCCGCGCTGCGCTCGAGCTTGCGTCCGCGCCCGCGGCGGATACGAGCGCGCTCGAACGACGGCTCGCGGCAAATCCCGACGATCACGAGGCCCGGTTCGAATTGGCTTCCGCCAGGATCGCCGCCGGAGATCGTGACGGCGGCGCCGATGATTTGCTCGAGATCGTCAGGCGTGATCCGGAATGGAACGACGGCGCGGCGCGCAAGCGCTTCCTGCAGCTCCTCGAAGCGCAAGGACTCGGAGACCCCTGGTCGAGCAGCCAGCGGCGCCGGCTATCGGCGGTGCTATTCACATGAGCCGGCTGCTCCGGCTGCCGATCTTTCCTCTGTCCGGAGCGATCCTGTTCCCGCGGTCGCAGCTGCCGCTGCACATTTTCGAACCGCGCTATCGTGACATGGTGCGCGACTCGATCGACAGCGCGGGCCAGATCGGAATGATCCAGCCGCAGCGGCTCGACGATGACAATCGGGCGCCGCTCTACGCCGTCGGCTGCGTCGGCGAGATCGTCGGAGTCGAGGAGCTGGACGACGGGCGGTTCAACATTGTGTTGCTGGGCACCAACCGGTTCCGGTTCATCCGCGACCTCTGCTTCGACGCCGCCTACCGCTGCGCGGAAGTCGACATCGGGGAGTTCGACGACGGCGAGCCGCCGGCGCTGTCGCTTGCGCAGCGTGCCGAGGTCGAGCGGGAGGCGCGCAGGCTCGGGGACGTGCTCGGTCTCGCCGTCGACTGGGACGCGGTCAGCCGTCTCGACGACGAGATGCTGGTCAATGCGATCGCGCAGGTCGCGCCGTTCGATGTCGGCGCAAAGCAGGCGCTTCTCGAGCAGCCGACCCTCTTCGAACGCGCGGACCTGCTGGTCCAGCTGATGCAATTCCACCGCGCGGCAGTGAACGGCGGAGTCGAGATCGAGCCGACACTGCAGTAGAAGGGACTGTCCCCTTGGGGACTGTCCCTCATTGCTCTGATGAAAGTCTTTGACGGGACAGTCCCCATCCGGGGACAGTCCCCGCGCCCTCAAATCGGCAAGCCGCGAAGCAGCAGCGGAAGCTCGCCACTGGTCCCACGCGCTTCATTCATCAGCCGGTTGCGGATGGGCGAGATCCGACCGACCAGCCCCATGCCAAAGCGCCGGATGGCCGAGGCGGTCTTGCCCGGCACGCTGTAGATTCGCGTCAGGCTGTCCGTCGCGAACGCGACTGAGAGCGCGTCGAGCGAACGCCAGCGCTGGTAGCGGTCGAGCAATTGCTTGTCGCCAAGGTCGAGCCCCAGCCGAGCGCCTTCGACCAGCACCTCGGCCAGAGCGGCGACGTCGCGGAAGCCGAGGTTGAGGCCCTGCCCGGCGATCGGGTAAATCGCATGCGCCGCGTCGCCCGCCAGCGCGAGCCGCTTCGCCGTGATCTGCGCCGCATGATGGAAGCCGAGCGGATAAGACGAGCGCGGCGCGAGCATCGCGACCTTGCCGAGGAACCTACCCATCGCCGCTTCGACTTCGGCCGCGAAATCCTCATCGTTGAGCGCGAGCCAGCCAGCGGCGTCCTCGTCCTGCACCGACCAGACGATCGCAGACCGGTGGCCGCCCGCATCGTCGGTCATCGGCAGAAGCGCGAACGGACCGGTCGGATAGAAGATTTCGTAGGCAACATGTTCGTGCGGTTGCTCATGGCGCAGCACCGAGACGATCGCCTGGTGCTTGTAGCGCCAGCGCGCCACGCGAATCCCGGCCGCCTCGCGCGTGGCCGAATTGCGCCCATCGGCGGCAATGAGCAGGGGCGCATTGAGCTTGCGTCCGTCGTCGAGCGCCACCACCACGCCATGATCGCCGCGGTCGACATTGGTCACGCGCGACTTCCACAGGATCCAGCTGTTCTTGCCGGCTTCCGCGGTCGCCTGAAGCGCGGCCCTGAGGTGACGGTTCTCGTGCATCCAGCCGAGCGGCTCATCGTCTTCCGCATCGAAGTGCAGCCCGCCGGGCTCGAGCCCGTCGGCAACGGCGATCCTGCGGATCGGACAACCGGCCTCGGGGAACCGGTCGGCAACGCCGATCGCCCGGAGCATGCGCATCGAGCTCGACGAGACCGCGCTGGTGCGTCCGTCGAACGCCGCGCTCTTTCTCTGCTCCGGGTCCGCGGGATCGACGACGATCGCCGAAACGCCGCTCGAATCCAGCGCCGCGGCGAGCGCCAGTCCGACCATCCCGCCGCCGAAAATGATGACGTCCGCCCGGTCCATCGCCAGCGCCTATAGGAAGAGTTCGCTTGACCGGCGAGTCCGGCGTGAGGGATTCTGCGCTCGTAACCAACCGAGGGTGGGACATGGCAACCGTTGCAGTGCGCGCTCCGAAGCGGGACCTCGCGCCCCACTGGCGCGATGCTTTGCGCGACGCGGTGCAGCGTTTCGCGATCCGCACCTGGGGCGCGTTGCTCATCATGCTGAGCGTGGCGGGCGCAGTTGCGCTTGGCAGCCACAACCCAACCGACCCATCGCTGAGCACCGCTGCCGGCGGCCCTCCGGCGAACTGGCTCGGCAGCGGCGGAGCTTACTTCAGCGATGCGCTCTTCCTGCTCTTCGGTCTCGGTTCGGCCTTGTTCATGCCAGTAATCGCGCTTGCGGGCGTGCGCATGCTGCGCCTGCAGCCGGCCGGCCGAATCGGCCGCTCTCTGCTCCTCGCCGCGGCCGGCGCCCTTCTCATCGGCGTAGCATTGAGCCTCACCAGCGGGTCGGCGGTGTCGGGCATGCCTGCGGGCTGGGGCGGAGCGATCGGGCTCGCCGCCGCGCACGGCCTCGATTCCGCGATTGGGCTTATCCGCAATCCCTCGATTGCCGGCCCCGTAAAGCTGGCCGCGCTGCTGCTGTTCGGGCTCGCCGGCCTGGCAATGGGCTATATCGCGTTGGGCATCAGCTCCGATGAACGCGGCTGGCTCGGCGGGCTATTCCGCCGTCAGCCGCGCGAGCGGCGCGCGGCTCCGCGCCGGACCGAGATCGATGAAGAGCGCGCGATCCCCGTTGCGCCGCCGAGGTCAGACCCGCCGTGGCAGTCGCGGAGCCGCCGCGATCGGTAACCCCAGCCTGGGCAAGCAAATGCGCAGGCCGGGGGCACAGCCCAGTCTGGCGCTCGGCGACAGTTATCAGCTCCCGACCGTCGACCTGCTCGCGCGGGCGCCTGAGAAGGGCAAACAGCAGATCGACCGCGCCGGCCTCGAGCGCAATGCCCGCCTGCTCGAGACCGTGCTCGAGGATTTCCACGTCCGCGGCGACATCGTCGAGGTCCGGCCGGGGCCGGTGGTCACCATGTACGAGCTCGAGCCCGCCAGCGGCATCAAGGCGAGTCGCGTGATCCAGCTCGCCGACGATATCGCCCGCAACATGTCCGCGCTCTCAGCCCGCGTCGCGACCATTCCCGGGCCGTAGCGTCATTGGCATCGAGCTTCCCAACCCCAAGCGCGAAGCCGTCACTCTGTCCGAGCTGATCGGAAGCCAGGCGTTCGAAGACCAGAACATGGCCCTGCCGCTGATCCTCGGGAAGAACATTTCCGGCGATCCGGTGATCGCCGACCTCGCGCCGATGCCCCACCTGCTCGTTGCCGGAACGACCGGTTCGGGCAAGTCGGTCGGTCTCAACTGCATGATCCTGTCGCTGCTGTACCGGTACGGCCCGGACCAGTGCAAATTGATCATGATCGATCCCAAGATGCTCGAATTGAGCATGTACGATGACATTCCGCACCTGCTCGCGCCGGTGGTGACCGAGGCGTCAAAGGCGATTCGTGCGCTCAAATGGGCGGTCGAGCAGATGGAGGAGCGCTATCGCATGATGGCCAACCTCGGAGTCCGTGCGCTGCCCAGCTTCAATGCAAAGGTGCGCGAGGCCAAGGCCAAGGGATCGAAGCTCGGGCGTCGGGTGCAGACCGGCTACGATGCCGATACGGGCCAGCCCGTCTACGAGACCGAGCAGCTCGAATATGAGGTACTGCCGCAGATCGTAGTGGTGGTCGACGAGCTTGCCGATCTCATGATGACTGCCGGCAAGGAGGTCGAGTTCCTGATCCAGCGGCTGGCGCAGAAAGCCCGGGCGGCGGGAATCCACCTGATCATGGCGACGCAGCGGCCGTCGGTGGACGTGATCACCGGAGTCATCAAAGCCAACCTGCCGACCCGCATCAGCTTCCAGGTGACGAGCAAGATCGACAGCCGCACCATACTTGGCGAACAGGGTGCCGAGCAGCTGCTGGGCAAGGGCGACATGCTTTATATGCCCGGTGGCAAGCAGATCATCCGCGTGCACGGGCCGTTCGTAAGCGACGAGGAAGTGCGCGCCGTCGCGGAGCACTGGCGCCGCCAGGGATCGCCCGAATATGTCCAGGCGGTCACCGAGGAGCCCGAAGACGGCGGGTACCTGTTTGACGGCCAGCCGACCGGCGAGGACGACGCGGAGACGCAACTCTATCGCAAAGCAATCCAGATCGTCGCGGAGAGCCAGAAAGCGTCGACCTCCTATCTCCAGCGCCAGTTTCGCGTCGGCTACAACAGCGCCGCGCGGCTGATCGAACGCATGGAGAAGGATGGTCTGGTCGGGCAGCCCGATCACGTCGGCCGGCGCGAAGTGCTGATCGATCCTGACGGTCACCCGATCTGAGCCCCGATCAGCGAGGCTGAACGGCACGGAACCGTAAAGTTCAGTACGCATTCAACGGACGAGCGCCATTCCGGCGCAAAATTCCCAGGAGTGTGAGATGAATTTCGGCAAACCCTTCGCGCGCGCTCTGGTGCCGGTCGCGATTTTCGCTGCGGCCGTTCCGTCGGCGGCGGCCTCGGATTCGGCCGACCTTGCGCGGCTTAAGGCGCATCTTGGCGGTGTCCAGACGATGACCGCGGATTTCGTCCAGACCGACGCGCGCGGGCGCTCGGCGGCCGGCACGTTGCAGCTGAAACGGCCCGGCAAGGTGCGTTTCCAGTACGGCAGCGGCGATCTGCTTCTCGTCGCGAACGGCAAGACCCTGGCGTTCATCGACTATCAGGTCGGCCAGAAATCGAGCTGGCCGCTCAGTCGCACGCCGCTCGGTGCGCTGCTGTCGAGCTCTCCGGACTTCAACGGCAAAGCGCAGATCCTGCCGAGCAGCGATTCGCGGGTGGTCGTCGCCCGAGCGCGGAATACATCGCAATATGGGCAACTGACGCTGGCGTTTCTGCGCAACGCTTCGGCGCCCGGCGGCCTGCAGCTCTATGGCTGGACGGCGCTCGATCCGCAGAACCATCGGACGACGGTCAAACTGTCCAATGTGCGCTACAATGTGCCGGTGCCGGATAGCGCGTTCACCTACGCCGAGCCGAAGAAGCGGCGAGGTTAAAAAAGTTTCAGATTGCGACCTGTTCATCGCAATGTCAGGCGCCGCACCTATATAAAGGCCTGATTCCGCACTGACCGGGGTTTCCCCCTGTTACCCGGGTTTGCGGAATCCCTTGCGTGACGAACGCTTGGTCGGCCCTCGCTCCATGCCCCCGGAGCGGGGGCCTTTTTCTTGTGCGCAAGGTCAGGGTAAGCGACGGAAGTGAGCAAACGGCTGAAGATCGCTTCGTGGAACATCAACTCGGTGCGTGCGCGTACCGCGCTGGTCGAGCGCCTGATCGCCGAGCAGCAGCCGGACATCCTGTGCCTGCAGGAAACCAAGGTGCTCGACAGCATCTTCCCGGACGAGCTCTTCCGCCGCCACGGCTATGTCCATTCGGCGCTGAACGGTCAGCGCATGCACCATGGCGTCGCGATCCTCAGCCGCGTGCCGCTTGCCGAGCCGGGCCGTCATGACTGGCAGGACAATGGCGAAGCGCGGCACATCGGAGTGCGGCTGGAGTGCGGAATCCGGCTCGAGAATGTCTATGTGCCGGCCGGGGGCGATACGCCGGACCGGAGCGTGAACCCGAAGTTCGGGCAGAAGCTCGACTTCATCGAACGGATGACCCGCTGGTCCGAAGGGCTCTGCGAGCCGACGATCATCGTGGGCGACTTCAACGTCGCCCCGCTCGAATGCGACGTCTGGAGCCACAAGGCGCTGCTCACCGTCGTCAGCCACACGCCGGTGGAGGTCGAAGCGTTGGGGCGGCTGCAGCAAGCGCACGGATGGATCGACATCGGCCGCAAGTTCGTCCCCGCCCCCGAACGCTGCTTCACCTGGTGGAGCTACCGCTCGCCCGACTGGACGAAAAACGACCGCGGGCGCAGGCTCGACCATATGTGGGCCTCACCCGAGCTTTCCGGCCACCTTTCCGCCCATCAGGTGCTCGAACCGTGCCGCAATTGGCAGCGGCCATCGGACCACGTACCGTTGATCTGCGAGATCGAAATTTGACCCTCCGCCGGGCCATCGCTGCGCTCCGCGCCGGGCGGCCGGTGAACATCGAAGGCGCTCAGCCGATCGGAATCCTCGCCGTCGAGACCGCGACGGCCGAAATGCTCGACATCGTCGATCCGCAGCGCAAGGCCCGCCTGCTGATCAGCGGCGAGCGCGCGGTGGCGCTGTCGCTGGCCAATCTCCGCGAGGCGGCCGATCCGTCGCACCCGGTGCTGGTGGAGCGCGCAGCATGGCTCGACGCCAACGCAGCGCTCGCGCTCGCCGACCCCGGTCAGGACCTCGAGCGCGGGCCAATCGGGCCTCTCAATCCCGTGCCGGTCGACTGTGCCGAAGTGCGCCGAAGCTGCGCTCGACCTTGCGCGCTCGGCAGGCCTGCTACCGGCGCTGTGGGTAATCGACGGCAAGGACGCGGCGATCTCCGTTTCAGCCGAGACCATCGCGCGCGAAGACCGCCGACCCGAGGTCGAGCTTGTCGCCCGCGCGAAGCTTCCGCTCGAGGACATGCCCGATACGCAGATCGTGGCTTTTCGCGCGTCTGACGACGGGCAGGAGCATGTCGCGCTACTGATCGGCGCGCCGGGCGGCAAGCCGCCTCTGGTGCGCCTGCACAGCGAATGCCTGACCGGCGACGTGTTCGGCTCACTGAAATGCGATTGCGGACCGCAACTTAAGGAGGCGCTGCGGATCATCGGTGCAGCGGGTGGCGGAGTGTTGCTCTACTTGCGCCAGGAAGGGCGCGGAATCGGCCTTGCCAACAAGCTGCGCGCTTATGCGCTGCAGGATCGCGGTCTCGATACCGTCGACGCCAACCGCCGCCTCGGTTTCGCCGACGACGAACGCGATTACGTCCATGCGGCGGCAATTCTTCGAGCATTGGGCATCGGCGAGGTCCGCCTGCTGACCAACAATCCCGCCAAGGTCAGAGGCCTGGAAACCGCCGGGATCACGGTCGCCGAGCGGGTGCCGCACCATATGCCTGCTAACCCGCACAATGCCGATTATCTCGCAGCGAAGCGCAAGAAGAGCGGGCACTTAGCTTAAGCCGAGGAGCCTCCGCACCTCATCGAAGCTGTTCGCGACCTCCTCAACTCCGAGCGCTCGCAGCGCATCGGCGTGATCGTCGACGCAATGGCGCCCCGCGGCGAGGCCGATCACCCGCGCTCCCGACGCGAGGGCGCCGGTCGCACCGACTTCGGAATCTTCGAGAATGACGCAGTCGCGAATCGCAACACCGAGCTCGTCGGCAGCATGGAGGTAAATGTCCGGTGCGGGCTTGCCGCGCTCGACATGCTCGCGGCCGCTGTAGATATCATCGCCAAATGCGCCGGTGAGTCCGAGGTGCGCCAGGTGCGTGCGGATCCAGCGTGTGGAGCTCGACGATGCCACCGCCTTCGGCAGCTCAGGCGGGAGCGATTGCACAAAGTCCACGGCGCCGACGACCGCCCCGATGCCCTCGCGAAGAGCACGGACTGCCCCCTCTTTCTGTCGCGCATGAAATTCGGCCGGAAGCGGAGCGCCAATGCGCGTCTCGATCGCCTCAATGAACTGTCGGCCGCTGAGCCCGGCGTAATGTTTGAACGCCTCTTCGACGCTGGTGCGGTGTCCCAAATCGGTGAGGAGCTCGGCAAGCTGGCGGTTCCCCTCGAACTCGCTTTCGAGCAGCACCCCGTCGAAATCGAAGATGATCGCCCGGAACCTCAGCATCCGTCCTCGAACAAGGCGGTGCCCACGCGAACCGCCGTGGCCCCCAGCATCACTGCGGCTTTGTAATCGGCAGACATGCCCATGCTGAACGTCATGACGTCATGGCGGTGTCCGAGCTTCGCGAGCAACGCGAAGTATGGAGCCGGCTCGAGCCCAACCGGCGGAATGCACATCAACCCTGCGAGCGGCAGCGGCGAAGCCCGGACTGCGGCGACGAGTTCGCCGGTCTCGCCGATCGCGCACCCGCCTTTCTGCTCTTCCTCGCCGATGTTCACCTGGACATAGACTGACGGACAGCGGCCGGCCCTCTCGCATTCCTTGACGAGGGCATCGAGCAGGGACTGGCGGTCGAGCGCATGAATCACGCTGAACAGCTGCAGCGCTTCGGCGGCCTTGTTCGATTGCAGGCGGCCGATCCCGTGCAAACGGACATCGGCATAGCGGGCGAGCAGATCCGGCCATTTGCTCTGCGCCTCCTGCACCCGGCTCTCGCCGAAATCGCGCTGGCCTGCCTCGATCAGCAACTCGATCTCTTCCGCCGGACGGCCTTTGCTGACCGCGATCAGTTGCACGTCGGCAGGGTCGCGCTGCGCGAGCTTGGCCGCGGACGCGATTCCATCGAGGATGTGCTGGCGACGATCCGCGGCGCTGCTCATGCGGCGTTCTATAGCGCGTCAGCCGGATTGAACGGCTGCGATTTCAATGGCGGAATTGGAATTTGCGAGTTTAGAACTTGAACGCGGTGCCGACGTAGACGGCCTGACTATCGCGACGCACGTCCTGGAGGGCCGGCATACGATCTCGCTCGACATTGTAACGTACACCGCCGGTCAGCGCGATTTTCTGCGACAGCGAATAAGACCCGCCGACATCCAGCGAATAATTGTCGCCCTTGCGCAGTGCCGGCAGCGGGTGGCCCTCGCTCCGCTCCGCGCCGACCGCGACGCGGCCGGTGAAGCGCTTCAGCGAGTAGCTGACGCCAACAATCGCGCTCTCACGACCGCCGAGCGCGGAATTGGCATCCTTCACGCCAGCGACATCACCCGAGATCGCGAAACGCTTCCAACCGAGCGCGACGCCGAGGTTGTAGCTGGTCGGCGCCAGAGCGTTGATTGCCATTGTCGGCGAATTCGAATCGGCGAGCTGTCCCTGCAGCGGCCCCGTCACGCGCGCCCGGATTGCTACCCGGACCTGTGACGGACGACCCTTTGCAGGAGCTGGGGTGAACTTGAAATCGGTCAGCGCGAGGCCCTTGCCAGCCAGAGCGGCCGCAAGCTTGGGATCGGCGTTGGCCGGAGTGAAGGAGGAGATCGGGTCGAAGCTCACCGCAACCGCAGGCGCGCGCTTCTTGGCCGTCGTAGTCGCGAACGCCGGACTCAGCACAAGTCCGCCCGCGGCGAGCGCCGCGAGAAGCCTGGCTTCCTTCCGTTTCGCGATCTTCAACAAATCGGCGAACTCCCTGTTCTGGAGTCGATATAGATGGAACAAGCTGAAGGTTCCATGACCGGAATCGTTTCGTTCAGCTCCTGTTGCCGACTCAACACAATAATGCTCCGTGGCGGGACACCTTGCGAGCGGGGCCGCACCACCTATAACGCACGCAAATCGAAATTCCTCAAGGATCGCCGATGAACCGTCTGCAAACGACCGCCGCCACATTTCTGGTTTTCGCTCTGGCCGGATCCGGTTGCGCCCGGAACCGGAGCCTACCCACCCAGCTGGCGCCGTCGCGGGTCACTCAGATCGGCGTGAACGCTTATTTGTGGAAGGCCGCCGTCGACACGGTGTCCTTCGCTCCTCTGCTCCAAGCCAATCCTAACAGCGGCGTGATCATCACCGACTGGTACGCCAATCCGAAAGCTCCGGGCGAGCGGGTGAAGCTCACCGTTGCGATCCTCGACCAGGATCTCCGCGCCGACGCGCTGCGCGTCTCAGCTTCGCGCGAGACGTATCAGAACGGGGGCTGGATCCAGGCGCCGGTCTCCGCCGCGACGGTGCAGAAGCTCGAGGACATCATCCTGACCAGGGCTCGCGACCTGCGCCGCGCCTCCGTCCGCGGATAATCGGCCCGAGATCATGAGCGGGCGATTCGACCCGAGCGCGGCCGACCGGCTCTGGCAAGCGCGGTGGGAAGAGGAAAATTGCTTCGCCGCCGACAGCGCGAGCAACAAACCCAAGACCTACGTGCTCGAGATGTTCCCCTATCCATCGGGGCGCATCCACATGGGCCACGTGCGCAACTACACGATGGGCGACGTGATTGCCCGCTTCCGCCGGATGCAGGGCCACGAAGTGCTTCACCCGATGGGCTGGGATGCTTTCGGAATGCCGGCCGAGAATGCCGCGATGGAGCGCAAAGTGCATCCGGGCGAATGGACTCGGGCCAATATCGCGGCGATGCGCGGCCAGCTCAAACGCCTCGGATTCGCGCTCGATTGGGCCAGAGAGTTCGCGACTTGCGATCCGGCCTATTACGGGCAGGAGCAGGCGCTGTTCCTCGACCTGTTCGAAGCTGGGCTCGTCTACCGCAAGGAGAGCGAGGTCAATTGGGACCCCGTCGACATGACCGTACTCGCCAACGAGCAGGTGATCGACGGCAAGGGCTGGCGCTCCGGCGCCGACGTCGAGCGGCGCAAGCTCTCGCAATGGTTTCTGAAGATCACCGACTTCGCCGAGGACCTCCTCGATGGGTTGAAGACCCTCGAGGACTGGCCCGAGAAAGTGCGGGTGATGCAGGAGAATTGGATCGGCAAGAGCAAGGGCTTGGATTTTGCCTTCCGGCTGGCCGAGCCGATGGATTCGATCGAGTCAGTCGAGGTTTTCACGACGCGGCCGGATACGATCTTCGGGGCAAGCTTTGTCGCGGTCGCCGCCGGTCACCCGCTCGCACAGGCCATTGCGGCAAATGATTCCAAGGCAGCGAAGTTCATCGCCGAGTGCCAGCGCGGCGGAACCAGTCTCGCGGCGATCGAAGCGGCTGAAAAGAAGGGCTTTCGAACGAGCGTCGAAGTCGTTCACCCGCTCGACCCGCAATGGCGGCTGCCGGTTTACATCGCGAACTTCGTGCTGATGGATTACGGAACGGGGGCGATCTTTGGTGTGCCGGGACACGATCAGCGCGATTTTGAATTCGCGACAAAATACGATCTTCCGATCCGCCGCGTCGTAGCAGCCAGCCCGGAGCTCGCGTCGGAACCGATCGGCGAAGAAGCCGAGAGCGCGCCGGGCGTCGCGGTCAATTCGAGCTTCCTCGATGGGCTAACGACCAATCAGGCGTCAGCCGAGGTGATCCGCCGCGCCGAAGCTGCCGGCTGGGGACGTGGAACGGTCCAGTATCGGCTGAGGGACTGGGGCGTGTCACGCCAGCGTTACTGGGGCACGCCAATCCCGATCGTTCATTGTGCAAGCTGCGGACCGGTTGCGGTGCCGCGCGACCAGCTTCCGGTCGTCCTTCCCGAGGACATCGACTTCGAAAAGCCCGGCAATCCGCTCGACCGCCACCCGACGTGGAAGCATGTTGTGTGCCCTGACTGCGGCGGCTCCGCCACTCGCGAGACGGACACGCTCGACACGTTCGTCGATTCGAGCTGGTACTTCATCCGCTTCGCAAGTCAGCCGGCCGACAAACCCTTCGACCGCGCCGAAGCCGAGAAGTGGCTGCCGGTGGCGCAATATATCGGTGGCGTGGAGCATGCGATCCTGCACCTGCTCTACGCGCGCTTTTGGACACGGGCGCTGCAGCGCCTGGGCAAAATCTCGATCACCGAGCCGTTCCAGGGGCTCTTCACGCAGGGAATGGTGACGCATGAGACGTATCGGGCGGGCGACGGCAGCTGGCTAAGCCCGGACGAGGTTCGCAAGGACGGCGACGACTGGGTAGCGATTGCCGGCGGCCAGCCGGTGACACCGGGCCGGGTTGAGAAGATGTCCAAGTCGCGACGCAATACAGTGGATCCGGAGCCGATCCTCGCCAAATACGGCGCTGACGCGGTGCGCTGGTTCATGCTTTCGGACAGCCCGCCGGAGCGCGACCTTGAATGGTCCGAAGCCGGCATCGAAGGCGCGTCGCGGTTCGTGCAGCGGGTATGGCGGCTCGCCAACGGCAGCGCCGACGCGCCGGGGGAAGACGAGGCGCTCAAACGCAAGCTGCACCGGACCATCGCGGCGGTTGGCGAGGCTGTCGATGGGCTGCAGTTCAACAAAGCGGTCGCACAGCTGTACGAGCTGGTCAGCGCGGTAGAGAAAGCCAAGCTGTCGGCCACGCGTTCCGAGGCGGTTCGAACGCTCGTTCTCCTCATTGCGCCGATGGCACCCCATCTGGCGGAGGAGTGCTGGGCGCTGCTCGGCGGTGAGGGAATGGTCGCGGATGGCGAATGGCCGGCGTTCGACCCCGCCTTGCTCATCGACGAGCAAGTGATTCTCGCGGTTCAGGTAAACGGCAAGCTGCGCGATACTTTGATCGCGCCGCGCGGGCTCGACCGCGCCGCGGCGGAAGCACTCGCGCTCGCGTCGGACAAGGTCCAGCGCCAGCTCGACGGAGCAACTCCGCGCAAAGTCATTGTCGTTCCCGACCGCCTGGTGAATATCGTCGCATAATGCGTCGCAGCGCCCTCATCGCCGCGTTTCTGCTGTTGCCCGGATGCGGGCTGCAACCCTTGTACGGTGGAGGAAGCGGCAGTCCCGTGGCGGCGACCCTGCGTTCGGTCGAAGTCGCGCCGATCCCCGGCCAGTCCGGGTGGCTGATACGTAACAAGCTTGTCGATCGCCTCGGTAAGTCAGGGAGTGGCTCGGCCCAATACCGGCTCGATGTGACGCTCGACGACAATATCACCTCGTTCGGCCTGCGCAGCGATCGCGCGGCGACGCAGGAGCGGCGGACTTTGCGAGCGCGCTACCAGCTGGTGAGTTTGCCGGCAGGGACCGTGGTCCTGGACGCGACTGCCGGATCCGACGCCGGCATCGACATCGTCAGCTCGGAATATGCGACGGTTGCGGCGGAGCAAACCGCGCTTGAGAATTTGTCGGATATCGTCGCCGACCAGATCGTCACGCGCCTCGCGCTTTACGCAAGACGGACCCAGGCGGCGAAGTGAAGGCGAGCAAGCCGTCGATCGCCCGGGCCGTCGACCAGGCCAATCCGCAGGTCCGATTTTATCTCTTTCACGGACCCGACGAAGCGCAGTCGCGGGGGTTGGGGCAGAAACTGGTCGAGGGGCTGGGTGCGAGCAAGTTCATGCTCGGAGCGGCGGCTGTGAAGTCGGATCCGGCCTCGCTCGCCGACGAAGCCGGGGCAATGAGCCTGTTTGGCGGAGTGCGCGTGATCTGGGTTGAGCCCGCCGGCGACGACATTGCCGCGGGTGTCGAGGCTCTGCTCGAATCGCCGGGGGCGGAGAGCCCGGTGGTCGCGATCGCCGGGGCCCTGCGCAAGACGTCGGCGCTGCTCAAGATCGCTGAAGCATCACCGCGTGCGCTCGCCTTCGCCGCTTACTTGCCGGAAGGCCACGACGCGCAGCGAATGGTGATCGACGTTGGCCGGCGGTTTGGTCTCAAGATCGGCTCGCCGATCGCGTCGAGGCTCGCGGACCAGTGCGGGAACGACCAGGCGATCGTTGCGCAGGAGCTAGAGAAGCTCGCCTTGTACCTCGACGCGTCGCCGCACGCGCCCAAGGAGCTCGACCACGAGGCGATCGACGCCGTCGGAGCAGATACGGCGGAAGGCGATTTTGCGCGGCTTGCGGATCTCGCGCTTGGCGGCGAGCTGGCGGAACTTGCGGATGAGCTCTCGCGGGTGCCGGCCGGAGGATCGGAAGCCATTCCGGCCGTCCGCTCGCTCCAGCGGCGGCTACTCATGCTCGCGCCCGCGCGTGCGCGCATTGAGCGTGGGGAGAGCGCGGACGCAGTCATGACGTCACTCGGCAAATCTTTGTTCTGGAAGGACAAACCGATCATTTCCAGGATGCTTTCGCACTGGGATTCGGATCGGCTCGCGCGTGTATCGCAGCGCGTCGGAGTGCTCGAGCGGGCGCTGATGTTCAGCCCGGCGCCGCAGCAGGAAGCGCTCGGGGAGGAATTGCTCGCGATCGCCCGCGAGGCACGGCGCCGCTGAAGCGTTAGATCGGCTCGCCGCTGAGTCGCTGGCAGATCATGTCGAGCTGGTCGAGGTTCGAATAGTAGACGGTCACGGAACCGCCCTGGCCTTTGTGCACGACATTGACGCGAACGCCGAGAAGATCGCTGAGCTGCCGCTCGAGAGCTTCCAGATCCGCGTCGACGGACTTTGCAGCGTTGCGAGCGCTTGCTCGAGCGATGTCCTGGCCCGCACCGGGTTTCTCGCGTCGCGCGCGCTCTTCCGCCTGCCGCACCGACAGACCCTTTTTTACAATCTCTTTGGTCAGCAATTCGGGATCCGGCGCCGTCGCGACGGCTCGCGCGTGTCCCATACTGATATCGCCTTTCAGTAGCGATTGGCGCACGAAATCAGGAAGATCGAGTAATCTCAATAAGTTAGCGACGTGGCTTCGCGACTTATGAACGATCTTTGCGACATTGTCCTGAGTATGGCCATGGCGATCGATCAGCTGTTTGTAGCCTTCGGCCTCTTCGATCGCATTGAGGTCCTCGCGCTGGATGTTTTCGATCAGCGCCAGCTCGGCGGTTGCCGCCTCATCGATCTCGCGTACGATCGCCGGGATGGTGTGCAGCCGCGCCCGCTGCGCTGCGCGCCAGCGACGCTCGCCGGCGATGATCTCAAATCCTCGCCGTCGCCGTGCGGCCGCAGCAGGATCGGCTGGAGGACACCGCGCTCGGCGATTAAATCGGCGAGCTCATCGATCAATTCGTCGCTGAACTGGATGCGCGGCTGATTCGGGTTCGGCCGAATTCGACCAATCTCGATTTCCCGAACGCCCCCGCGCGATGCTGCCTGCTCGTCGGACGGCGCCGGACGGGCATCCCCGATCAGCGCTGACAGCCCCATCCCCAAGCCCTTTGTCGGCCGATCCGTGCTCATGCGGCCTCCGCCACTTGCGGCAGCCGTCCGATCACTTCGCGCGCCAACCGCACATACGCCTCAGACCCGGGACATTTCAGGTCGTAAATCAACGCGGGCAGGCCATGACTGGGCGCCTCGGACAGGCGCACGTTGCGCGGCACGATCGTCTCGAAGACTACGGCGCCAAGACAGGCGCGCACATCTTCCGCCACCGCCTGCGAGAGGTTGTTACGGCGGTCAAACATCGTCAGCGCAATGCCGAGGATCGACAATTCGGGGTTGAACGCGCTGCGAATCCGCTCGACCGTCTGGAGAAGCTGGCTGAGTCCCTCGAGGGCAAAGAATTCGCACTGGAGCGGAACCAGGACATAGCGCGCGGCGACCAGCGCATTGACGGTGAGCAACCCGAGCGACGGCGGACAGTCGACCAGGCAGATGTCCCAGCGCGCCGCCCCTGCCGCAAGCGCCTTGTCGAGCCGGTGCGCGCGGTCGTCCAGGCTTACCATCTCCACCTCCGCCCCTGACAGGTCCACTGTCGCCGGCAAAAGGTCGAGCCGCGGCACGCGCGTCGCCACTGCGGCTTCTGCGACGGAAGCACTGCCGATGAGCACGTCGTAGCTGGAGCGCGCCCGTTGGGAATGGCCGACGCCGAGCCCGGTCGAGGCATTTCCCTGCGGATCCAGATCAACGAGCAGCACGCGCCA
The DNA here is from genome assembly GCA_963849435.1 of uncultured Alphaproteobacteria bacterium. Lineage (GTDB taxonomy): Bacteria > Pseudomonadota > Alphaproteobacteria > Sphingomonadales > Sphingomonadaceae > Sphingomicrobium. Next base: position 115,628 of record CAWKHO010000016.1, read on the forward strand.
ACCAATCGCCGCGAGCGCCGTTGCGAGATTGATCGCAGTCGTCGTCTTCCCAACTCCGCCCTTTTGATTCGCCACGGCGATCCGAATCATCTTGTCTTCGCCCTCACCCCCGTTCCGACGATGATCCAGGAATCCGCGTCGGTGGCACTTCGTTCCACGTGAAACACACCTTGCCACGCGCGCTCGAGCTCGGCCAGTTCCGATTGCGCGCGGCGTCCCTTCGGAAGCACCCAAACTGTCTTTTCTGTGGACAGGTGGTGGGACATTTCGATGAATTTCCGGAGCGGCGCCACTGCGCGACCGGTGATCACGTCGAAGCGGCCGTCGAATTCGTTCGACCTTTGCGCACTCAACGGTCGCCCCTGAACTCAGCGCGGAAACACTTTCTCGTAGAAATTCAGCACGCAGGCGGCGCGGCTCGAGCAGCGTAACGGACCCTTCCACTAAGCAGGCGATTACAATCCCGGGCAAGCCGGCACCCGAGCCGACATCGAGCCACGTCGCGCCGACGAAAGGCTCGAAGCGCACCAGCTGCGCCGCATCCAAAATGTGCCGCTCCCAGATGTGCTCGAGGCTGGATGCTAGACACCAGATTCTGGCGCGTGGCTTCGCATTTAAGTAGTTCGACATAGGCTCTGAGCCGTCCAAATGTTTCACGTGAAACAGGTCGGCCCTGCGGCCTGCTCAAGTGAATCGATCATGCCGCGGCGCGTCGATTAGCCGCTACATAAAGCGCCGACAGGGCTGCGGGCGTCACGCCCGGCACACGCGAAGCCTGGTCCAGCGTTTCCGGGCGGGCGGAGCTCAAGCCGCTCCACCATCTCATTGGAGAGACCGGAAATTGAGCCGAAGTCGAGCGCGTGCGGGATCCACACGTGCGAATCGCGCAGTACGACTTGCCACTCGCGCTGCTGGCGCTCGACATAGGGTGAATAGAGCGCATCCGCCCGTCCCTCATCCGTGTCCGCCCATGTGAGCTGGCGCGTTGCTCAAAATGCTGTTTGATTTGCGTCCGGCGCCTTACCGAAACGCAACTGCTGCGAGCGCTGCATCGCCGAGCCTCGTCGTGGCATTATCGGCGCGAAGCGACAGGCGAAATTCGGCTCGGGCCGTCATCATTCGGTACGGCTCCGAAACACCCTGAAGCGTAAGATCGTCGACCATCACGCCTATGTAACTTGTACGCCGGTCGAAGCGGACTTCGTCAAGCTCCGAGCGCTCGCGCTGCCGCGTTCAGGCCCGCAACGAGCCCCTGCGCCGCCGCCTCCTCATAACCCGTCGTGCCGTTGATCTGACCGGCAAGGAACAGGCCGCGAAGTCGCAAACTTCAAGGTCGCATTCGAGCCGACGTGGGTCGACGAACTCATACTCGACAGCGTAGCCCGGCCGCACAATCTCCACGCGCTCCAGCCCGGCAATGCTGCGCACGAATGCACGCTGGACGTCCACCGGAAGCGAAGTCGAGATGCCGTTCGGGATAGACGAGAGGATCGTCCAGTCCCTCCGGCTCGAGGAAGATCTGATGCGCGTCGCGATCGGCGAAGCGCTTCACCTTGTCCTCGATCGACGGACAATAGCGCGGACCCCGCCCTTCGATCGCGCCGGCGAACAACGGCGAGCGATCGAAGTTCGCGCGGATGATCTCATGCGTTCGCGCGTTGGTCCGCGTGATCGCGCAACGGAGCTGCGGCAGGCGCGCGCCGTCGTCCAGCGCCGACAGAGTCCACGGCTCCGCGTCGCTCGGCTGCTCCTCAGCCGCGCCCAGTCGATCGTCCGGCCATCCAGCCGCGGCGGCGTACCGGTCTTGAGCCGGCCCTGCCCCAGGCCGATCTCGCGAATTGCTCCGCAAGCGGGACGCCGAGCGCTTCCCCGCGCCGACCGCCCTCGACAACCTCGTCGCCGACGAACATGCCGCGCATCCAGGAACGTGCCCGTCGCGATCACGAGCGCGCGGCATGGCAGCGGCCCATCGCTCGTCTCCACGCCCGCAACCCGGCCCCCGCGATGATCAATCCGCAGCGCCTCGGCGACGATCAGCTCGACCCCGCTGCTCTCCCATCAGGTCGCCGATCGCGGCGCGATACAACCTGCGGTCCGCCTGGACCCGCGGTCCCCAAACCGCCGGGCCCTTGCTGCGATTGAGCATCCGCCGATGGATCGCGGCGCGGTCGGCGGCGCGCGCCATCAGCCCGTCGAAAACGTCGAGTTCGCGGACGAGGTGACCCTTGCCAACGCCGCCGATCGACGGGTTGCACGACATCTGCCCGGCGTCCTCGGCACGAAACGTGAGCAGCCCAACGCGCGCGCCCCGCCGCGCCGCGGCAGCCGCAGCCTCGCAGCCGGCATGGCCGGCGCCGATAACGAGAACGTCGAACATGCGCGGCGCCTTAGCGCATCAATGTTCCACGTGAAACAGCCTATTTTCCGAGGCAGAAGCGGCTGAACAATGCGTCGAGCAAGTCTTCGACGCCGGCCCTGCCCGTCAGCCGGTCGAAGGCGCTCCGCGCTGCCGAAGCCTTCGGCGACGAGAACGGATCGCCGCAGCCGCCGCCCTCGCCAGCGCCTCGAGCGGCCTCCCCAATCCGCTCCGCCTGCCGCCGGTTCAGCGCAATCGCACCCTCGCCGGGAAGCAACGACCGCGCCAGTGCTCCTATCCGCTCCACAAGTGCCGCGATTCCCTCGCCGGTGACGGACGAGACCGCCACCGAACCCGTGGGAGCTGCGGCTCCGCCCGGCAGGTCCGCTTTGGATGCACCTGGATCAGCCGCGAGTGCCGGGCGCGCCGCCGGCTCGCCCAACCAAACCAGAACGTCCGCTGCGTCGGCCAGGCGGCCGCGCGCGCCACCCCGATGGCCTCGACCTCGTCCTCCGTATCCGCAGCCCCGCGGTGTCGGTAAGGCGGATCGGTATTCCACCGAGCGCCAACGGCACCTCAATATGGTCGCGCGTTGTCCCCGGAACGTCGGTGACGATGGCCCGCTCATCCCCTGCTATCACATTGATAAGACTTGACTTTACCGACATTCGGTGGGCCGGCGATGACGACTCGGACGCCGTCCTTGAGCGGCTCGATCCGGGGCCGCTTGAGCCATCGCCCAGTTCCGCTGCGAGCTCGCACATCCGCGCGAGCAAGGGCTGGTCGATCGCGCATCGTCTTCGTCATAGTCGATCGCCCGCTCGGCCTCTGCGGATAGGCCAAGCAAACGGCCTGCCATTCCTCAATCTGTTTGCGCAGCCCACCTTCGGCGAGCGCCAGTGCGGCCTTACGCTGGTTCTCGGTCTCCGCCTCGATCAGGTCGGCCAGACCTTCGGCCTCGGTAAGATCGATGCGGCCGTTCTCGAACGCGCGGCGCGTGAACTCGCCCGGCTCCGCTGCCTCAGGCCCTCAAGCGAGCCGAGGCCGCACAGCACAGCATCGACGACTGCGCGCCCGCCGTGGCAGTGAAATTCCACGACGTCCTCACCGGTTGAACTCGCCGGCGAATCGAAGCGCAGGACCAGAGCCTCGTCGAGCAGCTCGCCCGAAATGGGATCGCGCAGTTCGCGCACTGCGGCGCTGCGCCCCTCCGGCAACGAACCGGCAATCAGTGTGCCCGCGTCGTGCGCTTGCGGACCGCTGAGCCGAATGACCGAAATCGCAGCTGGCGGCCGCCCGCTGGAGAGTGCGAAAATGGTCTCCGCCATACGGCGGCCTCAGGTGAACAGCGGCGCGATGTGGGGGGCGACGTGCGCGCACCGTCGAAGATCATCTTCGTCGCGACCCACAGGATCACCAGCAGGCCCACCCACGCGATCCAGCGATAGCGATCGATGTAACGCGCGATGAAATTCGCTGCCACGCCCATCAGCAGCACCGAGAGGACGAGGCCGAAGACGAGGACATAAGGATGCTCCCGCGCCGCTCCAGCCACCGCAAGGACATTGTCGAGACTCATACTGACGTCCGCCAGGGCAACGCCCCAGGCAGCGCTGGCGAAGCTCTTGGCAGGCTTCAGGCCTGAATGCTCATCTCCGGCGACCTCATCTGAGCCCGCGCTTTCGTCCTTGTGGCGGATCTCGCGGTACATCCTCCACGCAACCCACAGCAGCAAGATCCCGCCCGCGAGGACCAATCCGACGATCTGCAGCAGCTGGCTGACAACAAGCGCAAAGGCGATTCTCAGCACAAGCGCGGCGAGCACTCCGATCAGAATGACTTTCCTGCGCTGATCGGCCGGCAGACCGGCGGCGAGCGCTCCGACGACAATCGCGTTGTCGCCGGCGAGCACGATATCGATCATCAGGATCTCGAAGAGCGCGGCAATCGCTGCCGGCGTGACGAAGCTCGCGAGGTCCATGGGAACGGCCCTACCCGAGGCCGAGCACGCTCCTCAAGCCCAGCACCTCGTCGCCGCCTACCCAGCCTTCGTAAATCATCCTAACGGCGACGTAGAGAATGAGCACGAGCCCACCCCACGCGATCCAGTGATAGCGTTGGACCAGCCGCGCGACGAAGTTCGCCGCGACCCCCATCAAGGTCACCGAAAGCGCCAGGCCGATAAACAGTACGACCGGGTGCTGGCGGGCGGCGGCCGCCACCGCGAGCACATTATCAAGGCTCATCGACAGATCGGCGATCGTCACCTGAACCGCGGCCTGGAGGAACGTCTTGCTCGCCGGCGGGCCTTCGACGGCGGGAGTCAGCGGATCATCGGCAATGACGTCGCGGGCCGGCCGAAGCTCGCGAGCCATGTTGTACGCGACCCACAGCAGCAGCAGCCCGCCGGCGAGGAGCAATCCCGTCACCTTGAGCAACTGCGTCGCAATCAGCGCGAAGCCGATCAGGAACACCAGCGCGAGTCCGACGCCAAGCGAAATCACCTTGCGCCGATCGCGTGCCGGCAGCCCCGACGTCAGCGTGCCAATGATCACGACGTTGTCGCCCGCCATGGTGAGATCGATCAGGATCACCTGACCGAGCGTCAGCAGCCCCGCGGCAGTGAAGATGTCGGCGAAGTTGAACATGCCGGCAGGCATGCTCCCGCCTTACTGATTCATGCTTGCGAAGAAGTCCTCGTTGGACTTGGCGTCCTTCATCTTGTCGAGGAGGAACTGCATCGCGTCGACCGTACCCATCTGCATCAGGATGCGACGCAGCACCCACATCTTTGTGAGCGTGCCCTGCTCGACGAGCAGCTCTTCCTTGCGGGTGCCGGACTTGCCGACGTCGAGCGCCGGGAAGATGCGCTTGTCGGCGACCTTGCGGTCGAGGATCACCTCGCTGTTGCCGGTGCCCTTGAACTCCTCGAAGATGACCTCGTCCATCTTGGAGCCGGTGTCGATCAGCGCGGTGGCGATGATCGAGAGCGAGCCGCCTTCCTCGATGTTGCGCGCGGCGCCGAAGAACCGCTTCGGCCGCTGCAGCGCGTTGGCGTCGACACCGCCGGTCAGCACCTTGCCCGAGCTCGGAACGACAGTGTTGTAAGCGCGGCCGAGGCGGGTGATCGAGTCGAGCAGGATCACGACGTCCTTCTTGTGCTCAACCAGGCGCTTGGCCTTCTCGATCACCATCTCGGCAACCTGGACGTGACGCGATGCGGGCTCATCGAAAGTCGAGGAGATGACCTCGCCTTTCACCGAGCGCTGCATGTCGGTGACCTCCTCCGGCCGCTCGTCGATAAGCAGCACGATCAGGATCACCTCGGGATTATTGTCGGTGATTGCCCGCGCGATGTTCTGCAGCAACACCGTCTTGCCGGTGCGCGGCGGGGACACGATCAGCGCGCGCTGGCCTTTGCCGAGCGGCGCGACGATGTCGATCACCCGCGCCGACTTGTCCTTGATGGTCGGATCGAGCGTGTCGAGCTTGAGCTTTTCGTCGGGATAAAGCGGCGTCAAATTGTCGAAATTGACACGGTGACGGACCTGTTCGGGATCATCGAAGTTGATCGCGGACACGCTGGTCAGCGCGAAGTAGCGCTCGCCTTCCTTGGGACCGCGGATCTCGCCTTCAATCGTGTCGCCGGTTCGCAGTCCGAATCGCCGCACGATCGACGGCGTGACATAGATGTCGTCGGGGCCGGCAAGGTAATTGGCCTCGGGCGAGCGGAGGAATCCGAATCCGTCGTTGAGCACCTCGATGGTGCCCGAGCCCATGATTTCAACTCCGTTCTCAGCCTGGATCTTCAGGATCGAGAACATGAGGTCCTGCTTGCGCATCGTCGATGCGCCTTCGACCCCCATCTCCTCGGACATTGCCACGAGTTCGGCGGGGGTTTTATTCTTCAGTTCTTTCAAATGCATAAGACGGTCTTTTCTTGGGGAGATGAGTGGCTTTGTGTCGAAAAGCGCGGGAAGCGGCAGGACGCCGCTTCATGGGGAACGGGTCGCCGGCAAATGAATACTGGCCGGGAGCCGTTGTGATTCGAGGTATGTCTCGCCGGCCCTGGTGTCAATCAGCAGCGAGGGACAGCTGCGCCGAAACGACTAAAAAGGCTTGACGATCACCAGCACGACGATGAGCGCTGCGGCAATTCCGGGGATTTCGTTGATCATGCGCACGGCTTTCCCGGACAATGGACGCTGACCATTGGCCAACTTCCTTCCGTAAGCTCCAAGCCAGCCCTGATAGGCGCTCAATGCAACCACCAGCGCCAGTTTGGCCATGAACCAACCTTGATGCCAGGCGTCGATATTGAAGGCGAGCATCAATCCAAGGACCCACACCACCAACATCGCCGGCGTAAGGATGATCGAGCGAACCCGCGTCTCACGCTCAATCCAGGCGCGGTCTTCAGGCGAACCAACGGTCGTCTCCTGGTGGTAAACGTAGAAGCGCGGAAGCAGGAACAGCCCGGCCAGCCAGAAGATCACGAACGTCAGGTGCGCGGCTTTGACCCACAGATAAGCGGGGCCGAGGAATCCCGTTAGATGATTCACCTTCCCCCCTTCACCAGCGCAAGCAATTCTTCGACATGCGCGATCGGCGTGTCCTGCAGGATGCCGTGCCCCAGGTTGAAGATGTGAGGGCGACCGGCGAACGCGTCAAGGATGCGCTCGACGGCGCTGCGCAGTGGCTCGCCCCCGGCGAGCAACGCCAACGGGTCGAGATTGCCTTGCAGCGGAAGCGATTTCGGCAACTCCTTTGCGGCCCAAACGGGATCGACTGTCTCGTCGAGGCCGAGCGCATTCACCCTGGTCTCCTGCGCATAGGCCCGAAGCTTCCCGCCCGCGCCTTTGGGAAAGCCAATCACTGGGACGGTGGGGTGCCTTTCCCTCAGATGAGAAACGAGCCGCGCCGTCGGCGCGATGACCCACTGCTCGAACTGTGCCGGTGAAAGACTTCCCGCCCAGCTATCGAACAATTGCACCGCCTCGGCTCCAGCCTCGATCTGACCCGAAAGATATTCGAGCGTCACCTCTTCAATCCGACCGATGATCGTCGGCAAAGGCGCCGGGGTCGGCGTAAGCGGCGCGGCGGGCCTCCGTCTGGTCACGGCTGCCTTGCCCCGCGACCATGTAGGTGGCCACCGTCCAGGGACTGCCGGCAAAGCCGATCAGCGTCTTCGACGAGTCGAGCGCGGCTCTGACTTTACGCACCGTCTCGCAGATCGGCTCGAGCCGCCCCGGCACCGCCGTCAATCCGTCGAGCGCCGCGTTGATCAACGGCGGCGTGAGGCGCGGCCCTTCACCCGCAACGAAGCTCAGATTCTGGCCAATTGCGAAGGGGACGATGAGGATGTCCGAGAAGAGGATAGCGGCATCGAGCTGGGGAAAGCGCTTGAGCGGCTGAAGCGTGATCTCAGCCGCGGTATCGCTGTCGTAAACGAGATCGAGGAAACCCCCCTTCTGCTCCCTGAGAGCGCGGTACTCGGGAAGATAGCGCCCCGCCTGTCGCATCATCCAGACTGGCGGCGGATTGCGCCGCTCGCCCCGAAGCACCGAAAGCAGAGGTTTGTCCGCCTGAGTCTTCGCGGTCTCGCGAGGCATCGAGGCCACCCTCTACTCTCCTTTAGTATATATTTTAGAAGAAGATTGATGATGTAATTGGCGGCGGGAGAGCGGGGTTTAGGCGGGGCTTCCCGTTTTGCCAACAAGCGCGCCGTCCCGATGATCTCGCAGGAATCACGAGTCGCGCTCACTGGCTCCCATGATTCACAGGCTGGGGGTCGATTTCGTCCCCGTGGATGAATCTTCGAACGGCTGTTGTGCGGCGTGGAACAGCTGCCCGATTGAGTGCATCCCCATCTCCGCGCTACGCCTGCGCGTTGGCTTATCCACAAGGTTGTTCATTGCCCCTGATCCTCGCCTCTTCGAGCCCCATCCGGCGGCAGATGCTGCATGCCGCGGGGGTAGAACATGACGCGATCGCGTCCGCCATCGACGAGGATGCGCTCAAGGCTGCGCAATCGGATGCCGCGGAGATAACCGCGGAGCTCGCCGCTGCAAAAGCTCTGAGCGTCAGCCGAAAATTGTCGGACGCATGGGTTATTGGCAGCGACAGCGCCGTCAACCTCGACGGGCGGTTGTTCAACAAGCCGGCAAATCGCGAGGCCGCCGCGGAGCATTTGCGTGCTTTTTCGGGCAGGCCGATGCAGCTCACCAGTGCGGTGGTGCTCGCGCGCGCCGGGACGGTCGATTGGCGGCACGTGGAAACGGCCACGCTGCACGTGCGCCCGCTGTCAGAGGACTTCATCGCGACGTACCTCGCCGCCGAATGGCCTGAGGTCGGCTATTGTGTTGGTGTCTTCCGCATGGAGGGCCGCGGCGTGCAATTGTTCGAATCCGTCGAAGGCGACTATTTCACGATCCTCGGGATGCCCCTGATCCCGCTCCTTGCCGCTCTTCGCGAGCGCGGCCTGCTGCTCGTATGATCAGAATCGCCCTCACCGGCTCGATCGGTATGGGGAAATCGACCGTCGCGCGAATGCTCGAGCGCGCCGGAATTCCGGTGTTCGATGCCGACGCCGAGGTTCGGCGGCTACAGGCACCCGGCGGCGGTTTGGTCGAACAGATCGCAGCGCGGTTTCCTGGTGCTGTCCAAGACGGTCTGCTCGACCGTGGAAAACTGGCTGAACTGGTTCTCGAAGACCCCCGACAACTCGCGGACCTCGAGAAGATCGTGCACCCGGCGGTCCGAATGGCTCGCGAACACTTTATCGATCAGCACCGTGACGCGTCCGCCCTCGTCTTTGAGATCCCGCTGTTGTTCGAAACCGGCGGCGAAACCGAGTTCGACAAGATCATCACCGTCTCCGCACCGCCCGAAGTTCAGCGCGCACGCGTTCTGTCGCGCCCCGGAATGACTGAGGAGAAATTCGAGTCCATCCTCGGGCGCCAGATCCCAGACGAGGAAAAACGCCGGCGCGCGGACTTTGTGATCGATACTGACGCCGACCTATCCACAACTGAAAGCCAGGTCCGCGACATTCTCGCTTGTCTGGGACTCGCGGGCGGTGAATAGTTTTGCCTGTGCGGGAAATCGTCTTCGACACCGAAACCACCGGACTTAACCCGGCCGGCGGCGACCGGATGGTCGAGATCGGCTGCGTCGAGATGTTCAATCGTGTCGAAACCGGCCGGCATTTCCATGCCTATTTCAATCCCGACCGCGAGATGCCGAGCGATGCCGAAGCGGTGCATGGCCTCACGAGCATTTTCCTGTCGGACAAGCCGCGGTTTTCGGAACGGGCGGAGGAGCTGCTCGATTTCATCGGGGCTTCGCCGCTGGTCGCACACAATGCTTCCTTCGACTTTGGATTTCTCAATTTTGAGCTCACGAGCTGCGGCCGGCCCGCTGTTTGTACCAGCCGGATGGTCGACACTTTGACGCTTGCACGCACTCGTCACCCCGGCGCCAAGCACAGCCTTGACGCCTTGTGCATGCGCTTTGGGATCGACCGGAGTCAGCGGGTGAAGCACGGCGCCCTCCTCGACGCGCAGCTGCTCGCGCAGGTCTATGTCGAATTGACTGGCGGCCGGCAGATCGGTCTTGGTTTGGTCGCCGAGGCTGGAAGCGTCGCCGTGCCCATTGCAGCGCGGCCAGTAACGATCCGCGAACCCCGCGCGGCGCGCCCACACTTTGCGGCGGCTGAGGAACTTGAGCGCCACCGCGCGTTTATTGGCAGGTTGGTCAACCCGCTTTGGGCACGCTTCGCCGAGGCTGGTTGACGCAGCGTTCGCGCCGGTCCTAAGCGCCGCGCCAGAAGAAGTGAGGAGCTTGAGACAAGTGGACGTACGGGTCGCCGGCCACCAGGTCGACACAGGCGAATCGCTGCGCGAGCAGGCCGAGACAAAGATCGCCGAGATTACCGAGAAATATTTCTCCCGCGCGATAGGCGCCAACGTGACCTTCGGTCGCGGGCCCAACAATGACTTCACCTGCGACATCATTGCGCCCGTTCGCCAGGGTATCGTGCTCAAGGCGTCATACAGCGCGCGAGAGCCGCAGATGGCCCTGAACGGTGCCGCCGATCGAATTGAAAAGCAGCTGCGCCGCTACACCAACCGCCTGAAGGAACATAAGGTCGAGGACAACGCGCAGGCCTATGTTGAGAATGCCGCCTACACGATCTTCTCCTCGGCGACCGAGCCCGAGAGCGAGGAGACGGGTTTCCCGACGATCGTCGCCGAAACCCGCGTCGATATTCCCGAGGCGAGCGTCTCCGACGCGGTAATGCTGATGGACCTCAGGAATACGACGGCGCTGATGTTCAGGAACAGCGCCACGGGCGAGTTTAACATGATTTACCGTCGTGAAGACGGGAATATCGGCTGGGTTGAGCCGCGTAGTAACTGAGACCCTTTCATCGAGGCGGCCAACCGGTCGCGTCCCGTGACGAGTTTGACCATGCAGCTAGCCGATTTCCTCGACTTCGATGCGATCAAGACCGGTCTTCCGGGCGGCAACAAGCGCTCGCTTTTGCAGCAGCTTGCGAATCTCGCCGGCCAGCGGCTGGACGCCGATTCCACTGCGATCCTCGCGAGCCTGACCGAGCGGGAGCAGCTCGGCTCGACCGGATTCGGCCAGGGAGTCGCGATCCCCCACGGGAAGGTGGAAGGCCTCAACCGGATCTATGGTCTTTTCGCCCGTCTGGGGGAGCCGGTGGATTACAAGGCGATCGACGGCCGGCCCGTCGATCTGGTCTTCCTGCTCCTGTCGCCGCCTGACGCCGGCGCGGAGCATTTGAAGGCGCTCGCCGCGATCAGCCGGGTAACTCGTCACGCCGCCACGCTCGAGAAAATGCGCGGCGCGCGCAGCCGCGATGCTTTGGCCGCCGTGCTCATGGGAGCCGATGAGCGCGACGCCGCCTGAGATTTGCCGGCCGTGAGCCGCGACCGGCTCCCGGCGCACCTCGAAGTCGCAAGCATTCTTCGCCGAGCCCAGGTGGCGGGAGACTTCGCGACCATCCTCCGCAAAGGCGATCCCGAACGCGGATCCTTGCTGCTCATGGTCAGCAGTCGCGGCCGTCACGTCGCGTCGCTCGAACGCGTGCTGTCGCTGGAAAGCGGCTATGCCTGGCAGTCGGTCGGACCCGCCGAATCGGCGAGTTCCGCTGAAATCGCTGCCTTCCTCGCCAAGCGTGCACGGTTCGACGAGGATTTATGGGCGATCGAACTGGACATCGCGGACCCTGAACGGTTCATCGCTGAAACGACCGCTTCGCCTTGACCCCGCGCCAACGGCAGTGAAAACCTTGCTCAACAACAAGAGCGGGGGGCATCCTACTCTGCCAAAGCAGCAGGGATGCCACGCGAGACGGGGAACTGCCGAGGGGCGAAAAGCGGAAGTATTCGCGCATAATTTGCCTTCGTTTATCAGGCGGTTGACCGCATTATTGCGGCACATATTTTGGCTACCATTCGAACGGCGCTGCTTTTTTGTCTTGCGCTTAGTGTAACTTCTATTTCGCCAGCCCAGGCTGGGCCTTCCTCCGAGCCGGTGACGCCGGCGGCTACGCCGACGGTTCCGCAGGTTCCGGTCCCGGCACTGCTCGACCCGCAGGGTGAGCCGATCCTTTCCGACACGCCTTCTCAGGCTGAACAAGCGCAGGACAGTGACGATTCCGTCGCGGCTTCCGCTGATACAGTAAGGCCGAGTGGCGATTTGGCCGCGATGGTCGCGGAGCTACGGGGCCCAAATCCGGGCAGCCGCGAGCTCGAGTGTCTCGCAACGGGCATCTATTTCGAATCGAAGAGCGAGCCGCTCGCCGGCCAGCTCGCCGTCGGCAAGGTGATCGCGAACCGGGCCGCAACCGGCGGCCGCTTCCCGCCGACCTATTGCGGTGTGCTGTTCCAGCGTGGCCAGTTCTCGTTCGTCCACGGCCATTCGTTGCCGTCGGTCCCGCGGACGAACAAGCAGTGGCAGACCGCCGTTGCGGTTGCCAAGATCGTCGACCAGGACCTCCAGGACTCGGCGGTTGGGAACGCCTTGTTCTTTCATGCACGCTATGTGTCGCCCAGCTGGCATGCAAAGCGCGTCGCATCGATCGGCAATCACATCTTTTACCGCTAATCTCCTTAGGAGGCGCGGGGGCGTAACGGGCGGGCCTAGGCTCGCCCGTTTTTCGTTCGCGTCGGTCGAGTGGTGAGCTTGCGCGATGTTCTTGTGATGTTCTAGGCTGGCGCGATGGCCAGCCGAGCCGATTCCCTGTGTTTTGCCGATGCTCCGCCCATCGCGGCGGAAGTCGCGCGCGGAGTGACTCGGTTGTTTTGCCGCCAGGATCTGTTCGCCGTGTGCGAAATGCCATTGCCCAACGGCCGTCGCGCCGATCTCATGGCGATCGACGGCAAGGGCGGGCTGACCATCGTCGAGATCAAGGTGGCGAAGTCCGACCTCATCGGTGACGGCAAATGGTTCGATTATCTCGAATATTGCGACCGCTTCTTCTGGGCGGTGCCGCCGCACCTCGCGCGAATTCTCGAGGAGGAGCGCTATCTCCCGCGCGAGGCTGGGCTGATCGTCGCCGACCGGTACGACGCCGCCGTGATTCGCGAACCTGCGCTTCGGCCGATGCCGCCGGCCCGGCGCAAGGCGGAGTTGCTGCGTTTCGCCCGCAGGGCGGCGCGGCGCCTGTCGGCGCAGGTCGATCCGTCGCTTGGAGAAGCGAACTAGGCGCTAGTGCGCGGCGGCCGGCTTCGGCTTCTTGTCGTTGATCAACTTGAGAATGTCGCGCGCTCTCGAATCGCGCTGCGCGTAATCCCGCGCCGAATAGCCCGCGGCCGTGTCGGTCTTGTCGGGATTCGCGCCCGCCGCAAGGAGCTGCCGCACTATGGGCGTCTGCCGCTGCTGCACGGCAACGATCAGCGGCGTTTCACCCATCCTGTTCGTGCCATCGACCTTCGCGCCCATTCCGAGGAGCCATTCGACGGCCTGATCGAAGCCAATGCGCGATGCAGCGATCAACGGCGTGTCGCCGCCCTTGCCGCCGAGGCTCGGATCCGCGCCTTGATTGAGCAGAAATCCGGTCCATTGCTCGTCCCGGCGTGCGATCGCGATGATCAGCGCGGTGTTGCCGTCGCCGTCCCGTGCGTCGACCAGCCCAGTGGGATGGTCGCGAAGGAGCTGCGTGACCTTGTCGCCGTCGCTTTTTCGAACGGCCTCGACGAACTCGGTGCCAGCATAACCTGTGACTTGGGCCGCGGCCGGCGCGGAAAGACCGACGAGCGTCGCTGCGGCGATTGCAAACTTCCAATGTTTCACGAACTTAGCCCTCTTTGCCCGCTTGATCGGGGCCGGTTAGCAGAGCAAGGCTGCTTTTGTCATGAATGGCCGAGAACGTTTTTGGGAGAAGCCGCTTGCAGCGCTGGACCGCGGCGAGTGGGAGGCGTTGTGCGACGGCTGCGGGCGCTGCTGCATTCACAAGCTCGAGGATGAGGAGACGGGGCTCCTCTATCCGACCAACGTCGCGTGCAAGCTACTCGACCGGCGGAACGGTCGGTGCCTCGATTACAAGAACCGGATGAAGCGCGTCTCCGACTGTGTGAAGCTCGACCGCAGCAACCTCGGCAACCTCGATTGGCTGCCGGAGACCTGTGCATACCGGCTTCGTGCTGCGGACGAACCGCTGCCCGACTGGCATTATCTGATCTCCGGCAGCCGTGAGACCGTGCACGAGGCCGGGCAGTCGACGCGCGGCTGGACGGTCAGCGAGGATGAGGCGGGCGAGCTGGAATATCATGTGGTCGAGCGGCCGCTCTGAAGCCTTGCTCGAGGCCGGGCTTCCGGTTCCGATCGATATCCGGCCAATCCGCGGTGCGAAGCAGCTGCGCTTGCGGTTCGATGAGACGAGCGGCACGCTCAAGCTCACATGTCCGATGCGCACCAGCCGTCGCGCAGCGCTCGCCTGGGCGCTCGATCAGCGGCAATGGATCGAGGCGCAGCTCGCCCGCGCATTGCCCGCGGAGCCATTCGAAGCTGGCGCCGTCATTCCCGTCGAGGGCGTGGACACCCTGATCGTCTGGTCCGAACATGAGGCGCGCACCCCAAGATTGGTGAACGGTGAGCTGCGCTGCGGTGGGCCGCCGGCGGGGCTCGCCCGCCGCGTCGAAGCGTTCCTCAGGCGGCAAGCCATCGCGACGATGTCAGGCGAAGTCGCAGAGCTCGCCAGCGCGGCCGGAGCATCTGCGACGTCGGTGAGTGTGGGGGATGCGGGCACCCGTTGGGGCAGCTGCTCATCGCAGCGGCGGATCCGTCTCAGCTGGCGCCTGATCCTCGCTCCGCCGCCGGCGCGCCGCTATGTCGTGGCGCACGAGGTCGCGCATCTGAAGCACCTCAACCACGGAGCGGACTTCAAGGCCCTGGAAGCGCAGCTGTTCGGACCGGGCATTGCTGAGGCGAAAGCGACTTTACGTGACGTTGGGCCGCGGCTGCGGCGGCTCGGAAGGGGGCGCTGAGCGGGGCTCAGGGGAGCGCGGCGGCGGCTGCAGCGGCGGACGCGGCTGGGGCTGTTGTTGCGGCGGGAAAGCCTGATCGAGCTCCTGCTGGGACGGCTCGCCGGTGCCGTCGGGCCGGATTGCCGGTGTCTGTTCCGGAGTACCCGGCTCGGTCGGTGGCGGATTGATCGGCATTCCATTTTCGTCGACCAGCGGTTGAACCGCGTTCGCGTCGATCGCCGTATCGCCGTACAACTCCTCTTCCGGAGTCAGCTGCCAATCCGGCATCGGGACCTGCGTCTCGAACGGCTCAGGGGGGCGATTGGCGACAGCGACCATCATGAAGTCGTGGAAGGCGCGCGCGGGCGCCGTGCCGCCCTGTAGTCCAGGGACAGTCCGGGCATCGTCCCGTCCCATCCACACGCCGGTCGTCAGTCCGCTGGAGAAGCCGATGAACCATCCGTCCTTGTTCGAGCTGGTGGTGCCGGTCTTGCCCGCGACCGGGCGCCCGATCTGGGCCGCGCGGCCGGTGCCGGTCAGTACCGCCGACTGAAGGAGGTCGGTCATTTCCGCCGCGACCCACGGTGCAACGAGCACGCGCTCCTCGGTCGTATCGTGCTGATAGAGGATCCGGCCGTCCGCGGTGACGACTTTGCGGATCGCATAGGGAGTCACCGCGACGCCTTTGTTGGCGACGGACGAAAAGGCGCGCGTCATATCCAGCAGCCGCACATCGCTCGATCCGAGCACCATGGCGGGGAAGGTCGAGATTGGAGTCGTGATACCGAATCGGCGCGCCATATCGGCGATCGTCGAAAAACCAAGTTGTTGGCCGATCTTGGCACTGATCGTGTTGATCGACCGCGAAAACGCCTCACGCAAAGTGACCGGGCCCAAATTGGTGCGGGTCGAGTTGCGCGGAGTCCAGCCATCGATCGTCACTGGCTCGTCGACGATCGTGTCGGTCGGCTTCATCCCCAATTCGAGCGCGGAGAGATAGACGAAGAGCTTGAACGCCGAGCCCGGCTGGCGCGTCGCCTGCGTCGCCCGGTTGTAGATCGAATCGACATAGTCCTTGCCGCCGACCATCGCCCGCACCGCCCCGTCGCGATCGATCGATACAAGCGCACCCTGGGCGCCGTCGGGCGCATTGGCGTGGATCGCGCGGTCTGCCGCGGCTTGCATGCCGGGATCGAGTGTCGTCCACACGTCGATCGGCTCCGTTGTCTGGTCGATCAGCTGGTCCAGCTGGGGAAGCGCCCAATCCGTGAAATAGCGGACGCTGTTGTTGCTGGTGGTTTGCTGGATTCGCACCTCGGCCGGGTTCGCAGCGGCCGCCACTTCCGGGCTGATGAAGCCATTCCTGGCCATGGTTTGCAGGACCACGCCCGAGCGCGACCTTGCGGCCTCGATGTCCGCCGTCGGAGAATAGTTGGAGGGCGCCTTCACGAGCCCGGCGATGATCGCGGCCTCGCCCAGGCTCAGATGGTCCGCGCCATGCCCGAAGAATTTCCGCGATGCGGCGTCGATGCCGTAGGCCCCGCCTCCGAAATAGACGCGGTTCAGATACAGCTCGAGGATCTGGTCCTTGCTGAACTTTCGCTCCAGCGCGAGCGCCAGGATGCCTTCCTTGATCTTTCGTCCGAAACTGCGGTTGTTGGTGAGGAAGATGTTCCGGGCGAGCTGCTGGGTGATGGTCGACGTCGCGCTGACACGGTGGTTCTTGAAGAGAGCGGACACGATCGCCCGGCCGAGGCCGATGGGGTCGACGCCGATGTGGCTGCGGAAGCGCCGGTCCTCGGTCGAGATCATGGCCGCGCGCATTTCCGCCGGGATCTGCTCGTAAGGGAGCCACTTGCCGAAGCTCGGCCCGATGGAGACGAGGACCTGGCCGTTGGCGGCGTGGACCCGGATCATTTGGCCGAGATCGGACCGTTTGGTGAGATCGGAGTAACTCGGCAGGTACGCGGTCGCGACGGCGACTGCGACGCCCAACGCGAGCAATCCCACGAGCGCTGCGTAGGCGAGGCCCTTCAGCACCGTTTTGAATGTCGAGCGCCCCGAGGAGGCGTTGGCAGTTGGCGTGCGGGCCATTCAGGTTGTGGGGGATAGAAAGCTGGAAGCGGTGCGACAATAGCAGAACGCACATCCTGCCGATGCCAAGGTTAGCGTGCGATTAACCCTGCCTTAGCGTCTCTCTCGTAGAGCGGACCGTATGGGCAGGCAGAAGCTCTTTGCCGTTGTGCTTGCGGCGCTTGCCGCCGCCGTTGTCACACCGTGGCCCGCGGGCGCCCAATGCCGCCTATGCGACAAGCCCACAATGAACCGCGAAGATCCGACGAGCAGCGACGACATACGGCTCGAAATCGAGACGAGCCTCAACTTCGACCGGCTGATCGTTTCCGGCGGTGGGCAGGGCGCGGCCGTCATTCGCCCGGACGGGTCCAGCGCGTCGGAAGGCGCAGTTACGGACGTTAGCCCGCGCGCCATGGTAGGAACGGCGATTGTCCACGGACAGCCGGGGCGTATCGTCCGGGTCGAGCTGCCGCGCCGGATCGAGCTCTATTCGCTGAGCGGCGGCAACATCAGCTTCGAGGATGTGACGAGCGACCTTCCCTCGCTTCCGCGGCTCGATTCAGCGGGAAACCTCACATTCCGTTTCGGTGGCCGTGTGCGCATCAGCGGCGACGCGGATGGTGAATATCGCGGCGACCTCCCGATTACGGTTGAGTATCAGTAAACCATTTGCACGCTGCGCCCTCTCGGTGGGGCTCTCGAACAAGGTCCGTTTCGGGGCAAATCCTAACCCGCCGTTAACCAACCCCTTGAGCAAAGCCGAAAGCCGTTAAGGTTAATTGCCTCTCCACGGATGACCGATGCTCGGGCAGCCGCCGAATCGAACCAGTGGGGAACGAACATGAGAAACCTTCTTGCAACCGCCGGTGTCGCCGCAGTGCTCGCCCTGACGGCAGCGCCAGCCCAGGCGGCATCGCAGGCAAGTGCGTCCGCGCGGATCTATCGCCCGCTAGTCCTTTCATCCGACCAGAACCTCGACCTCGGCATCATCGTGCTCAGCGGCGCGGTCTTTAGCGGCCAAAACGTGGTGATGAACACGAGCGGCACGATCACGACGTGCGGCAGCGGCGGCAATCTCACCTGCTCCGGCGCCACGACGGCGGCACGCTACACGGTTGTCGGTGCTGCCAATCAGACCGTGACCGTCAGCGCGCCAGCGTTCAACCTCGTCAACGGTGCGACGAATTTAAGCTTCGCGCCCAACGCGCCGGCGACTGTCAACACGGGCGTGAACGGCAACTCGACGGGTGTGACATTCACGATCGGCGGTACGCTCAGCGGCCTCGCCAACACCACGCCCGACGGCACCTACACCGGAACCTTCGCAGTCACCGTTGCCTATCAGTAAGTCGCGAATAGCGGCTTCGGCCAATCTAGTGGGGGAAGGGCTGCCGGGAACGGCGGCCCTTTTCTCATTCGATTGCGGCGGTCAGGCGCTTTCCCGTCATAGTTGACGCAAAATCAACCATTCCAGCTGTAACCGGCGGGATGAGCCACTCCGCTCGATCAAGAGAGGTCGTCGTGCGCCCGTCTGCTCGCTCGAGCATCATCGCAGTCCTGTTCCTGACCGGCGTCCTCGCCGGCGCGCAGCCGGCGCACGCGGGAACCCAGGTCGCCCCGGTATCGGCTAATGTGATTAAGCCGCTCATCCTCGCGATGCTGCAGAACCTCGACCTCGGCACAATCACGCTTGGGCCCCGGGACGTGGAGCAACGCCACAGTGTCGCTGTCCAAAGCCAGCGTATTCAGTTGTACCAATGCCAATATCACCTGCACGGGAGCGACGCTGGTCGCCCAGTACAATGTTCAGGGGTCCAACAATCAGACGGTGCATATCACTGCGCCGGACGTGACGTTGGTCAATCAGAGCGATGCGACGCAGACGCTGACGCTCGTGGTCGACGCGCCCGCCACCGTCGTCCTCACCAATTCAGGACCGCCCGGAACCAATTTCAACATCGGCGGCGCGATCACCGTCAATTCGACCACATTCGCGGGAACCTATGCCGGGACATTCAACGTCACCGTCAATTACTGACGAGCTTCGACGCTCCTGGGCCACAGCTCTGAAGACTTTGGCTGGTTTACGGGTCATGGTTGACCGAAAATCAACCATTATGGACCAAGGGTGAGGCGATCGCTCCAGAATGGAGCAAAGTGGGGATCGCCGACATGACATTCTGGACCAGGTCTATTTTGCCGCCGCGGCTGTCGCTGCGCCGCTCATCGCTCTTTCATCTCCAGCCGATGCCGGGATTGGCGACCTGCTCGTTGCTCCGACGCGAATCGTGCTCGACGGCCGTAAGGGGGCGGAAGTCGTGCTCAACAATATCGGCGAAGAGCCGGCGGTGTACCGCATCTCCGTCGAGTTTCGGCGGATGGACGAGGACGGCGGGCTCAACGAGGTGAGTCAACCGTCGGCCGACGACCAGAAGGCCGCCGACATGATCATCTATGCGCCGCGCCGGGTCACGCTTGCGCCGCACCAGCCGCAGGCGATCCGCATCGCGGCCCGCCCGCCGCAGGGGCTGCCCGACGGCGAATATCGCGTCCATCTGCTGTTCCGCGCGATCCCGCCCGCTACCCCCGTCGTCCAGGCTGCGGCGAGCGCGCCTGAAAAGGGCCTCCGCTTTCAGCTCACGCCGGTTTACGGAGTGACCATCCCGGTCATCGTGCGGCTCGGCAACCTGCAGGCGACGGCCGGCATCGCGAACGTCCATCTCGACAAGGGTGCTGACGGGAATTCCGTTGTTTCTCTGGAGCTTAGCCGCACAGGCACGCGCTCTACCTTCGGCGAGGTCCGCGTGTTGAAGGCTGGGGTGAAGGCTCCGATCGCAATTCAAAAGGGTGTTGCGGTCTATACGGAAGTCAACAGCCGCAAGGTGTCGCTTTCATTCAGTCCCGCCTACAAGGGCGCGCTCTCGGGGCCGGTCACCGTCCAATATGTCGAGACCTTCGACGACGGCTCGCACGTGCTCGCCGAAACTCAGGCAGTGCTGCGCTAGGGCGAGGACCGGCCCGGGGGATCTCGTCCGTGCTTGGCCGCGGCAAGTGGCTGCGCAAAGCGGCTCTGCTTCTGGCGCTCTGCGCCGGCGGCGTCGGCGCATCTGCGCCTCCGTCGGCGGGCAGCACCTGGCGCGCCGATCCCGACGATCAGTTCCTGCTCGACGTCAACATCCGCCAGCTTCGCCTCGGCGACGGAGTCCGCGCCTACAACACACCCGAAGGCACCTGTGTCGTCTTAGGCGACTTTTTGACCACGCTCGACGTGCCGATGCACATCGACCTGACGGCGAAGAAGGCGAGCGGCTGGGCGTTTAAGGAAAAGAATCGGATTTCCATCGATTACGGTGCCGGGGCAGTCACTTACGCAGGCAAGAACGAGGCTCTGGCGTCGGGGACGATCCGCGAGACCTCCGAGGGCTGGTGCGTTCAGACGGTGGCGCTGTCGCGCTGGTTCGGGATTGGCGTGAAGCCGCTCACGACCGGTTCGGTGCTCGTGCTGCAGTCCGACGTGAAGCTTCCGGTTGAACTGGCGATGGAGCGTCAGCAGCGCGCCGCGCACATCCGCCCGGCGAGCTTCGACCTGTCGAGCTTGCCCCAGGTGCGCATCCCGTACCGTATGTGGCGCGCCCCGGCGCTCGACTTCGTGGTCAGCGCCGGAGTCACGTATCGCGCAAGCGACGGAATGCGCGTCGATCGGCAGAGCTCGGTCTTCGCCGCGGGCGAAATCGCGCATTTGTCATATGACGCCCAGATCACCACTACCCAAAAGGGCAAGCCGAGCCTGCTTCGGCTTCGCGCCTACCGCTCCGATCCGGACGGCGGACTGCTCGGACCGCTCCACGCGACACACTTCGGGATGGGCGACGTCGAGGGCTTCGACAGCGGCCTCACCGGATCGGTCGCCGCCGGGCGCGGCGCGGTAATCACGAACCGTCCGCTGTCGGCGCGCGCCGCATTCGATCGCACGCGCTTCGAGGGCGATTTGCCGAGCGGGTGGGAAGCCGAAATCTACCGCAACGGCGAGCTGCTTGCGTTCGCCAAGGCGAATTCGAGCCAACGCTATGTCTTTGAAGACGTGCAGCTTCTCTACGGCGAAAACCAGATTCAGATCATTCTCTACGGTCCGCAAGGCCAGGTCCGCACGCGCGACGAAGTCGTGAATGTCGGCCAGGACAACGTCCCAGCCGGCAAGACCTGGTACTGGGCCGGGTTCAACCAGCCCGGCCGCGACATCGTTGAGCTGGAAAAGCCTCCGGACGTCACTGCTCAGCCCAAGGCGCAAGCCGCCGTTTCGCTCGAGCACGGCATCGACGATAAAACGTCGGTGGGCGTGCTCGCGCGCGCGATGCTGATCGGCGACGAGCGGCTCACCTTCATCGAGGGCACCGTCAGGCGGTCGATCGGACCCGCCCTGGTCGAACTCGGCGCCGCTCGCGAATCGAACGGCGGATTGGCCGCGCATGCGCAGATCCTGGGCAAATTCGGCGCGGTCAACGTGCGCGCCGAGGCCCTTCTCGCAAATGATTTTCATTTGCGCGGCGGCACGGAACAAAGCGTCCGCGAAGGCCGCATTGCGCTCGACGCGCCGATCAGGATCGGCCGGACGGTGCTTCCGGCGCATGCCGAAGTGCACGTGACGCAGCAACGCAATGCCGCGACGCAGCTCGAGGCTGCCGCGCGGCTGTCGGCGAATTTCGACCGCTTCAATCTCGCGACCGCAGTCAGTTACAAGAAGCAATATCTGACAGCGGGACCGGAGCCGCCCGGTGAGCTCAACCTGGGGCTCATCGGCACAGGCCGTATCGGCGATGTGCGGCTGCGCGCCGAGACCAGCTTCGACGTGTCCCCCTCCGCGCGCTTCCGAACCGCGGAACTGTCGGCTTATTGGTCGGCTTCCGACAGGATCGATTGGGAGGGCGATCTTGCCTATGACGCGGAGAGCCATCGCGCTCGCGCGAAAATCACGCACGTGCGCAGGTTCAACAGCCTGGCGGTCGCGCTCACTGGCGAGGCGGCCACCGACGGATCCATCGCATTCGGTTTCAATCTCAATTTCTCGCTCGATCCAGGCCATGGATTCACCCTTTCGCGGCGGCCGCTGGCCCAGGCGGGCGCAGTGCACGCGCTCGTCTATCGCGACCTTAACGACAACGGCGTTCACGACGCCAACGAGCCGCTGGAGAAGGGCGCGTTGATCACGACCGGCACCGTGCAGGCGGAGCGGCCGACCGATGCTCGCGGCTCCGTGACCGTCGGCGGCCTCACCGCTTACATGCCGATTGCCATCGGCCTCGACCAGACCAGCCTCCCGGACCCGATGCTCATCCCCAAGAAGGCGCTCCAGGTCGTGGTGCCGCGTCCCGGCGTTCCGGCCGAGGTCCAGATCGCGCTCGTCGGCGGCGGCGATATCGAAGGCGCGATCATCAAGAACGGCGGGCTCGGCTTTGAGGGGCTCGACCTAGAGCTGGTCGACGCTGCGGGCAAGGTCGTCGGCACCGAGCGAACCGATTTCGACGGTTTCTTCCTCTTCGAGCGTGTGGCTTACGGCACCTACACCGTCAGGATATCGAAGGATTCGGCGCAAGCCGCCAAGCTCCTTGCCGATCTCGGAGTGCGCGCCGAGCTCACAGCCGACAAGACGGTTGTCAGGCTGGGTGGGATTCAGGCGAAGCCAACGCCAATCCTCGCGTCAGCCGGTTCAGCGGTCGCAACGCCTTAAAGCACGATTTGTTGGAGGCTTGAGCACGCCGGTCCCATCGGACCGGCGGATGCTTTGCGATTCGGATGGTGCGGTCGAGAAGACTCGAACTTCCACGGCCTTTCGGCCACAGCGACCTCAACGCTGCGCGTCTACCAGTTCCGCCACGACCGCACGTCATGAAGAGAGGAAGGCGATCGGCGACCGCCACCCGGCAGGGCGCGGCGTCTAGCAAAGGCCCAAGAGGGGCGCAATGCCGCCTCGTGGCGGCCAATTTCGTGCCGTATCGGGACTGATCTTAAGACTTTCTTTACCATCGGCGCGCGGGCGCGTTACGTCTCCCGCCATGTTCCTTATTGCCGCCGCCGCGATCATATCTTCGGTTCCTCAGGCGTCGCCGCGGATGATGAGCGCAGGTGCATCGGTCCAGGCGACCGCGACGATAAGAGTGATCTCGGGCGTTCGCGTCAGCTTCGGCGCGGAGCAGAGCGGCACCGACGTTCCTCAACCGCGCCAGACGGTGGTGAAAATCGGTGACTCGCAGCAGCCTGCGAAGTTGATCGAATTCCAATAACCCGCTGAAAACGCTTAGACTTTCGGCTCACCCAAAGTGATGGTCAGCTCGTCGCCTCCGGCGGGCGCATTCACTTCAGCGCTGTTGAAACTTGCGCTTGCCCCTGGGGCCAGGGTCCTCGCCGGCGGATCGATAACCCAGCTGTAGACCACCTGCCCAGCGCGAGTGCGAATCTGCGCGTGCAAAGGCGGCACCGCCTGTTCGCTTTCGGTCGGGTTGATCACGCGACCGGTCACGGTCAGCAGCTGGTTGCCGCTCGCCAGTTGCTGGCGGTCCATGTGCGTGGTGACCAGCGCCAGCTGGCTCGTTGTGCCGGTTCCGATGCCAAGGCGCGCCTTCCACTCGGGCGGAGCCACGAAATAGATGCCGACTGCGAGCGCAACGACAATTAGGATCAGGATCAGGGCCACCAGAACCGGGCTGCGACGGCGCGGCTCGACCTCGTCGGCCGTGGGGAAGGGGCTGAACTCGTCATCCGCGCCTTCCGCAACGGGCGGTTCGTTCCAGTCGGCGGCGACTGGCGCTTCGATCGTTTCCGCCATGTCGAAGTCCGCGGAAACATCTCGCGCGCGCTCCTCGGCGGCAAGGTCCGCGGCTTCTTCCATCTGGTCGGACGGCGGCGCTGTTTGCTCGGGCGCCGCTTCGACGGGTTCGTCCTGGAGCATCGCCTCTTCATAGGCGCGCTCCTCCGCTTCCGGCCCGCTGCGTGGCTCGATGACCGTCGCTTCGGTAAGCGTCTCCTGCTCCTCGGCCGTGCTTTCCGCGTCAGCCACGGCGTCTGGATCCTGATGCCAGCTGTGCTTGCAATTGGCGCAGCGCACCTGCCGCCCCTGGGGCGGGATTGCGCCGTCCTTCACCACATATTGCGTAGCGCAATTGGGGCAGGTGAGGATCATTATAACAAAAGCCCTCTTCCGGGACGGTGCACACAGGGTAAACAAGAATGCGCGGAGCTTGGCAAGGCATCGGCCTTGGCTCCAGGCGCCGGGAGGGGAAGCGAACTGGCCGACATTGCCGAATTCGACAGCGTCGGCTTGCGCTACGGCACTGGCGCAGAAGTGCTGCGCGACCTCGACTTTCGCCTGGGGCAGGGCGGCTTCTATTTCCTTACCGGTCCGTCCGGAGCGGGAAAGACGTCGCTCCTCAAATTGCTCTATCTGGCGCAGCGGCCGACGCGCGGGCGGATTCGTCTGTTCGGCGACGAGCTCACCGAAGCCCCGCGCGAGGCGCTCCCCCAATATCGCCGCCGGATCGGCGTCGTGTTCCAGGACTTCCGCCTGATCCGCCACCTGTCGGCCTTCGACAATGTTGCACTGCCGCTCAGGGTTGCTGGCGCGAACGACGAAAAGGTGGAGGGGCCGGTGCGTGAGATGCTGGCGTGGGTCGGGCTGGCCGATCGCGCGAGCGCGCGTCCCCCGACGCTGTCCGGCGGCGAACAGCAGCGGGTTGCGATCGCGCGCGCGGTGATCAACCGACCCGACCTGCTGGTCGCCGACGAGCCCACGGGTAACGTCGATGCCGAAATGGCCCAGCGGTTGCTCCATTTGTTCACTGCGTTGAACCGGCTTGGAACGACCGTCGTGGTGGCGACGCACGACGTGAGCCTCATCAGCGCGACCCCCGGCGCCAAACTCATCCGGCTCGAGAACGGCACGATGGTCGACCCGACCGGAGCGCTGAAGAACCCGCCGCGGCTGCCGCAGGGCGCCAGCTGATGCTTGGCTGGCTCTTCGCTTCAGCGGCCGAGCGGCGGCTTTTGGGAGAGGCGCGCCTGCGCGGCCCAACGGCGTGGGTCGTCGCGATCATGAGCTTCTCGATCATGATCATCGCTGCTGCCGGGCTCGCGCTCGCCAACACGGCTGGCGTGCTCTCGCATGCGATCCAGGCGCGCTATTCGGTCGAGATTCCCGGCGCCGGCGCCAATATTGCCCCGCTCCTCGCCGCCGTGCGATCCGCACCTGGCGTCAGCGAGGCCGACGGGGTCCCCGAAAGCGAGATGCGGCGCACGCTTGAACGCTGGCTTGGTCCCGCCGCCCAGAGCGCCGACCTGCCGGTGCCTGCGCTGGTGAACTTCGATGTACGGCCGGGCGCCGATCTCGGCGCGATCGAGCGGCGCATCCAGGCCGTCGCGCCTGGAGCGAGGATCACCGCGCACAGCGAAGCGGTGGGACCTCTGCTCCGTTCGTTGCGGGTCCTGCAATGGGTGGCGTTCGGCCTCGTCCTGCTGCTCAGCGCGGCCGCGTCGGCAGCCGTCGTGCTCGCGGCGCGGGGCGCGCTCGACACGCACCGTTTCACCATCGAAGTCATGCACGGCGTCGGCGCGACCGACCTCCAGGTCACCAACCTGTTTCAGCGCAAGATCGCCATCGACGCTTTCGCCGGGAGCGTCGCGGGCGCGATCGCGGCCACATTCGTGCTCCTGTTGCTTTCGGCCGGTGCTGCATTTGCCGGTGAGCTGACCGGCGGTGCGACGCTGGGGGCGTTCGACCTGCTGGTCCTCGCACTACTGCCGCTCGCGCTCACAGCCCTGGCGACGTGGGTTGCCAGAACTGCTGTACTCTCGGCATTGCGCCAGGCGCTATGATCGCGCGCCTCGCGGCCCTCATTGTTCTGCTCTACGGGCTCGGCTTCGTCTTCTTTGCCTTCACGCTCGGCAATCCGGCGCCGGCGACTGCGCCAGCAACTGACGCAGCCGTGGTTCTGACCGGCGGCAGCGGCAGGATCGAACATGCGATCGATGTCCTTCGCGGCGGCAAGGCCAAACGCCTTCTCGTCGCCGGCGCCGATCCGTCGGTGACCAAGGCCGACATCGCCCGCCGGCTCGGCGGCAGCCGCAAGCTCATCCAATGCTGCGTCGATCTCGGCAGCGAATCGGTCGACACGCGCTCCAACGCCGAAGAGGCGGGTCGCTGGCTTGCCCAGCACCAGTTCCACTCGGTCCGGCTGATCACCAGCGACTGGCACATGCGCCGCGCGCGCTACGAGTTCGACAAGGTCCTCGGGCGGAAATACCCGCTGGTGACCGACGGGGTAGCGACCGAACCGAGCTTCTTCACCCTGTTCGGCGAATACAACAAGCTCCTGCTGCGCCGGGTGGCGGTCTGGGCCGACATCTGATGACGGTACTTCGCTCGCTGCTGTGGGCGGCGATTTTCTATCCGGCGACTTTGCTGTGGGTCCTCGGCGGATTGCTCGTCAGCCTGTTCGGACAGCGGCCGACGCTGGCGGTCGTGCTGAACTGGGTCGACCTCAACCATTGGCTTTGTGAGTATCTGCTTGGGATCCGCATCCGGGTGATCGGCGACATTCCGCCCGGTCCGCACCTGATCGCGGTCAAGCACCAATCGATGTTCGAGACGCTCGAGATGGTGCGCCTGTCGAACCTTCCGGTGATAGTATTGAAGAAGGAGCTCGCGGATATTCCGCTCTTCGGTTTCCTGACCCGGCGCTATGGCGTCATTCCGGTGGAGCGCAGCGCTGGCGCGAAAGCGCTGCGCGACATGGTCGCCGCCGGCAAGCGGGCGGTCGAGACCGGCCGGTCCATCATCATCTATCCGGAAGGCACGCGTGTCCGACCCGGCGAGACGCCGCCGCTGCGCGCAGGCTTCGCCGGTCTTTATCGCGCGGTCGGACTGCCGGTCGTTCCCGTGGCCGTCGACAGCGGACGGTTGTGGGGGCGTCGGCTGAGCAAACGCCCCGGTGTCGTAACGTTTCTGGTCGGCGAGACCATTCCGGCGGGGCTGAAACGCGAGGAGGTCGAGCAGCGCGTGCACCGCGCGATCAACGCCCTCGAATTAGCTCCGCAGGCGCGCGCCTAGCTTCTCCGCAGCGGCGACGATCCGCTTAGAGATGTCGCCGATCTGCTCGTCGGTGAAGCTCTTTTCGATCGGCTGGAGAGTCACCTCGAACGCGAGCGACAATCCGTCTGACGTCTCGAAACGGTCGAATAGGCGTACGGCAGTGATCGCCGCTTTGTCCGCGCCGCGGATCGCGCGGAGCAGGGTCTCCGCAGGCAGGTCGGCCGGAACGATGAACGCAAAATCGCGCATCACCGGCTGGAGCGCCGGCGGCGCATAGGCCGGCCGCGCGTGCCCGCTGGAGCGGGGGACGGGGATCGCGTCGAGATAGATCTCGGCGGCGACAGCGCCTGCCGGCGCATCGAGCGCCCTCTGCAATCGCGGGTGAAGCTCGCCGAAGCTGGCGACGATCGTCTTCGGCCCGAGACCGAGCTTCGCGTAGCGGCCGGGGTGCCAGGTCGAGCCGGCGTCGGGGAAGACCTGCAGGTTCGCGGTCGGCGCTCCCGCCGCTTCGAGCAGTGCGAGGACTTCGGCCTTGGCGTCGAATGAATTGAAGCTCTGTGCCTTGCCCGACTGCCACTCGCGCGCGCGCTTTTCGCCGGCGAGGAGCAGCGACAAGGTCGGATGCTCGGCATCCCCGAGATAGCGCCGTCCGAGCTCGAACAGCCGCACCGACGAGGCGCCGCGGTCGAGGTTGCGGCGGGCCGCGGCGATCAGCCCCGGCAGGAGCGACGGGCGCATCACCTTCATCTCTTCGCTGATCGGGTTGGCCAGCCGCCAATCCGCGCCGCCGAACGCTCGCGCTTCCTCTTCCGAGATGAAGCTCCAGGTGACCGCCTCGTCCAGTCCGCGCGCCGCGGCCGTTCGGCGCACGCGCCGTTCGACCAGCTGCGACCGCGTGGCGGTCGGCCTGGCGACGCCGGGCGCGCGTTCTAGCGGGGTCGACGGGATATTGTCGTATCCCGTGATCCGCGCGATTTCTTCCACCAGGTCGGCGGAACCTTCGACGTCACGCCGCCACGTCGGGACGGTGACAGCGGTCCCTTCATCTCGAAACCGAGCCCTTCGAGAATCTCGCGCTGGCGCTCACCGGGGACATCGATCCCGCCCAGCGATTTGGTGCGCCGGAAATCGAGACTGATTGTCCGCCGTTCCACCGGCGGATGTCCGGCCCGAACTCACACTCGACGCTTCGCCCCCGCAGATATCGAGGATGAGCCCGGTGAGGATCGCCAACCCATCGTCGAGAAATGCCGGATCGACGCCGCGCTCGAAGCGGCTGCGAGCGTCGCTCGTGAGGCTGAGTGCTTGGCCAGTGCGGGCAATGCGATCCGGTGTGAAATATGCGACCTCGAGCATCACGTCGGTCGTGCTCTCGCTTACGCCTGAATTCTCGCCGCCCATGATGCCGCCGATGTCGTGCACCTCGCGGTCATCGGCGATGACGGTCATGAACGGCTCGAGCACATATTCCTTTTCGTTGAGCGCGAGCACTTTCTCGCCCTGCCGCGCCGCTCGTGCGGTCAGTCCGCCGTGGAGCTTGGCGATATCGTAAGCGTGACTTGGCCGGCCGTGCTCGATCGTCACGTAGTTGGTGATGTCGACGAGCGCCGAAATCGGGCGCTGGCCCGCCGCTTTGAGCCGCCGCTGCATCCACTCGGGCGAAGTGCCGTTGATGAGGCCGCGGATCGCACGCCCGAAAAAGGCCGGGCACGCGTCTGGATCCTCGATCGTCACCGACACTGGGCAGGGATAGCTGCCGTCGACCGCCGGGATGACGAGCGGTTTCAGCGTGCCCATTCCGGCAGCCGCTAAATCGCGCGCGATTCCGCGCACACCCATGCAATCCTGACGGTTCGGAGTGACCGCGACGTCGAATACAGGGTCGTCAGGCCCGGCGAATGGGTGAACGGCGTGCCGACCCGAGCGTCGGCAGGAAGCTCGATGATGCCTGAATGGTCCTCGCCCAGTTCGAGCTCGCGCGCTGAGCACATCATTCCGCGGCTCTCGACTCCGCGGATTGCGGCGACCTTCAGGGTCATGTCGCTGCCCGGGATGTACGCACCCGGCGGGCCGAAGACGCCGAGCATTCCGGCGCGGGCATTGGGTGCCCCGCAGACGACCTGGATCGTCTCGCCGGAGCCGGCATCGACCGTCAGCACCTGCAGCTTGTCGGCCTGCGGGTGCTTCTCCGCCGTGAGCACGCGCGCGACCGTGAACGGCGCCAGCGCTTCGGCGGGGTTGCTCAGTTCCTCGACCTCCAGGCCGATGTTGGTCAGCCGCTCGGCGATCGCCTCAGCGGAAGCGTCGGTGTCCAGATGGTCCTTCAGCCACGACAGGGGAACTTCATCGTCTCCCCTCGCTTGCGAGGTCCCCCCCCCCCCTCCCCCCCCCTTCCCCTCCCGCAAGGGTAGGGGCGAAGCGCCCGCGACTCATGCGCCCACCCCGCCCGAAAGCGTCGGCACGTCCAGCGCACGGAAGCCATAATGCTTCAGCCAGCGGATATCGCCGTCGAAGAATGCGCGGAGGTCGTCCATGCCATATTTGAGCATCGCCAGCCGGTCGATGCCGCAGCCGAAGGCGAAGCCCTGCCATTCGTCTGGATCGAGCCCGCAATTGGCGATCACGCGCGGATGGACCATGCCGGAGCCCAACACTTCCATCCAGCCTTCCTGTCCGCCGACGACCCGGCGGCCCTTTTCCATCGACCAGCCGACATCGACCTCGGCGGACGGTTCGGTGAACGGGAAATAGCTCGGACGCATCCTGAGCACGACGTCGTCCCGCTCGAAGAACGCTTTGAGGAAGGTCTCGAGCGTCCACTTAAGGTGGCCGAGCGTGATTGCGCGGTCGATCACCAGCCCTTCGACCTGATGGAACATCGGCGTGTGGGTCGCGTCGCTGTCCGAACGATACACGCGCCCGGGCGCGATCGCGTAAATGGGAGCGCCGTGCTCCTGCATCGCACGGATCTGCACTGGAGACGTGTGGGTCCGCAGGACGCGTGGCTCCTCATCCGGCGTGCGTGGCTCCAGATAGAACGTGTCCTGCATCGCCCGTGCGGGATGGAATTCAGGCATGTTGAGCGCTGTGAAATTGTACCACTGCGTCTCGATCTCGGGCCCTTCGGCGACGGAGAAGCCGAGGTCGGCGAAGATCTCGGCGAGCTCATCCATGACCTGGCTGACCGGATGCACGGTGCCCTGCGGCGTCTGCGGCGCCGGGAGCGACAGGTCGATGCGCTCGGTCGCGAGCTTGCGTTCGAGCTCGGCGTCTTCAAGCGCAGCCTTGCGGTTCGCGATTGCATCCGTGACCCGCTCGCGAAGCGAATGGATTTTTGGACCCTCGGCTGCTCGCGTCCCCGGGTCCATCGCTCCGAGCGATTTCAGCTTGGCCGTGATTTCTCCCGACTTGCCAAGCAGCGAAACGCGAACGCTGTCGAGCTCCTGCAGGCTCTCGGCTGCGAGAATTCGGTCGAGCATGGTTTCGGCTTCGATCATCGTGCGCGGCTCTAGCAATGCCGCACTGCAAAATGCAAAGGCGGGAATGCGATGAGCGACTGGCCCGAGCT
Source organism: uncultured Alphaproteobacteria bacterium (assembly GCA_963849435.1). Taxonomy (GTDB): domain Bacteria; phylum Pseudomonadota; class Alphaproteobacteria; order Sphingomonadales; family Sphingomonadaceae; genus Sphingomicrobium. Next base: position 146,203 of record CAWKHO010000016.1, read on the forward strand.
GAGCGTCGAGCGCGACCACGAAACGCTCGCGATCCTGCACCTTGCGTCGCAGATGCTGGGGAAGATCCGCGTCGCGCACTCGGCGTGGGTGAACCACGGCTGGCACACGGCCCTTCAGCCGAATGCGCGCGGCCTCTCCGCCTTGCCGACGGCGGCGAGCGGCGGCCGCACTTTCACGCTGACGCTCGACCTCTGCCGCCATGCGATCGTGCTGTGGGTCAGCGACCAGTCACGCGAAGAGCTTCCGTTGAACGCGGGTAGCATCGCGGCGCTTCATCGGCGGCTCGTTGCGATGCTCGATCGGCACGGACTTCCGTCCAGCTTCAACGGCCGGCCGAACGAAATTCCGGACGCCATCCCTTTGCCGAGGACACGCGCCTCACGCGAGTACGACCGAGACTCCGCCGGCCGGTTCAGGGAAGCGCTTGCGGCGATGCTCCCGGCCTTCCAGCGATTCCGGGCGGGCTTCGTCGGCAAGGCGAGCCCGGTGCATTTCTGGTGGGGCAGCTTCGACCTGTCCGTCAGCCTCTTCTCCGGCCGCGAGGCACCCCAACATCCCGGCGGAGTTCCGGGTCTTCCCGACCGGATCACGCGCGAGGCGTACAGCCGCGAAGTGTCGAGCGGCGGTTTCTGGGCGGGCGGTGTCACCCGGCGGAGCCGTTCTTCTACAGCTACATCTACCCCGCGCCGGCCGGCTACCGCGAGGCCAAGGTCGCGCACGGCCACTTCGACGAGACTTTCGGTGAGTTCGTGCTGACCTATGCGGATGTGCGCAGCGCGGATGAGCCGGAGCGATGCTGGCGAGTTCCTGCGATCGGCGTACGAGACTGCGGCGAACCTGGCGAAATGGGATCGCGCGGCGCTCGAGCGCGAGCCGGTCGCGCCCTAGGTCGGCACGAACGGATAAGGCGAAATCGTCTTCCGATTCTCTTCGACCGCAAGCATCCGCCCAGCCGGCGCTGTCGCGCGATAGGCGCACTGCAGCCGAGGGCAGATCGCGCAGGCGGGCCCCACCGGAGTCGCCGGCGTGCCGACAAGGTCGAGTCCGTCCGCATAAGCGATCCTGGGTGCATGCTTGACGTCACAGCCGAGCCCGATCGCCAGGAGCGCATCGTCGCGCAGATCGGGGCGGATCGGCCGCTCGATCGTGCGGCTGATGGTGAAGAAGCGCTCACCCTCGGGCGTCTCGATCAGCTGGCGGATCGTCTGGCCCGGCGTTTGGAAAGCTGTGTGGAGATGCCAGCGCGGGCAAGTCCCGCCGAAGTGCGAGAAAGGGAAGTTTTCGCCCGCGTAGCGCTTCGAGATATTCCCGGCGGGATCGACGCGCAGCATGAAGAAGGGCACGCCCTTGGCGCCCGAGCGCCCGAGCGTCGTCAGCCGATGGGCGACTTGCTCGACATTGGCGCCGAACTGCGCGCACAGCCGATCGAGCGCGTAACGGTGCTCCTCGGCTGCACGAAGGAACTTGCCGTACGGCATGATGATCGCGCCGGCCGCGTAGTTGGCGAAGCTCATGTGCAGCAAGCGGCGGCTACCAGGATCGGGCGGCCGCGCCGCTTCGAGCATCCGCGCGATGATCGGTGCGAACTCCAGCAGAGCGAGCTGATAGGCGATGCCGAACTGCCGGTTCTCCGACCTCAGCAGCGATGACAGCATCAGCATTCGCCGCTGCGAATCGAAATGCTGGCTTGCGTCCTCGAGAATTTCCGGACCGACAACGCGGACCTCGACCCCCACGCCTCCTTCAGCCGCTGGCGCAGCGGCTCGGCAATCGACAGCGGATGGTTGAGCGCTCCGCCAAGAGTCTCGGAGGCTTCCTCGAGCTCGGGCCAATGGTTGCGCTGCGCCTGGATATAATCGCGCACCCAGGTCTCGGGCGTGATCAGTGAACGAGGGTCGGCGCGCCGCTCTTCGCCTTCGGGCCGGCGCTGCATTTCACGCACGGCGGTGTACAGCCGCGAAATTCCTTCGGCGACCGCCGGCGCATTGTCGGCGAGCTCGACCAGCTCGTAGCGGGCGACGCCTAGGTCGGCGAGCATCGGGTCGGAATAGATTTCGGCCAGCTGGTTGGCGCCGCCGCTGTCTCCGGCTTCGGACGCGAACGCTTTCACATCCACATCGAAGATCTCGGCCAGGCGCAGCAATATGCCCGCGGTCACCGGCCGCTGATTGCGCTCGAGGTGGTTGAGGTAGGACGCCGAGATACCGAGCTCGTCGGCCATCTGGCTCTGGTTCAGTCCGCGCTCGCGCCGCAGCCGCTTCACGCGCGCGCCGAGAAAGAGCTTTCGCTGGAGCCACGTGTCACCTTGTCACGATCTTTACAAGATACACAAGTAATGAATTTGTCAGCTTAGCTCTTTTCGGCGGGACATTTACCGGCTGCGCGGGTTCTTGTGCGGCTCGAACTCTCCTCGAAGGAACAATTGATGAGCGACTTCGGACAGGTGGTGACGGCCCCGGGCGGCCGCTTCGAGGGCATCGAGCGGCCCCACAGCGCACAAGACGTGCTGAAACTGCGCGGCTCGTGCACATCGAGCATACGCTCGCCCGCCGCGGTGCGCTGAAGCTGTGGGAGCTGCTGCACAGCGAAGAGCCGGTGCGGGCGCTTGGCGCGCTGAGCGGCAACCAGGCCATGCAGATGGTCCGGCGGGCCTGCAGGCGATCTATCTTTCCGGATGGCAGGTCGCGGCGGACTTCGAACAGCGCCGGCGCGATGTACCCCGACCAGTCGCTTTATCCGGCGAACTCCGGGCCCGAGCTCGCGCGCAAGATCAACAAGACGCTGCAACGCGCCGATCAGATCGAGCATATGGAAGGCGGCGCCGGGCGCGACTGGTTCGCGCCGATCGTCGCCGACGCCGAAGCCGGCTTCGGCGGGCCGCTCAACTGCTTCGAGATCATGAAAGCCTATATCGAAGCGGGCGCCGCCGCCGTGCATTTCGAGGACCAGCTGGCGAGCGAGAAGAAGTGCGGCCATCTCGGCGGCAAGGTGCTGATCCCGACGCAAGCGGCGCTTCGCAACCTCGATGCGGCGCGGCTGGCAGCCGACGTCTGCGGAGTTCCGACGATCATCGTTGCACGCACCGATGCTGAAAGCGCGAAGCTCATCACCAGCGATGTCGATGAGCGCGACGGGCCGTTCATCACCGGCGAGCGCACGCCCGAGGGCTTCTTCCGGCTGAAGGACGGAACCGGCCTCGATCATTGCATCGCCCGCGGGCTCGCGTTCGCGGCGCACGCGGACCTGCTGTGGTTCGAGACCAGCCATCCCGATCTTGAGGACGCGCGCACATTCGCCGACGCGATCCACGCGCAATTCCCGGGCAAGCTGCTCGCCTACAATTGCTCACCCAGCTTCAACTGGGCGGCAAAGCTCGATGCCGACACGATCGCCCGCTTCCAGGCCGAGCTTGGCGCGATGGGCTACAAGTTCCAGTTCGTCACTTTGGCCGGCTTCCACAGCCTCAACCACGCGATGTTCGAGCTTGCGAGCGGTTATCGCGACCGCGGCATGGCGGCCTATTCCGAGCTGCAGCAGGCCGAGTTCGCGAGCGAGGCTGCGGGCTACACCGCGACCCGCCACCAGCGCGAGGTCGGCACCGGCTATTTCGACGCCGATCGCCAACGCGATCTCGGCCGGGCAGGCGTCGACCGTTGCACTCAGCGAATCGACCGAGACCGCGCAGTTTCGCGCCACCGAAGCCATCGCGGCCGAGTAAGGAGGACAGTCATGGGACAGCGTTATTGGGTCGTCGGCGGCCATTATTCGGACTGCCGCTTCAAGGACATCCAGCCGGGCACCGAGATCGTGCACGGTCCTTATAACGACGAGCTCAAGGCGCGGATGGAGTGGCAGCGGCTGACCTTCCGCGACCGCTGCGCCGCCACCGAACGCTACTCGATCTGCGTGGAGCCCGTGCTACAGTGAGCGAAGTGCTCGACATCCCCAGGATCATTGCCGAACCTTCCCGCGTCCGCGCAGCCGGCGAGGTCCTGACCGAAGGCGCGCTCGACTTCCTCGCCGAGCTGCACGAGCGCTTCGACGGCCGGCGCCGCGACCTGCTCGACAGGCGGCTTGACCGCCAGGCGCGGTTTGACGCCGGCGAGCTGCCCGACTTTCCCGACTGAGACGCTGGAGATCCGCGGCATCCGATTGGACCGTCGGTTCGATCCCCGCCGACCTCCTCGACCGCCGGGTCGAGATCACCGGCCCGACCAACGCCAAGATGCTGATCAACGCGCTCAACAGCGGCGCGCAGGCGTACATGGCCGATTTCGAGGACGCGACTTCGCCGACGTGGGAGGAGCTGGTCCAGGGCCAGGTGAACCTGCGCAATTACTGGCTCGGCCGGCTCGATTACACCGATCCGGACAGCGGCAAGCGCTATGCCGTGGGCGAGGACCCCGCGGTGCTGATGGTGCGTCCGCGCGGCTGGCATCTGCCCGAAGATCATGTGACGGTCGGCGGTGAGCCGGTCGCAGGCGCGCTGTTCGATTTCGCTCTGTACTTTTGGCACAATGCGCGGCCGGCGCTGACCAAGGGCTCCGGGCCCTATTTCTACCTGCCCAAGCTCGAGAGCCGCCACGAAGCAGCGCTGTGGAGCGACGTTTTCGCCTTCGCCGAGGCCAAGCTGCGGCTTGAGCGCGGGACGATCAAGGCGACGGTGCTGATCGAGACTCTGCCCGCGGCGTTCGAGATGGACGAGATCCTCTACGCGCTCAAAGAGAACATCGTCGGCCTCAACTGCGGCCGCTGGGATTATATCTTCTCCTACATCAAGCGCCTCGGCCGCATCCCCGACCGGCTGACTCCCGACCGCGCCTTGATGACCATGGATAAAGCCTTCCTCGCCGCTTATTCGCTGCGGCTGGTCGCGACCTGTCACCGGCGCGGCGCCTTCGCGATGGGCGGAATGTCGGCCTTCATCCCGGTGAAGGGCGACGAGGCAAAGAACCGCGCGGCTCTGGAAAGGGTCCGCGCGGACAAGCTGCGCGAGGTGACCAACGGCCACGACGGCACCTGGGTCGCGCACCCGGCGCTGGTGCCGGTCGCCGCAGCGGAATTCGCTTCGGTCGCACCCAACCAGCTGTCCAAAATGCCCGAGCACGTCCCCGGCCGCGACGAGATGCTGGAGCTGCACCAGGGTCCGCGGACCGAAGCCGGCGCGCGCGAGAATATCCGCGTCGGCGTGCAATATCTCGCCGCCTGGCTCGGCGGGAAGGGCGCGGTGCCGCTCTACAATCTGATGGAGGATGCGGCGACCGCCGAGATCTGCCGGACGCAGCTGTGGCAATGGCTGAAGTTCGAAGCGCCCCTGGACGATGGGCGTGCATTCACCCTCGATCAGTTCGAACAATGGTTCGACGAGGAGGTCGGCCTGCTCGCCGAAGTGCCCAACATCGCCGAAGCCGCGCGGCTGATGCACAACATGATCGTCGCGGATGAGTGCGTCGAGTTCCTTACGCTGCCGGCTTACGAACTGCTGGACTGAGCTAGTTACCGGTTGCGCGTCCCTGCATCATCCAGGCCGCGACCGCGCGTATCTTTCAATCCACTCCTGCGCATCGCCTCGCGACTGCTTTTCGATCTCGGGCACCCGAACGGCGGCTTGCGGCTCGATCGTCACGCCCACGTAATCGGCGACTTCGAGTACGGCGGCTTCGGCGTCGGCGAGCACATCCTCGTGCCAGACACGGAGCGGCTCGATGCGAAGGTCGTCGAACATCCGTTCCCAGACACCCTCCTGAAGCGCGATGCCCTGCTCGGCCGACTCAGTTCCTCCTGCGAATATTCGATCGGCGCGGCACCCGCGGCTTCCTGTTCCTTGCGCCAGATCCCCGACAGCGCCGCGCGCGCGTAGGAAACAGCCTGCGCGACCCGGTCATGGCGGCGGAGATAGACGATGCGCCGGGGCCCCTCTCGCGGGAGTATCGTCGCGAGAACGTCCTCGAGCAGCGGCCGATTCATTTGCTGGAGCTGCTCGAACTGCATTGAAAACGCCTTGAGACCGAACACTCCGTTGGGCGAGCATCGGCGGCGCAGTACGGAGCGCCACAGCTGCTGCTGCAGGCTCGGCGAAGTCGCTGCGAAGCCATAGGGTCCGAGAGGCTCGAAATTCAGATATTCGAGCGGCGCGCCAAGACAGCCGGTCCGCCAAAGGACATGGCTGAAATGCGTGCTGCCAGCTCGCGGGGCCGACGCGAGCAAGTACGGGATCTCCGGCCCTTGCGCGCGCGCCGGGAAGTCGAATTTGCCTTCGTATCCGGTGTCTATCTCGACGAGCATTCCGAAAGCGGCAATTGTGCAACTTGCCGGATGTGTAAAGAAAAAGGCGCCGCGGATTGCTCCGGGCGCCCATTCTTGTTCCTCCTCTCCCCTCCCCTGGAGGAGAGGGGATTCAAGCCGCCTTCTTCTCCAGCGCGCCTTTCGCCTGGGCGATGATCGCGCTGAACGCCTCGGCTTCGTGCATCGCGATGTCGGCGAGCACTTTGCGATCGAGCGTGATGCCGGCGAGGTTCAGCGCGTGGATGAACTGGCCGTAGGTCAGCCCTTCGGCGCGGACCGCGGCGTTGATCCGCTGAATCCACAAAGCGCGGAAACTCCGCTTCTTCACCTTGCGGTCGCGGTAGGCGTATTGCCCAGCCTTCTCGACCGCCTGGCGGGCGATGCGGATCGTGTTCTTGCGGCGGCCGTAATAGCCCTTCGCCTGCTCGAGCAGGCGCTTGTGCTTGGCGCGGGTGGTTACACCCCGTTTGACGCGTGCCATCTGTCCCTACTCCTTACTTGAGGCCGTAGGGCGCCCAGCCCTTGACCCGCGCCACGTCGGCGTCGGCAAGGATCTCGGTACCGCGGTTCTGGCGGATGTACTTGGCGTTGTGGCTGATCAGCCGGTGGCGCTTGCCCGCGACACCGTGCTTGATCTTGCCCGTCGCCGTGAGCTTGAAGCGCTTCTTCACGCCGCTCTTGGTCTTGAGCTTGGGCATTTTCGTCTCCTTGTGCGCCTCAAAGGACGCGACGTTATCCAATCGCCACGGCATGCCTTTTGGCCGGGCCATCGGGATTTCCATTTAGCTGGAAAGCGCGCGCCTATAGAGGGCGAGGCGTTGTGGCGCAAGTTCCAGCTGTCATTGCGAGGAGTGTAGCGACGAAGCAATCCAGCTCCTCCGACGCGCCTCTGGATTGCTTCGCTACGCTCGCAATGACGGCTCTCACCAGGGGATGGCCGATCCGTCGTAGCTGAAGAAGCCGCCGGAATCTTCCGGACCGAGCCGCTCAATCACCCGCCGCATGCCGCTGACGCTCTTTTCCGGCTCGAGCGGCGCCGAGCTTCCGCCCATTCGCGTCTGGACCCAGCCCGGGTGGAGCACGGCCGCGACTACGCCCGAACGGCGCACATCGAGTGCGAGATTGCACCACGCCGAGTTCAGCGCTGTCTTCGACGTGCGATAGGCAAGGTAGCCGCCAGAGCTGTTGTCGTCGATCGAACCCATCTTGGAGCTGATCGCGATTAGCTTGCCGCGCGCCTGTTCGATCATCGGCAGGACCGAACGGGCAAGCAGGTACGGCGAGATGGTGTTGACGACGAGCGTGTCGCCCCACTCCCGCGCCGTCTCGGCATTCTCAACCTCCTTCGGCCCGTAGGTGCCGGCATTGGCGATGAGCAGGTCGAGCGGCCCATCCACGCGCTCCCTGAACGCCGCGACCGAATCGAGGTCGCCCATTTCGAGCGGTTCGACATGCACTTCGAGCGCTTCGAGCTCGGGGCTGGACTGGCGGGCCGTGGCGATGACGTCCCATCCGTCCGCTGAATATTGTCTGGCGAATTCGAGGCCGATGCCGCGGTTCGCGCCGGTGATCAGGACTGTAGGCATGGTGCACCAAGCCTTGTGCCGTGCGAGAGTTCCTTAGCTCGCGTTTGCCGATTCCTTCAGCATCGCGCTCAGGCTTCCCGCAACGCTCGGGCTGAGGAGTTCCGTCGACCGCGCCGAGCCGTCGAGCCACGCGCGCCAGTGCGGCGGGTCGAGCAATGCGATCTGGCGGTTGTGGTACGGCGCGATGTCGTCACCTGGAGGGACCGTCAGCAAAGTGAACGCCTCACCGACATTCGGATCGTCGCGCACCAGCCCGGCGATGGCGAACTCGCCCGGCGGCTGGAAGCGCCAGCAGTCCTTGCGCTTCTGCTTCGGGTCGCTCGGCGCGGTGAACTCGTAAAATGCATCGGCGAGCACGAGGCAGCGGTCGCGCGAGAACTCGCGGCCGTCCGAGCGCATGTTGAACACCGGCTTGCCCCCGGGCGCCGGCCACGACCAGCGCCGCTCGACCAGTTGCGCAACCCCGCGGTCGCGATCGAACTTCACGATCGGCGCGCGCTCGGTGATCCGCACGTCGCGCGGCTGGAAGTTGGGAATGCCTTCCGGGAATTCGAGCGGGATCTGGTGTTCGGCGAACAGCCGGCGGACGGCATCGACGTTCTTATCGAGGGTGTAGAGGTTGCACACGGCCCGCGTGACGTCAGTCGAAGAGGCTGGACACGGAGCTTTCGTCGGCGATCCGGCGGACCGCTTCCGCAAGCAGGGGCGCGATGGTCAGCCGGCGGATCTTGCAGTCCTTCGGGTCGGGCTCACCGGTCCAGATCGTATCGGTAACGACTAACTCGCTCAGTTCCGACTTGGCGACGCGCGCGGCGGCTCCGCCGGAGAGGACGCCGTGCGTACAATAAGCAAAAACCTCGGTGGCGCCCTCCTGCTTCAGCGCCGCGGCGGCGTTGCACAGGGTGCCGGCCGAATCGACGATGTCGTCGATCAGGATGCAGGTGCGCGTTTCCGACGTCGCCGATGATGTTCATCACCTCCGATTCGCCGGCGCGCTCGCGGCGCTTGTCGACGATCGCCAGCGGGGCGTTGTTGAGGCGCTTGGCCAAACCGCGCGCGCGGACCACGCCGCCGACATCCGGAGAGACAACGAGCAGGTCGCGGTTGCCGAACCGCGCCTGGATGTCGGTCGCGATCACCGGCGAAGCGAAGAGATTGTCGGTCGGGATATCGAAGAAGCCCTGGATTTGCCCGGCATGGAGATCGATTGAAAGGACCCGGTTGGCTCCGGCGGTGGTGATGAGGTTGGCGACGAGCTTTGCCGAGATCGGAGTGCGCGGCCCCGGCTTCCGGTCCTGACGCGCATAGCCGAAGTAAGGCAGCACCGCGGTAATCCGCTTGGCCGACGCGCGGCGCAGCGCGTCGATGCAGATCAACAGCTCCATCAGATTGTCGTTCGCCGGATAGCTGGTCGACTGGATGACGAAGACGTCCTCGCCGCGGACGTTCTCGTTGACCTCGACGAACACCTCTTCGTCGGCGAAGCGGCGCACGCTGGCGTCGGTCAGCGGGATCTCGAGATAGTCGGAAATCGATCGGGCCAGCGGCAAATTGCTGTTCCCGGCGAGCAGTTTCATGTGGCTTTTCCCCAGCGGCGACTTGGCTTTAGCGAGCGACAGCGCCCGCGCGTAAAGGTTGCCCGCCGCCCGATCGTCGCTAAATCGCCGGCATGGCCGACCGCTTGAGCATCGCCTTTGCCCAGATGAACCAGCGCGTTGGCGACCTCGCGGGCAATGCCGCGGCGATGCTCGAGATGCGGCGCAAGGCCAAGGGCGCCGACCTGCTGATGTGCCCCGAGCTGCAGCTGATCGGCTATCCGCCCGAAGACCTGGTGCTCAAGCCGGAGTTCGTTCGCCGGACGCACGAATGCCTGGACCAGCTCGTCGCCGCGACGACCGAGCCCGGGCCGGCGATGCTGATCGGGACCGTGGTCGCGGACGGCGGCCTCAACTACAACGCGTTCGTTCTCGCCGATGGCGGGCGGGTGCTTGGCCGCACGCTCAAGCGCGAGCTGCCGAATTACGGCACGTTCGACGAGAAGCGCATCTTCACGCCCGGGCCCATGCCCGAGCCGCTCGAGTTCAAAGGCGTAAAGATCGGCGTCCCGATCTGCGAGGACATCTGGCAGGAGGTCGTCTGCGCGCATCTCGCCGACGCCGGGGCGGAAATGCTGCTGGTGCCCAACGGCAGCCCCTACGAGCTCGATAAGGACATTCAGCGCCAGCAGATCGCTCGCGCCCGCGCGCTTCAAACGGCACTTCCAGTCGCCTATCTCAACCGTGTCGGCGGGCAGGACGAGCTGGCGTTCGACGGCTCGTCCTTCGTCATGGACCCGGATGGCGAGTTGGTGGTGCAGATGCCCGATTGGGAAGAGACGCTGCTGGTCACCGACTGGGCGCGGCAGGCCGACGGCTGGCGGTGCCTGACACGCGCAAGCCACGATCTCGATCCGTTCCCGGCCGATGTCTACCGCGCGATGATGGTCGGTTTGGGCGACTATGTGAACCGCAACGGGTTCCCCGGGGTGATCCTCGGGCTGTCCGGCGGCATCGACAGCGCGCTTTCGGCTGCGGTGGCCGTCGATGCGCTGGGAGCGGACAAGGTGCGATGCGTGATGCTCCCGTCCAAATTCACCAGCGAGGAGAGCCTTGAGGACGCGCGTGCTTGCGCGCGGATGCTCGGCTGCCGCCATGACGTCGTTCCGATCGTGCCCGCTGTCGATGCCGTCGATACGATGCTGCCCAATCTCAAGGGCCTGGCTGCCGAGAATGTGCAGGCGCGTTTGCGGATGGTGACTTTGATGGCGCTATCCAACGCCGATGGGCAGATGGTGCTGACTACCGGCAATAAGAGCGAGATGAGCGTCGGTTATGCGACCCTCTACGGCGACATGGCCGGGGGATATTCGGTGCTAAAGGACACCTACAAGACCACAGTCTTTGCGCTCTGCGGTGGCGCAACGACAACAAGCCCGAGGGTGCGTTGGGCCCCGATGGGCCGGTGATGCCCGAGCGCGTGATCACCAAGCCGCCGACCGCCGAACTCCGGCCGGACCAGAAGGACGAGGACAGCCTGCCGCCTTATTCGGTACTCGATCGAATTCTCGAGGGTCTCGTCGAGCGGGAAATGTCGGTTAAGGAGGTCGCGCTCGCGACGGGCGAGGAGATCGCGCTGGTCAGCAGCATCGAATCCATGTTGCTCAAGGCCGAGTACAAGCGCCGACAGGCGCCGCCGGGCGTGAAAATCGGCAGCCGCAACTTCGGCCGCGACCGCCGCTACCCGATCAGCAACTTCTTCCACACCGGGCCCACGACGAAGCTGCCGCGATGAGCGTCACGACGCGGTTCGCGCCGTCACCGACAGGCCGGCTGCATGTCGGCAATATCCGCACGGCGCTGCATAATTTCCTCTTCGCGAGGAAGAACGGCGGCAAATTCATCCTGCGCATCGACGACACCGACCGTGAGCGTTCGACGGCCGAGTTCGATGCTGCAATTCGCGACGATCTCGAATGGCTCGGCCTCGACGTCTGACCAGATCGTTCGTCAGTCGGAGCGGTTCGACCTCTATGAACGCGAGTTCGAGCGCCTGCGCGAGGCGGGTCGCGTCTACGCGTGCTACGAAACCGCCTGAGGAGCTCGAGCTTCGCCGCAAGGTGCTGCTCGGGCGCGGGTTGCCGCCGGTCTATGAACGAAAGCCGTCCGATGCGCCCGTACCCGAAGGCCGGAAGCCGCACTGGCGCTTCCGGCTCGACCATGATCAGGCGATCGTCTGGACCGACCTGATCCGCGGTGAGCAGAAGTTCGACCCGAAGCTTCTGAGCGACCCTGTTGTCCGACGCGAGGACGGTAGCTGGCTTTATCTGCTGCCGAGCGTGATCGACGACGTCGATCTTGGCATCACCCACATCGTCCGCGGCGAAGACCATGTGTCGAATAGCGCTGCGCAGATCCAGATGTTCGAGGCGCTGGGCGCGAAGCCGCCCGAGTTCGCGCACGAGGCTTTGCTGGTCGCCGCGGAAGGCAAGCTGTCGAAGCGGCTCGGTTCCTACGGCGCCGAGCATCTGCGCGAAGAAGGGGTCGAGCCGATGGCGCTGCTGTCGGTGCTGGCGCGGATCGGGACTTCGCAGCCGGTCGAGCCGATCGCCAGCCTCGACCAGCTGGCGGAGAGCTTCGACTTCTCTACCTTCGGCCGGGCGCCGGCGCACTTCGACCCGCACGAGGTCGAGCTGGTCAATGCGCGGCTGCTGCACACGCTCGATTTTTCGGCCGTGGCGGACCGGTTGCCAGAGGGCGCGACCGAGGAGGACTGGCTGCTACTCCGGCCAAACCTGGAGCGGCTGGCGGATTTTCCCGCTTGGTTCGCGGTGCTTCACGGCGAGATCGACCCACCTTCGCTCAGCCACGACGAGCGGCTGCTCGTCAGGGACGCGGCGGCCATTGCCGAGCAGCTCGACTGGTCGGCGGAGCCGTGGCGCGCGCTGACCGAGCAACTGAAACAGTCGACAGGCAAGAAGGGCCGCGAGCTCTTCCACCCGCTGCGCCTCGCGCTGACCGGCCGCGAGAGCGGGCCCGGAGATGGCCGGCCTCATCCACAGGATGGGGAAAGACCGGGCGGTCGAGCGGCTGACGCCGCGGCCAAGCGCTAAAGAGCACGTCGCGCCGATAAATTTCCCTCTTGCGGAACAAATGTAATGATGTAACATTCCTTTCATCAGGATCAGGTGAAGGAGGGTTATATGCTCGCTTACGCCGCCAGCCGCCCGGTCGCCGTCGACCGCAAGCCGCACCCCAACGCCATGCTCGCAATCATCGCCGTCCACGTGGCGCTGCTCGCCGTAGTCATGAGCGCGAAGATGGAGTTCCAACGGCACCGGCCCGATCCGCCGATCGTGGTTGATCCGATCCCGATACCACAGCCCCCTCCGCCGAACCCGATGCCGCATCTGGCCGCGGCCTCAGCCCGGCCCAACGACCTGGCACGATCCAACGCCCGTGCCGCTCCCGCCCGGTCCAAACGTCAACCCAGGGCCGACCACGTTCGATCCTGGACCAGTTGATCCGTTTCCTCAGCCAATTCCTCAGCCAAGGCCGCTCCCTGCGCCGCACGGCATTAGCAGCGGTGCACTGCTTCTCACCCCAGCGTCCGAGCTGAAGCCGCCTTACCCGTCCTCCAAACTCGACAATGGAGAGGAAGCGACGCTTCGCCTCAAGCTCACCATCGACGCAAGCGGGCGCGTCGTCGCTGTCGATCCGGTCGGGCGGACCGATGCCGCATTTCTCGAAGCGGCCCGCAGGCACCTCATCGCCCACTGGCGCTACAAGCCGGCGATGGACGACGGCCACCCGGTCGCCTCGTCCGAAGTGATCACGCTGCGCTTCGAGCTCAACGGCTGATTCGCCCCGGGGCTGGCGGTCGCCCCCCGCCAGCCCTATTTCCTGCGCATGTCCTGGTTTCCTCGGCCCGTCAGTCCCCGCGCGGCATTTCGCGATCTCTCCGCCGTCATGCGCCACAGCAGCCGCGAGCAAAGGATCGGCGCTGCGCTTGCTCTGCTGGTCACCGCCATCATCGTCATCGAGTTCCTCGATGGACCCGATGACCGGCGCCCCGCCGCCCGAACAGGTCACCTATGTCCAGCTGTATCCGTCCAACCGGACCGATGCCGAGATCATCGCCGACCAGAAGAAGGACATGATGGCGAAGATCGCCGCGCAGAAAGAGCAGCAGCGGCAATATCAGAAGCTCGCGAACGAGCTCGGGATGTGAATTCCGATGCGCGCTTCATGGCCGAAGCGGTGGCGCTCGGCAAGGACGCGCGCGGGCGCTCGGCGCCCAACCCCAACGTCGGCTGCGTGATCGTGTCCTCCGCCGGCAGAATCGTCGGCAAAGGCGCGACCGCGGCCGGCGGACGGCCCCACGCCGAAGCAGTGGCGCTCGATCAGGCCGGCAAGCGCGCGCGGGGCGCGACCGTCTATGTCACGCTCGAACCGTGCGCGCATGCAAGCCCGCGCGGCCCGGCCTGCACCGATCTCCTCATCGCGGCCAAGCCTGCGCGCGTCGTGATCGCGCTGAAGGATCCCGATCCGCGTACTTCGGGCAAGGGGATCAAGCGTCTCCGCGACGGCCGGAATCGATGTGAAGCTCGGCGTTGGACGCGAGGCGGCCAAGCGCTCGCTTTCCGGCTGGCTGACGCGGCTGACGCTGGGGCGGCCGCGGATCACGCTCAAGCTCGCGCTGTCGATCGACGGCAAGATCGCGCTGCCATCGGGCGAATCGAAGTGGATTACGGGAGAGGACGCCCGCCGCCATGTCCATCGCGAGCGTGCGCACAGCGATATGATCCTCGTCGGCCGCGGCACCTATCTCGCCGACCAGCCGCGGCTCGATGTGCGGCTGCCGGGTCTGGAGGAAAGGTCGCCCAGGCGCGCCCTGCTCACCCGCGGCGACGCGGTCGACGGCTGGGAAACGCTGCGAAATCCGCAAGATGTCTATCGACTTCATGACGTCAACGACCTTTTCGTCGAGGGCGGCTCGGCGACCGCGACGGCGTTTCTTGCCGAGGATCTTGTCGACCGCATCCTGATCTACCGAGCGCCGATCATCGTCGGCGAGGGCAAGTCGTCGTTCGGCTATGTCGGCCTCGATGCGATCGCCGACGCCCACGGCCGCTGGCGTTTCGTCGACGAGCAGAAGCTCGGGGTCGACCGGCTCGAAGTTTACGAGCGGGTGCGGGAGAGCTAGGCCGCGCCCATGTTCACCGGGATCGTCACCGACATCGGCATCGTCCGCAAGGTCGAGCAGCGGGGCGATCTGCGGCTTGAGATCGAGACCGGCTACGACACGTCCACGATCGAGCTTGGCGCGTCGATCGCCTGCTCGGGCGCGTGTCTGACCGTCGTCGACAAGGGCGACGACTGGTTTGCGGTCGATGTGTCGGGCGAAACCGTCTCGCGCACCGCAACCGACCGCTGGCGCGAGGGCGCGAAGCTAAACCTCGAGCGATCGCTTCGGCTCGGCGACGAGCTCGGCGGCCATATCGTCACCGGTCACGTCAATTCGATCGGCGAGGTGATGGCGTCAGTTCCGAAGGCGATTCGACGCGATCGACGTCCGGGTGCCGCGCCAGCTTGGGCCGATGGTCGCGCCGAAGGGCTCGATCGCCCTCGACGGCGTGTCGCTGACGGTCAACACGTGCGAGATGGGACAATTCGACGGCCTTCACCGTCAACATCATCCCCCACACGGCGCAGCAAACCACCCTCGGGCAAATCGCCGTCGGACAACAGTTGAATGTGGAGGGTGACGTGCTCGCGCGCTATATCGACCGGATGTTGGCCGCCCGCGCACAGTAGAAACATCGCTGTGCCTACTTTTCATCACATTGCGATGTGATATGACGCGGCCATGTCGACGACTCTCATCGAGCGGCTCGAAGCCGTCATCGCCACCGGCGAGATCAGCCGCGCCGGCCTCGCCCGCGCCGCCGGATTGCACCCGAACAGCCTGCGCAAGCTCGGCTCGTCCGAATGGAACCCGACCGCAGACACGCTGAGCCGGCTCGAAAAGCTGATCCAGCGCGGGACCGCTGAAGTCCTCGTCGGGACCGAGGCGATCATCAACGAAGCGCGCAACGGGCGCATGTTCATCCTCGTCGACGACGAAATGCGCGAGAATGAGGGCGATGTCGTCATTCCCGCGCAGATGGCGACTCCCGATGCGGTCAATTTCATGGCGCGGCACGGGCGCGGCCTCATTTGCCTCGCGCTGACCAAGGATCGCGCCGACCAGCTTGGCCTCGAACCGATGACCCGCACCAACCGCAGCCGCAACGAGACCGCTTTCACCGTCTCGATCGAGGCGAAGGAGGGCATTTCGACCGGAATCAGTGCTGCGGACCGGGCGCGCACCATCGCAGTCGCCATCGATGCGGGGAACGGACCGGACGCTTTGGTCTCTCCCGGCCACGTCTTTCCGTTGGTTGCGCGGCCGGGCGGGGTACTCGTGCGTGCCGGCCATACGGAGGCGGCGGTCGACGTCGCCCGGCTCGCCGGTCTCAACCCCAGCGCCGTGATCTGCGAGATCATGCGCGACGACGGCGCGATGGCGCGGATGGACGACCTCATGGATTTCGCCCGCGCTCACGGGCTCAAGATCGGCACCATCCGCGATCTCATCGCCTACCGGCTGAAGAAGGATCATCTGGTCGAACGCGTCGCGACGACGCCGTTCACCGCGGAGAGCGGCGCCGAATGGAATGCCCAGGTGTTCCGCGACAAGTCGAGCGGCGAGGAGCAGCTCGCTCTGGTCCACGGCGCGCTCGACACGTCCGGGCCGGTGCTGGTGCGCATGCACAGCCTCGACCTGTTCGGCGACGTTCTCGGCGAAGCTGGGCCGCGCTCGGGACTGCTCCACGGCGCGATGCGGGCGATCGAGGAGGAGGGCTCGGGCGTTTTGGTTGCGCTGCACGCGGCGGCGCCGGGCTCGCTCTCGCGATCGACCGATCTCCGCGCCGGCAAGGCCGCCGAGGCTGGAGACGCGGTGCGCGGTTACGGCACCGGCGCGCAGATCCTCGCAGCGCTTGGCATCCACGACATGATCCTGCTGACGAACACCCACCACTCCCCAGTCGCGCTCGCCGGCTATGGCCTCGCGATCGTCGAGGAACGCGCATTTCAGGGAGCGGAATAGCCCATGTCCATCATTCTCCTCGCCGAGGCGCGCTTCTACCCCCACCTCAACGACATGCTCCTCGAGGGAGCGCGCGCCGCGATCGAAGCGGCGGGCCACAAGCATGAGACGATGACGGTTCCTGGTGCGCTCGAGCTTCCGGGTGCGATTGCGCTGGCGGCGCGCAGCGGGCGCTTTTGCGCATTTGTCGCGCTGGGCGTCGTGATCCGCGGCGAAACCTATCATTTCGAGGTCGTGTCCGAAGAAAGCGCGCGCGGGCTCATGGACCTGACGCTTCAGGGGTTTGCCATCGGCAACGGAGTGCTGACAGTAGAGAACGAAGCGCAGGCGTTCGACCGGGCGGATCCCAAGCGCGGCGACAAGGGCGGCCATGCCGCTCGGGCGGCGCTCGCGCTCTATGAACTGCGGGAGCAATACGCGCCGTGAATCCGTCACGCTGAGCTTGTTTCAGGGTGCATTTCCGGGAAGGGCGTCGCGCTCCATCAGCAGGGATGCTGAAACACGTTCAGCATGACGGGAGTGTAGCATCTCGCCACATCCGAAACCGCACCCGTTCGCCTTTCCCGCGCTGCTCATTGGCAGCAGCGCGCTGGCGTTCGGGCCGTGGCTCGTACGGCTGTCCGGAGTCGGCGCGGTCGCGGCGGGCTTCTGGAGGATGGCGCTCGCTCTGCCGTTCCTGTTCGCGATCGCCGCGCTGACGAAGCAGCCGGTCCACTGGCCCGGGCGCCAACTCGCTGTGCTGATCGGCATCGCGGGCTTCTTCTTCGCGGCGGATCTCGCCGCCTGGCACGCCGGAATACAGCAGGACGAAGCTCGGCAACGCCACATTGTTCGGTAACACGTCGAGTTTCGCCTTTGCGGTTTGGGGGCTGTGGCTCGCTCGTCGGCCGCCCTCGCTGATGCAGGGCGCGGCGCTAGCCACCGCGGTCGCTGGCGCAGCGTTGCTGATAGGGAGCAGCGCCGAGCTTTCCTCGCGAAATCTCACCGGCGATCTGCTCGCGCTGTTCGCGGGCCTCCTCTACACCGGCTATCTGATCGCCGTTCAGCGGGCGCGCGGCTCGATCCAGTCGCTGCCGTTGTTGTTCCTCGCCAGCGCTTTCGGGGCGCTGATGCTCCTCCCGGTGCCGCTGCTGCTCGGCGAGCGCGTCATCCCCGACGACTGGACTGCGCTTTTTCTGCTCGCGCTCGGCAGCCAGGTGCTCGGTCAGGGACTGCTGGTCTATGCGATTGGCGCGCTGCCGCCGCTGGTGGTCGGACTGACATTGCTAACCCAGCCCGCGATCTCGGCGCTGATCGGCTGGCTCGCTTACGG
Organism: uncultured Alphaproteobacteria bacterium; assembly: GCA_963849435.1. Lineage (GTDB taxonomy): Bacteria > Pseudomonadota > Alphaproteobacteria > Sphingomonadales > Sphingomonadaceae > Sphingomicrobium. The sequence continues at coordinate 164,075 of CAWKHO010000016.1, forward strand.
CGAGACTCTAAGGCCGGTGGATTGGCTCGGTGCCGCCGCGATCGCCGCCGCTTTGGTGCTCGTGCGTCTGCCCGACCGGGGGGTTGCGAACGCCGGCTGAGCAGCCCAGTTGACCGGCATGGACAAGCCGAGTCCCCTCGAACAGCTGCGCCGCCGCCTGGCGCTCGCGGTCGGCGAAAATGCGGTGTTCGACGGCTGGACGCCCAAGGCGATCGACAGCCGCGGCCGGGCAACTCGGGATCGACCCGGTACAGGCGCGGCTGGCGATGCCGAAGCGCCAGCCGGAGGTGATCGACCTCTACATCCAGGAGGTCGACCGCGCGCTCGAGGCGTGGGCCACGCCCAAGCGGATGGAGAGCATGAAGATTCGCGAGAAGATCCGCTCGCTGGTCTGGCGGCGGCTCGAGATCATGGGTCCGGCGCGGGAAGCCGTGCGGCGGGCGCTGGCGATTCTCGCAATGCCGCAGAACGTGCCGCTGGCGCTCCGCATCGGCTGGCGCACCGCCGATCACATGTGGCGGATCGCCGGCGATACCAGCACCGACTTCAACCACTACACCAAGCGCATGACCCTGGGCGCGGTCTATGGCTCGACCTTGCTCGCCTGGCTGGACGACCAGAGCGAGGGCTGGAGCGAGACCGCGGCCTTCCTCGACCGCCGGATCGACGACGTGATGCGGATCGAGAAGTTCAAGGCCGAGTGGCGCGGCTCTTCCGACCGGCGCCTGAGCCCATCCCGCTTCTTCGGGCGCCTGCGCTACCCACCCCGGTAATACGCCGTATTGCGGCGGACGAGCGGGCGCGGCTACTTTCGTTATGGAATTTTCAACTCGTTAATGATAATCAGTTGCAAGAATGAACGCGCACTACCAGCCGGAGACCATCGGTCTCGACCAGCTGAAGCTGGGGACGAAGGCGCTCGTCGCGTCGATCGACTGGGACGCGCTCGACCACGGCGAAGCCAACCGGCTGAAGCATTTCGGCTTCGATGAGGGCGTCGCGGTCGAGACCTTGCATCTTGGACCCTTCGGCCGCGACCCGATTGCGATTCGCGTCGGACGCATGACCGTCGCGATCCGGCGGAGGCATGCGGGCGCGGTGCGCGTCGTCCCAGCACCGAAGTGAATCCTCTCCCACTCGTGGCGGTTGCCGGCAGTCCAAATGCCGGCAAGAGCGCGCTGTTCAACGCGCTGACGGGCGCGCGGCAGAAGGTCGGCCAACTATCCCGGCGTAACGGTTGAGCGGAAGTCGGGCCGGCTTACGCTCGCTGATGGGCGGCCGGTCGAGATGGTGGATCTTCCCGGCGCCTACAGCCTCGATCCTGCCAGTCCCGACGAAGCCGTTACACGCGATGTCCTGCTCGGCCGGCAGAAAGGCGAGCGCCAGCCCGACGCCTTGATCATCGTCCTCGACGCCTCGAACCTCGACAATCATTTGCGCTTCGCGCTTCAGCTGATCGAGCTCGGCCTGCCGACGATCGTCGCGCTGAACATGGTTGATCTCGCCAAGCGCGACGGACTTGAGCTGGATCCTGCCAAGCTCGAGCAGGAGCTCGGCGTCCCGGTGGTCGAGACGATCGCGGTGCGCCGTCGCGGAGTGACCGAGCTCCATGCGGCGCTCGATGACATGCTTTCGGCACCGCGTTGCGGCGTGCACAAGCATGTGAAGAGTGACCTCATCCTGTTGCAGCGGCGGGCGCGCGAGATTGCGACCGCCGCGGTGGTGCGCGAAACTCCGGTGCGGCGCTGGACCCACCGCCTCGACTCGGTGCTGCTCCACCCGATCATCGGCCCGATCATCCTCGCGCTGGTCATGTTCGTCATGTTCCAGGGCGTGTTCGCGTGGAGCGCCGCACCGATGGCGTGGATCGGCGATGGTGTGGCCTGGCTGTCGGCGCTCGTTTCGAACGCGCTCCCGCCGGGCCTTTTTCGCTCGATGGTCGTCGACGGTGCGATCGCCGGAGTCGGAGCGGTCGTCACTTTTCTGCCCCAGATCCTGATCCTGTTCTTCTTCATCCTGCTCCTCGAAGGCACCGGCTACATGGTCCGCGCGGCATTCCTGATGGACAAGCTGATGCACGGCGCGGGTCTCTCTGGCCGCGCGTTCATTCCTCTGCTGTCGAGCTTCGCCTGCGCTGTGCCGGGGATCATGGCGACTCGCACGATCGACGATCCCAAGGACCGGCTGACGACCATCCTCGTGGCGCCGCTGATGACCTGCTCGGCGCGGCTTCCGGTCTACACGCTCGTCATTGCAGCGTTCATCCCGAACCGAAACGTCGGCTACGGCGTCGGCCTCCAAGGGCTGGTGATGTTCGGGCTCTACGTCAGCGGGATCTCCGGGGCCCTGCTCGCCGCGTTCGCACTTCGCCGCGGCGTTCTCAGGGGCGGCGGCGGCGGCTTCATGATGGAGCTTCCGAAATATCAGATGCCCTCGCTCAAGGACGTCGGGATCGGCCTCCTCACCCGCGCGCAGATCTTCCTCAAGCGCGCCGGCACGATCATCCTCGGGACGACGATCGTCCTGTGGGCGTTCGCCAGCGTTCCGCAGGCCGGGCCGGGCCAGAAGCAGAGCGAAGTCTCGATCGCCGGGCACATCGCCACGGGCATCGAGAAAGTCGTGAAGCCGATCGGTTTCAATCACGACATCGCGCTCGCTTTGCTCCCGGCAATGGCGGCGCGCGAAGTCGCGGTGAGCGCGATTGCGACGGTCTATTCGATCGACGAGGGTGACAATCCCTCGCAGAACAAAACCTTGGTCGAAAAGCTGCGGCACCGCTGGCCGCTTCCGACGGCGCTCGCCTTCCTCGCCTGGTTCGTATTCGCGCCGCAGTGCATCTCCACCATCGCGGTTACCCGGCGCGAGACCAACGGCTGGAAGTGGCCGCTTTTCATGGTGACTTATCTGTTCGCACTGGCCTATCTCGCTGCTGGAGCGACCTACTGGATTGCGGTCGCCGCGGGACTTGGAGGAGCGTGAGATGGCGGGCGTGAACAAGGTGATCCTGGTCGGCAACCTGGGCGCGGACCCGGAGGCGCGTTCGCTCAACAACGGCGGCGAGGTCGTCAACATGCGGGTCGCCACCTCGGAGCAGTGGAAGGACCGCGACGGCAACCGCCAGGAACGGACCGAGTGGCACAATGTCGTGATCTTCAACGAGAACCTCGGCCGGGTCGCGAAGAGCTATTTGCGCAAGGGCTCCAAGGTTTATCTCGAGGGCCAGATCCAGACCCGCAAATGGACCGACCAGTCCGGCAACGACCGTTACACGACCGAGATCGTGCTGCAGAAGTTCCGCGGTGAGCTGGTGCTGCTCGATTCGGCTGGCGGAGGCGCGGGACGCGGCGCGTTCAGCGAGGATTTCGGGGACACCGGCGGCGCGCCTGCGCGGCCCCAGTCACGCCCGCAGCCGGCGGCGTTCGACACCGACCTGGACGACGACGTTCCGTTCTAGGAGCCTTCGCTTCCTGTCTTCAACTTGGCCAGCGCGGCGAACGGACTTGCTTCGGATTCGGCTGAGGACGCCGGCTTCTTTCAACGCCGCCTCAGCGCCTGCGCTGCGCGGATAGGGGTTGAGGCTGAGGGCGAGCGTATCCGCGATCGCCGTCCCAAGGTCGATTTCCGAGCCGTCGTGGAATACGACGTCGAGGTCGCCTCCGCCGAGCTCGATCTCATCCTCTCCTCTGCGGCCTCAGGTTCGGGCATGAAGACGAGCTCGAACGGCTTCGTCGATATGCGCCGGCACGGGCTCGTTCGTCACGACGCAGCTCTGCTCGAGCGCCGCGGCAAGGCGGCCGCGCGCGCGCACGATCTCACCCTCGCGGGAGAGCGCGGCATGCGCTTCCAGGCACGACAGCGCGCCAAGCCCGAGCCGCCGCGCAATGGCGCTGCGCTCGTCCTCGTCGGCAGTGAGATCGAGCCGCTCGCCATCCCCGATACTGGTCGAGTCGCAGGTGATGCGCGAAGCGGTCGGTCATTCGAGCCTCCCATCGACGAGCGCGTCGACACCGGCGCCAGCGATCGCCGTCCACAGCCGCTGAAGCGCCGCCGAGCTATGCTGGAGCGCATCGGGCCCCGGATCGTCCTTGTACAAGCTCTCTCGCGCCGCTTCGCTCCAGCCCGCGCTCGCCCGCCGCGGCCGAGCGCCACAGCGCCACCCGGCGTGACAGCGAACCGACCAGCTTGCGCACCGTCCGGCCGAGCTTGGGATCGCCAAGCCCCATTTGACGATGCTCCAATTCCATCACCTCGATGAAACGCTCGGTCAGCGCCACCGATGCCGCATTGCCTTCCTGACCCAGCTGTTCGAGCCGCACGATCACCAGAGCCAGGACCGTCGCCAGCACGGCGAAGCGCCCGTCGATCGTGTCCGGCACCGCCCCCTCGATATACCAGTGCGGCTTGCGCGCTTCAGCCGTCGCCGCGGCGAACAGCTTGGCGCCCCGGCTCGGTTCGGCCGTTAATGTGCGGAACAGGTTTCCCAGCATAGCGTCCTTCGCGCTTGCGCCACGGCTTGTCGCCAGCATATTGAGGCCGCTGACCGCGCAGGCAAGACCGCCAGAGAGTTTGGGCGCGCGGACGTCCCGGGAGATGATCGATAATGAAGCTCGCGCTGTTCAGGATTTCGATGGCCCTTGCCGGGGCGGCTTCGCTCGCCGGCTGCGCCGCGCAATATGCGCACAAGGGCGCGGTTATCGATACGCAGCTGGCAAGTTCGGTCCAGCCCGGAGTCGACAACAAGGCATCGGTCGAAAAGCTGCTCGGACGGCCGAGCTTCACCGGTGAGTTCACGCCCAATGACTGGTATTATGTGTCCCGCGATACGCAGCAGATCGCCTTCCGCGACCCGAGGGTGAAAAAGCAACTCGTCGTGCACGTCCGCTTCGACCAGGCCGGCAATGTCGTTGCGGTCGACCGCACGGGCAAGGAGCTTGTGATGAACGTCGCGCCGAGCAAGCGGAGCACGCCGACGCTCGGTCGCCAGAAGAGCTTCTTCGAGGAGCTGTTCGGCGGAATCGGCACGGTTGGAGCGCCCGGGCTCCCTGGTGGCGGCGGTCGCGGACCCTATTAGGAGTCCGGCCGCTTCCGCATAGTGCGGCTTTGCCTTAAGCCCGCGGCATGACCGCGACGCCCGCCGGCATGAGCTATGCCGAATATCTAAAGCTCGATCAGCTGCTGTCGGCGCAGCGCCCGCTGTCGGACCTTCACGACGAGATGCTGTTCATCGTCATCCACCAGACCAAAGAGCTGTGGATGAAGCAGATGCTGCACGAGCTTGACCTCGCGATCGCTCTGGTGGGGGAAGACCGCTTCGCCGAAGCCTACAAGGCCATGGCGCGCATCAGCCGAATCCAGGCCGTGATGACCCTGTCCTGGGACGTCCTCTCAACGCTCACCCCGGTCGACTATCTCAAGTTCCGCGATGTCCTGGGCACCAGCTCTGGCTTCCAATCGGCGCAATTCCGCGAGCTGGAATATCGCCTGGGGCTCAAAGATCCGCGCTTCCTCGAACATTATGAGCCCGGCTCCAGCGCGCATGCACGCCTGAAGAATGCGCTCGAGCAGCCGAGCCTCCGCGATTGCGCGATCGGCGCGCTCTCCCGAGCGGGGTTCGACGTCGGCGACCGCTCGGTCGAGGCGCTCGCTGACGCGTGGCTTCAAGTCTATCGCGATGCAGATCGCTTGTTTGAGCTTTACGAACTCGCCGAAAAGCTCGTGGACATCGACGATGCGCTGGCGAGCTGGCGCCACAAGCATGTGCTCACCGTCGAGCGGATCATCGGCAACAGGCCGGGAACCGGCGGATCGGCCGGCGCGCCATATCTGCGCTCGACGCTCGAAAAGCGCATATTTCCGGAGCTGTGGTCGCTGAGGACCGCTCTTTGAGCTTCAAGCCTTTGTTCAGCCGCAGCCTGTCGGCCGATCCCGAACGCCTGCATTTCGCGGCGCACAGCCACCATCTCTGGCCGGACGCGAGCTTCGAGGGCCAGGTCGAGGCGTGGAACGACGCCGCGCGTCTCGCCGACCGCAAGTGGGACAAGGTCATGGACGAGGTCTGGCCCGAGGCCCAGGCCCATGTCGCGCGCGAGCTGGGTACGGGCATGCCCGACGCAGTCGTCTTTGCGCCGAATACGCACGAGCTGCTCGTTCGGCTATTCGCCGCAGCCGCCGCGATGCGGCCCATTCGGGTGCTGACGAGCGATGGTGAATTCCACAGTGCTCGACGGCAGCTCGCGCGCTGGGAGGAAGCTGGAGTGGCGGTCGTCGAGCGTATCACCGTCGAACCGTTCGAGACTTTCACCCCGCGCTTCCTCGCGGCGGCGAAGTCGGGCGATCACGATCTTGTGTTCGTCAGCCAGGTGCTGTTCGGCAGCGGGCGGACGTTCGACAGAGTGGAGGAACTGGCATCACTCGGTCGTGCGGCGGGACCGTGGGTCGTGATCGATGGCTATCACGCTTTCATGGCGGTCGAGCGACCGTTCAGCGAAGGGGCTGCGAAGTCGGCGTTCTACCTCGGCGGCGGCTACAAATATGCGATGGCGGGCGAAGGATGCGCGTTCATGCACGCGCCACCCGGCTTCGGTCCACGGCCGCCGATCACCGGCTGGTTCGCGGAGTTCGAGGACTTGAGCCTGCCGCCGGGAAGCGTCGGTTACGCGAAAGACGCCAGCCGCTTCCTCGGCGCGACTTTCGATCCTTCTGGCCTTTACCGGTTCAATGCCGTGCAGCGCATGCTCCAGGAAAACGAGCCTCACGACTGCCCGTGTTTCGGCTTACGTGGCAGGCCTTCAGCAGCAATTGCTCGGCGCTATCGAGAGAACTCCGCTGGCCGATGCCGAGCTGCTCAACCCGCTCGACGGCGCGGTGCACGCGCGGTTCCTCGCGCTTCCGCAGTCCGCAAGCGCAGCGCTGGTACGCGCAGCTCAAGGCGCAAAACTGCATCACCGACGTCCGCGGCGACGTGCTGAGGATCGGGTTCGGAATCTATCAGGATGAGGACGACGTCGATCGCCTGGTCGCGCTGCTGAGAGCGCTTTCATGACCAAGGCTGGAGCACCGCCGCGAAGCGCCGCAGTCGTGCTCGCACTCCTGCTCATCGCGTACATCTTCAACTTCCTCGACCGGCAAATTCTCGCAATCCTTGCCGGCCCAATCATTCGGGATCTGCGGCTGACGGACACGCAGTTCGGTCTGCTCAGCGGTCCGCCCTTCGCCGATTTTCTATTCGTTGCTCGGCATTCCGTTTGCCTACCTCGCCGATCGCACCAGCCGGAGCAGAGTGATCGCCGGCGCCGTTGCTCTGTGGAGCGCATTTACCGCGTTGTGCGGGACGGCAAGCTCATTCGTGCAGCTTTTCATCTTCCGAATGGGCGTCGGGATTGGCGAGGCGGGCGGCGTTGCACCCTCTTACGCGCTCATTGCCGACTATTTTCCCGCTGAGCGGCGGGCGCGGGCGCTTGCGATATTCTCGCTCGGAATCCCTCTCGGAAGTACCGCGGGCACGTTGATTGGGGCTTATCTCGCCTCCTGGATCAATTGGCGTGCCGCGTTCGTCGCAATGGGGAGTGCGGGAGTGATCCTGGCGCCGATCATGGTGATCCTCGTCGGCGATGCCCCGACCAAGCCAGCCGCGCGGGTGCCGCTCGTGGAGGTTTTTCGCTTGCTCGCGCGCAAGCCGGCGTTCTGGCTGCTCGCGTTTGCGGCGTCCTTCAGCTCGCTTGCGGGTTACGGTCTGCTGCTGTGGACGCCATCGGTGTTCGAGCGCAGTTTCGGTCTGGGGATAATCGAACGCGCCCAATTCGTTGGCTCGCTGCTGCTCATTGGCGGATCGGTCGGAGTGTTCGCGGGCGGCTGGTTCGCCGATCGCCTCGGGCAACGCGACCGCGGCTGGTACGCGAAGCTCCCGGCCGTCGCCTGGCTGATCACTGCGCCGACTTTCGCGCTCGGTCTGATGGTTCCTAACCTTTGGCTTGCCTGGCCGTTGCTGCTTATTCCGAACGCGTTGAACATCCTCTGGCTGGGACCGGTGACGACCGCGGTGCAGCACCTTGTGGAGCGGCCAATGCGCGCTACGGCATCGGCAAGCTTTCTGTTGATCAATAATCTCGTCGGTCTCGGCGTCGGGCCCGTGCTCATCGGCCACGTCTCCGATGTCCTGAAGAAGACCTACGGGGGGGAGGCCTTGCGCTATGCCGCCGTCGGCACGACCGCCTTCTATCTCCTCGCTGCGGCGCTGATGCTGATCTGCGTCAAGCACCTGCGTTTCGCCTGGGTGCCAGACCCAAGTATCTGAACAACAAAGTAATTTCAGGTTCACCCTAGATGCGCTAAGGCACAGGTTCCATCCGTTTAACCGAAGGAACGGTGCGGTCGATGGACCGTTTTTGCCGTTCGAAGGGAGAATTCTCATGACCAGGCTATTTCTCGCCGCTGGTGTCGCCGCTCTGGCGATCGCGGCTCCGGCTGCAGCAAAGCCAGGTGGCGGCCATGGCGGTGGCGGCGGTGGCCGCCCGCCGCGCAACGCGGCGGTGGCGGCGGTCAGCCAGCCGCGGCAACGAGGCGGTGGCGGTGGCCACGGCGGCGGCGGTGGGTTCGCAGCGTTCCGCGGTGGCGGTGGCGGCGGCCACGGTGGCGGCGGTGGGTTCGCGGCGTTCCGCGGTGGCGGCGGCGGCCACGGCGGCGGAGGCGGCAATTTCGCCTTCCGCGGCGGCGGTGGCGGCCACGGTCAGCAAGCATTCGCCCGGCCGCAGTTCCGCGGTGGGCACGGTCAGCAGCAGGCATTCGCTCGCCAGCAGTTCCGTGGCGGCGGCCATGGCCAGCAGCAAGCGTTCGCTCGCCAGCAGTTCCGCGGCGGCGGCCATGGCCAGCAGCAGGCGTTCGCCCGCAGCAAGTCGCCGTGGCGGGCATGGCCAGCAGCAGGCGTTCGCTCGTCAGCAATTCCAGCATCAGCAGCTGCCGGGCGCAATGCACGCCAGCAGCAAGCGTTCGAGCATCAGCAGTTCGCGAACCACCAGTTTCGACGCCCACAACGGGTTCGCATTCCACAAGCATGATCGGTTCGCGGTCAACCACGACTTCGCCAGCCGCTATTACGGGGCGAGCGATCGCGGGCTGATCAATGGTTGCCCGCCGGGGCTATGGGCCAAGAATAACGGCTGCATGCCTCCGGGTCAGGCACAAAGGCTGCTTGGCGCGCCATTGGGAGTCGCTCACGGGCTTCGCAGCGCTGAACGCGCTCTCGCCGGCAATGTCGTACCTGTATCCGGATACGCCCGATTATTATTACCGGTACGGCGACGGGTATCTCTACCAGGTCAACCGCAGCAACAATGTGATCGATGCGCTGCTGCCGTTGATGGCCGGCGGCTATCTGCCCGGTCAGTATCTGCCCAGCGATTATATGAGCAGCTACGTCCCGGCCGATTACGGCTTCAACGCGTTCTACCCGGACTACGGCGACGTCTGTAACCGCTACGAGTATGGCGTTGTCTATCAGGCGGATTGTTCGACGGCATGGTCGAGGACGTGGTCCCGATCTATGCCGGCGGCTATGGCGTGGGGCAGATGCTGCCCTCGTCTTACGCTTATTACAACGTGCCCTATCAGTATCGGTCGATGTACTACGACACGCCCGACACCAATTACTGGTACGCGCCCGGTGCGATCTACCAGTACGACCCGCGCTCGAGCATGATCACTTCGGTCGCGGCACTGATGTCGCCGGGTTTCTCGGTCGGGCAGCCGCTGCCCATGGGCTATGATGTGTACAATGTGCCCTACCCATACCGGGCAACCTATTACGACACGCCGAATGCGATGTACCGCTATAACAACGGCTACATCTATCAGGTCGACCCCGTCACGAGGCTGGTGACTGCGATTGTCGCCTCGCTTCTGACCTGAGGCCAGCGATAAATCTCGGCTGACAATGGATCACGGACGGCCCGGCATGCGTTGCCGGGCCGTTTCGTATGCAAAACAGACGGGAGAAAACCCATGAGAAGCCATGCGCTCGCGCTCGGCCTGACGGCGGCGCTGCTGGCGACCGCCGCCTGCACCAAGTCCGGCACTGACAATGACAACAGGACGGCTCAGACCCCGGCCGCGCAAAAGGCCGCGGGCAGCAAGACGATTGCCGCCGGGCTCGCGCCGGCCAGCAGGTTTGTCGCGGCTGCGAAGACGGCGGGGCTCGATCAGACGCTCGCCGGGCCCGGCCCCTACACCGTATTCGTCCCCGACGGATGCCGCGTTCGACAAGGCTCCCGCGGGCACCTTCGATGCCACGCCCGCAAATCGTCCGCAGCTGACTGGCGTGCTCACCAACCTGATCCTGCCCGGCACCGTTCTTGTGGCCGACATCGACAAGGCGATTGATGCCGGCAAGGGCAAGGCGATGCTCGCGACGATGGGCGGCGGGACACTGACCGCGACTAGGGAAGGCGGCAAGACGGTCCTTGCCGATGCCAAGGGTGACGAGGCGACGATCACCAACGGCGATCAGCAATTCACCAACGGTGTCGTTCACGAAATCGACGCTGTCCTGATGCCGAGCAAGGCGGCGCAGGGTCCAGCGGTCGGGCAGAAAGCGGGGAAGTAAGCGCCTCCTGAATCATCATCCCACTTCCGCAGGCGGAACGGCTCGCTATAGTGCACCGCACGCGTGTCGTAGATGGGGCGGTAGATAATGAAAGCGACGATCGAACGGGCGGTCCTCCTGAAGAGCCTGGGCCACGTCCAGTCGGTCGTGGAGCGGCGCAACACCATCCCGATCCTCTCCAACGTCCTCCTTGAGGCGCGCGAGGACGGCTCGATCAGGCTGATGGCCACCGACCTCGATCTACAGGTCGATGAGAGCGTGCCCGGCCAACGTCACGCAGCCGGGCGCGATTACGGTTTCCGCGCACACTTTGTTCGATATCGTGCGCAAGCTGCCTGAGGGCAGTCAGGTCGAGCTCACCGCCGCCGAGGGCAAGATGCAGGTCGTCGCCGGCCGCTCGCGCTTCAATCTCTCGACGCTGCCGCGCGATGATTTTCCGGTGATCGCGGAGGGCGACCTTCCGACCCGCTTCGAGCTTCCAGCAGCAACTCTCCGGCAGATCATCGAGAAGACCCGTTTCGCAATCTCGACCGAGGAGACGCGCTATTATCTGATGGGCATCTTCCTCCATCTGGTCGACGACCAGCTCCGCGCAGCAGCGACCGATGGCCACCGCCTGGCGCGCGTCACCGTGCCGAGGCCAGACGGCGCCGAAGGCATGCCCGATGTGATCGTCCCCCGCAAAGCCATCGCTGAGCTTTACCGGCTCGTGGAGGAGCTCGAGGGCACCGTCGAAATCTCGCTGTCGCCGACCAAGATCCGCTTCGGGCTCGGCAGCGCGATCCTTACCAGCAAGCTGATCGACGGCACTTTCCCCGACTACAACCGGGTGATCCCGACCGCCAACGACAAGCTGCTGAAGCTCGATCCTAAGAGCTTCTCGGCGGGCGTCGACCGCGTCTCGACCATCGCCAGTGAGAAGACCCGCGCCGTCAAGATCAGCCTCGATCGCGACAAGGTCACTCTGTCGGTGACCAGTCCGGAGAACGGCCTCGCGACCGAGGAGCTGGCGGCCGATTATGGCGCCGACGGCCTCGAGATCGGGTTCAACGCCCGCTACCTGCTCGACATCCTTGGCGAGATCGACGGCGACACGGTCGAGGTCCACCTCGCCGACGCCGCCGCGCCAACGCTCCTGCGCGAGAATGACAAATCGAACGCGCTGTACGTGCTGATGCCGATGCGGGTCTGACGTATGCCCGGGCAGTGGAGCAAGACCGACGCTTTCGCCCACTATGATGTTGAAATGGAGAACACGCGCTGGAGCTGGAGCGGTGTTAGCGAAGACGGAAAGTCGGCCGTTCTCGTCCTCTGGGCCGATGGCGTGCGCCGCGATGCGGATGGCAGTTTCATATATGTGGACGACAAGGATCTGGATGCTGCCTGGCGTCGTCGTCCCGGCCATTCGGCGCGTGTCCGGCATCTACTGCACGTGAGAGACGAGCTTGGCGGCAAATTCAAGGCGATCATCGCTCGGCCGGAAGATGTGAAGGCGTCTCCACGCAAAATCGCTTCGTGCTATCCGCATGAAGGTGTCATCTGGACGCTCACTAAGTTCGATCCGGCCACAGGCGCATTCGCGGCCCGCGCTGAACGGGCGTGACCATAATATGCCGTCTCTGGCGCGGCTGGACCTCGCCGGAGAACGCCGGCGCGTATGAGCGCATCGTCCGCACCGAAGTATTTCCCGGGATTGAGGCCCGGAAGATTCCCGGCTTCCGGCACATCGACCTCATGAAGCGCGAGCTTGGCGATGAAGTCGAGTTTCAAACGCTCATGTGGTTCGACAGCCTGGACGCGATCAAGGCGTTCATGGGTGAGGATTACAGCGTCAGCCACGTACCGGCTGCGGCGCGCGCGGTGCTCAAGCGTTTCGACGAGCGTGCCACCCATTACGAAGTGATCGACCGCCGCGAACAATAACGGCTAGACGGCGGCGGTGCCCGTCAGACGCCTCGCCCTCACAGATTTCCGTTCGTACGCCTCGGCCTTGCTCGAACCGGGATCGGGCTTTGTCCTGCTGTTTGGCGAGAACGGTGCAGGCAAGACCAATCTGCTCGAGGCGGTGTCGCTGCTGACGCCTGGTCGCGGTCTGCGCGGCGCGGCGCTCAGCGAGATGGCGCGGCAAGGCGGCAGCGGTTCTTTGGCCGTCGCGGCCCGTGTCGGAGAGACGGATATTGGCACAGGGACCATGACTGCCTCGCCGGAACGGCGGCAGGTGCGGGTCAACGGCGCCGCAGCATCGGTGAACTCGCTGAGCGGGTGGCTATCGGTGCTTTGGCTCACACCGGCCATGGACCGTTTGTTCCTTGGCTCTACGGGTGACCGGCGGCGCTTTCTCGACCGGCTGGTGCTCGCGCTCGAACCGAGCCACGCGCACCATGCGGCGCGCTACGAAGCGGCGATGCGGGCTCGCAACAAACTGCTCGCCGAGGAAAGTTTGGACGCCGCGTGGCTCACCGCGCTTGAGGACGCGATGGCTGAGCACGGCGCCGCCATCGGGGAGGCTCGCGCCCGCACCGTCGCCGCGCTCGACGAGCGCCTGGCCGGGGCGCCCGAAGACGAATTCGCGCGTGCGGCGATTGCACTGGAGGGCTGGGATCGGCGCGACCTTGCATCGGCGCTCGCGGCCAATCGCGGTCGCGATGCTGCGGCTGGGCGCGCCATCGAGGGTCCGCACCGGCAGGATTTGGCGATCACACACCGCGCCAAGCAGATGCCGGCGGCGCAATCGTCGACCGGGGAGCAGAAGGCGCTCCTGCTCGGTCTTGTGCTTGCCCATGCCGAGCTAGTCGCCGACCGCCGTGGCGAGCCGCCGCTCCTGCTGCTGGACGAAGTGGCCGCGCATCTCGACCCGAAACGCCGCGCCGCTTTGTTTGCGCGCCTGGAGGGTCGCGGTCAGGTCTGGATGACAGCGACGGAGGCGAATTTGTTCGCTGGAATTGGCGCTGCATCGCGTTTCCGCGTCGAGCCGGGAGCGGTGAATCCCGCCTGAGGTGGACTTTTTAACAACTACGTCTATATTGCACCGCAACACGAGGCGCTTTTTTCAAGCGGCGTGATCGGCTCAACGCTTCGGCGGTAACCGGCCCGCGCCTCGACTTCTTGCTCTCCTATTCACGCGGGGCGCTCTTTTGACCCCGCTCGCGGCTTGCGCATTCACGCGCCGGCCGCGCGCGCAAATATTGGAATTTTTCATAATGTCATTCATGTCCCTGGGGCTGTCGAAGCCCCTGCTCGATGCGCTCGCCGCGAAAGATTATTGGCAGGCGACGCCAATCCAGCTCCAAGCCATTCCAACGGTCCTTACCGGCCGCGATCTCCTCGGCATCGCCCAGACCGGCACGGGCAAGACGGCGGCTTTCATGCTGCCCTCGCTCGACCGGCTCGCGGCGGCGCGCAACGTTCCTAAGCCCGGCCAGATCCGGATGCTGGTGCTCGCACCGACCCGCGAGCTTGCCGCCCAAATCGCCAAGAGCGCCGAGGCCTACGGCCGCTTCATGCGCCTGTCGGTCGGAGTTATCTTCGGCGGCGTTCCCAACGGCAAGAGCGTGCGCACCGTCGCGCGCGGCCTTGATGTACTCGTCGCGACCCCGGGCCGCCTGCTCGACCTGATCGACCAGCGCGCGCTCAGTTTGCGCGAGCTCGAGATCCTCGTCCTCGATGAGGCCGACCAGATGCTCGACCTGGGCTTCATCCATGCGCTGAAGCGCATCGTCGCTTTGGTTCCGGCCAAGCGCCAGACCCTGTTCTTCTCGGCGACGATGCCGCGAGCGATCAAGGAGCTGGCCGACCGCTATCTCACCAATCCGGCCGAAGTGTCGGTCACACCGACCGCGACGACGGTCGACCGGGTCGAGCAACGCCTCACGTTCGTCAACCAGACGGAGAAGACGGCGCTGCTGACTCATTTGCTCCGCAACCAGGATGTCGAACGGGCACTGGTCTTCAGCCGCACCAAGCACGGGGCCGACAAGATCGTCCGCTTGCTCGAAGCAGCGGGGCTTCCAGCGAACGCAATCCACGGCAACAAGAGCCAGGCGCAGCGCGAGCGCGCGTTGGCGCAGTTCCGCTCGGGCGAGGCGCGCGTGCTCATCGCGACGGACATTGCCGCCCGCGGGATCGACATCCCAGGCGTCAGCCACGTGGTGAATTTCGACCTGCCCGACGTTCCCGAGCAATATGTCCACCGGATCGGGCGCACCGCGCGCGCCGGAGCGACGGGCATTGCGATCGCGTTCTGCTCGGATGAGGAGCGTGGCAACCTGCGCGACATCGAGCGCCTGACGCGGCAGAAGCTCAGTATCGACGCTTTGCCGTCGGGCTTTGCGGCACAGGTCGCGGCGACGCGCGCACTGAAGCCGGTCGAGCGTCAGCGCTCGAACGGTGGCGGCCAGCGCGATCACCGGCCCAACCGCCACCCGGCGCACCGCGGCAATGGCGCTCGCCCAGGCGGCAATCGCCGCCGCGGCAATCAGCAGTGGCGCGCACGCGGTTAAGCCAGGGATTCACGCGCGCACGCGTACGCGTGCGCGCGTGACTTTCAGCCGTAAATCCCTATATCCGGATTATGGCAACCGACCCAAACAGCAACACCTACGACGCCGAGAGCATCAAGGTCCTCAAGGGCCTCGACGCGGTGCGTAAACGGCCGGGCATGTACATCGGCGACACCGACGACGGCTCGGGTCTCCATCACATGGTGTTCGAGGTCTCGGACAATGCGATCGACGAGGCGCTCGCCGGCCATTGCGACCGGATCCTCATTCAGCTGAACGCCGACGGATCGGTCACGGTCGAGGATAATGGCCGCGGCATCCCGACGGGCATCCACGAGGGCGAAGGCGTGTCGGCGGCCGAGGTCATCATGACCCAGCTCCACGCCGGCGGGAAGTTCGAGAACACTTCTGACGACAACGCCTACAAAGTCTCGGGCGGGCTCCACGGCGTCGGAGTCAGCGTCGTCAATGCGCTGTCCGAATGGCTCGAGCTGACCATCTGGCGCGACGGCGAAGAGCATTTCATGCGCTTCCGTCACGGCGACGCGGAAGCGCCGCTGAAGGTCGTCGGCAATGTCGCGGAAGGCAAGAAGGGCACCCGGGTCACGTTCCTGCCCAGCCCCCAGACCTTCAAGATCACGGATTTCGATTTCGAGATGCTCGAGCACCGCTATCGGGAGCTCGCCTTCCTCAACTCCGGCGTGCGCCTGGTCCTCGCCGACGCACGGCATGAGGAGCGCGTCGAGCATGAATTGTTCTACGAAGGCGGGATCGCGGCCTTCGTGAAATGGCTCGACCGGGCCAAGACCCCGCTGTTTCCCGAGCCGATCGCGATTTCCGCGGTGCGCGATGGGATCGGAATCGATGTCGCGCTCGAATGGAACGATTCTTATTACGAGAACGTCCTGCCGTTCACCAACAACATCCCGCAACGCGATGGCGGCACCCACATGGCCGCCTTCCGCGCGGCCTTGACTCGGACGATCAACAACTACGCCGAGAAATCCGGGATGTTGAAGCGCGAGAAGGTCACGCTGACCGGCGAGGACATGCGCGAAGGCCTCACCGCAATCGTCTCGGTCAAGCTGCCCGATCCAAAGTTCAGCTCGCAGACCAAGGACAAGCTGGTCAGCTCCGAAGTGCGCCAGCCGCTCGAAAGCCTGATGAGCGACAAGATGACCGAATGGCTCGAGGAGCACCCCGGCGACGCCCGCTCGATCATTCAGAAGACGATCGACGCGGCTGCCGCGCGTGAAGCCGCGCGCAAGGCGCGCGAAGCCAGCCGCAAATCGGTCATGGGCATCGCGTCCCTGCCCGGCAAGCTCGCCGACTGCCAGGAGCGCGACCCCGCGCTCAGCGAGCTGTTCCTCGTCGAGGGTGACAGCGCCGGCGGCTCGGCCAAGCAGGGCCGCAACCGTCACAACCAGGCGATCCTTCCGCTCAAGGGCAAGATCCTCAACGTGGAGCGCGCGCGCTTCGACCGGATGCTCGGGTCGAAGGAAATCGGGACTTTGATCCAGGCCCTAGGCACCTCGATCGGCCACGAGGAATTCAACCTCGAAAAGCTGCGCTACCACAAGATCGTCATCATGACGGACGCCGACGTGGACGGTGCTCACATCCGCACTTTGCTGCTCACCTTCTTCTACCGGCAGATGCCGCAGCTCATTGACAATGGGCACCTCTTCATCGCCCAGCCGCCGCTGTACAAGGTCAGCCGCGGGCGGTCCGAGGTTTATTTGAAGGACGACGCCGCGCTCGACGATTATCTCGAAGAGGCCGGTCTCGAGGGCCTGGTGCTCGACGCGCCCGAAGGCCAGCGTTCAGGCCAGGATTTAAAGACCTTGGTTGACCACGCACGGCGGATGCGAACGCTGATGCACTATGCGCCGCGCAAGTACGATCCGGCGCTGATCGAGGCGCTGGCGATCAACGGCGCTCTGAAACCGAACCTCGACAAGGACGGCCGCGCGAAAGCGATCGCCAAGGTCGCAGCGTGGCTCGGCGCGGCCGATCTCGAAGCGGAATGGTCGGGCGAAGTTTCGGCCGAGGGTGGATATCTGCTCAAGCGTTTGTGGCGCGGAGTGACCGATGCCTACGTCATCGAGCCGAGCTTCCTCGTCTCGGCCGAGGCTCGCAAGCTGGACGTTCTCGCGAAGGAGCAAGCGGGGGCTTACGCAAAGCCGTCCACGCTGCGCACGCTAAAGAAAGGCGCGGTGACCGAGGAGCAGAAGCCGGAGCCGATCGAAGGCGTCGACGCCGACGAGCAGCCGGCTGAAGCCGACACTAAGGGAAAGCCCGTCATGGTGACTCGCCCATCCGAGCTCCTCGACGCGGTTCTCGCCGCGGGGCGCAAAGGCCTTAGCATTCAGCGCTACAAGGGCCTCGGCGAAATGAATGCCGAGCAATTGTGGGAGACGACGCTCGATCCCTCCAATCGCTCGCTTCTGCGGGTCGAGGTCGCGCAGGCGGACGTCGCCGACGAGATTTTCACGCGCCTCATGGGCGACGTCGTCGAGCCGCGCCGCGAGTTCATCCAGGACAACGCGCTCAGCGTAGCGAATCTGGACGTCTAGGAACCATTCAGGCGCAACGGCTATTGGCGCACGCGTGACCAGCGGGCCCACCCTCACCGTCGCATCCTACAATATGCGCAAGGCGATCGGGCTCGACCGGCGCCGCGATCCGCAACGCATCCTCGACGTTCTTCATCAGATCGACGCGGACGTCGTCGCGCTGCAGGAGGCCGACAAGCGCTTCGGCGGGCGCGGCTCGGCGGTTCCACACGAGTTGATCGACACGCATGGGGTGTACAAGCCGGTTCATCTCGGAGTTCGTCACCGCCGCCCGTTCGAGAACGCGCGCAAGCACGCCGAGAAGCTCCTGAAGGTGAGCACGCGCAACATCGGATGGCACGGCAATGCGATCCTGGTGAAACGGCATGTCGGCGTGATCGACTGTGCGGCGCTCGATCTTCCGACCCTTGAGCCGCGCGGCGCGGTGATGGCCGAACTGCTGATTGGCGACCAACCGGTGCGCATCATCGGCATGCACCTCGACCTCTCGGGCCTCTGGCGAAAACGTCAGATGCGCGCGATCATGGACGCCATCGCTCTGCGTCCGCAAAAGATGCCGACCGTGTTGATGGGCGATACCAACGAATGGCGCACGGCCGCCGGATGTCTCAGCGAGCTCGAGCCCGACTTCTGTATCGCGCCCACGGGCATGAGCTTTCACGCGCGGCATCCGGTGGCGGCGCTCGACCGGATCATCGTTCACAAGGATCTGAACATCGAGGCGGCGGGCGTGCACATGAGTCCCGCGGCGCGGCGCGCCTCGGATCATCTGCCCGTCTGGGCGCGCCTCTCGGCATGACTGTTCTCCTGCGAAGGCAGGAGCCCAGACTTTCGTCTTTTCGGACTGGGTCCCTGCCTTCGCAGGGATGCTAAGCGGCGCCCGTCATCTTCCGTTGACGGCGCCGCTGGATCGATGAGCCGATGCCCATCGCCTCGCGATATTTGACGACTGTCCGCCGGGCGACATTGAAGCCGCGCTGCTTCAATAGGCCAGCGATCGCGTCGTCGCTGAGGATCTCTGTCTCGGCGTCGATCACCTCTTTGATCCCCGCCTTGACGGCTTCCGCCGCGGCGCCGTCCCCCTCGGCTGAAGCGACGCCCGAACCGAAGAAATATTTGAGCTCGTAGAGGCCGCGGTCGCACAGCAGATATTTGTTCGAGGTGACCCGGCTGACGGTCAACTCGTGCATTTCGATGGCTTCCGCCACCTCGCGCAATGTCAGCGGCTTCATCGCGGATACGCCCCGCTCGAAGAAACCCTGCTGCCGTTTGACGATTTCGGTGACGACCTTGACGATCGTTCGGGCGCGCTGGTCGAGCGCCTTCACCAGCCACCCGGCGCTTGCCAGGCATTCGCTGAGCCACGCGCGCGACGCTTTGTCCTGCGGACCGGACTTGAGCTCCTGATAGTATCGGCGGTTGACCAGCAGCCGCGGCAGCGTCGCCTGGTTCAATTCGATCGCATAGCCGGTGCGAATCCGGCGCACGAACACGTCGGGCGAGACCTCCTGGGCCGCGCTGCCCGAGAATTGGCAGCCGGGCTTTGGGTCGTAGGAACGGAGTTCGCGGATCATATCGGCGAGGTCTTCGTCATCGACCCCGCAGATGCGCTTGAGGTCGCCCAGGCGACCCTTCGACAGCAACTCGAGATTGTCGATCAGCCGCGCCATGGCCGGATCGTAGCGGTCGGCCGCTTTGGCCTGCAGCGCGAGGCATTCGGCGAGCGAGCGGGCGCCGACTCCGGGCGGTTCGAGTCCCTGGACGATTGTCAGCGCCTTCTCGACGAGCGAAAGCGGCGCGGCGGTAAGCTTGGCGATTTGCTCGAGCGGGACGGTGAGATAGCCGGTCTCGTCCAATGTTTCCGCGATCACCCTGGCAAGATCGCCGACGTCGCCGGAAAGGCCGTGAAGCTGGTCCTGCAGATGCTGGGCGAGCGAACCCGCGGAATATTGAATCCGGTCGAAATCAAAGGCTTCCTCCCCGCCGGATGACGTCACGACGTCCGCGAAGCTATCCGTCTCAAGCGCTTCCGAGGTCCAGTCGACGTCGAGCGGGCGGTCATCGTCGGCCTGGCCGAGAATCAAATCGTCCGCGCCGGGATCGTCCGCGGGCTCACCGCTATCGCCCTCGTCATTCGCGACATCGGCCGCCGGAGCTTCGCCCTCATCTTCGCCGGACTGCAATTCTAGCAGCGGGTTTTTCGAAAGCTCCTCCGCGATGAACGCTTCGAGCTCGAGATTGCTGAGCTGCAACAGCTTGATCGCCTGCGTCAGCTGGGGCGTCAGCACCAACTGCTGGCTTTGGCGGATGCTTAGAGAGGGCCCCAAGCCCATTGCCGCTACTCGCTACAGCGCGAAGCTCTCGCCGAGGTAGAGGCGCCGGACCTCCTGGTCGGCGACCAACGCTTCGGGAGTACCCTGGAACAGCACCTGACCGTCGTAGATGATGCAAGCACGGTCGACGATGTCGAGCGTCTCGCGGACATTATGGTCGGTGATCAGAACGCCGATGTCGCGGTCCTTGAGCTCGCGCACGAGATCGCGGATGTCGGCGATGGAAATCGGATCGATTCCGGCGAACGGTTCATCGAGCAGCATGATCGACGGCTCGGCGGCGAGCGCCCGGGCGATTTCGCAGCGGCGCCGCTCGCCGCCCGACAGCGACATGGCCGGCGAATCGCGCAAATCCGTCAGGCCGAATTCCTTCAGCAGCTGCTCGAGCCGCTGGCGGCGCGTCTCCTTGTCGGGCTCGGCGACCTCCAGAACCGCGAGAATATTCTCCTCGACTGTCATTCCGCGGAAGATCGAGGTTTCCTGCGGCAAATAGCCCAAGCCGAGGACTGCGCGGCGGTACATCGGAAGCTCGGTGATATCCTGGCCATCGAGGAAGATGCGGCCGCTGTCGGGCTTCACCAGCCCCATCACCGAATAGAAACAGGTCGTCTTGCCGGCGCCGTTCGGACCGAGGAGGCCGACCACCTCGCCGCGGTGAACGTCGAGCGACACGTCGTGGAGCACCGCCCGCCGATCATAGGCTTTGGCGATCGAGTGCACCTCGAGCCCGCCGTCCGCCCGCTGCGTCTCGGCCGCCGGGCGCGCGATGGTCGCAGCTTCGTTCATACGGCAATCAGCGTCCGCTGTTCTTTTGCGGAACCGTAAAGTGGCCGGTGACGCGCCCGCCGCTGGAGTTCACGCCCGGCGGCCCCCCGTCGACGACGGCTCGGCCGGACTCGAGATTAATCACCAGCCGCTGGCCACTCACCACATTGGGTCCGCGCGTCAGCTGCACGTTGCCGATGACCGTGATCAGCTTGTGATCGAGGTCGTAGATCCCGAAATCGCCCTTGGCCGTTTCCGACGGGCTGTGCACGACCACACCGCCGGCGGCATCGAGCCTGCGGATCTGCACGCCCGTGCCCCCGCCGTTCTGCGGAGCGCTCGAGTAAGCGACGGTGAGCCGCTGCGTGTCGAGGGTCAGCTCGGCCTGCGTGGCATGGACGTTGCCGGCGAAGATTGCCCGGTCGGCGCGGTCCTGCACCTCGATCCGGTCGGCTGTAACGTCCACCGGCGCGTTGCTGTTATGGCCCTTCAGGGCGGAAGTCGGCTGCTCTTGGCGGACTTGACCGATCGCAGCGCCCCCGACGAGCCCGGCGGCGATCAGCCCAACTGCAAGGATGGTGCCAAAGGTGCGCACGGCCCTCATCTGACCGCCCCTTGCACGATTTTCAAGCGCGCCCCGCCGTCGAGCACCACGGTTCGTGTGCCGAGATCGGCCTTCAGTTGGCCGGCCTGAAACTGGCCGAGCCGCATTGCCCCCGCAACTGGACCTGAGCTCGCAAGTTTCCGCTGCTTCAGGTCCACGATGACATCGCGGGTCGCAAGCCGGTAACCATCGCCGCCCGATACCCGCACCGGCCCGTCGATCGCCACTTTCTGCGTGTCGAGGTTGTAGCGAGCGTTATTCGCCCCGATCATCAGCGGCCCTTGTTCAAGTGCCAGCTGGGCGAACATGCCGCTGATATCCACGATCGGCACGTCGGAGCTGCGCTGAATGGCTTTGTTGGCCGCGATTTCGAATTTCTGACCTTTGTCGTCGCTGCCGTCATACCGGGCCGATTCGACGCGCATGCTCTCCTGCGCGTTCTGCACCTTCTTTTTGTCGAGGATGAAGCTCACGTCGCCCTTCTTTTCCAAGGGCGCGACCGCCAGCACGGCAATAAGCACCCCGACCGCGCTTGGCAGGACGATTTTCGTCCAGCGCACGAGCCGGTCATGCACGCTTCCAGGGACAGCCCATCTCTGCTTGACCGCGCGTCCCCGAACGGCCGCCTCAGACATAATTGTCCTCTGTGGGATCCTCAGCCGTCATGAGCGAAAATATCCTGTTCGGCCCATCCCGCGATGTCGAGCAGAGCGCGCGCCGGGAGGAAATCGAAACAGGCCTGGGCAAGCGGCATCCGGCCTTCGCGTTCGAGCCGTTCGTCGAGTTTTGCTTTTAGCGCATGCAGGTACCGCACGTCGCTCGCCGCATAATCGCGCTGCGCATCCGAAAGCTCGTCGGCGCCCCAGTCGCTGCACTGCTGCTGCTTCGAAACGTCGATGTTGAGCAGCTCCTTGACCAGATCCTTGAGCCCATGACGGTCGGTATAGGTGCGCACCAGGCGTGAGGCGGTGCGCGTGCAATAAAGCGGCGCGGCCATGATACCGAGATAGGCTTGCATGATCCCGACGTCGAACCGGGCGAAATGATAGAGCTTCAGCCGATCGGGATCGTTGAGCAGCGCCTTCAGTTTCGGCGCGGCATAGTCGCTTCCACGCTTGAACCGGACCAGGTGCTCGTCCCCCTTGCCGTCCGATAATTGTACGAGGCACAGCCGGTCGCGGCCCGGGAATCAGTCCCATCGCTTCCGTATCCACCGCGATCGGGCCGTCGGCGAAGATGACGCCCGACGGCAGGTCTTCCTCGTGAAAATGGACAGCCATTCTTACTCCTCAGCGGGGGCCTCGTGTCCGCTTTAGTCCCCGGGCTGCCAGTCAGGCCAGCCCCCAAAAATCGCCGAACGGGATTCAATCACTGGAGCCTGTCATCTTTTTAAGCTATGGGCGCGAACGGTGCGTGAGTGAGACATGCGCCTTGACCGGTTGCGCTTTCGGCC
This sequence comes from uncultured Alphaproteobacteria bacterium, assembly GCA_963849435.1. Taxonomy (GTDB): domain Bacteria; phylum Pseudomonadota; class Alphaproteobacteria; order Sphingomonadales; family Sphingomonadaceae; genus Sphingomicrobium. The sequence continues at coordinate 186,902 of CAWKHO010000016.1, forward strand.
CAGCGCGTTGGTCCTAGATCGTTGTGGGCACACGGAAGTTTGGACAAGCATGGGTTTCGACAGAGGGCGCAAAGGCGACCGCGGCGGGCGCGGCCGCGATAAGCGTGATGATTTCTTCGGCGGAGAGACTTTCACCGAACAGGGCGGCGGATTTCAGGAGCGCGGCGGCGGGCAGCGGCGGTGCATACCGCGGCAGCGGCGGCTTTGGTGAGCGCTCCGGCGGTTACGGCGGCGGCGGAGGCGGTGGCTTTCGCGGCGGCGGCGGCGGCGGCGGAGGAGGTTTCCGCGGCGGCGGCGGTGCAGGCGGCGGGATGCCGCCCCAGGTCGTTGGCGAAGGCAAAGGCGTCGTCAAATTCTTCAATCCGCAAAAGGGTTTCGGCTTCATCGTTCGCGATGACGGCGGCGAGGACGTATTCGTCCACATCTCCGCGGTCGAGCAGGCCGGCCTCACCGACCTCGCCGACGGACAGCCGCTCGAGTTCACGCTGGTCGATCGGGGCGGGCGCATCTCCGCGACGAACCTCAGGATCGAAGGCGAACCGATGGCGGTTGAGCGCAGCGGTGGCGGCGGAGCTGGTGGCGGCGACCGCGGACCGCAGCGTCAGCTGACCGGCGAGAAGGCGAGCGGAACGGTCAAGTTCTTCAACGCGATGAAGGGCTTCGGCTTCATTCAGCGCGATGACGGCCAGCCGGACGCTTTCGTGCACATTTCGGCTGTTGAGCGGGCGGGCATTCCCACGCTCAACGAGGGCGACCGGCTCGAATTCGAGCTCGAGGTCGATCGCCGCGGCAAATATGCGGCGGTGAACCTGCAGACGAAAGCTGACTGAGGCAGTCGACCCTTTAAGGGGGCGAGGGCCGGCGGAGGAGACTCCGCCGGCTCTTTTCGTTGCTACATCGCGCTGTCGTAGAACGCGTCGAGATCGGCCTTGAGTTTGTGCGCCGAGGCCGGATCGACGTACATCATGTGGCCGGCGGGATAGTAGCCGTAGCGAATGTTCGCCGCGATCGGCGGGTCCAGGGCCATGTGCCCAGCCTCGTAATCGGCCCCCATGAACGGTGTCGCCAGGTCGTAATAGCCGCTCACCATGAACAGCTTCATGCGCGGGTTCTGCCGCATGGCGGTGGCGAGATCGACACTGGTGTCGGCGATCGGCTGGTCACCGGCTTCCGACTTGTGCGTGAACTCCCATTTGCTGCCGATCCCGGCATAATTGTTGATCCGATAGCTGAGCGGCGTTTTGTAGCCGAGGTCGCGGAATAGATAATCGTTGATCGCACCGGTGAAGCCGCCGGTAATCGCGCTTGCCTGCGGGTCGTAGGTCGGGTCGGACCCAACCTGCTCGGCTTCGGTGCCGAGATAGCGCAAATCGATCCGGCCGATGATCTGGCCACGGTCGCGCAGCAGCTCGCGCCGGAACCGCTCGGGATCGACGCGCAGATTGGTGCGCAGCACGTACTCGGGCTTGAGACCGGTGAGTGCCGCCATCTCGGTCGCGACGGATCTTTTCTCCTCATCGCTAATTGCGCGACCCTTCTGCAGCGCGGCAGCGTACGGACCGCTGGCGAATGCGCGCGCACGCGCCGCGAAACTGTCGAGGGTGCCCTCGTGCGTCACCTTGTTGTGATACCAGGCGTCGGTCGCATAGGTGGGCAGGAAGTCGATATATTGCTGATCGCCGGCGAAATCGGCGAAGTTGAGCACGGTCGAGACCAGCACGATCCCGTTCAATTGCACGCCCTTGTCGGCCAGCCTCGACGACAGCCCCGCCGCGCGAAGGGTGCCGTAGCTCTCGCCGATGATGAACTTGGGGCTGTTCCAGCGGCCGTATTTGGTGAGGTAGCGTTGGATGCCGCGCGAGAAGGCGTCGAGGTCTTTGTCGACCCCGAAGAAATCCTCGGGTTTCGCTTTGTCGACAGGTCGCGACAGCCCGGTCGTAATGGCATCAAGGAATACGAGGTCGGTCTTGTCGAGCAGCGTGTCCGGGTTGGAAACGACGCGAAAGGGCGGGCCCGAAATCGTCTCCGGGATCGACGCGTCCACCTTCACCGGCCCGAACGAACCCATGTGCAGCCACATGGTGGAGCTTCCCGGGCCGCCGTTGAACAGAAAGGTGACCGGCCGCAGCCGTCCGTTGGTGCTCGGTATCGTGTAAGCCGTGTAGAACATACTGGCGACCGCCTCGCCGTCGTCGTTGCGAATCGTCAGCGTGCCGGGAGTCGCGGTGTAGGCCAGCGTCCGGCCGCGGAAGCTGATCGACCGCCGGACCGGCTGCGCAGTCTCTTCGGCGCTCGCTTTGGCGGTATCCTCGTCCTTGTCCTTGTCTTTCTCTTTGCCTGTCGACTCGGTCTTCGCACCAGGCGGCGGCGTGTCGCCGGCATTGCTCGAACTTTGCTGCGCGAAAGCCGCGCTCGAAAGCAGCAGCGAAAGCGCGAGAAGGGAGAGCGCATCATTGTCCTTTCATCGGGATCGGCTTGCCCTTCACCATGACATAATCGACGTGCTGAACAGCCGTCGGATCGACCAACGGGTCTCCCTCGACTGCAATCAGGTCGGCCGATTTGCCGGGATCGAGTGTGCCGGTCTCATTGGCGATGCCGAGCAGGTCGGGGCCGCCCTTGGTTGCGGCGATCAGCGCGTCGCGCGGGCTCATTCCGCCCTTGCTGACCATCAGCGCAACTTCCTTGTTGGCTTCGGTGTGCGGGGCGACCGCGCTGTCGGTGCCGAGCGCGATCTTCACGCCGGCGCGATAGGCCATGTTGAGGCCCTTTCCCCAGACCGCGAAGGTCTGGCTGCGCCTTGGCTTCGCCGCCGGCGCGAGCATGCCCTTGCCAATCGCCCGTTCACTCCGCTAAACGCCATCAGCGTCGCGACATAATAAGTGCCGTGCGCCTTCATGTCCTTGACGCCCTGCTCATCGATGAAGGTGCCATGCTCGATCGAATCGACGCCGGCGCGCACCGCCGCATCGATGCCCCGCGCGCCGTGCGCATGGGCGGCGACTTTGAGGCCGATGAAATGCGCCATGTCGCGATCGCCTTCATCTCCTCGTCGGTGAAATGCTGCTCGAGGCCCCGCGTGCCAGGATCGAGGACTCCGCCGGTTGCCATGATCTTGATCACGTCGACTCCGGCGGCGGCGAGCTCGCGGACAACCTTCTGGCATTCCTCGACTCCAGTGCAGACCGACGGATTGAGGTGCGCTTCGTTGACCGCTTCGGCGAGCTCGGGCGGAAGGCCGGTGGCTTCGTCGGCATGGCCGCCGATGATCGAAAGCGGTGCCCCGGAAACCGGGATCCGCGGCCCGGGGAAGCGGCCTTCGGCAACGGCGTCTCGAACCGCGATCACGGCGCTGGTGTCGCCGCCGAGATCGCGCACGCTGGTGAACCCGCCCCGCGCCATCTCCAGCGCATGGGTGAGCCCGACAGTCGTCGCATACGGGACCGAGCGCTTCTTGGTGAAGCCGGCGTACCACGGCTCGCCGCTGGTGTCCGTCAGGTGCACGTGTGCATCCGTCATTCCGGGCAGCACCGTGCGGCTGCGCTCATCGACCACGATCGCGCCCGACGGCGCGGTAAAGCCGCCTTCTACGCGAGCAATACGGCCATTCTCGACGATCACCGTCGAAGGGCCACGTGCGGGCTGCGCGGCGTCGACGATCAGGTGGCCGGCCTGAATCGCATAGGTTTCCGCATTGGACGCGGTGGCCGCGACCAGCGCAGCAGCGCCGGCGAGCAAATGCTTGAACATGAAGGTCCCTCTCACCCCGGAAGAATGCGAGGCTTAGCCCGCGGCCGGGGCGCGCTTCAAGTTACGATCGCCTGGAGCGCCGCCACTCGGTCGGCCTCAGCCGCCGGTTTGTCGATCCGAATCCGGCTGATCCTCGGGAAGCGCATCGCGAGGCCGGATTTGTGGCGCGTGCTCCGGTGAATCGAATCGAACGCGACTTCGAGCACGAAACTCTTCTCGACTTCGCGCACCGGACCGAAGCGCTCGACCGTATGGCCACGGATCCAGCGGTCGAGCCAGCGCAGCTCCTCGTCGGTGAAGCCGAAATACGCCTTGCCCACGGGAAGCAGCTCGTCCTCCTTGGTCCAGCAGCCGAAGGTGTAATCGGAATAATAGCTCGAGCGTTTGCCCGACCCGCGCTGGGCGTACATCAGCACGCAATCGGCGGTGAGCGGATCACGCTTCCATTTGTACCACAGGCCCGAGCGGCGGCCGCCGACGTAAGCGCTCTCGCGGCGCTTCAGCATAATTCCTTCGATGGCGACGTCGCGCGCATTGGCGCGCAGCTTCTCGAGCTCGTCGAAGTCCTTGGCTGCAATCAGCTGCGAGACGTCGAACCGTTCCGGATCGAGTTGCTCGGCGAACATCTTCGAGCCGCTCACGCCGCCGCTCCCACCGCAGCTCGCGAAGGTCTTCGCCACCGTCGAACAGAATGTCATAGAGCCGGACGAACGCGGGATAACTCCCGAGCATCTTCTGGCTAACATTCTTGCGGCCGAGCCGTTGCTGGAGCGCGTTGAAGCTCGCCGCCGACGTGACTTCGAGCCCCGAACCCTGCGTCTCGCCGCGCACCAGGAGCTCGCCGTCGAGCACTCCAGCTATCCGGAACGCCTCGGCGACGTCGGGGAAGCTGTGCGAGATGTCATCGCCGGTGCGGCTGTAGAGCCGGGTCTCGCCACCGGCATGGACCAGCTGAACGCGAATTCCATCCCATTTCCATTCGGCGGCAAACTCCTCCAGCGACACCTTCAAATCGTCGAGCGGGTGGGCAAGCATGAACGGGCGGAAGATTGGCAGGTCGCGCGCGTGCGGCTGCTCAGCGCGCCCTTCGGCCCAGTCGAACAGCTCGGCAAACGGCGGGCGCAGCCCGTGCCAGACCTCCTCGACCGCATCGAGCTCCAGTCCGAAGGCTTGCGCGAGCGCCTGCTTCGCTAGCCGCGCGTTGATCCCGACTCGAAGCTCGCCGAGCGCGAGCTTCAGCAAGGCGAATCGTCCCGACGCGTCGAGATGGTCGAGCATCCGCGCAAGCACCTGCGGCGCGTCCAACTTCGACGCGGACCGCAGCCACTCGATCGCGTCGGAGATGCGGATGGTAGCGTCATCCACTTCCGGAGGCTCGCCCTCGAACTTCGGCCAGAGCAGCGCCATAGTCTCAGCCGTGTCGCCGACGTAATCGCGGCTCATGTAGAACAGCACGGGGTCGATCCGCTCTTCGACCAGCCCCCGAATCGCTGCGGGCTTCACGTGGGGTATGTCGAGATTCCCGGTCAGCGCCGCGAGGCCGTAGCCGCGATCCGGGTCGGGCGTTTCCCTGAGGTAATCGCCGATCAGCTTGAGCTTGGTGTTGCGCGAGCGCGTGTAGACGAGGTCGTCGAGCAGCTGCGAGAAGGCGCGCATCGCCTACCTATATAGGAGGGACTGTCCTCTTGGGGACAGTCCCTGCTTCGGTTCAATGCAGCCGGACGGCGAGGGCGGCGAGGATTGCCGTCTGATCCCCGTCCGACCGGCTGTCGAGCGCCTCCTCGACATGTTCGAGACAGGACTGGAGGCACACCCGGTGGCCCGGGAGCAGTGCCATTTGCGCTGAACGGCGCGCGAGTCCTTCGAGCGCGGCAAGGCCGTGAACGGCGGCGAGCTGCCGGATGGCGTCCATCCGGGCGTAGAGGTCCATCGGAGAGATGCGAGCGCTGGCCTGGCGGATCTCGGCGACGCGCAGCCCGACCTCGTTCCTCACCTTCGCGAGCGGATCGGTAGCCATTGCGCGTCTCCTGTCGGACGCAAGGTCTCGCACTTTAGTTAAGCTGCCGTTACGATCTTGTGTCGCTTGGGAAAAATCGACGCAGGGGAAGCCATGATCCTTCGGCACATCCGCGAGCACGTCACCCACCACAACTGGTTCGCGGTGACGATCGATCTCCTCATCGTGGTGATCGGCGTCTTCCTCGGCACCCAGGCGAGCAACTGGAATCAGGCGCGCATCGAACAGCAGCAAGCGCGCGAATATCGTGCAATGCTGCGCGACGATCTCACCACGAACTTGGCAAGTCTGGCCAATCGCAAACAATATTATCAGTGGGTGAGGAGCGAAGCCTTGGCCACCGCCGACGGGCTCCGGCGCCCGGTCGGCGAACTTGGTGAACAGTTCCTGGTCGACGCGTATCAAGCAAGCCAAATCCAGCCGTGGGCACTGAAGCGCAACACCTACGATCAGATCGTCTCAGTCGGAGCGATGGGCAGTCTCGGGCCGCCGCTGCTCCGCGACGAGATCGCCAACTATTACGTCGGCGCAGACGTGACCGGAACCAACATCGCCGCCGTTCCGCCATACCGGGAGATCCTTCGGCGGATCATGCCTTACGCGGTACAGCACCGGATTCGGGCGGTTTGCAACGAACAGATCACCCAGGACGAGCGCGGCGCAGTTCTGATCAGTCTGCCCGGCCGATGCGGACTCCACCTCGATCCGGCCACCGTGCAGGAGGCCGTGGCGCAGGTTCACGCCTGGCCAGGACTAAGCCTCGATCTCAATCGCCTGCTCGTCGACCTCGATCAGAAGCTGCTCTCAGTCGACACCATCTCCGCCCGCGCGCAGAAGCTCAAGATTGAGCTGGAACGCGCCGACAGCTGAGTTGCTGATCGAGCAGAAAACCTTGACAAAATTCGGCGCGCTCATCAGAGAGCCGACCGAACGGGCGGCGGCAGGCCGCTTTTCTTTTTTCTGAGATTTAGGACCAGTCATGGCCAAGCCGGCAACCGTCAAGATCAAGCTCGTCAGCAGCGCGGACACTGGATTCTTCTATGTGACGAAGAAGAACCCGCGCACCCAGACCGAGAAGCTGAGCTTCAAGAAATACGATCCGCGCGCGCGCAAGCACGTCGAGTTCAAGGAAGCCAAAATCAAGTGACGATCTGAGCGCCCGCGCTCAGATTGTCATCCCGGACGCGATCCGCGATCCGCTTTCTCTTCAGCCGCATCCTCTGCCAAATCGCCGCCGCCCTTGAGCAGCTGGTCGACCGTCTCGGCAAACCGCACGACGGAAATCGGCTTGGACACATAAGCCTGCGCGCCCGCCGCGCGGATGCGCTCCTCGTCGCCCTGCGCCGAATAAGCCGTAACCGCCATGATCGGGACTGCGGCGAGCCCCTCGTCGCTGCGCATCATCCGGATCAGCTCGAGCCCGCTGATGTGCGGCAGCTGGATATCGGTGATCACCAGGTCGGGGGAAAACTGACGCGCTGCATCGAGCGCGAAGCGGCTGTCGGTCACCGCCTCGGGCTCATGGCCGTGGGCTGCGAGCAAGTCGCAGAAGAGCTTGATGTTGAGGGCATTGTCCTCGACGATCAAAATCTTCGCCAAACTGCCTCCCCTCGCGCCGGACCAACCGTAAGCCATGCTGCCGCAGACGCCAAACGACCCTTTTGCGCTCGCCCTCGCGGCGCTTGCTGCGACGCTGACCGACGAACGGCGGGCGGAGCGGTTCCTGGCCCTGACCGGAATCGGGACAGACGAGCTCCGCCGCCGGGTGGCCGATCCGGCGCTCCTCTCCGCTTTGATCGCTTTTCTGGAGGCTCACGAGCCCGATTTACTCTCCGTTTCGGAGGCGATTGGCGTTAGGGCCGATGAACTCGTAGCCGCTCGGCGGCAGATCGAAGGCGACCGAGGGGACGCATGAGCAAAACCATTTTGATCACCGGCGCGACGGCCGGTTTCGGACGCGCCGCGGCAAAGCGCTTCGCAGACGGAGGGTGGCGCGTCATCGGCACGGGTCGCCGCGCCGAGCGGTTGCGTGAGCTCCAGGAGGAACTCGGCGACGCGTTCCTCCCGCTCGAGATCGACATGCGCGATCTACCCGCGGTCGAAGGCCTGGCGCAACTCTCGCCTCCATGGAGCGAGATCGATCTTCTGCTCAACAATGCCGGCTTTGCCACGCCCACCACGCCGCTTGCGGAGACGGACTGGCAGTGGATCGAGGACGTGATCGACACCAATGTCACCGGCCTGGTTGCGCTGACCCGAGCGCTCCTTCCCAAGCTCATCGAGCGCAAGGGCGCAATCATCAACCTGTCCTCGGTAGCAGCGACCTACCCGTACAAAGGCGGTGCGGTCTACGCTGGTACCAAGGCGTTCGTCCGCCAATTCTCGCTCGATCTCCGTGCCGACCTCCACGGCACGGGCGTGCGCGTGACCTCGGTCGAACCCGGAATGGCCGAAACCGAGTTCACCATCGTCCGCACCGGTGGCGACAAGGAGGCTTCGGACAAGCTTTACGCCGGCGTCAATCCGCTGACCGCCGAGGATCACGCCGACCTCTTCTGGTGGATCGCAAATCTACCGCCGCACCTCAACATCAACACCATCGAACTGATGCCGGTGAATCAAAGCTTCGCCGGGTTCGCAATTCACCGCGAGGGTTGATTCCGCGCTGCGCCGGTGCTTGGGCGCCGCGATGAGCATCGACCAACGCCTTGCCGAACTCGGCATCACCCTTCCCCACCCCGCGGCTCCAGTCGCCGCCTATGTACCCGCCGTCGAAGCCGGCGGGCTGCTGCACATCTCCGGCCAGATTAGCTTCGCCGACGACGGGTCGCTGATCAAAGGCCGCCTCGGTGAGGACGTCGATCTCGACGGCGGGATCGCGGCTGCCCGGCGCTGCGGCGTGATGCTGCTCGCGCAAATCAAGGCGGCGCTGGGCTCGCTCGATCGCGTCGAGCGGATCGTCAAGCTGGGCGTGTTCGTGAACAGCGCGCCGTCGTTCACCGATCAGCCCAAGGTCGCTAATGGGGCGTCGGAGCTTATGCAGCAGGTGTTCGGCAAGTCGGGGCGACATGCGAGAAGCGCCGTTGGAGTTGCCGTGCTGCCGCTCGGAGTGGCGGTTGAGGTGGACGCCATTGTCGCGGTGAAGGCCTAGTTCATCCGCTCTTCGCTACCCAACTCAAGAATATGGCCGACCAGGAAAGCGAATTCGTCGCCAAGATCGCGTCCGGAATATCCGGCCTCAATGCTCGCGCGTGGGACCGGCTTGCCGGGTCGGACCCGTTCCTCAGCCGCGCATTCCTCTCGGCGCTCGAAGATTCGGGCAGCGTCGGGCCTGGGACCGGCTGGACTCCGTCGCCGATCCTGATCGAGGACGAGGCGTCGCACCTCGTCTCCGCCGCGCCTGCGTATCTCAAGACCCACAGCCAGGGCGAATATGTGTTCGACCACGGCTGGGCAGACGCATGGGAGCGTGCCGGCGGCCAATATTACCCCAAGCTGCAGGTGGCGGTGCCGTTCACCCCGGCCCCGGGACCGCGGCTGCTCGGCTCGCGGCCGCAGCAATTGCTCGCTGCGATTGAGGCCGTCACCGTCCAGAACGACATCTCTTCCGCCCACATCACGTTCATCGACGACGCCGGGGCAGCTGAATGCGAGCGTCGCGAGTGGCTGATCCGCCATGGCATCCAGTATCACTGGTTCAACCGCGGCTATTCGGATTTCGAAGATTTCGTCGGCCAGCTCACCAGCCGCAAGCGCAAGGCTCTTCGTAAGGAACGCGCGCAAGCTCGCGAGGGTCTCGAGTTCCGTGCGCATCGAGGGACCGAGATCGGCCCCGGCGAGTGGGATGCGATGTGGGGTTTCTATCAGGACACGGGCTCCCGCAAATGGGGCCGCCCTTATCTCACGCGCGACTTCTTCGAACTCGTTGGCGAACGGATGGGCGAGCAGGTGCTGCTCTTCCTCGCTTATGACGGCTCACGGCCGATCGCCGGTGCGCTCAACTTCATCGGCCCCGACGCGCTTTGCGGCCGCTATTGGGGCTGCAGGGAAGAGGTTCCGTTCCTCCATTTCGAGCTTTGCTATTATCAGGCGATCGAGTGGGCGATCGACCACGACCTCGCCGCGGTTCAGGCTGGAGCGCAGGGCGAGCACAAGATCGGCCGCGGGTACGAGCCGGTGATCACGCGCTCGGCGCACTTCATCCCCAACCGCAGCTTTCGCGACGCCGTCGCCGACTTCCTGGAGACCGAGCGCGCGGCCATTGCGACCGAAATCGAATGGCTTCGAAAGGATCTGCCTTACCGGTCGTCGCCGTCGGCGTAGATCGCCACGGTGCGCCCGGTCGCGTCGGCCATTCCGCGGTACATCGCGGGCGTGGTGAAACCCCACGCCGCCTCCCCATCCGAAGCCACCGCGATCAGCCCGCCCTTGCCACCGAGGCTCTCAATGTCCGCCAGCACAGCGTCGAGCGCGTCCGGCAACGTTTGACCCCCCAGCCGCACGCGCTCGGCGAGCTGGTGCGCGGCGACTGCGCGGATGAAATACTCGCCGGACCCGGTTGCGGACACCGCGGCTGAGCGATCGTCGGCGTAAGTGCCGGCGCCGATCAGCGGCGAATCGCCGACGCGGCCCCAGCGCTTCGCGGTGAGTCCGCCAGTCGAGGTCGCCACTGCGACATGGCCGTCGAGATCGACCGCGACCGCTCCGACGGTACCGTATTTCACTTCGTCGTCGAACCCGCCCTGCGTCAGCAGCTCGTGCAATTGCGCGCGGCGCTCGGGCACTTCGAACCAGCTGTTGGGAACCTGCTCGAGCCCCGCGCCACGCGCAACCTCGTCGGCGCCGCGGCCGGAGAGGAACACGTGCGGCCCCTGCTCCATCAGGAGCCGCGCGAGGGTGATCGGCGCGCGCGTTGTTCGCAGACCGGCCACGGCTCCGGCGTCACGCGTGCGCCCGTCCATGATCGCCGCGTCCAATTCGATACAGCCCTCAGCCGTCAGCACGCTCCCGCGGCCGGCGTTGAAGCAAGCATCTTCTTCCAGCACGCGCACAGCCGCCTCGACCGCGTCGACCGCGCTCTCGCGCCGGGTGAGGATCGCCGACCCCGCTGTCAGTGCCGCCTCGAGTCCGTCCCGGGCGCATTTCTCGGCGTCGGGGCCGAGCTTGTGCGGCCGCATCGAGCCCGCGCCGCCATGAATCACCAAACGCCAGCGCCGTTCCGTCATTCGCGGGCCTTAGCCCCGGGACTAGCCGACCGAAAGGTCGCGCTGCTGGTTGACCAGCCGCCACTCGTCGAGATCGGCAAGCATGATCCGCGCGGCTTGTTCCGCAAGGTCCGCCGCGCGCGACAGCGGCACGTCCTTGCGCAGCTCCTGCTCGATTTGGCCCAGTGTGTTCGCGGTGGCGAGCGAGCGTAATGCATCGCCGCCGAAGTCCGCCTGGAAGCGGATCCCGAATACCGCCGTGCCGAGCGCTGGGAAGCCCGCCGAAATCAGCGTGAACCAACTGCCGTATCGGCTCACAAAATGGGCTCCGATCGCCAGGCCAATGAGCGTCGCGATCGACACCATAAGCGTGGCCCCGAACAACAGGGTGCCGACCAATCCCAGTCGGTGATCGAGCATGTCGATCTGATGCGCGTGACGCTCGTGATAGCCGACCTGCGGAGCAACCTCATATTCGGCAATTGCCTCTGCCAGTCTCGCGGCGCGCGGTCCGTCGAGCGAACCCGTGGGGCACCCCATCGCGCGCCAGACCCCGCTCGCGTACCAGTCGATCCAGCGCTTGGGCACTGGGTTGGTCTCGGTGCCCGGCGGGTCGGGCGCGGCGATCCCGAGCAGCTTCAGGCTGCGCATCGGCCGCAGCCGCTCCGCGAGCTGGCGGTAATCGAGCCAGCGCCGATGCCACTCGAGGCGTGTCCCGATCTGCGCATTGAGGATGATCGCGAAGGTGATCACCACCTCGAGCGCGGCGAATTCGAACTTGAGGTGTGGCGCCATGAATGCGCTGAGGCCCAAACATACGGCGACCCCGCCGAGCAGGAAATTGAAGATGTGTCCGCTGCGGTAGGTTTGGGCGAAGTGCGTCGCGAGCCGGTCGGCCCAGCTGTACGCCTGTTCGAGCAGGTCGATCGGAGCGCTAACCTGATGCGCTTCGGCGCATCCCTCGCGGTAGCGCCGCCATTCGTCGCGGATCTGCGCTTCGCAATGCTTGTTGGCGAAATCCTTGGCGCCGAATCGCCCGACGCCCGCCGCCGCGAGCAGCAAAGGATATTCGATGCGCGCGCGGATGTGGCGCAGCCGTTCGTGCGTGAAGCGCTTCAGGAAGTCCTGCTCCTGCTCGTCCGGCGGAGGCATCAGCAGGCCCTGAAGCAAGGCGTCCATATCCGGCCGATCGAGCGGCCGCTCGACGGTCGGCTCGTCGGCGGTGGTGAGGACCGTCGGGTCGAACGCGCTCCACAGCAGGCGGGCAGAGGCATCAAACTCCGGTGGCAAATGAATCACGGCTGTGCCGCGCGTGATTGCCAGCTGCACGACCTCGCCAGTCCCGCCGCGCCCGCGCGGCGGCAGCCCGTCCCAGACCGCGATGAGCATGTCGCAATGCGCGACTGTCGCGCGTCCGGTCATCACATATGCGTCGAGCTCGCGTTCCTTGTCGCCGGGGAGTTCCAGCGCGCAGGTCGCGCGTTCAAGCAGTCTGTCGAACCGCTCGCGTGCGCCAGAATTGGCGAGGCTTGCACGATATTCCGCGCGCCCGAACGGCAGCACCGCCTGCAATTCCCAGCCGAGATCGAGCGCCACTTCGGCCGCGATCTGGTCGGCCCCGTCGGCGATTGGCGAGACGAAGCGCATGCGTGGCGGCAAAGCCGCGAAGCAGTCCTGCTCCTTCCGAAGCAGATCCCGACCCGCCTCGGCGACCAGCAGCAGCACATCGCGAATCCGCGCCCGCAACGGGTCGACGCTCCCCGCTGGGAGCACGTCGGCGCGGTGCCCGGTGACGCCGACGCTGAGCACGAACGGCAGGCGCGGCGGACCGCGCGAGGATGGGCCAGAACTTTCGGGCTCAACTATCGCAGCGGTCGGCGCGTTCACCCGAGCAGCCTAGCGAAGCGGCGGATACGTCGCCAACTCACTCCCTCGAGCTGCTCCCGTTCATGTTGTTGCCGCCGGGGTCGAGCGACAATTTCTTCGAGCCATTGGTCACGTTCAACGCATATTGGAACGGTCCGAGTGCGTCGCCGGAATTCTTGTTAAAGACCGTCAGGATCATTCGATCATCGCTCAGGCGGAGCGGTTTGAACACCGTCCAAATTTCTGATTTGGGGCAAGCCGTTTCCCCTTCCCCGAGTTGCGACCACACAGCATCTTCCTTGTGCTTCTCGAAACTATAGCCGTCGGGATCGTCAGTTTGGTCGTACAGCGTGAAGACGACCTCAAACCCCGGATGACAGTTGTTGTGAAAGATGAGGTCTGTGTCAGGCGCAGACTGTATCGGTGACTCAATGTGAAATTGTAGCGGATCGGCCGACACAAGATAAACGTCGACCGGCACCTGCCATTTTCCCCTTCCAGTCGCCGTCGCACCCTCTGCTTTTGACTCGTCTTGATGCTTTGACATCACATGCTCTCCGGCATCGTACGCCTTGTGTTCTTTCGTCGTGATCTCGTCCATCTCTGTTCTCCTTGCGAAAAATCCACTCCTGACGTCGCGAAGTCGCTCACGTCAGCCGTCGGTAACCCATTGCACTGAGGCGCGCGGCGAGTTGCTGCGCGTCGGAGGAGCGACCGAGCCGCTGAAGGATCGTCGCATGCTCGTCCATTTCCTGAGGCCGCTCAGCTACGGCCTGCGGCAGCGCGGAAAGCCCCTTCGACCAGGCGGCGATTGCCCCGTCGGCGTCGCCGGACGACTTACGGGCATCGCCGAGCAGTCGCCAAGCGGCGGCAATGGCGTACCGGTCCTTGACCGCGTCGCCGCTGCGTTCGTTCGAGGCGGATGCGAGCGACTGCTCCGCGAAAGCAAGCGCTGGCGCATGGGCTCCCGACTGGAGCGCCAGCCGGGAGCGCATTGTGAAACACATTGTTTGTCTTGATCTGACCTGCCCATCGGACGAACGAAGCGCGACGATAATGGTACAGCCGGCGGCCGTCTGCTGCGCCGCCTCGTCGCGATGGCCAAGCGAAAGCAGCGTCCTCGCGAGGTCGAGCTTTGCACCCGCCGCCAGCGTCTTCCAATACGAATTTCCTGGCTCGACCGGAACGAGCCGATCCGCGCCGGCAACCGCCGAGCGAAATTCTTCTATGCCCTGCTGCAACTGCCCCCGTGACGTCAGAAGGTTTCCAAGCGCCTGGTGAGCCGGGATGAGCTCCTGGCGGAATTGAACGTCCGTTGCGCCACTGGCGACGGCGCGATCGAGCAATGCGATTTGCCGCTCGCGTACCGCAATGGCCGCATCGAGACGGCCAAGCGACCGCTGAGCATCTGCGAGCCAGGCGAGAACGGTGGACAGCTCCTTTTGATATGTCCGGTTGGCTGGATCGACCGCGGCCAGCTTCTCCATCGGGCCGAGCGCGCCCTCAAATTGCTGCTGGGCTTCAGGAAAGCGGCGCTCGTTGTAGAGCGCAATCCCGACATCTTCGGCGCTGTATAAACTCTCCATGCGCCATTTGAGGTTGTCAGGCTCAAGAGCGACGAGGCGGTCAGCGAGGCGCTCATATTCGCGATAGGCCGTCAGTGCCTGGTCGGTCTGACCGCGCGCTCGCGCGATCTCGCCCACCCAGAAGACGTTTTGTGCATGGTCGAAGAGCCGCTTCGGATCGTCCGGGGACCGTCGAACCGCCTCCGCCGTACCGGCCAGCGCCTGCTTATAAAGACCGTCCGCCTCAGCGAGGTTGCCGCGAAGATAGGCGACCTCGGCTGTGAGATTGAGAGCCCGCGAACGCTGCAGCAAGGCCGCATCGGAAAGCTCCGATGCGTCCTGATTCTTGTAGTACGCGAGAACGCGCGAGCCGACGCCGTCGAGCGCGTCCAGTTTCCCGATAGGCTCGAGCTTGGCTCTGAGATCGCCGACCATGTAGGCGACGAGGCCTTCGGCTTCACGACGCTGTTCGCGCGCAGCATTGCGCGCCTCGAATGCGGTAAATGCGAGCGTGCTCGTCACAGCCATCCCGGCAACCGAAGCCGCGGTCAGCCAAGCCAGACGCCGGTGCCGCCGCGTGGTCTCGCGTTGCACGAGCTCGTCAAGCCCAACACCAAGCATCCCGGCGACGAGCTTGAGAAAGCCGGTTCGCCGTGCCTCCCCATCGACACGGAAATCCGCTGCAAGCGGCTCGGCCCGCTTTCCCGTCGGGCGCCCGCGGCGGTCGTATTTCTGGCGGAGCGCGGGCGGGAAGCATTCCTGTTTCTCACGTCCCTGGATCTCACTCGCGAATGGCTCGCCCGCTGCGATCGCGGCGAGCACACAGCCATCGGGCCGGTCACGCTTGAACCATTCGATCTCGGCGTTCGTCCAGCGCGACACCGCCGCGGTCGGCGAGCACAGCACGATAAGATATTGCGATACAGCCAGCGCCGCCTTGATCTCGCCGCCAAGGTCACCCGTCGCCGCCAGGTCATGCTCGTCGCGGAAGATCGGGGTCAGCCGTCTGGGGACTATCCCATTTTCAGTCAGTCGCCCGGCAAGCGCGCGCGGCACCCGGAATCGCTCGAGCTCGCGATGAAGCCAGTCGGCGAGGTCCTTGTCCTTGTGGCTGTAGCTGAGGAACGCGAAATAGCGGTGCTGGAGCCGCGGCAAGCGTCGAACCTCGGCGCGATCCCGTTCGGGCGCGCGATCATTTGCGGGCAGTTGGGCAAGCTTCGGCATCGGCCGCCCCCACGCGAGTCCGTTAACCCTGTTAACACAAGAGGATAGTCTGGAGCGAATCTCCAGTTCAGGTTTGCCGCGGGCTTGCGAAGCCTTATATCCCGCGCATGTCCATTCGTCCGTGGCGCGACATAGAGCGGCGCAAGTCGCGTCAGATCATGGTCGGCTCCGTCCCAGTCGGCGGAGACGCGCCGATCAGCGTCCAGACGATGACCAACACGCTAACGTCCGACGCCAAGGCGACCATCGACCAGATCCGCCGCTGCGAAGACGCGGGCGTCGACATCATTCGCGTTTCCTGCCCCGACAAGGAGAGCACGGCGGCGCTCAAGGAGATCGTGCGCGCGGCGAATGTGCCGATCGTCGCCGACATTCACTTCCACTACAAGCGCGCGCTCGAGGCTGCGGACGCCGGCGCTGCGTGCCTCCGCATCAATCCCGGCAACATCGGTTCGGAAGAGCGGGTGAAGGAAGTGATCGCGGCCGCGCGCGCGAACGGCTGCGCGATCCGCATCGGCGTCAATGCCGGCAGCCTCGAAAAGGATCTGCTCGAGAAATACGGCGAACCCTGTCCCGAGGCGCTGGTCGAAAGCGCGCTCGACCACATCCGAATCCTCGAGGACCATGGCTTCCGCGAATACAAGGTCGCGGTGAAGGCCAGCGACGTCTTTCTCGCCGTCGCCGCGTACCAGCAGCTCGCCGATCAGGTCGATTGTCCGCTCCATCTCGGGGTGACCGAAGCCGGCGGGCTGATCGGCGGGACCGTTAAGTCCGCGCTGGGCATTGGCTCACTTCTGTGGGCGGGGATCGGCGACACCATCCGCGTGTCGCTGTCGGCCGAGCCCGAGGAGGAAGTTCGCGTCGGCTACGAGATCCTGAAGAGCCTCGGCATTCGCAGCCGCGGAGTCCGCGTGGTCTCCTGCCCGAGCTGCGCGCGCCAGGGCTTCGACGTGATCCGGGCCGTCGAGGCGCTCGAGGACCGGCTGCAGCACATCAAGACTCCGATGTCGCTCTCGGTGCTCGGCTGCGTGGTGAATGGCCCGGGTGAAGCCCGCGAGACCGACATCGGAATCACCGGCGGCGGCAATGGGACGCACATGGTCTATCTCTCCGGAGTCACCGACCACCACGTCAAAGACGGCGACATGATCGATCACATCGTCAAGCTGGTCGAAGCCAAGGCCGCCGAGATCGAAGCCGCGGCCGAGCAGCAACCGACTCTCGACGCCGCCGAATAGGGTTTAACGAATTTTCAAATTCCGCGGCGCAGCATGGCGCCATGGTCAAGCTTCTCCTGGTCCTGATCATGAGCGGAGCGCTCGCCGAGTTGCTGGCGCCTGCGCCGCCGCCGCTGCTGATCGATTCCGCGCGGCCGGCGCCGGTCGCGCCCCTCGACGCATCGAATTAATCGTCGCTAAGCGGGCGCGTGAATCGCGTCGCGCAGCATTCCATCAAAGCCTTCGCCGCAGCGCTCGGCGCAGTCGCGGTGCTGTCCATCATGGACGCCGTGATGAAGCATCTGGTGCTCGTCATCGGCATCTTCGCGGTGAGCGTGTGGCGTTCGCTCGCCAATTTCCTGGTCAGCGCGATGCTCTACTTGCCCCGCAGGACGGCATGGCCAAGCCGGAACACCCTGCGCGTGCACGTCAGCCGCGGCGTCGTCGTGACAGTCATGGCATTCCTGTTCTTCTGGGGCATCGGGCGCGTGCCGCTCGCGCAAGGCATCGCGCTCACGTTCATCGCACCGCTGATCGCTTTGCTGCTGGCCGCCATCTTTCTCCACGAGCAAATCGGCTCGCGCTCAGTCGCGGGCTCGATTGCGGCTTTCGGCGGCGTTATCGTCATCGTGCTCGGGCAGGCACGCGCTGAGGTCAGTGCGGAGATCCTGCTCGGGACCGCGGCGATCATCGGCTCCGCGCTTTGCTATGCGGCGAATATCGTGCTGATGCGACGGCAGGCGCTCGCTGCCCGCCCGCTCGAAATCAATTTCTTCCAGTCCGTTACAGTCATGGCCTTGTGGCTCATCGCACTGGCATTCGTCGGCGTGCCGGCCTGGCCCGGCACGAACTGGGGCTGGATCGCGGTCGCTTCCCTGATGTCGACGGCGGGCACGTTGCTGTTCGCCTGGGGCTATGCGCGCGCTGAAGCGAGCTATCTCGCGGTCACCGAATATAGCGCCTTCTTGTGGGCAGCTGCGCTCGGCTGGCTCGTCTTTCGCGAACCGATATCGCCCTACACGCTCGCCGGCGCCGGCCTGATCATCGGCGGTTGCCTGGTCGCGGCGCGGCGCAAGCCGGCAGTCCCGCCGGAGATCGACGTCGCCGTCTGACGCCTCTCACTTCTTACCCGAGTGACATATCAACAGGTTGATCTCCTCCGTCAGCGCCGTGTTTTCTTTGAGCAGCTTGTGCATGCTGTCGCTGATTTGAAGAAGCGCTTCGGCGTCGAGATATGTCTGCTCGAGCTGCTGGTCGGACGCTTCGGCCGCAACTTTCTGTCCGACCATGATGATCGACAACAAAACGAGCTGGAGGAATGTCTGCGCGATCCAGGCGATCAGCGCGCTCGTGCCTGAATGAAGGGCTTGCGGGAAGCTGATAAGCGCCAACAACGCGAAGGCGTAAGCGCACCACATCGTGCCAACCACGCTGGTAATCTTCACCGCCAGCCAGCTGTTAAAGTTGGTGGGGTTCTTTAGCTCCTTGCGCTTCTCCAGATATTTCTTGCGCTTGTGAATGTACGGGTGAGGAATGTGGTCCGGCATTTGTCCCCCTTTTACGATAGGTGCGGCGCGCCGTCAGGGTCAGCGAGATCTAGCCCGATGCGAGTACGTTGATCGTGAACGCAAGCGCACCGATGTTGAACGCGAACGCCGCGAGGCAATGCAGGGTCACGACCTTGCGAATGTGCGTCTCGGTAATCTCCACATCCGATGTCGCGAACGCCATTCCGCAGGCGAACGAGAAATAGACGAAGTCCCAATAGACCGGATGCGGCGTGCGCGGGAACTCGAAGCCGAGGCAGCCGATTTTCGGGCGGATGTACGCCAAATGCGCATAGTGCAGCGCGTAAACCGTGTTGCTGAACAGCCAGGCGAGCGCCAGCGTGGCGATAATCAATGACTTCGTGAACGGCTCCGGATTGTGGCCCACGGTTTCCGCGGCAATTGCGATCAGGAGCACGGCCATAACGATGCCGGTGACCGCGAGCAGAAACGTCCGGTTCGCGTCATTGGCTTCGGCGTGCTCGCGGATCACCCGTGCCTCACGCGTGCTGAGAAGCGGGACGCAGGAGAACAGGAAGACTAGGGCTGCAGCGTCGAACCCGGCCATTGCTCCGAGCGCCCAGCGGTGCAGCGCAGCGGCCGCAAGGGGTGCGCCGACTAGCAAAATAAGAAGAAAGGCAAGGAAACGCGGCGGCGCGATAACGTTGCCGATGCCCCTCCGGTCAGCCATGAACGTGCAGCTTATCGCGGCTGCGCCCCGCGTCCAGTGAAAGGATGTTCATGCCCTGGTTGTGGTTGATTGTCGGCGGGCTGTTCGAAGTGGGGTTCACGACGTCGCTGCGCTTCGTCGACGGCTTCCGCAATGTCCCATGGACGATTGTTTTCCTTATCTCGGTGGCGATCAGCATGGGCCTGCTCGAAGTCGCCTCGCGCGCGATCCCTATGGGCACGGCCTATGCGGTGTGGGGCGGCATTGGAGCGGTGGGGACCGTGGCGGTCGGAATTCTCTGGTTCCACGAGCCGTCGAGCACGGTGCGCGTGCTGCTAATCCTCGGGATCGTCGCGGCGATCGCGGCGTTGCGGCTGACCGCCTAACGCTGCGGGCGCAGCGCGGGAGCTATCTCGGGGCTCTCTTCGATCGAGCGGTAGAATTTGGGCGTCGGAAACGGCCCGCGCGCCTGCTCATAGGCATAGCCGAGCGAGAGCAGCAGCGCTTCCGACCATTTCGGCCCAATGAAGCTCAGACCGACCGGCAATCCTTTGACCAGTCCCATCGGCACGGTCAGGTGCGGGTAACCGGCGACGGCCGCGAGCGATCCCGCTCCTCCGCCCGAGATCTGGTCGCCATTGACCGCGTCGATTTTCCACGCTGGTGGCATCGTCGGTCCGACCAGCGCCACCACTCTGTATTGCTTGAGCAGCCGATCGATCCCGTTCGGTCCCGCAGCCTGGAAACTGATCTCGCGCGCTTTCTTGTATGCAGGATCGCTCAGCCCCTTGGTCTTTTGCGCATTCTCGAATGTGTCCTGGCTGAACAGTGACATCTCCTGCCGCTCGTGCGCCTTGTCGAACGCGATCACATCCGCAAGGTTGCGCACGGCGATCGGCGCGGGACTGCTCTTCAGATATTTCGCGAGGTCGGCCTTTAGCTCGGTCAGCAGGACCTTGTTCTCATTCTTGCCGATGAGTTTGTCGTCAAATGTCTTGATATCGACCAAAGTCGCTCCGCGCTCGCGAAGCAGCGCAAGCGCGGTTTCGAACGCCGCATCGGTGCCAAAGCCGGACGCGAAGCGCATCACCCCGATGCGCTTGCCCTTGAGCGAATTGGCATCGAGCGAAGCGGCATAGTCGCGCTTGTGCGAGTCCGCTTCGGGCGTGGCCGAATCGGCAGGATCGCTTCCTGCGATGACCGTCAGAAGCTCCGCGGCTTCGCGCACGCTCGCGGTCATCGGCCCGGCCGTGTCCTGGCTGTGGCTGATCGGAACGATGTGGGTCCGGCTGACCAGCCCGACCGTGGGCTTGAGCCCGACAATCCCGTTGATCGCTGCCGGGCAGGTGACCGATCCGTCGGTCTCCGTTCCAATAGCAAACCGCACGAGGTCCCGCGGCGACGGCCGCGCCGCTGCCGCTCGAGCTGCCGCACGGGTTGCGGTCCAGCGCCCACGGGTTGCGCGTCTGTCCACCGACGGCGCTCCAACCCGAAATCGAGTGGCTCGACCGGATGTTGGCCCACTCGCTGAGATTGGTCTTGCCGAGGATCACCGCGCCCGCCGCGCGCAGCCGCGCGACCAGCGGCGCATCCCGGTTGGTGACGTTGTTCGCGAGCGCGAGGCTTCCCGCCGTCGTCGGCAGCGGACCGGCGGCTTCGATATTGTCCTTGATCAGCACCGGCTGACCCACGAGCGGGCCGTTCAGCCGCATTGCGCCGACGCGTTGCGCCTGAGCCATCGCAGTCGGATCGAGCGCGATCACGGAGCCGAGCTGCGGATCGATCCGCTGCACGCGCGTGATCGCATTCGCGGTCGCCTGCTCCGCCGGACCTGGTTGAGCGAGTAGCGGCGAGGACACGGCGAACGTCGCCGCAGCGATCCACAACTTAGCCATTGGGCACCCCTCCTGTTCGCCTCTCACGACGCGTCGCTACTCCAAGTCGCCGCTTCAGGAACTCCTTGGAAATAAATGGCTTTACCGACTAGCCGATTTGCGCGCGCGTGCAACGCTTGCGCGGGCGTCATTTGCAGACGACTTCGGGCACTTTGTCGAACTTCACTGCGTTGTCAGCGCCAGTTCACGTTGCGGGGTTAGCGGTAACAGCCATGATAAGAACAACGACGCTGCTCGCCAGCGCAGCCCTGCTCCTCCCGGTCGCCAATCCCGCATACGCTCAGGCAGCGCCGACGCCCGCGTCTCAACCGAGCACGGCCGGGCCTGCGGCGAACACGGGAGCTCCCCAAGCGGGCGAGGACATTCCCGAAGAACCGGAAATCGTCGTCATCGGGCAGAAAGCGCGCGGGTCGGTCCTCGGCGACATCCCGCCCGAGGATACGCTCGACGCGCGCGACGTCCGCGCGACGGGCGCGACCAGCATCTCTGAGCTCCTCGATGCATTGGCGCCGCAAATCGGAAGCACGCAGGGCCGCGGCGGTGAGCGGCCCGTGCTGCTGCTCAATGGCCAGCGCATCTCGAGCTTCCGCGAAATGCGCGACATCCCAACCGAGGCGATCCAGCGCGTCGAAATACTGCCGGAGGAAGTCGCCCTCAAATATGGCTACGCCGCCAACCAGAAGGTGGTGAACATCGTTCTTCGCCAGCGCTTCCGCTCAACGGTCGCGCAAGTCGGCGCGACGGCGGCGACCGACGGCGGCTATGCGGCGGCAGATGCGCGACGTCACGCGGCTGATGATCCAGAAAAACGGCCGTACACAATTCAACCTTCACGCGACCGGCAACACGATGCTGACGGAGAATGAGCGCGACATCAACCTCACGCAGCCGTCGCCCACCGGGAACGAGTCCGACGCTCTGCGCGCCCGCTCTCTGATCGGCACCAAGCGCGACGTGCACGCGTCGGCGATCTTCAATCGCCAGATTCTTGGCGACGTGTCCGCGACGTCTGAACGCCGAGGTCGAGCACAACGAAGGGCGTTCGCTGATCGGGCTTGGCGACATTCTGCTCACGCCGCTCGCGCGCAACAACAGCGCGGACAGCGCGCATCTTGGAACGACCCTCAATGGGGATAAAGGGAAGTGGCACTGGAACGTGACCGGCAACGCCGATTGGGAGCGCGATCTCGTCGGCACCGACAGGAGTACATTGACGTGTCCTCGCAACCGCACGCGCGAGACGACAACCTCCGGCGATGTCACCGCGACGGCAAATGGCAATCTGTTCAAAGTGCCGGCGGGCAATGCGAGCACGACTCTGCGCGTCGCGCGGGAGCACCGTGAATTTAGACAGTGAACGGCGGACCGGGGGCGTCATCACGCCCAACTCACTCGGACGAACGACCGGCACAGCGGCGGTGAGCGTGGACCTGCCGATCTCCCGCCGCGGGCACGACTTCAGCGCCCTCGGAAATCTGACGATCAACGGCAATGCGGAGGTCGACCAGCTTTCCGATTTTGGCACGCTGACGAAATTCGGCGCTGGCGCAAACTGGTCGCCCGTCGATCGCCTCAACTTCATTACGAGCTGGAGCCGCGAAGAAGGCCCGCCTACGATCAACCAACTCGGAGATCCGCTGCTCGTAACTCCCGGCAGTCGGATCTTCGATTTCACGACCGGCCAGACGGTGCTGGTGACAGCGGTCACCGGCGGCAATCCGGACCTGCAGTCGGACCGCAGGACGGTGTTCAAGCTCGGCGGGTACTGGCAGCCGTTGCAGAATACGGACCTTCGCCTTCGCGCGGATTATGTGCACCAGCGGATCGACCGGCCGATTTCGAACATCATCGTCACAGAGGCGATCGAGGCAGCTTTCCCCGACAGGTTCCTACGCTGCCAGTCTCCATCCGATACCGATCCACCTTGTACGCCGGGGCAACTGATCAGGGTCAACCTGACGCCGGTCAATTTCGATCAGTTCGCAGCGCGACACATTGCGCGTCGGCTTCGACTTCTCCAAGCCGCTGAAGTCCCGTCGTCCGTCGCCAGCCGTCATCGAGCAAATCCGCAAGCAATTCGGCTTTGGCGGCCGACCGTCAGGGGGCGGTGCGCCCGGCGCAGGGCGGACCGTCGCCCAAGCTGGCAACCCATCGCGGTGGCGGTGGCGGCGGCGGTGGCGGCTTCGGCGGTCGAGGCGGCCGTGGTGGCGGCGGCGGTTTCTTCGGCGGCGGAAGCCGCGGGCGGCTGCAGCTGTCGGTCACTGACACCATCACATTCGTTGATAAGGTGACGATTCGTCCCGGTCTCCCGTCGCTGGATTTTCTCAATGGCGACGCGGCCGGGCAGACCGGCGGGACCCCGCGGCACCATGTGGAGGCGCAGGCGGGATGGTCGAACAATGGCTTCGGCGCGCGAATCGGCGCCAATTGGCGAAGCGCGACGAACGTCAACACCACCACGGCAACGGGCACCAATAATCTTCATTTCTCGCCGGTCGGCACATTCGATTTGCGCCTCTTCGCGAACTTCGGCGATCAGCCGGAGCTCACCCTTAAGCATCCATGGCTGCGCGGAAGCTCGCTGCGGCTCGACGTGACCAACGTCTTCAACGCCAGGCCCAAGGTCAATGACGCGTTCGGCCAGGTGCCGCTCAATTATCAGCCGGACCTCCTCGATCCGCTGGGACGTACGATCATGATCAGCTTCAGAAAATTATTCCTCCCACCGGCGAGCTTCTTCCGCCAGCAACGCGATCGCGAGCAACAGGCCTCGCCCACGCGCTGATTCCGCTTCACGAGAAATTGTGCTTTAGCGCCGGGCAATGACGCCGGTTCAGCCCGTTCGGGGTACGCAAAGCCTGCTTGGAGAAGACGCCGACCGCCTGGCTATGGTGGTTGGGGCGTTCGACCGTGTGCGCCGGCTCTATGGGTTCAGGCGCGTCGAAGTGCCGACGATCGAGCAAACTTCCGTCTTCGCGCGGACCATCGGTGAGACCACCGACGTAGTCTCCAAGGAAATGTATTCGTTCGAGGACCGCGGCGGGGAGTCGATCACGCTTCGCCCCGAGTTCACCGCCGGAATCTGCCGCGCATATCTCAGCGAAGGGTGGCAGCAATATGCACCGCTCAAGGTCGCGGCGCATGGGTCCGCGTTCCGCTACGAGCGGCCGCAGAAGGGCCGCTTCCGCGAGTTCCACCAGCTGGATGCGGAGATCATCGGCGCGGCAGAGCCGCAGGCGGACGTCGAATTGCTGGCGTTCGGCTACCAGTTGCTCCGGGAGCTCGGCATCGCCGAAGGCGTGACGCTCGAACTCAACACGCTCGGCGACCCGGAGACGCGCGAAGCGTGGAGGACCGCGCTCATCCAATATTTCGAAGGCCACAAAGCCGACCTGTCAGAGGACAGCGTCGCGCGGCTTCAGCGCAATCCGCTGCGCATCCTCGACAGCAAGGACCCGCGCGACAAGGCGATCTGCGCCAATGCACCAAGCGTTGATGATTGCCTCACAGCCGAAGCGGCGGACTTCTTTGCCGCTGTGACAGCCGGCGTGGATGCCGCCAGCGTGCCGTGGAAGCGCAACCCGCGGCTCGTGCGTGGGTTGGACTATTACCGTCACACCGCGTTCGAGTTTGTGACTGAGCGGCTGGGTGCGCAGGGCACTGTGATCGCCGGCGGGCGCTATGACGGGCTGATCAAATCGCTGGGCGGCTCGCACACGCCGGCGGTCGGCTGGGCGGCCGGCATTGAGCGCTTGGCGATGATGATAGAGGCGCCTCAACCCGAAAGACCCTCGGTGGTGATCGTCCCGCTTGGCGAACGCGCCGAAGCAGAGGCCCAACGCATCGCCGCGGAACTGCGGTGCGAGGGCGTCGCAACGGACATGGCCTACCGCGGCAACATGAAAAAGCGGCTGAGCCGCGCCAATGCCTCCGGCGCGGCTTTCGCGCTCATCCTTGGCGACGAGGAACTCGATCGCCGGGAAGCGCAGCTGAAGGACCTTGCCACGGGCGAGCAGCGGGCGGTGTCGCTCGATCTGATCGCGGACGCGATCCGCCAGTGACCCACATTTCGTCGGAACGGATCGCGTCGATCGAAGCGCGGAAGCACGAGCTGCAGCAGGCGATGTCGGCACCCGACCTCAGTCGCGACGAATTCGTGCGGCTGTCGAAGGACTATGCCGCGATCGAGCCGGTCGCCGCGGCCGCGCGCGAGGTGCGACGGCTGCGCGCCGAGCTCGTAGTGCTGAACGGCATCGTGGCCGATCCCACTGCAGAGGCCGAGCTCAAGGACATGGCGGCGGCTGAAGCAGAGGAAATTCGCCACAAGCTCCCGCAGGCGGAGCGCGCGCTGGCCATTCGGCTCCTGCCGCGCGACGCCGCGGACGACCGCGCAGCGATGCTTGAGGTCCGCGCCGGGACCGGCGGCGACGAGGCCGCGCTTTTCGCCGGCGATCTCCTGCGCATGTACCAGCGCTTCGCCGAGGCGCAGGGCTGGCGTTTTGAGCTGATTTCCGCGAGCGCGTCCGAGCTTGGCGGCTACAAGGAAGCAATCGCTTCCATCAATGGCTCAGGCGTGTTCGCCAAGCTCAAGTTCGAAAGCGGCGTGCACCGCGTGCAGCGCGTTCCGGTGACAGAGAGCGGGGGACGGATCCATACCTCGGCGGCGACGGTCGCAGTGCTTCCGGAAGCCGAGGATGTCGACGTCCAGATCGATGACCGGGACTTGCGCATCGACGTGTACCGCTCGTCCGGCCCCGGAGGCCAATCCGTGAACACCACCGACAGCGCGGTGCGGATCACGCACCTTCCGACTGGCCTGGTCGTCATCCAGCAGGATGAAAAATCGCAGCACAAGAACAAGGCCAAGGCGCTGAAAGTGCTGCGCACGCGGCTTTTCGAGCTGGAGCGCGAGCGGCTTGCCAGCGAACGCGCCGGAGCGCGCAAATCGATGGTCGGTTCCGGCGACCGGTCGGAGCGAATCCGCACCTACAATTTCCCGCAGGGACGCATCACCGATCACAGGATCAATCTGACCCTGCACAAGCTCAATGAGGTGCTCGAAGGCCCGAAGCTCGGCGAAATCGTCGATGCGCTGGTTGCCGAAGATGAAGCGGAGCGCCTGGCCGGCCTGGAAGAGGTGTGAAGCCGATCGACCGCGCGCTGGCCGACGCCGCGCGCCAGCTTGAGCCGAGCAGCGACACACCGCGGCTCGATTCCGAGCTGCTGATGGCCGAGGCTTTCCACATCGACCGCGACCGGCTGATCCTCTCGCCTCCCGACCGGCAGGTACCGAAGCGCTTCTGGGACATGCTCGAGCGCCGCAAGGATGGCGAGCCGATCGCCTACATCACCGGGCGGCGCGCATTCTGGAACATCGAGTTGCATGTGGGACCGGGCGTCCTCGTTCCGCGCCCCGACAGCGAAGTGCTGATCGCGTCGGCGATCGAGCATTTCGAAGGAAGCGACGGCCCAAAGCGTATCCTCGATCTCGGCACGGGACCCGGGCCCCTGCTCTTGGCGGCGCTCGACGTTTGGCCGAACGCGACCGGTCTCGGCGTCGACGTTTCACGCCAGGCTTTGTCCTATGCATCCGCGAACGCTCGGCGTCTCGGCTTTGAAGGGCGGCTCAAGCTCCTGCGAGGCAATTGGGCAGAGGGGCTGATCGAGAAGTTCGACCTCATCCTTTGCAATCCGCCCTATATTGCGGAGGATGCGGACCTCGGGCCGGGCGTGCGCGAATTTGAGCCCGACGAGGCGCTGTTCGCCGGCCGCGAAGGCCTCGACGCCTATCGCGCGTTAGCGCCCCAACTCCCACGCATGCTCGCCAAGCGCGGCCTAGCGGCGATCGAGATCGGCTCCGATCAGGCGGGCGCGGTCACAGAGCTTTTCGCGCGCGACGGCCTCCATGTTCGCGCCGCGCAGGACCTTGCCGGACGCGACCGCGCCCTCGTGCTAACCTGGGTTTGAACGAAATGACTTGGCATCGGATGTCGGGCGCACTACATCGTGCTCAGGGCCGGGCCCGCTCCACTGAAGAGCGCATCCCGATCCAACCCCCGACGCAATCGGCCGTTCGCTTGGCGCTTGATGCGCAGACCGGAACGAGAGGGTCAGGAGCCGGTGCTCCAAAAGCACCGCCCCTGCTGCCCGATTCCCAAGGGGGGTAGCTCACTGCGTAAGGACGTAGGCATTTGATCAACAATAGACAGGGCGGCCGCAGGCGCGGCCGTGGGGGACAAGGGGGAGGGCGGAACCTCGGCGGACAGCCGGGCAACCGCCAGGATAATCGCCAGCGCGGCAATGCCGCCCAGCTCTTGGAGAAATACAAGAGCATGGCGCGCGACGCGCAGCTCGCGGGAGACCGCGTGCAAACCGAATATTATCTGCAATATGCGGACCATTATTTCCGAGTACTTGGTGAAAGCCGTGCCCGCTTCGAGGATCACCGCCGCCAACACGGCGACGATGGCGACGAAGACGAGGGCGATGGTGAGTTCGCCGAGGCTGCCGAAGGCGGCGGTTCCGACCGTGAAGAGCGCCAGGAGCATCAGGAACGTCCGGAACGCCCGCAGCGGCAGGAGCGTGGCGACCGCTTCAATCGCGGCGATCGGCGTCCGCGCTACTCGCGCGATGGTGGTGAGGCGGATCGATCTGATGAGGACCAGGATCGCTCGCCTCGCGTGAACGGCGCTGACGATAGTCTGCCGCTGGACGTGTTGCCGCCGGCGATAGGCGCCGACGCCCCGGCCCCACTCGCAGTCTCCGACGAAGCGCCAGCGCCCAAGCCGCGCCGCCGCTCACGCGGTCCGCGGCCCGCCGAAGGCGATGACGAGATCGCGCCAGCCGCTTAAGCGCTCACACGATCGTGCTTGACCCCTGATCCACGGCTCTCGCCCGGTGGTCGGCGTCGAGCGCAACGAAGGTAAATACGCCTTCGGTCACTTTGACTTCCGTGGCGCCCAGATCGCGTTCTGCGACGACCTCGATCCGTACCGCCATCGATGTGCGGCCGATCCGCTCGACTTCGGCGTAAACCGAGATCAAATCGCGCAGGTGGATGGGCGCGAGGAACGCCATCGCCTCGATGGCGACCGTCGCGACCGGACCTTTCGCTCGACGCGACGCGACGATGCCCGCCGCGATGTCCATCTGGCTCAGGACCCAGCCTCCGAAAATATGGCCGTTGGCGTTGATGTCGCCCGGCCCGGGCATCACCCGCAGGATCGGTACGCGTTCGAGATCGCTCATTCCGGGTCGCTTTCCTCATGACCTTGTTGGGCGGCGGCTTCGTCATGTCCGCTGTCGGCGCTCAGGAACGCCAGCGTCATCAGCGAGGTGCCGAGCAATACGGTGAAGCCAATGCCCGCGGCCGTCGCAATGATCAGCGAGACGTGGATCTCGCCCTCACCCCGTGTGACGAGATAAACCGCCAGGGCAGCGATCACCACCGAGAGCAGCGCCAGCAGCCGGAAGATTCGCCAGAACCGCCGCCGCAGCGAGCTGCGCGGGCTCGGAATCGGATCGGGGCGGGGCACGTTTGCCCTTTGACCGCGCGGCGTGGCAGGATCAAGGGGACGAGTGCCGAGCGACGCGAGTCACGGGAGGCAGTGCAATGAACATCGCAAATGTGCTTCGCAGCAAGGGCAGCGCAGTCGAAACGATCACCGCCGCTGCGCGGGTGATGGACGCAGTGCAGGTGCTCGGAGCGAAGAGGATTGGCGCTCTTCCGGTGGTCGAGGATGGCCGCATCGCCGGCATCGTATCGGAGCGCGACGTCATCTATTGCCTCCGCGATCACGGGCCCGACGTGCTCGACTGGCCCGTAAACCGGGTCATGAGCTCGCCGGCGATTACCGTCGATATGGCGATGGACGTTCTCGCTGCACTCGCCCTGATGACGCAGAAGAGGATTCGCCATTTGCCGGTCGTCGAAGGCGGAGAAATCCGCGGACTCGTGTCGATCGGCGATCTGGTCAAGCACCGGATGGAACGGATCGAAGCCGAAGCCGAGGCGATGCGCGCTTATATCCAGAGCGCCTGATCCACGGCCACAAATTGCACGAATTCAGTGGCTTGCGGCCTTGAAGCAGCTCTGGCCCTCCCCATCTTGGATCTGGCGAGGGGCTCGAGAACGGCGCTCCGAGCCGCGTCAGCGGCAGTCTTCAACACGTTTGCAAAAAGCCGGTTGACGCATGTGCGCGCCACACATATATGGCCCAACAGCAGCGGACGCGGTCACCTTTGGGCGGCCAGCGTTCGTTTCGCGCCTTCTCTAGTCGGTCTAACCGATGCCCGGAACAAATCGAACCGGGGGAGGATGCGCGTCGGCTCTTTGACATTGTTGGTTTAGATGAAGGGACATGTGGGCGGCGGCCCGGTCACCGATAGCCTCTGGGTATCGGCCGGTCGGTCAAATTTATGCCGTTCCTTAATGTGACTTCCGTTGGGGCTTGCCTCGGCGGGACGAACAGATGTCCTCATACGCAAACACACCAGTTTGTATATTTGTGCAGGAACGGCTCCCGGAGATGCCGGCCTGGTTCTCGGTTATTCCCTCGGGGCCAAGTCGTACATCAACTTGAGAGTTTGATTCTGGCTCAGAACGAACGCTGGCGGCATGCCTAACACATGCAAGTCGAACGAGACCTTCGGGTCTAGTGGCGCACGGGTGCGTAACGCGTGGGAATTTGCCCTCTGGTACGGAATAACTCAGGGAAACTTGAGCTAATACCGTATAATGACTTCGGTCCAAAGATTTATCGCCTGAGGATGAGCCCGCGTAGGATTAGCTTGTTGGTGAGGTAAAGGCTCACCAAGGCGACGATCCTTAGCTGGTCTGAGAGGATGATCAGCCACACTGGGACTGAGACACGGCCCAGACTCCTACGGGAGGCAGCAGTGGGGAATATTGGACAATGGGCGAAAGCCTGATCCAGCAATGCCGCGTGAGTGATGAAGGCCTTAGGGTTGTAAAGCTCTTTTACCCGGGATGATAATGACAGTACCGGGAGAATAAGCCCCGGCTAACTCCGTGCCAGCAGCCGCGGTAATACGGAGGGGGCTAGCGTTGTTCGGAATTACTGGGCGTAAAGCGCACGTAGGCGGCTTTGTAAGTTAGAGGTGAAAGCCCGGGGCTCAACTCCGGAATTGCCTTTAAGACTGCATCGCTAGAATTGTGGAGAGGTGAGTGGAATTCCGAGTGTAGAGGTGAAATTCGTAGATATTCGGAAGAACACCAGTGGCGAAGGCGACTCACTGGACACATATTGACGCTGAGGTGCGAAAGCGTGGGGAGCAAACAGGATTAGATACCCTGGTAGTCCACGCCGTAAACGATGATGACTAGCTGTCGGGGCGCTTAGCGTTCCGGTGGCGCAGCTAACGCGTTAAGTCATCCGCCTGGGGAGTACGGCCGCAAGGTTAAAACTCAAAGAAATTGACGGGGGCCTGCACAAGCGGTGGAGCATGTGGTTTAATTCGAAGCAACGCGCAGAACCTTACCAGCGTTTGACATGCCAGGACGGTTTCCAGAGATGGATTCCTTCCCTTACGGGACCTAGGACACAGGTGCTGCATGGCTGTCGTCAGCTCGTGTCGTGAGATGTTGGGTTAAGTCCCGCAACGAGCGCAACCCTCGTCTTTAGTTGCCATCATTTAGTTGGGCACTCTAAAGAAACTGCCGGTGATAAGCCGGAGGAAGGTGGGGATGACGTCAAGTCCTCATGGCCCTTACGCGCTGGGCTACACACGTGCTACAATGGCGGTGACAATGGGCAGCAAACTCGCGAGAGTGAGCAAATCCCAAAAAGCCGTCTCAGTTCGGATTGTTCTCTGCAACTCGAGAGCATGAAGGCGGAATTGCTAGTAATCGCGGATCAGCACGCCGCGGTGAATACGTTCCCAGGCCTTGTACACACCGCCCGTCACACCATGGGAGTTGGTTTCACCCGAAGGCGCTACGCTAACCCGCAAGGGAGGCAGGCGACCACGGTGGGATCAGCGACTGGGGTGAAGTCGTAACAAGGTAGCCGTAGGGGAACCTGCGGCTGGATCACCTCCTTTCTAAGGATCATGGCG
>CAWKHO010000017.1:0-144990 GCA_963849435.1 uncultured Alphaproteobacteria bacterium
GTTCACGCGTGCGATCACTGGCTGCGGAAGCGAGGTCAAAGTGTGGATCAGCGGGTTCCAGCATTGCTGAACGGTCTCGCCGAGGTCGACTGCCTCACCGGGGGCGACCGCTCGATCGTTGAGGTCCTGTCCCGCGCAAAATCCTCGCCCGGCACCGGTCAGCACCAGACGCGGGCATCGCCGAGATTGCCCAGTGCCTCACGGACCTCCTCGTGCATCTGCCGCGTGAAGCTGTTGAGCCGGTCGGGGCGGTTGAGCGTGATCCGCGCGATCGGCCCGTCCGCCTTGAAGTCGATGGTCTCGTAGGCCATGCCTCGGACTAGCCAAGGAGTGGGCGTGGACGCAAACGAACTCGCTTCGCGCGTGGCGGAGCACATGCTCTCGGAGGAGGGCACAGGTCCGGCCTGGGGCATCACCATCGAGGAAGCGCGCGCCGGCTATGCTCGCGTGTCGATGCAGGTCCGCGCGGATATGCTCAACGGTCACCGCACGGTACACGGCGGCATGGTCTTCGCACTCGCCGACAGCGCGTTCGCTTACGTCTGCAACGGGCGCAACGAGAAGACCGTCGCGGCGCAGGCGTCGACGTCCTCGGCAGCGCGGCCGAGGGCGAAACGCTGATCGCCGAAGCGGAAGAGGTCGCCACCGCCGGCCGAGGCGGAGTGACGCGCGTCGCGGTCCGCACGAGCGACGGCCGCGCGGTCGCCGAGTTTACCGGCTATTCGCGGACGATTGGCGGAGCGGTCGTCGAGTATCTGCGATTTGAACGCTTCGGGCCCCAGAGGCTACATCCCCTTATGTACACGACCGAGCTGCAGAAGACGGCAAAGATCGAGAATCTCGAAGACCCAAAGCTCCTCGAAGCCTTCAAGGCGCGGGTCGCTGCGGACGAGTTCATCGAACCGAAGGACTGGATGCCCGAGGCGTATCGCCGGACGCTGACGCGGCAGATCAGCCAGCATGCGCATAGCGAGATCGTCGGCATGCTCCCCGAGGGCAATTGGATCACGCGCGCGCCGTCGCTCCGCCGCAAGGCGATCCTGCTCGCCAAGGTGCAGGACGAAGCGGGGCACGGGCTTTATCTCTATTGCGCGGCCGAGACCTTGGGGACGAGCCGCGAGGAGATGATCGAGGCTTTGCATTCGGGGAAGGCGAAATACTCGACGATCTTCAATTACCCGACGCTCACGTGGGCGGACATTGGCGCGATCGGCTGGCTGGTCGACGGCGCGGCGATCATGAACCAGGTGCCGCTGCAGCGGACATCCTATGGGCCGTACGCCCGCGCGATGGTCCGCATCTGCAAGGAAGAGAGCTTTCACCAACGCCAGGGCTACGAGATCATGATCGCGCTCGCGAACGGCACGGCCGAGCAAAAGCGCATGGCGCAGGATGCGCTCAACCGCTGGTGGTGGCCGAGCCTGATGATGTTCGGCCCGCCCGACGAGAACAGCCCAACACCGCGCAGTCGATGCGCTGGCGGATCAAGCGCGAGACCAATGACGAGCTTCGGCAGAAGTTCGTCGACATCACGGTGCCGCAGGCGGATTTTCTCCGACTGAAAGTGCCTGACCCGGACCTCAAGTGGAACGAGGAGAAGGGCGGCTATGACTTCGGCGAGGTCGACTGGGAGGAATTCTACGCCGTGGTCCGCGGCGAAGGGCCGGTCGCGAAGGAACGGATGAAGGCTCGGCGTGAGGCTTGGGACAATGGCGCCTGGGTTCGTGAGGCTGCGGCCGCGCATGAAACGAAGCGCCGGCAGAGGAAGGCGGCTTGAGCAGTGACTGGCCGCTCTGGGAAGTCTTCGTCCGCAGCAAGGGCGGGCTTTCGCATCGCCACGTTGGCAGCGTTCATGCTCCTGACGCGGAGCTCGCGCTCGCCCATGCGCGCGACACGTACACGCGGCGGATGGAAGGGGTGAGCCTGTGGGTGGTCCCATCGAAGGAGATCGTCGCGTCCGACCCTGAGCAGGCGGGCGAGCTGTTCGAGCCGGCGGAAAGCAAGATCTACCGCCACCCGACCTTCTACGACATCCCCGACGAGGTGAAGCACATATGAGCGGGCGTTCCCCGGCGAAGGCCGGAGCCGGAGCGCGCAAGCGCTGCTGTCGCAGCGCCCTGGCCGGCCTTCGCCGGGGAGCAGCTGATCCCCGCACCGACTACCTTCTGCGCCTCGGCGACGATGCGCTGGTGCTTGGGCAGCGGCTCGGCGAATGGTGCGGGCACGCGCCGGTGCTCGAGGTCGACTTTCACCTCGCCAACCTGTCGCTCGACCTGATCGGTCAGGCGAATTTATTGCTCGGGGAAGCTGGCGACGCGGACCGGCTGGCGTTCCATCGCGACGTGCTCGACTTCCGCAATTGCCTGCTCGTCGAGCAGCCGAATGGCGACTTCGCGCAGACGATCGCGCGGCAGCTGCTCTATTCGACATGGCAGCATTTCCTGCTGCAGCGGCTGACCCAATCGAGCGACCGGTTCCTCGCGGAATTCGCGGCCAAGGCGGTGAAGGAAGTCGCCTACCATCGCGAGCTTGCGAGCGAATGGACGATCCGTCTCGGCGACGGGACCGAGGAGAGCACGCGGCGCATGGCCGAAGGGCTCGACTGGTGCTGGCGCTTCATCCCCGAATTGTTCGAGGTGGACGAGACGCTGGAGGGGCTCATCGAGCCGCGGAGTCGCACCCGATCCGCGCAGGTTCGAAGACGAATATCGCTCGGCTATTGCGGCGGTGCTGATCGAGGCGCAGCTCGATGCGCCCGCCGAACAGCGGCCGATCCTCGGCGGCCGGCGCGGCCACCACAGCGAGCATCTCGGACATCTGCTCGCCGTGATGCAATTCCTGCCGCGCACCTACCCCGACGCGAAGTGGTAAGCCCGGCAAGGTGTCCGTCCACTTTTACCCACTGAAAATTGCCGAAGTCGTGCCGGAAACGGCCGAGGCGGTTTCGCTGCGCTTCGAGATCCCCGCCGAGCTGCAAGACGCGTTCGCCTTTAAGCCGGGACAGCATCTGACGCTGCGCGCGACAATCGACGGCGAGGAGGTGCGGCGCAATTATTCGCTGTGCACCGCGCCCGACGAGCGCGACTGGATGGTGACGATCAAGCGCATGCCCGGCGGCTTCTTCTCGCAATGGGCGCCGCAGAATCTCAAGGCCGGCGACGTGATCGAGGTGATGTCGCCGCACGGCAGCTTCACGACCGAGTTCAATTCCGCGAACAAGCGCCATCTGGTCGGAATTGCAGGCGGCTCGGGGATCACTCCGGTGCTGTCGCTGATCAAGTCCACGCTTCGGCTCGAGCCGGAGAGCCGATTCACTTTGCTCTACGGCAACCGCGACAGCAGCTCGATCATCTTCCTCGACGCGCTCGCGGATCTCAAAGACAAATATCTCGACCGGTTCGAACTCTATCATTTCCTCGACCAGGAGGAGCAGGAGATCGGGCTGTTCAACGGAATGCTCGACCGCGCGCGTTGCGAGGAAGCGATCGCCCATCTGGTGCCGAACGCCGTGGAGGTGGACGGCTGGTTCATCTGCGGGCCGGGTCCGATGATGGACGCGGCCGAAGGGGCGCTGCTCGACCGCGGCATCCCGAAAGCACGCATCCACATCGAACGCTTCACCGCCGAGACTCCGCCCGGCGCGGTCACGCGCGAGATCGCCGCGCTCCAGACGAAGGCGGAGGGGCTGACCGTATCGGTCACGCTCGATGGCCGCACGCGGCGCGTGCCGTTCACAGCCGGAAATATCCTCGACAGCGCGCGCGCTTCCGGGCTTCCGGCACCGTTCGCGTGCAAGGCCGGCGTCTGCGCGACCTGCCGCGCCAAAGTTATTAAGGGCAAGGTCGAGATGGCAGCGCGCTACGGCCTCACCGACGAGGAGGTTGCCGCCGGTTACGTGCTGACCTGCCAGTCGGTGCCCGTGGGCGATGGCGTTGCGGTGGATTACGACGCGTAACTTAGCTAATCGCCTCGGCATGCTGACCGAGACACACACCAAGGCCCGCGGCCTTGCCGATCTTCCGCCCGTCCAGGAGGACTCGCTCCTTGCGCTGATCGCGCTCTGCAACGCCGATCCGCGGCCGGACAAGATCGACGTCGGAGTCGGCGTGTTCCGCGATGGCGCGGGCAATACGCCGATCCTCAAGGTGATGAAGGAAGCCGAGCAGCGGCTGGTGGATACGCAGGTCACCAAGGCTTATCTCGGCGTTTCGGGCGACAAGCGGTTCGCCGATCTTCTGCGACCAATCGTCCTCGGCCCGCATGCCGACGACGAGCGGATTGCGGGCTTGCAGACTCCGGGCGGTTGCGGCGCGCTCCGGCTCGGGTTCGAACTGATCGCGACCGCGAACCCCGACGCGCGCGTCTTTCTCGGCACGCCGAGCTGGCCCAATCACGCGCCGATCATTCGGGGAGTCGGGCTCGAGTGCGCGGAATATCCTTATTACGAGCGTGGGCAGGGGATCATCCGCTTCGAGGACATGATCGCCGCGCTGAGATCCGGCGAGCCGGGCGACGTCGCCTTGCTCCACGGCTGCTGCCATAATCCGACCGGCGCCGATCTCAGTGAAGAGCAATGGCGCGAGACGATCGCGGTGGTCGTCGACCGCGGACTGATCCCGCTGATCGACATCGCCTACCAGGGCTTCGGCCGCGGGCTGGAGGAAGATGCATTCGGAGTCCGCCTGGCGCTGGGCGCCTGCGACGAAGTCGTGGTCGCGCAGAGCTGCGACAAGAATTTCAGCTGCTATCGCGACCGCGTCGGTGCGCTGTTCGTCAAGACCGGCTCGAGGGAAGCCACCGCCAAGGCGATGGCCCATGTTGGCCAGCGCGCGCGAGAGATGTGGTCGATGCCGCCCGACCATGGCGCGGCGGCCGCGCGCATCATTCTCGACGATCCGGAGCTTCGTGCGCGGTGGCTTGTTGAGCTCACGCAAATGCGCGACCGCATCAATTCTGTCCGTCAAAGGATCGCGTCCGCCGACCCGCGGCTAAGCTATATCGGCCGGCAGTACGGCATGTTCTCGATGCTTCCGCTCTCGAAAGAGCAGGTGCTGAAGCTGCGCGAAGACAACGCGATCTACATGGCCGACAGCGGCCGCTTCAACGTCGTCGGCATGGGCGATGATCAGATCGATCGATTTATCGCCGCCGTGACCGGCGCGCTGAGCGCGTAACGCGTCATGGCCGACCGCGACCCGGGCAGAGTATCGGCCGAGGTGGACTGGCGTGAGGTTGCGAGGCTGGTCCTCACCAGCCGGGAAATGGACCGGATCGAGGAAGAGGAGCTCGTTCCGGCCAAAAAGGTGCTCTACCAATTTTCCGCGCGCGGCCACGACATGGCGCAGGCGCTGCTCGGACTGCAGCTCAGGGATGGCGACGGAGCGTTCGGATATTATCGCTCGCGGCCGCTGTTGCTTGCGCTCGAAGTACCGCTCGCCGACGCGCTCGGCTCGGGCATGGGGCTGGCCGGCGGCTATTCCGACGGGCGCGATATTGGCGTCGTGTTCAACTACCCCAATCCCGGCGGAGCGCACGCGCTGCCGATGTGTGGGGGAGTAGGCGCGCAATACACGCCGTCGGCGGGTTGGGCGCAGGCGATCGCCTACAAGCAGAAAACTTTGGGCGAAGGTCCGTCCGATGCCATCGCTTTGGTGCTCGGCGGGGACGCGAGCTGCGCCACGGGCGGATTTTGGTCTGCGCTAACAATTGCCACGACGCAATCTTTGCCACTGCTGATATACATCGAAGACAATGGTTATGGGATCTCGGTTCCGTCGGAATATCAGACACCTGGCAAGGACATCGCAGCAAACTTGGCGAGTTTCCGCGGTCTGACGATTTTCGACGGCGACGGTACAGAGCCGATCCAGGCGTCGAAGCTGATCCATGATGCGGTCGCGCACGTCCGCGGCAAGCGCACACCCGCGCTGCTGCGGCTCACGGTGCCGCGGCTCGAAGGGCACAGCTTCCAGGACACCCAGACATATAAATCGAAGCAGGAGATCGAGGCCGAATGGGCGCGCGATCCGCTGCCCAAGCTGAAGGCGCATTGCGCAAGGCTCAAGATCGGCGAGGAAGCGTGGGCTGATCTCGAGCGCGAGGCGGCGTGGCAGGTCGACGCGGCGCTGGCCGAAGCCGAGGCTCGTGGAGTCTCTTCGCCGGACGATGTGACGCGGCACGTGTTCTTCGAAGGCGAGATGCAGCAGGTCGGCGGCCTGTGGAATACAGGTTACTCGCCGCAGCACTCGACCGATCAGCCGGCGGGCTCGGGTCAGCGGATCAACATGGTGACCGCCATTCGCCGAGTCCTCGACCAGGAGCTCGAAGCCAATCCGCGCGTGCTGCTGTTCGGCGAGGACGTCGGTCCCAAGGGCGGAGTCCACGCAGTGACGCTTGGCCTGCAGGAGAAGTTCGGCCGTGACCGTGTGTTCGACACGAGCCTCAACGAAGAGGGCATTGTCGGCCGCGCGGTGGGGATGGCGCTCGCGGGCCTGATGCCCGTGCCCGAAATCCAGTTCCGCAAATATGCCGAGCCGGCGACCGAGCAGATCCACGACTGCGGCACGATGCGCTGGCGCACTCACAACCGCTTCGCAGCGCCGATGGTGCTGCGCGTGCCGGGCGGCTTCTTCAAGTGCGGCGACCCTTGGCACAGCATGACCAACGAGGTTGAGTTCGTCCATAATCCCGGCTGGAAGGTCGCGGTGCCTTCGAATGCCGAGGACGCCGTCGGGCTACTGCGCGGCAGCCTGCGCGGCAACGATCCGGTGATCTTCTTCGAACACCGGGCGATGCTCGACGACGCGTGGGCGCGGCGGCCGTGGCCAAGCGATGAATTTGTGCTGCCGTTCGGCCGCGCCAGGAAGACGCGCGAAGGCGATCAGATCAGCATCGTCACCTGGGGCGCGATGGTGCCGCGGTGCGAGGCTGCTGCTGAGGGACTCAGTGCCGACGTAATCGACCTGCGCACGCTGATGCCGTGGGACCGCGAAACGGTGCTCGAAAGCGTCCGCCGCACGCGCCGCTGCCTGATCGTCCACGAGGATCTGCGCACCGGCGGATTCGGCGCCGAGATCGCCGCAGTGGTCGCCGACGAAGCCTTCATCGACCTGGACGCGCCGGTTGCACGCGTGACCATGCCCGACATTCCGAGCCCGCATCATCCGAAGCTGATGGAATGGGCGCTTCCCTCGGTGACGAGCATCCGCGCCGAGATCGAGCGGCTGGTGGGGTTCTGAGCTTGATCGAGGTCCGCGTCCCCGACGAGCAGGAGGGCACCAAGGCGGTCGTGCGCGCATGGCTCAAGCAAATCGGCGATGCAGTGGCCGAGAACGATCCACTGGTCGAGCTCGAGACTGACAAGGTAACGCAGGAAGTGCCGGCGCCCGCGGCAGGGGTCCTGGCGGAGATTGTTCTCGATACGGATGCCGAGGCGCTCCCCGGGGCGCTGCTGGCGAGAATTGAGACGGATCGCTTCCGCGGCGAAGGC
Organism: uncultured Alphaproteobacteria bacterium; assembly: GCA_963849435.1. Classification (GTDB taxonomy): domain Bacteria; phylum Pseudomonadota; class Alphaproteobacteria; order Sphingomonadales; family Sphingomonadaceae; genus Sphingomicrobium. Next base: position 7,490 of record CAWKHO010000017.1, read on the forward strand.
CGGGGTCCAGGAGGCGGAGCCTGCACTAAGTCGAAAAGCGCCGATCGGCGCTCCTGGGCCCCGGCCTTCGCCGGGGAACGTCGCAGAAATGCGGCTTTCACCTTCCGTGCGAAGGGCGTGCCTGCAGCATGGCATCGACCCGTCGCGAATTCAGGGGAGCGGCCGGAACGGTCGCGTCACGCGCGAAGACGTCGATCGCGCGGTCGCATCGGCGACTGTCGTCAGCGTTGGCGAAGCCGCGGCCGCGCAGCCGCGGCAGTTCGCGCCGCAGGATATTCCGCACGACCGGATGCGCCTGAAGATCGCCGAAAACATGGTCCGGGCGGTCAGCGAGGCGCCGCATGTTACGGCGGTGTTCGAAGCCGATTTCTCAGCAGTCGCAGCCCACAAGGCCGCACATGCGGCAAACGGCGTGAAGCTCAGCTACACCGCATATATCGTCAAAGCGGCGGCTGAGGCCATGGCCGCTGCGCCCGCGATCAATGGCCGCTGGGAAAAGGACCGCATCGCCATCTCGCCGACCGTCGACGTTGGCGTCGGCACTGCACTCGGCGAGAAAGGGCTCGTCGTGCCGGTGGTGAAGGATGCGGGATCGCTCAGCCTTGAGCAGATCGGCGCGAAGCTCGACGATCTCACCCGCCGCGCCCGTGAGGGAAAGCTGACGCCCGGAGATGTCTCGGGCGGCAGCTTCACCATTTCCAACCACGGAGTCTCGGGGTCGCTGCTCGCAGCGCCGATCATTCTCCACCAGGGGCAGGCGGCGATCCTTGGCGTCGGCAAGCTCGAAAAGCGTGCGGTCGTGCGTGCGATCGATGGAGAGGACGCGATCCTCATCCGCCCAATGGCGTACGTCACTCTGACGATCGACCATCGCGTCGTCGACGGCCACCAGACCAACGCCTGGCTCACCCGCTTCGTCGAAGTGCTGGAGAACTGGCCTGCGGCCTAGATTTCCAAAAGTGCATAGGCCCGGCCGAACGCCTGGCGGCATACGAATTGGGCGACGTTGTAGACCGGAGTTCCGCGCGGGGTGCGCCCTTCATAAGTGCCGTGGTGGGCGTGGCCGTGGACCACGGCCTTCACATGGTCGAAGCGGTCGATCGGCTCGCACAGGCGCTGGGAGCCCAGATACTGGAAGATGGCGGGTGGCTCGCCTTCGATCGTGCCTTCGATCGGCGAATAATGGAGAACCGCTACGCTGCGCTCGGTGCGTAGCTGCCGCAGCTGGTTCTCGAGCTTGCGCGCCTCGTTCATCGCCTCGTCGACGAACGCCTTGACGATCGGCTCGCCGAAGGGCGCGAGCTCGCCGCGGCCGAAGCCGCCGAGGAAGCCCTTTACGCCCGCGAACCCCACGCCGTCGATTTCCGCCGCTTGCTCGTCGAGGATCTTCATCCCGGCGGAGTGGAGGATTTCGCACACCTTCTCCGGCTGTCCGCACTCGTAATCGTGATTGCCGAGCACGCCGAGCACCGGGATCGCGCAGGACTTGATGTCCTCGGCGAGGATCTCCGCCTCGGTGGTTTTGCCGAAATTGGTGAGGTCGCCGCACAGCACCAACACGTCGGCGTTGCTCGAAATCTCGGTGAACAGCTCGCGATACGGGCTGACGCTGTCCTCCATCACGTGGAGGTCGCCGATCGCGGCCACGCGGAGCTTGCCTTCAGTCCTTGTCGCCATATTGCTCTTCGAGATTGCCGACAGCGTCGGAGAAGTCCCACTGATCGACGTCGATCGCATAGTCGCGCGGGGAGAAGATGCGGCCGCGGCACACCCTGCGCCCGGGCCCTTTCATTTCAGCTTGGTCGTGCAGCCGCTCGAGCAATTCGTTCATCAGCCATCGGGGAACGCAATGGCGCTCGCTCGGGTAGATGAAGCGGAAGTTGAGGAGAGCGATCAGCAGCACCTCCCAATAGAGCTCCATGTGGCTGAGGAGCCGCCGCCAGTCGATCGCCTCGTGGCACTTGAGGATCATGTGCGCGACGTCCGCCATGTCGTAGCGGTGATGATCCTGGACGAAGATCTTCGACCAGACGAATTGCGTCGGCGGAACGAGTCGCACCTTCGCGCCAAACAGCTCCGCGTCCGGAGCATTGATGAACCATTCGTCGGTCACGTGCGTCGTGACTGTCGGCATGTTCGTGATGATGTCGACGAACAGCTCGTCGCGGGTGACGCGATAAAGCCACCGCTCGTCGACAATCTCGACGTCGAAGCCGTGCTCCTTGCAATAATGGAGCATCTTCAGCGCGTCGCCGGCCTTGGCGAAAACGTCGACATCTTTGGTGGGGCGGTCGATGCCGGTGTAGCTCGCCAAGGCATAGGTGCCCGAGACGAGAAACGGGATTTCCGATTTGGCCATCAGCTGGAGGACTTCGGAATAGAAGGCCTCCGCAGCAGGGGGCGGTTGGATCAGTGAGCCGTTGGGCCTGGGCTTGGTGGTCTGCTGGTCCATTCCGCAGCCTCAACGGGAGCCGGGACGCGGCGGTTCCCGGCCGCCGCCTTCGTGAACGTCGACAGATCGTCATCCACAGCACTCCCGAGCAGCGGGTCGCCGTTACATTCGGTAAGCATTGGGTCTGAATATGGCGCGCTCGCAGGATGAAGCTCCCGGAGAGGCTGATCCTGCTCTGGTGAGTCGAGTTGGTATTTCATGAACCCATATGGATCACAAAACAAAAGCTGTAGGAAAGCAGTTTCTCTGGCTCTTGATATTGCAGGGCGCTAGGACGCGACCGTGCTTAGCCTCCGATCAGCGGCAACTCCCGAGCGTACGATATGGACGACGCTGCTGGCTTTCGTCCTCGCGTTACGGCTTCTCACGCCCGCCGGGTTCATGCCCGCATTCGATCACGGCACCGTGTCGATCGTCGCCTGTCCGGACTGGGATAGCGGCGCACCTGCCAGAACACATCACCATCACGGCGGCTCAAAGACCATGCATGAGCCCTGTCCTTTCGCAGCGGCTTCCGGCCTTGGCGCGCTGACAGCCGCCTTTGGTTCACTGCTCAACGTTTTGATGCTTGCGCCAGCGCTTCTGCTCGACCGCACGTTCCTCTTCGTCGAGCGCCACAGCGCGCGCGAAAGACCTCCGACGAGAGCCCCGCCACTCCCCGCCTGACCTGAAAGCTGCTTTCACGTCCGGCGCGGCTGCGCGCCATTTCAGGCGGAGTTTAATGTGATTCCCATCCAACCTTTCGCGCGCTTCGCGCGCGTCCTTCTGTTTTCGACCGCGTTCCTCAGCGCTGCTCCCGCGCTTGCCGATCATATGGGTCCGAGCGGATTCGGGTCGGGTGGGGGAATGACAGTATTTGGGGCCGATACGCTCGACGGCGGCCATTGGTCCGCCGGTTTCCGGCTCGCTTACACCAAGCCCGAGCAGCGGCCGGACGCTGAACTGGAAGCCCTCGCTGCCCGCGGGATCGACGCGCATAACACCGATTACAACCTCAACGCCTCGCTCGGACTTTCCTACGGTGTGTCGCACCACCTGACCGTGTCCGCTCAATTGCCGTACGTCCGGCGCGGCAATCTGCGTGAGGGCACCGACGAAGGAGTCGAACGCTTCGGCACCGTCTCGGGGATCGGCGACCTGAGCGTCCTCGCCAAATACCGGCTCACCGAAGGTGAAGGCCCTGCCTTCGCGCTGATTGCTGGAATCAAGATGCCGACCGGCGCAACGCACCGGCGCAGCCCTGATGGCGAGCGGCTCGAGACCGAGCATCAGCCTGGGTCGGGCAGCTGGGATCCGATCCTCGGCGCAGCCGGCTCACTGCCGCTCGGCGGAGTGCAGCTGGCAGCGAGCGCGCTGTATCAAATCTCGACCGAAGGCGCGCAGCAGACGCGGCTCGGCAGCCGTTTGCAAGGCGGGATTGCTCTGTCGCACCACTTCGGGCCGCGGGCTGCTCTGCATCACGATACGCACGATCATCATCATGGCGACGAGCTCGACGAGTATGCCGATGGGCCACCGCACTCAGGCGTAGACGGGTTCGTCGAGCTCGCTGGAGAGTGGGAAGGGCGCCAGCGGATCGGTGGTGAGGTCGAGGAGGCGAGCGGCGGCAAGTGGGCCTATGTCGCGCCGGGCGTGCGGTTCAGCGCCGCCTCGGGTTGGTCGGTCTCTGCAGCTTTGGCCTTGCCGGTATGGCAGGAAATCCGCGCATCGCATCCCGACAATCGGTACCGGCTGATGCTGTCGCTCGGCCGCGGCTTTTAGGCCCATTTTCGAGCGGTTCACCGATTTGAACTTTCGTCGGATAGTCGACGTTGTGCGATGAACTTCCTCTGCGAGGACGGCCACAGACGCACGACCGAACGATGATGCTTTCTGTTCCTGACCGTCTAGCTGGAACGCTATCCATCGATGGTTTGCGCTACCACGGAGCGCGAGCCATCCGCTTCGGACTGATCAGCGGTATTGGGTTGGCCCTCGACGTCGGCTTGTTCCTGACGCTGGTTCATGCCGGCCTGAGCGCGTTCGAGGCGAATGTCGTGTCGAGCGCCGCCGGACTGACCTTTGTCTATTGCGCATCCGTGCGCCGGATATTCCGCTACGACGGCCAATTCATCGTCCCGCTATTCGCAGCCTATGTCTTTTATCACGTATGCGGGACCTTGTTTGTGTCCTGGGTGATCAGCGGCGTGGTTCACCTCGGCGTCGCTCCGGCCATTCCAAAAGTCGGAATTCTCCCCGCGACCTTCACCGCCAACTATATGTTTATGAGTTGGCTGACCGCGCGCCGCGAGAGCTGGGTTTTGCGGATGTCGTGAATTGCTGGAGCGTGCCGTTCAAAAGGCGTAATGCGGACCGGCAGGAGCGAGGAGGCTTTCATGGACCGCAAATTTATCGATTGCCGGGACTACCCCAGCGAGTCCGGCTGCAGCATTGCGATTTCGGCGGACAGCGAGGACGAGGTGGTCGAGGCCGCAGCGCAGCATGCGATAAAGGTGCATGGGCATGAGGATGGGCCGGAGCTCCGGGCGATGCTGAGGCAGGGCGTGAAGTCGGGAGCACCGGCGGCTTAAGTTCTACGGCCGCTTAAGTTCTACGGCCGCTTAATTTCCCTGACCTGAATGGTCGAGCATGACCGGCGTGACGAACGCGAGGCCGACGAGTCCGTCTTCGGCCCATTTGACCATCGCAGGTACCAGAATGCCGCCTTCGAAGCGGACGTAGACGCCGGCGCCTGGCGAGAGATCGAGCGCCGCGTCGCCCATCGCGCCCCCTTCGGAGATGTTGTGAAGCGCGAAGTTCGTTGGCGAACCGTCGATCAGCAGCTGCAATTTCCGGCCCTTGGCAGCCAACCGCGGGAATTGCCGCTGGTCGGGTGAGGAGGTCGGCTTGGCCGTGCCGCCGGGCGTTCCGAGAAATTCGCTGCGCGCTTCGGCGAGTGGCACCGCGGTGCCGCAAAAGCCGCACTCGGCGCTGATCCGGCCGATATACCAGTGCGAGCGGCCGCAACCGGGGCAATGATTGTCGGAATTGGCGCGATAGACAATGTGGTGCCCGCGATTGGCCAGAGTCGCCGCAAAGGACGGCGTTGTCCGCTCGTAGACGAGGACCTCCGGCATGATCTTCCGCTCCGTTCCCGAGGGTGAATGCCCTCGCGCCGGAAGCCTATGCGGCAGTGCTTGCCAAGTGATTACCGAGAGCTGGAGCGGCTAATCTGCATTAGGATGATTTGCAGCTGGCGCACCCGACAGGATTCGAACCTGTGGCCTCTGCCTTCGGAGGGCAGCGCTCTATCCAGCTGAGCTACGGGTGCGTGGCCGCGGACTTAGCGACGCCGGCTTTCAGCGGCAAGGCGTGAGAAATGCTTTGAGCGCATCGTGCAGGCGTTCTCGCGCCGAGCCGACGATCATTCCGACGTGGCCTGAGGCGATCCCGATCGTTTCTCCTGCCGGCGCTGTTGCAGCCGGAGCGATGCGGTCGCGTTCCGCGGTGAGATTTAGAAGCGGGACTTGCAGCTGGTCAGTAACAGCCCTGCCGCCGACCTGCCACTCGCCCGAACCGGGCAAATCGCGGCCGAACAGGTCCTCGATCAGCTCGCGGGCCGCCGGGTAGGGCAGAGGCTCGCCCTCATTGGCCCAATCCTCGAGCTGGACGAAGCGCCGCGCCTCGGCGCTGTCCAGATCGAGACGGCCGAATTCAGCGAACTTTTTCACGGTCCGATCAGGATCCAGCGACCAGAAGCTCGCCTGCAGGACTTCCATCGGCAGCGCGCCGAGATCGCGGCTCGCAGCCTGGGAGTGGATCCACATGTCCTGCAGCGCCGCGCGCGACAGATCGGGATAATGCAAAAAATTCCACGGAGCGGCGAGGGTGACGGCGCGCTCGCATTCCACGAGGTTCGCGGCGGCGATCGCCATGGTGCCTCCCAGGCAATAGCCGACCAGCGCAACGGGTTCGCCAACGGTGCGCAGCAAACGGAGCAGCAGGTGTTCAATATGCCCGGCGACGCTCAGTTCGCGCCGTGCGTCGGCGCTCCCCCAGTCGAGCAGAAGCGATCTGCGGCCCATGCATGCCACCGCGCCGGCGAGCGACGTCTGAGCGTCGAGATCGAGGATTCGCGGCGGGTTTATCAGCGACGGGATGAGCACCGCCGGCGGGCCTGCACCGCCGTGATCGCGCAGGCAGGCGCCCCGGACACGGGCGATTTCCGGCATTGGTGCCGGCCGCGGAGTGCGCTCTGCAGCTTCATATGCGCGGAGGCCCGACAACGCGTCCCGCGCCAGGTCCGGATCGCGTTCGGACACCTGCCGTACCAATTCGAGAAACAGCGGAAGCGGACGCGGCGCATGCTCATGTTGCACCGCACTATGCTCCGGGAGTAGATCGCTGCTTAAGTCTCGGGAGCGGTTCATGGCGAAGTCTTCGGACAAGGTGGTGATCAAGAAGTACGCGAACCGGCGGCTTTATGACACCGAAAGCTCCGCATACATCACGCTCGACCGACTGGCGCAGATGGTCCGCGAGGGCCGCGAGTTCGAGGTTGTGGACGCCAAGACGGGCGAAGACATCACGCGCACGGTGCTCACTCAGATCATCGTGGATGAAGAAGCACGCGGCGCAACCATGCTGCCGCTGAACTTCCTCAAGCAGATCATCGGCCTGTATGGCAATTCGATGCAGAATTTCGTTCCGGAATATTTGGAAGCCGCCATGGACGCGTTCCAGCGCAACCAGAGCGCCGTGCGCGATGCGTTCGCCGGCAACATGTTCGCCGATCTTGCCAAGCGCAATATGGCGATGTTCGAGGACGCGAGCCGTGCATTCACGCGTAAGGGCAAGCCGCAGGCCGAGTCAAAGTCGAGCGGCAGCGACGTCGACCAGCTCAAGGCCGAGCTGGATGCGCTGAAGGCCAAAGTCGACAAGCTGAGCCGCTAGCCGATTATGCGGTTTCGGGTTGCTGCGGCGTTAGCGCTGATCGCTGGTTCTTCGGTCAATGCGCAGACGGCCGCGTCATCCCCCGATCTCAGCACCGCCACACCGATCGCCGGAAGCTGGATTTATTCGACGACGGCAAGCGGGAGCGAGGCGTCGTTCGTCAACGCATTCGCGATGACGCAGCTGACGATCCGCTGCACTCGCGCGACCCGGCGGATCACCATCGCCAAGCCGGCCAGCGGCGCTGCGCCGTTCCTCACCGTCTGGACCAGCGCGCAAACTCGCGCACTCCCGTCGAGCTTCAATCCGGCGACGCAGCGTCTCAGCACGGATGTGATGGCTTACGATCCTTTGCTCGACGCGATTGTGTTCAGCCGCGGGCGATTTGGCGTGAGCGTTTCGGGAGCCGCGCCGCTGGTCGTGCCGGCGTGGGCGGAGGTCGCGCGAGTGATCGAGGATTGCCGCGTCTGAAAACTGCGCTTCAGCCGCGAAGCGCAAGAGAATTGCCGAATGTTCACCGCATTACAAGTCTTGCGTTCCGCGCAAAGAAGACTCACATTCGCATTGGCTTCAACGCAGCGAAAGGAGGTGATCCGATGTCTCATGGTTCAGCAGGGAGGTCGGAGAGGGGTGTTCGCAGGCCCTAGACGCTGAGCGAACGGCCGTCACCTTCGGCCGCTGACCATGTCGAAGGGCATCGCTGCTAGGGCAGCGGTGCCCTTTAACATATCCGGATTTCGCGGAATTCGGGCTTCATTCGGGAACCGTTACGGCGCTAAAGGGTCTTTCTCAGGCGACAGAGGGAGAGAAAGCAATGGCGAAATCCCCGAGAACATCTTCGAAAAAAACACCTTCCCGATCCAGTTCGAGATCATCTTCAACATCATCGTCCGGGCGATCCGGGAAATCCGGCAACAGCACGGTCGATAAACTGACGAAGGCGGCGATGAGCAAAGAGATGCTCGCTGCCGGTTTAGCCGCTGCAGCGGCCGCAATCAGCGCGAGCCCGGCCGCGCGGCGCAAGATTCGCGACGCGGGACTCGACGCCGCCGACACGGCTTCGCAGGCGGCGAGTAATGTCATGTCGAGCGCGACCAAGCTCGGTTCGATCATCGCCGAAGCGGTCGCCGACGCGGCGCAGCGCGTGATGTCCGGCAAATGGGCGAGCGAGGACGTGCCGGCGCGCGCGGTTCGCACAGCGACGCGCAAGCCGGCTAAGCGCAAATCTACGTCACGCGCAAAAAAATCGAGCGGCACAAAGTCGGCTACGACGCGCGCGAAATCGAGCGGCGCCGCAGCCTCGCGCAGCAAGCCGGCGGCGAGGAAATCGACGGCGAAACGCTCGACTGCTGCAGCGAAACCGCGCAGCACAGCCAAGCGCAGCACGGCAAAACGCAGCACCACTTCGCGCTCGCGCAGCACGCGCTCGGGGACGAGGCGCCGGACTCCACCCACCGGCGGAACGACTGGCGGAGGCGGCGCGGGCGGCGCGAGCTAAGCCGCGCGGTCTTCGAACTGGAGGCGCGCCAGGCGGGCGTAGAGGCCACCGCGCGCGTTGAGGCTGGCGTGGGTGCCTTCTTCGACGATTTGTCCGCCATCCATGACGACGATGCGGTCGGCCGCGCGCACGGTCGCGAGGCGGTGCGCGATGACGATCGTCGTCCGGTCGGCCATCAAGCGGTCGAGCGCGTCCTGCACCAGCCGCTCGCTTTCGGCGTCCAGGGCGGAAGTTGCTTCGTCGAGCAATAGCAAAGGTGCGTCGCGCAGCAGCGCTCGGGCGATGGCGATGCGCTGGCGCTGACCGCCCGACAGACGCGCTCCGCCTTCACCCATGAACGTGTCGAGGCCTTCGGGAAGCGCGCGCAGGAATTCCTCGGCATTGGCGTCGCGCGCGGCTTGCCACAGCTCGTCTTCGCTCGCGTCCCAATTGCCGTAGCGCAGATTGTCGCGCGCGCTCGCGGCGAAGATGATCGTCTCCTGCGGCACCATTGCGATGCGGTGGCGGATGTCGGCTGGATCGGCGTTTTTGAGGTCGATGCCGTCGAGCAGGACGCGCCCGCTTTGCGGATCGTAAAAGCGCTCCGCGAGCTGAAAGATGGTCGTCTTGCCCGCGCCCGAGGGCCCGACGACGGCGAGCCGCTCACGCGGGCGCACGGTCACGTCGAAATTGTTGAGCGCGGACGTGTCGCGGCGCGTCGGATAGTGGAAAGTGACGTGCTCAAACGCGAGCTCGCCGCGCGGCGGTTCGGGCAGCGCAATCGGATTCGCGGGTGCGCGGATATCCGGCTCGGCGTCGAGCAATTCGGTCAAGCGCTCGGACGCACCAGATGCGCGCAGCAAATCGCCGTAGACCTCCGACAAATTGCCGAACGCGCCGGCCAGCAATCCGCCGTAGAGCACGAACGCGGCGATGGTGCCGCCGCTCATCCGCCCCGCCGCGACCTCGATCGCGCCTTCCCAGATGATCATCGTGATCGCGCCGAACATCAGCGAAATGACGATCCCTGTCATAATCGCGCGCAGGAGGATTCGCCGCCGCGCGGTCGAGAAGACGCGCTCGACGGCTTCGGCGAAGCGCGTTCGTTCGCGGTCCTGCTGGTTGAACGCCTGCACGATCTTCATCGCTGCGAGGACTTCGCTGCTGACCGCGCCGACGTCGGCGATGCGGTCCTGGCTGCGGGTCGAGATCGCGCGCACCCGGCGCCCGAGGATCGTGATCGGTGCGACCACGAGCACAGCGCCGACTAGGATCAGAAGAGCGAGCTTGGCGGCGAGTGCGAAGAGAATGACCACGCAGGCAATTGCGAGCACGCAGTTGCGCAGCGCGACGGAGACGGTGGTGCCAACGACCTGCTCGATGATTGTCGTGTCGACCGTGATCCGCGATGTAATCTCGGCCGGCCGGTTCTCTTCGAAGAAGCCAGGCGAGAGGCGCAGCAGGTTGCGGTGCACGGCGAGGCGGATGTCCGCGACGGTCCGCTCGCCGAGCCAGGAGACGAAGAAATAGCGAACGGCGGTGGCGATCGCCATGACGCCGACGAGCAGCAGCAGATATTGAAACCAGCGGCCAATGTCCCGGGTGCTGCCCGCACCCGCTGCGAAGCCTTTGTCGATGATCAGCTTGAACGCATAGGGCACGCCGGATGTCGCGCCGGCGGCGACAAGCAACGCGAGCGCGGCGATTGCGATATGGCCCGGGTAGTTGAGCGCGAATCCCCACACCATCCGCAAATTCTTGATCGAGCGGCCCTTGGGGCGGTTGGGGAGATTGGCCATGCGCCGGAGTTAGCAGCGCGGGGGCGGCTCCTCTAGTGCTTGAGCGATGACGCGAGATGCGTGAGGATTGCCCATGGAATATATTGCTCTCGGCCGGTCCGGACTTACGCCGAGCGTCATCGGTCTCGGCGGCGGGAGCAGCGGGCGCTTCGGGCTGACGAAGGGCGGAACGAAGGCCGACGCGGTCCGGCTGATCCGCGGCGCTGTCGAACAGGGTATTACCTTCTTCGACGGCGCGGGCATCACGGGCGGGGTGGACGAGCTGTTGGGCGAAGCGCTGGCGCTCTGCCGCGAAGACGTGCTCCTGTCCACGAAAGTTCACTTGGGACCGATGCCGCTCCCGTTCGCCAACGGGCGACTAGCCAACCGGGCATCGTCATGGCTCGCACGGCGTGGCGGGTTGGTATGTTCGGCCGCGACCTTGCGCAAGCGAGTTGAGCGGACTTTGCAGGCGCTGCGCACCGACCGGATCGACGTGCTGCACCTGCACGCGGTTTCGCCACGGCAATATCCGCTGGCGGCGGCGAGGCTCGTGCCCGAGCTCGCGAAAATGAAAGAAGAGGGAAAGCTCCGCGCGATCGGGGTGACAGAGGCATTCCTGAGAGATCCGGGGCACGCGATGCTTCGTTCGGCGGTCGGCGACGCGTGCGTCGACACGATAATGGTCGGCTTCAATATGGCCAATCCTAGCGCGGCCGAGTTTGCGATCCCTAAGGCGAGTGCAGCGGGCATGGGCGTGATTGGAATGTTCGCTGTGCGCGGGCTGCTCGGTCAGTCAGAAGAGATGACGCGCATCGCGCGGGAAGCGGGGATCGGCAGCCTTTCCGAGCTCGCGTATCGTTACTGCCGGCACCAAGCCCGGGATGCACGTCGTGCTGACCGGTACAGGAGACCCGGCGCACCTCAGCGCAGAACATTGCTGCAGCGCTGGCGCCGCCGCTTCCGCCCGACGTGCTGGAGCGATTGCGCGCGCTTCAGGCGGAGGACGCGTCGACGCGATAATGATGGTCGCTCATCAGCGACCACGTCACGCCGCCGATCGCGCCGACAAAAACGCGCAGCAGGCCGAAGGCGATGGACAGCGACAGTGCGGCTTCGGCCGAAACTCCGGCGACGCCGAGGAAATAGACGAAGGTCAACTCCCGCGCGCCGAACCCACCGATCGAAATCGGCACCATCGCGATGAGCAATGCGGCGGGCGTGAGCGCGAACAGCGTCGTAAGCGGGATGCCGAGGCCGAGGCCCGCCGCCAGCATTGCCAATATGCCGACGCGGAGCAGGTGCTGCACGAGCGCCGCCAGCCAAACCGCAGCGGTCCGGGCGCTTGGCACGAGCAGGCGGCGGAAATCGTCCGACAATGTGTAGAATTTGCCGAACAGCGGCCATCGCTATGAGCCGCGGCCAGCGTGGGAAATGCGCGAGCAGCAGGACGGTGGCCAGAGCGCCGCCCGCGGCAGCGAGGATGCCGGCGAGAAGAAAAACGTCGCGCTCGCTGTCTCACCAGGCCCAGCGCGATCGGAAGCCCCGCGGCTATCACTGCGACGAGCGTTGCGAAAGAAAGAAAGCGGATCGAGATGATCAGCCGCGCGGCGGCGCCGGCCGGCACCCCGGCGCGCGACAGCTGCACGCCGCGGAAGATGTCGCCGCCGACGGTCGAAGGCGCGACGTTGCTGAAGAACCAGCCGACGAGGCTATAGAGGAGCGCAGTTGGAAACGGCACGCGGCGATCGAACATGCGAAGCACGCCCGAGAGAAGCATTGCGTCGGAAAGGATGATGAGGACGGTCGCGAGCAAGGCCGCCGCGGCCCACAACGGGTTGAGCCCCGAAAGCGCCGATGAGACTCCGCCGAGATCGACTTTCCGGAAGGCGAGCCACAGCAGACCCGCCGTCACCAGACACTTGATCGCGAATTTCAGCGGCACCTGACCCCAATCCCGTTATCGGACACACGCGCAACGCCCCGCGGCAAGAGAGCTTTTGCGCAGGAACCTATACCAGTCTAGTGAGTATCGCTTGCGAGCGTAGGGGGAGCCGGCGCACGAGCATGTCCCATATTGGACCTGTAACAAACCATCGACGACTGCTGATGCTCGGGCTCGACTCCGTGAGCCTGCCATTCATCCAGGAGAACCGGCAGGAATTGCCGGTCTTGGCTTCGCTTCTGGAGAACGGGACGCGTGCGCGAGCTTGAGACACCGGCGGGCCACCTTGCGGCCAGTGTCTGGCCGACATTTTCGACGGGGAAACCGCCGGGCGAGCACGGCCAATACTTTCCGTTCCAATGGTCCGGCGAGGACCGCCGCTACCGCCGCGTCGCCGATCCGCATTGGTCGGAACGCTTTGCGCTCGAGCCGTTCTGGCACCGGGTAGCGCACACGGGGCTTCCAACGATCGCGTTCGATGTCGCGCATGCGCTGCACGACGACCGCGCTCCATGCCTGCAGATCACCAACTGGTCCTATCAAAGCTCGGGCGTCTCGAGACCTTCGCACCCTGAGGTCCTGAAGGACATTCAACGGCGCTTCGGGCGACGGCCGATCGGGCCCGAAGTGCCGGTGCCGAAGACTGCGCGGCAATGCGCTGCCATTCGCGACAGGCTGGTCGCGGCGGTGCGCGCCAAGGCGGATGCCACGCTCTACCTGATGAACCGGCCGTGGAGCTTGTTCGTGACCGGCTGGTACGAGGCCCATCGCGCGGGCCACAATCTGTGGCCCGTTGAGGGGGACTTCGGCTCCGATGCATCGCCGGACGCGATGCTCGCCGTGTATCAGGAAACCGATCGGCAGCTGGGGCGCTTGCTGACGGCGCTCGACGGCACCGATACCGCGCTGCTCCTCTTCGCCTTGCATGGCATGGAGCCGAACCGGGCACAGGATCATTTTCTCGGCGAGATCCTGCGGCGGTTGAACGCGCTCTATCTTGGGCGGCAGGCGAACGGGTCGAGCAAGCCGGCGGCGCTGAATGCCATGGCGTTCCTCCGGCGAGCGCTTCCCTCAACGCTGCAATATCAAACGGCGAGCCTGCTCGGCGAGCGGGTCCAGGATTGGGTGGTGAACCGCTCGCTCACCGGGGGGCGTGAGTGGAGCGCGACTCCGTCTTTTCCGATGTTGAGCGGCGGCGAGGGGCTAATCCGGCTGAATCTTAAGGGACGCGAGACGCCCGGCTTTTTCGCATCCGATAGCCCTGAGCTGCGCGACTATGTCGAATGGTTGAAAGCGCGTTTGTCGGCGATCGAGGTTGCCGGGACGGGGGAGCGCCTGATCAGACAGATCATCACTGTCGATGACGAATTCCCCGGCTCCCGCCGAGACTTCCTCCCCGACCTCATCCTCGAATGGGCGCCGGAAGCCCCGGTCCACCGCATCAGTTCGCCGGACATCGGTGAAATCGAAGTGTCGCTGGCAACCGGCCGCGGCGGCAATCACAACGCCTCGGCGTTCCTGATTGCGAAAGGCCAAGAGGTGTTTCTTGAGGCCGTCGAGTCGGTGCGGAATATCGCGGAACTGGGCAGCATCGCCGAGACTTTTCTTGCACCGCAGCATTCGCTTGCATGAGGCCTGTTTCAGGGCCACATCTCCTGTCCCGCCGAGGTAAATGACGAGGTTCGATGCTCTACGACGCCTATGAAATGCAGCGCTCGCTTCTCGCAGGTGCGAGCAGGCTTGCCGGAATGGGCGCCGGATGGCTCAACAACCCGTCGAACCCGTGGGGCTACAGCTCGATGGGGCCGATGGTCGCCGCGAGCCTCGAAGTCTTCGCCCACGCCTCGGCGCCGCGGGGCAAGCCCGAATTCGGCATTCACTCGACCCGGATCGCACGCAAGGCCGTGGCGGTCGACGAGCAGGTGGTTCTCCGCAAGCCGTTCGGGCAGCTCAAACATTTCGCGAAAGAAGGCGTGACGGCCGGACCGCCGCTGCTGATCGTCGCGCCGATGTCCGGCCACTATGCGACATTGCTGCGGGGGACGGTCGAGCGGCTGCTTCCGGGCCACGACGTCTACATCACCGACTGGCGCGACGCGAAGCTGGTGCCCGTTTCGGCCGGCACTTTCGATCTCGACGATTATGTCGACTATCTGATCGAGTTCCTCGAGCTGATCGGCGAGCGCGCGGGCGAGCGGCCGCATTTGCTCGCAGTCTGCCAGCCGGCGGTTCCAGCGTTCGCAGCGACGGCTTTGATGGCGGCCGACAAGAATCCGTGGCGGCCCAGAACTCTGACAATGATGGGCGGACCAATCGACACTCGCAAAGCGCCGACGGCGGTCAACACGCTCGCCACCCAGCGGCCGCACAACTGGTTCCAGAGCAACGTGATCGCGACCGTGCCGATGATCTATCCGGGCGCCGGGCGGAAGGTTTATCCGGGCTTCCTCCAGCTCGCCGGCTTCATGACGATGAACCTCGGTTCGCACCTCATCAGCCACTGGGAAATGTTCAAGCATCTTGTCGTCGGCGACGAGGAAGGCGCGGAGCCGACCCAGAAATTCTATGAAGAATATCGCTCGGTCTGCGATATGACCGCGGAATTCTACCTGCAGACCGTGGACGTGGTCTTTCAGCGGCATTTGCTCCCCGAAGGGAAGCTGATGCACCGCGGGCGACGTGTCGATCCTAAGGCGATCCGCGATACGGCTTTGCTCGCGATCGAAGGGGAGCGGGACGACATTTCCGGGATCGGCCAGACCAAAGCCGCGCTCGAGATCGCAACCAGGGTTCCCGAGGCGAAGAAGAAATATTTCCTGGCGAAGGACGTCGGCCATTACGGCATTTTCAACGGCCGCAAGTGGCGCGAGATGATCGCGCCGGTGGTCGAGAAGTTCATCGCCGCAAACGCGGCGTGATTTCCTCCTAAGTCCTTCTGTTCGTCCGGGCGGCTTTTGCTTATCCGGGCTTCTTCATCCGCACGCCGCCAAGCATCGTCACCGCGACGATGCCCGAGAGCGCGGCGACGGCAGCCGAGACCATCATCGCGACGTGAAAGCCCGCGAACAGCGCGGCGTCCTTGCTCGCCAGCACTGCGCCGAGCAGTGCGGTCGCGATCAGTCCTCCGGTGCGGGCCACGGCGCTGTTGAACCCCGAGGCCATTGCGACATGCTGTTCCTCGACCGATCCGAGCACCGATGCCGTCAACGGCGCAACCGCAATGGTCATCCCCAGCGCCATCACCAGGATCGTCGGGAAAGCCCCCGCCCAATAGCTGCTATGTTCACCGATAAGCCGCGCCAGCATCATTCCGGCAGCAACGATCAGGGGCCCTGCAGTCAGCGGAATTCGCGGGCCGAGCCTCGCCGCAAGGCTGCCCATCGTGGGCGAAATAGCGGTCATGAGGACCGGCAGCGGAAGCATCGCCAGGCCCGCCTGCACCGGCGAGTAGCCCCCGCTGATGATCAGCACATACGGGATCAGCAGCATCGCTGCGGCGAACGCACCGTAGAGTAGGAACGTAAGCAGGTTCAGCCCGGTGAAGCAGCGGCCCTTGAACAAGGACAGCGGCATCATCGCTCGGCCGCCGCGGCGGTGCTCGACCCACAGGAACGCGGCGAGCAAGGCGGTGCCGCCGGCCAGCGCGACCAGCGCTGCGTTCGTGAAGTGGCGCGTCGCCGACCATAATGTCAGCGCATAAGTCAGCCCGCCGAGACCCGCGGTGGCGAGCAACGCCCCGGCATAGTCGGTTCGCCCCGAACCGGCTTCGCGGCTCTCCGCGACAAACCTCAGCGCGAGCAGGATCGCGCCGAGCGCCAGCGGCAGGTTGATGTAGAAGATGGCCGGCCAGCCGACCGTGCCCACGAGCCAGCCGCCGATCAGCGGCGCGACTGCCGCCATAGCCGCGCCCGAAGCCGCCCAGATGCCGACTGCGCTTCCCCGCTTCTCTCCTGAGAATGCGGCATTGAGCAGCGCGAGGCTGTTGGGCAGCAGCAAGGCCGCGCCGATACCTTGGGCAGCGCGCGCAGCGAGCAGGA
The DNA here is from genome assembly GCA_963849435.1 of uncultured Alphaproteobacteria bacterium. Taxonomy (GTDB): domain Bacteria; phylum Pseudomonadota; class Alphaproteobacteria; order Sphingomonadales; family Sphingomonadaceae; genus Sphingomicrobium. The sequence goes on from CAWKHO010000017.1 coordinate 24,111, forward strand.
TGGGCAGGCTCGGCGCCAGCGCGCAGACGAGCGAGGTTACGGCGAAGATGCTCGTCCCGATCACAAGCAGCCGCCGGCGGCCGAAATGATCTCCCAGCGCTCCACCCAACAGGAGAAGCGCCGAAAGCGGCAGCAAATAGGCGTTCACGACCCACTGCACGTCCTGGGCACCGGCGCCGTAGCTCGCGCGGATTGCGGGCAGTGCGACGCTCAGGACGGAGCCTTCGACGAACGACAGGCTCGATGCGAGGATGCACGCGACGAGGGTCCAGCGCGGGTGCGCGGTTCGAGCTTCAGCGCCCCTGCTGCTGTCGCGTGGGCTCAATCGACGTGCTGCGCCAGCGCCGCCTCGACCATGTTGCGCCACAGATCGACGTCGCCGACGGCGGCCATGGCTTCGTCCGGCTCGCGCGCGGTGTGGAGGACGGCGAGCGCCTGGTTCACATGTTCGCGCCAGGTGCGGTCGACTTCCGGCCCGGCTGAGCCGTTGCTCCCTTCGGCATTGCTGCTGAGCTCGGAGCCGGCAAGCACCCGGGCAATGCGTTCGACCAGTGGGCGATTGGATTCGGGCATCATCATTCCTCCGGAGCGCTCAACCCGCTTGCGGCCGTTTGGGTTCAAGTCAGGATCATTCGCCGCCGGCGGCATCCCGGCGAGCTTGCGCGCGGCATGGACCAGCTCGACCGGGCAGCATCGCGACGATTGTCGTGTTGTGCTCGACCCCGATCTCGCTGAGGGTCTGGAGGCGCCGGAGCTCGAGCGCGCCCGGCACCGTGCCGATCGTCTCGGCGGCCTGCGACAGCTTGAGCGCCGCTTCCTGCTCGCCTTCGGCGCGGATGATGCGCGCGCGTTTCTCGCGGATCGCTTCGGCTTCCTTGGCGATCGCACGCTGCATTTGCTCGGGAATGTCGACGTCCTTCACCTCCACCGCGTCGATCTCGACCCCCCATTTGAGGGATGCCTCGCGTAGTAGCTCCTGCAACCGATGATTGATCGACACGCGGTCCTTCAGCATGTGGTCGAGATCGCTCTGGCCGATCGCGTCGCGTAGCGCGGTCTCGGCTGCCTGCACCGTTGCGGACATCCAATTCTCGACCGAGTTCACGACCTGGATCGGCGATTCCGCGCGGAACCAGAGGACGGCATTCACGCGCACCGCGACGCCGTCGCGCGTGATCGTCTCCTGCGTTTCGAGCTGATAGGTGATGATGCGGGTGTCGACCCTTACGACGCGGTCGACGAACGGGATCAGCCAATACCAGCCGGGCCCCTTCATCTCGCCAAGGCGGCCAAGACGGAACAGGACCGCGCGCTGATATTCGCGGTTGATGCCGAAGCTCTTGAGCGTCGTCACCAGCAGCAGGATGAGGACGATGCCGAGAACAATGAGTGCGGACGAGATCATCATGATTTGCGCTCCACTAGTCGGGCACGCCTATAGCACCTCAAACAAGCCCGCCGCGCCCATTCCGCCGCCGACGCACATCGTGACGACGACGTGCTTCACGCCGCGGCGCTTGCCTTCGATCAAGGCGTGCCCGGTCAGGCGCGCGCCCGACATTCCGTAGGGGTGGCCGATCGAGATCGCGCCGCCGTCCACGTTCAGGCGGTCCTCGGGGATCCCCAGCTTGTCGACGCAATAGAGCACCTGCACCGCGAAGGCTTCGTTCAATTCCCACAGGCCAATGTCATCCATTGACAGCCCGAAGCGCTTGAGGAGCTTGGGCACCGCGAACACCGGGCCGATCCCCATTTCCTCGGGGGCCGTGCCGGCGACCGCCATGCCGACATAGCGGCCGAGCGGCTGCAGTCCGCGCTTCTCGGCGAGCGAGGCTTCCATCACCACGCAGACCGAAGCGCCGTCGCTGAGCTGGCTCGCGTTGCCGGCGGTGATCACATTGCCGGGCCCGCGCACGGGCTCGAGCTTGGCCAGGCCTTCGAGCGTGGTCTCCGGGCGATTGCCCTCGTCCTTGTCGAGCGTGACCTCGCGCATCGAAACCTCGCCGGTCTCCTTGTCCTTCACGGCCATTTTCGCGGTGACCGGGATGATCTCGTCGTCGAACCGGCCTTCGGCCTGCGCGGCCGCGGTGCGTTGCTGCGAGCGGAGCGCGAACTCGTCGCACCGCTCGCGCGAGACCGAGTAGCGCTTGCCGACGATTTCGGCGGTATCGATCATCGCCATGTAGACGCCGTTGTGCATGGACAGGAGCTCGGGGTCGGGGCCGAGACGCATCTCGCCGGTTTGCACCAGGCTGATGCTCTCGACGCCCCCCGCGACGACGACATCCATGCGGTCGACGATGACCTGCTTGGCCGCGGTGGCTATGGCCATCAGGCCGGACGCGCATTGGCGGTCGATGGACATGCCGGCCACCTCGACCGGAAGCCCGGCACGAAGGGCGGCGGTGCGGCCGATCGTGGTCTGCACGCCCTGCTGAAGCGCCGCCCCCATGATCACGTCGTCGATCTCGGCCGGATCGACCTTAGCGCGTTCGATTGCCGCCCGGATCGGATGCGCGGCGAGCGTCGGCGACGGCGTCGCATTGAACGCGCCGCGATAGGCCTTGCCGATCCCGGTGCGGGCGGTGGAAACGATCACTGCGTCGCGCGGCATTCCTGTCTCCTCTTGTCTCCCCTCCCTTTCAAGGAGGGGCAGGGGGTGGGTGCTCCTGAAATGGCTCGATGCCGCTGAAGGAGCATATTCGCGGGCATTGAGCCCGCTCATCTGCAACCCACCCGTTATCCCTCCCTTGAATGGGAGGGGAGGTATAGCAACGTCAGCCAGACGGCGGTGAGCGCGGGCTTGTCGCCGCCTTCGATCTCGACCGTTACAACATGACGCATCAACCATTGCCCCGGCACTTTCTCCTCGACCGAGTCAAGGACGAAGCGGCCACGCACCCGACTGCCGGATCTGACGGGTGCAAGGAAGCGCACGCGGTCCAGCCCGTAGTTCACCACCATCTTCAATCGCTCGGGAAGAAGCATCGCCTCCGCGGCCAACCGCGAGAGCAGCGACAAGGTCAGGAAACCGTGCGCGATTGTCCCGCCGAATGGCGTGTGCGCCGCCGCCTCAGCATCGAGATGGATGAACTGGCGGTCCTCGGTTGCGTTAGCGAAGGCGTCGATGCGCGCCTGGTCGACGACAAGCCAGCCCGAAACGCCGACCTCTTCACCGACGCGGCTGCGGATCTGGTCCAGGCTGGCGAAGGGCATCAGAAGGGCAGCGGCGCCGGCGGCTGCTCAGATGCGCGGACCAGCTGCAAATCGTGCACCGCAAGCTGCTCCATCAGCGCGCGCAGGATCGCCGACCGGTTGCGTGCGAGCTTGTCATTGTCGCGGCTGCTGTCGTCATAGACGAGATCGAAGGCGAGCCCGCCCGCCCCCGCGCCCGACAGCACGCAGCGCGCGAGCTGGCATCCTTTCTGCGCACCGACGGCACGTTCCGCCGCTTCCAGCACGGGATCGACGGCTTCCGCCGAGATCTTTCCGCCGACCGCGAGATAGAGCGTCGTGCGGCGTGCCTTGGCCAGTGAGAGATTGTGGATTTCGCGTTCGAGTAACTTTGTGTTGGCCATCACGCGCTGTTCGCCGGTCAGCGAACGCAGCCGCGTGGTCTTCAATCCGATGCGCTCAACGGTTCCGGTGGTGTTATCGTAGCGGATGGTGTCCCCGCGTTTGAACGGCTTGTCGAAAACGATCGATAGCGCCGCGAACAAATCGGAGAAAATGCCCTGCGCGGCGAGACCGATGGCGATGCCGCCGATACCGAGGCCCGCGACCAGCGTGGTGACGTTCACTCCGAGATTGTCGAGGATGAGGACCAGCGCCAGCGCGAACACGGTGAAGCTGACGAGCACGCGGATGAGCGCGGTCGCATTGGCCAGCGTGCCGCCGTCCTGCGTGCCTTCGATCTTCCTTGCGAGCAGGCCGAGGATCAGCTCGCGGACCCACACCGCGCCCTGCAATGCAAAGGCGACGATGAACGCAATGTCGATGACGCGCTCGATCTGTCGCTGGCAGGTTGGCGTAGGTTGCAAATGCATCCGCGGCCGCGACCACGATGAAGAGCAGCGACGTCCTCGCAAACACCCGCCCGATGATCGAGCGCCAGGTGTAATGCTCGGGATCGCGCTCGCAGGCGCGTTGCCCAAGCCATCTCACCAGCAGCAACACAGCGCCGACGATCGCACCGACGATTGCACCGATGAGCAGACCGTCGTGATTGGCTACAAACCAGTCGCGGAGCGAGGCGGGGGACATGACCGCCGTTTGGCCGCGCACGCGGCCCGGATCAAGCGGCGGCTTGTTCAGGTGCGGCTTGCTTATCTGCAGGGGTCTTTCGCGCTCGCGCACGCCGCCGTTCCGTAAGGAACTCCAGCAGGCCGACTTCCGCGCACGACAGGCGCTTGCGTGCCGGGGGCCGCTCCAGTCCGCCGAGCGGATCGCGCGGGTTCGCTTTCACCGCCTCCAGCAGCTTCGGGTGTACATAGGATTTGCGGCTGATCGCCGGCGTGTTGCCGAGAGCTTCCGCGACCGGTTCTACCACTGTTCGGACGCTGATCCGCGCATCCTCGGCTTTGTCGAGCATTTGCTCGAAGGCGATCACGCTGGCGCCCCAGGTGCGGAAATGCTTGGCGGTGAAGTCGCCGCCGGTGGCGTCCTTGATGTACTGGTTGACGTCGCTGGAGGTCACCGGCTGCGGCACTCCGTCTCCGTTCACAAACTGGAAGAGCATCTGGCCGGGCAGCTCCTGACAGCGCTTGACCACGCGCTTCAGGCTGCTGTCGGTGATCCGCACCTCACGGTCGATCCCGCCCTTTGCCGTGAAGCGCATCACCAGCTTCTGGCCCTTGTACTGCAGGTGGCGGCTGCGCAGCGTGGTCGCGCCGAAGCTCTTGTTCTCACGCGCATATTCCTCGTTGCCGACGCGGATGTGCTCGGCGTCGAGCAAGCGCACGACTGCGGCGAGCACGGTATCGCGGGTCAGCTTTCGCTTCCTGAGGTCCTGCTCCACCCGGCGCCTCAGGCGCGGCAGGGACTTACCGAACTGGAGCAGGCCGTCATATTTCGCGCTCTCCTGCAGCTCGCGGAATCGGACGTGATAGCGGTATTGCTTACGTCCGCGGGCATCCACTCCGGTCGCTTGCAAATGCCCGTTTGGATCGGCGCAGAACCAGGCGTTGGTATAGGCTGGCGGAAGAGCGATCGCATTCAACCGGTCGATCTCGTCGCGGTCCGTGACGCGATTGCCGTCGGGGTCGAAATAGGCCCAATAACGGCCCATCCGCTTGCGCGTGATGCCCGGCTCGGCGTCACTGCTATGCCGAAGCATTTTTGCGGCCAGCTGGTTTTACTCGACTCATGCGGAGGCATAAGCGAGCGAGTGAGCGGGCGGGTTCCTGTTGCGTGAGAAAGAGGAGACTTGCCGATGCCCCGTATTTCAGATGCCCGAGTTTTGATCGTCGCGACCGACGGTTTCGAGGAATGGGAACTGTTCGGCCCGCGCCAGATCCTGCAGGCGCGTGGCGCCGAGGTGACGCTTGCCTCGCCCAAGCCCGAGCCGATTCAGGCGACGGTGCACGACGATCCCGGCAAGACGATCCGGCCCGACCTGACCCTGGATCAGGCGAGGGCGAGCGATTTCGACGCGCTGGTCCTGCCCGGCGGGGTGCGCAATCCCGATGCACTGCGGCTCAACGACAAGGCGATTGCGCTCATTCGCGCGTTCGCCGATGCGGGCAAGCCCGTCGCAGCGATCTGCCACGGCCCGTGGCTGCTGGTCGAAGCCGACCTCATCCGCGGCAAAAGGGTGACGGGCTGGCCCTCGATCTGGACCGATCTCAAAAACGCCGGCGGAATTGTCGTCGACGAGCCGGCGGTGACGGACGGCAACGTCGTCACCAGCCGCAAGCCGGATGATGTCCCCCAGTTCACGGACGCGCTCATCGCGCTCGTGGAGCGCGCACCCGCACGTTCCGAGGCGGAAGCGACGGCCTAACCGAACGGCAAGGTTTTGCTGCTATCCGCCCTGCTCATGGACGCGGTCAGAGCAGAGCGGATCGAAGCTGGCGTCGAACGGATCGCTGCGGCGCTGTTCGCCGGCGCGACGGCTTACGCCGTCTATCGCTGGATGAGCGGCGTCTATGGTGAGCCGCAGCTCGGCGTCTCGGTCGCGGGCGCGGCCGCGGTAGTTTTTCTGCTCTGCGCCCGAGGTTTGCGCAGCATTCCGGTGAAGGAGCGTTTCGAGCTTCCCGCGTTCGAAGTGCCGCCGTTCGACGTGCCAGCCATCGAGCCGACAGACGAGTTAGTCCTGGAGCACATCGACGAATTCCGAATCCTCGAACTCGCAGTCCGGGGACGAGTTGCTCCTCACCGACTCCGATCGTCTGCAGCCGCTCGAATCACATGACCTCGACGAGCTGCTGCTGACCGACTGCGACCGCCTGCACCCTGCGGAGCGCGACGCGCCGGACGAGCTGGTGCTCGAGGACATCCTTGCCGAGCTTGGGCCTGAATCTCGCGTGGTGCGCTTGTTCGACCCCTCAGCGATGCCGACTCCGGCGCAACTGAACGCCCGGATCGAACGCCATCTGGCTGAAGAAAGCGCCTCAATTGCACCGCCCGATGCATCGCAGGCTTTGTACGACGCGCTCGCCGAGCTGCGCCGGTCTTTGGGCTAGTTCACTCCCCGATCGTCAACGCTTCGATCGAGATGCTCGTCGAACCGTCACCGGCGCGCACTGGCGCCCCGACGACCGTGATATCGGCGACAAACACGCCGGGGATGCTGAATTCGGCATCTTCCAGGCCATCGCACAGACGCTCGACGGCTTCCCTGGAGTTGGGCGGGGCAATGCGCAGGTCGAAGTGGTGGCGTTCGCCGACAAAGGTGAGCGACTGCCAGTCCACGGACCGCACATCAGTAAGCAAAATCCTATCCCGTGGGACCTTGGCCCGGGCGATCAGCGCCCGGAGCAAATTCCCGGCGGCGGCCGACATCGCGATCTTCAGCATGATCCCGCCTCCAGATAAGCAAGCACCCGCGCGACTGTCTTGGGACGTGGGTCTCGGCCCCTGCGAAGATCGAAGACGAAACGCGGATCGCCAACCACTTCCCGGCCGAATCGGGTCGGAGCTACGTCACTCTGGCGAAGAAATTTTTCTACCTCTCTGAGCAAATGCACGGCGCATTCCTTATAGTCTGAGCGACTCGGCACCTCACTCATCCCAACGCAATTCCTACTTGTCTGGCGATTATGCCGATCCGCAAACACGGCTGTCCGCCCCTGCGGGGACCGGGCCGCGAGCGCTGGCGAAAATGATGATAGGAAAAAGGCCGAGCGACCTATTTGAAGATCAGATGGGCCTGCAGAAAATGGTCGTAGACGAACCAGAGGAAACCGAGAATCTGCTATCGCCCCGCCGACGGTAAATGCCACCCGTAGGATGAGCTTGTCGTGCTTCTCGACGGTCCCGGTAAGCTTGTCTTGATCCTTGGTGAGTTGATCGAGCTTCTGATCCATCTTCCCGAGGCGCTCGAAGATTTGATTGCAGCGATGACCAAATATGGCCATCGAAATCGCCAGCGCTCGTTCTCGGATCGTTGGTCACGCCGGGGTCGTCGCGCGACAGCGCGGAGCTCGTTTGGGACTCTGGGCGGCTTACCCATCAAAGCCCCTTGGCTCTTAGCCAATCCCACAGCGCCGATGGTGCGCGGCCACTGTAGGTCGTGACTGGAAGGACCAGGCCGGTTCCGACTTTCTCGTCCCCGCCGCGAACACCGGCTTTTTCCGCCAAATCCTGCGCCGGGCCATCAAATGCGACCATCCATCTGTCGCTCGCGAGTTCAAACAGATTTTCGGCGGGAATCAGACCTTTCAGCCGTTCCTTGACCTTCGGCGCTTCCGATAGTGCCGTCACAAAATACACGCTTCCAGCCATCAGCTTCCCGAGAATTGAGGTGAGAGCCACGCATATAGTGGCGCTATATGACTGGGCAAACGCATTCGCGGATCAGAGGTTGGCCGGTATGTCGTCTTTGCCATTCATCCTACCTTGTCGGGTTTCGGTTTAGATTTGGCTACCTTCCGCAAGCGCTCTTCCCAGCGCCTCTCGTCCTCGTCTGAGTTATGCTCGCGAGCCGCATCCTTGAACTTCTCGCTCTGTGGTTTTTCTTTGCTCATAAGAGGTTCGCCTGTCTGGGTGGCAGCGGTTTTCGAATGGTCAAAGCTGGATCACCAACGCTCTGCGATTTGCCAATCAGCCCGTCGTCAAACGTTTCCAGTGCGGTCGCGTTCACATCCAAGGCAGTGGCGACGTGGATGGCGTCCTTTGGCTTTATCCCAAGATCCAAACCAGATCCTGCGCGGCCTCCGCGACCTTGCGGGTGACGTTTGCACTCGGATGTAAGAGCGCCTGAAGAAGCGCTGCAATTTGTCGGCCTTGTCCCGGCTGACCTTAGGCGCTACGCGCATCCACGGCACTTCCGCAAGAGTTAGGGCGGACGTGATGATGAGCACTTCACCGCTCTTTGCGCGTTGCAGCGTGCCTTCGCATAACTCCACCTTGCCCGGTTCGTCCTGAAGCCAGCCTAGGAAGGCATCGCTGTCCCAATAGATTACTCGGCGCTCATGCGGCCATTTAAAAGCACCCACGTCCTCGGCGCTTGGAAGGTCTTCATCGTTCGGAAGCGGCTCAATCCCATCAACCTCTACGCTGATCGGCGTCCCGTTGCGCCGATAGTGGATCATCCCGGATATCGAAGCGACGGCGAAAGGCCGCAAATGCTTCCGGAGCATGTCTTCGGGCACGTAACAACGCACTGTCTGACTTAGCCATTCATCCTGACCCAGCAGCTGGAGCGTGCCTTACTCCTGAGAAGCGCGTTAGCCGACCTGCCATCGTGACAGGGTCTGATTGGATTTGGTGAGAAAATCCTGATGGATGAGCGGGCCATCTCTGGATTGAGCGACGTAGTTGCTGGCGCTATATCACAAGACCCGAAACGGAACCGGCCTCTTGCGCTCGGTGAGCTCGGAAAGCGTCTTCAGGTGCCGCAGCGCAGAATCGGACCCTTGCCCCATTCAAATCGCCACTCGTCAAGCTGCCGACAGCCTCGTCCATTCGCGCATAAAGAGCCTGGACAATTGCCGGGGGCGCTGTTTCTGAGGCTCAACCGCCAAAAGGTTGCTTCCTTCGCGAACCAGGACGCGCCATTTCGGTATGATGCCCTGGGGGCAAGCGCTCGCGCTATCTCGTCGACAGAACCGAAGAAGGCGCGGGAAGCGGCCATGAACTCTTCCGGCGTTACGTCCGCATCGATCTCAAGCGTTAGATCGGTAGGGATTTGGTCAGGCGTCGCCACGCGGACTACCTGCACGCTCGCAGCGCCGCGGCGAGAGCGAAGTCCCGGTAAAGTAGCCTCTTGCCACGCACTCCCCTCGAACGCAGCGATGCTGCGCGCGGCATCATTCACACCATTTGCTTCGCGATTGCTATATCGAAATTGGAACTACCGCTAGATACCTGTGAAGATGCTTCTCCGCGCAGTGCTGATAGATGCCCTTAAAGCCGCGTTTGAAGATGCTGAACGCACCTTCCACGGTATTCGTGATAACGTCGCCACGCACATATTCTTTGTTGTAGTGCATGACAGAACTGTGCTCCGCGAACTCGCGGCCAATGCGGCGATACATGATGTGTTCGTCAGTCATGAGCCGCGCCTCACGGGAAAGGTTTTCAAGCACAATCGTCTGAATTGCCGCGCCCGGCTTTTCGACATGGAAAAAACGGCTGCGACCGGTGTCACGGTCAACAAGACCGAGCACCGTCATTTTGTGCGCGTGACCGCCCTTCGGATTGCCGCTGCCGTCCTTGCGGCCGATGTAAGTCTCGTCGACCTCGACCGCGCCGCCGCTCGCAGCCGAAGGGAGTAAGATCACCCTCGCGCATCGCTTCACGAATACGATGGGCGAGAAACCACGCCGTCTAGATAGGTAACCTCTAGGACACGGTGCAGCTGGTGGGCGCTGATACCCTTCTTGCTGCTGGTCATGAGATAGACGGCTTGAAGCGCCTTATTGAGCGGGATGCGGCGCGTGCTCGAACACGGTGCCGACCTTGACGGTGAACTGACCCTTGCAGTCGCCGCAACGCCAGAGACCGAACCGGATGCGCTTGGCGGGGTTTGCCTTAACCTTTGTGATCCGGTCGACGCCGCCGCAGTGCGGGCAAGAACGGTCCATCCGCCCATAGGACGAGACTCTAGATATTCGAACGCCTTTTCCTCGTCGTGGAAATAGGGGCGGGATAGCATGGACACGGTTCAAGCTCCCTTAGGAGTTTATCTTACATATTGTTCCTCGTGTTTGCAATAGGTACATAATCGCCACTTGTCTAGGCACTTACCTATCGTTAAAGGCAGCTTAATGAATTCAGACCCGCGCCATGTCCTCGAACGTCTCTGCGTGGAGCGCGGGGAAGATTTTGCCGGGCTGTCACGGATGCTTGGCCGCAATGCCGCTTATATTCAGCAGTTCGTGCGCCGCGGCGTGCCTAAGCGGCTGAAGGAGGAGGAGCGGCGCAAGCTCGCTCGCTATTTCGCGGTCTCGGAGGCGGTCCTCGGCGGGCCGGCGGAGGAAGCGGTTGCCGCCGGGGGGCTGGTCAGCGTCAAGCGCCATCCGGTGAGTGTTTCGGCCGGTCCCGGTGCAATCGTCATGGAGGAGCTCGGGAAACCCTATTTCGGTTTTGACGAACGTTGGCTGAAAGCGCTTACATCGACTCCGGCGGAGCGGCTTTCGATCGTGAAGGTTGAAGGCGATTCGATGTCCCCGACGCTCAACCAGGGCGACGACATCTTGGTCGACCCCGGGGACGCAGCGGAGCGTCTGCGCGATGGGATCTATGTTCTCCGCGCCGACGACGCGCTCGTGGTCAAGCGCCTCGCGCTCCACCCGATGGGACGCCGGGTGACGGTGCAGTCCGACAATCCCGCCTATCCGGACTGGCCCGATTGCGGGCTCGAGCATATCCATGTCATCGGCCGGGTGATCTGGTCCGGGCGGCGGGTGGTCTAGCCGGAGCGTCGGCGATCGATCAGCCAGGTTGCGAGGGCGAGCACGGCCCCGACCGCGGTGCCGATGAGGGCGCCTTTCAGCGGATTGCGGAACGAGAGGCCGGCGAAGAAGCCGAGAATGATGCAGATGCTAAGGAAGCATCCTCCGGCGCGAGTGTTGCGATGTTGCATGTACGGGCTCATGGCAGACGCCAGGTCCCTAGGCCACAGTCGCATCTCATCATGGTCAACAGCTTATTGACGACATTTGTCGGCAGTCGCGAAACGGGCGCTGGACTAATGGCCGGGTATGGACACGCCCTTCATTCACGGACGGGTTGCGCTGAGCGACGCGTCCGAACTCATGCAGCGTTATGGTGACGACGCGGGCTTCGAGGCCGCGGCGCGCGCCGAACGCAGCCGCGACGAGGGCAATGTCGCGCGCTTTTGCCACTGGCGGCAGATCGAACGCGTGATCGCCACTTTGAGCTGTGAAGAAGTCCGCGGCTCCATCCACTAATCTTCACGTTTTTCAATAAGATCGAGCGCCCCGTCAAAGCGCCCGAGCGCCGGCTTGATACTGGCGCCGTTCAGGAGCGGTGGCTAAGGCTGTTCGCGAATGACCGGGTGGGGATCGAGGCGGAGAGCCGCGCGGCTGCTGTGCGCGGCCGCCACCCTCACGCTCGCGTCCACAGCGACGCACGCGCAGACCGCACCCGCTGAGGCGCAGCCGGCCGCTCCGCCCGACGCCGCCGAGCTCGACCCGTCGGCGCCATTGGCTCCGCTTCCGGACCTCGGCGTCGATTGGCCAGATTTGAATGCCAAAGACAGGACCGCTCCGGCCCCAGCGACCCCAACCGCAACCGCGCAACAGTCCGACGAGGGCGCAAGCGAGGTTCGCTACACCTGGACGCTCGAGGGCCTCGGCAGCTTCGGCAACGCCGAGGATTTGCTCAACACATTCCGTCAGCAATCCGCGCTCGAGGCGGATCGCAAAAAGCCGGCCAATGCGGCACAGATCGGCCGCCGCTCACGCGCCGACGCGGATCTGCTGGCCGAGCTGCTGCGCAGCCAGGGCTATTATGATGCGGTGGTCGAGCCGCGGACCAAGCGCGTGCCTGGCGGCCTGCAGGTCATCCTGGCGGCCGATCCGGGACAGCAATACCGCTTTGCGTCGGTCGAATTGCCCGGCCTCCAGGCCGCGGGCGAGGATGCGGCGAAGCTGCGGAATGTGTTTGCCGTAAAAGCGGGAGACCCGGTGATTGCGCAAGACGTGATCGCCGGCGGCGCAGCGCTGACGACCGCGCTGGGCCAGGAGGGGTTCGCGGAAGCGAGGCTTGGCGAGCAGCAGATCGAGATCAACCACCAGACGCATCTCGCGAGCCTGGTGCTGCCGGTGGACCCGGGTCCGGTGGCGCGGTTCGGCGCCATCCACGTCAGCGGGAAACCGCCGTTCAGTGCGCGACACGTCGCCACGATCGCGCGATTTAAACGCGGCGACATTTTCAAGCGGTCAAAACTCGAAGATTTGCGCCGTGCACTGATCGCGACGAGCCTGGTGTCGGTTGCTGACATCCAGGTTGTGCCCGTGGACGGCAGGCGAACCGCCGACCTCAATGTTCGCCTCGAGCCCGCGCCCTCGCACACGATCGCCGGCGAGCTCGGCTACGGCACCGGTCAGGGCATCCGTGCCGAAGTCGACTGGACCGACCGCAACTTCTTCAATCCCGAAGGCGCGCTGACGCTGCGGGGCATTGCCGGCACGAGGGAGCAGCTCGCTGCGGTGCAGTTCCGCCGCAGCAATTTTCTGCAGCGCGACCAGGTACTCAACCTGCAAGCTTCGGCCGGGCACCAGAAGTTTGACGCCTATGAAGCGAGGACGGTGCTGCTTTCGGGGGGCATCGAACGGCAGAGCAACTTCATCTGGCACAAGAAATGGACCTGGACCTACGGCGCCGAACTGCTCGCCACCGATGAGAATGGCGCATTCGACACCTCCGGCACCAAGGCGACGCGCACGTTCCTGATCGCCGCGCTTCCGCTCAGCCTGGGCTATGACGGGAGCGACAGCCTGCTCGATCCGACGCGCGGTTTCCGCCTGAGCGGACGGATCAGTCCCGAGATCTCGGCGCGCGGCGGCCATTTCACCTATGCGCGCACGCAGATCGACGCGAGCGCCTATCATCCGGTGTCGGAGCAGGTCGTGATCGCCGGGCGGATTCGCCTCGGGACGATCGTCGGCGTCAGCGACTTCGACATTGCGCCATCGCGCCGCTTTTACTCGGGCGGCGGCGGATCGGTGCGCGGCTACGGTTATCAGCAGCTCGGGCCCAAGGACATGGCGGGCAATCCCATCGGCGGCCGCGGCCTCGCCGAATTCGGCCTCGAATCACGCATTCGCCTGAAGCAGTTCGGCGGCAATTTCGGGGTCGTGCCTTTCATCGACGGTGGCTCACTGACGACCAGGGCGATGCCCGATTTCAAAAAGTGGCGCTTCGCAGTCGGGGTAGGAGCCCGTTATTATTCGAGCTTCGGCCCGATCCGCATCGATGTCGGCGTTCCGCTCAACCGCCAGAAAGGCGACGGCCCGCTCGCGGTCACGGTCTCGCTCGGGCAGGCGTTCTGAGGATGGCCAAGGCCGCTATCGCGACCGAAGGGGGCGCGCCGCCGCGGCGGCTCAGGCGCGATTGGAAGTGGCGGCTGCTCAATGAACTGTTCGCCGCCTTCATTGCTCTGCTGTTCCTCCTCGCTGGTGGACTGGTGCTGCTCGACAGCGCGCCCGGCCACCGCTTCATCGTCGATCGGATTGCGCGGTTCGAAACCGCTTCGGGCCTGAACATCCGCATCGGGCGCATCGACGGATCGATCTTCGGCAAGTCGCAGCTGCGCAACGTCACCGTCGCCGACCAGCACGGAGTGTTCCTGACCTCCCCGAACATCAAGCTGGATTGGGCGCCAGGCTCGTGGCTCTACAACAAGCTGTCGATCGACAGTGTGACCGCGGAACGCGTCACGCTGGTCCGCATCCCAAAGCTCAAGCCAAGCACCAAGAAAGGGCCGATCCTTCCCGGCTTCGACATTCACATCGGCGAGCTGCGCGTCGACCGGCTCGACGTTGGAGCGCAGGTCGGCGGCGTGCCGCGCAGCGGGCGCGTGCGCGGCAAGGCCGACGTGCAGTCGGGTCGTGCGCTGATCGAGCTTGCCGCGGTCATGAACAATGGCGGCGACCGCATCGCGTTCCATCTCGATGCCGAGCCCGACCGCAACACATTCGACGTGCGCGCGCATGTCGCTTCGCCGGAGAACGGGCTTGTCCCGGCGATCGTCGGCACGCGCCGCGCGATCGCCCTCGATATCGGCGGCAAGGGCAGCTGGACGCGGTGGCGGGGAAGGGCGGCGCTCAACCTCTCCGGCCGCCCCACGGCGCGGCTCGCATTGGGCGTCGACAGCGGCCGGTACCGGCTCCAGGGGCAATGGGCGCCGGCGCAGTTCCTCACCGGCAAGCTTCAGCGCCTGACGTTCCCGCTGGAGAATATCCGCGGCGAAGCGACCCTGAAGAACCGCATTCTCGACGGGCAGTTGATCGCCGGCTCGCCCGAGCTGCGCGCGGTCGCCCGGGGCGCGATCGACCTCGCGAACAATCGCTTCCAGGGCATGCGGCTCGGGATCGACCTGCTAAAGCCGCCGGCCCTGTTCCCGAACATGACCGGCAAGAGCGTGCGCATGGTGTGGACGCTCGACGGACCGTTCGCGACCGCGGATTATTCGTACCGGATGACCTCGCCCCACGTTCAGTTCGACAATAACGGTTTCGATGACTTGCGTGCCGAAGGGCGCGGCCGCCTGGCGCCATGGCCGATGCGCGTGCCCATCCGCCTCAGCGCGCGCTCCCTCACCGGCATTGGCGACGTCGCCGGCGCAATGCTCGCCAACCCCAAGATCGAGGGCTGGCTGACGATCACGCCCAAGCTGGTTCGCGGAGAGGATCTGAAGCTCACCAGCGCCAAATGGAACGGCAAGCTCTCGCTGCTGATCGATCTCGTGACCGGCCGCTTCGAGGTGCTGCTTTCGGGCGCGATGCAGCGCTACCTGATCCCCGGCCTCGGGATCGTCGACGTGATCACCGACCTTAAGGTCGTTCCCGGAGCAAACAATCACGGCTCGCATGTCGTGGGCACGGGAAAGGTCTGGGTGCGGCGGCTCGACAACAGCTTTTTCCGCGGCCTGACAGGCGGGTTGCCGACGCTGACGACCAATCTCGAACGCGGCAATGACGGCATCGTCCATTTCACCAATCTGCAGCTCTATTCGCCCAAGCTGAGGCTTGCCGGCGGAGGGGAGCGCTTCCGCGACGGAACATTCCACATCGTCGCGGCCGGACGGCAGGCGAAATACGGCCCGGTGAAGCTGATCCTCGACGGGCATATCGAACGCCCGCGCATCGATATGATCCTCGATCGGCCCAACGACGCGCTCGGAATCCGCGCGATGCATCTGCTGCTCACTCCGACCGCGGCCGGGTTCGATTATCGCGCCAGCGGCGGATCGAAGCTCGGTCCGTTCACCAGCAACGGACGCATCCTGATGCCGCACAACGGGCCGACCGTGATCGCGATCGCTGCGCTCGATGCGGGCGGAGCGCACGCCAGCGGTGACCTGCGTTCGGACCCGGGCGGCTTCAGTGGACGGCTGACGCTGGCCAACGGCGCGCTCGGCTGGAACGCTCGACTTCTCGCCCGCCGGCCAGGCGCAGCGCATCGACGCGCACCTCACCGCCAACAATGCGAACTTCCCCGGCGCGTTCGCTGTGCGCAGCGGGCGCGTCGACGGGATTATCGTGCTCGCCGACGAGCGCACCACCGTCGACGGAGTCGTTGACGCGCGCGGCATCGACGTCAGCGGGGTCACACTTGCCCGCCTCACCGCCAACGCCAGGCTGGTCAACGGCAGCGGACAGGTGCGCGCCGCGTTCGCCGGTCGGCGGGGCGCGGCGTTCGCTTTCTCGACGCTGGCCGATGTCTCGCCCGATATGATCCGCCTCACTGGAAGCGGACGGATCGAGCGGCAGCCATTGGTGCTCAACCAGGCCGCGGTGCTGACCCGCTCGGGCGACGGGTGGGCGCTCGCCCCCACCAACCTCAGCTTCGCCGGAGGAACGGCGGTCGTCGCCGGCCGCAGCGGCTCGCGTCCCGAGGTCCACGCGCAAGTGCAGGGCATGCCGCTCGAAGTGCTCGACATCGCCTGGCCCAATCTCGACCTGTCGGGCTCGGCGACCGGGCGGTTGGATTATGCGTGGAAGGGCAATCGCAACGGCCGCCTCGAGCTGAAAGTCCGTGGGCTCAGCCATGCGGGCCTGGTGCTTGCGTCCAAGCCGATCGATGTCGGCGTGGCCGCGATCGTCAACGGCAATCAGGCCGCGCTGCGTGCGGTTGCGGCCAGCGACGGGCAGATCGTCGGGCGCGCGCAGGCGCGCTTCACCCCGATGGGCGGCGGACCGCTGATGACGGAGTTGCTCAACGCGCCATTTGTTCGCACAACTGCGCTACGCAGGGCCGGCCGACACCTTGTGGCGCCTGACGGGCAGCGAAGTCATCGACATGTCGGGACCGCTCGCGCTCGGCGCGGACATCGGCGGCCGGTGGGCCGATCCGGTGATCCACGGATCGCTGCGGACGCAGAATGGCCGCCTCGAAAGCCAGGTCACGGGAATGGTCATCACCAACGTGAACAGCCAGGCCCGCTTTTCCGGACCGCAGCTGATCTTCAGCCAGATTTCGGGGAGCACGCCCGGCGGCGGCTCGGTCGCCGGCAATGGCACGGTGACGTTCAGCGGCGGGAAGACGGCGCTCAACCTGTCGTTCAAGGCGGCCCAGGCGCTTGCTCCTCAACCGCGACGACGTCGCTGCCGCAGTCACGGGTCCGGTGCAGATCCGCTCGGACGGGCAGGGGGGCACGATCTCGGGCGAACTCAAGCTCAACAAGGGCCGCTTCCAGCTGGGCCGCGCAAGCGCTGCGTCCGCGGTGCCGCAGCTCAACGTCCGCGAGATCGGGCTCGATGCGGAAGACGTGATCGAGGCCGCCGCGATCCATCCGTGGAAGCTCGATCTGAAGATCGCCGGCAGCGACCTGCAGGTGGTCGGACTCGGGATCAACAGCCGCTGGACGACCAACCTCCAGGTCGGCGGGTTCGCCGATGCGCCGCGCTTCACCGGCCGCGCCGAGCTCGTGCGCGGCGATTACGATTTCGCCGGGCGCAATTTCCGGCTCGACCGCGGCACGATCCGCTTCCGCGGCGAAAGTCCGCCCGATCCGCAGCTCGACATTCGCGCCTCGGCGCAGGTGCAGGGGCTGGACGCGAACGTGCTTGTCCAGGGAACCGGCCTCAAGCCCGAAATCACCTTCGCGAGCACTCCGCCGCTGCCGCAGGACGAACTGCTCTCGCGCATCCTGTTCGGCACTTCGATCACCAACCTTTCGGCGCCGGAAGCGCTGCAGCTGGCGTCGGCGGTGGCGGCGCTTCAGTCGGGATCGGGCAGCCTCGATCCGATCAACGCGTTGCGCAAGGCGGTGGGGCTCGACCGGCTGCGCATCGTGCCGGCCGACATCGCGACGGGCCAGAAGACCGCGATCGCCGCGGGCAAATACATCACCCGCAAATTGTTCGTCGAAGTGGTGACCGACGGACAGGGCTATTCCGCGACGCAGCGTCGAATATCAGATGACCCGCTGGCTCTCGCTGCTGTCGACGGTGTCGACGGTGGGCCGCTCGAGCGCGAGCGTGCGCGTCAGCAAGGATTATTAAGCCGACTTAGTGTCACAACGGGTGGAATACGGGCGTTGGTGCCGCGCGGCTTATTTGCCTTTAGGCTGCGCTAGCCGCTCAACCGCCTGGGATGCATGAGCATTACCGCCTGCAGCAGCAAGGCGGTACCAGCGCAAAGCCTCGCCAGCGTCTGAGGCCACGCCCTCGCCCGTCTCATATATAACTCCAAGATGGTATTGAGCAGCGGCGTTGTGCTGCGCGGCCGCAAGGCGGTACCACCGCATCGCCTCGGTATAGTCCTTGGCCGTTCCTTGGCCGGTTTCATATGCGTAGCCGAGTTGGTCTTGCGCGTCGTTATCGCTCTGTGCGGCGGCGAGGCGATACCAGCGCAGCGCCTCGGCATCGTCCTCAGCCACACCGTCGCCATCAGAATACATGTTGCCGAGACTGGTCTGTGCGACGGCATAACCCTGTGCGGCCGATAGGCGGTACCAACGCAACGCTTCCGTATAGTCCTTGGGCACACCGTCGCCCTGTTCATATATGACGCCAATATCCGCTTGTGCATGGGCATTGCCTTGGGCAGCGGAAAGGCGAAATAGACGCAGGGCCTCGGCTTTGTCCTGCGCCATGCCATCGCCTTCATAATACATTGAGCCGAGATTGAGCTGGGCGTCGGCATAACCCTGTGCTGCGGCGAGGCGGTACCAGCGCACGGCCTCGGAAGCATCCTTTGAGACGCCTTCGCCGCTATCATACATAACGCCGAGATTGTATTGCGCGTCGGCTTGCCCCTGTGCGGCGGCGAGGCGATACCAGCGCACCGCCTCGGCCTTGTCCGCGGTTACACCTTGGCCGTGCTCATATTTGGTGCCGAGATTGTATTGCGCGTCGGCATTACCCTGCGCTGCGGCGAGGCGGTACCAGCGCAGTGCCTCGGCTTCGTCCTTGGCAACTCCCTGGCCCAAGTCATACTTATTGCCGATATTGAGTTGTGACGCTGCATCACCCTGCGTAGCTGCAAGTTGGTACCAGCGCAGCGCCTCGGCATAATCTTGGGCGACTCCCTCGCCATGGTCATACATAAGGCCGACATTGAACTGCGCTACCGCTAATCCTTGCGCAGCCGCGAGGCGAAACCAGCGGAGCGCCTCGGCAGAATTTTTGGCTACGCCTTCCCCATCCTTGTACGCGGTGCCGAGACCGTTCTGGCCGGCCGCGTTCCCTTGGGCTGCGGAGAGGCGATACAAGCGAAGCGCCTCGGCGGGGTCCTTGGCTACGCCGTAGCCGTTCGAGTACATGAAGGCGAGATTGTTCTGGCCGTAGGCATCGCCCTGATCGGCGGCCGCGCGGAACAGACGGACTGCGTCCGCATCGTCTCCCCGCTGATGCGCTGCAATGCCGTCCGCGACCGGCCCAGCCAATGCTGCCACGGGCATTGAACCACCCAAGCATAACGCGATCAGAATCCGCGTAGAATTTCGCATGGCACCCCTCCCCACGCGCAGGTTACGGCCACACCAAGCGAGCAGCAACCGATTAGAAGTGCACAGCAAAACATTTTCCGTCGCCTAAATTTGATCGAGCAACCGCCGCAGGAACCTCGCCCACCCTCGCTTCGCGGATGAATATTTCTTCGGATTTCGGGCGGGCTGCGCAGGAGGAGGAACAGCAGCACGGTCGCCAGCGCGCCAGCATAGCCGAACCACGGCGAGAACCAGGCGAGGATTGCGCAAAGGAAATTCCCGCCGACCATCGCGAACGCGATCGTGACCCGCACTCGCCTCCACCGCCGCATCGCGGCGACGTCGTCGATCGTCGAATGAACGCTGAACCGGAACCCCAGATAGGAAAGGAAGAACGCCCCGCAGCTGAACGCGAGGAGGCTGGGCCCGAGCGGTTCCAGCGGCCGGTCGGCGGCATTCTCCGCCGCAAAGGGCAGGAGAGTCACCCAGAACAGAATGAGCAAGTTGAACAGGAGCGCCCGGTGCGTGATCTTGTCGACGCGGGCGAGAGCGCCGTGGTGGCCCACCCACATCACGCCCACCAGCAGGAACGTCGCCGCGTGGACCACCAACGCGGGCGTGATGTCGCGCAACGACGCCAGCCCATGACTTGCCGGCACCTTCAGGTTCAGCACCAGCAGCGTCAGCACGATGGCGAAGACGCCGTCGCTGAACAGTTCGACACGGTTCTTGTTCATCGCTGCCCCCGCCGGCGAAGCTGCGGCGCGAGTGCCACGTGTGTCAATCGGCGAGCGAAGCCGCCACACTTCAACTCGAATGCGCGATCGAGCGTTATGCACGTCGTGCCGCCCGAGCCGTCGATCTTCACCATGGGCCATTCCACGCGCGCGATCCCGCAGTTCGCCGAGCTGCTGCGATGCGGGCCGGTGTCGCTTCGTGGTCGACGTGCGCACGGTTCCGCGCTCGCGGCGCAATCCGCAGTTCAACGAAGATGTCCTGGGCGCGGAACTCGCGGCATACCAGATCGGCTATACGCGCATCGCCGGTCTCGGCGGCCTGCGCGGCCGCTCGCACGAGGTGCCGAGCGCAACCAACGCTTATTGGGAAAATGCGAGCTTTCACAATTATGCCGATTACGCTTTGTCGGATGAGTTCGGCCAGGCGCTGGCTGAACTGCTGGCGCTCAGCGCGACGCGGCGCTGCGCGATCATGTGCGCGGAGGCGGTGTGGTGGCGCTGCCACCGCCGCATCATCGCCGATTACCTGCTGGCGCGAGACAAGACGGTGCTTCACCTCATGGGCAGCGACCGCATCGCGCCGGCGCGGCCTTACCCCCGGGCGCCCAAGTCAGCGATGGGAAGGTCACATATCCAGGCGACGGTTGAGCGAGAGAATTGGGTCGAAGGCAGCCTTAGGGTTCAATGGATTGCCCTCTGTCAGAACCGGACTAAGCTGTTGGCGTGTCGAGCGGGGGGAGCGACTAAGGGGTGCCACAGACCGGGGCAACCAGATTTGTCGATAAAATTAAGAAGCACTGGATCGTTGTGCTCTTCGGCGCGATTGTTGGCTTCTTGATCTTCGCCGATGATGCCGTTCAGGCTGGAAAGCATTTGTGGGAGATCGTGGTGTCTATCGACGGCACCTGCTCCGAAATTACCAAGGGCGGAAGATAAGTTCGCGCTGGCCGGAGTGAAGATGGCGTTCGTTCTGAGCTATCTCTCAAACGAGAAAATGAAGGTTGAGGGTGAGACTGTCGTGCCCGTTTTCGAGAACCCAAACGACTATCCCGTAACGCTGCAATTTGAACGAATTACTGTGACGGTGAATGATCGGGATGGCCCGGCAGTTCCGCCCGACGACATGACGATCACCTTCCCGGCGCATAATGGGCCTGCGGGCTGGTTTGGCAGCGATCCCCGCATCAAGGCCACGAACGGTGACGTTTTACATGGAGAGATCAACGCCAAGCTAAGATACTTCAACAACGACAATGGGCTTAGCAAGGAAATGACGATTAGGGGCAGGGTCGTGGCCAAGCTGCCCAAGCACGGCCGGATAGTATCTATCGAGTGGTGGCCTGATCCCGATAGTGTGCGTGCTACGTCACAAGTCGCCTATAAGTTCGTCGTGCTCGGACCGCCTGAAGTTCCGTTGCTACCCAGAGATAAAGCCGTTCTGGCAGGGCAAGTGGTCGCGGACACAAGATAAATCGGATCGGCGATCGAAGCTGTCCGTGGGCGACGGGCTAACCACATCGTGTCCAAACGAGACCCTCTGCTAAGGTGCACAATCGTTCGAAAGCAGACTTTCGTGTTTTGACGAAATCGCTGTCCTACATCCGCCCATTTGTGATTTACACTGCCGATGGACTTGCAGGTCGTATTCGGATGTTCAACCGCCGCCCCGCGCAGGATTCCGACACATCCGACAACCCCCCGATTCGACGCAAACCTGTGGGAAATGTGTCGGATTTGTCGCGCGCGTCACTGCGAACATTCGCGAACATTCGCGTGCCAAACCTCCTCTCCCCGACGGGGAGAGGATTGAGGTGAGGGGGCTCGACGTTCGCGTATACCCGCCGCAGTCCGGCATCCCTCACCCTGCCCTCTCCCCGCCGGGGAGAGGATCTGCGCCGCGTGCGCGCCGCCGCGCGAGCGGCACAGCAAACTTGGCAAACTTCCAAATGCGCCAGCGCTGTCGTCGCGAGCGGCGCAGTCACGCGGCAATCGGTTGCGCATGCCCGGATTGCTTCGCTACGCTTGCACTAACGGGAGAGGGCTCAGCGATGAAAAACTGGAACGTGCGCAAGATGGTGGTGGCGCGCGAGGACATGCCGGAAGAGCATCGGCTGAAGCAGACATTGTCCTGGCCGCACCTCGTCGCGCTCGGTGTTGGCGCGATCGTCGGCACGGGTATTCTCACCCTGATCGGGGTCGGAGCCGGGAAAGCCGGGCCTGCGGTCATTCTGTCGTTCGCAATCGCCGGTCTCATCTGCGCCTGCGCCGCGCTCGCCTACGCCGAGGTCGCGACGATGATCCCCGCGTCAGGCTCCGCTTACACTTATTCCTACGTCGTCTTCGGCGAGCTGATCGCGTGGATGATCGGGGTCGCGCTGATCCTCGAATATACGTTGGTGGTCAGCGCCGTCGCGGTCGGCTGGTCGGGCTATGCGGCGGGATTCCTGAAGTCGATCGGCTTCGGTCTGCCAGACGCGCTGATCCAGGGGCCCGAACTGGGCGGCGTTCTGAACATTCCGGCGATCTTCATCATTTGGGTGATTGCCGGCCTGCTGATGGCGGGCACGCGTGAAAGCGCCACGGTCAATGCGATCCTCGTCGCGATCAAGATGCTTGCGCTGGCGATGTTCATCGCGGTCGCGCTGCCGGTGTTCAATGCGTCGCACTTTCATCCGTTCATGCCCTACGGGTTCGGCAAAAGCGGGCCGCCGGGGAGCGAGGTTGGCGTGATGGCCGGGGCCGCGATCATCTTCTTCGCCTTTTACGGGTTCGACGCGATCGCGACCGCGGCGGAGGAGACGAAGAATCCGGGCCGCGATCTCGCAATCGGGATCGTCGGCTCGATGGTGGTTTGCGTGGCGATCTACATGGCCGTCGCCGCGGCGGCCATCGGCGCTGTCGCCTATACCGGCTTTGCGAGCAGCGCGGAGCCGCTCGCGTTGATCTTGCGGGACATCGGCCGACCGTGGGCCGCGCGAATTCTCGGCGCGTCGGCGGTTATCGCGCTGCCGACTGTGATCCTCGCCTTCTTTTACGGTCAGAGCCGGATCTTCTTCACGGTCGCCCGCGATGGATTATTGCCGCCGAGCCTCGCTCGCGTTTCGCGCCGTGGCACGCCGGTGCGCATCACGGTGTTCACCGCGATTGTGACCTCGGTCTTCGCCGGGCTCATTCCGCTCGCCAGCATCGCGGCGCTCGCCAATGCCGGAACGCTCGCCGCGTTCGTCGCCGTTTGTACGGCAATGCTGGTCCTCAGGCGCCGCGAACCGGATACCGAGCGCAAGTTCCGCGCGCCGGCGGCGGGACTTATCGGGACGGTCGGAATCCTCGGCTGCCTGTATCTCTTCATCAGCCTGCCCAACCGCACGCAATTGTTCTTCGTGACTGCGCAGGCGGTCGGCCTTGTGCTGTATTTCATCTACGGCGGCCGCGCCGCCGAGCGGGCGCGCACCGGAGGCTAGTGCTTGAGAAAGCCTTCGAGCTGCTGGCGAAGCTGGCCCAGCGAGAGCCTTCCCCAGTTCGCGCCCGAACCCGCGACCTTCGATCCGGCTGACCGGAGGTAATCGGGCGCAACCCATTTCGCCGGGGCAACGTCGGGGCGTGAGCGCGCGAGCTGGGCCATGTCGAATTTGCTGCGGAAAGCGAGCCCGACCTGGTCGCCGACCAGCCAGGCGATCGTCGCTGGAATGAAACCATCGTCGCCGAGTTCGAGGATTGCCTGGCCGCCGACGAGCACGGGATCGTTCGATTCGATCATCGCGCCCGTCGCCGAAATGTTGCGCACGCGCACGCGCAGCTTCTTGTCGCGGTGGTGCAGCACGCCCGACCAGATGAGCGGGTGGCGGCCGTCGCGGCGCTGTTCGTCGAGCACGGATTCGGATTGCGAAGTCTCGGGCTGCTCGAACCGGATATCGGGAAAACTGCGCGCAATCACCGCGCGAAGCACTTTCGTCTGCTCGGTGGGCGAGCAATCGAGCCGCGTCTCGTGCGCGAACTCAAGGCCGATGCGGTCTTCGCGGATCCAGCAGACCGCGCATTCGATTGTGCCGTTCTCGCCGAGGTGAAGCTCGACCCGGTCCCACAGTTTCGGCTTGAACGTGCCGCTGACCATCGCTCCGCCGCCGGAGAGGTTGATCAGCGCGACTGCGCGCTTTTTGCCCTTGTAAGTGAGACGGACCTGCTCGTTGAGGAGCCGGTGGCGGTCCTCATACCGGCTATTCGTCCGGTGCCGATCTTCGCGCGGGACGACGACGCTGCGCAGCTCTTTGGCTTTGGCGCCTCTGGGCTTCTTCTCGCCGACCAGCACCGGCTCATCGTCATCGCCGAAGATCTTCGCTCGGATATTCATTGCCCACTCCGTACGGGAGGGGCTGCCATAGGCGAACCGTGGTTACGGAAACGTGCACCCTTGGACGATCAAACGATGCCGGTGGGAGACTCTGGGAGGTGGGAAGGGCGCCCCCCACCGGCGTCGCTGAAGCAGCCTGCTTTGAGGCGGCTGCCTTAGGATGAATAATACATATCGAATTCGACAGGGCTAGGGGTCGTTTCCCAGCGCATCACTTCTTCCCATTTGAGCTCGATGTAGGCGTCGATCTGGTCGTCGCTGAACACGTCGCCGCGGGTGAGGAAGGCGCGATCGTCCTGAAGATTGACGAGTGCTTCGCGCAAGGATCCGCAGACGGTGGGGACATTCACCAGTTCCTGCGGCGGCAGGTCGTAGAGGTTCTTGTCCATCGGGTCGCCGGGGTGGATGCGGTTCTGGATTCCGTCGAGCCCCGCCATCAGCAGCGCCGAATAGGCAAGGTACGGATTGGCGAGCGCGTCGGGGAAGCGGAACTCGACGCGCTTGGCCTTCTCGCCCGCGCCGTAGGGGATGCGGCACGAAGCGGAGCGGTTGCGGCTCGAATAGGCCAAGAGGACGGGCGCCTCGAAGCCCGGCACCAGCCGCTTGTAGCTGTTGGTCGTCGGATTGGTGAACGCATTGAGCGCGCGCGCATGCTTGATGACGCCGCCGATGAAGTAGAGCGCCATTTCGCTCAGTCCGGCATAGCCGTTGCCGGCGAACAGCGGCTTGCCGCCCTTCCAGATCGACATGTGGGTGTGCATGCCCGAGCCGTTATCCTTCGCGATCGGCTTGGGCATGAAAGTCGCGGTCTTGCCGTAGGCGTGCGCGACCATGTGCACGACGTACTTGTAGATCTGCATGCGGTCGGCGGTTTCGACCAGTCCGCCGTAGGTGAGGCCAAGCTCGTGCTGCGAGGCGGCGACCTCGTGATGGTGCTTGTCCATCGGCAGGCCCATCTCGAGCATGGTCGAGACCATCTCGCCGCGGATGTCCATTGCGCTGTCGACCGGAGCGACCGGGAAATAGCCGCCCTTGGCGCGCGGCCGATGGGCGAGGTTGCCGCCGTCATATTCGCGACCGGTGTTGGTCGGGAGCTCGATGTCGTCGATACGGAACCCGCTCGCGGCATAGCCGTCCTCGAAACGCACATCGTCGAACATGAAGAATTCGGCCTCGGGACCGACGAATACCGTATCGCCGACGCCCGTCGCCTTCACATAGGCTTCAGCGCGCGTCGCGGTCGAGCGCGGGTCGCGGCCGTAAAGCTCGCCGGTCGACGGCTCGACGACGTTGCAGAACAGAACGAGCATCGGAGTCGCCGAAAACGGGTCGACATAGGCCGCGTCGAGGTCGGGCTTCAGGATCATGTCGGATTCGTTGATCGCCTTCCATCCGGCGATGGAGGATCCGTCAAACATCAGCCCGTCGGTCAGATTGTCCTCGTCGATCACGCCCGAGGCCATGGTCAGATGCTGCCATTTGCCCTTTGGATCGGTGAAGCGGAGGTCGACCCACTCGATCTCCTCGTCCTTGATCCGCGAAAGGATAGTGCCTGGGTCGGTCGCCATGAGAGATTGCCCTCGCTCTTTGAATCGGTTGCGCCCGAACAAATGCCGCAGGCCCGACGGAAAGCCGGGCGGCTGCAGCGCGAATTGAGCTTGGGCGTCCAGATTCCCGAGACGGCGCGGAGAGTCAGCGCCCTCGTGAACTTTTCACGCGCGGCGACGTTCTGCCGAAGCAAGCAGGCCAAGTCATGCGATCCATCATACTTTGGCTAATCGGGATTCCGCTCCCGATCATCTTGCTGCTCGCGCTCTGCACGCATCATTTCTGATTTGGAGTCGTGAGACACTAACGCCTCAATCGCGCTCGGTCGTCTCGGATTCCCAGCGTTTGAGCTTGTGCTCGGCTTCCCATAATTCCATCGGCTGGCCGGTGCCCCAGCCCTCCGCGACGGCCATTGCTGAAGCATCGTCGTCCGCGAAGAACTCACGGCGCTGCTCGATATGACCGGTGAAACGGTCCATGAAGTAGAGGCGATAACCAGCCATTCAGGCCCCCCGGCGTGAACGAGTCGGTTCTTAGCACTTATCCACAGGCGCGACGAATGAATTGCCTCGACAGGTATCCGGCGAAGGCGTCCAGTGGGATTGATTGCGCTTCCGTCGCGATCAACTACCATCAGCTGGGACTAAGCACGCCGGGGGATAGCCGATGCTGATTGCGCTTCTGGTTCCGCTCGGCCTGGCGATCCTGCTCTTCACGTTCGTTCTGACCCGCGCCGCGCTCGCCGAGCGCGCGGTCCCTCGGCCAGAAGCATTGCTGCTCGGCGCAGTCGTCAGCTTCTTCGACACGCTCGGCATCGGCTCCTTCGCGCCGACCGCAGCCTGGATGAAGGTCCGCAAGCTGGTGCCGGACCGGCTGATTCCGCCGACCATGCTCGTCGGATTGACTCCGCCAGCGATGGTCGAGAGCGTCATCTTCCTGATCCTTCTCGGAGTGAGGGTCGACCCTGTCTTGCTGTTCGGCTGCGCGATCGCCGTGTTGCTCGGCGGCCTGCTTGGGGCGCCGCTAGTCGCAAAGGCGCGGGTGTGGATCGTTCAGCTCGTCGTTGCGATTGGCCTAACCTTGGCGGCGATCGCCTATGCGATGACCAATCTTCATCTGATGCCCGGCGGAGGCGCCGCGGCTGCGGCTCCCGCTGACCCTGACCATCATCGCGATCGCCGCGAATTTCGGTTTCGGAGTGCTTCTGAACTTCGGCGTCGGCAATTACGCCCCGACGCTAGTCACACTGAGCCTGATGGGCATGGACCCAAGGCTGATCTTTCCGATCATGGCGGCCGGCGCTGCCGTCATGGGCGCCGGAGCCTGCGTGCGCCACATTCAGATGGGCCAGATGGATCTGAAGGTCGTCGTCGGCCTGGCCATCGGCGGAATCCCCGCCGTCCTCGTGGCGGCGTTCATCGTTAAAACGATGCCAATCGAACCGCTCCGCTGGCTGGTGACGGTAGTCGTGGTCTACGCCGCCGCGGTGATGTTCCGTTCGGCCTACTTCGGCCGGCGCGTAGGACCAGTTGCGGCGGAAGTGGTGCCCGTGCTCTGACCAGGCACGTTCAGGAGTCCGCCCACTCTTTCGTCTTTTCGACGATCGTCAGCTCGCGGAGCAAAGCATCGACGCTTTTGGTCAGCTCGGGCAGGAAACTCACCTGGTGGCGCGCGCCGCGATAGCTTTCCGCCATCAGGATCGCATCAAGCAGGATCGGCACGACCAGGCTCTCCGGGTCGTCCAGCTCGGCGAGGCTCTGGAGCCGTTCAAGCGCCTTGCGCCGCGCGCGCTCGGGGTTCGACAACGCTTCGGTACGCCCGATGAACCAGCTCATTCTCGCTCACTCCTTGGTGCTCTTGGCGGAAGGATATCGGAGGCCCGGCGAGATGGAAGTTCGGGCGGGCGCGGCCGAAGGGCAGCTGGGCGAAACCGACGTCCGGTCCATTGCGGATGTAACCTTCCGTTAGTGGCGTGCTGCTAGCGATCCCCGGATGGGCAAAGCTGGCCGCTTGGGCCGAATCCTCTTGGTTGGGCTTGGGTTGGCGACGGCGGGATGCCGCGACTCCGGGGCGAATCCCCGATCCTCAGTGACGGTCCCGCTGCCCCCAGCGCGGCCCGCTGCCCCCAAACCGTCCTTTTCATTCGGCGGCACACCAAATACGGTGCCCGACGAAGATTTGTCCGCCATCGGCTGATTCCCAAGGCGGCCGATTGCCTGTCAGCAAGCCGCGGGGTTAAAGCTTCAACACGATGAACCTGTTCGCCCAAGCCGTAGCTCTCGGCCGCGCCGGCCGCCCGGCCGATGGCGTGGCGCTCATCGAGCGCGCGGCTGCCGCAGGGAACGCCGAGGGCAATCTCATACTCGCGCACTGGTACTTCTACGGGAGCGACCGGCCGCGCGACATTGGGGTTGCCCGCGCCTGCCTCGACAAAGCGGCGCACCGAGGGAACATCGATGCCGTTCGAATCCTCGCCAATCTGACAGCGGGCGGAATCGGTGGCGCGGCCGACTGGGACAAGGCTCTCGACATGCTTCGGCAGATCGCCGGCTCCGACCTAATTGCGGCCGAGCAGTTGACCCTGCTTCCACGCATGATGACTGACGAGGATGCACGCCAGGCGAAGCGGGAACTACTGTCCCCGGACCCGCACATCGAAGTCGTCAAGCACCTGCTCTTGCCGGAGGAATGCGCCTATCTGATCCGCCGCGGAGAGCCGCTGCTGAAGCCGTCGCTCGTTTACGATCCGGCGACACCCCAGGGAAAGCCGGACCCGATCCGCACGTCCCATGGCGCCGCCTTTCTCCCGCATGACGCCGACCTCGTGATCCAGCGGATCAATCAGCGGCTGGCGATCACAAGCGATACGGATGTGCACCAGGGCGAGGCGCTGTACGTCATGCGCTACATGCCAGGGCAGCAGTACCGGCCGCATCACGATGCTCTGCCGGGGCTCAAGACACCGCGGATCCGGACCGCGATCACTTATCTGAATTCCGGCTACGAAGGCGGCGCGACGGACTTTCCCGATCTCTCAACCTCCGTTCGGGCCGAGCCGGGCGACGTGCTGATCTTTCAGAACTCCGACTCCGAGGGACGGCCGCATCCGCTGATGCGCCATGCCGGCGAGCCGGTGACCAGCGGCGCGAAATGGATCGCTACGCGGTGGATTCGCGGAGAGCAGCACGATCCTTACGACCGGGACTGACGCGGCAAATTGTGCGGAAATGGGACGTCAGCGATTATACTTCCGTTAATTTATTGCGGATTTAATGGCTTGTGACTAAAGGGAAATCAGGAGTGCCTGTGATCGCAGCATTGCAATTCGCACTTGCCATCCTTCTCGTCGGCTTCGTCATCTGGATCGGTGACGCAATTGCCGGCGGGATCGAGGACGCGCTGGGCGAGAAGCCGATCCGGGACCGCGAGCTTTAACGAAGTCTCGCCAGCGTCCGCGCCGCATCCGCGCCTGCGCCAATATTCGATCCGATAACTCCAGCGCCGAACATTAACTCTGCGTAACGAAGAACCGATCGTCACTGCGGCGGTTTGGCGGTGCATGTCCGAGGAACTGATCCAGCACATGCGGGAGCGCGTGGCGAAGTGCCGCTGGCTGGCTTCAATGATCAACCATCCCGAGGGCAAGCGAACCCTGCTTGAAATGGCTGACGAGGGCGAAGCCGACATCAAGAAGCTCGAGGCCGAGATGGCGGCCAACCCGGTCACGATAACCGTCGGTTTCCCGCCCGAAGTGTAGGTCAGTGTCCAGCGCTTGCGCGGTGCCGCGATGGTGCGGCCGGCTGAGCTTCCGCATGTCTCCCCGTAACTCGCGCCCCTAGCGGCTGCTGATTAGGCTCGGTGCTTCAGCAGCCCCTTCACATCGCTAAAACCGCTCGCTAAAGGCGCGCCTATCGCTCGGGCCGCCGGTCCGTGCGGCGTCGAACGCGTGCCCTCCGGCACAGACAAATCGCGTCAAAAGGGAAAGCATGGCCACCAAGGCTCGGTCCGCTGAGGTTTCCGATCACACAGGCGGAGAAGATGGAGTCCGCCGCCGCGACTTCATCTACGTCGCCGCGGTGACGTTCGCCGGAGTCGGCGGAGTGGCTACGCTCGCTCCGCTGATTGTGCAGATGTCGCCGTCGGCCGACGTGCTCGCCCAGGCGACGACCGAGGTAGATATCTCCAAGGTCCAGCCGGGGCAGGGGATCAAGGTCAGCTGGCGCAAGCAGCCGGTGTTCGTCCGCAACCTGACGCCGAAGGAAATCAGCGAGGCAAATGCGGTGCCTTTGTCAGCGCTGCGCGATCCGGAGACGCTGGCCGAGCGCACCAAGCCAGGTAAGCCCAATTGGCTGATCACGCTCGGCGTTTGCACGCACCTCGGCTGCGTTCCGCTCGGCATCGGCGAGGGTGAGAACCGCGGGCCGTACGGCGGCTATTTCTGCCCGTGTCACGGATCGATGTACGACACCGCGGCGCGCATCCGACAGGGGCCGGCGCCGAAGAACCTTTTCGTTCCGGACTACGATTTCTCATCACCGACTGCGGTCGTGATCGGCCAAAAGGGGAAGTAAGCAGATGAGCTTTTCCTGGGCCAGGCCCTACGAACCCAAGCATCCGCTCATGCGCTGGTTCGACGAGCGGTTGCCGCTTCCGCGCCTGATCTATGGCGCTGTGGGCGGCGGCTACCCAGTGCCGCGCAATCTCAATTATTTCTGGAATTTCGAAGTCCTCGCCGGAATCTTCCTGACGATCCAGATCGTCACCGGCATCGTTCTGGCGATGCATTACACGCCATCGGTCGATGGCGCGTTCGACAGCATCACCAAACTGATCATGCGCGACGTCAGCGCCGGTTGGTTGCTGCGCTACACGCATACGACTGGCGCCAGCTTCTTCTTCTTCGTGACCTACATCCACATCTTCCGCGGGCTTTATTACGGTTCTTACAAGGCGCCGCGCGAGCTGGTGTGGATGCTCGGGCTGGTGATCTATCTGTTGATGATGGCCACCGCGTTCATGGGTTACGTGCTCCCGTGGGGTCAGATGAGCTATTGGGGCGCGCAGGTCATCACCGGCTTCTTCTCGGCCTTTCCGCTGGTCGGCGAGCCGATCCGCATATGGCTGCTCGGTGGATACGCGCCCGACCAGGCGGCGCTGACCCGCTTCTTCTCGCTCCATTACCTCCTGCCGTTCGTGATCGCTGCGGTGGTGATCCTCCACATCTGGGCGCTGCACATCCCCGGATCGGGCAACCCGACGGGAGTGGACGTCAAGGACGAGCGCGACACGTTGCCGTTCCACCCGTTCTACACGGCGAAGGACGGCTGGTTCGCGGGTCTGGTTCTGCTGATTTTCTTCTTCGTCGTTTATTTTGCGCCGAATTCGCTGCTGTCGCCGGACAATTCGATTCCGGCCAATCCGCTGGCGACGCCGGCGCACATCGTCCCCGAATGGTATTTCTGGCCGTTCTACGCGATCCTCCGCTCGTTCACCGTCGACTTCATCCTCGCCGCCAAGCTGTGGGGCGTGCTGGCGATGTTCACGTCGATCCTGCTGCTCTTCTTCCTCCCGTGGCTCGACAAGTCGCCGGTGCGCTCGGGCAGCTATCGGCCAGTGTTCAAGCGCTTCTTCTGGCTGCTTGTGCTCGACGTCCTGATCCTCGGCTACGTTGGAGGAGCGCCGATCAGTCCGTTCCGGACCGCGCTCGGCCAGGCGGCGGCGGCTTATTATTTCATCCATTTCCTGGTGATCCTGCCGTTGGTCTCGAAGTTCGAGACACCGCTTCCGCTGCCCATGTCGATCACGGACTCCGTGCTTCACGGGGAGGCTGCCGAGGCAGCCCCGGCCGGCCAGAGCACCAAGCGCAGCGGCTCGGCCGCAACGGCAACGGCCAAGTAAGGGGCAGGCAGGCACATGGTCCGGTTCATCGGTTTTCTCGTCGGCCTGGTCTTCGCCGGGGTCCTGCTGATCTCGCTGATCAGCGGAGTCTCGAGCTATTTCAGCAACCCGCCCGCGCCGCTCGCGTCCGACGAGTTCCACAAGGAGCCCAAGGCGCTAAAGCTCGCCAGCGACGGCCCGTTGGGCAAGTTCGACAACCGCCAGGTGCAGCGCGGCTTTCAGGTCTATTCTGAAGTCTGCTCGGCCTGCCACAGCCTGAAGCAAGTGTCTTTCCGCGACTTGAAGGGGATCGGTTACAACGAGGCCGAGATCAAGAAGATCGCATCCGACTGGAAGACGGAGGTCCCGTCGATCAATCCGGACACTGGCGAGGCGACGACCCGCAAGGCGATTCCGTCGGATAACTTCCCGGCGCCGTTCGCCAACGAAACCGCGGCTCGCGCGGCCAACAACAACGCGCTTCCGCCCGATCTCTCGCTGATGACCAAGGCGCGCGAGGGCGGAGCAGCCTATGTCTATTCTATTCTGACCGGCTTCACGAACCAGGAGGGGTACAAGAACGAGAAGGGCGTCGAGCTCCTCAAGAAGTTCCCGGAGGCGAAGACCCCACCAAACCTCCACTTCAATCCCTATTTCGCGAACCTCAACATCGCGATGCCGCCGCCGCTCACCACCAACGGGCAGGTGCAGTATCAGGACGGTACCAATCCGACCGTCGACCAGATGGCGCAGGACGTGTCGGCGTTCCTCGCCTGGACTGCGGAGCCGAACCTCAACGCGCAGCACGCGGCGGGCGTCCCCGTGGTGCTGTTCCTGCTCTTGGCCACGATCTTCGGCTATCTCGCTTATCGCCAGCTTTGGCACGACGCGAAGCGCGCAGTGCGGGTGACGGGGCCGCTCGAGCCGAAAAACCAGGCGAAAACCCGCAAGGCCAAGACCACGCAGGGCGTCGCCGGCTAAGCTCTTGTCGGGAGAGCTGAACAGGCGTTCATAGAGGAACGCCGTTGCCCCATGTTCGTTTGGCCTGTCTATCGTTTGGCAGGTGTAACATGCGATTCCATTCATCACTCTGATTGCCGGCAGCGCGCTTGCGCTCGGCGGCTGCGCCTACGGTGGCCTCGACATGGGTCTCGGCTACGGCGGCGGTTACGGCGATTACGGCTACGGGTACGGCAGTCCGTATTCCGGCTACGGTCCTTACGGCGGCTACGGCGCCTATCCCGGATATTATGGCGGTTTCGGCTATGGCTGGTATGACGATTATTATTATCCCGGCACCGGCATCTATGTGTACGACAGCTACCGCCGTCCACGGATGTGGAACGATCGCCAGCGGTCCTACTGGACCACCCGTCAGCGCGTAGCGACGACGACCGGCACCAGGCGACAACCGTGAGCCCCAACTGGACCGGCTTCAGTCGTCGCCAGCAGCAGGTCCAGACTCGCGAAGAGCGGCAGCAGCGGTTCCAGAACTCGCGAGGAGCGGCAACAGCGCCGCCACGACTGAGGTCTTCAGTCTGGCGGACGGCGCTGGATGAGCACGATCGAGGTGAAGGTCATCACCGGTTCGTCGTGCTGATTGGTCACGGTCGTGTGCGTGCGGAACGAGCCCATCTCGGGCCGGCTGCGCGACGGCGTCTTCTCGATGATCTTGCCGCGGACATGCAAAGTGTCTCCCGGGTAAACGGGTTTGCGCCAGCGGAGCTCGTCGATTCCGGGTGAGCCAAGGCCGGCTTGGCGGTGCTCGACGACGTAGCGCGCGATGACAGCCATGGTCATTGCCGCGGTGTGCCAGCCGCTTGCCGACATACGGCCGAAGTGGGTCTTTGCGGCTTCCTCGTCGGAAAGATGAAAGGGCTGCGGGTCGTATTTGCGCGCGAAGTCGAGCATCTCCTCGCGCGTGACGTCGTACGAGCCGAAATCGGTTTCGGCGCCGACTTCCAGGTCTTCGAAATAGATCATGCGCCGGTCGCATAGCGGCGGCTACGTCTTGGCGTAAGTGCGGCGCGCCGCTTAGGCTGCGCGCGTGGCGACCCATTCACCCGTCGGCACGCACTGGCACCCGCGCCTGATCGAGGCCGCGATGGCGCTCAACGAGAACCGGCTCGAGGTCGCCGAGCGGATTTTGAAGCCGCACCTGAAGGAGGATCCGTTCGACGCGGCCGCGATCCGCATGCTCGCCGAGCTCGCGGCGCGGATTGGGCGGTGGAAGGACGCCGAAAATCTGCTGCGGCGGGCGGTCGAGCTCGCGCCCGGCTGGACCGCGGCCGAAGGCGAATCTGGCGCTGGTGCTCGGACGGATGGGACGGCCGGCCGAAGCCCTTGAGCTGCTCGACGACATTTTTGCCGCCGAGCCAGAGGAGATCGGCCATTGGAATTTGAAGGCCGCGACACTCGGCCGTCTCGGGGATTTCGACGAAGCGATCCGCCTGTATGAGGACGTGCTCGCCAAAGCGTCCGGCCAACCGCGCGTGTGGCTCAGCTACGGACATATGCTGAAGACCGTCGGACGGCAGGCGGACGGCATCGTCGCCTATCGCAAGGCGATTGAAATCAAGCCGGCGCTCGGTGAAGCCTGGTGGAGTCTGGCGAATTTGAAGACGGTCAAATCCGACGAGACGACGTCGCGGCGATGGAAGATGCGCTGCGCGCGCCTGGCCTGACCGATGAGGATCGCTTCCACCTGGATTTCGCGCTTGGCAAAGCAATGCACGACGCTGGCCGTACCGACGACGCGTTCCGTCATTATGCCAGTGCCAACGCACTTCGGTTGAAATCACAGCCGTACAGCGCCGGCGATATCACCCGGAGCGTGGACCGTTGCGTGGAGGTATTCACGGCGGAAGCGTTCGCCGAGCGTTCCGGCGGCTGCGATGCGCCCGACCCGATCTTCATTGTCGGAATGCCGCGTGCCGGCTCGACACTCGTCGAACAGATCCTCGCCTCGCACAGCCTGGTCGAGGGGACGTCGGAGCTCCCCGATATTCCAGTGCTCGCGCGTAAGCTCGGACAGTATCCCAAAGCCATTCTCGATGCGCCGGCGGACGAACGTTGCGAGGTCGGCGAGAAATATCTGAAGCGCGCAGGGGTGCAGCGCCGCACGAACCGCCCGTATTTCATCGATAAGTTGCCGAACAACTGGCTGTTCGTGCCGCTTCATCCAGCTGGTGCTTCCGAACGCGAAGATCATAGACGCGCGCCGGCATCCGCTCGCTTGCTGCTTTTCCAACTTCCGCCAGCATTTCGCCCGCGGTCAGGCGTTCACGTACAGCCTTGAAGATGTAGGACTTTATTACGGCGATTATGTGCGGCTGATGGCGCACGTCGACGCCGTGCTGCCGGGCCGCGTGCACCGCGTTATTTACGAGCGGATGGTCGACGACACCGAAGCCGAGGTGCGTGCGCTGCTCGACTATTGCGGTTTGGAGTTCGAGCCGGCCTGCCTGGAATTCTACCGGACCGAGCGCGCGGTGCGCACGGCCAGCTCCGAGCAGGTGCGGCAACCGATCTACCGCGACGCGACAGAGGAATGGCGGGCTTACGAACCGCACTTCGGACGCACTCAAGGACGCGCTCGGACCGGTGCTGGATTCCTACCCCCAAGCGCCCGCGTCGTTCATGCAACGCTAGGTCAAAATCGCTCGGCAGAGCCCTTGCTGCTGTTGACAAGCGTGCAAGCGTCTGTCGCAATGCCGACACACAGCCGAATGGGGGCATTCGCATGACCGACCGCTCGTTCCGCGCCATCACGCTCGGACTCCTCGCATCCACCGCGCTCACAACTCCAGCACTGGCGCAGCCGGCTCAGCCGCAGACGACCGGCCAGTCGCCTGCGCCTGGAACGAACGCGACTGATGTCACCGGAGCCCCGCCCGTGGTCCAGCAGGCGCAGCAGGGCCAAGTTCGCGGACCAGACCGAGATCATTATCACCGCTACCAAGCGCGAGGAGAATCTCCAAAACGTTCCGATTAGCGTGCATGCAATCGGGACGCGGCGACTTGACCAGCTGAATATCTCGAATTTCGAGGACTATACGAAACAGCTTGCCGTCGGTGTCATTCCTCACAACCCAGCCCGGCCAGACGACCGTTTATATGCGTGGCGTCTCAGCGGCGGCGGCACCGATGCTGAGGGAAACCACTCCGGTCCGCTGCCGCAGGTCGGCACGTACCTCGACGAGCAGCCGGTGACGACGATCGGCGGTACGCTCGACATCCATATCTACGACATCGCGCGCATCGAGAGCCTGGCAGGTCCGCAGGGCACACTCTACGGCGCATCGAGCGAAGCGGGCACGATCCGCATTATCACCAACAAGCCCGAACTTGGCAAAACTTACGGGCGGGTCGACGGCGAGCTCAACACGCGTCGCCCACGGCAATATCGGCGGCAAGGCCGAGGGCATGATCAACCTTGCCATCGCGAGCAACATCGCTTTCCGGGGGGTGGCCTTCTATCAACACGATGCAGGCTACATCGACAACGTCTTCGGGATCGCGCACCTATTACTACGAAACAGGACCGGCCCATGGAATCGGACATTCCGCCGACCACAGTCACCAATGCCAACCTGGTTAAGAAGAACTTCAACGACCAGATCATCTACGGTGGTCGCGCGGCGCTGAAAATCGACCTCGACGACAATTGGACCGCGACGCCGACTTTTATGTACCAGAAGACGCTACGCGCAACGGTGTGTTCTTCTACGATCCGAAACTCGGCGACCTGAAGATCGACCGGTTTCGGAAGGAGGTGAGCAAGGACCGGTTCTGGCAGGCAGCTCTGACCGTCCAGGGCAAGATCGCATAATTTCGACGTGACCTATGCCGGCGCATACATGGACCGGCCGAACGTACGGCTCAACGATTATGCCGATTACACCGATGCCTATGACCGGCTCTACGAACTATCTCGGCGGCGCAGCTTACTGGTACTCCTACGTCTCGAGCGTAACCTACCTCGACCGCGCCCGACAATCCGTACCTCACAACCCGCAGCAGTTCATCATCGGCACCAACCATTTCGCAAGCTGAGCCAGGAGCTGCGCGTTGCGTCGCCCGCCGAGAAGCCTTTCCGGGTGATCGCCGGTGCCTTCTATCAGCGGCAATCGAACTTCATTCACCAGGATTACCAGGTCGACAATCTTGCGCCCGAAGTGTCGGTGAACGGTTTTCCCGGCACGTTGTGGCTCACGCAGCAGAAACGTGTCGATCGCGACTATGCTGTGTTCGGCGAGGCCAGCTGGGACGTCTGCCGACGGTGACGCTGACTGCTGGCGGACGACTGTTCAAGTATGACAATAGCCTGATCGGTTTCTTCGGCTTCGGGCGCAATCCAGGCGGATGATTTCACGGCCGAGCCGTTCAACGCCGGGCTGAGCAGCAAGACGGGTGTTGCCGGCTGCTTTCTCGCAAATGGCGAGACGCTACGTCGGCGTACAACAACGACGAAGATATCAATGCAATCGGTTTTGCCCCGGCTGTCGTGCCCGGGAGCCCGTGCACAAATCTCGGGGTGTTCTCGAACGGCAAGGTGCTGCCGAAACACGCTAAGGGCAGTGGCTTCACGCATCGCCTGAACGCGCAATGGAAGCCGCGGAGCGGGCTCATGTTCTACGCGACCTGGTCGACGCGGTTTCCGACCGGGCGGCATCAACCGGCGCGGCGGATGTCGCGCCTTATGCTCCAGATTTTTGACTGATTACGAAATTGGGCTGGAAAACCACTCTTGGCCCGGTGCGCTGGAACGGCGCGATCTATCCATGAAGCTGTGGAAGAAGTTTCAGTTCGGCTTTCTCGGCGAGAACAGCTTCACCGAAATCCACAACGCCAAGGACGCCCGCATCAACGGACATCGAGACCGACCTGAACTATGTGCGACGGCGGTCTGACGCTCAATGCGGCGGCAGCCTACACCGATGCCAAGACGAAGGGCAACATCTGCACTTTCGCCCAGGATACGGATCCGAATTGCGGGTCCGTAGTCGACACGGCAGCGGAACCGCGCAGGACTTCATCGCGGCCCCGAGCGGAACACGCTTGCCGGTCACCCCGAAATTAAAGGCGACCGGCACCGCCCGCTACACTTGGCCCGTGTGGCGACGTGAAAGCGCATGTGCAGGGTAGCGTGACCTATCGCGGCTCGGCGACCTTCGTCGACTACGGTCGGACATTGCGCTCGATTGGAGTGCGCGAGCGGGTCAATCCCAAGATTTCCAGGGGCGCCTATCAAGCGGCGACGCTTGTCGACGTTTTCGCCGGTCTCGATTGGCCTACGTTCAATGTCGAAGCGTTCGTCGACCAATCTTTTCGACAAGCGCATCGAGCTCAGCCGTCAGACAGCCTGCGGCAGCTGCACGCGCGCACTGGTCGTTCCGGGACGCCCGCGCACAATCGGCATCCGCGCTGGGGTGAAGTTCTAGCGATCCGGCTCGGCAGCGCGCAGCTCCGCCATGCCGCGCGCGATAGTCGCGCTGGCGGGCTTGTGGCTCGCGATGCTCGTCTTCGGCGCTGGGCCGTTCGACCGGAGCATTTACGAGCTCATCTACGCCGGGCATCGGCCGGCACTGATTCCTATCGCCCGGATCATAACGTTCTTCGGGCAGCCGACCGTTTTGATCGCCGCCGGGTTCGCCGTTGCCGCGTGGCTGTGGTGGCAGGGGAGGCAGCGGCTCGCAGGCGCGCTCCTGCTCATCATTCTCGCTGGCCGCGCTCTCGCCGAGGCGCAGAAGTACACGATTGCGCGCGTGAGGCCTGATCTCGAACCGCATCTCGTCGTCGTGAAGACTTCGTCCTTCCCAAGCGGCCACGCGACGAGTTCGATGATCTTCTATTTGACGCTCGCACTCGCACTCACCGCCGGAACGCGGTGGCAGCGCGTCGCAGCCGCTGGAGCCATCCTCCTGTCGCTGCTGATCGGCATCAGCCGGGTGATGCTCGGAGTGCATTGGCCGAGCGACGTGATCGGCGGCTGGGCGTTCGGGATGCTGTGGGTGCTGCTGACGCTGCGCCTTTCGGAACGGCTGTTTCGCGTGTAAACTCGCGGTGGCACTCAAAGGGAGGGACGAATGACCCGCACCAGACCGTTCACGTTGATCGCCGCCATCCTGTTCGCCGCAGCCGCGCTACTTCACCTCTACCGGCTGTTCGCGCATTTCCGAATCGTCGCCGGAAGCCATGAAGTCTCGCAGACCGTGAGCATCATCGCAATCGTGGTTGCTGCAGTCATGGCCTTCGGCCTCTTTCGCGAGAGCCGCAGCTGATCGGCATGCGCTAATCGGTCCAGCGTTCGAGTGCAGGACCCAGTGCCGATTTAAGCGGCTCTAACCACTGCTCAAACCGCCGCCACTGCTCCGTTCCTTCGGCGGTGATCGGGCGACGCACCTGCTCGGCGCTGGCGGTGCGAATGGGGCGCTTCGTCTCGTGGAAGCGCAGGCAGGCCTCGTCGAACGGCAAGTCCAAATATTCGAGCAAGCGTCGAATCTCAGGTTCGGGATCGGCAACCAGCTGCTCGTGAATAATCCGGTGAACCGCCCCGGGGGCGACCTCGTCGAAGTGGCGCATGGAGCGTACGTAGTCTCTATAGTAACGGCCGAAGCGTTCGAGGTCGTAGGAGAATTCCTGGCCGCGCGCGAAGTGTTGCTTGAAGTTTGAGAATCCGCACGCGAGCGGGTGACGCCGCGCATCGATGATTTTCGCATTCGGCAGGATCAAGCGGATCAGGCCAACGTGAATCCAGTTGTTAGGCAGCTTGTCGGTGAAGAACGGCCGATCGCTGTGCCGGTAGGCGCGGGTGCGCTCGACGTAGAGTTCGCCTAGCTCCTTCAGCCGCTCATCGGGAATTTCGGTCAGGATTTGCGGATAGCGGTTCCACACGCCGTCGGCGAAGTCGCGTTCATCTGGCTCCAGGCTGCGCGCGATCGCAATCATTTCCGGAAGTTCCGCGGTTCCTTCTACCAGCGGATGACTGGCGAGGATTTGTTCGATCAGGGTCGATCCGGCCCGCGGCATCCCAAGGATGAAGATCGGATCTGGTGCCCCGCAGCCCGCGCCTCCGTGACGCTGCAAGAGCTCCGGTGAGAAGACTTGTTCGATCTGGTCGACCAAAGCAGTGACTTTGGCCGGATCATAGCGCAGCTCGTCGGCCCGTAGAGCATTCGCCTGCCGATAATGATCGAACGCACGTTCGTCTTGGCCGCGATCCTCCAAGGCTTTGCCGAGCGCGAAATGCAGATGGAGACGGTCCTCGCCACTGACTCCGGGACCCTCGAGACCGGCCTCCATCGTCGCAATGTCTTCGTCGGTGAACCGGTATGTCTTGAGGTTCGCCAAGCTCCACCATGCTTCGCCAAACCCAGGTCCGCACTCGAGGGCGCGTCGGTAAGTCGCCACTGCTTCCTCGGTCCGGCCTTGTGTCTGTTGCGCATAAGCCAGGCTGATCAGCAGTTTCGGATTGTCCGGCACCTCAGCGACGCTCTGCTCATAAAGGTTCGCCGACTGCTCGTAGTCGCCGATGTTGCCGAGCAATGACGCCTGCAGGTTGCGCGTCTCATCGACGTCGCGGAGCTCGCCCGCAATGTGGTCGAGCTCAGCCAATGCTTCTCCCGAGCAATTCTGTTTCTTCAGCGTCAGCGCCAGATGCAGACGCGCAAATTCGAAGCCCGGCGCCAATTCGAGCGCTCGCCGGAGCAGGTGTTCGGCATCGCGCAGCGCTCCGAATTCGGTGGCAATTTCAGCGATCATGCGAAGGGCGGCGACGTCGTCCGGACGCCGGTGCAGCACGTGTCGCAGGATTTGCTCGGACCTGACGTAGTCTCCGGCGATGAGGGCCTCTCCCGCCGCAACCAGCTCCGGATCGTCGCCCGATTCCTGGATGGCCGCCAATTCCGCGTCATTCGCCGCGGCGTCATCGCCAAGGCGGCGCAGCGCTGCACCGAGCAGCCGGTAGGCGTCGGCACTGTTGGGAGTGGACGCGAGGATCTGTCTGGCCCGCTCGGCGGCCTGCGCGGGATCAGATGAAAGCAGGTCGCGGGCTTGCGCGAGCATTGCCTCCAAGCCGATTGCCGATTGACGATTGAACGCTGTTATCATCGTGCGATTGCCTAGCGGGGAAGCGGCAGGAACGACAAGGACTCAGACATTGAAGCGGAACAGCATCACGTCGCTGTCCTGAACGACATAATCCTTGCCTTCGGAGCGCAGCTTGCCCGCATCGCGGGCGCCGGTTTCCCCGTCATACTTGATGTAATCGTCGTATGAGATCGTCTCGGCACGGATGAAGCCGCGCTCAAAATCGGTGTGGATTTCACCCGCCGCCTCGGGTGCCCTGGCCCCGCGATGGACCGTCCAGGCGCGCGCTTCCTTCGGTCCGACGGTGTAGAAGGTGATCAGCCCGAGCAGCTCGTAAGCCGCGTAAATCATGCGGTTGAGCCCGGTCTCGTGCAGGCCAAGATCGGACAGGAAGGCGTCGCGTTCTTCCAGGGGCAGGGTCGCGATCTCGGCCTCGATGGCGGCGGATATGACGACCGCCTTCGCGCCTTCAGCCGCGGCTTTCTCGAACACCTTTTGCGACAGTGCGTTTCCGGAAGCGGCGTCGCCTTCATCGACGTTGCAGACGTACAGTACCGGCTTGGCGGTCAGCAGCTGCGCCCGTTGAAGTGCTTTCGCTTCTTCGTGATCTTTCGCTTTGGTCAGCCGCGCCGGCTTCGACGCGCGCAGCAGGTCCAGCGCCTGGCTGAGCACGGAAGCCTCGATCTTCGCGTCCTTGTCACCCTGTTGTGCTTTCTTGACGAGATTGGGGACGCGTCGCTCGAGACTGTCGAGATCGGCCAGCATCAACTCGGTTTCGACAGTCTCCGTATCGGCGATCGGGTCGACGCGGCCTTCGACGTGGGTGACGTCGCCGCCTTCGAAGCAGCGCAGCACGTGGACGATCGCGTCGACCTCGCGGATATTGGCGAGGAACTGGTTGCCGAGCCCTTCGCCTTTCGAGGCTCCGCGGACGAGGCCGGCGATGTCGACGAACTCGATCTGGGTTTCGATCTCCTGCGCCGACTTGGCGATGGCGCGGAGGCGGTCCAGGCGCGGGTCGGGAACGGCGACGCGGCCGACATTGGGCTCGATCGTGCAGAACGGATAATTGGCGGCCTGCGCCGCCGCAGTCTCGGTCAGCGCGTTGAAAAGCGTCGATTTACCGACGTTCGGCAGCCCGACGATGCCGCAGCGGAAGCCCATGATTACTCCAATTGCTATTCGTCATTGCGAGCGAAGCGAAGCAATCCAGTCTGGATTGCCGCGTCGCCCTTGGCTCCTCGCAATGACGGGGTCGGCGACCCTTTAGGCGAAGTGGTGGTTGCGGCTCAACCTTTGTCGTCTGCGGCCTCGACCTTTGCCGTCTGCTCGCGCAGGATCGCGATCGTGTCCTCGAGATGCTTGAGGATGAGCGCATGTTGTTCGGGCGAATAGCGACCGGCGAGCTTGGTCATCGCCTCCGTCAGGGCGGCGAAGATCGGCTGGGTCTCTTTCGCGAGCCGTGCGACGTTTTGCGGCCGGATCAGGACGCTGCGCCGGTCCTTCGGATTTGGCTTGCGTCTGGCGTAGCCCGCCCGCTCCAGTCGATCGACAATCCCTGTAATCGCGCCAGTCGTCAGCCCGGTCATTTCCGCGAGCTGCTTCGGTGTGGTTTCACCCAACTCGACAATCAGCCCCGCGCATTTGCGCTCAGCGGCAGTCATGCCGAGGCGACGAGCGCCCGTCTCGTGAAAGACGATCATTGCCGTGGCTAGCTCACGGTGCAGCCGATTGAATTCATCCTGGGCCATTTGCATTTATCTTAGTGCTAAGATACTCACCTGCGAGATTAGACGCATCTGGGAGCGAGAGCAATGACAGACCAGCGACGTGACCTGCTCAATCGCATGGCGCCGGCACTGCTGCTCGCATTCCTCGCTCCGATGTTCGCCGAGGTGCTCCCCGGCGCAACCCGCTTCTCCTCGATCTTCGTGTTTCCGATCGAAATGGCCGTCTGGGGCGGCGGCGCGGTTATGGCCCAGGCGATTGTCCGCAAGCACGGCCTCGGCTGGTGGTCGCTGCTGCTGTTGGGCCTGGCGCTGTCCATCGCCGAGGAATTCCTCATCCAGCAGACTTCGGTCGCGCCATTGGTGATCCGCCTGAAGGGCGAGACTTGGGCGCGGGCGTTTGGCGTCAATTACATCTACCTGCTCTGGGCGTTGATCTATGAGAGCGTCTGGGTCGTCCTGCTGCCGACGCTCGCCGTCGAACTGGTGTTCCCCGCGCGCCGCCGCGAGCCGTGGCTGAGCCGGGCAGGCGCGATCGTCACCGCCGCCCTCTTCGCCATCGGTTGCTTCTTCGCCTGGTTCAGCTGGACTCAGATCGCGCGGACCAAGGTGTTCCACCAGCCGCCCTACACGCCGCCGCTGGGTTGGGTCGCAGTTGCGGTCGCCGCAATCCCCCTGCTGATCATCATCGCGCTACGCCTGTCCGCGAGGTCGAAGTCAGCGTGCCTTCACGCCGCCGTGGCCGTGGCTCCTCGGAACACTCGGCGCCGTCTGGGCCGTGCTGTGGTTCGGACTGGTGGTTCTTGCTTTCGGTATTGATCCCGCATTTCCCGAAGCCGCAGCGGGGGCTGGAGGCCTCGTCATTGCCGCGCTCCTGCTCATTTTCGTGCCACGCTGGGCCGCACATCCGCGCTGGAGCCGGGCGCACGAGTTCGCGCTGATCGCCGGAAGTCTGACGGGCTCCATGGTCGTTAGTTTTGCGGGGTTCATCGGCAGCGTGAACATGGACCTGTGGTTCAAGGCAGTGGTCGATGCTCTCGCGGTCGTCGGTCTCGTCGGGCTCGGACGGCGCGTTCGCGGCAGAAAGGAAACGGCAGTTTGAAAGCGCGTCTGCGGCTTCCTAGTTGGGCTGGATGGCCGACCTCTCCGACTTTCCGATCACGCGCCGCTGGCCCGCCCAGCACCCTGAGCAGCTGCAGCTATATTCGCTGAACACGCCCAACGGCATGAAAGTGTCGATCATGCTCGAGGAGACGGGGCTTCCGTATGAGCCCCACCTCGTCGACATCGGCAAGAACGAGAGCTGGACGCCGGAATTCCTGTCGCTCAACCCAAACGGCAAGATCCCGGCGATCATCGATCCTGACGGTCCGGACGGTCAGCCGCTTGG
Organism: uncultured Alphaproteobacteria bacterium; assembly: GCA_963849435.1. Taxonomy (GTDB): domain Bacteria; phylum Pseudomonadota; class Alphaproteobacteria; order Sphingomonadales; family Sphingomonadaceae; genus Sphingomicrobium. Next base: position 68,113 of record CAWKHO010000017.1, read on the forward strand.
GCTCTCCGAATCCGGCGCGATTCTGATTTATCTCGCAGACAAAACTGAACAGCTGCTCCCGGCCGGCAATGCTCGTTACGAGACGATCCAGTGGGTGATGTGGCAGATGGGTCATGTCGGGCCGATGTTCGGACAGGTCGGCTTCTTCCACAAATTCGCCGGCCGCGAGTGGGAGGACAAGCGCCCGCTCGAGCGGTACGCCGAGGAGTCGAAGCGGCTACTCAAGATGCTCGATGCCCGGCTGCACGGCCGCCAGTGGATCATGGGCGACGATTACACGATCGCGGACATCGCGCTGCTCGGGTGGGTGCGCAATCTTGTGGAGTTTTACGAGGCTGCGCACCTTGTGGCTTACGACGAGGTCGACGATGTCCATTTCTGGCTGGAGCGTGGGCTTGCGCGTCCCCCGGTCCAGCGCGGGCTGAAGATTCCGTCGCGGGACTGACGCTCAGGCGAAGTTGAAGCTTACGCTCAGCCGCTCGCCGCGGCCGGTGCCGGGAAGCACTTCGTGGCGCAGCCAGCTTTCCCACATCAGCAGCAGACCGGGGCGGGGCTGCACGGTGACGAAGGTATCCGGACGTGACGGCGCGGCCATCATCAATGGCAATCGCGGATCTTCGAAGCGAATTGCGCCCGAACCTGCGGGAACTTCGACGTAAAGCGTGCCCGAGATGATGCTGTGCGGGTGAATGTGTCCACTGTGATGCCCACGGGTTTTCAACAGATTCACCCACAAACTGTCGAGCTGCGGTTTGCGCGCGAGGTCGAAGGCGCATTCGCCGGCGAATTTCGCCGCATGGCGGGTCAGCAGCTTGGCCAACGTCGCCGAACGCCGGGTCGCGCTTCGGCAAGATCGTTCAGCGAAGCATAGCTCGTATATCCCGGATAGAGATGGTCCTTGGACCAGCGGCGCCCCGCTTCGTCGTCTTTGGCAGCAAACTACGGATCGAGTGCGCGAGATCGGCTAGCAACTGCTCATTGCCGAGTTCCGCCTCGTAGAGCTGAGCTGACGAAGAGGCTGCGCATCATGACTTCACCCGTAAAGTCCTGATATCCAAGGCGGAAGAGGGGCCTCACATGGCGGACGTGTTCGTGTCCTACGCGCGGTCGGACGAGCCGCAGGCGGAGCGCGTTGCCAACGCGCTGCGAACGGCGGGCTACGCGGTCTGGCGTGATGATGAGCTACCCGCGCATCGGGCCTATACCGAGGTCATCGAGGAGCGGCTGAAGGGCGCAAAGGCGGTCGTGGTGCTTTGGTCGGCGGAATCCGCAAAATCGCAGTGGGTAAGGTCCGAAGCGAACGTCGCGCGGTCGGCCGGCACTTTAGTGCAAGCGACGTTGGACGGCTCGCTGCCGCCAATGCCCTTCGACCAGATCCAGTGTGCAGCGCTGGACGCGTGGAAGGGCGACGTGAATGCGGCCGGTTGGCGCAAGCTGACCGCCAGCGTCGCTGCACTGGCTGGATCGGCCGTCATACCCGAAGCGGAGAGCAAACCGCGTCCGCAAGCGGTCTGCGTGCTGCCGTTTGTCAACATGAGCGGCGAGGCCGAACAGGAATATTTCAGCGACGGAATCAGCGAAGACATCACGACGGACTTGTCGAAAGTCTCGGCGCTGGCCGTGACCGCGCGAAATACGGCGTTCCAATTCAAAGGCCAGTCGGTCGATATCTGCGGCGTCGCGCGAAAGCTGGGAGTCGGCCATGTGCTCGAAGGCAGCGTGCGAAAATCCGGCGGACGCGTGCGGATCAATGCCCAGCTGATTGATGGCGCGACCGGCGCTCATGTGTGGGCCGAGCGCTACGACCGCGACCTCGACGATATTTTCGCAATCCAGGACGAGATCAGTCATTCGATCGTCGATGCGTTGAAGCTCAAACTGCTGCCAGAAGAGAGAGAGGCGATCGAGAGTCGCGGGACGATGAACGTAGAAGCCTACGACCTGTTCCTCATGGCACGACAATCTTGGATCGATGGAGATTTCGGCGAAGCTGCCCGTGAGCGGCGTGTGATCCGCATCTGTGAGCGGGCCATCGAGATCGATCCGCAATATGCCACCGCGTGGGCCCTCATGGGACTTGCGCAGGCTAACTTGCGCTACGCTTATACCGGTCACGAGGATTGCGACGACGGCCTAGTTGCCGCGAACCATGCGCTCGCGCTCGACCCCAGCATCGCCGAGGCACATTTACCAAGAGCCTGGCACCTTGCGATGCGGGGCGATCAGAAAGAGGCGCAGACGGAAATCGAGACCGCGCTTCGCCTCAATCCGGAGTCGTGGGAGGCCAACAAGGAAGCGGCACGGGTCTATTACCGCCAAGGCAGGTTCGACGATGCAACGCGTCATCTCGAAAAAGCCACCGCTCTGGCGGAAGGCGACTTTCATAGCCGCGGGATGCTCTCTGCGGCGTATCTTGCGCAAGGCGATCTGCGGCGCGCTCAGCAGTGTGCGCGCAAAGTGATTGTCCAGGTCGAGGCTGCGCTCGCTCGGAACCCCGATAACGGGGCAGCACTCGCCTATGGCGCTCTGAGCTTTGCGGCAGTGGGGAATCTCGATCGCGCGCGCGCGTGGACCGATCGAGCACTCCTGCTGGACCCGGACAACATGTACATGCGCTACAATCTCGCCTGGCCGGTGCTCGCCTTCTTCAAGGACAAGCGGCGCGCCCTCGAGCTGCTAGAGCCGGCATTCGCGAAAGGCGGCAGTACCCTGATCACCTTGGCCGAGGCGGATCGAAACCTCGATTCGCTGCGCGACGATCCGCGAATTTCAACAGATGCTCGCTGCGGCAAAGGAGCGGTTGGGGCTGACGCCCGCTACTCCTGCTTCAATCTCAGCGCCACCTCGCTCATGAAACGCGCGTCGTCACCATCGGCGAGCCACTCGGCTTCGGCGGCAATGGCGGCCAGGAGGTCGGACAGGGGCTCCATCTCGGCCTTCGCATAATTGCCGAGGACGTGCGGTGTGACGAGGTCCTTTCGCCCCGGGCCAGGGTGGCCGATGCCGATGCGCACGCGGCGGAATTCGGGGCCGAGATGCGCGTCGATCGAGCGCAGGCCGTTATGGCCGGCGGTTCCGCCGCCGACCTTCACCTTGACCTTGAACGCAGCCAGATCGAGCTCGTCATGGAAGATGGTGAGCGCGTCCATGTCGAGCTTGTAGAAACGCAGCGCCTGGGCGACCGCTTCACCGCTGTCGTTCATGAATGTCTGCGGCTTCAGCAGCAGGACGCGCTGCCGGCCAACACGGCCCTCGGCGATCAGACTGCGGAATTTCTTCTGCCAGGGGCCGAATTCGTGCACCTCCACTATGAGGTCCGCTGCCATGAAGCCGACATTGTGGCGCTGAAGCGCATATTTGGCGCCTGGATTACCAAGACCGACCCAGAGTTGCATATGCGCCACCTAGCGTGAGCGCGGCGCAAAACGAAACCGCCCGCCGTTTCCGGCGAGCGGTTCCAGAAATTGCGGGTCGAAGGCTTACTCTTCGCTGGCGCCGCCTTCGGCTTCGCCGCCTTCGGCTTCCTCGCCTTCGACGGTCGGGACTTCGCCCTCGGCTGCGGTCTCTTCCTCTTCCGCCTTCATCGCCGACGGAGCGACGATGGTGGCGACGGTGAAGTCCTCATCCTGATTGGCCGCAGTGACGCCATCGGGCAGCTTGACCTGACCGATGTGCACCGAATCGCCGATCTCCAGGCCGGTGAGATCGATGTGGATCTCATTGGGGATGCTGGCAGCGTCGCAGACGAGCTCGAGCTCGTGCTGGACGACGTTAAGTACGCCGCCGCGCTTCAGGCCCGGTGAATCCTCTTCGTTGTCGAAGCGGACCGGAATCCCGACGGTGACCTTGGTGTGCTCGCCGATGCGCAGGAAATCGACGTGGATCGGCCGGCTGCTGACCGGGTGGAAGTCGACCGCCTTGGGAAGCGTGCGGTGCGGCTTGCCCTCATAATCGATCATGATGACCGAATTCATGAAGTGGCCGGTCGAAAGCATCCTCGACAGGAGCTTCTCCTCGACGTGAATCGCGAGTGGCTCTTTCTTTTCACCGTAAACGACGGCGGGGACCCGGCCTTCGCGGCGCAGTGCACGGGAGGCTCCCTTGCCAGCCCGGTCGCGCGCTTCGGCGGGCAGCGTCAGCTGATCGCTCATTTGGCTATTCTCCGATTGAACAAAAAACCCCGCCACGCCTCCAGGGATGACCATGGCCGGGGAAGGCGCGCCCTAGTTGAGCGCGCTCACAAATGCAAGTGATCCTCCCCGGGACGGGGAGGGGGAGCGCTCAGCGAAGCTGAGTGGTGGAGGGGGCGGCGTGCAGGTCTCAGACCCCCCTCCGTCGCGGCTTCGCCGCGACACCTCCCCATGCTGGGGAGGATCAGTTGACGCGCTGCGACTCTATCCCGCGTTCGGCCAGGCGCACGAGGACGCTGTCCTTGCCGGCGAGATGGCCCGCTCCGATCGCGACGAAGACAACCCCCGGCTTTTGCATGCGGGCGGCGATCCACTCGGCGAAATGCGCATTCCGCTCGACGAACATCATCCGGTAGGTGTCGGGCGAAGAGCGCTCGACCTGCCCGAGCATCCGCACGAAAACGCTCTGATCCCCACGCTTCCAGGCGGCCTGCATTTCGGTCATCGCTTTTTGCAGGCTGTCCATCGAAGCCGCATTGCCGGCCGGCGCGCCTGGAACAGCCGCCGCCGGCGGTGCAGCGGGCGGCATCCGATTGAACATATTGACCTGAAACTGCAGGCTTTCGAGCCCTTCGACCGGCTTGCCCTCGCCCTCGGCGATCCGGCGCAGCACCATGTCGGCGCCGTTGCCGACCTGCATGCCCTGCGAGCGGCCGGCGTTTATGGCCAGCCGCGTCGTTGCCAGAAATGAGGCCGAGCTCGCGACCGGCATGCGCAGGCCGACCGGCGGAGCCGGCGGACCCTTCAGCGTCAATCCGGGTTTCTGTGGCCCTTCCGGCAGGAGCGTTTCGAGAACGAGCTCGTCGGATTGCTCGAAGGCGTCCTTGACCTGGTCGTTGAACCATTCGGTCTTGCTGTCGAGCGCGTGGAAGGTGCCGAAAAGGTAGACCGTCGTGTCGGCGTCATGGACTACGAAGATGGCTGGGTCGGCGTTGATGGTCGTCGCAGCAGGCGGCGAGGCCGGGTGATGCGGCGGCGATCGCTGCAGCGGCCAGGATCCCGATCATGCGTCACCTCCCCAAGGGCCGACCGGCACCCGGAAAAGGCGATCCGCTTAGGCAGCTGCGGCTGGCCGATGCGATGCATAAGCGCATCTCAGCCGTGGCGAGAAAATCCCGCCTTTCACTCCCTTCGCGCATCAGACCCCCCAGCCCGATACAATGCGATTATGGTCACCAACAGCTTAACAAAAGTCTAGCAAATTCAGCAAAAAGGTGAACTTTTCTCGACAGATGGCGGTGAGTGGAAGTCCAGCGGCGGCTATTGGACGCGGCGGACCCGGTGACCGTCCCGCTCGAGCAAAGCGATGACCGAATCGGGGCCGGCGAGATGGCCCGCTCCGACGGCGATCATGATCGCCCCTGGCTGCGTCATTCTCTGCTCGATCCACTTGCTCCAGTTGGCGTTGCGCTGCCTGATCAGCGCCTGCCTGAGCTCGGGCGAGCCCGAGAGGTCATGGTTGAACGTCTCGGCGATTGCGCGGACGTCGCCGCGAACCCAGGCGCTGAGCATGTCGTGGAATTCCTTGGTCACAGACTTGGAATCGTCGATCGATCCTTCGAGCAGTTGCTCCTGCGCGCTCTCGGGGAGCTTATCGAAGAATCCGAGCTGCTCGACATTGCTTTCGAGTTCGCCGATCGGTTTTCCTTCGGAAGTGAAGGTGTTGCGAAGCACGGTTTCGACGCCCTCGTCGCCCTTCAGCCCCATGTCCTTGAACTGATTGCCGAGCAGGGTGATCGCCGCGGCCCAGGTCTCCATTTTGTCGAGCGCCTGGGGCGGATAGCCGCTCTTCTTGATCGCCGCCGCGAGCGCCGCGCGCTTCGCCGGCGGCACCCGCTGAGCGAGGGGCGGCAGGTTGGGCGTATTGAAGGCGAGACTTGCCAGCGCCGCCATCAGCTTTTGGCGGATTCTTGTTATCGACGATGGTCTCGACGACCAGCTGCTGCGATCCCTCGATCGCCTGATCGAACTTGGCCGTACGCCACTGATATTTATCGGGAAGCAGGTGGATCGTCCCGAACAGATAGATGGTCGTGTCGGCGTCGGAGACCGCCCACAGCGCCGGGCGGGCGGGCTGCACGGTTTTTGCCGGAGCAGGCGCCGCCACAAGCGCCAGCGAGAGGCCGAGCGCGGCGCACGCGCGGCGCAGAAATGTTCTCAGCATCGAATTCCTATCTGTCGGGGGACCGTTCGCATGGGGGCCTAAAGGCGGCAAGCTGAACCTCCACTTGCCCCTTAACAGAGCATCGGCCAAAGCCGCGGCGTCTGATTGAGGCACTCGACGGGGCGTATCGCTTGAGCCTGAGCTTCCAGGACCTGATCCTCACGCTTCATCATTATTGGGGCGCGCGGGGCTGCGTCATCCTTCAGCCGTATGACATGGAGATGGGGGCGGGGACTTTCCACCCGGCGACGGTGTTGCGCTCGCTCGGGCCGGATCCGTGGAAAGCGGCTTATGTCCAGCCGTGCCGCCGGCCGACCGACGGCCGCTACGGCGAGAACCCGAACCGGCTCGGGCATTATTATCAATATCAGGTGGTGCTGAAGCCGAGCCCGGACGATCTGCAGCAGCTCTATCTCGGCAGCCTGACAGAAATCGGGATCGATCCGCTGAAGCACGACATCCGCTTCGTCGAGGACGATTGGGAAAGCCCGACGCTCGGCGCCTGGGGTCTCGGCTGGGAAGTCTGGTGCGACGGGATGGAAGTCACGCAGTTCACCTACTTCCAGCAGGTCGGCGGGTTCGAATGCAAGCCTGTGACCGGGCGAGCTGACCTACGGGCTCGAGCGCCTCGCGATGTACATCCAGGGCGTCGACAATGTGTTCGACCTGAAGTTCAACGACGCCGGAGTGACCTACGGCGACGTCTTCCTCGAGAACGAGCGCGAGCTGTCGGCCTATAATTTCGAGGTGGCGGATACCGAGGCTCTGTTCGATCTGTTCCGCAAAGCCGCGGCCGAATGCGAGCGTTGCCTGCAGGCGAAGCTGCCGATCCCCGCCTATGAGCAGGCGATCAAGGCGAGCCATGTGTTCAACACGTTGCAGGCGCGTGGCGTGATCTCGGTCGCCGAGCGCCAGGCGTACATCGGCCGTGTCCGCGACCTCGCGAAAGCTTCGTGCGGCGCGTGGCTGGAGAAGTCCCAATGATCCTCCCCGAAACGGGGAGGGGGACCATTCGCCGAAGAGCGAATGGTGGAGGGGCCGCGTCGCTGCGCCAGCCCGCGGTCTATGTTGCACGCAAGCTGCGCCGGCAGATGTCGCTGCCGGAAGTCCTGCTGTGGAGTCAGCTCCGCGCAAGTAAGTTGGGGTTTAAGGTGCGGAGGCAGCATCCGGTTGGCCCTTACGTGGTGGATTTCTTTGTGAGTGACGCTGGTCTTGTGATCGAAGTCGACGGCAGCGCGCACGACTTTGGTGATCGCCCACAGCGCGATGAAGCCCGCGAACGTTATCTGGCAGAGCGCGGGTATCGCATGCTCCATCTGGGCGCGGGCGATGTGATGAAGGACTTGGATGGAGTTTTGAAGCTCATCGTTGAGCGGGTGGCCAACCCCCTCCACCATCCTGCGAATGGTTCCCCTCCCCGTTCCGGGGAGGATTTATGACCGACTTCCTGCTCGAACTTCTCTCGGAGGAGATCCCGGCGCGGATGCAGTCGCGGGCGCGCAATGAGCTTGCGCGGCTGTTCGCCGAGTGCACTGCGGCGGCGGGGCTGGAGACTGGCCCGATCGACGTTCATTCGACGCCGCGGCGGCTGGTGCTGATCGCCCACGACGTGGCGGAGCAAACCGAGGCTGCGCGTGAGGAGATCAAGGGGCCGCGCACGTCGGCTCCGCCAGCAGGCGTTGGACGGATTTCTGCGCAAGACCGACCTTTCGCGTGAGCAGCTCGAAGAACGTGACGGCGTGCTGTTTGCCGTCGTGGAGCGGCCCGGCCGCGCCGCCACCCAGGTGCTCGCCGAGGCGGTGCAGCGCATCGTCGCGGAATTCGCTTGGCCCAAGTCGATGCGCTGGGGCAGCGGCACCTTGCGCTGGGTCCGGCCGCTGCAGGGCATTGTCGCAATGCTCGGCGAAGAGATCGTGCCGGTGGAGATCGGCGGCGTCCGCAGCGGTGCGACGACGGTCGGACACCGCTTCCATCATCCCGGGCCGATCACCATCGGCGGCGCGGCCGATTACGCCGAGAAGCTGCGCGCCTGCCATGTCATCGTCAACCAGGACGAGCGCGAGCGGCTGATCCGCGAAGGCGCGGAGAAAGCTGCGGCGGAAGCGGGCCTGACCTTGCTCGAGGACGAGGGGTTGGTAGTCGAAAATGCCGGCCTCACCGAATGGCCGGTGCCGCTGCTCGGGCGCTTCGACCCCGAGTTCCTCGACGTTCCGCGCGAGGTGATCGTGCTCACCATGCGCACCAACCAGAAGTATTTCGCGTGTGAATCTCCTCCCCGGGACGGAGGGGACCATGCGGAGCATGGTGGAGGGGGCGTCGTGCAGGGCTCCGAACCCCCTCCGTCAGGCCTGCGCCTGCCACCTCCCCGTCCGGGGAGGATTGGCGCCGGCGTTCGTGTGCATCGCAATGTGAGCGCGAATGATGGAGGCGAAGCGATCGCCCTGGGCAACGCGCGGGTGCTTGCGGCACGCCTCGCCGATGCGCGCTTCTTCTGGGAGCAGGACTTGAAGGTCCCGCTCGAGGAGCAAGCGAAGAAGCTCGACGGCATCGTGTTTCACGAGAAGCTCGGCACCGTCGCCGACAAGGTGGAGCGCGTTGCAAAGCTGGCGCGGTGGCTGGTGGAGGAGGGGATCGTCAAGAGGCGCGCGACGCGGATCAGGTCGAAGCGCGCGGCGCGGCTGGCGAAGGCCGACCTCGTCACCGGAATGGTCGGCGAGTTCCCCGAGCTTCAGGGTGTAATCGGCGGTTATCTGGCGGAGGCGCAGGGCGAGCCCAAGGCTGTCGCCGACGCCATCCGCGACCACTACAAGCCGACCGGGCAGGGGGATGAGGTGCCGACTGCGCCCGTGACGGTGGCTGTGGCGCTGGCGGACAAGCTGGATAGCTTCGTCGGGTTCTTCCAGTTCGGCGAAAAGCCGACGGGGTCGAAGGATCCGTTCGCGTTACGTCGCGCCGCAATCGGCATTCTCGGCCTCATTCTCGATAATGAGCTTCGTGTTTCGATGCGCGACCTGATCACGAAGGCCGCCCATGCCGGAGGGTCGGACACCGGCCGCGACATCGCGACCTTTCTGATCGAGCGGCTGAAGGTCCAGCAACGTGAGGCCGGAATCCGCCACGACATGATTGATGCCGTGGTGGCCGTTGAGACTGGCGGCGACAATGTGCGCATGGTTCGGCGGGTGCAGGCGCTGCAGGCGTTCGTCGAGACTGGCGACGGCGCAGACCTGCTCGTCGCCTACAAGCGCGCCGCAAATATCCTGAAGAAAGAGAATTGGGTCGGGCCGCAGGTGATGAGCTCGGCCGAGGAGCAGGGGATTCCACAAACGGGCGAGGAGGACCCGCTGGTCCTGGTCGAGGAGCCGGGTTTGAAGGAGGCGATCGCGGAGATGGCGTCGGGGCACGCGGGCGCGGACTTGCCGCAGGAGAAGGCGCTGATCGCCGCGCTCGATGCTGCCGAGCCCAAGGCGTCGGCGGCAGTCGAGGCCGAGGACTTCACCGGCGCGATGGCCGCGCTTGCGTCACTGCGCAAACCGATCGACGCGTTCTTCGATCATGTCACGGTCAACGACCCCGATTCCGCCAAGCGCGAGCGGCGGCTAAACCTGCTCATGCGCTTTCGCGACGCCGTGAACCGCGTCGCCGATTTCTCGAAGATCGAGGGCTAGAGGGACCGCACCTCGCTGTCGCCGGGCTCGCTCGGGTCTTTGATCGCGGCGGTGCGCAGGGAATCCCGCTCGCGCCAATGCTTTTCCGTCTCGGCGTGGGTTTTCTCGAGCTCGCGGCGGCGTTCGACCTCGGCGTTGTAGCGCGCCTTCCACTTGCGCCGCCCGCCGGCGGTCAGGAACACGCCGATCAACAGGCCGAGCAGGAAGATGAGGGCGCCAATCACCCACAGGTTCGGATCCGACGTGATGCTCATTGTGCGTCCCCAGCAGTGGAATCGCAGCGACTACGCTTCAGCGTGCCGCCGCGTTCCCGGATCGGCGATTACTTGAGGAAGCTGTCCTTGATCGAGCAGGCCGCCGGACCGAGGATCACGACGAACAAGGTCGGCAGGATGAACAGGATCAGCGGCACGGTCATGATCGCCGGAAGGCGGGCCGCTTTCTCTTCCGCGCGCATCATGCGCTGGTGGCGGAATTCTGCCGAGAGCACGCGCAGCGCCGAAGCGAGCGGAGTACCGTATTTCTCGGTCTGGATCATGGTCGTGACGACGCCGCGAACCGCTTCCAAATCGACGCGCTCGGCGAGGTTCTGGAACGCCTGGCGGCGCTCGTTCAAAAAGCCCAGCTCGATCGCGGTGAGGCCGAACTCGTCGCCGAGCTCGGGATAGGCTTTGCCCAGTTCCCTCGAGACGCGGCCGAATGCAGCGTCGACGGTCAGGCCCGCCTCGGCGCAGATCACGAGCAGGTCGAGCGCATCGGGAAGTCCCTTGCGGATTGCGCTGCTGCGCTTGCCGACCTTGTTCTTCAGCCAGATGTCGGGCGCTTTGTAGGCCAGGCCGACAATTCCGGCGAGCGTCAGGTAGCGCCTGATCCACGACCATTGCGGATACATTCCAAAGCCGTAGAGCGCGATCACCGCGATCAGCCCGAGCACGACCGGCAGGACGAAACGGGCGAAGATGATGAAGAATGCGAGATCCTTGGTGCGGATGCCGGCCTGCATCAGCTTGAGCTGCGTCTTCTTGAGCTGCCCGTCCTGAAGCATCTTGAACTGCGTCAGGATTCCGCGGACGCGATCGGCGGCCTGGTTGCGGTTGGTGAGCTTCTTGCGCTTGTTGGTCGAGGCGACGATGCCGGCCTTCAGCTGCTCGCGGCGCTCATTGAGCGCCTTGACGCGCCGCGCCATGGGATCCTTGACCGTCGTCGCGGCATAGATCGCGAGCATCACCGCGAAGGTCGCGACGGCACTGAGCATCGTCGCGATGTAAATGATGTCGAAACCCAGGAGGGTCGGGCCTGAGGGGGGCGCAATTTGCATGACTTGTCCTTGCCTCCCTTAGATCTCGAAATTGACCATTTTGGCCATGATGAATGCGCCAAGGCCCATCCACACCATGCCGCCCAATCCGGCGACGATTAGCCGCTGATCGGTGAAGAAGCCGCCCATGTAACCGGGGTTGATCATCCACACGAGCGTGAAGACCACGAACGGCAGCGACCCGACGATGTAGGCCGAAGCCTTGGATTCCGAGCTCATGGCACGGATCTTGAGCATCATCTGCGCACGCTTGCGGAGCACGTCGGCGAGGTTCGACAGCGTCTCGGCGAGATTGCCGCCGGTCTCGCGCTGGATCGCCAGCGTGATCACGAAGAACTGGAACTCCGCGGTGCCAAGACGATCAGCGGTGTCCTGGAGCGCGGATTCCATCGTCTTGCCGATCTTCATCTTGTCGACGACCATGCGAAATTCGACGCCTACCGGGCCAGTGATTTCGCTGGCCACGATGCCAAGCGTTTCGGTGATCGGCAGGCCTGAGCGAAGTCCGCGGACCATCAGCTCGATCGCGTCAGGGAAGTTCGTGTTGAACTTCTTGATCCGGCGCTTGATCATCTTCCCCACTATGAAGTGCGGTCCGCCAACGCCGAAGAATATGCCGATGAGCAGCGACAATATGAAAGGCGCGTGGCGGAACGTCAGCGCAAGCGTGATGAACGCCAGTATGCCCACGCACACCGTCGCATATTTGGCGAGGGTGATGTTCTTGCCGGTCATCTCCAGGCGCTTGCGCAGAAGCGCGGGCTTGGGGATCAGCGTCGAGGCATAACCCTCGATCCGGCTCGCACGTTGCGCGAACAGCTTGCGGATCTGCGCTTGCGCATTGCCTGCGATGGGGTCGTTGTGGCGCTCGCGAATAAGTTCGATACGGCGCTTCACAGTCGCCGAGGCCGAGGGGCCACGCATTGCGAGGAAGGCAAGCCCGAGCGCGCCGAGGCCGCCGATCAGGATGATCCACAAGAACATTTGTGCCTTCGCCTCTCAATCTCGCCGGGCGGCGCACCAGGTGCGCCATCCGGAAAACCAGCCGCTTACGCGGCCCAAGTCACTTAAGCGGCCTTGTCTTTCGGCTTCGCCAGCTTCGCCTTCAGGTTGTCGAGCAGCGATTTGGCGCCGGCGACACCCTTGGATTCGGTGGCAACGCCTTCTTCGCTCGCATGCGTGAGAACGACGTTCGACAGAGTGTTGAACGGCGCCGACATCTTGCCGCTTGCGACTTCGGCGAGTGGCTTGCCGAGCTTGGCCGCCTGTGCGGCAAGCTTGGCGTCGTATGCGAAGACGATGTCGATCGGCCGCTCAATGGATTGTTCAAAATCCTTGCGGCTGATCTCCAGCGCTCCACCGGACGGCACGCAGTTGGCGACGACCACGACCTTAGTCTGCGGTGCGTTGGACTTGAGCCAGGCGAGCACGCGGATGGTATCGCGAGTGGCGGCGAGCGTCAGCTCGGCGACCACGACCGCGACGTGCGCGTCGTGCACCAGGTGCGGATACTGGATCAGCATGTGCCGCGGCAGGTCGAGCACTGTCAATTCAAAGGCGTTGCGCATCTCTTCCTGGAGCGCGAAGAACGCCGTTCCGTCAGTGACCAACGGCTGATTGATGGGCGCTTCGGCCGACAACACCGAGAGGCGCTCGTTAGCGCGAACCATCGCACGTTCGATGAACAGTCCATCGATGCGGCTCGGGTTCTCGATCGCGTCGGTCAGGCCGCGGCCGGGTTCGAGGTCGAGTGCCAGCGCACCGGTGCCGAAATGCACGTCGAGGTCGAGGAGCGCGGTCGAACGATGCGCCTTCTCTCCCAGCAGCCAGGCAAGCGAGGTTGCGATCGTCGAAGCGCCAACGCCGCCGCGGACGCCGATCACCGCCGACATCACGTGTGGCTTGTCAGCCTGAGCTTCGCCGCGCGGACCGGACAGGATCGTCTGGGCATGCGCGAAGGTGTCGCGCAGCTGGTCGACCGTGAACGGCTTCAGCAGATAGTCGTGAATGCCGCTTGCGACGAGGTCGCGATATAGGCGGACATCGTTGACGGTTCCCGCTGCGATGACGATCGTCCCCGGCTCGCAGACTTCCGCGAGCGCATTGATGTCGTTGAGCGGATCCGCGAACTCGGAGAGGTCCACGAACAGGATGTTCGGGCTGGCCGAGACGGACAGCGACTGAACCGCATTCCTGAGACCCCCCTTGTTGACCTTCTCCGGCGACCAGCCGTGCTCGACTGCAACCGGCCGAAGCATATCGGCGGTCGCATCGTCGCAGACGAAGGCAGTGAAAGGATCGCGCAGACCGGGGCGCGCCTGGAACGGAGCGTTCATCACTGGAAATCCTTCTTCTGAGTGTTGATGTCCTGCAGACCCTTGGTCCCGGTCGGCGGAGTCGAACGGTAGAGGATGACTGCCTTGGTGCCGGCGGTCGTGCTGCCGAGGCCGCTGCTTTCACGCCCGTGGATCAGGTCCTCGGGGTTGGCGACCATTGCAGCGAGGTCCGAATTCACCCCGCAACCGAAGTTCGACATGGTGCGATTGTTGTAATTCGGCTGCGACGGAGTGCTCCAATTGGGGCAGTTCGGAACTTCAGCGCGCGTGCGGCTGACGATGACCCGCACCATCCCCTGTGGAACCGCGCCGGCGGTCACCGGAGCCCCGGGTTGAACCATCATGCCGTAATTGCCGGCGACCTGCGCCACGTCGTAGCGCGCTGCGTCCGCATAGACGGCATCGACATAGATCAAATCGCCGTAGCTGAGGTCGAGACCACGGAACCACGCGTCGAGGCGAGCCTTCTCGCTCGGCGCAAGGGATCCGCCGGGCGCTGCCGCGTCGAACACATAGTCGGCGCGGGTCACGACCGGAACATTGACGGCTTCCACTCCGCGGTCGCGGAGATCGCCGGCCTCTGGATGATAGCTGCAGCCGGCTGAAGCCGCCGTAGCAATCAGCAGGAGAGCGAACTTCGAACGCATGGCAGCATCCTTCCTGAAAGAGCGGCGGGTCACAGCTTGAACCCCGGAGCAGCGGCGGCGCCACCGACGATCGCGGGGGCCGGAGCCGGAACGCGAGCGGGCGAACCGCTGACGCCCTTGAACGTCTGGCCCTCCATCACCTGTTCCACATCCGTGGTCGCGCGGTAGCCGCTGGTCGGCGTTGCGAGCTGACCCGAAACGGGGCGAACCAGATAGGGCGTCACGATGACCACGAGCTCGGTTTCCTGCCGCTGGAACTTGGTCGAGCGGAACAGCATGCCGAGGATCGGCAGGTCGCCGAGGAACGGCGCCTTGGTGATCGAGTTGCTGTTGGTGTTGCGCAGCAGCCCGGCGATCATCATGCTCTGGCCGGAACCCAGCTCCACCGTCGTTTCCGCGCGGCGAGTCGTCAGCGCCGGCACCTTGAAGTTGTTCAGCGTGACGCTGCCCGCGTCGGACAGTTCGCTGACCTCGGGCCGAACGCGCATCGAGATCCGTCCATCGGCGAGCACGATCGGGGTGAAGGCGAGGCCCACACCATATTGCTTATATTCGATCGTCACCGCACCCAGGGACTGCGATACCGGGATCGGGAATTCGCCGCCGGCGAGAAAGCTGGCGGTTTCGCCTGAGAGCGCGGTGAGGTTCGGCTCGGCCAAAATCGTGGCGAGGCCGTCGGTCTGCGCGAGGTCGAGCGAACCGAGGAGATCAAGACCGAACAGCTTGCCGGCCAGGCCCAGCGTAGTGCCAACCGAAGCGACGTTGAAACCCTTCGGAACGGCACCTGTGCTCCCACTGGCGGCCGAACCGAACGTGCCTGGGTTGCCTTGGCCGACGCCGAACTGAAACCCGCCGGTCCCATCGTGGCTAAGAAGATTGACGCCGATCTGCTTCAGGACGTCGCGGCTGACCTCGGCGATCTTCACCTTCAGTGTCACCTGCAACGGAGTCGCCACCTTCAGCCGGCTGACCGGAACGATGTTGAGCGGGGCATCGGCCTTGGTCACGTCGACGCCTGGATTGAGCGCGGCCCTGACCAGCATCTCGGCCTGGGCCGCATCTTCCGGCGAAGCCACGGTGCCGTTGATCACTGCGACCTGGCCGACGGTCTGCACGCGGATATCCGAGTCGGGGATCGCCTGGTGCACGATGTCGTTGATCGAGCTGATGTTCTGATTAACGCGGACTTTCGCGCCATAAACCACGGAGCCGTCGGAGGCGGTGGCAATCACCGTCGCTTCGCCCATCTCCTTGCCGAACAGATTAATCTGGTGCGGGCTGTTGACGTAAACGTCGGCGACCTTCGCATTCGAAGTCCAGACGCTCGCCACGGCGCGCGGCAGATTGATCATCTGCCCTTCGCCGAGGTTCAAGAGAACCTGGTTCGTCGGCCGATAGGTGCCCGAGGAATAGACCCTCGGCTGCATGCCCCTGGCTGCTGCCGGCGCCGCGACCGCGGTGAGGCCGATGGCGAGCGCGGCGAGCGCGGTGCCGAGGCGTGCCCGGCTGTTGATGTTGCGAGTTTTCATTTTAGCGAGCTCCCGTCGAATCATCGTTGCCGCGGACTACGCGGACGCCGCCGTTGGCCGGGTGCGGAGCACCCGCACCGGTTGCACCGGGTACACCCAAGGACGCCATCTGCACCGGCTTGGCGGGCACAGTGCGGCGCTGGAAGCGCGACACGTCGCCGCCGGTCGTGAAGGTGGTGTTGGTGTCGATCGGACGATTGGCGACCGCCAGCAGCATCTGCTTTTCCTGAGCAGGATCGGCATTGACCGGGATCTTCACATCGCCCGCCGCGACGGCACGCTCGAGCTCGGCCGAATTGTCGGCGATCGAGCGCAGCGACAGCGACAGCGTACCGAGGCTCTGTGCGACCGCGATCTTCTCGGCGATCTTCGGAGTGACCTCGAGCGTGACGTTGGCAAAGGTCTTGACTTCGATCTTGCCGTCCTTGTCCTTGTCCGTGATGCGCTGGTCGGTAGCGAGCACGCGGAGATTGCGGACGATCGTCTCGGAGACCTTGAGCGCCGGACCGTCGCCGCCACCTTCGACTTGCTGAGTGAGGACCATGTCGACGTGGTCGCCCGGGAAAACGAAGCCGGCAACACCGGTCGACGAGTTCACCGGAACGGTGATTGCGCGCATGCCCGAGCCGAGCGCCGCGGCGAGGAAGCCGCGGTCCTGCGGGCCGACGAGCGAGCCGCGGGTGACCGGCTGGCCGGCCGTGATCGGATAGCGGACGACGGTACCCATCAGTGATTGCGGGTTCGCGTCGGTCGCGCCTTGCATGTAATAAGCGCTCTGCATCAGCTCCTTGGGCCAGGGCTGATAGGTGAAGCTGTCGGCATCGATGATGGTGCCGGCCGGCATCGCCTTCTTCGCGACGAGCACCTTAGGCCCGACTGCAACGGAGGGAGCAGCAGCCGCAGCAGCCTGCTGCGCACCTGCACCGGCGAACATATTCTTGGCCATGATGGCGGTGACCACCGCAATGACCAGCGCTCCAACGAGCAGAGCGAGTTTCTTCACATCCATGGCGCGATCGCCTCCCCTAAGCGGGTCCCCAGAACAGCCTCAGACATCAGGCAAAATGGTTAAGAAACCGTTGGGCGAGTATTTGCCCGAGTATGGCGAGACCGCCGAAGGCGATCGCGACTCCATACGGAATTTCCGGCCGGCCTTCCCGGCGCTTGGCGCGGTGCCAGCCCAGCACGACGAGAGTCAGCACTCCGCCGGCGAGCGACATCACGACTAGAAACTTGATTGTTGATTGAGGTGAAAACCACAAAGCCAGCGCAGCCGCGAGCTTCACGTCGCCGCCGCCCATCATGCCGGCATAAAAAGCGACAGCAAGGAGGACGAACACGCCGGCGCCGGCGGCGAGGTGAATCGCAACATCGGGCCAGGGCGCGAGCGGAATCGATAGCCAGTAGAGCGGCGCGAGCGCGGCGACCGTGAGGTTCAGCCGGTTCGAAATCGTGAACGTGCGCACGTCGACGACTGCCGCGACCACCAGGATGGCGGCGAGGCCGATCAGCAGGGCTTCGGTAAATGCGCCGTTGAACATGGCACCAAGGCCTAGACGCCGGGCCTTTCTAATTCGTAACCGCGAAGAAACATGAGCGAATTCGATATCGTAATCGTCGGCGGCGGGATCGCTGGAGCGAGCCTCGGGGCCGAGGTTGCGGCGAAGCGGCGGACGTTGATCATCGAGGCCGAGGAGCATTGCGCGATGCATGCGACTGGGCGCTCTGCCGCATTCTGGCTCGCGCATTACGGTGGAATGCCGATCATTCCGCTGACGATGGCGTCACGCCAGCCGCTGGAGCAGGGCTGGCCGAGCGGCGAGCGCTCGTGGCTGCGGCAGCGCGGTGCGGTCGTGATCGGCAAGGCCTACCGGCATTTATGGGACGCCAATGAGCGTCGAGACCGACCAGGCGCCGCGGCGCCAAGAGATCGGTCGGGCCGAGCTCGAATCCGCTGTGCCCGGGCTCCGCGAAGGCTGGGATTTCGGCCTGCTCGATGCCACCTGCGCGGATATCGATGTGGCGGGACTGCATAACGCTTGCCTGGCACAATTTCAGCGCGAGGGCGGAGTGCTGATGCGCTCGACGGCGCTGCGCTCGGCGCGGCGTTCGGGCGATCGATGGGTGATCGACGCCGGCGAGGAGACGCTGACCGCTTATACCCTCGTGAACGCCGCCGGCGCCTGGGCCGACGAGGTTGCGAGCCGCTGTGACGTAAGAGGGCTGGAGGTCACGCCGCTCCGGCGAACGGTCGTCCAGCTGCGCCTCGGCCGCGGCGGACTCAAGGATCTGCCGCTCGTTATCGATGGATTGGGGCGGTTTTACTTCAAGGGCGAATCGGACAACCGCGTGTGGGTCAGCCCGCACGACGAAACGGCGAGCGAGGCCTGCGACACCGCTCCCGAGGAGATCGACGTTGCCCAGGCGATCGACCATTTCCAGTCCGTCGTGGACTGGCCGATCGAGGCGGTCGAACGCAAATGGGCGGGGCTCAGGACCTTCACCCCCGCGCGCATCCCAGCTTACGGGTTCGATCCCGCCGCGCCCGGCTTCTTCTGGTGTGCGGGGCAGGGTGGGTTTGGAATCCAGACCGCGCCCGCGGCGGCCAGGCTCGCCGCATCGCTTCTGCTCGATGAACCCGCGGACGAGAGCGTCGCGCACATCGATCCTGCGGCCTACGCGCCGCGCCGTTTTGGGTGAGAGCTTGAGAAGACACGGGGGAGGTCGCGTGCGAACCTCCCCCCACCGGCTTTCAACGAACAGGGGGAACGAGAGAGTCGGTGATGGGCGGAATTAAACGCTCCGCGGGGGACGGGGCCAAGTGAAATTTAGTTCATTAGAGCCGATGTAATGTTCTCTGCCGGTCGGCCTCGACACAGGCCAAAGCGTCGACGCGGTCATTCTCCGCGTGGCCGCTATGGCCCTTCACCCAATGCCATTCGATGCGGTGCGGTGCCGAGGCGTCGACCAGCTCCTGCCACAGCTCCGCGTTCTTGACGGGCTTTTTGTCCGAGGTGCGCCAGCCGTTCTGCCGCCATTTGTGGATCCAGCGCGTGATCCCGTCGCGGACGTACACGCTGTCGGTGTAAAGCTGCACGCGGCAGGGGCGCTTCAATGCCTCAAGCCCGCGGATCGCGGCCAGAAGCTCCATCCGATTGTTGGTGGTGAGCGGCTCGCCGCCGGCGATTTCGCGTTCCTTCTTGCCGGTGCGCAACAGCACCGCCCAGCCGCCCGGGCCGGGGTTTCCGCGGCACGCACCGTCGGTGTACATTTCGACCTCTGGAAGGTCGCTCACCTCAGGCAACGAGCGCGCGCGGAAGCTTGAAGATCATGCGTTCGGGCGTGTGGTCGACCACTTCCTCGATGATATCGAAACGCGTGCAAAGCGCATCGACCACTTCACGGACGAGCACTTCCGGGGCGGAGGCTCCGGCCGTAATTCCGACGGTGCCCGGCTGGCCGAGCCACTCCCAGTCGATGTCGGCGGCGCGTTCGATCAGGCGCGCGGGGACGCCGATTCGCTCGGCCACCTCGGCGAGGCGCAGCGAGTTGCTGCTGTTGGGCGCGCCGATCACCAGCATCCGGTCGCATTGCGGCGCGATCGCCTTGACCGCCGCCTGGCGATTCGAGGTTGCGTAGCAGATGTCTTCGCTGCGCGGCGCGCGGATCGACGGGAAAGCGGCGTCTTCAATGCCTCGACCATCGCCGCGGTGTCGTCGACCGAAAGCGTGGTCTGCGTCAGGAAAGCGATGCTCGCGTTGTCCGGCAGATCGAGAGCGTTAACGTCGTCCACGGTTTCGATCAGCGTCATCGATCCGGGCGGGACCTGCCCGAAGGTGCCGATCACTTCCGGGTGGCCCGCGTGCCCAATGAAGAGGATGTGCCGCCCTTCCTCGATCATCCGCTGCGCCTGCCGGTGCACCTTGGAAACCAGCGGGCACGTCGCGTCGACGTAGGTCAGCCCGCGATCCTGCGCCTCGGCCGGAACCGATTTGGGCACGCCGTGGGCGGAGAAGACGACCGGCCGGTCGTCGGGCACTTCGTCGAGCTCATCGATGAATACCGCGCCCAGTTCCCGCAGCCGATCCACGACGAAGCGGTTGTGGACGATCTCGTGGCGGACATAGACCGGTGCGCCGAATCGTTCGAGCGCGAGCTCGACGATCTGGATCGCGCGGTCAACTCCCGCGCAGAAGCCGCGCGGAGCGGCGATCAGCACTTTGACTGGCGGGCGGTTCAGCATTGGGAAAGCCATGTAAGCCTTCGCTTGCAGCCATAGAAGGGCCTTCCTATGAACGCCTTCACCCTATTCCGCCCTCGTAAGGACCGCCCCTAGTGAAGCTTCGCCTCACCGCACTGCTTTTGGTCACTCTGCTTAGCGCTTGCCGCCACACCGGCGACATTACGGCCGAGAATGGCGGCGGCGTCTATGCCGTCCGCAGCGACTGCCCGATCGCCGGCGTGCCCGCCGGGACCGGCGACATCACTCTGTTCAATCCGCCGAACAGCACGGTCGCCAGTGCGATTGATGTGACGGCCGCGATCACGGACGTCCGTGCGACGTGCCAGGATACCGCTACCGACGTGATTTCGACGGCGACCTTCACCATCGTCGCGCTCAGGCGCGAAGCGGGACCGGCACGGCAGGTCGTTCTTCCGTATTTCGACGTGGCACTGCAGGGCGGGGCCAACGTCGTCGCCAAGCGCGTCGGCCAGGCGGTGCTGAATTTCTCGCCCGGTGACATTCATGCCTGGGCGCGGGTGCGGGCCACGGTGCGGGTCAATCGTGGCGTCGCCACGCTGCCGGCGAATGTGCGTCAGATCCTCACCCGTCCGCGCAAGGCGGGCGAGGCCGAGGCCGCAATCGATCCGCTGGCCGACCCTGCGGTCCGTGCGGCCGTCGCCAATGCGACCTTCGAGCATCTCGTCGGCTTTCAGCTGACCCAGGACCAGCTCAAGTATAACGCAACGCGCTAGGCGTTTGCCAAAACCGCGTTGACTCGCGGGGCGGGCGCGGCCAAGCCACGCGGCGTCACCGGCGGGCAACCACCGGAAGGCCGCGCGGGAGAGTTCGCCTTGCTTCTTCGGGAGTTAGGCGGCGCCGAAGGAGCAACCGCCCCCGGAATCTCTCAGGCAACAGGACCGCGCGCGCCTGACAGTCTGGAAAGTGCCCTCCGTCGCTCAGGCTATGGAGGACCGCCGAAGGGGTAAGCCCGATCAAATCGGGTGAAAGCTCTCAGGTCTCAGCGACAGACGGGGGCGACAGGTCGAAGCCGGGAGGGGTGGAAGCCGTCGCTTTACGTCTGGGGAGCGCTTGATGAGCCGAGAAGTCCATTCGGGTCCAACCGACGAGACCCAGGCCCGCGGGACGCCCTACAGCGGCGACCCGGCGGGCGGCGAGGGTACGGCCCCGCAAGCGCAACTCGACAAGCTCCCGCTCGATGGCTGGCACCGCTCCAAAGGCGCGCGGATGGTGCCGTTCGCCGGCTACGAAATGCCGGTCCAGTATGAAGGTATCATCGCCGAGCATCTCTGGACTCGCGAGAATGCAGGGCTGTTCGACGTCAGCCACATGGGCCAGCTGTTCGTCCACGGCCGCGGGGTGGACATCGCGCTCGAGCGCCTGATGCCTGGGGATTTCCGCGGCGCCAAAGACATGAGGCCCAAATATTCGCTCCTGCTCGACGAGGACGGCGGGATCATCGACGATTTGATGGCGACGCGCCGCGGCGAGGATTTCTACATCGTCGTCAATGGCGCCACCAAGCACGGCGACATTGAATATATGGAACGCCGCATCGGCGAGGTGATGATCGACCACATGCGTGAGCAGGCGCTGCTCGCGCTCCAGGGACCGCGCGCGGCCGAGGTGCTCGATTCCGTCATTCCCGGTGTCGGCGAGCTCGGCTTCATGGAGGGTGGGCCGTTCCGCGCCTTCGGGCACCCGCTGTGGATCAGCCGCTCTGGCTACACCGGGCGAAGACGGGTTCGAAATCTCCGTGCCTGGGATCGCAGCCCATGATATGGCCGAGTGGCTGGTGGCCGACGAAAGGGTGAAGCCGATCGGCCTCGGCGCGCGCGATTCGCTGAGGCTTGAGGCTGGGCTCCCGCTTTACGGGCACGACCTCGACCTCAAGATCACGCCGGTGATCGCCGGGCTGAACTTCGCAATCAACAAGCGCCGCCGCGCGGAGGGCGACTTCCCCGGAGCAGCGCGCATTCTCGCCGAGCTGGAAAGCGGACCGCCGCAGCTGCGTGTCGGCTTCGACATCGACGGGCGCCAGCCGGTGCGTGAAGGCGCTTTGGTGCTCGACGGCGAAGGCAATGAGGTCGGCCGAATTACCAGCGGCGGCTTCTCGCCCTCGCTGCAGCGGCCGATCGCTATGGGCTATGTCGCGACCGCGCTGGCCGAAATTGGAACCGCGTTGAAGCTGGAGCAGCGCGGCAAATTGTTCGACGCGCGCGTCGCCGCGATGCCCTTCGTCCCCCACCGCTACCAACGCAAGGGAGCTGCCTGATGCCTGTCTATTTCACCAAGGAGCATGAATGGATCCGGGTCGAGGGTGACACGGCGACCGTGGGGATCTCCGACCATGCCCAGGAAGCACTAGGCGATATTGTGTTCGCGGAGGTGCCCGAAGCTGGCCGCCGGGTGGGCAAGGGCCAGGAAGCGGCCGTGGTCGAATCGGTGAAGGCCGCGTCCGACGTCTACGCACCCGTCTCGGGCGAGGTGACCGAGGGCAATCCGGCGGTCGCCGACGATCCGGCGATCATCAACCGCGATCCGGAAGGCGAGGGCTGGTTTTTCAAGCTCAAGCTTTCCGATCCTGGTGAGCTCGACGGCCTGATGGACGAGGCTGCCTATCGCGATTGGGTGAAGACGCTTTGAGCCAGGCCGCCGCCTCGACCAGCAAATGGGATGCCGCGGACTACACCCGCGTCGGCGCGTTCGTCGCCGAGCTCGGCGGGGCCGCGCTCGATCTCCTCGATCCGCAGCCGGGAGAGCGGATCCTCGACGCCGGCTGCGGCGAGGGAACTCTGACCAGGAAGATCATCGAGCGCGGCGCGACCGTGCTCGGCATCGACAATTCGCCCGAGATGATCGCGGCCGCGCGCGCCAAGGGCATCGATGCCGTGCTGATGGATGTGGCGGACATGACGTTCACGTCCGAGTTCGACGCGGCCTTCTCCAACGCCACGCTGCACTGGGTGCTGGAAAAAGAGCAGGCGGCGCGGGCGCTTTTTCGGGCGCTGAAGCGCCGCGGGCGCTTTGCCGGCGAGATGGGCGGCGAGGGCAATATCGCGCACCTGCAGCAGGTCGTCGACGAGCAGATGATCCTGCGTGGCTACCTGCCGCCTGTCGAGTCGAACAACTGGTATGCCTCGCCGGAAGAATTCGCGGCCATCTATGAAGCCGCCGGATTCCGCGAAGTGGATGCTCGCCTGATCCAACGGCCGACTCCGATCGAGCATGGAATCGCGGCATGGGTGACGACCTTCCGCAAGGGATGGTTCGATCGCGCCGGCGTCCCGGAGGAAGAGCGGGCTGACCTCGGCGCCGCAGTCGCCGACCGGTTCGGCTCCAACGTCGCCGACTACGTCCGCCTCCGCTTCATCATGAGGAAGCCCGACTGATGCGTTATTTGCCGTTGAGTGCAGCCGATCGCAGCGACATGCTGCGGGTGATCGGCGCCGGCTCTATCGACGAACTATTCCGCGACGTACCCGAGGAGCTGCGGCTCAAGGGGCCGATCGAAGGCCTGCCGCCGCACGCTTCGGAGATGGCGGTGGAGCGGCATATGAGCGCGCTATCGCGCAAGAATATGGTCGCGGGCGACGTGCCCTTCTTCCTCGGCTGCGGCGCCTACAAGCATCACATCCCCGCCAGCGTCGATCATTTGATCCAGCGCGGCGAACTGCTGACCAGCTACACGCCCTACCAGCCCGAGATCGCGCAGGGCACGCTGCAGATGATGTTCGAGTTCCAGACGCAGGTCGCGCGTCTGTACGGCTGCGAGGTCGCCAACGCATCGATGTACGACGGCTCGACGGCGATGTGGGAAGCGATCGTGATGGCGCACCGCATCACGCGCCGGAAGACGAGCGTGATCTCGTCGGGCGTGCACCCGCATTACGTCAGCGTCGCCATGACCATGGCGAAGTTCACCGAAGACAGGCTCGAGACCGCGCGCCCGGAACTGAGCGCTGCGACGGATGCCGAGCGGCTGATCGCCAGCATCGACGAAGAGACCAGCGCGGTGGTGGTGCAGTACCCAGACATTCTCGGGCGCATCACGGACCTGACGCTAATCGCCGAAGCGGCCCATGCACAGGGTGCATTGCTGATCGCTGTTGTCACTGAGCCGGTCGCGCTGGGGCTGATCAGGTCGCCGGGCGAGATGGGCGCAGACATCGTCGTCGGCGAAGGCCAGAGCATCGGCGTCGGGCTGCAGTTCGGCGGGCCCTATGTCGGTCTGTTCGCCACGCGCGAGAAATATGTGCGGCAGATGCCCGGGCGTCTCGCCGGCGAGACCGTGGATGCGGAGGGCAAGCGCGGCTTCGTTCTGACGCTCTCGACCCGAGAGCAGCATATCCGCCGCGAGAAGGCCACGTCGAACATCTGCACCAGCTCGGTGCTGTGCGCGCTGGCGTTCACGATCCATCTCGCGCTCCTCGGCGAGAAAGGGCTGCGGCAGCTCGCGTCCTTAAATCACGCGCGCGCGTGCGAGGTGGCGGACCGGCTGGCGGCGATCCCGGGAGTCGAGCTGGTCAATGACGCCTTCTTCAACGAATTCACGCTGAAGTTGCCGGTCGAGGCTCGGCCCGCCGTCCACGCGATGGTCGAGAAGGGCGTGCTCGGCGGAGTGTCGCTCGGCCGGCTCTATCCGGGGGCGGATGCCCTGCAGAACGGCCTCGTGATCGCAGTCACCGAGACCGTCACCGATGAGGATATTCGCGCATTCGAGACCGCGCTGGAGGAGGTGGTCCGATGACCGTCAATCCTTCGGGTTGGCGGCCGACCACGCCGGCGAACGAGCGGGGAGAAGCGCAGACCGTCACCGGTAATCGCGCGCTGATGCTCGAGGAGCCGTTGCTGTTTGAAATTGGAAGCACCGGCCAGACCGGCGTCGACTTCGAGTGTTCCCCGGCGAGGGGCGGGGCCCAGGGCGAAGCTCAAACAGCGCCTGCCGGCGCTCCTGGACCCCGGCCTTCGCCGGGGCACAGGTTGGCTGGCCTCGAACGCTCACGCTCAATCGGTCTCCCTGGCCTCAGCGAACCCGAAGCCGTCCGCCACTACACGCGCCTGTCGCGGCAGAATTATGCGATCGACCTGGGACTGTTCCCGCTCGGCAGCTGCACGATGAAGCACAACCCGCGCTTGAACGAGAAGGTGGCGCGACTGCCCGGCTTTGCCGACGTCCACCCGCTGCAGCCGCAGGAGACGGTCCAGGGCGCGCTGCAGGTGATCAACGAGCTCGCGTTCTGGCTGCTCGACCTCACCGGAATGTACGGCGTCGCGATGAGCCCCAAGGCCGGCGCGCATGGCGAATTATGCGGACTGCTCTGCATCCGCGCCGCTCTGGAGGCGCGCGGCGACAAACGCGAGGTCGTGCTCGTGCCCGAGAGTGCGCACGGGACGAACCCGGCCACGGCCGCCTTCGCCGGTTATCGCGTCGAGAACATTCCCGCCAACGCTGGCGGCCGCGTCGATGTGGACGCGTTGAAGGCGCGGCTCGGGCCTGACGTTGCAGCGGTGATGATCACCAACCCGAACACCTGCGGGCTGTTCGAGCCGGACATGATCGCCATCTCGGAAGCGGTGCATGCGGCGGGGGCGTTCGTCTATTGCGACGGCGCCAATTTCAACGCCATCGTCGGCAAGGTGCGCCCGGGCGACCTCGGCATCGATGCCATGCACATCAACCTGCACAAGACCTTCTCGACACCCCACGGCGGGGGCGGACCTGGATCAGGGCCGGTGGTGCTGTCGGAGGCGCTCGCGCCCTACGGGCCGCTGCCGTTCGCGGCGAAGATGCCGGACGGCAGCTACAAGCTGGTCGAGGAGGAGCATGCCGCCGACGACCACCCCAACGCCTTCGGACGCATGGTCGCGTTCCACGGCCAGATGGGCATGTTCACGCGGGCGCTCGCCTACATCCTCAGCCACGGTGCCGACGGCCTCAAACAGGTCGCCGAGGATTCGGTACTCAATGCCAATTACATCCTGCGCAGCCTCGCGGACGTGCTCGACGCGCCGTTCGCCAAGTCCGGTCCGTGCATGCACGAGGCCATCTTCTCGGACCGCGGATTTACCGGCGGGCTAAGCACGATCGACGTCGCCAAGGCGCTGATCGACGAAGGTTTCCACCCGATGACGATGTATTTCCCGTTGGTCGTGCACGGGGCGATGCTGGTCGAACCGACCGAAACGGAATCGAAGGCGAGCCTCGATCAGTTCATCGCGGCACTGCGCTCGATCGCTGTGCGCGCGAAGGCTGGGGATCAGAGCCTCAAGGCGGCGCCGGTCCATGCGCCGAGACGACGGCTTGACGAAACGCTCGCGGCGAGGAAGCCAATTCTCGCTTACAAAGAGCCACAGCCGGCCGAGGCCGCAGAGTAACTGGGAGGAATGAGCGTGCAGACACAAGGGGGAGGTTGGATCGCGACGCTGGCGCCGTTCGCGATTATCGCGGTCGTGCTAGCGTTGCGCTTCCGGTCGATGAGGAAAGAGCGGCCGTTGAAGCTGCAGAACCTCTGGATCGTCCCGGTCGTGTACCTTCTCGTGGCCGGGTCGATGTTCGTGGCGCTTCCGCCGCCTCTGATGGGCTGGGGCTTGGTCATCGTCGGGCTGGCGCTTGGCTTCGTCATTGGTTGGCACCGCGGCAAACTGATCCACATCGAGCGGAACGCCGAAACGGGCGAGCTGCGGCAGCGCGCATCGCCGCTCGCGCTGGTCCTTCTTGCTGCGATAGTGGTTCTGAAGGTCGGCGCGCGGCAGGTGTTTGGCGAAAGCGCAGCCACGCAGCCTGGCAGCGGGGCGATGCTTCTGACCGATGCGTTCATCGGCTTCGCCTTGGGGCTGCTTTCGGCTACGCGCGCCGAATTGTACCTGCGCGGGCGGCAGCTGCTTTCGGCGGCCTGATATGTCCGATGAGCGGCGCTTCTACGAAGGTGCCGCGACCCAAGGCGCACGCCGCTCGGCCCCCGCGGTGCTGCGCAATCGCGAATATATCGCCGAG
Organism: uncultured Alphaproteobacteria bacterium; assembly: GCA_963849435.1. Classification (GTDB taxonomy): domain Bacteria; phylum Pseudomonadota; class Alphaproteobacteria; order Sphingomonadales; family Sphingomonadaceae; genus Sphingomicrobium. Next base: position 95,205 of record CAWKHO010000017.1, read on the forward strand.
GTGCTGCGAGAGTGGCTCCCGCAACGCGGGCTCGTCCTCGAAGTCGCAAGCGGGACGGGCGAGCACGCGGTCTATTTCGCTGAGGCGTTTCCTGAGCTCGAGTGGCAGCCGTCGGACGCGCATCCCGATGCGCTCGCCTCGATCAAGTCGTGGCGCGCGGCCGCCGGCTTGCCAAACGTCCGACCGCCGGTTGAGCTCGATGCCTCGGCGCCGCAGTGGCCCGTCGAACACGCCGATGCGGTCGTGAATATCAATATGGTGCATATCAGCCCCTGGGCAGCCGCGCTTGGGCTGCTCGACGGTGCAGCGCGAATTCTCACGAGAGGTGGACCGCTGATCCTCTACGGCCCGTGGCTCAAGGACGACATCCCGACCGCGCCGAGCAATCTCGCCTTCGATCGGGACCTCAAATCGCGCGAGCCGGAGTGGGGCCTCCGGCGTGTCGAGGACTTCGCAGCGGCCGCCGCGAAGCGCCGTCTGAGGCTCGAACAAGCGCGCGCGATGCCCGCGAACAATCTGATGCTGCTACTGCGTCCATAACGGACCAATCAGTAACCATCTGCATGACGCGGCGATGATATGCCGAGTGGATGGATCACTCCGCCGCAGACCCCCGCCGTTCGCCGCGCGCAAAGGTGTTTCTGGCCGCAACGCTGGAGTGCGCCGAAGGCATTCTGCCGGTGACGCTCCGCGATTTGTCCGAGCACGGCGCACTGGTCGAGAGCGAAGTCGGGCTTAGCGTGGACTCCGAAGTATGGTTCTGCCGCAACGAGCTGCGCGTGCACGGGTATGTCGCGTGGGTAGAAGACAAGCAGGCCGGCATCGCTTTTTCCCGCGCCCTCAAGGCGGAAGTGGTTTTGCGTCATGTCAATCGTCCAACGCGGCGGCCGGTCGAGGAAACAGCCCATCGCCGGCCCGCGCTCACACGTCCCGGCATGTCGGCGGAAGAGCAGCGCTGGGCAGAGGAAATCCTGCGGGAACCGGTTCGGCATCGCCGGACCAAGTAAACACCGCCCCTGCCAGAGCGTGCCGTTCAGGCGCGGCGCGTTTGCTTGCTCACCGCCGAGAGCGTAGTGTTCGTGTCGGGAGGCCGACATGGATCGACGGCTGTTGCTGCTGACGCTCGCGCTCGCAAGTAGCGGGGCATTAGCCCAGACGCGGACGACGGAGCTTCACACTGTCGGCACTCCTGGCCCGGTCGACAAGGCTACGCAAACGGAAGACGTGCGCTTTCGCGCCGATTATTATCAGCGGATGACAGTGCCGGTGCGGGTATCCGGGACGGGGCCTTACCGGTTCCTCGTCGATACGGGCGCGGACCGCACCGCCATATCGCGCGAGTTGGCGGCGCGCCTTGGGCTCGTCGCCGGCGCGGACGCTGAGCTGCACAGCATCGTGAGGCAGTCGATCGTCCGGACTGCGACGGTTCCAAGCCTTCAACTCACGCGCAAGGAAGTGAAGGTGACGGACGCCCCCTTGCTGACCACCGAAAATATGGGCGCCGATGGGATCCTTGGAATCAACTCGCTGCGCTCCCAGCGGATCATGTTCGATTTCGAACGGCAGACGATGTCGATCGTCCCGTCGGCGACGCCGGACTTCAAGGATGAGCCGGGGACCATCGTGGTCGAGGCCAATCGGCGCAACGGCCGCCTTATCGTCACCGAAGCGACCGCGAATGGACATTCCGTTGTGGTGGTTATCGACACCGGCTCGCAGATCAGCCTGGGCAATTCGGCGCTGCGCCGTGCGCTCACGGCGAACAGGATGCTGTCGGGTTCCGAAGAGATCGTGCTTGAGTCGGTGACCGGAGACAAACTTACAGGCCATTATATGATGGTCCGCGAGCTGCAGATGGGGCCTGTCGGCCTCAAGGATCTGGCCATCGTGTTCGCCGACGCGCATATTTTCAAGCAACTGAAGCTTGAAGACCGGCCGGCACTGCTGCTCGGAATGAACGCGATGCGCGCGTTCAAGAAGGTTTCGATCGACTTCGCCGCCAAGACATTGCGTCTCGTCGTTCCCGAGCACAGCGCCCTCGACGTTGAAACGGCTCAAGTGCCTCGGACCTCGCTTCCGCCAAAGGCGACCACCGGCGAATAAGCACAGATGGGCTTGTTCCAACGCTCCATTGGCCTGTCGACGCGCTCCAGCTAAGCGTCCGAACAGCCGTCGATTCGCCGTCCGTACCGTAAAAGCAGAGGCGCCATCGTGTTCGTTTACTGGGCCCTCTTCGCCTATTTCGCCCTTGGATCGCTGTTTTCGCCGCGCGAGGGACAGCGAAGCGTACGCCTGACGCCCTTGCTGCTCTTTGGCGCGTGCCTGACCGCGATCCTCATCGGTTTCCGTTACAAGGTTGGCGGAGACTGGGACACGTATGAGTTCTTCTTCACCTGGCGGGGAGGCGGGCGAAATGCTCCCCCGGCGGAGGACCCCGGCTATCAGGCGATAAACTGGATCGTCCAGCAGGCTCACCTCGGCATCTGGGGCGTCAATCTGATTTGCGGCGCGATCTTTACCTGGGGCTTGTTCCGCTTTTGCCTCGTCCAGGCTGATCCGTGGCTCTCGGTGTTGATTGCCATCCCGTACATGGTGATCGTCGTCGCGATGGGATACACGCGCCAGGCCGTCGCGCTCGGTGTTCTCATGGCCGGGCTCGCCGCGGTCGTCCGTGGCGGATCGACGCTCAGGTTCAGCGCTTACACGGCGATCGCCGCATTATTTCATCGCACTGCGGTCGTGGCTTTGCCAATCACCGCGCTGTCGAGCCAACGCAACCGGTGGATCAACACCATCGTCGGTGTTGCGGCCGGCGTCCTTCTTTATGACCTGTTCCTGGGCAATGCGATGGACAAGTTCGTCCAGAACTACATTCACACCGGCTACTCTTCCAGCGGTGCGGGAATCCGCCTGGCGATGAATTTCGTCGCCGCGGCCATTCTCACCGTGGCCAATCACCGGTTGCAGTTCGATGAAACGGAATGGAAGCTGTGGCGCAGCTACGCCTGGGCCTCACTAGTGCTGTTGGTCTTTCTATTCATCAGCCCTTCCTCGACTGCCGTCGACCGGATGTCCATTTATGTGATGCCTCTGCAGATCGCCGTACTTTCGCGGGTGCCGCTGCTGTGGCGGCCGGAGACCATCGGAAGGCTGCTGGTCATCCTCTATCTCGCAGCCGTCCAGTTCGTCTGGCTGAATTTCGCCCAGCACGCCAATTACTGGGTGCCATACCGGTTTTTCCCGCTCTAGGGTCGGAGAGGTATTCACTGTTGCGGTTTGCAGCACGCTACAAGTATGTCCGAAGCGGTTCGGCCCCTTTCCGCCAGTGGAGCTTTTGAGTGAAGGGCATAGTTCTCGCGGGAGGTACTGGCAGCCGGCTCTTCCCAGCGACGGTGGCCGTCTCCAAGCAGCTGCTTCCGGTCTTCGACAAGCCGATGATTTATTATCCACTGGGTGTGCTGATGCTGGCGGGCATTCGCGAGATCCTGGTGATCTCGACGCCCTCGGATGTTCCCCGGTTTGAAGCCCTGCTCGGCGACGGCTCGGCCTATGGAATCCGCCTCTCCTATGCCGTGCAGGAACAGCCCCGCGGACTTGCCGATGCGTTCATCGTCGGCCGTGACTTCGTTGCCGGCGATTCTGTCGCGCTCATTCTTGGCGACAATATTTTTTACGGCGCCGGTCTCATCGACCTCGTCCGCGGCGCGGTCAGTCACGAACAAGGCGGAACGGTTTTCGCTTATGCCGTCGAGGACCCGGAGCGCTACGGCGTCGTCGAGTTCGATGCGGAAACGGGGTCGGCCATTTCGATCGAGGAAAAGCCGGTGCGGCCCAAATCGAAATGGGCGGTCACCGGGCTCTATTTTTACGACAACGCCGTTCTCGACATCGCCGCGGCTCTCAGTCCGTCCGCGCGCGGCGAGCTCGAGATTACCGACGTCAACCGCGCGTATCTCGACCGCGGGCAGTTGCGCGTTGCCCGGCTCGGGCGCGGCTATGCTTGGCTCGACACCGGCACACACGATAGCCTCCATGACGCCGGATCTTTCGTGCGGACCATCGAGAAACGGCAGGGCATGAAGGTGATGTGTCTCGAGGAGATCGCTCTCGAGCTTGGCTATCTGACGCCCGACGACCTCGTGCGGCGCGCCGATCAGCTCGGCCAGTCCGAATATACCGATTATCTCCGGCGCCGTGCGGGCGAGCATGAGCGCGCCTGAAGTCCGTCCGCTGGAGCTGGACGGGCTGCTGGAAATCCGTCCGCGCCGTTTTGGCGACGAGCGCGGCTTCTTTTCGGAAGTGTGGCGCGACGACTGGCTTGATGAGCTCGGGCTCGGCGTCGGTTTCGTTCAGGACAACCATTCCTACTCCAAATCCCGCGGCGTTCTTCGCGGAATGCATTTCCAGAGCTCGCCCGCCGCTCAGGACAAGCTCGTCCGGGTGGCGCGCGGCTCCATCTTCGATGTCGCGCTCGATGTTCGCTCCGGTTCGCCGACGTTCGGGCAATGGGCGGGAATTGTCCTCTCGGCCGAGGAATGGAACCAGTTGTTCATTCCGAAGGGCTTTGCGCACGGCTTTGTGACGCTCGAGGACGACACTGAAGTGCTCTATAAAGTCAGCGGTTTCTATTCTCCGGCACATGACCGCGCGATTCGCTTTGACGATCCGGCGGTCGGCATCGCGTGGCCTGTGGATCCGGCCAGCATCACGGTCTCGGAGAAGGATCGGACGGCGCCGCTGCTCGCCGAGGTCGAGCCGGAGCTGTAAGGTGACCAGCGCTCGCAAGGTCATCGTCACGGGCGGCGCCGGATTCATCGGCAGCGCTGTCGTACGGCACCTCGTGGCGAGCGGCTACGACGTCGTCAACGTCGACAAGCTCACTTACTCGGGCAGCCTCGAGGCGTTGCGCGCGGTGGAAGGTTCGCCGCACTATCGCTTCTATCAGGCCGACATTTGCGACCGCCGGCAGATGGGCAGCATCTTCGCCGACGAGCAGCCCGACGCGATCATGCATCTGGCGGCGGAAACGCATGTCGACCGCTCGATTGATGGACCGGCCGCGTTCATCGAAACGAACATCGTCGGCACATTCCGGGTGCTCGACGCAGCCCTCGAATATTGGCGGGGCCTGGATGAGGAGCGGCGCGCGAAGTTCCGCTTTCAGCACATCTCCACCGACGAGGTTTTCGGTGAGCTGGAGCTCGACCGCGGTATTTTCACCGAAGAGACGCCTTATGCGCCGTCGTCGCCGTATTCGGCTTCGAAGGCATCGGCCGATCATCTCGTGCGCGCCTGGCGGGTGACCTATGGCCTGCCCGTTATCCTGACCAATTGCTCGAATAATTATGGGCCTTTCCACTTCCCCGAGAAGCTCGTCCCGCTGACCATCCTCAATGCGGTCGAGGGCAAGCCGCTGCCGGTCTATGGGAAAGGCGCGAATGTGCGCGACTGGCTGTACGTCGAGGATCACGCCGGCGCGCTCGAGCTCGTGCTCCGGAATGGCTGCCTCGGCGAGAGCTACAACGTCGGCGGCCGCTCGGAGCGGACCAACCTGCAAGTCGTCGAGACGATCTGCGACATCCTCGATCGCGAACGGCCGCTGGAAGGGGGCACCTATCGCGACCTGATCAGTTTCGTGCCCGACCGCCCGGGCCACGACCTCCGCTACGCGATCGATTCCTCGAAGATCGAACGCGAGCTCGGGTGGCGAGCGGAGGAGAGCTTCGAAATTGGGGCTTGAGAAAACGGTCCGCTGGTTCCTCGATAATGAATGGTGGTGGCGGCCGATCCGTGAGCAGAAATATGCGGGGCAGCGCCTTGGCAGCGGGCAATGAAGGTGCTCGTCATCGGCTCCAGCGGCCAGCTTGCAAAGAGCCTTGCCGAACGTGCGCGGGGAAGTGCCGGTATTGATCTCACGTTAATCGGCCGTCCCGCGATCGATCTCGAGATTTCCGGCTCCGCTGCTTCTGCGATCGCGACCGCCGCCCCGGACGTCGTAATCAATGCAGCAGCTTACACCGCGGTGGATCTGGCTGAAGACGAACCTGAACGCGCATTCCGGGTCAATGCAGACGCAGCCGGTGAGATCGCCACAGCCACCCCCGGCGGGGCGCGCCTCATCCAGATCTCCACTGACTACGTTTTCGATGGCAGGGCAGAAGCGGCATATCGCGAGGACGCGGAAACGAACCCGCTCAACGTCTATGGCCGGAGCAAGCTGGCGGGCGAGGAGAATGTCCGCTCGGGCAATCCCGAGCACCTGATCATGCGCACATCCTGGGTGTACAGTCCGTTCGGCCGCAATTTCGTTGCGACGATGATGGGCGCCGCCGAGCGGAACGAGCAGCTGACCGTGGTGGATGACCAGCACGGCTGTCCGACGTCCGCACGGGACCTCGCGGAGGGCATCTTCGCTGTCATGGACGTGTGGAATAGAGGCAACCGCACCGGCATTGGAGAAAGCTATCACCTCGCCGGAACCGGTTCGACGAGCTGGTGCGGTTTCGCGCAGGCCATCATGGATGAACGCCGCGAGCATGGCCTCAAGACCGCCGCCGTGGTCCCGATCCAGACCGCCGACTGGCCGACCAGGGCCGAGCGCCCGCGCAATTCCGTCTTGAACAGCGGCAAGTTCCTGCGCGACTTCGGCTTTGCGATGCCGGAATGGCGATCGTCGCTCGCGGAGGTGGTCGGGAGGCTGGCGAAAGCCGCGTGAGTCCGGGGGTCCTCTACATCAGCTATGATGGGATGCTCGAGCCGCTCGGGCAGAGCCAGGTGCTCGCCTATCTGGAGCGGCTCGCGCATGGACGTCGCGTCCACCTGATAAGCTTCGAGAAGCCCGCCGATTGGGCGAACGGCGGGAATGTCGACGCGGCACGCCGTCGCATCGCGGACGCTGGAATCCACTGGCACCCACTGCGCTATCACAAGAGCCCGACTGCGCCCGCGACGGCATTCGACATCGCCGCCGGGACCGCGCTCGCGCTCGCGCTTACGCTCCGCCACCGGATCAGCCTCATCCACGCGCGCAGCTACGTCGCGGGCCTGATGGCGCTTGCGGTCAAGCGGGCGACCGGCGCGCGCTTCCTGTTCGACATGCGCGGGCTGTGGGCGGACGAGCGCGTCGATGGCGGATTATGGCCGGCGGGCGGCAGACTCTACCGCGCAGCCAAGGATGTCGAACGGCGGCTGCTGCTCGGCGCGGATCACGTGGTGACTCTGACTCATGCGTCGGAGCTGGAAATCCGGCGCTTCGAGTATCTCGCGCGGAAGATGCCGCCGATCACGGTCATTCCGACCTGCGCGGATCTCGATCGTTTTCGCATCCAGCGCCCGCTCCAGACCGACCCGTTCGTGCTCGGCTACGTCGGCTCCGTCGGCACCTGGTATTTGCTCGATGAAATGCTGCGCTGCTTCGTGCTGTTGCGCGAGCAGGTGCCGGGCGCGCGCCTGCTGATCGTCAACCGTGGGGAGCATCCGCTCATCGCCGCCCGTGCCGCGGCGCACTGCATTGCTCCCGAGGAGCTGGAGTTGGTTGCCGCGTCCCACGACGAGGTGCCCGCGCTGATCGCGCGCATGAGCGCGGCGATGGCGCTCAACAAGCCGGTTTATTCCAAGATCGCCAGTGCTCCGACAAAGCTTGGCGAATATCTCGGGTGCGGCGTGCCGTGCCTCGGCAATTGCGGCGTCGGCGATGTCGAGGAGCTGCTCGAGGGCCGCCGCGTCGGGGTAGCGGTGCGCGATTTCTCCGATACCAGCTTCGCGAGGGACTCAGGCAACTGGTTGCGCTTGTCCGGACGAAGCCGTTCAGCAGCGGTGCCGTGAAGCCGCGCTGGAACTGTTCTCGCTCGAGCGGGGCGCCGCAAGCTACGATGCGATTTATCGTGAGCTCGCCGCATGAGCGGACGGGCCGCCGAGAGCGCATGCTTATCCTGTGTCCCTATCCGCATGGCGTCGCGGCTGGGCAGCGGCTGAAATTCGAGCAATATTATGACGACTGGCGCGCGGCCGGTTGGGACGTTGAAGTGGCGCCGTTCATGGACATGGGCCTGTGGCGCGTGCTGTACGAGCGCGGCCATTCAGCCGCAAAAGTTGCCGGCGTGGCAAAAGGCTATTTGCGGCGGCTCCGCGACCTGTCCCGCCTTCGACGCTACGATCTCGTCTATTGTCACATGTACGTGACTCCGCTCGGCACCAGCGTTGCCGAGCGGCTGACGCGCGCGCTCGCCCCGAAGCTCGTCTATGACGTCGAAGATAATGTCATGGCGCATGTCGACCGCTTCGATCGCGACCATCCCAATCGCCTGCTGCGCTTCCTTCGCGCTTCCGGGAAATACAGCTTCCTGGTGCGCGAGGCGGATCATGTCGTGACCAGCTCGCCCGCGCTCAACGAGCGCTGCAAGACGATCAACCGCCGCGCCGCCTGCACCTACATCTCGTCTTCGGTCGACACCGACCGGTTTCAGCCGGCCAATCGCTACAGCAACGACGGACTTGTGACGATCGGCTGGACCGGGACTTTCAGCTCGCGCCAGTATCTCGACCTGCTTCGGGGCGTGCTGCAAAAGCTCGCGCAGCAGCGCCGTTTCAGGCTGAGAGTCATCGGCAATTTCGATTATGCGCTTCCCGGCGTCGATCTCGAGGTCATCCGCTGGACGGCCGAACGGGAGATCGAGGATTTGCAAGCGATCGACATCGGCCTCTATCCATTGCCTGCCGACGAGTGGGTCAGCGGAAAGAGTGGGCTCAAGGCAATTCAGTATATGGCGATGGGCCTGCCCTGCGTCGCAACGGACGTCGGCACGACGCCGCTCATCATTCGCGACGGCGAGAACGGGCTGCTGGTCAGGACTGAAGAGGAATGGCTCAACGCGCTGATGCGCTTGCTCGATGATCCGGAGCTGCGCCGCGCGCTGGGCGAGGCGGCGCGCCGGGATGCCGTCGCAAAATATTCGACGAAAGCCATCGCAGCGCGGTATCGCGAGGTCCTGTCGAGCGCGCTGGAGAGTTGAACGGGAATGGAAGCGGGCAAGCGCATCTATATGGCCGGTGCCGGCGGGATGCTTGGCGACGCATTCCACCGCGTCTTCGGCGGCGCGCATGAGCTCAAATGCAGCGACATCGATGTCAATTCAGACTGGCTCTCGTTCCTCGATTTCCGCGATTTCGACGCGTATCGCGCGGACGTTCTCGGCTTCCGCGCCCGACTATCTCTTCCACCTCGGCGCGCACACGAGCCTCGAAAATTGCGAGGAGAATCCGGACGACGCTTATGCGACCAACGCGCTCGCGGTGGAGCATGCGGCGCACATCGCCAACGCGCTGAACATTCCTCTGCTCTACATCAGCACCGCGGGCATCTTCGACGGCGCGCAGGAAACCTATGACGACTGGGACCGGCCGAACCCGCTCGGCCATTACGCGCGCAGCAAATATATGGGTGAGCGCTTCGTCGCCGAGAACGTCCGCCAACATCTCGTTTGCCGCGCCGGCTGGATGATGGGCGGGGGGCCGGCCAAGGACAAGAAGTTCGTCCAGAAACTGATGAAGCAGCTGAAGGATGGAACGCGCGAGCTGTTCGTGGTCGATGACAAGCTCGGCACTCCGACCTACACGGTCGACTTCGCGCGCAACGTCGATCTGCTCCTCGGCACGGGGCTGTGGGGCATCTACAACATGGTCTGCCCGGGCGTGACCAGCCGGCTTGAAGTTGCGCAACACCTGGTGCGCGCGCTTCGGCTGGAGGATCAAGTGAAGGTCACGCCGGTCTCGTCCGATTATTTCGCGGCCGAATATTTCGCGGCGCGGCCCGCGTCGGAGCGGCTGATCACGAAGAAGCTCGACCTGCGCGGACTCAACATCATGCGCGACTGGCGCGTCTGCCTCGAGGAGTATCTTGGCGACGCTTATGGTGACTACCTGGGCGCAAGCAGCGCAATTGACTCCTGATGCGAATCACGCGATTCCTCGCGCGCCGGATTGAGCGGCGCCTGTAAGAGAGGCCCGACGACAGGGATTGGAATCTTGTCCGGCCAAACCTTCACGCTCTGGCCATGCCTGCAACGGGTACATACTGTGCCGAGCTATTGTTTCGAACCGGTCGCGCATTGCGACATGTGCGGCGCCGATCCGCCGCATTTCCAAGTCATGGGAATGCGCCTGAATCACAGTCAGGGTTTGAGGCCGCGCCAGGCCGCGGGAATAGCGGTTTCGGTGAAGAAGTGCGGGAACTGTGAACTGATCTTTGCCGATCCGCAGCCAATCCCGGACAGGTTCGATGCGCATTATGGCGCGCCCGAGGACTATTGGACCGCCGAGCAGATCGAAGGCGATAACGATTCTATCAAGGCGGAGATTGCAGATGTGAAGCGTCTGCTGGGTTTTCGAGACGGAATGCGGGCGCTCGACGTCGGAGCGGGTCTCGGCAGGACCATGACTGCGCTGAACTCGGCGGGATTTGACGCCTATGGACTTGAGCCCTCGCCTGAGTTTCGAAAGGCTGCGCTTGCGCACGGGGCACTAAGCGAAGAAAGGCTGGCGCTCGCCGGGGTCGAAGACGCCGATTATCCGTCGGACCATTTCGACTTCATCACCTTCGGAGCGGTCCTCGAGCATCTGCGTTCGCCGTCCCGCTCGTTGGAGCGCGCGCTTGGGTGGCTCAAGCCAGGCGGAGTGATCCGCGCCGAGGTACCCTCCTCGCGATGGCTCATTTCGCGCCTGGTGAATGCATATTACCGGCTGTGCGGCACGCGCTTGGTGACCAACATCAGCCCGATGCACGTGCCTTATCATTTGTTCGAGTTCAGTCCGCGATCGTTCGAGCTCCACGGCCGCCGCGCCGGTTACCAAATTGCGGAGAAGCGATTCATGGTCTGCTCGATCCCGCACATGCCGCGCTTGATGCATGCGCCACTGCGTTGGTGGATGGAACGGACTGGGAGTGGAATGCAGCTCGAAGTTTATCTGCGGAAGACTGGCAGGCCGGCCTAACTGGGCTCCGCATTTGTGGCTCGGCGGCGGGTCAGATTGAACCCGCTCAGAAGCTCTCGCGCGGCAAGGAGTCCGGTGAAGCCGACAGGGATGACGCCGAGCAGGGCGATCGGACGGGGCAGTCCGCGCCAATGAAGCCAGATCAGCAAGCCGGACATGGCCGCCAAGAGTGTGGCGAGAGCGCCGGCCATGCCGAGCAACCGCAGTGTTACTTGACCCGTCCGCCAGCAGATGAAGGCGGCTATCGCCAGCATGACAATGGAGGCGCCAACATGCGCGGCCACGTAGCCGGCAGCGCCATAATGCGGGACCAATGCCCAGCCGATGGCGACCAGCAGGCCGATGTAGCCGAGACTCCACGCCAGATAACGACGGCGGCGGCTGATGGTCAGTTGATAAGCAGTCAGCACGTAAAGCAGCTGATAACAGAGCTCTCCGGGCATATAGGCGACCATCAGCGGCGCGGCCGGCGCGAACCTCGGCGCAAAGAATAACGGGATGAGATAGTCGGCAAGCACTACCGCAGCTCCGCATCCGGTGAAGGAAATGAGCAGCCCGAGGCGCAGTGCCTGGTGGAGTTCGGCGCGGACCTGCGGCGTGTCGCCTTCGCCCGCGGCTCGCGCGTGCATGTGGCCCCAGAAGCCGGTCGTAACGAACGCGAGCGTGTAGGCGGCGAGCGACGTGACCGTCTGCAGGTAGCCGTTCGCCGACGCTCCGGCTTCGAGCAGAACCTTCGCCCGGACGGCGGTTAAGCCAACGTTGGTGAGCGCAACGGCGGCGAACATCATCGCGGAGTAACCGAGGATGCGCGGCAGCTCGCGGGCGCTGAGCGACAGGCTGCTGAGGACTTGGCGGGCGATCGAATCGCGTCTGAGAAATAAGGCATAGGACCCGAACAACACGACGGCCCCTGCGGGCATCGCGATGATCGCCCCGCGCAGCCCATACAACCAGGCACCGCCCGCGACGCACAGCACATCCACGACCGTGCTCGCGATTCCGGCGCGCACATAAATATCGAAGCGGTCCGCCAGAAAGCTCATCCCTTCCCAGAAGGAGCTGGCCAGCGCGCCGAACAGGATCGACAGCATGATCGCCCACAGCAGCAGCGGTTCGAGGGTGCCCGTGCCGATTCGCCGGAACAAATCGCCGCCGGCCATCGCTGCGACGAGGATGAGGATCAGCCCATTGAGTACGACAAGGGCGAGCGCGGTGCCGGCGATGCGACCCGCGGCTTCGGGAGTGCCGTCCTTCACCCACGGCCGGCCCAGATTGATGATCGGAACGGCGAGGCTCATCGTGACCAGCGAGATGCCGGTGAGGTTGACCTGCTGAAGCAAGGAGAAGATGCCGACGCCGCCCACGCCGAGCGCGAGTGCGACAACCTTGACCCGAATGAGTCCGGCCACGAGCCTGGCGAAGCTCAAGGTGCCGCCCCATGCCATGCTCGATTTGGCGGTGCGGCTCACGCTAGGTCGCTTCTCGATTGCAAGGTCATCAGCGGCGTCTAGCGAGGGCACAGCCGGGGTGCCACAAATCCTCTCTGTTCAAGTCGAGGAACGCCGATACGATGAGCGCGTGACACGCCGCATCGCAATCGTCCTGCCGAACCTGCAAATGGGCGGAGCGGAGAGAATTTCGATTACGCTGGCGGAGGAGTTCATTGCGCAGGGCTTCGCCGTCGACCTGGTCTTGCTCCAGGCCACGGGGCACGCTGCTCGCGACGGTTCCCTCGGCGGCGCGAGTTATCGACCTCCACGCTCCGCGGCTGCGCAATGCCCTGACGGCGCTCTGGCGCTATTTCCGGGAGGCGCGGCCGGCGGCCTGTTACGCCAATATATGGCCGCTGACTCTGATCGCGGCCATTTCCGCGAAGATGGGCGGCGTCCCGGTGGTCACGATGCACCATAACAGTCTCAGCTCTCAATATGTCGACACGGATCGTCATTCGCCGCTGATCATGAAGGCAGCGCTTCGGTTGGAGCTAGCGCTCGCCATGAGCGTGGTGGGCTGCTCGGAAGGGGTGGTCACGGATGTGGCGATGCTTGCTGGTGTCGCCTCCAGCCGCTTCCGGGCGATCCCCAACCCTGTAAAAATCAAGAGCGACATCGATGCGCGCTCCGTAGCTGCTGCAAACGACATGTGGGAGGTGCCACGGGGCAGGCGAATCCTCGCCGTCGGCAATCTCAAGTCGCAAAAGAATTATCCGCTGCTGTTCGATGCCTATGCGGCGATGGAGAAGAGCGATGCTGATCGCCTGATCGTCATCGGAGAGGGCGAGTTGCGCGACCCGCTCGAAGCGCAGGTACGCGAGCTGGGCATGGAATCCTGGGTCAGGATGCCCGGCCAGAGCGAGTGTCTCGAAGCCTATTACAAGACCGCCGACCTGTTCGTGATGAGCTCGCGCCATGAGGGCCTCCCGACGGTGCTCATCGAGGCGCTCGGCTTCGGCTTGTCCGTCGTTTCGACCGACTGCCCGTCAGGCCCGCGCGAAATCCTCGAGGGCGGCCGCTTCGGGACGCTGGTGCCGATGGATAATCCTGCGGCGCTGGCCAGGGGCATGGAGGAGGCGTTGGCTGGACCGGCCGACAAAGCGGCCCTAACCTCGCGTGCGAACGACTTTGCTCCGGACGCAATCAGCCGCAGACTATTGGGGCTGATCGCGGACCCACCATCGCTTGAACGAGACTCGATTGGATAGAATCCCGCTCAGCCGACCAACCGTCCTCGGCTCTGAACTCGATTATGTCGCGCAGTCGCTCGAACAGGGGCATCTCGCCGGCGATGGCAAATTCACCAGGCTCTGCCACGGCCTGATCGAGCAAATCACCGGCTCGCCCAAGGCGCTGCTGACCCACAGCTGCACCGGCGCTCTGGAAATGATGGGCCTGCTGATCGATCTCAAGGCGGGAGACGAGGTGATCCTTCCCTCGTTCACGTTCGTGTCGACGGCGAACGCCATCGTGCTGCGTGGGGCGACGCCGGTCTTTGTCGACATCGATCCAGATACGCTGACAATCGATCCGGCGGCGGCTGCGGCGGCGGTCACGCCCAGGACCTGCGCGATCACCGCCGTCCATTATGCCGGCATCGCCGCGGATATGGATCCGCTGCGCGAGATCGCCGATCGACACGAGCTCGTGCTGTTCGAGGACGCGGCCCAGGCGGTCGGATCAACCTACCGCGGCCGACCGTGCGGAAGCCTCGGCGATCTCGGCGCAATCAGTTTCCACGAAACCAAGAACGTCGTGAGCGGTGAGGGCGGCGCGCTGACGATCAACGATTTGCGATTCTCCGAGCGCGCGGAAATCATCCGCGAAAAGGGGACCAACCGTGCTAAATTCCTTCGTGGCGAGATCGACAAATACACCTGGGTCGACGTCGGCTCGTCCTATCTGCCCAGCGAGATCGTTGCCGCGTTCCTCTATGCCCAGCTGCAACGGATCGACCAGATCAACGCCATCCGACGGGGTATTTTCGACCGGTACATGGACGCCTTTCGGCACCTCGTGCCGCAAGGTCGCATTACGCTTCCCACCGTCCCCGGCGATCGACAAAGCAACGGGCACATCTTCTATTTGCTGATGCACGACGCCGAAGACCGCGACCGTTTCATCGACCACATGCGCCAGCACGCGGTGTCTTCCACCTTCCACTATGTGCCGCTTCACGACGCGCCGGCGGGGCTGCGCTTTGGGCGCACTTCGGGCGATTTAGTGCACACCAGGCAAACTTATGAGCGGCTCGTCCGGCTGCCGAATTTCCATGAACTTGGGGACGGCGTCGACTGCGTCATCGACGCCGCGCTCGCGTATTTCGACTAGCCCCATGGAGTCGAACAGCGGACCGGAGCGACGTCGAACGCATCAAGACCCTCTACGAAGGGAAGGGTGATGGGCGCGAGCCATTCTGGTCGCCCGACAATTGGGGGCCGCTCATCCCCGAGATCCAGTTCGGCGAAGGGCAGTTCCGGGACTTGCTGATCGAAGCGCTGCGCGAGCACGGAATTGAGACCGCGGACATGGCCGGTCTGTCCGTGGTCGAGCTTGGTTGCGGATGGGGACGCAATCTCCACCAGTTCGTGGAAATGGGAATTCCTGCGCGCAATATCGCAGGGGTCGACCTCATCGAGCATTTTATCGCGTTCGGACGGTCGCAAAATCCGGCGCTTCAACATTGCCGTCGGCGACGCCACTCGAACGGGCTTCGGCGATAGTGCGTTCGACATCGTCCTGCTTCACACGGTGCTGTCCGCCATCACCGAGCGCGACCTTCACGCAAAGTTGCTGCGGGAAGCCCGGCGGCTCGTCAGACCCGCCGGTCTCGTCATCGTGTTCGACATTGCCGATAGTTATCCGGTCGGCCGAACCAACGTTTCCGGCGAGGAGATCGTGTTCATTCAGCCTGTCCCGCGAGCGTCGCTGTGCGCGATTGCGGCCGGAGGCGGGGCTGACAATGCGCACGTGGCGGCGGAGCGGGCTGATGCCGCGTCTGCGCAAGCTCGTGTTCCGCGGCTTCTTCAACACCATTGCCAGGCGCTCAAGCCGCCCTCGCTCTCCGCCAGGAAATTTCCCAGTCAGGCGCGCGGTGGCGACCTTGCTCGGCCTCCTGCCCGGCGCAAGCAGCCACTATTTCATCACTTTCGTGCCGGACGAGGGCCGATGAGTCTCTCGTCCAAAGCCGCAACCGCCGCCTGGTTCTTGCGCAGGCCCGCCTTCTGGCGGCACGGCGGGGAGCTCGTGCGCCGCAAATTCATGCGCGACATGGACGGCCCCGAACAGCAGTCGAAGGCACGACGATGGGCCGCGGAGCGGGCAGTGTCGGTTCAAGCCGCGCTCGAAGCCGTCGGACTGCTGAAACAAGGCGGCGTCAATTCCAGAGGTTTCGCCGGCGCTGCTTGCCGAAGCCGAGCGGTTGGCGAAGCTCGCGACCGCGCCGATGGGCGGCGCTGGCGACCTCGCGCTGATCCATGCCGCGGCGCGATTGTCGAATGCGCAGCGGGCGATAGAGACCGGCGTTGCCTACGGCTGGTCGAGCCTCGCGATCCTTGCGGCGCTCTCCGAAAATGGCCGGCTGGTCTCGGTCGACATGCCCTATCCGAAGATGAACAACGAAGCATTCGTCGGCATCGTCGTGCCCGACGCCTTTGCGCTCCAAATGGACGTTGGTCCGGCTGCCCGACCGCAATGGCCTCAAGCGCGCGATCGCTCAGTTCGGCGGATCGATCGATTTCGCCCATTATGATTCCGACAAGAGCTATTACGGCCGCGGGTTCGCCTATCCGCTGATCTGGCTGGCGCTGGTTCCCGGCGGCGTGTTCATCTCCGACGACATCCAGGACAATATGCGGTTCGCCGAGTTCGTCGGCGAAAAGGGCGTGCCGTTCGCAGTGACCGAATGCGCCGGCAGGTACGTCGGGATCTGCCGTAAGCCGTGATCAGGAAACGCGTAGCTGCGGAGCGGCCGCCTCGGAATGGCTGCCGATCTCAACCACGCGGCCATTGTCGAGCCGGACGACGATATCGGCGCGCGCGATCGTCGTCATCCGGTGGGCGATCATGATGATCGTGCGGCCTTCCTCGCCGAGCTCGTCGAGCGCGTGCATGACCGCGGCTTCGGTCGCATCGTCGAGAGCGCTCGTGGCTTCGTCGAGCACGAGGACTGGAGCCTGCTTGTAGATGGCGCGGGCGATTGCCAGCCGCTGGCGCTGGCCGCCTGACAAACGGATGCCACGCTCGCCGACGTGCGTGTCGTAGCCGTCGGGGAGGCTGTCGACGAACTCGTCGAGCTGCGCCTTGCGCCCGGCCTCCTTCACCCGTTCCAGATCGACGGTCTCTACGGGAACTCCGAGCGCGATGTTCCGCGCGATGCTCGCGTCGGCAAGGAAGATCGCCTGCGGCACATGCGCGATGCTGCGTTGCCAGCTGCGATGGTTGTCATGCGTAAGCGGAACGCCGTCGATCATGATCCGTCCGGCACCGGGCTCGAGCAGCCCCATCAGCAGATCGGCGAGCGTGCTCTTGCCGCTTCCGGTCTTGCCGATCAGCGCGACGCGGCGCCCGCGGGGAATTTCAAAGCTCACGTCCTGGAGTGCCGGTGCGCGGCGGCTGGCATAGGCGAAGCTTACATTTTCGACCGTGATCCGGTCACGGAATGGAAGGGGCGTGACTCGTTCCGCTTCGGCGAGCTGCTCGTCGACCGGCAACCGCAGGAGCTCGATGACCTGGGTCAGCAGCGACCGATTTCCGGCGGCGAGCGACCAACCGAAATAGATCTGCTGCAATAAAGGCAGCAGCCGCTGCGCGCCGAGCGCGAGTGCGCCGAGGATCGGAAGCGCCAAGGCAAAGCCGCCCTCGCGCGCCGAAATCACTACCGCCAGCACTGCGATGAGGATCATGCCGAGCGCCTCGATCACGAACCGGGGCGCGGCGCTGATGAAGGCGGTGCTTGCCCTGGCGGCATTGAAGCGGTCGTCGACGCTGCGGAAAGCGTCGAGGTAGACCGACTGCGAGCCGTCGATGATCACGTCCCGAATGCCGCCGAGGCTCTCCTGCAAGATCTTGACGCGTTCGTCGTAGGAGGAACCCTGGACTTCGGAATTCCGTGCCAGGCGATGCCGCGTGAAAGCTGAAATGAGCACATAAATGAGGGCGAACCCGGCCGCGGCCGCGATCGCCGTCAGCGGATCAATCATGACCAGCACGGCGATAATGAAAAGCGCAATGAAGACGGCGATTCCGGCCTGGATCACCTGCTGGAGCACGGTGAAGGTGAGGACTCCGACTTTCTCAAGCGCCGCCACGAGCGTGCTCGTGTTCTGGGCGATGTGGAAGGTGTAGGGCTGGAGCAGGAGCCGCCGTTGGATGTCGACCGAGAAATCGTGGCCCAGACGGAAGACGAAGTTCTGGCTCGACCAGGCGAGCTGCAGCCGAACCGCGCCGGCCACCAATGCGAAGACGATGAAAAGGCCGGCTGCCGCAATGAGGCGCTGACGGTCGCTCGTTGCGCCGACCGCGTCGAAGGCGGCGGTGATCAGCGGCAGATGCTGAAGGCGGTGCGGATCGGCGAGTAGCGAGAGGAACGGAATGATCGCCCCTATCGTCGCCAACTCGGCGAACGCGCCCGCGACCATCAGGATGACGACAACATAGAATTGCCGCCGCCGGTGCGGCGAGAGCATCCGGTAGAGTTGCCTGAGCCCGCTCCAGAAACCGACCTGATCCTGCGCTGACAAGTCCGGTTCGCCTCGCTGCACTGGTGAGCCCAGCTGGATTCGAACCAGCGACCTACTGATTAAAAGTCAGTTGCTCTACCGACTGAGCTATGGGCCCACTTGGCTCGCGGTTACCCGCGCGGGGCGCGGCGGGCAAGGCGCGCGGCGAGATGGCGGGTCGTCAGTGAGCCGCGCACGCGCCAGTTGGGGGCGATCGCCGCGAGCGGCTGGAGGACGAAGCTGCGCCTCCCGATCTGCGGATGCGGGACTGTCAGCGGGCGCGAGCGCCATTTGCCGCCGCTCCAAAGGACAATGTCGAGATCGAGCACGCGCGGTCCCCACCGGCGGCCACGGCGGCGGCCGAAATCGCGCTCGATGCTTTTGAGGCGCCTCAGCATTTCGGGCGGATCAACATCGCTTTCGACGAGCGCAACCGCATTGGCGAAGTCGCGGCCGGCACCGCCATGCGCGGCGTTGAGGATGATCGGCGAAGCATCGAACAGGCCGAACTCCTGATCGAGCCGCGCGATTGCGGCCTCGACCACCTGCGGCGGGCGGCCGTAGCGGCCGTGCGGGCGGTTGGAGCCGATGGCGATGGCGTAGAGGTGGGGCACCGGCCGCAACTGTCATTGCGAGCACAGCGAAGCAATCCAGACTTCGTGTGAATCAATCTGGATTGCTTCGTCGCAAGCTCCTCGCAATGACGGAGGCGTGATCCAACCCGCCGACCTGTCGCCGATCCCCGAAGCCGAAGCGCCGCGCGAATGCCCTCTGTGCCCACGACTAGTCGCGTTTCGGCAGCTGCAGCGCGCCGAGCATCCCGACTGGTGGAACGCGCCGGTGCCGGCGTTCGGCGACCGCGACGCGTGGCTGGCGGTGGTCGGGCTCGCGCCGGGCAAGCACGGCGCCAACCGCACCGGCCGCCCGTTCACCGGCGATTTTGCGGGTGAGCTACTCTATGCGACTTTGCTGAAGTTCGGCCTCGCGGAAGGCGAGTATCGCGCCGATCCGCATGACGGGCTCAGGCTCACGGGCGCGGTGATCCTCAACGCGGTCAAATGCCTGCCGCCCGAGAACAAGCCCATCCCCGAAGAGATCCGCACCTGCCGGACGTACCTGGAGGCGGGGCTCGCGACGCTGCCCAACGTGCGCGTGGTGGTCGCACTCGGGCAGATCGCGCACATCGCCGCCGCGCGGGCGCTAGGCCTGCCGCCGTCAGGAACCAGGTTCGGCCACGGTGCGGAGAACGCGGCGCGAGACGGCCGGGTGTTGCTGTCGAGCTATCATTGCTCGAGGTATAATCAGAACACGGGCAAACTGAATGCCGCTATGTTCGAACGCGTGTTCGAGCGGGCTATTCTGCTACGAGCAAAGGCTGGAGTGACACGCGAATGCTGATGTTTCTGGTCGCGCTTGGGCTAGTGGGGCTCTTTTGTTTGGCCGTCGCAATCCGAGCCCTAAGACGCAAAGAGTACGTTTGGGCTGCGCTCGCATTTGCCTGTGTCGCCTTATTGGCGCTGACACCTATTCCGACACACGCTGTAAAATATGATCTTGGAGTTGCGACGGGCCCTCAAACGTCTTCCACCAGCCGCCCATAAAGGTCGGGCCTGCGGTCTCGAAAGAAGCCAAATGCCGCGCGATGCTTTTTCGCTGCGGCGAGGTCGAGCGTTGCGACGATCACACCGGTTTCCTCGCGGCCGAGCTCTGCGAGAATGTCGCCGCGCTCGTCGCAGATGAAGCTCTGACCGTAGAAGCGCTGGCCGTCCTCGGTGCCAATGCGGTTGGCGGCGACCACTGGCACCACGTTCGACACCGCGTGGCCGATCATGGCGCGGCGCCATAGCCGCGAAGTGTCGAGATCCGGGTCATGCGGCTCGGTGCCGATCGCGGTTGGGTAGAACAGGATGTCGGCGCCCATCAAGGTCATCGCGCGCGCGGTTTCCGGGTACCATTGGTCCCAGCAGACGCCGACGCCGAGCGTCGACAAATGCGGTCCGCCCCAGACCTTGAAGCCGGTGTTGCCCGGGCGGAAGTAGAATTTCTCCTCGTAGCCGGGCCCATCGGGAATGTGGCTCTTGCGGTAGATGCCGGCGACCTTGCCGTCCGGTCCGACCATCGCGAGGGAATTGTAATAGTGCGGGCCGTCGGCCTCGAAGAAGCTCGTGGGGATCCAGATCCTCAGCTCGGCCGCGAGCTCCTGCATGGCGAGGACGGAAGGGTGCTCGCTCGCCGCGCGGGCGTTGGCGAACAGGCTCTCATCCTCGACCCGGCAAAAATATGGGCCTTCGAACAGCTCCGGCGGAAGCACCACCTCCGCGCCCTTGCCGGCCGCTTCGCGCACGAGGTCGCTCACGGCGCGGATATTCGCGACCGTGTCGTCGGTGAAGGCGAGCTGCAGCGCGGCGACGGTGAGCTTGGTCATTGCCCTCCCCGTACTCCAGCGAAGGCCGGAGTCCAATTCTTGGCTGGATCCCGGCCTACGCCGGGATGCCTTGCTACGCAGGCACCTGTTGCGAGATGCAGTGGAAGCTTCCGCCCCCGGTGAGGATGTGGTCCGCCCGCAGGCCGATTGCAACGCGATCGGGGAACAGCGCCTGGAGTGTCAGCACCGCGCCCTTGTCGTTGGGCGCGCCATATTGCGGCACCACGACCACGGCATTGCCGATGTAGAAGTTCATGTAGCTCGCCGGGATCGTGTCGCCGTCCTCGCCGGTGATCCGCCCGGGCGACGGCAGGGTGACGACGTCGAGCTTCGTCGAGCGCAGCCGCCGCGCGGCATCGCGGTACACTGCCTCGTTGGGATCGTCCTTGGCGGCGAATGCGATGGCAATCCGGCCCGGCGCGACGAAGCGCGCGAGATTGTCGATGTGACCGTCGGTATGGTCGTTGAGCAGGCCCGAGCCGAGCCAGACCACGCGCTCAAAGCAGAGGTCTCGGTCGAGCCGCTGCTCGATTTCCTCGCGCGTCAGCGAGTTGCGGTTGGGGTTGAGCAGGCACTGCTCGGTGGTGATCACCGTGCCTGAGCCGTCATGTTCGATCGCTCCGCCTTCGAGGATCCAGTCGGATCTTCGCGAAGGGCAGGCCGGCACGACTTGCGAGGCGTTCGCCGATGTCCTGGTCGCCTTCGAGATCGTACTTGCCGCCCCAGCCGTTGAAACCGAAGCCCTGCGCGCGGCGGTTCTTGCCGCTGCCGACGACGATCGGTCCAGTGTCGCGCAGCCAGATGTCGCCGAACGGCTCGACGATGATCTGTGCGAACGGGCACAGGGCGCGCGCGCTTTCGGCGGCGCCCTCGTGCGCCGCGACCAGCCACACCTGCTCGCCCTTGCCGCCGGCGTGCACAGCCTGCGCGAACGCCGCGACCTCCCGCTCGGCCGGCTTCAAATCGCCGAGCCACAGTTCCGGATCGCTCGGAAAACCGATCCACACCGCCTGATGCGGAGCCCATTCGGGGGGCGGGGGGGACGTCATGGCGGCGGCGGCTAGCAGGCGCGCATAAAAGCGCAAGCAACGTCTTGCCACGGCAGGATGATGTGGCAAGACGTCCGTGTGCCGAAGCACGTGTGACGGGGGTAAGTCGATGAAGAGCTGGTTGTGTCGCAGCGTGGCTTTGCCCGCGCTTGGGTATTGTGCGGCTGTAGCGGCGCAGACAACGCACTCGCTGGCCGACGATGCCACCGCTTTCGGTGCGCGTCAGGCGGTTGGCGAGGCCGATCTCTCCCCGGACGGTTCGACCGTGCTCTACCTGACCCCCGGACCGGGCCGGAAGACTTTCGCCGTCGTCGGCAATCTCAATACCGGCCAGTTCAAGCAGATGGTCAGCACGGACGGCGACCCCAAATTGCTGAGCTGGTGCCACTTTGCGTCGATGACGCGGGCCGTTTGCAAGTTCGGCGGCCTGGTCGAGTTGCAGGGACTCGGCGACCTGCTCGGCTTCAGCCGGCTCATTGCCATGGATGCCGACGGAACCAATGCGAAATTACTCGGGCAACCGGAGAGCGCTAAGGATTCGTGGATTCGACAAAACGATGGCGAGATCATCGATTGGCTCGACGATGCCGGCTCCGTGCTCGTCGATCGGCTGTATGTCCCCGAAACCAACACGATCGGCAGCAACATTCACCGCGACAAGAAGGGCTGGGGCGTCGACCGAACTCGATGTCGCCACAGCGCGGAGCAACCCCGTCGAGGAGCCCAAGGAGGCTGCCGGATACATCACCGACGGTCTCGGCCACGTCCGGGTCATGTCGATCACCGACGCGCGCGACAGCGGCATGCTGACGGGGCAGATGCGCTATTTCTATCGCACGCAGAATTCGCGCGACTGGAAGTCGCTCTTTACGGTGGCCGACATCGAGAATCCGGCGATCGAGCCGCTCGCCGTCGATGGGAGCATCGATTCGCTCTACGAGCTAAAAAAGAAGAACGGGCGTTACGCGCTCTACGCAATCAAGCTCGACGGGAGCATGGCGGAGACTCTGGTCGCGGAGAATCCTCGCGTCGACATCGGCAACGTGGTCCGGTTCGGCGACGGGCAGAAGGTGATCGGCTACAGTTTTTCCGAGGAAAAGGGCGAGACCGTCTATTTCGATCCGGAGTTCAAAGTCCTCGCGGAATCGCTCTCGAGGGTCTTGCCGAAATCGCCAATCGTCGAATTCGTCGATGCGAGCCGCGATGGCCGAAAGCTTCTGATCTTCGCCGGAAGCGATAGCGATCCGGGGCGCTATTATCTGTTCGACCGCGATCACAAGACGCTCACTCCGGCTATGATTGCTCGGCCCGAGCTCGAAGGGCTCACGCTCGCCTCGGTCAGGCCGGTGACCATCGCTGCCCTGGATGGCGCGGCGATACCGGCATATCTGACGCTTCCGCCTGGAAAGGAATTGGCCAAGGGCCTGCCGGCCGTCGTCCTCCCACACGGCGGTCCGAGCGATCGCGACGTTTGGGGCTTCGACTGGTTGCCGCAATTCCTCGCGGCACGCGGCTATGCCGTGCTTCAGCCCAATTACCGCGGCTCGGCAGGCTACGGCGATGCGTGGCTAAACGAAAACGGGTTCAGGAACTGGCGCACCTCGATCGGCGACGTCAACGCTTCGGCCAAATGGCTCGCTGCGCAGGGCATTGCCGACCGCAACCGAGTCGCGATTCTGGGTTGGTCCTATGGTGGCTATGCCGCGCTGCAATCCGCGGCGACTGATCCGTCCCTGTACAAGGCTGTGGTTGCGATCGCCCCAGTGACCGATCTCGCCATGGTCAAGGACGAAGCACGAAATTTTTCGAACTACGAACTCATCGAGAAACTAATCGGATCGGGACCGCATGTCGTAGAGGGCTCACCGTTGCGCCACGCCGCCGCCATTTCTGCGCCGGTTCTGCTCGTCCACGGCACCCTGGACGCGAATGTCCGCTACGCCGAATTGCAGAAAATGGACGCCGCGCTCCATCACGCAGGAAAGCAGAGTGAGCTGATCACCTTCAAGGGGCTCGATCATCAGCTGCGCGATTCGTCTGCACGGACTGAGATGCTGACCAAGATCGGCGAGTTGCTCGATCGAACGATTAGCCACTGATCACGCGCAATTTGATCTTCAGGCGTCATTAGTCTGACAAATAGCTTGCGTCCCGTTTCGCCGCTTGCGTATTGAGCCGCGCAGGGAGGGGTATCGATGTTGCGCCAATTCATTGTTGCCAGTGCCGTTCTTGGTTTGCTCGGCGCTTGTCCCGCCCAAGCGGCGATCAACGCCAGCGTCATCGTCGATACGCACGCACCCGGCGTTCGCATCGCCCCCGAAATCTACGGCCAGTTCGCCGAGGAGCTCGGCCAGGGAATCGAACCGCGGTATCTGGGTCGGCGAGAACTCGCCTATCCCGAACATCCAAGGCTATCGGCGCGACGTCGTCGAGGCGCTGCAGCGGCTGCATGTGCCCGTCGTGCGCTGGCCGGGCGGCTGCTACGCCGACACTTATCATTGGCGCAACGGCATCGGTCCGCGCGCGAAGCGCCCGGTCACGATCAACTACAGCTGGGGCGGGGTCGAGCAGCGCAACCAGTTCGGAACGCACGAATATTTCGATTTCGCCGAGCTGATCGGCGCCAAGACCTACCTCAGCGTCAATATCGGCAGCGGGACTCCGGCGGAGGCGCGCGACTGGGTTGAATATGTGAGTTCACCATTGCATTCGGCGGTTGCCGACGAACGCCGGGCGAACGGCCGCGATAAGCCCTGGACGGTCGATTACGTGGGGCTCGGCAATGAAATGTGGGGCTGCGGCGGCAATCAGACGGCCGAAGAGGCTTCGGCGGAGATGCGGCGCTTCGCCACCTACCTGCAGATCGGCCCCAAACTGATCGCGTCGGGCGCCAGCGACCGCGACTATCACTGGACCGAAGTCCTGATGGGCGCCGCCGGCCCCTATCACGGGCCGTCGCCGTTCTATGGAGTGTCGCTCCATTATTACACGATCCCAACCGGCAAGTGGGAGCATAAGGGCTCGGCGATCGGCTTTCCTGAAAGCGAATGGGCCTCGACGCTGGCGCGAACGCGCGAGCTCGAGGGCATGATCGCGCAGCATGCCGCGATCATGGACAAGGCCGATCCGGAGAAGAAGATCGGACTGATGGTCGACGAATGGGGCACCTGGTACGATCCCGCGCCGGGTTCGAACCCTGCCTTCCTGGTGCAGGACAACACGCTGCGCGACGCCCTCGTCGCGGCCACCAACTTTCACATCTTTCAGCGCCACGCCGACCGCGTTCGAATGGCGGCAATCGCGCAGATGGTGAATGTGCTGCAATCGATGATCCGCACCGACGGAGCGAAGATGCTGCTTACGCCGACCTATTACGCCTTCCTGATGTACCAGCCGTTCCAGGGCGCGACGGCGCTTCCGGTGACCATCAGCTCACCGGATTACGCGGTCGGCACAAACAAGATGCCGGCGGTCGACGTGACCGCCGCCAAAGCTGCTGACGGCGCAATCCACGTTGGGCTGATCAATGCCAACCCCAACGAGGGCGCGGATGTCGAGCTGGCCCTGGACGGTGCGGGCGGGAAACGGATCGCCGGGCAGGTGCTCACGGCAGCGAAGATGGACTCCCACAACGCGTTCGGCACGCCGGAGGAGGTGCGGCCAACGGCCTTCAGCGGTGCCCGCTGGACCGGCGGCAAGTTGCGCGTGATCATGCCGGCGAAATCGGTCGTGGTGCTGACCGTCAAGTAGGAGCGCTCGTCGCGGCTTGAAATCTCCTTGGTGCCGGGCACTATGGGCCGGCCGAGTTAGGGGGAATTCAATGAAGACGTTGCTGTTTGCTTCGGCGATCGGACTGTTCTCTCTCGCTCAACCGGCCAACGCGGACGATCTTGCATCCGACGCCAAGGCTTTCGGGACGAGGGACACGGTCCAATGGATGGACATCTCTCCAAGTGGGACAGAATTGGTCGCCGTTGTCTCGGGGCCAGGGCGCCAATCCATCGTCAAAATCGTCGACGTGGCAACAAAAGCCGCACACGGAATTATCCTTTCGGAGGGTAGCCCGGAGTCGATCGAGTGGTGCAAGTTCGCCTCCGAAGCGCAGCTCGTCTGCAAATACGGTGGCTATACGAAGGTGGATAGCGACGTTGTCGGCTTCTCACGCCTGATCACGATGGGCGTTGATGGCAAGAACGTCAGACAGCTTGGCGAGCGGGGATATGCGACTGACTTGGGCCTACGCCAATTCGATGGCGATATTCTCGACTGGTTACCGGATCACCCGGGCTCGGTGCTAATGCAGCGAAACTATCTCCAGCAAGTTAATTTGTCCGGAATTGGCGAAGCCATCGACGGCGCAAAAGGTCTTGGTGTCGATCACATCGATCTTTCAAATTTGAAGGTCGACGTCGGTCGAAAGACCTGCCGCAGACGCGCAAGAATATCTGACGGACGGGCGCGGCAATGTCCGAATGATGACGTTGGCCAAGACCGGCGGAGGCGACCAGCTGACCGGCGTCTACAAATTCCAATATCGTCGCCTCGGGTCGACCAAATGGGAAGATTTCTCCGAATATTACGCAAATGGCGACATCGGTGATTACCCGATCGCGATCGAGGCGGGCAGCGACTCTGCATTAGTGCTCGCCAAGGCCGACGGCCGGGACGCTTTGTATCGGGTCAACCTTGACATCACCCGCGCCAGGACTCTCATCGCCTCCAATAAACAGGTCGATATCGATTCCGTCGTCCGTCTTGGAAATGGGCAAAAGGTCATCGGCTATACCTACGTAGACGACCGGCGAAGGACCGTCTATTTCGACCCGGAAATCAAGAGCTTGGCGGCGGCGCTCGCTAAGGCTCTTCCGCAACAGCCAGTGATTTCTCTCGTCAACGCGAGCGCAGATGGCTCCAAACTGCTGATTCTCGCATACGGCGACACGGATCCGGGCAGCTTTTATGTTTACGACAAGGCCAGTCGGCACCTCGATGAGATTGCGCCGGTGCGGGTGGCACTGCTGGGAAAGCAGCTCGCTCCGGTCCAATCCATCACGTTTCCTGCCGCGGATGGCGTAAGTGTTCCCGCCTACCTGACACTCCCTCCCGGGGGCACCGGTAGGAACTTGCCGGCCATCGTGCTGCCGCACGGCGGACCGAGCGCGCGAGACGAATGGGCTTTCGAGTGGCTGCCTCAGTTCCTCGCTGCGCGGGGTTACGCCGTCATTCAGCCGAATTTTCGCGGATCGGCCGGGTACGGTGACGACTGGCTGGTGAAGAACGGTTACCAAGGATGGCGAACTGCAATCGGGGACATCACAGCCTCGGCGAAATATCTCGTGTCGAAGGGCATCGCGGACGGCAATCGGCTGGCGATCGTCGGTTGGTCCTACGGCGGTTATGCCGCCCTTTTGTCAGGAGCAGAGCAGCCGGCTTTGTACAAAGCGGTCGTCGCGATCGCGCCGGTTACGGACCTAAAGTTGCTAAAACGCGAGGCAGCGAATTTCACGAACGCCAGGCTCGTAAGTGCTTTCGTTGGATCCGGACCGGAGATCGTTCAAGGATCGCCCTTGCAACGAGCGGCGGATATCAAGGCGCCTGTCCTCCTCTTCCACGGCGATCTCGATGGTAATGTGAAGGTCGAGCACAGCAGCAAGATGGTCGCCGCCCTGCGCGACGCCGGGGATCGGGCGGAGCTAGTGCGATTTGCGGGGCTCGATCATCAGCTCGACGACAGCGAGGCCCGAGCCCAGATGCTGACGCGAATTGGTCAGTTTCTCGACGCCGCTATTGGACACTAGTTGCACAGGTCAGAAGGCCGCGCGAATGTCTTCAGGCGCTTCTGGAGTACCGGCTACCTCGACTAGCGCGAGTAGAACTCGATCACCAGGTTCGGTTCCATGCGCACCGGATAGGGTACCTCGTCAAGCTTGGGTACGCGGGTGTAGGTCACCTTCGTGTTGCCGTCGGGAACCACGTAATCCGGGACGTCGCGCTCGGCGAGGCCCTGCGCCTCGATCACCAGCGCCATCTCCTGCGCCTTGGCGCCGAGCTCAACCACGTCGCCGACGTTCACGCGGCGCGAGGCGATGTTGCACTTGACGCCGTTGACGCGGACGTGGCCGTGGCTGACGAGCTGGCGCGCGGCCCAGATTGTCGGCGCGAACTTCGCGCGATAGACGACCATGTCGAGCCGGCGCTCGAGCAGACCGATGAGGTTCTGCGAAGCGTCGCCCTTCATCGCGCTGGCCTCGGTATAGGTACGCTTGAACTGCTTCTCGGTGATGTCGCCGTAATAGCCCTTGAGCTTCTGCTTCGCGCGCAGCTGCACGCCGAAGTCGCTGAGCTTGCCCTTGCGGCGCTGCCCGTGCTGGCCGGGGCCATATTCGCGGCGGTTGACCGGACTCTTGGGCCGTCCGAAGACGTTCTCGCCCATGCGGCGGTCGAGTTTGTATTTGGCGCTGGTGCGCTTCGTCACATCGATTCTCCAATTCGCGTTTCAGTCCTTGTCGCCACCCCTTCTCATCCGAAAAGTGGTTCCACTTTTCGGGAAGGGCTGGTGCGCCCGGAACCGCACCGCCGAGTGTTGCACTCGACGCGATCACCGCTTCACCGGGCATGCGGGATCAATTGCGAGCGGCGCACCTACCGGCGGGCCGCGCGAAGGTCAAGTTTTCAGGGACAATTCAAAGATCCGGGAATTAGCTGCGACGGCGCGGCGGATTGACCAGCGCGCGAACGATTCCGCGGACCGCCTTCACTTCGCGCGACGACCAGCCGGTCTTCGTGAAGATGGTGCGAATGGTGTTCTTCGTCGCTTCGGTGCGCGATGGCGGATGGTAATAGCCCTTGGCGAATAGTGCCTCGTCGAGCTGCTGCATCAGGCCCTCTAGTTCGCCGTGCGGCGCCGGCGGTTCGAGATCCTTCGCTGGCGGTTGTGCGAGCGCGCATCGCTTCGACCATTCATACGCAAGCAGGATCACTGCCTGGGCGAGATTGAGCGAACCAAACTCGGGGTTGATCGGCACGGTGACAATCGCTTTGGCGAGCGCCACCTCCTCGGTTTCTAGGCCGGAGCGCTCAGGCCCGAAGAGGATCGCGCTGCGGTCCGAAGCGGCGGCAATCTCGTCGGCCATCTGTTCCGGTCTCAGCACGGGCATAACCAGGTCGCGTCGGCGCACCGTTGACGCAAAGACCAAAGAGCAGTCGGCGATCGCTTCGTGAACGGTGGCGAAAACCTGCGCGCGCTCCAGCACGATGTCCGCGCCACTAGCGGATGGACCCGCCTCTGGGTTGGGCCAGCCGTCACGGGGTGCGACTAGGCGCAATTCGGTAAGTCCAAAATTGAGCATCGCCCGCGCCGCCTTGCCGATGTTCTGCCCGAGCTGCGGACGGACAAGGACAATGATGGGCTTGGTCCCCGCGTCAGCGTTGCTCACAGCAGCCGATCCGGCGAACCTTGCTGCTTGCCGGGTTCGGACGCGGATTCCTCGGTCCGCCCTTCTTCGCCCACTGCCTCGACGATTTCCGCGAAATCGCCCGGCTCGCTGAAGTCTTTATAAACGCTTGCGAAACGAATGTAGGCGACGTGGTCGACGGCCTTAAGGGCGTCCATCACGGCTTCGCCGATCTCGCTCGCTTTCACCTCGTCTCCGCGAGTCTCGAGTTGTCGCTGGATCGATGAGACCAGGCGGTCGATCCGCTCGGGGCTGATGTCGCGCTTGCGGCAGGCGATCGCCATCGACCGGGCGAGCTTGTCGCGCTCGAACGCTTCGCGGTCGCCGGTCTTTTTGACGACCGTCAGATCACGCAGCTGTACCCGCTCGAACGTCGTGAAGCGCGCTCCGCACGCCTCGCACTGACGCCGCCGCCGGATTGCCGCCCCGTCTTCGCTCGGGCGGCTGTCTTTCACCTGACTGTTTTCGTGCGCGCAGAACGGGCAGCGCATCCCTTATCCCTGATAGATCGGGAAGCGCGCGCAAAGCTCGCGCACGCGTTCGTTCACCGCGCGCTCGATTGCACCATTGTTCTCGGGCCCGTTCTTGGCGAGCCCGTCGAGCACGTCGGCGACCATGTCGGCGATGTCGCGAAACTCGCGTTCGCCGAAGCCGCGCGTGGTGCCGGCCGGCGAGCCGACGCGGATCCCGCTGGTCTGCATCGGCGGAAGCGGATCGAAGGGCACGCCGTTCTTGTTGCAGGTGATCCCGGCGCGCTCGAGGCTTTCGTCGGCGTCCTTGCCGGTGAGGCCGAGCGGGCGCAGGTCGACGAGCGCGACGTGCGTATCGGTGCCGCCGGCGACCAGATCGGCGCCGCGTTCTTTGAGGCGGCCGGCGAGCGTCTTCGCGTTGGCGATCACCGCCTTGGCATAGGCCTTGAACTCGGGCTGCAGCGCCTCGCCGAACGCGACCGCCTTGGCCGCGATCACGTGCATCAACGGACCGCCCTGAAGGCCCGGGAAGACCGCCGAGTTGATCTTCTTGGCGATGGCTTCGTCGTCGGTCAGGACCATGCCGCCGCGCGGGCCGCGCAGCGTCTTGTGCGTGGTCGTCGTCACCACATGCGCATGGCCGAACGGGCGTCGGGTGTTCGCCCGCCGCGACGAGGCCGGCGAAATGCGCCATGTCGACCAGGAAAAGCGCTCCGACTTCATCGCAGATCTCGCGGAAGCGCTCGAAATCGAAGTGGCGCGGATAAGCCGAGCCGCCGGCGATGATCAGCTTGGGCTGATGCTCCTTGGCGAGCCGCTCGACCTCATCGAAATCGACGAGATGGTCGTCGCGGCGGACGCCATACTGGACGGCGTTGAACCATTTGCCCGACTGCGCCGGAGGCGCGCCATGCGTCAGATGCCCGCCGGCGGCGAGGCTCAGGCCCATGATCGTGTCGCCGGGCTTGAGCAGCGCCATCATCACCGCGCCGTTGGCCTGCGCGCCCGAGTGCGGCTGGACGTTGGCGAAGCCGCAGCCGAACAGCTTCTTCGCCCGCTCGATGGCGAGGGTCTCGACCGCGTCGGACGGTCCGCAGCCCTGGTAGTAGCGGCGGCCGGGATAGCCTTCGGCATATTTGTTGGTCAGCACCGAGCCCTGCGCCTCGAGCACCGCCCGGCTGACGATATTTTCCGAGGCGATCAGCTCGATCTGCGTCTGCTCGCGCTTCAATTCGGCGCGGATGGCGTCTTCGACTGCGGGATCCACTTCCGAGAGGCCGCTGGTGAAGAAGCCGTGCGGCACGCGATAGTTCTGGTCGTGTTCGAGGTCGGCGGCGGTGGCCATCAGTCGCATGTCCTGCAGTGACTGTGGAGAGATGGTCGACGCGGCGCTGGTGGCGCCCGCCGGCGAATTCGTGTCGAGAAAGGCGGAGACGCACGCCTTGGCCATGTCGCTGCCGATCAGGCGCGCGCCGAGCGCGAGCACGTTGGCGTCATTATGCTCGCGGGCCAGCTGGGCCGACAGCGGATCGTCGACGCGGGCGCAGCGGCATCTCGGCTCGCGGTTGACGGCGATGGAAATGCCGATGCCCGAGCCGCACACGGCGATTCCGCGCTCGGCCTCACCGGATGCGACCGCGCGGGCGAGCTTCGCGCCATATTCGGGATAATCGACGCTTTCGGGGCCGTTGGTGCCGAGGTCGGTCACGTCATGACCCTGCTCGCGAAGCCACGCGGCAAGCTCGTCCTTGAGCAGGTATCCGGCATGGTCGGCGGCGAGGGCGATGCGCATGGCGCCTGACTGGCGACCGCGGGATTCGCCAGCCTCAGCGCGTGGTCCGAGCCCGGATCGGGCCGAAGCCGCCGATCGGCTGAGTGACCAGCCTCGCGGGCCGACCACCGGCCTCGCGAAATCGGTCGCAATGTAGGATTTCGTCTGCGATGTCGCCGCGGCAGTCTCGATTCGCGTGGCTCCCTTGGCAGCTCGGACAAGCTTTCCTCGTGGAATACCGCTCCGTCACTGCGAACATTCGCGAACATTCGCGCTCGGGAGAAGTCACAACCTTGCCGCGCTCGCCAAAGATGTGCCGCCGTTTAACGCCCATCGAACGCGGACTTTGTGACTGTCGAAGGTCCGAGGCTTAGGCGGCCAGCCGGATCTCCTCGCGGGTCCAGATTTCGACCAAAGCCTCGGTGAGCTGGTCCATCATCTCGGCGGTATGCGTCGGTCCGGGCGTGAAGCGCAGGCGCTCGGTGCCACGCGGGACGGTCGGGAAGTTGATCGGCTGGACGTAGAGACCGTACTCGGCGAGCAGGATGTCGCTGACGCGCTTGGCCTTGATCGGGCAGCCGACGAGCAGCGGAACGATATGGGTGACGCTCGGCATCAGCGGGAGGCCCGCGGCGGCGAACTTCGCCTTGAGCATCGCGG
Organism: uncultured Alphaproteobacteria bacterium; assembly: GCA_963849435.1. Taxonomy (GTDB): domain Bacteria; phylum Pseudomonadota; class Alphaproteobacteria; order Sphingomonadales; family Sphingomonadaceae; genus Sphingomicrobium. Next base: position 127,236 of record CAWKHO010000017.1, read on the forward strand.
CCGATTGCTGCTGCGCCTCGCGCTCCGCCGAGGAGGCTTTCAGGTGGCGGACGCTGGCGAGCGCTCCGGCGACCAGCACCGGCGACAGCGACGTGGTGAAGATGAACCCCGGCGCGTAGCTCCTGATGCAATCGATTATCGTCGTGTCGGCTGCAATATACCCACCCATCACACCGTAGGCTTTGCCGAGGGTGCCTTCGACGATCGTCAGGCGGTCGGCGACTCCGTCGCGCTCCGAAATGCCGCCTCCACGCGCGCCATACATGCCGACGGCGTGGACTTCGTCGAGATAGGTCAGCGCGTTGTACTTGTCGGCAAGGTCGCAGATCGCGGCGATGGGCGCGATGTCGGCATCCATCGAATAGACGCTCTCGAACGCGATCAGCTTGGGCGTCTCGGAATCCTCGGCTGCGAGCAGTTCCTCGAGATGCTCGAGGTCGTTGTGGCGGAACACGCGCTTCTCGCAACCGCTGTTCTTGATCCCGGCGATCATCGAGGCGTGATTCAATGCGTCGGAGAAGATCACGCAGCCGGGCAGGAGCTTGCCGAGCGTCGACAGCGCCGCCTCGTTGGAGACGTAGCCGGAGGTGAAGATGAGCGCGCCTTCCTTGCCGTGCAGGTCGGCGAGCTCGGCCTCGAGCTCGGTATGGTAATGGGTGTTGCCGCTGATGTTGCGCGTGCCGCCCGCTCCGGCGCCGACGCTTTGCAGGGCTTCTCCATGGCCTGCACAACCGCCGGGTGCTGGCCCATGCCGAGGTAATCGTTCGAGCACCAGACGGTGATCGGCTTGGGCCCATTGCCGCCGAAGCAGCGGGCGTTCGGGTATTGGCCCTTGGTGCGCAGGATATCGATAAACACGCGATAGCGGCCCTCTTCGTGGAGCCGCTCGATCGCCGATTTGAAAATCCGGTCGTAATTCAACGCTTCAACCTCGCTTGCCGGCCATTTAGCTTCGCCTCCCGCCCAAGGCCATTGAGAACAACTCGCAATTAGTACAGGGTCTGCACCTCGACAGGCCGTAAGCTGGCGAGGGAGGAGAGCAGAGGTTCACGGGCCGGCGCGGTGAAGAGGGCGATGCCGGGTGGCGGCTCCGCCGGCCAGGGCTGCTCGCGGGTCAGAAAAGCGATGCGGCGCGCGATGCCAGGTCCGCCGTCGACGTAGGTCGACATCGGGAAACGCTGCGCGCAATTCGTCGGCGAGGAGCGGGAAGTGGGTGCAGGCGAGGACGACCGTGTCGATCTTCGCGCCATCGGGAGCATCGAACATCGGCAGAAGCGGCGGCGCGGACCGCTTCGACGCGGACCTCTTCGCCGCCGAGCTTGGCCTCGGCGAGCTCGACCAGCTCCGGCGAGCCGTGGCGGATCAAGGTGCAGTCGGAGGCGAACCTCGCCGCGAGGTCGTCGACATAGGGCTGGCGCACGGTCGCCTCGGTGCCGAGCACGCCGATCACGCGCGTCCTGGAGCTTTCGGCGGCGGGTTTGATCGCCGGGACGGTGCCGACGACCGGAAGGTCGAGCGCGGAGCGAACGTGCTCCAGCGCGATCGTCGATGCGGTGTTGCAGGCGATCACCGCGAGGCGGGGATGGAACCGCTCGACCAAGCGGCCGAGCAATGCGGGCACCCGGCTCGCGATCTCGGCCTCGCTGCGCTTGCCATAGGGAAAGCCGGCGCTGTCGGCCGCATAGACGATCGGCGCATTCGGCAGCAGCGCGCGCGTCGGCTGCAGCACCGACAGCCCGCCGACGCCGGAATCGAAGAACAGGATCGGGGCGGACGGGTTCATGCGCGTTCATCCTGCGCGCCATTTGGCGGGGAGGGGGAGCGCACGGAGCGCGGTGGAGGGGTTCTTTCAAGAGAGCGCTGCACGATGTAGGACGCTGGCACGGCCGCCTAATGTCCGCAATGGGTGGAAGGCTTGCCGTTAGCACGGAGCTTCGCCGAACCATGGCCTCACAAGGGGTTTAAATTCACGGTCACGCCAGCGAAGATGAAGCGGCCGGCCGGATCGTAGAGCTGCGGATACGTGTTCCCGTTGCAAAATCCGCTGCCGCATACTCCGAACTGTCCCGTCGCGATGAGCGGCGGCTCGCGGTCGAACAGGTTCCGCACGCCGATGTGCAGCCGGTATTTTGCGCCGATTGTTGCCCCCAAGGTCAGGTCGAAATAGTCCTGTGCTGAGATCCTGGCGACGGCGTCATTGTAACCATGGCCCGATCGTTCGCTGAACAGCTCGGCATCAACGGGCACCGGGCTGAAGTGCCGCCACAATGCGGAGATCGACAGCCCGTTTCGCGCCGTCCAGCTAACCCGCAGATTGTGTCGCCACCGCGACAGCGGGAAACCGCAGATCTGTCCGTATAGCCCGGCGCATTCATAAGACGTGGAAAGCCCGCCGTTATCGATCGTGAACCGGCGCGTGTACGTGCCTTGAAACTCGAAATTCGCGGACCCAAGCGGGCCCAGCGAGCGCCCGTAGCTTGCTCCGACGTCGACGCCGCTGGTCGTGAGCGCTCCAATATTTGCCTCGCGGTCGTCGATGAAACCGTCTGGGCTCAACCACAGCGAGCCCTCGGAATCGCGATGGATGCGGCTGCAAAAGATCGGATCGCCGGTCGCGACGCAGGTGTCGAGAATGGTCTGCGATCCAATCGATTCCAACAGCGCCCTTCAGGCAAATCTCGAACCAGTCGACGGTCATGTTGAACCCACGCAGGAACTGCGGCTCGAGCACCAGGCCAATGGTTCTTGTCGTCGCGTCTTCGGGTCCGAGCTGCGTGTTGCCGCCGCCAAAGCCGTTATAGCCTTGGTCCTCGTCGGTCTGTCGGGCGATTTGGCCATATTGCGCGGCCGTGACCCCGCTCGTCTGACATTGTTGGAGCGTCGCGGCCGGCACAAATCCCGCGCACGGATCCGTGTCGAAATTGTCAGCAAATGGAAGCGCAAACAACTCCTGCACATTTGGCGCGCGCACTGCCCGCTGGTCGCTTGAGCGGACCCGCAATCCGCGCACAATCGAAACGTCCGCTCCTACTTTCCAGCTCGACGTGGAGAAGCGGTTTTGGGCGTTGCTGTACCAGGAGAGCCGATACCCACCTTCGAGGATCAGGGCGTGGACGACTTTATCGCTGAGGAGCGGGACGCGCACTTCGCCAAACAGCTCTTTCACCATGGTTGCCCCACTCAGCGGCAGCAATGGCGTCCCGAGTCCAACCACGTCCGCGTCGCGAAAATGCTGATCGGGATCGACCAACAATTTGTCTTTTCGATATTCCGCGCCGACGTTGAGCGCCGCGGCTTCGGTCGACCAAGGGCTTTGGACGCCCCATTCGTCGAGCTCGGCGGTGAAGGAAACATTCGCAACCCGTTGCTCAACTTCGCCTGACAGCCGCGTCGTCTCTTCGAGATACTCCGGCGCTCCCGGCGAGGCCGCGCCCGCGGCAAACACGTCCCAGGGCACGCAATCGGGATCTTGGCCGTTGAGGAAGGAACGGCACACTGGCCGCCCAGTCGAAGGGTCGGTCACGACGTCGAGCGCGCGTGCAATTCGGCTCGTCAGGAAATCGTTGGTGTGGATCTGTTTCTGGCGAACCCGGCCGTAAATATAGCTGACGTCGTAGGACAGACCTCGCGCCAGCTCGCCCTTGGCTCCTCCGACCAAGCGGAGATCGCGGTGCTGGAATGTGTCGATCCGAGGGCCACCCTCGACGTTGCGCCGCATGAATTCGAAGCCCCGCCTGCAGATAAGGGCCGGTCGGCGTGCCTATAATCTCAATCAGGTTGCCATCGTCGTCGAACACTGGGCGCTGGCCGATGTAATTTCCGTCGAAGCATACGAGGCCCCGCTCCTGATCGGAGAGCAATGGGTTGTCGCAATTGATCCGGTTCGTTACGCCGAAATCGCCCGACGGTGCGATTTGCGCCACCGTCTTGTCGTCCATGTACATGCCCTCGAAGTAAGGCTTGAACGCGTCGCTGAGCTCCAAGTCGGCGAAGACTCCCGTCGTGTAGCGACGGTCGGGCCGCTGGTAGTAATTGTATGGTGCGAAGTTGAAGAAGCTGGGCCGCGGGGCGAACGTCCGGTTTGGGGTCGCGTGTAACCGAAGCCCAAAGTTCGGAATGACGAAGGTTCCCGCCGCGGATGTCGTCGAGCCACCGCAAAAGACCGGCTCTTCGAGATCGGCGGCCGTCACCGCACACGAGCTGTAATCCCGCGTGTCCTGAGTGAACCCGCTCGATTGGCGATAACCTCCGTATACGGTGACATGGCCGCGTCCATGCGCGAACGCCAGACCGTAGGCGGCGTTGATGTCCTGGATCCCGCCGTCGACGGTATTGCCCGTCGGCGACGAAAAACCACTGTCCTCGATCAGTGATCCGATGCCTGACTTGTTGCGGTTGTCATGCTGGTAGAAACTCGCCTGCCCGTCGATGCGCAGTCCGTCGAGACGCCGGTCAAGGATGAAATTGGCGACACCGGCTATGGCATCGGATCCGTAGACTGACGAGGCCCCCCCGGTCAGCACTTCAACTCGACTAATGAGCGAGCTCGGAATGAAATTGATGTCCGCCGCCGCGTACGTTGCGTCTCCAGGCAGTAGCCGCCGACCATTGACGAGCACCAGGGTCCGCGAGGCACCGAAGCCGCGAAGATCGACGGCGGCAGTTCCCGTGGCGCCATTCGAGAGGAACATGCCTTGATCGGGCACGACTTGCGGAAGCGCATTGATGAGCGTTTCGGTCAGGACTGCGCCCTCGAGCCGGACTTCCTGCTTGCTGACGAGAGAGATCGGACTGAGCGAAGTAAGATTGCGGCGCGGAATGCGTGATCCGGTGATCACGATTTCTTCGCCCTTCTGCAGTTCGGGCGCCGTCGGAGAACTGCTGATCGGCGACGCAGGCTGCGCGCCGCTCCGGGCTGCTGCGGCAAACAAAATAAGTGCAGAGATTTCGAGCAGCCAGCGCTTTGGTTTCTCTTGCCCCCGCATCGACCACGAGCAACCCCCTGAGCTCGCCCACTGATCTCCTTACCCGAAATCCATTTTATTGCCGAGTGAAAAAGGGCCGGCCACGAATGCGGTGAGGTGGCTAGTCTGCCGTCCAGTGATATAGGCATAGGCTAGCAAGCAGGGGGCGGCGGCTTGGCGGACGTCTTCATCAGTTATGCACGGACTGACCAGGCGATCGCCAGACGCGTCGCCAAGGGGCTGAGGCGGCGGGATTCGCTGTCTGGTGGGATGCGGACCTGCCTGCTCACCGTGCTTATTCCGAGGTCATAGAGCGAAATCTCGACGAGGCGAAAGCGGTTGTCGTGCTGTGGTCGACGGCCGCCGCGCAATCGCAGTGGGTTCGAGCCGAAGCCGATTTTGCGCGGAACGCCGGCAAGCTCGTGCAGGCGGCGGTGGATGGCTCCATGCCGCCGATGCCGTTCAACCAGATCCAGTGTGCCGAGCTTAAGGGCTGGCGCGGCGGTGCTGTTCATGCTGGCTGGTCGAAGCTTCAGGACAGTGTACGGGCGCTTGCGTCGGGGAAGGAAAGACCTGCCGCGAAGCCGCACAAGCCGAGCCTTTGGGAGGCTCACCGCTGGTCCATCGCCGCGATTTTCACACTCGTCCTCGCCGGATTTGGGCTGTTCCTGTTCGTCCAGCATACCGGCGAAGAGCGAAAGCCGGTCCTTGCCGTGCTGCCCTTCCGTACGCTGGACTTCGCATGACGATAGCCTCGTCGCCGGGATGTGGGAGGACACGCGGCAGGTAATCGGCCGCAATCCGCAGCTGATCGTGCTCGGGCCCAATACGGCGCAGCAGCTTGCTCAAAAAGGGGAGGGTGCCGCCAGGAAAGCCGCAGATTATCTGCTTGAGGCGAGCGTGCGCACGGCCGGCGACCGGGTCCGGGTCAGCGCGGATCTCGTCCGGACCAAGGACGGCGAGCAGGTCTGGACCCAGGACTTCGATCGCAAGCTCGACGACGTGTTCGCGCTGCAGTCCGAAATTGCCACGGAGATCGAAGGCCGCGTCCGTGGCCGACTTGCCGAAAAAGGCGGCGTCATGCCTGAGCATATCGCCACCAGCGGCGACGTTTATGCACTGTACAGCGATGCGCGTGCCAAAATCCGCAAGCGTGATCCCGATTTGGCCATCGCTGCCAGGCAGCAGCTTCAGCAGATCGTGAAGCTCGACCCCAACTTCGCTCCAGCATGGGCGTCGCTCGCCGAAGTCGAACGCTTCGTCATGCCTTCGCAGAAGAACTGGGCCACAACGGACACTTCCGAGCGTTATGCACGCAAGGCGATCGATCTGGCGCCCAATCTCGCTGCAGGTCACGCCGCGCTTGCGTTCGCCCTGAATTTCAGAGGACCGGTGGCGCGCGCAGAAATCGAGCGGGCGGTGCAGCTCGACCCGAACGATTTCGAAGCAGTCACCTGGCTCGGCAACACGCTCGTGAATGTGGGCGACAAGAGGGGCGCGCTGGACGCCTACTCCCGGGCGGTGCAGATCGAACCGCTGTTTTGGCCGGCGGTGCTCAACAAATATTCCACGCTCAAGGATGTGGGCGATGAAGCGGGAATTGCCGCGCTCATTGAGCAGGAACAGCGGATCGGCGGTGATTATTTGGCGACCTCCATCCGCGTCTATGACGCGTATGCAAAGGGCAATTTGGCCGAAGCAACAAACCTCGCCTGCAATATTGGGCCACCGGCAAGAAGGAAGGGCGGACAGCCATCGGCATAGTGCTCGATCCGGCGCTCTTGCAGCTCGGCTTCATCGATGAAGTGAGCGCGATGGGGGCGCCTCCTTTTCGCGCCTTTATTGTGGCGCGATGACCCAAAGGGAACCGACGGGCTCGAGACCCGGAACATTCCGCCGCGGACCTTCTTCTCAATTCAGCCGCTCGCGGAAAATGCCGGACGTGTTTATCTCCTCAGTGGCCGCGGCAAGACGTTCTCGGATATGTATCTTTCGCTTGAAATCTTCGCCGGAAGCCTTACGCAAATCTCGTCGGCGCCGATGGCCCGGAACACTTCCTGTACCTGGCTCCGCTGCTGGCGATCGCGCTGAAGCAGAATGGGCACGCCCGAGATGCCGATGCGTTGCTCTCATTGGCCAAGTCGAAGGCGAAGGAGCACGACAGCCCGACACCGTTGGAAGGCGCTCTCCTCGCGCGAATTTGTGCCGCCGAGGGTCGAAAGGAAGACGCGATCCCATTGCTTGGCGCAGCGATCAACCGCGGCTGGTTGCCGGTGCTTCCGGAGCTTCAGGTCGATCTGCACGCTGATCCTGCGCTTGCAGGCTTGAAGGGCGACGCCCGCTTCGAGAAGCTGCGCGACCAGATCCTGGGGACGATCGCACGGGAGCGGGCGCAGGTCGAATCTTCAGACTGGTCCACCAGCTCACGGCGCAGACTGCCGATCAAAGGTAGTTGGCGAAGTCGCTCAGTAGCCGGGGGTAGAGTTCGCGCTTCAAGCGCATGATGACCCTGGGCGAGGCCAATGTCCGCAATGGCTCGACAGCTGCCACGCAAGTCCGGGCGCGAATAGGGCTGATGGACCTGACCTCGGTGCCATGCCATGATCGCAGTGATCCTCTCGGGGGAGGTTGAGATGGCGGACAGTGGGGAACCACCGAGGCGCAAGCGCTCCGGAGCCAGGGCGGCAATCCCCCGCACGCCCGATGCGCTCGACATCGCGCTTGAACGCGTGGACGATGACGACGCGGCGAACGCTCTCCTCAAAAAGCATACGGAACTTCTCCAGGCCCAGATCCGGAGCGAAAAGCTCGATCACGGGGCGAAGCGCATGGCCATGGCGGCGCGATTCCTGATCGCCTTCGCGGCGCTGGCGATCGCGTCGGGCTTCATCTGGATGGTGCTCGCCGCCCGCGCAGATGGCGGCGTGGTGATTGAGGCGTTTGCGACTCCGCCCGACCTTGCCGCGCGCGGGTTGAGCGGGGAGGTGCTTGCCGGCAATCTCGCGGACCGGCTTGGCGAAATCGACCGCGCGGCCAACAGCTTCCGCTCGCCCGAGACGATGAGCACCAACTGGGGCGACGACGTGAAAATCGAAATTCCCTCGACGGGCATTTCGATCGGCGAGCTGGACCGCTTCCTGCGTCGCAAGCTGGGCCACGAGACGGTGATCGGCGGCGGCGTCTTCCGCACGCCCCAAGGCTTGCGGATGACCGTGCGGACGGGCGCGCTCGGCACCGTCGAGCAGACCGGCAGCGACGCGCAGCTCGAGGAGATGATCCGCAAGGCGGCCGAAGGCGTGTTCAACCAGACGCAGCCGTACCGCTATTCCAAATATCTGGAGTTTAGCGGCCGCATGGACGAAGCCATGGCTGTTGCCAGGAACGACGCGAACAGCAGCGACGATCCCAAGGAACGGGCATGGGCGTGGGCGCAGATCTCGAATTTGCTCGACCATGCCGGCAATGACCTGGCTGCAGCGGCAGCCGGCAAGCGCGCCATTGCGGAAGATCCCGGCAATGCGCTCGCCTATCTCAACACCACCAACGCATTCGAGCATTTGTCGAGGAATCGGGAAGCCGCTCCTTATGGTGAGAAAGCGGCGCGGCTCGGGTCGATTGCCAGCGGTGGATTAAGCCCGGTTGGAATCAACACCTCGCGCGCGAACCTGGCACTCAGGCCGGCATTTGCGGGAGATTTCCAGGGAGCCCTGCGCCAACTCAACGCTACAGGCGGCCCGGTGTATTTGGGCGTTCGCGAATTCCATCTGGGTTCGCAGATCCGCTTGCTGATTGCGATGCACGACATCAGTGGCGCCCGGGCAGTCGGGGCGAATTTGCCGGACAGCTATTTCATTGAGCATTTCACACAGGGTGGCGGCCTCATCGTTCCGCAGCACTTGATCGCGGTGCAATACGAGAACTGGCCGCTTGCACTGCAACTCGACGATGCGATGCTCGCAACGCTCAACACAAACCCCGAGGGGAAAGCCGTTGCGGATATTGTCGGACGCGGTTCGTCCTGCCGCTTCAGGCGACGGACCTCGCCTTCGCCGGCCGCCTCAAGGAAGCGCTAGACCTGGCAGCGTCTCTGCCGCTCGATTGTTCGAATTGTGCCGAGGCGCGCATGACGGTTGCAGCGCTTGGCGGCGACTATCGGGCCGCGTTTCGCTGGCTTGCGGAAACGCGGCGCTGGGGTGGCGACCGGCCTTTCCAGCCGGCGAAGCTTGGCCAGATACTGGAGAACCAGGGGCAGCACGCAATGGCGCTGCGGCTTGCCGACGAAGCCATCCGCGCAGGACCGAAATTTCCCGATGCGCTGAAGCTGCGGGGCGATGCCCTGCGCAAGCTCAATCGCCTAGACGAGGCTGCCGACAGCTACCGCAGCGCCGCCGCGGGCGCGCCGCGGTGGGGTAGGCTGCAGATCGACTGGGGCTTCGCCGAGATGCGGCGCGCCCGCTGGGCGGATGCGCGGAGCCACCTCGATGCGGCCGGAACGATGGACCTCATGCCCGCGGACCGGCAACTCCTCGCAAAGCTTCAGCGGGTGGCAGCGAGCCGTTAGGCAGGCTCGCTGAGGCTTTCATGTCCGCATTGGGTGGAAAGCTGCGGCTACAGCAAGGTAGACGCGCGGGACGTTTGGCTATTTGCCGAGTTTGCGTTCACTAATCCACTTCACCATCGCGGGGTCGCGGTGATCGAAGAAGCTGCTGGCCTTTTGGTCGAGCGCTGCAATGGACCTGATGTCATCGGCATCGAGTTCGAAGTCGAACACGTCAAAGTTCTCGGCCATACGCTCTTTGCGCACGGACTTGGGAATAGCGACAATGCCACGCTGTATGAGCCAGCGGAGGACGACTTGCGCGATGCTCTTGCCGTGCTTTCGCCCGACGTCTGCGAGCACTTCGTTTTGGAACAGACCATTCTTGCCCTCGGCGAACGGCCCCCAAGCTTCCGTCTGGATGTTATATTCCTGGTGGAGCGCTTGGGCTTTCGTCTGCTGGTGGAAGGGGTGGACCTCAATCTGGTTGACCGCCGGAGTGACCTCGTTGTGAAGCACGAAATCCACCACGCGGTCGGGGTAGAAGTTGCTGATGCCGATCGCGCGAATTTTTCCTGCGCGATACAGTTCCTCCATCGCCCGCCACGCGCCGTAAACGTCGCCGTAGGGCTGGTGAATTAAATAGAGGTCGAGGTAATCGAGCCTGAGCTTGTTCAGTGAGCGCTCGAACGCGGTCTTAGCTCCGTCATAGCTTGCGTCCTCGACCCACAGCTTCGTCGTTACGAAGATCTCCGCGCGCTCAACTCCGCTCCGCGCAATAGCTGCGCCGACTGCCTCCTCGTTGCCGTAGGACGCGGCTGTGTCGAGGAGACGGTAACCCACGTCGAGCGCATCGCGAACACTGCGCTCGCACTCCGCAGGGTCGGGGACTTGGAAGACCCCGAAGCCTAGGATTGGCATCTCTACGCCATTGTTCAGGGTGACCGTAGGCGCTGCTCTGGTCATGATTGCATCGTCCATGTGCGTCGTAGCGGACAAGTGACCAGAGAGTTCCACCCGGAGCGTCAGCTAATGGCAGGCATGGGCGGATAGCGAGCATTCCATAGTCCACGCGTCGATCTTGGGTGAGAACCCTCCACCATGCTGCGCATGGTCCCCCTTCACACAATGTCGGGGAGATGAGTTCATTGCGTCGGCGCTTCGATTTGCTACCACCTTCGCATGAACCGGGAGATGCTGTTCGCTTTGGCGCTTGGCTATCTGTTTGGCTCGATCCCGTTCGGACTCGTGCTGACGCGGCTCGCGGGCAGGGGCGATGTGCGCGACATCGGGTCGGGCAGTATCGGCGCGACCAATGTGTTGCGGACCGGGAGCAAGGGCCTTGCCGCGCTGACGCTCATCCTCGATTGCCTCAAGGCGACCGCCGCAATCCTGATTGCCTGGAAATTGTTTGGCGAGGAGACCAGAGCCGCGGCCGCCGCAGGTGCTTTCGTCGGCCATCTTTATCCGGTCTGGCTCAAGTTTCGCGGCGGCAAGGGCGTTGCAACATTGTTTGGGGCCCTCATCGTCCTGTTGCCGATTGCCGCCGCCGTTTATGCGGCGGTGTGGATTCTCCTGCTGCTGACGATCCGAATCTCGTCTGTGGCGGGAATGGCGGCGGCGATCAGCGCGCCCGTCACCGCCTTCATCATGAAAGATCAGGCGCTTTTTCCAATGCTGCTCGGTTTCGCGTTGCTCGTGCTGTGGAAGCACCGCGAGAACATCCTTCGCCTCTCGAAAGGAACCGAGCCACGAGTAGATGTCCAGGACCTGATCGACCGGCTGCGGCTGGTCCGATCGCCGGGGATCGGCCCAGTCACCTTTCGGCAGCTGATCGCGCGCTTCGGGAGCGCGGCTGCGGCGCTCGATGCGGTTCCGGACCTGGCGCGGCGCGGGGGCGGGGCTCCGCCGCGGCTGTTCGGCCGCGACCAGGCCGAGCGCGAGATAGCGGCTGTCGAGAAGCTCGGAGCGAAATATCTGACGCTTGGCCAGGGGCTCTATCCGCGGCTGCTCGCCGAGCTTGAAGACGCGCCGCCGCTGCTGATGGCCAAGGGCAATCTCAACCTGCTCGATCGGATGGCCGTAGCCATCGTCGGCGCGCGCAATGCCTCCGCGGCCGCGTGCCGTTTCGCGCGCGGCCTCGCCTACGATCTCGGCCAACAGAACCTCGTCGTCGTTTCGGGCCTCGCCCGCGGGATCGACAGCGTTGCGCACGACGGCGCGATCGAGACTGGCACCATTGCCGTGGTCGCTGGCGGCATCGACATATTCTATCCGCCCGAGAACGAGGCGCGGCAGAAGGCGCTGTACGAACGCGGACTGGTGATCGCGGAAATGCCGCCGGGGACCGAGCCGCGCGCTCGGCACTTCCCGTACCGCAACCGGATTATCGCCGGGATCAGCACGGGAACAATAGTCGTTGAGGCTGCTCCGCGTTCAGGCTCGCTGATCACGGCGCGGCTGGCCGCGGAGGCGGGCCGCGAGGTGATGGCGGTGCCGGGCTCGCCGCTCGACCCGCGCGCGCAGGGTTGCAACCAGCTGATCCGCGACGGGGCGACCCTGGTGCAGAACGCCGCCGATGTGGTCGAGGAGCTGCGACCGCTGGAATTGCGCGTTGCGGCGCCGACGCAGCGGTTCGAAGCCGCGCCTGCGGAGGCGCCGGACGATGCGGTGCTGCGTGCCGTCGAGGCGCTGCTCGGCCCGTCTCCAGTCCCGGTTGACGAGATCATCCGGCTGTCCGGGGCGTCAAGCGGCGCGGTGCAGATGGCCTTGCTCGAGCTGGACCTCGCCGGCCGGCTCGACCGTCATGCGGGCGGGAAGGTGAGTCTGCACGCCGCTTGACGCGGGGATTCCTCGGCCTCCACCATCGCGCGTACGTACGTATAGGGCAGCAAACATCTTGAAACTCGTCGTCGTCGAATTGCCTGCAAAGGCGAAAACCATCGAGAAATATCTGGGGAGCGGGCACCGTGTGCTCGCTTCGTTCGGGCATGTGCGCGATTTGCCGCCTAAGGACGGCTCGGTCGATCCGGACCATGACTTCGAAATGCTGTGGCAGGTCTCGCCGGATCGGTCGAAGCAGCTAAAGGCGATCGCCGACGAGGCGAAGAATGCCGACACCCTGATCCTCGCCACCGACCCCGACCGGGAGGGTGAGGCGATCAGCTGGCACGTCCAGGAGGTGCTCCGCCAGAAGAAGGCGCTGCCGGCAAACGTCCAGCGCGTGACCTTCAACGCAATCACGAATTCGGCGGTCACCGAGGCGATGAAGCATCCGCGCGGGCTCGATGAGGATCTGATCGATGCCTACCGCGCACGCCGCGCGCTCGATTATCTCGTTGGCTTCACGCTGTCGCCGATCCTGTGGCGCAAGCTTCCGGGCGCGAAGTCGGCGGGGCGGGTGCAATCGGTCGCGCTGCGGCTGATCGTCGATCGCGAGCGCGAGATCGAGGTCTTCAAGGCGCAGGAATACTGGCAGGTCAGTGCGACCTTCGAAGCGGACGGGCAGAGCTTCACCGGCCGGCTGGTCCAGCTCGATGGCAAGAAGATCGACCGGCTGACGATCGGCAACAAAGGTGACGCCGATGCCGCCAAAGCGGTGCTCGATGCGGGACGCTTCACGGTGTCGTCGGTTGAGACCAAGCCGTTCGCGAAGAACCCGCCGCCGCCGTTCACCACTTCGACCCTGCAGCAGGAGGCTGCGCGCAAGCTCGGCTTCGCCGCAAGCCACACGATGCGGGTTGCGCAGGCGCTCTACGAGCAGGGGCTGATCACCTACATGCGGACCGACGGCATCGACATGGCGCCGGAGGCGATCAGCGCTGCCCGCCGCGCGATCACGAGCCGGTACGACGCCGGCTACGTGCCCGACCGGCCGCGGCAATACACGAGCAAGATCAAGAATGCGCAGGAAGCGCACGAGGCGATCCGCCCGACCGATTTCGACCGCGCTCATGCAGCCTCCGGCGACCACGCGCGGCTGTACGAGCTGGTCTATAACCGGGCGCTGGCGAGCCAGATGGCCTCAGCGCGGCTTGAGCGTACGACCGTAGAGCTGACGGACGGAGCGGGGCGCGCCGTGCTTCGCGCGTCGGGACAGGTCGTGCTCTTCCCTGGATATCTGGCGCTCTACGAAGAAGGCCGCGACGAGCGCGCGGAGGACGAGGAAGGCGCGCGGATGCCGGCGCTGCGCGCAGGCGATGCTCCAGCCAAGACCGGAGTCGAAGCGACGCAGCATTTCACGCAGCCGCCGCCGCGTTACTCCGAGGCGAGCCTGGTCAAGCGCCTGGAGGAGCTGGGGATCGGCCGGCCGTCGACCTACGCGTCGATCCTGCAGACTCTGAAGGACCGCGAATATGTGCGGGTGGAAAAGGCGCGGTTCGTCCCCGAGGAGAGCGGGCGCCTGGTGACCGCGTTCCTCGAGCGCTTCTTCGAGAAATATGTGAGTTACGATTACACCGCCGAACTCGAGGAAGAGCTGGACGACGTGTCCGGCGGGCGGCTCGATTGGCAGAAATTGCTCGCTGAATTCTGGCGCGACTTCAAGCCGAAGGCCGGCGACGTCATGGACCAGAAGCCATCGGAGATCACCGAGGCGCTCGACGAGTTCCTTGCGCCCTGGCTCTACCCGCCGCGGGAGGACGGAACCGATCCGCGGCTCTGCCCGCAATGCGGCAACGGACGGCTGAGCCTGCGCGGCGGGAAGTTCGGCGCGTTTGTCGCCTGCTCGAACTATCCCGAATGCCGTTACACGCAGAAGTTCGGACAGCCAGGCGGCGAGCAGGCGGGGGAAGGGCCGCAGGAGCTCGGCGACGGCATTTCACTGAAAACCGGCCGCTTCGGGCCGTATGTCGAGCGCGGCGAGAAGCGCGCATCCATCCCGAAGGACGTGCCGGTCGAAGACGTCACGATGGAGGTGGCCGAGCGGCTGCTGTCGCTCCCGCGCGAGATCGGCCCGCATCCGGAGACCGGAAAGCCGATCACCGCTTCGATTGGCCGCTACGGGCCGTATCTCGCCCACGATGGCAAATATGCGAAGCTCGGATCGACCGCCGAGGTGTTCGAGACGGGCATGAACGCCGCAGTCGCGAAGCTTGCCGACGCCGCTTCGGGCGCCGGACGGCGCCAGGGCGGCTCGCGCGAGCCGATCGCGGTGCTCGGCAAGCACCCGGAGAGCGGCAAGGACATCAAGGCGATGGCCGGCAAGTACGGTCCTTATGTCAGCGACGGCGCCACGCATGCGACCCTGCCCAAGGGCGCCGACCCGAAGACGGTGACCTTGGATGAAGCCGTGCGGCTGATCGACGAGAAAGCGGCTAAGGGGCCTTCGCAAAAGCGCGGAAGAAAGCCGGCGCGGAAGAAGCGGAAATGATCGAAATCCAGCTGCAGCGGCTGCCGCACGGCGACGGGCTTCCGGCGCCGAGCTACGCGACCGAGGGCGCGGCTGGCCTTGATGTGGTAGCCGCCGAGGATCTGACCCTTGCTCCGGGACAAAGGCATGCGGTCGCGACCGGCTTCGCGATCGCGATCCCCGAAGGTTATGAAGTTCAGGTCCGCCCGCGCTCGGGGCTCGCGCTCAAGCACGGCATCACCTGTCTCAACACGCCGGGCACGATCGATCACGATTATCGTGGCGAGGTGAAGGTGATCCTCGCCAACCTCGGTTCCGAGCCGTTCGAAGTGCGGCGCGGCGAGCGGATCGCGCAGCTTGTGCCTGCTCCGGTGCTCAAGGCGGATTTCGTCGAGGTCGCGACGCTGAGCGAAACGAGCCGCGGAGCCGGGGGCTTCGGCTCCACCGGCCGGTGACCCTCTCCGACGACGAGCTCGAGCGCTATGCGCGGCATATCGTGCTGCCGCAGGTCGGGGGAGTCGGGCAGCGCAAGTTAAAGGCGGCGAGGGTGGCGGTGATTGGCGCCGGCGGGATCGGCAGCGCGGTCATTCCGGCGCTTGCCGGTGCGGGCGTCGGTGCGCTCACGATCATCGACGACGACGTGGTCGAGATCGGCAATCTGCATCGCCAGCCGCTCTTTCGGGAGCGGATCAGGATATTCGAAGGCCGACCTCGCGCTCCAATTCGTGCACCGGCTGAACCACTTCGTGGAAGCCACTCCGGTCCAGCAGCGGATCGGCGCGGACAATGCCGCCGAGCTTCTCGCGACCATGATCTGGTGATCGACGGGAGCGACAATTTCGCGACCGGCTCGCGGTCAGCGATGCGTGCGTGGCACTCGGCGATTCCGCTGGTTTCGGCGGCGGCGGTTCAGTTTCAGGGGCAGGTTGGGCTGTTCCGTTCGAAGCCTTGCTACCGCTGTTTTGTCGGCGATGCGTTCGATGCCGAGGATTGCGACAATTGCGCGGAGCTGGGCGTGCTGGGCGCGCTTACCGGCACCGTGGGCAATTTCGCCGCTCTGCTCACGATCAACACCATCGTCGGCATCGGCGAGGATGCCGCCGGTATGCTCCACTTGTTCGACGGCGAGAAACTGAGCTGGCGAACGATCCGGATCCCGGCGGACCCGGGGTGCAAGGCCTGCGGATCAGCCTAGAGCCTCAGCAACCAGCGCGATCAAGTGCTGTGCGACTTCCGCCTTGGACGTCTCTGGCCAATCCTCGACGCCGTCGGCGGTGATCAGGTGCACGCGGTTGCGGTGACCGCCCATCACGTCTCCGGAAACGTCGTTGGCGACGATCCAGTCGGCGTTCTTGGCTTGGCGCTTTGCGACCGCCTGCTCGACCACGCGATCGGTTTCCGCCGCGAAGCCGACGAGGAGGCGCGGGCGCTGGGACGATGCGCTTAGCTCCGCGAGGATGTCGCGGGTAGGGAGAAAGGCCAACTCTGGCGGGCCTGCGCCCTTCTTGAGCTTGGCCGGCGCGGGTTCCACGCGCCAGTCCGCGACGGCTGCGACGAGGATTCCGGCGTCTGCGGGCAATGCCGCCATGACGGCGTTCGCCATCTGCTCAGCGGTCTCGACATCGACCCGGTCGACGCCGGGCGGCGTTTCCAGCGCGACGGGTCCCGCGACCAAGGTCACCCGCGCGCCGGCCTCGGCCGCAGCCGCGGCAATCGCGAACCCCTGACGGCCCGATGAGCGGTTGGCGATCACCCGGACGGGATCAATCGGCTCGTGGGTCGGCCCGGCCGTGACGAGAATGTGCTTGCCTTCGAGCGTCACGTGTTCGCGAGCAGCGCGTTCGAACTTAGCCACTCCACAATCGCGTCGGGCTCCGGCAGGCGCCCGGGGCCGATATCGCCGCACGCCATTTCGCCTTCGGCCGGGTCGATCACCTTGAGGCCGTCGGCGAGCAGCTGCTGCACATTTCGCTGTGTCGCCGCGTGCTGCCACATGCGGGCGTTCATCGCCGGGTGCGACGACGACGGGCTTGTCGGTCGCGAGCAGCAGGGTGGTTGCGAGGTCGTCGGCGAGGCCGGCGGCCATCTTGGCGATAGGTCGGCTGTCGCGGGGCAGACGAGGATGAAATCGGCCGCGCGGGAGAGCTGGATGTGGCCGATCTCGATCTCGTCCTTGAGCTCCCAGAGCGAGCTATAGACGCGGCTTTCGGCGAGCGTGCCAAGGCTCATCGCGGTGACGAAATGCTCGCCGCCCCTGGTGAGGACGGGTGTAACCTCGTGTCCGGCTTTCTGAGCAGGCGCACCAGTTCCAGCGACTTGTATGCCGCAATCCCGCCGCCGACGATCAACAGCACGCGTGCCATGGCGCCGCATTGCCTCCGTCGGGCGGCCGAGTCGAGACTTGGCGCTTGACCGCTGCTCCGGCTGCGGCGAGCTTCTGGGCCGAGTCAGGAGGGGCGGGATGCGATTTCTCACGGGTTTGATGCTGACGGTGCTCTCTGCTCCGGTCGTTGCAACGCCGAAAGCGGTCGAGGTCCGCCCCTATGGCACCACCAAGGCCGGACAGCCGGTCAGCGAATATATCCTGCGCAATGCGCACGGCGCGGAGGTCCGCATCATCAACTATGGCGGGATCATTACGCAAATCGACGTGCCTGACGGCCGCGGGCGGAAAGCCAATGTGGCGCTCGGGTTCGGCGGCGCGGATCTATGAGGCGCACAATCAGGATTATCGCTTTGGTGCGATCATCGGCCGCTACGCCGGGCGCATCGCCCGCGCCCGCTTCACCGTTGACGGCAAGGAAGTGAAGCTCGTCGCCAACGATGGTCCAAATGCGCTTCACGGCGGCGCAATTCCGGGGTTCGACAGCAAGGTGTGGACGGTCGAGCCGCTGCCCGGCCGCG
>CAWKHO010000018.1:0-95297 GCA_963849435.1 uncultured Alphaproteobacteria bacterium
GCCGGACCAGGGGCAGTGCGTGTTGACGCAATCTTCGAGCTTCAAGTCGTTCATTCTTCGCTTTCTCCTCCCCTCCCTTTCACGGGCATTGAGCCCGTTCGCTCGTCACCCACCCCTTCACCCCTCCCTTGAATGGGAGGGGAAGTCTTACGCCTCCTGCGCGAGCTTCTCGGCTTTGGCGACCGCTTCCTCGATTCCGCCGACCATGTAGAAAGCCGCTTCGGGGAGGTGGTCGTACTCGCCGTCGACCACCGCCTTGAACGAGCGCACCGTGTCCTCGACCTGCACGAACTTGCCGGGGATGCCGGTGAACACCTCGGCGACGTGGAACGGCTGCGACAGGAAGCGCTGGATCTTGCGGGCGCGGCTGACGGTCAGCTTATCCTCTTCCGACAGCTCGTCCATGCCGAGAATGGCGATGATGTCCTGCAGGCTCTTGTAGCGCTGCAAGGTCGCCTGAACGGCACGCGCGACCTCATAATGCTCCTGGCCCACGACCGCGGGAGTGAGCACGCGGCTGGTCGAATCCAGCGGATCGACGGCCGGATAGATGCCGAGCTCCGAGATCGCGCGGTTAAGCGTCGTCGTCGCGTCGAGGTGGGCGAAGCTCGTTGCCGGCGCCGGGTCGGTCAAGTCGTCGGCGGGCACGTAGATCGCCTGCACGGACGTGATCGACCCCTTATTGGTCGAGGTGATCCGCTCCTGCAGCGCGCCCATGTCCGTCGCGAGCGTCGGCTGGTAACCCACGGCCGAGGGGATGCGGCCGAGTAGCGCCGACACTTCGGATCCCGCCTGGGTGAAGCGGAAGATGTTGTCGACGAAGAAGAGCACGTCCTGGCCTTCCTGGTCGCGGAAATATTCGGCGAGCGTGAGGCCGCTGAGCGCGACGCGCGCGCGGGCGCCCGGCGGCTCGTTCATCTGACCGTAGACGAGCGCGACCTTCGACCCTTCCGGCGTCGGCTTGCCGTCCTTGTCCTTGGCGATGACGCCCGCGTCGAGGAACTCGTGGTAGAGGTCGTTGCCCTCGCGGGTGCGCTCGCCGACCCCGGCGAAGACCGAGACGCCGCCATGGCCCTTGGCGATATTGTTGATCAGTTCCTGGATCAGCACGGTCTTGCCGACGCCAGCGCCGCCGAACAGGCCAATCTTGCCGCCGCGCGCGTAGGGCGCGAGCAGGTCGATCACCTTGATTCCGGTGACGAGGATCGAGGCTTCGGTCGACTGGTCGACGAAAGCGGGAGCTGCGGCATGAATCGGCGCGCTCATATCGCTGCCGATCGGGCCGAGCTCGTCGATCGGCTCGCCGACGACATTCATGATGCGGCCCGAGCGTCATCGGACCAACCGGAACGCGAATTTCCGAACCGGTCGAGTGCACTTCCTGTCCGCGGGTCAGGCCCTCGGTCGAATCCATGGCGATCGTTCGGACGACGTTTTCGCCAAGGTGCTGCGCGACTTCGAGGACCAGGCGGTTGCCGCCATTGTCGGTGACGAGCGCCGAGAGGATCGGCGGCAGGTCGCCCTCGAAGGCGACGTCGACGACGGCGCCGATGACCTGGCTAATGCGGCCGGTGATATTGCTTGGGAGTACGTTGCGGGCGGAAGGGTCGCGGAGGCCGCGGCCTTCCGGCTTTCTTGCGGGTCTTGTTCGGCGGCGGTGGCCATCCTGCGACCTTCGTTCCCGCGAGGCAGTGGCCCATCTGCTTCTGTTGGCTCTTCCTTCCGCCCAGGCAAGTGAGAGGCCTCGGCTCCCGAAATAATCTCGATCAATTCCGTCGTGATCACCGCCTGGCGCTGCCGATTGTAGATGATCCCGAGCTTCTTGATCATGTCGCCGGCATTGCGCGTCGCATTGTCCATCGCGGTCATCTGCGAGCCGTAGAAGCCGGCCTGGTTTTCGAGCAGCGCGCGGTAGAGCTGGACCGCGATATTGCGCGGGATGAGATCGTTGAGGATGTCCTCCTCGTCCGGCTCATATTCGATTGCGGCAAGCGAAGCCGGGCCGGTCGATTCCTCAGCCGCGCGGGGTGGAACCGGGATGATTTGATCGACCGTCGGTTCTTGCACCAGCGTCGAGCGGAAGTTCGCGTAGGCGAGGTGGACGACGTCGATGCCGTCAGTTTGGTAGCGGTCGATGATGTCCTTCGCGATCGCCTGCGCGTCGGCGTAGGTCGGCGCCTTCATCTCGCTTGTGTCGTACTGCGCAATGATCTGCTTCGGGAACAGCCGCTGAAGCACCGGGCGGCCCTTGCGGCCGACGATGTAGAACAGGACCGACTTGCCTTCGCCGATGAGGGCGTCGGCCTTGCGCCGCGCCGCCCGAACGATGTTGCTGCTGAACGCGCCGGCGAGGCCACGATCCGCGGTCGCGACGATGATAAGGTGGGTGTCGTCCTTGCCCGTGCCGACCATCAGCTTCGGGCTTTGCGGACCCGGCGTCACGCGCGATGCCAGCGAGGTCACCACGTCGGTCATCCGCGCCGAGTAGGGCCGCGCGGCGATCGCATTCTGCTGGGCGCGGCGAAGCTTCGACGCAGCGACCATGTTCAGCGCCTTGGTGATCTTCTGCGTCGACTTGACCGAGCCGATGCGGATCTTGAGGGCCTTGAGACTTGCCATTCTACCCTTGTTTACCGGCGAAGGCCGGTATCCAGCCAAACGAATAAATCCTGGGCCCCGGCCTTCGCCGGGGAACAGTCCTATGCAAACGTCTTCCCGAAGCCGGTCAGCGCGTCCTTGAGCGCAGCGGCGGTGTCGTCGTCGAGCGCCTTGCTTTCGCGGATCTTGGCGAGGATCTCCGGCTTCTCCGAGCGGAGGAAGCTCAGCATCGCCGCCTCGTAACGGACCACGTCCTTCACATCGACCGTATCGAGGAAGCCCTGCGTGCCAGCATAGATCGAGGCGACCTGCTCCTCGATTGGCATCGGCGCATATTGCGGCTGCTTGAGCAACTCGGTCAGGCGCGCGCCGCGGGCGAGCAGACGCTGGGTGGAAGCGTCGAGGTCCGACCCGAACTGCGCGAACGCGGCCATCTCGCGGTACTGTGCGAGCTCCAGCTTGATCGAGCCGGCGACCTTCTTCATCGCCTTGGTCTGCGCGGCCGAGCCGACGCGGCTGACGGATAGGCCGACGTTAATCGCCGGGCGCACGCCCTGATAAAAGAGGTCGGTCTCAAGGAAGATCTGGCCGTCGGTGATCGAGATGACATTCGTTGGGATGTAGGCCGAAACGTCGCCCGCCTGCGTCTCGATGACCGGAAGCGCGGTCAGCGAACCGCCGCCGTGCTCGTCGTTCATCTTCGCGGCGCGCTCGAGGAGGCGGCTGTGGAGATAGAAAACGTCGCCCGGATAAGCTTCGCGGCCCGGCGGACGGCGCAGCAGCAGCGACATCTGGCGATAGGCGACGGCCTGCTTCGACAAGTCGTCATAGACGATCACGGCATGCATGCCGTTGTCGCGGAAATATTCGCCCATTGCGCAGCCGGTGTAGGGCGCGAGGAACTGCAGCGGCGCCGGCTCCGACGCGGTCGCGGCGACGACGATGGTGTAGTCCATCGCGCCATTCTCTTCGAGCGCGCGGACGATCTGCGCGACCGTCGAGCGCTTCTGCCCGATCGCGACGTAGATGCAGTAGAGCTTCTCGCTCTCCTTACCCGACTTGTTGATCTCCTTCTGGTTGATGAAGGTGTCGAGCGCGACCGCGGTCTTGCCGGTCTGGCGGTCGCCGATGATCAGCTCGCGCTGCCCGCGGCCGATGGGGACCAGCGCGTCGAGCGCCTTCAGCCCAGTCTGCACCGGCTCGTGAACCGACTTGCGCGGGATGATTCCGGGGGCCTTGACCTCGACGCGGCGGCGCTCGGTCGCCTCGATCGGACCTTTGCCGTCGATCGGATTGCCGAGCGCGTCGACGACCCGGCCGAGCAGCGCCTTGCCGATCGGAACGTCGACGATGGTCTCGGTGCGCTTGACGCCCGACCCTTCGGAGATGTCGGCGTCGGAGCCGAAGATAACGACTCCGACGTTATCGGCCTCGAGGTTCAGCGCCATGCCTTTGGTGCCGTTGTCGAACTCGACCATCTCGCCGGCCTGCACATTGTCGAGGCCGTAGATGCGGGCGATCCCGTCGCCGACGGACAGCACGGTGCCGACTTCCGAGACCTGAGCTTCTGCGTCGAAATTCGCGATCTGGTCGCGGATGACGCGGGAGATTTCAGCGGCGCGGATTTCCATGGTTTCGATTAGCCTTTCATCGCCTGAGCGAGTCGGTTGAGTTTGGTGCGGATCGACGCATCGATTTGCTGGCTGCCCAGCTTGACGACGATTCCACCGAGGATGTTGGGATCGACCTCGGCGTCGATGGTGACGTCGCGGCCGGCGCGCGTGCGGAGCTGCTGCTTCAGCGCTCCGATCTGGTCGTCATTGAGCGGACGCGCGGTTACGACCTCCGCGGTCACCTCGCCGCGGTGCTCGGCGGAGAGGCGGCGGAAGGCGCGAATGATCTTGCGCAGCTCGCCCTTGCGGCCGTTCTTCGCGAGCACGCCGAGGAAATTGGCAGTGATCGGATCGAGCCCGAGCTGCGGAGCGAGCCCGGCGAAGGCCTTGCCTGCGTCCTCGCGCGAGACGATCGGGCTCGTGATCAGCTCGGCGAAATCTTTCGAATCGAGCAGCGCCTGGTTGAGCGCATCGAGGCTGCGGCCGACGGCGTCGATCTGCCGCTCGTCGCGTGCGAGGTCGAACAAAGCCGACGCGTAGCGCCCTGCTAAGCTGGCCCGAATGCCGCCGGATGTCTCCACGCGCGAAAAGCTCCAGAAACGGAAAATGGCCCCATGAAAAAACGGGGCGCTGCCGCAGGTTAGCCCCGCGACGCCCCCATGGGATGCGCGCGCCACTAGCAAGGGGTCGCGGGGGATGCAAGGTGGTGCGCGCCCGGGCTAAAGCTCGCGTGTGAAAAAGCGGGTGAGCGGCGTGTGCTGGTACTCGCCGAAAGGTCCGCAGGGCTCGAAGCCTTCGCTCTCGTAGAGCCGCAGCGCGGCGGCGAAGGGCTCGGTGCTACCGGTCTCGAGACTGAGGCGCTTGTATCCGCGCCGGCGGGCCTCGGCGACGATGTGGTGGAGGATCTTGCGGCCGACGCGGCGGCCGAGCGCGGCGGGCGCCGTGCGCATCGACTTGATCTCGCCGTGGTCGGGCGCGAGTTCCTTCAGCGCGCCGACGCCGACGAGCGCACCCTCGTCTCGCGCCGACCAGAAAGTCACCGCCGGGTCGCGCAGTCCATCGATCGGGAGCACGTGGCAGGCCTCGGGCGGGGAGGTCTCCCGCATCTGCTGGAAATGATACGTCAGCAGCGCCTGCACATCCGCGCTGTCGAGATCGCCGGAATGGAAGCTGAGGGCCATCGCCACGTGCCCTTACTTTGACCGCAAGGCACAGGAAGCGTGAAATGTTGGCGGGCCGTACGACCGCCGCATGACCTATCGAATCACAGGGCTCGACCCCGCACCGTACCGCCCGCTCTTCGGCCTTTCGGACGAGGAGCTTTCGAAACGCGGCATCGTCCGCATGATTGTGGATCAGAAGCCGAGCTACCCCTGCCGCGTGAGCCTGACGGACCGCGACATCGGCGAGAGCATGCTTCTCGTGAACCACGTCAGTCACGATGTCGCGAACCCCTATCGCGCCAGTCACGCAATCTTCGTGACCGAAGGTGCGGAAGCGGCCGGTGAATTCATCGACGAGGTGCCGCCGGTGTTCGAATCGCGGGTGTTGTCACTGCGCGCCTTCGACAAAGACGGGATGATGGTCGATGCGATCCTCACTCAACCGGGCGAGGCCGACGCTGGCATCCGGCGGCTGTTCGCCAACGCCGATATCCAGACCATCCACGCGCACA
Source organism: uncultured Alphaproteobacteria bacterium (assembly GCA_963849435.1). Classification (GTDB taxonomy): domain Bacteria; phylum Pseudomonadota; class Alphaproteobacteria; order Sphingomonadales; family Sphingomonadaceae; genus Sphingomicrobium. Next base: position 5,887 of record CAWKHO010000018.1, read on the forward strand.
ATGCGACGCGCGGCTGCTTCTCAGCCAAAATCGAAAGGGCCTGACCATGGCTACGCTTGCACAGCCCATCCAGCCGCCTAGATCGGCTTTGGTGGACAACATCACGCGCCTCGATCCGGATACCGCCTGGGCCGCGTTCATGCGCCGCGACCGCAGCTGGGACGGGCGGGTGATCGGCGCCGTCAAGACCACTGGCGTGTACTGCAAGCCGAGCTGCCCGGCCCGCCGCCCCAAGCGTGAGCATGTCATCTTCTACGCTTCGGGCGAGGAAGCGCGCGCCGCCGGCTTTCGGTCGTGCCTGCGCTGCAAGCCCGACGCGGTCGGCCGCGACCGCGAGGCTATCGCAAGAGCGGTGAAGATCATCGAAGCCGCCGAGGAGCCGCCGACGCTGACCGAGCTCGCCGAAGCGGTCGGCTACGCGCCGCACCACTTCCAGCGCCTCTTCAAGCGCGACCTTGGCGTCTCGCCGGCGGAATATGCGCGTGGCCTCAGGAGTAAGCGCGCGGAGGCCGCGCTCAGGCAAAACGGCCGGGTCACAGATGCGATCTACCACGCCGGCTATTCGGCGCCGAGCGGTTTCTACAGCGATGCGAAAGAGAGGCTCGGAATGACTCCATCGGCCTGGCGCGACGGCGGTCGCGGCGAGACCATCCGGTGGACGACGTTCGATAGCCCTTTGGGGACGATGCTGATCGCAGCCACGTCCAAGGGCATTTGCCGGCTGACGTTCGACGACAGCGTGGAATCGCTGCAGCGCCTGTTCCCAAAGGCGACGATCGTCGAGGACGACGGGGGGCTTCGCGAACTGGTCGAAGGCGCGTTGATCGCGATTCAGCGGCCGCTCGCCGCGCCGGACCTCCCGATCGACGTTGCCGGCACCGCCTTCCAGGAGGCGGTGTGGCGCGAGCTCAGGAAGATCCCGCCCGGCGAGACCCGCAGCTACGCTGATATCGCTGCTGCGATCGGAGCGCCAAAGGCGGTGCGCGCCGTCGGCTCAGCCAACGGCGACAATCACGTCTGCGTGCTGATCCCGTGCCACCGGGTGATCCGCAGCGACGGTACGCTCGGCGGTTACGGCGGCGGTATCGAACGCAAGAGAAAGCTGCTCGCCGCCGAGGGCCATCCAGCGGCAGCTCCGGAGCTGCCGCTGGTCGACTGACGATCAGGTCGACGCCAGCGCGGACCCGTGTCTGCGGCGGCCGCGGAACGCCAGGCCGATGGCTCCGAAACCGACCAGCATCATCGCCCACGTCGAGGGCTCGGGCACGGGAAGCAGCTGAGCGAACAGTCCATGTTCCTCGTCGCCGATGCCTGCGGTGATGTAGAGCGAGTTCGGGTCAACACCGGGTCCGCCCGTTCGGAACCCCAAGGCCCACAAATAGGGCATGTTGAATGGGTCGCCATTCATTGTCAGCAAACCCAAAGGAGTCCCGTTCGGATCGAAGATGTTGATAAAGCCGTCTTCGTCGGAGAAATTGCCAACGAGGATATCGCCGCCAAGGCCGTCAAAACCGCTTGGCGCTTGCGCGATGCCCCAGGGCGACAGCAGATTGCCGCCGGTCGCGAAGCGGCCGATCAGCGTTCCGTCCGTCCTGAACACGTCGACTGCGCCAGTGCCGAGCGCTTGCTCGTCGGCGTCGTCCCCACCGGCCGCATAAGTGACGAAGAGCTGACCTCCGATGTTGGCGACATTGAACGGCGAGAGACCGGCCGGGAGGTTCGGGTCGAGGAAACTCCCGGTTAGCGTCGCCGCCGCGAAGTTCTGATCGAAGACATCGATGGTGCCGGCTGCATTATTGGCGGCGTAGAGATAATTGTTTCCACCGCTGCTGCCGGCTGCGAGACCGGTGTAGACCGCGTCCGGCGTATTAACTTGGACGGTGGCCGCCGTTCCACCATTCCAGGCTGAAATGGTGCCGTCCAGATTGGCGAAAGCGAAGAGAGCATTGTTGCCGCCGGGTATCTGGAAACCGCTGCCCCCGACGAATGCCTGCCCTGTGGGCCCAGCGTCCGGTGCGCTGGGTATCGTCACGACGAGCGATTGAGGGGCGCCGGCGCCGGTGTAGAGCGTAGCTCTGCCCGTGACCTGATCCGAAATCCAGAACGGGCTCGTGGGAGAATAGCTCATCCCCCACGGATTGACGAGGTTCGGATCGACGTTCGCCGCCGGCGCAAACCCCTGACTCACGAGAAAGGTGTTGTCGTCGGTTGCGAGATTGATCTGTTGCGCGATCTGGGCCGACGCCGGGTCCGAACAGGCCAAGCCGAATGCCGTGGCGGTGGCCAACAATGCGGTCCGCGCAATAGTCCCCTGTTTGTGTAGGCGCATGGAAATCTCCTCCGAAGATCGCCCCCCACGGCCCATGGTTATTTTCTTGTTATCCAAACACGCGTGACCGGTATGTTCGCACGTCGGGTCGAACGGTTCAAAAAATCTTGAAGTGCCCGGTCCGTTCAGCTCAACGGTCGATCCGAACGGGGAAGCGCGCATGAGCGAGACTGGGGCAATAGAGCGGCCGCTTTGGCGGCGGATCGTCGATTTTCCGCTCGTGGCGATGCTGATCGGCGCGGCGGTGATCATGGTCGGCATCGCTATCGCAGTGATAATCGACCGGTTCGTTCTTCCGCGCATTCCCGGCCTCACGCGAGAGATGAGTTTCGAGGTCATTGCGTCGGCAACCCTCATCATTCTTTACAAGCTCGTCATCCGCCGCCTCGGCGAGTACCCGCGCGACGACTTGCGCCTCACCGGGTCCCTTCGGCCCCTGCTCGGTGGCCTCGCCGGCGGCTTCGTCGTTTTCGCGCTGGCCGTTGCGATCGCCGCGGCGATCGGGATCTATCGAGTGACAGGCGAGGGCGATCTGACCGGGTTACTGCCCGCGCTGCTCGGCCCCGGCATTTTCGCCGCGGTCTCGGAAGAGATGCTGTTCCGCGGAGTCCTTTTCCGCTGGCTCGAGGAGTTCGGCGGCAGCTGGGCGGCCTTGCTACTGACCTCGGCCTTTTTCGGCGCCGCGCATCTTGCCAATCCCAACGCGAGCATCCTTGCCGCGGCCGGTATCGCCTTCGAGGCCGGAGTGCTGCTCGGCGGCGCTTACATGCTGACGCGCAGCCTGTGGCTGCCGATGGGCATCCACGCCGCCTGGAACTTCACCCAGGGCGAGATTTTCGACATCCCGGTGTCGGGCGTGAACGCCCACGGACTGCTGACCGCCCGGCTGTCCGGTCCGCCGCTGCTGACCGGCAATGGTTTCGGGCTCGAGGCCTCGCCGATCGCGATAAGCGTCGCCACGGCCGCGGGGGTGTCGCTGGTGGTCCTGGCCGCCAGGCGCGGACAGCTGGTCCAACCGTGGTGGGTGCGGCGGCGGCTTGCGCTCAGTGGCTCGCCGACGAGCTAGAGCCGCCGCGCAGCTCCTGAAGCGCGTTTTTCGGGTTTCCGGCATCGATGTCGGCCAGCATTCGCCGGGCCATTTCGGATATGCCTCCGCCGTGGGGAGAATAGGCAACCGGCACGAGCGTGGCACGCGCATCTACCGGTTTGCCCTCGTTGAGATACGCAATCGCAGAGTTCAGCCTCAGGTTTAGATCCTGCGGCGCCAGGTCTGAGGCATAGTGCATGCCCGCAATGGCATTGTCGGTCGGCCGCCGGCCCTGAAGCAAATAGCTGTGATAATATTCGTACAGAGGTTCCGGATCCTCGGTGTCGAGCTTATTGGCGGCGATGTAAGTCTTGCGCGCCTCGTCGAAGAGGGCCTGTCGTTGCTCGTCTTCGGCGTCTCTGCCGCGCGCTGCAATTGCATCGCCCTTGAGGATCATGGCCTCGGTATTCCTCGGATTCGCTTTAAGAGCCCGGTCCGCGGCCGCTTCCGCGGCGACAGCGTGGCCGGTCTTGAGTTCGGCCTCGGAGAGCGTCGCCTCGACCAGCTCGTCTCCCGGGTATTGAGCCTCGATCTGCCGCACCTGCGCGGCCAGGGTTTCCGCTTCCGATGCACTGCCGCCGTACTTCAGGGTGCCGCGCAAGAGGACCACCTGCGAGGCCGCTGGACTTAACGGTCGGACTTCGACGGGCGGTGGATTGATCTTCTTGGCCGGGATCTTGAAATATTGCAGCGTGCTGCGCTGGCGATATGCGTTCAGCTCTTTCTCAAGGCGCGTGAGATCGCCGAACGCGGTCTGCGCCGCGGTTGGAGGTGGTGTGCCGGCCGATACTGCGAGCAGATAATGGTCCAGTTGGCCTTGCCGCGTCGGTTCCATGAAGAGGTAATGGACCAGCAGCCACGCACGTTCGTAGAGTAGCTGCCGCTGCTCTTTCGGCAATTTGCTTACGTCGCCGTAAGTCCCACCCAGAACCTGGTCGATCGGTAGCGATTTTTTGTCCAGCAAGCTCCAATCGCGTTGCGGCGGAGCGCCGATCCCGACCGACCCGTCATGTTCGAACATCGGCGCGGAAAGATATTCGGCGAAGCCTTCGACATACCATTCGGGGTACGGGTGATCGAGCTGCTGCATCATCAGGTGATGCGAATATTCGTGGTAGAGCACTGACTCTGCGCCGGAATTGCCTTCGGGGCCGTTCCGCTTCGCAATATACGCCAGAGAACCCGTCGCCCGACCGGTGTAGAACCCCGAGAGAAAGCCCGTGGTGTCGCCAGCGAGCTTTCTGACGTCGGCATCGGTCGGCAGGACGTACACGGTAAGGCGGTTGCCGTCGCCAATGACGGGGTCATCCATCTTCAGCAGCACTCGAACCGCCTGGTCGAATTTCTCGAGCCGCGTGCCGAAGTCCGCGAGAGCCTTGGGACTTTGGTCGGCGTAAATGATGAAGTGCTTGGATTGTGCCTCGTACCAGGCGGCGTTCGCCTGCGTTCCGCTGACCGCGACTGTCGCAGCAACGCACCACGTCCACACTGTCCTCATGAAGCCCCCTTGCTCGGCGCGTCGAAGCTAGCAAGCTCGGCACTGAGCGCAAGCCGCTGTTTGGGGGTGCTTTTCTAGAGGAAGCTGTAGGGGTCGACGTCGACGCTGACTCGAACCTTGGAACTCCATTCCACCTCGGCAAGCCAGTCGCGGATCACGTCCTGGACGTCGAGCGTGCGGCGGGCATGGACGAGAAGGCGCTGACGATGCCGGCCGCGGAGCATCGCCAGCGGTGCCGGGGCGGGGCCGAACACGGCCATGCCTTCGACCTCCGGCGCGGCATGGCCGATGCGGCGCGCGACGGCTTCGGCTTCGGCCGAATCTTCCGCCGACACCACGATTGCTGCGAGGCGCCCGAACGGCGGCATCGCGGCTTCGCGGCGCGCCTCGGTTTCGGCGGCGTAGAAGCCGGAACATCGCCGGACACGAGCGCCGCGATGACCGGCGCGTCGGGATCGTGGGTCTGGACGAGCACCCGCCCGGGCTTGTCGGCGCGTCCGGCGCGGCCGGCGACCTGCTGGATCTGCTGGAAGCTGCGCTCCGCGGCGCGCAGGTCGCCGCCGGCCAGCCCGAGGTCCGCATCGACCACGCCGACCAGCGTAAGGTTGGGGAAGTGATAGCCCTTGGTCACCAGCTGCGTGCCGATCACCACGTCGATTGCGCCAGCCTCCATCGCGCCCACGAATTCGGCCGCCCGCAGTGGCGACCAGATCGTGTCGGACGTCACGATCGCGGTGCGCGCTTCCGGAAATAGCTCGGCGACCTCATCGGCGATCCGCTCGACGCCGGGGCCGCAGGCGACGAGGCTGTCCTCCTCCCCGCATTCGGGGCAGGCCTTGGGCGGCGGCATCACATGGCCGCAATGATGGCACGCGAGCCGATGCATCAGCCGGTGCTCGACCATCCACGCGGTGCAATTGGGGCATTGGAAGCGGTGGCCGCAATGGCGGCACAGCGTGAGGGGTGCGAAGCCGCGCCGGTTGAGAAACAGCAGCGACTGCTCCCCGCGGCCGAGGTTCGCCTCGAGCTCCTCTACGAGCGTGGGCGCAAGCCAGCGTCCGCGCGGCGGCGGATCCTCCGTCAGGTCGATCGCGCGGATCTTGGGCAGGCTGCCCCGGCGAAGCGTTCCGGCAGGCTCACTTCGCGATAGCGGCCGATCTCGACCATGTGGCGGCTCTCGATCGCCGGCGTCGCCGACGACAGGATCACTGGAATATCCTCGAACTTCGCCCGCATCACCGCCGTGTCGCGGGCGTGGTACTGGACCCCATCCTCCTGCTTGAAGCTCGGCTCGTGCGCCTCGTCGACGACGATCAGCCCGAGCTCGGGATAGGGGAGGAACAGGGCCGAGCGCGCGCCGACGGTGACTTGCGCTTCGCCGCTTGCGATGCCGCGCCAGTTGCGCCGCCGCTGCGAGGAGCGCAGGTCCGAATGCCACGCGACCGGAGCGCAGCCGAAGCGCGCCTCGAAGCGCTTGAGGAACGGCTCCGTCAGCGCGATCTCGGGGAGGAGTACGAGGGCCTGGCGGCCCTGGCGCAGGCACTCGGCGATGGCTTCGAAATAGACTTCGGTCTTACCTGAGCCGGTGACTCCGTCGAGCAGCACCGGATCGAAGCCCCCGCCGACCGCTGAGGCGAGGCTCGCCGCGGCCTCGCGCTGGTCGTCGCTCAGCCGCGGCGGCGCATACTCCGGATCCGGGCAGGGGAGCGGACGGTCGGCATCCACCGCAACCGCCTCGAGCGCGCCAGCATTGACTAGCCCGCGCAGCACCGCGTCGCTCACCCCGGCGTGATCGGCAAGCTCGCGGACGGTGCCTTGCCGGCCCTCGATAGCGGCAAGCGCCTTCTCGCGCTGCGGAGTGCCCGATCGGGCGTCAGGCCCGTTGGTCTGTACTCGATGAGCTGCCGTGAACCCTCGAGCGCCGCCGAGGAGGGCAGCACCATCCGCAGCACCGAAGCGAGCGGCGCGAGGTAATAGTCCGCGGTCCATTCGCACAGGCGGCGAAGCGGCGCCGCAATCGGTGGCACGTCGAGCGCCCGGGCGAGCGGCCGCAGCCGCGAATCCGGCACTTCGTTGGTCGGCAGCCGCTCCGCCTCCCACGCGACGCCGAGCAGCTGGCGCGGACCCAGCGGGGCGACGACGACCGAGCCCGGCCCGACCGCCATTCCATCGGGCACGCGATAATCGAGCGGCCCGAGCGCGGCATTCAGGGTAACGACACGGGCGCGGTTCATGACTTCCTAAATCGAGGCGGCGGCTCGCGTTGGCAACAGCCGGCGCGGCCGTGCTATTTTGCCGGGATGGAAGCGCAGGCGGAGCTCGACAGCTTCATCGACAAGTTCACGCCTGAAGTCGCGGCGCTTACCCGTGCGCTGCTCGGCAAGATGAAAGCGCGCGTGCCCGGCGCGACCGTCATGGTCTACGACAATTACAATGCGCTCGCGATCGGCTTTGGGCCGAGCGACAAGGCGGGGCAGGCGGTTCTTTCGCTCGCGGTCATGCCGCGCTGGGTCACCTTATGCTTCCTTTACGGCGCCGGATTGCCTGATCCGCACGGACTGCTGAACGGCTCGGGGAGTCGGGTGCGCCACGTCCGCCTGCATACGTCCGAGGCATTCGACGATCCGGGCGTGCAGGATTTGGTTGCGGCTGCACTGGAGCGCTGCGAGCCGCCGATCGATGCGGCGCGCGAGCAGCGGCTCATCATCAAATCGATATCGGCAAAACAGCGCCCGCGAAGGCCCAAGGACTAGCGGCCGGTTACTTTCCGCGTTTCTTGCGGTGGCTGTCGAGGTCGAGGACCGCGGATTCTTCCTCCGGCTGGAGCAGCCCGAGCCGGCGCGCGACCTCCTGATACGCCTCCTCGACCCCGCCCAGATCCTGGCGGAAGCGGTCCTTGTCGAGCTTGTGGTTGGTCTTGACGTCCCACAGCCGGCAGCCGTCGGGGCTGATCTCGTCGGCCAGGATGACGCGCGCGTAATCGCCGTCCCAGACGCGCCCGAACTCGAGCTTGAAGTCGATCAGGCGAATGCCGATCGCCGCGAACATCCCCGAGAGGAAGTCGTTCACCCGGATCGCCATGTCGGCGATGTCGTTCATCTCGTCCTGCGTCGCCCAGCCGAAGCAGGCGATATGCTCGTCGGCGATCATCGGGTCGCCGAGCGCGTCATCCTTGTAATAATATTCGATGATCGTCCGCGGCAGCTGGGTGCCTTCCTCGATCCCGAGGCGCTTGGACAGCGATCCCGCGGCGACGTTGCGGACGACAACTTCGATCGGGATGATCTCGACCTGCCGGATCAGCTGCTCGCGCATGTTCAGCCGGCGGATGAAGTGCGTCGGCACTCCGATCGCCGCGAGCGCGGTGAAGACGTGCTCGGAAATGCGGTTGTTGATCACGCCTTTGCCGCTGATCGTGCCGCGCTTCTGCGCATTGAACGCAGTCGCATCGTCCTTGAAATATTGGATCAGGGTGCCGGGCTCGGGACCCTCGTAAAGGATCTTGGCCTTGCCCTCGTAGATCTGGCGGCGGCGAGCCATTGGCGAAGCGTCACTCCAACGCGGACGGGAAGGAGCGGCGGCTATAAGCGAGGAGCGCGGTGCGTGCTAGTCCGCGCTCCTCACCGCAGGTTCAGTTGCACCGGGCGCGTTTGGGTGTTGCGTTCCAGGGCGCCTGATATTCGATTTTGTTCAGGACTTTGAACGCGTTGCCGATCGCGCGAGACAGTTTGCCAAAGCCGCTCGCAATGGCTGCGTTCAATTCGTCGCGTCCCGCCTGATAGTGGCGGTCGAAAATCTCATCCACCATGGTGACCATTCTCTTTCCTCTTTCATTTTTCGTCCGCGTCACAGCGCGAGCGGGAAGCTGTCGATGAGGTCATTGGCGGGCAGCCAAGCGCCTGCTCGACGAGCTCGAGACGGCGGTCGTGCATCGAGCTGGCGCCAGGAGCGGGCGGTCGAGCGCCAGTTCCGACCTCGGCGAGCCTGTTCGACGGCGTCTTCAATGGGCGCACGGGTGCTGATGGCCATAAGTCATGGCACGTCTCCTTTCTCTGTTTCGTATGGGTCGCCGGCGAGCGGGGGCTGGAGGGGAGTGTCTCAGAGCTCGCCGGCGACGGTGTTTTATTTATGTGCAATGGCCGACGTTCGCCAATCAAACACTCGACAGAATCGATTAGCTGGCCTTATGAACTGAAGTGATGAGACGGCTTCCCCCACTCGCGGCGATCCGCGCCTTCGAAGCTGCTGCGCGCACCGAGAATTTCACGGCTGCCGCGGCCGAGCTCGGGATGACCCAGGCGGCGGTCTCCTATCAGGTCAAGAGTCTGGAGGAGCGGCTCGGAGCGCCTTTGTTCGTCCGCGAAAAGGGCCGTGCCCGGCTGACCGCGCTCGGCGCGCGGCTGCTGCCCCCACTGTCGAGCGCGTTCGACGCGATCGAGGCTGCGTTCGCAAGCCATCGCGAGGAGGACGAATCGCTGCTGACGGTGACTACGACGCACACCTTCGCCAACACCTGGCTGGCGTGGACGCTCGGCAGTTTCCAGATGCAGCACATGGATCTCGCGGTGCGGATGACGACCAGCAATGAGCTTGTCGACTTGCGGTCCGGCGACGCCGATGTCGCAATTCGTGGCGGGCGCGGCGACTGGGAAGGGCTCGAGCAGCACCGGCTGTTCGAAACGACCTTCACCCCAATGGCGAGCCCGGAATGCGTCGCTGAGGCGGAACGCAAGCTCGGCCGCAAGCTCGAGCCGCATGACATCCCAAACCAGAATCGGATCAGCCCGACCGACGACTGGTGGCAACAATGGTTCGCCGACAATGGCGTACCGGCCGACGAAGCCGTGCTTCGGCGTCCCGGTCTCCGGCTCGAGAACCAGGCGAACGAAGGCCATGCGGCAATGGCCGGGCTGGGGTTCGCCTTGCTGACTCCGTTGCTGTGGAAGGGCGATGTGGCCGCGGGGCGTTTGACCGTGCCGTTCCCGCACCGGATTTCCGCGCGCGGCTGGGGTTATTGGCTGGTCTATCCCAAGGAACGGCGGATGGTGCCGAAAGTGAAGCGTTTCCGCGAATGGCTGCTCCCGGAGATGCAGGCGTCACTGGATATTCTCGCGAATTCCCAGCTCGAACCAGTGGCGGCCGCCGCGGAATAAGTGGCGCTGTCGAACCTTAAGTTGTTGCCGACTCGCAGGAATTTGCCGCCGCGGCCTTCAACTGTTGTTGGATTCTGCCTTGGATAACATAAAGTTAACGAAATGCCTTGCGTCCGCTCCAAATTCGATGTTGGGCTGACAGATTACACGCCGTTCGACGGTCAGTTCGCGTCTCCGATTATTGGGGGAACGCAGTGGGGCAATACGCACTTCAGGATTGGCCGGATGCGCGCGCTCGGCGCAAGAGCGCGCTGCTGCGCGCCTGCGCCTTTGCCGCGCTTGCGACGGGTTTGCCGCCGCTTGCAACTGCAGCGGCAGTCGCGGCGCCGGGATTTGGCCCGCCAGCTTCCGCCCCCATTGCGCCGGTCCGGGCCGCCACGTTCAAGGGCGGAGTCAGCGCTCTGGGCCCGAGCATCGGTGGGCACGGAAGCTTCGATCACCCGGTAACGCCTCCTCCTCCTCCTCCTCCTCCCCGCCGCCGGTCGATCCGCACCACGACGTAACACCGCCGCCTCCGCCACCGCCGCCGCACGATCCGCCGCCGCCTCCGCCGCCGCCGCCGCCACCGCCGCCTCCGCCGCCGCACGATCCGCCGCCGCCACCGCCGCCGCACGATCCACCGCCGCCTCCGCCGCCGCACGATCCGCCGCCGCCACCACCGCCGCACGATCCGCCGCCGCCACCACCGCCGCCGCACCACGATCCGCCACCGCCGCCACCACCACCGCCGGCTGCACAGGTCATCGTGCCGTGGCTGAATGGCCTCGCTAAGGTCGCCGACAACGAGCAAGGCGACGACGTCAATGTCGTGCTCAACCTGTCCGAGCTGTCGCCCAGCGACGACGACGATCTGGTCGATGCCGGCGTGACCAGCGGCTCCGACGCAAGCGCGTGGGATGTCGGCAGCATCGAGCCGCATCCCTAGCTCGCCGGGCCGCTTCCACGCCGGACGCGTAGAAAGCTACTGATCCGCCACTCGACGGGCTTGCTGCAGGCTTGCTAGTCAGCGGGAATGGCTGATCCCGATATTGCGTCCGTCATCGAAACTCCGTTCGATGCCGCGCTCTCCGAGCGCTACCTCGTCTACGCGCTGTCGACAATCACCGCGCGCTCGCTTCCCGACGTCCGCGACGGCCTGAAGCCGGTCCACCGGCGGCTGCTGTGGGCGATGCGGCTGCTTCGGCTCGATCCCGCCGGCGCGTACAAGAAGTCGGCGCGCGTCGTCGGCGACGTCATCGGCAAATACCACCCCCACGGCGACCAGTCGGTCTATGACGCGATGGTCCGTCTCGCGCAGGATTTCGCGCTGCGGTATCCGCTCGTCGACGGGCAGGGCAATTTCGGCAACATCGACGGCGATAATGCCGCCGCCTACCGCTACACCGAGGCCCGGCTGACCGCGGTCGCGATGCAGCTGATGGCCGGCCTCGACGAGGGCACGGTCGACTTCAAGCCCACCTACAACGGCGAGGAGGAAGAGCCCGAAGTCTTCCCTGGCCTGTTCCCCAACCTGCTCGCCAACGGCGCCAGCGGAATCGCGGTTGGAATGGCGACCTCGATCCCGCCCCACAACCTCACCGAGCTGATCGATGCCGCCGTTGAGCTGATCGACAATCCCAGGCTCGACGATCGCGCGCTGATGCAATGGGTCAAAGGCCCCGACTTTCCCACCGGCGGAGTGCTGGTCGACGACGAGGATACGATCGCCCGCGCTTACGTCAGCGGCCGCGGCGCCTTCCGGCTGCGCGCGAAAGTCACTGTCGAGCGCGAGAAGGGCGGCGGGTGGCACCTGCTCGTCAGCGAAATCCCGTACGGGGTGCAGAAAGCCAAGCTGATCGAGCAGATCGCGGTGCTCATCGGGGACAAGAAGCTGCCCATTCTCGCCGACGTTCGCGACGAAAGCGCCGAGGATCTGCGGGTCGTGCTCGAGCCGCGCGCCCGCACCGTCGACCCCGATCTGCTGCTCGAGAGCCTCTACCGCCTGACCGACCTCGAAATCCGCTTCCCGCTCAACTTCAACGTGCTCGACGCGACCCGCACTCCGGGTGTGATGAGCCTCAAGGAAGTGCTGCTCGCCTGGCTCGATTTCCAGATCGACGTCCTCCTCAACCGCTCGCGCACCCGCATCGGCAAGATCGACGACCGCATCGAGTTGCTCGACGGCTTCCTCGTCGCGTTCCTCAACCTCGACCGCGTCATCGCCATCATCCGCGGCGAGGACGAGCCCAAGCCGGTGCTGATGGCCGAGTTCGCGCTTTCCGACCGCCAGGCCGAAGCGATCCTCAACATGCGCCTCCGCAGCCTGCGCAAGCTCGAGGAAATGGAGATCGGCAAGGAGCGCGCCGCGCTCGCCAGGGAGCGCGAGGAGCTGATCAGGCTGGTCGAAAGCCCCGCCCGCCAGCGCACCCGGCTCAAGCGCGACCTCGCCGCGCTCAAGGATAAGTTCGGCGACGATCGCCGCACGCGGATCGAAGCGGTCGCACCGGCGCGCGAGATCGACTGGACGGCGATGATCGAGCGCGAGCCGATCACCGTCATCCTGTCGCGGCGCGGCTGGATCCGCGCGATGAAGGGGCATCTCGCGCTCGAGCAGGTCGCCGACCTCAAATGGCGCGAGGGTGACGAGCCGTTCATCCATTTCCACGCCCAGACCACCGACCGGCTGGCGCTGTTCGCCTCGAACGGCCGCGTCTACACGCTGGCCGGCGACAAGCTGCCGAGCGCGCGCGGCTTCGGCGAGCCGGTGCGGCTGTTCATCGACCTCGAGGCCGAAGTCGACATCGTCCAGCTGCTCGTCGTCCGCCCGGAGATGAAGATGCTCGTGGCGTCGTCGGACGGGCGCGGGTTCGTCACCAGCGGCGAAGCGACGCTGGCCGAGACGCGCAAGGGCAAGCAGCTCGTAAACCTCCGCCCCGGCGCGCACGTCGCCGTCGTCCGGCCGATCCCTGAAGGCGCCGATGCGATCGCGGTGATCGGCGAAAACCGCAAGATGCTCGTCTTCCCGCTCGCCGAGCTGCCTGAGCTCGGGCGCGGGCAGGGCGTGACCCTGCAGCGCTACCGCGACGGCGGCTTGTCGGACGCGGTGGCGTTCCCGCTAAGCGAAGGCCTCAGCTGGGCGCTTGGCGGCGAGAGCGGCCGCGTGCGGACGGAGACCGACCTGACCTCGTGGCGGGCGGCGAGGGGCGCGGCCGGCCGCATGCCGCCAATCGGCTTTCCGCGGAGCAACCGCTTCTCCTGATTACGACATCAAACCACCTGCGCCGTGACCGCGTGGATTGAATTGTTGCCATAGCCCAGGCGGTTCCATTCCGCGTGCTCGGGCTGGGTCCTGCCCGCGGTGTCGGTGGCGCGCGCACGAACGACGAGCGGCCCGGCGTCATCGAGTGGCGCGAGCAACTCCCACCATTGCCACGCGTCCGCACGCGGGGCGCCGATCATCCGCGCTTCCTGCCACGGGCCGTCGTTCACGCTCACGTCGACCCGGGCGATGCTCGCGGCCCCGGCCCAGGCGACCCCGCCGATCGCGGTTTCGCCTTTGGGGAGCCGCGCACCCGGCTCCGGAGTCACGATCAGCGCGCGCACGTTCATCATCGTGACCGGCTCGCGCTCGTCGCGGCCGTCCCGCACCCATTCGTACCAATATTTGTCGGTCTGAAAGTGGCCCTCGAACGCGCGGTCGGTGACGACGATCTCGGTCAGCCACTTGACCGACGCGACCGCATACCAGCCGGGAACGATCAGCCGCAGCGGAAAACCGTGCGCCGGCGTCAGCGGCTCGCCGTTCATCGCATAAGCCAGCAAAGCGTCGCGGCATTGATCGACCGGCAGGCTGCGCTCGAACCTTATCGGCGCATCCATGTCGGCGACGTGCCCGCCGTCCGCGCCGCGGAAGATGATCTCCTTCGCGCCGGGCTGCACTCCGGCCCGGTCGAGCAGCGCGGCCAACGGCACGCCCGTCCATTCCGCGGTGCTGACCGCGCCGAGGTCCCACGGCTCGCCCGGCACCGGCGGGTCGAAGAAGCTGCGGCCGTTGCCGGCACATTCCAGCGTCACCACCCGGCTCTCGCATGGCAAATTGTGAAGCTCGCCGAGGCTCACCGCTAACGGGCGTTCGACCAGCCCGCCGACCGCCAGGCGGAAGCGCTCGCCGTCGAGCTTGGGAATCGCGAAATGATCGCGAAGATAGAAACGCCGGCTGGGCATGACCGCACCGCCGGCAAGGTCGGGGATGCGCGTTTCGGCGTTCAGCGGATCGATCGAACGGATCACCAGCCCCGCATCCACGGCGTCCTGCCAGGCTTGTTCGGGATCGAGCGCGTCTTCTGAGCTTACAGGCACCGGCACCGTCTAGCACTGCATTCGCGGGCTGTCCTAGGCCGACGATGGGTCGAAAGCGGACACGGACGCTTCGATGCGGTATGAAACCGTGACACACTCATTGGAGGGCTGTTTCATGCCCCAGTTCCTCGTTCAGCGGATTATGCCGGGCGTGTCCGGCCTCAGCCTCGACGACCTCAAGCAGACCTCGCGAATGGGCATGGCTCACTTGCGGGAGAGTTTCCCCGAGATCGAGTGGCTGGAGAGCTACGCGACCGACGACGTTCTTTACTGTATATATCGTGCGCCGAGTGAAGAGATGATCCGGGAATACGCCCGCGGCTCGACGCTGCCGGTGCACAAAATTTCCGAAGTTCACGCGACGCTCACGCCAGCAACTGTCGACCACTAGCTATCCCATCGGCACTCACCCCGCAGCCGCACCGCGCCCTACCAGCATCGGCCGGCAGATTTGGCCCAAGTCGGGCGTCGGCCACCGCGGGTCGGGCACCGGCCGAATGCCGATGGCGGCGGCGCGCTTCATGAACCGCGCCTCATTGCTGGTCATCCGCGAGAGGCGCTGCCGGGCGCGGGTGATCAGCTCCTGCAGCTGCATCAGGTCGTGGTGGTCGAGCTCGGTTGCACCGTCATAGGCGGCAAGTTCGAGCCACGCGGCGCGCTCGTCGAGCCGATGCACCTCGTTGTTCGCGAACTCGCTGTAGAGCCCGCCATATTCCAGCTTTTCGGCAAGGGTCATGTGCGCGACCGTGTCGGCATCGCGGCTGTCCCAGACGTCGTGCGCGCGTGAGGAGCGAGTCGGGGATGCCGATCGGCCCCGTGACTTTCAGCGGCCGCCCCGCGCGCCAGCTGTCGAGCCAGCGCTGAAGCTCGTCGAGCCGCGCCACGACGCAGCGGTTTTCGTCCGTGCGAAAGGTGTAGGTCGCAAGGTCGGCGCTGATCTCGGCCCTGACCGCTTTGCGGAAGTCGCGCACTTCGCCGCGCCAGTGGAAATCGTCGACGAATTGCTGCGCGCCAAGCGCGATGAGCACGCCGACCGTGACGATCGCCAGGTCCCACACGACCGCGTTCCACCCGTGCGGCGGCGTCAGCTTCAACGGCTTGAACATTGAGAACGCCTCCACAGCCGTTTCGCCACGTCTATCGGCTTTGGGCGGGGAGGGAAATGAACGCCCAACTCGTCATCCCGGACTTGATCCGGGATCCACCTTCACTTCGGGAGGAACGACGCGCACACCCGCTTATCGAGCACGGGATCGCGGCGATCACGCATCGGGAATATGCCAAGCGCCTCTCCGCGCTCGGCTTCCTCGGGCCAGTTGGCGAGGATGATCCCGTCGATCCAGCGCAGCTTTGAGACAAGCCCGCGCAGCCGCATCAGGTCGGCATTGCTGAGATTGGTCGCATCGTCGAACTCTCCGAGCTCCATCCATGCGTTACGCTCGTCCACCCGGTGCACGTCGAAATTGGCAAGATCGTCATAGATTTTGGCATAGGCCAGCCGGGTCTGGAGCGGCATGCGCGCTTCCACGTCGCCGGTTCGGCCGGTCCAGACGCTCGTTCGCAGTGAGAATGACACCGGCCAGTGTGAAAGCCCGTGCATCCGGATCGGATGCCCCGCGCGGTCGCTCGCGATCACATGATCGAGCTCAACGAGCCTCGCCTGGACGCAGGGGGTGAGCAACAGGCGCTGCTTGTACGATCCCAGGTCGTAGGCGAGCTCATCATCGACGGCGCCGCGAAATTCCCGGACCTGAGAATTGCCATTGATGGTCTCAACCACTTGCTGAGCGCCGAGTGCAATGAGCACGCCGATGACGATGATCCCGACCTCGCCCGCGAACGCGCGCCAGCCGTGCAATGGCTTTGGCAGATGAACATGCATGTCGCTGGGCCCCCACCCGTTTCGGCAGGTGTATCGGCTTTGGGGGGAGGGGAATGAAGGCCAAGCAGCGCAAAGAACAGACCCGGCGCGAAGGCTTGAGTTCATTAAGAGCCGGGCGTCAGTTGTCGAGGATGATGCAGTCGATGCATAGTTGTGCCCCTGCGTATAGGAGGCGCGTCTAGTGACAGAGAATTCGCTGCGCGAGTGGCATCTACGAGAGAGAGAGCTTGCCAGCCAGGAGGCACTACGTCTTGCCTCGATCAGGGATGGTCTCGACAGTTCGTTATCGGCTTGGCTTGGCTACGTTTAATGCCGCATCCATCGTTGCGCTTCTGACAGCAATCGGAAGCGCTTCAGCTGCTCTTCAGAAAATCGGCTTCTCTGAAACGAGCTTGCAGTGCTCGCTCGGCTTCTTCTGCTTCGGCGTTGTTGCTGCGGGCATTTCGATAGCGTCCTATCAAAATGATCTTGTCGAGCGCGCCGGTTATGCTGCCGCGCGCGTCTCTGTCTTTGACCGGCTCATCGCAATCGCGAGCGATCCGGCGCACCCGGGCGGCAATGACGGCTACGAGCGAGCACATCAGGACAACAAGGAGCTATTCGAAAAAGGCCTAAGGTTGCGCCACGTCGCCGTTTGGGCTCAGAATCTCCGCCAGCGCTTGGCTAGGAGGGGTGTTAGTTCCAGTCGCGGCGCTGCTAGGGCTAAAATCACAGTTCTGAGCTGTGGATAACTGTGCCACCCGCGCTGGACTCCAATGAGCTTCCAATACACCCTTTAGTCGTAGGTCATCCCTCGGAGCCTGAAGGGTATTAGGCCCACCGAGGCCCCTACAGCCGTGCTCGACCAAGGAACGGGCGAGATAGCCAATGGCGAACCGCCCGCCACTTGGAAGAGAGACCACACGGTACTGCCGGAAGCGGTCATGAACGTTGATGGCAGGGAGATTGCTCAGCAACCGTCCTTACAGGTTGCACTAGGACGTTTGGCTCAACTCCTCGGGGTTGTAGCGCTACGCCCCGGAGTTTCAGCGATGAAAATCCGGAAAACAGTAACGGTTGCAGTGACCGTGGACGTGCATCGTTGCCTTTGGGCGATGGTGTGGTTCATCTGGCTGCTGCATCTGTGAACGGGGGCGGGCTTCGGTCCGCCTCCGACGCTTCCTCCGACAGCAATCGGATTGACGGATGGATGATTTCGAGAGGATGCGGGCAGACCAGGACGAGTTGGCGCGAGCGATCGGCTACGCGCTCAATTCTTGGTCGATTCTCGAGAATAATCTCACACTTCTCTTTCAGACATTGGCTGAAATGAAGGAAGAGCGAAAGGCTCTCGTGGTTATGGCTTCGATTATGCGTCCGAGATATGGGAGCGTAATGAACCATTCCGGGAACTTGCGAGGGCTGTCGATTGGTTCAGCAAGACAGCAAAACAAACTCCATTGCAGCGAAACAAGAGTCCCGAGAAGTCGCCAGAATTGATTGACGCGCTACGCAAGCAGATCATCCAAAATCTTGAGGAAGACGAAGTTAGCAGCGATCCCGTGGCCAACGAGTGAAAAGACGGGATAACTGATCACTAAACTGCAATTCGGCCAATTCAATTGCCCGCTTCGCACCTGCGGCCCTTCCCGTGAAGAAAAAAGAGCCGTCACGGAGTGAATCCGTGATGTCGAACGGGCTTATCCCCGGATTAAGTCCGGGGGCGACGCGCCAGCTGGCACTCATTGTTCTCTACGCGCTGGCTCCCGTCTGCTGCGCAGAACGCTCACCTGCGCTCGGCAATTCGTGCTTTCCTACACCCCCTCATCTGTGTTCCAATATGGTTCATGGAACACGAACACACATCACCTGACGAACCAAGGACCATCAACCTCACGCCCGGAGACAACGCGCCGTTCGCGCCGGAGCTGAAGGTGCGCTTTTGCGAGGCGCTGGCGGAGACTGGGCTGGTCACCGTCGCCTGCCGCGCGGTCGGCAAGCACCGCGACACCATCTATGCCCATCTGCGCACCGACGCCTTGTTCGCCGCCGCCTGCGACGCCGCGCGTTACCAGGCCCGCTACCGCCTCGCCGACCGGCTGCTCGAAGATTCGATCGAGGGATCGGTCGACCATTTCTACCGCGACGGCGTGCTGGTGGGGGAGCGGCGCTATACCGACAACCGCCTCGCTTATGCGATGCTGCGCCGCCTCGACAAGATCGCCGAAGCGCAGGGCAAGCCCGCCCGCGACGGCACCCGCAAGTTCGACCCCAAGCTCGCGCTCAGGGCCTTGGAGACCGGCACGGAAGAGGACCTCCGCGCCGCCCTCGCAGGGTTACGATCCGACACATCCGACAACCCCCCATTTGAAGACGACGATGTCGACGATGTGTCGGATTCAACCTTCGGCTCGGACCGCGTGTGGCAGGACGATGACGGTTTCTGGTGGACCGATTTTCCGCCGCCGGAAGGCTATATTGGGGAGGAGCAGGGCCGCTGGGGCGACGACGGCTATGCCCGGGAATGCACGGACGAGGAATGCGTCGCGCTCGACGCCGCCCGCGCTGCCGAGCTGTCGGAGGTCAGGGCCGACGAGGAAGCCGAGCGCAACACCTTCTTCGCCGAGCTGCGGGCCGATGTCATCGACGTTAAACAAACCCTGATTAACCCTCTCCCCGGCGGGGAGAGGGCAGGGTGAGGGGGCTCCAGGCTCTGCCGGACGGGACGTTCGGTGGAATGTCCGCGGAGGGGAGGGGGCTCTACCTCCGTGAATAATCCGCAACCGTCGAACCCCCTCACCTCAATCCTCTCCCCGCCGGGGAGAGGAGGAATGCGGCGCCGTCGTCGGGTCAGTCACTGCGAACATTCGCGAAGATTCGCCGCGCTGCGCCGAACAACAACCGTCATCCCGGACATGGGCTCCCGTCAAAGTACCACTTTGATGGGGTTCCTGATCCGGGACCCGCGTTCTTTTGACGCCGGGGAGGCAGGCAGGCCCCGGCTCGGGGGCCGGGGTGACGATCCACCCGCGCCGCTCACGCCTCACCACGGGCGTTAAACCAACCTCGGTTAACAATGCGGTGCAGAGGCAAAAAGATAGGCGATTATATTGATTGCAAACGCGGTGGAGAAACAGCGCGCTTTTCTTTAGCTCGGTTCCGGTGTCTCTGCTTCGATCTTAGCCGCCTCAGCCTCTAGCTGTTCCGCTTCCTCAGTGAGCCGCTTCCGGGTGGCTTCATCGGCTAATTGCGCTTGAATGCGACACTCTCTGGCGCGCGCCCAGAGGTGTTGGGCTTCTTGTCGCATGAACGCGAAACTCACAAAGGCGGTAGTCTGTTCCTACTGTTGGGCATCGGCTGGACTCTCGACTAACCTAGGTTGATCATTGCTGAATCGCCCTGCAAAGGGAGTAATTATGCGCGTGGAACTCACCCAAAAACCGCAGAAAACTCATGTTTAGAGGCCGATTATGCCCTCTAAGGAACTCGCCCCTAGGCAGGGGTCGCTTGATCTAGGCATCGAAGCGGAAGCCAAATGACAGGCATCGGCATGGGCGTTCCCTTGAGTTCTACGCATCGACGCCCCCAAGGTCAGAGAGGCGGCGAGAGACAATTATAGACTGCAGCTGGCAAGGCGCTGCGCGACCTGATCTACAATCAAGTTGGGTATGATCCGACAGGCGCGGGCAGATTTACGAAGTGGCATGATCGCATCGCCCTAAACTACCAAAGCGGCCCCGCGCGGTTTCTTTCATGTCTTCAATGAAGCTCACACCGTGATTTATGAGCTGATCATGGCTGGGGCTGAGGTCGGCGAGAAAACAGTCGTCGATATTTCAGATCGGCCAGCATTGGGGCAAGCACTGGGAGGACAGCGGCTTGGACGCCAAGTTTGGCGAGCGACAGAAATATCCGCACAATTATCCTGACAGTCACCCGCAATCACGGGCGAACCCGCATCATTCGTGGTGCTATCCTCTGGCGGCGCTTGGGGCATACAGGGTGTGGCTGCAGGACGTTTATATCGAGCGCGGCAAGTTCGCGGGATACTTGGACGGAAAGGTGAAGAAAGGCGACCTCGCGTTATCGGTAGCGCAACTCGCAATAACTACTTTGACGCCGACCGCCCTGCCGAAACTTTAGGCTTCGCCACCTTTTTCAGCCGCTCTTCCCAGCGCTTCTCGTCCTCGTCCGCTTCAAGCTCGCGAGCGGCTTCTTTGAACTTGTCGGATTGCGACTTAGTATCGGCCATATTGTGTCTCTTATCCTATCCGCGTTTGACCCGCCATCACTGACATTTTTCGGCGACAGCAGTAGCCGAGATCGAACTTATATGGTCGCGGGCGGATTTGCTGTTCGCGGCAGCAGGATTGCCGAGATTGAGGCGCGCATTAATCTCATCCGATCGGATGCGGGCATGACTTCCGAGTTCCATTGGTCGGAATACCGTGGCGGCGACCGCAAGGCCGCTTATTACGAAGCTGGTCGCGCTATGCGTTTGAACTTGTGAAAACCCGCCAGGCGGCGCTCCACATCATCATAGCCAAGTTCAAGGGCTACCCCCACAAGGCAAAGCCAGGGGACACCAAAGATACCAGCGTCAACCGCATGTACTATCAGCTGCTGTTGCATCGCGTGGCGCGCTTCTACGGACCCCATTGCGCCATCCGAGTGCGGCTAAATTCCGGGGCCGACTGCAAAGACATATGTACGTTGCGAGGCGCAGGTTTGTGCCGACGCATACAAGACGTATCGAACCCGCCCGAACTGCATCCGCGCCATTGAGCCGGTTTGCTCAAGCAAGGCGAACATTGTCCAGATGGCGGATGTCATCCTTGGAGCCGTGGCCGCTCGACGGAACAGCATCTCATATGCAAAGCCGGCGAAAGCTGAGCTGGCCGCGTACGTACTAGATCTTCGGGGTGAGTACTGGGACGTAGACACACCACCGTCAGCCCGTTTCCTGACGGTATGGAACCATAAATCGAAGGGATAACGGTTCCCCACGGCCCTAGCCCTAGGACACGGGTGGCAAGCCACCGTATTCAGGCCGTGGGGTTCCATATAAAGATATAACGAAGTCTTTATATGTCTTCAAGCCGTAGCTGTTCGGGGTGGCGCGGCTTTCGATCAGGCACGCCGCACAAGCCCCCCATAGGTCAATCGCTTGCCGATGATGCCCCGCAGCGCCTCGATGGCTGCGCTCCCCGTCATTGCAGCCGATTCGCTTCGCGGTTGTTATAGCGAAACTCGAACTCCGCGAGGTAACGGTGAAGGTGCTTCTCGGCGCAATGCTGATAGACGCCCTTCATGCCGCGCTTGAAGATCGAGAAAACTGCCCTCGACGGTGTTGGTGTGGATGCGGCCACGGCACATACTCACCGGCCTTGTGATTCACGCGGCCATGGCCGAGGAAATAGCGGTGCAGGAAGTGGCGCGTGATAGACCGCGGCTTCGTCGGTCAGGAGGTAGGTTTCGCGGTCCACATTCGCCTGAACGATCGGCATGAATGTTGGCACTGCTGGCGCGGTCGATCACGAACATGCGGCTCTGGCCGCTTTCGCGGTGAACGAGCGACAGCACGGCCATTTTGTGAGCGGCACCGCCACGGCGCTTCGCTCGCCTTCCTTGCGGCCAATGTAGGTCTCATCGACCTCGACCACGCCGCCCTCGCCGCCGAACGGCGCGAGCTCGCCGGAGCGCATGGCCTCGCGAATGCGGTGCGCGAGAAACCAGGCCGTCTTGTAGGTGATCTCCAGGACGCGATGCAGCTGGTGAGCCGAAATGCCCTTCTTGCTGCTGGTCATGAGGTAAACGGCCTGTAGCGCCTTGTTGAGCGGGAGGCGGGCATGCTCGAACACGGTGCCGACCTTGACGGTGAACTGGCGCTTGCAGTCGCCACAGCGCCACAGGCCAAGGCGAATGCGCTTGGCCGGGTTGGCCTTCACCTTCGTGATGCGATCAACGCCGCCGCAATGCGGGCAACCAGCAGCCGTCCGCCCACAGGACGAACTCCAGATAATCGAACGCCTTTTCCTCGTTGTGGAAATAGGGGCGGCTGAGAACGGACATGGTTAATCACTCCCTGTTGCCGTTTCTCTAGCACAGGGAAGCGTGTTTGCAAAGTATATAATCGCCAAAAGATACTTCGAATTAACCCCTCTGCGGCATATCGGCCGGCATGCAGGCTGCAGCTAAGCGACTGCCGATCGCTCGAGGGCAACGGCGGGCGGTCAATAATGGGGCAAAACCGCACCTTGCGACTGCGGACGATACCGGCTTGCTCGACGCGCTTCCGATCGCCGCCGCGATCATCGAGCACGACGGCGCGAAATCGCTCAAGGTCGTCGAATATAACAGCCGCTTCCTCGGCGACGGTCGAGCAATCCTCCTGCGAGGCGCTCGACTGGGACGACGCCGAATGCCTGAGAGCGGGGCCGATCGCCGACCTGCTGCAGCAATTCTTCGACGGGACCGAGGTCACCGGCGAGCTCGACTTCAAGGACGGCGAAGGGGTTTCGTCGCATCACTTCCGGCTGAAGCTCGCGCCATTTCCGCGGCGGAACGGCAAATATCCGCGCTGCCTGCTGAGCGTCGTCGACCGCACCGTCGAGGTCCAGGCAGAGCGAACCCTGCGCGCCGAAATGCTGCGCGACAGCCTGACCGGCCTGCCCAACCGGCTCGCCTTTTCCGAAGCGATCGAGAAGGCCGGCGAGACGGTCGCCCGCGATCTCGAGCATGCGGTGCTGGTGGTCGACATGCTGCGCTTCAGCCGCATCAACGAATCCATGGGCAGCCTTGCCGGCGACGAATTGCTGATCACCTTCGCCCGCCGGCTGATCCTCGCGCTGCGCGCCGGCGACGTGCTTGCCCGTACCGGCGGCAACGAGTTCGGCGTGCTGGTCTCGCTCCGCCGCGGGGTCGAGGACGCGCTGAAGGCGGCCGAACGCATCCAGAATATCATGGCGACTCCGTTCAAGATTTCCGACCTCGAGATCCGCGTCGAATGCGCCATCGGCGTTGCATTGATGAATGCCGCGCAGGACCCGGAGGAGCTGTTCCGCAACGCGCAGTTCGCGGTCAAGCAGGCGAAGCTCGCGGGCAAGCCGCAGGTCTATGAGCCCAAGCAGGCGACCGAGGCGCGCCGCCGTTTCTCGATCGAGACCGAGCTTCGCCGGGCGCTCGACAAGGACCAGCTCAAGCTCTTCTATCAGCCGCTCATCAATCTCAAGACGGGCGACGTCGCTGGGTTCGAGGCGCTCGCGCGCTGGACTCACGAGGACCGCGGCGAGATCAGCCCGACCGAATTCATCCCCGTCGCGGAAGAGAGCGGGCTCATCCTCCAGCTCGGCCGCTGGGCGATGGACAAGGCCGCGCAAACGCTGGCGGACTGGGACCGCGAAACGGGCGAGAAGCTGCCGCTCTACGTCGGCGTCAACCTCTCCGCGATCCAGGTCGCGCGCGACAATATCGCCGACGTGGTGGCGAGCGCGCTGAAGTCGAGCGGGCTGACCGGCGATCGCCTTTCGCTCGAGCTCACCGAAAGCTCGATCGTTCAGGATCCGGCCCGCGCGATCCGCGTGTTCGACGCGCTGAAGGCGCTCGATGCGACGGTTGCGATGGACGATTTCGGCACCGGTTATTCGAGCCTCGCCTATCTGCAGCGCCTGCCGATCGACGTGCTCAAGATCGACAAGAGCTTCGTCTCGGGAATGATGGTCGATCCCGACAGCGTCGCGATCGTGCGCGCGGTGCTCAGCCTCGCCGAAGCGCTCGGAATGTCGACCACCGCCGAGGGTATCGAGACGGTCGAGCTGGCGACGACGCTGGCGACGCTCGGCTGCGCATCCGGCCAGGGCTATTATTTCGCCAAGCCGCTCGAGGCTGAGGCTGCGCTGGAATATTGGCGCTCGCGCCAGCGCTAGCGCGCTAGCAGATCGCCGTATGCCGCCGCCCGCCGGTTCCGGGCGGCGCTTCGCAACGTCGCTTCGATGCTCCGCACCAGCGCGGGGTGACGAATGTCCGGCGGATGGACGCCGACCCGCAGGACCTTGAGCGGTGCGCGGCGAAGCGCCGCTGCTGCGACGAGCGAGGAGACAAGGCGCGGCCGCGTCCGGCTCGCCCAGGTGATCACCGGCCCGCGCGCAAGCTGCCGGCCGGTCGCCGGCGACCACACCCGCAGATGGTCCTCGGCGATTGCGATCGAGCAGTCGCCAAGCGCTTCCATCGCGCCCGGTCCATAGAGCCAGGCCGGAGCGACGAAGCCGGCGATCGGCCGTCCGGTGATGTCCTCGAGCAGGCTTCGGCCCTCGCGGATCCGGGCGGCGGCGGCGGATCGGTCGAGACCGAGGAATTCGCCTTCGCCGGCGGTCATGAAGCTCGCCCGAACGCGATCGGCAGCACCGGAGTGCTGCGCCTCGTCGCGGTGGAAGAATCCGTGGAGGAAGATCTCGAAACCCGCCTCCGCCCATTTGCGCAGACGCGCGGCGAACGGCGAACCGGGCACGATCGGCGCGTCGCCCCAATGGTTCGGCACCACGAGCAGCGCGATCCGGTCGCCCACGTGAAAGCGCAGCAGGTCGGTGAGCCTGTCCACCTCGCTTTCGAAGCGCGGCGAGACGTCGTGGATCGACGCCAGCAGAAGGCGGTCTCGCGCGGTGGTCATGCTGCGCCCATGTGGGCGACGGCCGCGTTGTTCGCCAGTCCATTAACAAAGCTTCACTTGAGGTTCCGAGCAATTCCCGGCTTTTCACCCCCATGAGAATTGTCGACGTCTGCGCTTTCTACACGCCCGCCGGCGGCGGCGTGCGCACCTATGTCGACGCAAAACTGCGAGCCGGAGCGCGTTTCGGGCACGAAGTTGTGGTCATTGCTCCAGGCGAGCGTGACGAGGTGGTTCAGCGAGGCCCCGGCGCCTTCCTCGTCACCATTCCCTCGCCGCGACTGCCCGTCGACCGCCGTTATGGCTACTTCCATGACGAGAAAGCGCTTCACCGGGTACTCGACGAATGGCGGCCGGACCATGTCGAAGCCTCGTCACCGTGGTCGAGCGCAACGATGGTCGGCCGGTGGCGTGGCGATGCGACCCGGTCGCTGGTCATGCATTCGGACCCGTTGGCGGCGTACGCATACCGGTGGCTCGGCGGAGTTGCCCAGATTGCTACGATCGATCGGTGGTTCGGGCGATTCTGGCGCCACCTGCGCGGCCTCAGCGACATGTTCGACGCGGTGGTATGCGCCAATTCGCACCTTGCCGAGCGTCTGCGCATGGGCGGTCTGCCCAATGCCGAGACGATCCCGATGGGCGTAGAGAGCGGCATCTTCTCTCCCCGACTACGATCGCCGGAGATCCGCGCGGCCGCGCTGGAGACGCTCGGGCTTGGTCCCGATGGACTATTGCTGGTCGGCGTCGGGCGGTTGTCCGGCGAGAAGCGCTGGGAGACGGTGATCCGCGGAATCGCCGCGTCCGCACGTCGGCACCCGGTCGGACTCATCCTCGTCGGCGACGGGCCCAGGCGCCGCAAGCTCGAAAGCCTTGCTCAACGAAGTGCCGAAAGTCACGGTTCTCCCGCGGTTGTCAGATCGCCACGAGCTCGCCCGCTTGCTCGCGAGCGCCGATGCTTTGGTCCATGGATGCGAGGCCGAGACTTTCTGCATGGTTGCGGCGGAAGCGCGCGCCAGCGGCATCCCCATGATCGTTCCGGATCGCGGCGCCGCCGCGGACCAGCTCCTGCCTAAAGCCGGAGTTTTGTACCGGGCCGGCAGCGAAATTTCGCTTGGTCGGGCTCTCGATCGCTTCGTCGATCGCGGGCCGGAATTGCAGCGCGCCGCCGCAGCCCGCACCTGCCGGGTGCGGACGATGGATGAGCATTTCGCCGACTTGTTCGCGCGCTATGCTGAAATGGCGCCCGCACCGGCGGTCCACTCGACGCCGGCCGCGGCTGGCTTGGAACCTTTGAGTGAGGTTGCGCTCGCCCGAGCGGCGTTACGCGGTACTTGAACGGGCCCGCCTGAGCTCAGGTCGCGTCGCCAAGAGCATCGCTGACGATACTTTCGAACGCCGCACCGGTCGGGAAGCCACTTTCGACCCACCTGTCTTCAATCTGCCTCAGAGTGCGTGCGACGATCGGCCCTTCGGGCAAGCCGCGGGCGATCAGCTTTCCGCCACTAATTGGCAGGCGCGGGGCTTTCCACAACGAGATGGACGTAGCGTCGGCCGTTCTACCCGCGAGGAGGAGCCTGTCGACCGCGCAATCCGTTCCGACGCGGTAGGCCAGGGCCTGCGCTGACGAAAACAGCTCGGTAGCCGCAGCGCAGCCGACACGTTTGCGGGCTTTATTGGAGAGCCGCAGCCGAGAAGTGACAAGGTCGGCCACCGCCGGATCGCGCGGGAGCAACGCGGTCAACCGTCGCAACGCATCTGCCTCAATGCCTGCCGCGCGTTCGTTTGCGACAATCGCCGTCAAATCCTGCAAGCGTTCGGGCGCGATCTCCGGAAGCACCGGCCGCAATATGCCGTGCTGAAGCATGATTGCGACCGTCGGCGCCGGATCGGCGACGGCGAGCAGCTTCAGCAATTCGTCGGCAATGCGTTCGCGGGAGAGGGCCATCAGGTCGTTCGCGCGCCGAGAGCAGGCTTCCAATGCGGCGGCATCGGGTTCGCCGGAGCCGAAGCGAGCGTGGAACCGGAAGAAACGGAGAATGCGGAGGTGATCTTCAGCAATACGCTGCAAAGGATCGCCGATGAAACGGATGTGCCTGCGACCGAGATCGTCGAGACCGCCGAAATAATCGAAGATCTCGCCGGTCCGCGGATCGGCGGACAGGGCATTGATCGTGAAGTCGCGGCGCGCGGCGTCGGCCTTCCAGTCATCGGTAAACGCGACCGTGGCGCGTCGGCCATCGGTCGAAACGTCCCGCCGCAGCGTCGTTACTTCGATGGGATGGCCGTCACTCACTGCGGTGATCGTGCCATGATCGATCCCGGTCGGAACCGCCTTGACCCGCACCTTCTCAAGGCGGCTCGATGACTTCGTCGGGACGCAGGCGGGTCGCGAGGTCGACGTCGTTGACCGGCAAACCAAGCAGTTCGTCACGTACAGCGCCGCCGACGTAGCGCGTCTGTCCCTCGTCGGCGCCGAGCGCGTCCAGCACGCCGCGCCATGCCGCGGATTGCCCGCCACTTCGCAGGATCGAGCCTCAGCTCCATTGCGAGTCTGCGCGAGAGATTGACGATGATCGCGGCGGTGGCCCCCCAGATCCTGCGTTCGTTCCACAAGATCTCGTAATAGTGACGCTCCCGGCCAGCGAACAGTGCGGTTCGCCGGTGCTGGCTGGCGGGATCCAGCAGGTGCCGAAGCGGGGCTTCGAACCATTCGGCAACTTCATCTTCGTGCGGGGTCAGCGGTGGGTCGAGGCGGGATCACGCCAATCACCGGCGTCACTACATAGCCGGTGACGGTCCGGTATTCATCGAGCGTGCCGACGATTTCGAACGGATCCCGGTTTGAGCAGCAACTCCTCGTGCGCCTCGCGCAACGCCGCAGCAGTCGGATCCTCGCCCGCGTCGAGCCGGCCGCCCGGAAAGGCGACCTGTCCGGCGTGCGTGCGCATGTGTTCGCGGCGGACGGTGAGGATCACTCCAGGTTCGGCGCCGTCCGTGATCGCGATGAGCACGGCTGCGGGAACGGATGCTTGCGCGCGAAGCTCCGGGAGGTCGCCTTCAACGGGAGCTTCCGCCGCCGGCGAGGACAGTGCAGCGCGTAGCCGCTCGGCCAAGTTGGTCGCAGGGGGGCTCGCAGACATTGTGCCGTCCATTGGATTGCTTCGTGGCGCCGCTCAAGGCAGGAACGATGATAATGACAGCCGAGCGAACTGCGATTGTGACCGGCGCCGGGAAACGCGTGGGCGCGGAAATCGCGCGCGCCTTTATCGACGACGGCTGGTCGGTCGTTGCGCACGTCCACCAAGAAGACGACGATCCGCCGCCCGGCTCGATCAAGGCCGTTGCTGATTTGACCGACTTAGATTGCGCCGAGAAGATTTTCGACGCCACGCATGGGCTCCCGCCGGTGCGGCTTCTGGTCAACAATGCCGCACGCTTTGCGTGGGACGGCTTTGGCGAGTTCGATCCCGGTCAGATTCGACGCGCACATGGCCAT
The DNA here is from genome assembly GCA_963849435.1 of uncultured Alphaproteobacteria bacterium. Taxonomy (GTDB): domain Bacteria; phylum Pseudomonadota; class Alphaproteobacteria; order Sphingomonadales; family Sphingomonadaceae; genus Sphingomicrobium. Next base: position 34,314 of record CAWKHO010000018.1, read on the forward strand.
CAATGTTCGCGCGCCCGCGCTTTTGGCGGACCGATTTGCACGGCAGCACGATGGCGCTGATGGATTGATCGTCAACCTATTGGATTCGAAGCTCGCTGCGCCGAATCCGGACTATCTCAGTTACACTCTATCGAAGCAGGCCTTGGCCGGATTTACGGAGCTCGCCGCCCGCGCGCTTGCCAAGAACAATATTCGTGTGAACGGCATCGCGCCGAGCCTCATGCTGCGATCGAGCGGCCAAAGCGACGGCGAATTTCGCAGCGATGCACAGCCGGAATCCGCTTGGCCGCGGGGTCGAGCCCCAGGACATCGTGCACGCTATCCGCTATTTCGTGGACGCGAAGTGCGTGACAGGGCAGGTGCTGCGTGATCGATTCCGGGCAGCGGTTCATGGCGCTCGAGCGGGATGTGCAGTTTCTGTCCGGTGACGAATTCCTGGAGGAAGAGTGAGCGAACCGACGCTTATCGGATTGGTCCCAGAGCGCATCAAAGTGCGCTCCGCCCGGATTCTGCTCGATGCCCTGGCAGTACAGACCGACATTGGATTTCACGATTTTGAAGTCGGCGCGCCGCAGCGCTTGCTGGTTACCATCGAGATCTGGCTCGACGATTCAACGATGCCGGCCGATGACGATCCCGCGCGAGCATGGAACTATGACTTCCTGCGCGCGGAGGTGGAGGAAATTGCAGCCGCGCGCCGCTACAATCTTCAGGAGACGCTGGCGCACGCCATCTTCGAGCGCATCGCGGCCTTTCATGGTGTGAAGGATTTGCGCCTGCGGACGTCCAAGCCGGACGTTTATCCGGACGCGCATGGCGTTGGAGTTGAAATTGCTTCGTTTTCCGGCGCTTGGCCGGACGACTGAAGGCGGCGATCCAGTGGTTCGAGTTTCACGCCTTCCGGCTGTGGAACAAAATGCATTGCGCGGCCTTTGAGCCGGGGATAAGGAGGCGCGCTTATCGCCGATGATATGTTGATACATTGGCGATCCCAACTAAGGGGCAGGGCGCGCGTTCGAACGCCCGGTCTGACCGTGGGTCCCCACGGCGTGTCGAGGAGAATTGCGGGTTAATGTCATACGCGCAACGCAAAGAGATCAGCGGCAACCGTACCCTGGCGATCGTCTTTGTCGTGGTCATCCAGTTCGCGCTGGGCTACGCCATCGTTACGGGGCTTGCTTACAACGTGATCAAGAAGACCGTTCAGGATCTCAAAACGTTCGACGTTGAAGAGCAGCCGCCGCCACCCGAGAAGCCGCCGCCACCGCCCAAGGACATGCCCAAGGTGCCGCCGCCGCCGATGATTCCGCCGTCGCTCGTGCAGCTGAAAGCTCCCGAGCCGCCGATTCAAACGGTGACGACGCCGAATATTCCGCCAATGGCGCCGCCTGTGATGGCACCGCCGCGACCAGCGCCGCCGCCACCACCGCGGCAGTCGCAGGCGAGGAGTCTTACCGGCAGTTTGCAGGGCCTGATTTCTAGTGATGACTATCCGCCGAGCGCGCTCGACAACAATGAGCAGGGCAGCGTCCAAGTCACGCTGACTATCGGTCCGAGCGGTCGCGTTGCTGGTTGCAGTCCCTCGGGGAGTGCTTCGTCCACGCTTAAGAGTGCAACTTGCCGGTTGTTGACGTCGCGAGCTCGATTCAGCCCCGCTCAAGATGCGAACGGCAACCCGACGACCAGCAGCTATTCACAGACGATTGTGTGGCGCATCGCCGAATGATGCGCCTCTGGTTTTGAAATAGGTTTCAGAAGGAAAGTACCATTATGCAAGCAGCACCCGCCGCAGCAGGATCGAATCCCTACGGCCTGATTCCCGCTCTCCAGCAGGGCGGCATCATCGCCATCTCAGTGTTCGCCATCCTTGTCTTGATGTCGATCTTCTCGTTCTACATCCTTTTCACGAAGCTGATGCAGCAGCAGAAGATCATTTCGCAGGGCCGCAAGGTCCGCTCTAGCTTCTGGAACGCGCCCAACCTGCGTGAAGCATCGACCAAACTCGAGGCTCGCAGCGCCTATCGCGCAATCGTCGACGACGCGCTTTTGGCGCAGGATCAGCACGGCAAACTCACCGATCCGATCGACCAGCACGACTGGATGGCGAACAGCCTGGCGCGCAGCCAGGGTGCGATCGGCGCGCGGCTGGGTGAAGGCCTGGCCTTTCTCGCGACCGTGGGTTCGACGGCGCCGTTCATCGGTCTGTTCGGAACCGTGGTCGGCATTTACCGCGCGCTGATCCGGATCGGCGCGTCGGGCCAGGCGTCGATCGACGCGGTCGCGGGTCCAGTCGGTGAAGCATTGATCATGACCGCGCTCGGTCTGGTCGTCGCCGTTCCGGCGGTGCTCGCCTACAACTGGCTGGTCCGCCGCAACAAGTCGATCATGGAAGACCTTGCAGCGTTCACCAACGACCTGCACGGTTATCTGATGTCCGCGGGCGCAGTGAAGCCGCGCCTCGGCGGATCGGGCCCGACGCCGGGCGCAGCGCAGGCGAGGACTGCCACCGCGCCGTCCGAGCCGGTTCGCACCCCGACGACCGCGCAGTAAGCACGACGGAGATTCGGTTCGTCGATCGGGCCGAATCACTGCGTCGAATTAGAGGAAAGAGATCCGCCTTATGGCAGGACCAGTAGTCCAAGAGGAAAATGAAGCGATCTCGGACATCAACGTCGTTCCGTTGACCGACGTGATGCTCGTGCTCCTGATCGTCTTCCTGATTACCACCCAGGTAATCAAGCAGGCAGTTCCGATCAAATTGCCGAACGTCCGGTACGAGCCGACCACGACCAAGCCGGAAAATGTCTCGCTGACCGTGCGCAACGAACCTGACGGTACCTGCGGGGTTTATTGGGGCCTCACCAAGGTCACGCAGAAGGACCTGCTCGATCGCGCGGTCAAGAAGCTCGAAGACCAGATCAAGGCCGTAGGTGGCGTCGCGAACATCAATGAAGAGAACATGCCGGAGGCGCACATCCGCGGCGACATCAACACGCAGTACAAGTGCATCGGTGCTGCGATCATCACGATGCAGGAAGCCGGCTTCCAGCGCGTCGGATTCATTTCCGAACCGCCGCCGCTGACCGGCTACCGGGTCGAATAGGAGTTATTCGCCATGTCAATGCAGACCGCCGGCGACAATGCCGAAGGCGAACCGATGATCGACATGAACGTGACGCCGCTCATCGACGTCATGTTGGTTCTCCTCATCATGTTCATCATCACGATTCCGGTTCAGACCCATGCGGTGAAGCTCGATTTGCCGCAGAACACGAACACACCTCCGCCGCCAGTGCTTCCGGAGAAGAATATCGTTGTAGTCACTGCCCAGGGGCAGATCTTGTGGAACGGCAGTCCGGTTACTCAACCCCAGCTACGGCAGTATCTTGAAGTCACGCAGCAGATGAATCCGATCCCGGAGCTTCACCTGCAGCCCGAATCCACCGCGCGGTATGAGCTGGTCGACCAGGTGCTTGCAGTCACGAAGAAGGCGCACGTGCAGAAGATGGGCTTCGTCGGCAACGAATATTACATGAACATTTTCTGACGGGCTTCGTCAGGAGATCATTGGAGGGCGGTTCCTGATGGAGCCGCCCTTTTTGTTTGCAGAGTCAGCGGTGGCCTGAGCTCCCGGTTCGTGCTCCATGGTGGCCGCGTTAGCGACTTGTTAGGTCCCGCGGGTTGAAGCTCTGCTCCTGACAGGAGCCAGGATAACCGATGACTGAAGCGGCTTCGGCCACCACTTTCGTCGTGGGCGACCGACTCCCATGGCCCGATGACCCGCCGGCTTCGGACGAGCGAGGTCCACTCGACGAGGCTGCGATCTTCATCAGCGGTTCGCGCAGGCAATGTTCAATCCGCAAAATCTCGGCGCTTGGGGTTGCTGTCAGCAGCGACCTCACACCCGACCTTGGAGAGCGAGTGGCTGTTGAGCTTGCCACCGGTCAGCGCCCCACCGGAAAAATCGCTTGGACTGGCCGCGGCGAGCTCGGGGTGCGGTTCGACGAGCAGGTCGACATGGCCGCGCTGCTGAACCGAAAGTTGGTCAGCCTAACGCCGGAACGCCGGACAATGCCGCGGGTCGAGGTCCGTGCGCCAGCCTATGTGAAATGGAGCCAAAACGTCTCACTCGCCGCTCTGCGCAATATTTCAGCGCGGGGCCTTCAGCTCGAAGGCGAGGAGCTGCCGGCGATCGGAACTTATGTGTCGGTGTTCGTCGAAGGACTGAACATTCCGGCCGGCGAAGTGGTCTGGCGGGGGGACAAGCTTGCCGGGATCAAGGTGTTCGAGGAATTGAGCTGGACTTCGATCATCCCATGGATTCGGCAGATGATCCGTAAGGGCGAGAATTAAGGGCCGCCCAGCTCGGGCGTTCATTCAATCAACTTGCGCTCACGAAGCTATCCAGCACCTTTTTGCGTCCAGCATGTTCGAAATCGATTTCCAGCTTGTTGCCTTCGATCGCCGCGATTGTCCCGTAGCCGAACTTGCCGTGGAACACGCGCTGGCCGAGCGACAGGTCGGTGCGGCCTTTATTGCCGAGGCTGACGGCGGACGCGCGGGCCTCGACGATGCGCTGCGGCTCGGGATTATAAGCGGTGCGCGATGCGCGTTGCCAACCGGGGCCGCGGGTGGGACGGGCAACATGCGCGAATGGGTCTGTGCGCTCCGACCACTGAGCACGCCACAAACTCTCGCCGCCAGTCATCGTGGTCTCTTCCTCAATGTGCGCCTTGGGCAGCTCGGCAAGGAAGCGGCTGGGAATCGAACTCGTCCATTGCCCGTAGATGCGGCGGTTGGCGGCGTGGAGGATCGTGCATTTGCGCCGGGCGCGCGTGATCGCGACGTAGGCGAGGCGCCTTTCCTCTTCGAGTGAAGCCAAGCCGCCCTCGTCCAATGACCGCTGCGACGGGAACACGCCCTCCTCCCAGCCAGGGAGATAGACCCGATCGAACTCCAGACCCTTGGCGGCGTGGATGGTCATGATCGTCACGCGCTCGCCCTGGCGCGCCTCATCATTGTCCATGACGAGCGACACGTGCTCCAGAAATGCCTGTAGCGTCTCATATTCTTCCATCGCGCGGGTGAGCTCGGCGAGGTTTTCGAGCCGGCCGGCGCTCTCGGCGGAGCGATCCGCCTGGAGCATTGCGGTGTAGCCGCTCTCGTCGAGCATGAGCCGCGCAAGCTCCGGGTGGGGCAGGGTCGCCGCCATTTGCCGCCACCGCGCGAGATCTGCGACGAAATTGCCGAGCGACCGCCGTGCCTGGGGAGTCATTTCGTCGCTGTCCAGCAGCGTCGCCGCCGCAAGGAGCAACGGCTGTCGCGAGGCGCGGGCATGGCGATGAATGGTGGCGATCGCCTTATCGCCAAGTCCCCGTTTCGGCGTGTTGACGATGCGCTCGAAAGCGAGGTCGTCGGCCGGTTGCACGATCAGACGCAGATAAGCGATCGCGTCGCGGATCTCGGCCCGTTCGTAGAAGCGGAAGCCGCCGATGATCTGGTAATTGAGGCCGATGGCGATGAATCGCTCCTCGAACTCGCGGGTCTGGAACTGGGCGCGAACCAGGATCGCGACGTCGTCGAGAGAGCCACCGCGAGCTTCATGCGATTCGATCTCTTCGCCGATTCGCCGCGCCTCCTCGGGCCCGTCCCAGATGCCGACGACTCGGACCTTGTCGCCGTCCCCGGCATCGGTCCACAGCGTCTTGCCGAGCCGACCGGCGTTGTGCGCGATTAACCCATCGGCGGCGGCGAGGATGTGCGATGTCGAGCGGTAGTTCTGCTCCAAGCGGATGATCTTCGCTCCGGGGAAGTCTTTTTCGAAACGGAGAATATTGGCGACTTCGGCGCCACGCCAAGAATAGATTGACTGGTCGTCATCGCCGACGCAGCAGAGGTTCCGCTTTGGCTCAGCGAGGAGCCTCAGCCATTCGTACTGCGCCTGATTGGTGTCCTGATATTCGTCGACGAGGATGTAACGGAAGCGCTCGCGATAAGCGCCGAGTACATCAGCGTGCTTGCGAAAGATCACAAGCATGTGGAGCAGGAGGTCACCGAAGTCGCAGCCGTTGAGCGTCTTCAACCGCTCCTGATATTGCGCGTAAAGCTCGGCGCCGCGACCATTGGCGAACGCTTCAGATTCGCCCGCGTCCACCTGAGCCGGAGTCCAGCCGCGGTTCTTCCAACGATCGACGAGGCCGGCGAGCTGGCGCGCCGGCCAGCGCTTCTCGTCGAGATTCGAAGCCTGGATCAGCTGTTTGAGGACGCGCAGCTGGTCGTCGGTATCGAGGATGGTGAAGTTGGACTGGAGACCGACGAGTTCGGCATGACTCCGCAGCATGCGCGCCGCGACCGAATGGAATGTGCCGAGCCATGGCATCCCTTCAATCGCGCCGCCGCTAATCGCCGAGACGCGGTCCTTCATTTCGCGCGCCGCCTTGTTGGTGAAGGTGACGCTCAAGATTTGGCTCGGCCAGGCCTTGCGAGTCGCGATCAGATGGGCGAGCCGGGCGGTCAGCGCGGCCGTCTTGCCGGTGCCGGCGCCGGCCAGCACCAGCACTGGTCCTTCGGCGGTGAGCACCGCTTCGCGCTGCGGCTCGTTCAGGCCCTGCAGATAGGCGGGTTCAGGCGCGAGGGCAGGGGATTCAGGCACGCTTTGGAGGTAGGCGGAGGAGAACGGATCGGCAACCGATCAGGCGACTTGCGGCGAAGGGAGAAGGTTCCAATGGTTGTTACCGATATCCCCGTTATCCACAGGCTTTTCCCGAATTTTTCGCTTCCCCGACTCGGAGCCGAGGTCCATGGTGCATGGGTGATCGGGACGGCGGTCCCGGCCTCCCCAAGAGCCGGCAACGGCACGAGGGCGCGGCAGGTGACTAAAGGTCCGATCTCCGCCGGCAGGCAGTGGAAAGAGCTTTCGGGTTCTTTTCGGGGTCAGCCGGGAAGAGGCGCCGGAAGAGGTGATCGCCTCTCGCGCGACGCGGCTTATTGGAGTTCCTCGGAGCTTCGGTAAGCAAAGCGGGACGCAAGAGTGGTTACCCCAAGAAGGGCCGCGGAACATCGGACGGCTTTGGCCGGGAATTCGGTTTCAGGACTTTGGTTCGAGAATTGAGTTCTCAATGGACAGGCCGGACCTCGAAAGACAAGCGAACCCTCGGGAAGCGCAGTCCGGTAGAAGGTCAGGGCTCCTCTTCGGAGGGAGCGGTCGGATGGAAAGCGACGCCTGAGCTGGTGAGCCAGGATCGAGAGCGGGTTAGCCCAAGCCTTCGGGCAGAAGCAGACCAGGTTACGAACACCGGCAGATCCTTCGCTCGGCGCAGTGGGGGCTGGCAGCAATGCCGGCCCCCATTTCTTTTGGCGGTCACCCGCAGCTCCGCGAGCGCGCACTAATCGGTCAGGGACTTGCGCCTGCCGAGGACCGATTTCGTTTCACGGACAATTGCGGCTGAGCCCGCGAAGGGCTGCCCGTGCGGCGCTGAATTGGCGCGGATCGTCGCATGACGCGGTCATTTGCGAGCTCAATCAGCGGTGACGGACACCAAATGCCATTTGCGCGTTTGGGGTTGCAGGTTGGCGGCGGCGATCAAGCCGCCGGAGCGGCGGGCACGAAGGAGACACGACGTGTTCCGCGCGATCGCAGCCCTCACACTGGCTTCGGCCACCGCTCATTCCGCAGCTACATTGCTTCCGAGCTCGCCTTGGTGGGAGAAGATCACCGTCACGATCTCGGGTGACGGCAAGCCGCAATCTTGCCGTTTTGAATTGAGCCTTAAGCCCGAAGCCGCCCAATCCTGCGACGTCGTCGGTGGCGAGGCTGCCCAGGCGACATCGCCGGGCGCAAAGGACCAATATACCCGGATCACCTTTGAGCGGCGGTTCAAGCCCGGCGCGCAGCCCGATGCCGGCAATCTGCAGCCGGGCGAGGTATTGCTTGGCGGTCAAGTGATGGCGTTGGCGATCGATCCACGCGGCGAGGTGAAGACCTGCAAGGTTATTTCAGCATCCGGTTCAATGCGGCCGCAATATGGTTGCGCAGAGGCTACCACCGAGCGGTTTGAGGCAAGCGCCGGGCCTCCGCGAGCGGCCGAGCCCCAGCGCGAAGGCTATTTGACAGTCATCGTCTATGGCCATTCCGAGCACGTTGTCTGAGTCGGAGCGACTCTCGGATTTTCGGGTTTGTTGATTGAGCGACGATCCTAACTGACGAAGATCGTGTCGCTCATTCCGAGCGGCTCATGGAAGAAGTGGCTGCAGTGGGCTTTGTAAGTGCCTGCGCGGGGGATGAGCGTGACGCTCTTTGTCTCGTGTGGCTTCAGTTCGATCTCGCCCTCCGGCGCGGCGCCGGCAGTAATGCGCGAAGAAGCGAAGAACTCCCTCGCGGTAAAGTCGTGGCTGCTACCCGAGCGATTCTGGAACGTGAGTGTAATCGCCTGACCGGCCGCCAAGCGAATCGGGTTAGGTGCGAACCCGAAGCTCCACACCAGGATTGTCTGGCCCGGAGGCGAGGCGGCGATTGGAACGCTGAACACCAATGACAGTGCGGCCACGACGGCCAGACGAGACGCAATCATCACCACCTCCTGATTTGTAGTAAGTGCCCTTCGAGAGCGAAACAGTTCAGTCTTGCTGACGCTGCTGACTTCTTGAACCAAATCGGCAAAATATGTATTGACATTGTCACGCTGTTTGGGTACAAATTGAAACAGTGAAGAGTTGCGACTCGGGCCGCTCCCATTCGGAGTGGCCCGATTCGTTTTAGCTGTTCGTCACACGAGCAGCCGCAGAGTCACTCTGCAAGGCAGCGGCTTTCGAGTTTAGGAGCGAGCATGGGTTGGTGGTTCGGGCGCAAAGGCGCGCCGGCTGGCGCGAGGCCATTTGTGCCTGCGTGGCTGTGTTCAGGCGCAGCGGAGGAGGGATTTGCCCGCTCTTACGATTCGCAATTTGAGGAGGTCTTCCGCCGAAATCCGGTCGGGCAACGCTCGGTGAGGCTGGTCTCGGGGATGCTCGGCGCACTGACGATCGACGCTACTGGTGACGAGCGTGCTGCGGAACTTGTGCAGGTAGACGGGCTGCTCGAGGAGATCGCTGCGAACCTGTTGCTGCAGGGCAATGCATATGTGCAGCTAATCGTTGACGACCGCGAGGTCCCGCAGGAGCTTTGTCTGCTCAGACCGGAGCGGGTGAGCGTGATCGCCGATGAGCGCGGCTGGCCGGTCGCGTATCTCTATCAGGCCGGCGGGCAAGCTACGCGCATTAGCAGACTCGACCCGCTCGGGCGGCAGCAGGTCGCACATATCAAGGCGCTGCATCCCCGCGACGACCATTATGGGATGGGTTGTATCGAGGCGGCGATCGCGGCGGCCTCAGTGCACAATCGTGCGAGCCGCTGGAACAAAGCATTGCTCGACAATGCTGCGCGGCCGAGCGCCGCACTCATCTACGAGCCGGCGGACGGAAGCGCGCTTTCGGCCGAACAGTTCAAGCGATTGAAGGAGGAGCTTTCGAGCGAGTTCTCGGGCAGCTCGAATGCCGGGCGGCCGTTGCTCCTCGAGGGAGGCCTGAAATGGCAGGCGCTGAGCCTGACGCCGGCCGATATGGATTTTGTAGCTTTGAAAGAAGGCGCGGCGCGGGACATCGCGCTCGCCTTCGGCGTCCCGCCGGTGTTGGTCGGTCTGCCGGGGGACGCCACCTATGCCAACGCCCGCGAGGCCGGGCGCGCGCTCTACCGCCAGACGATCTTGCCGATGGCGGCGCGCATTTTGACTGTGCTCGCGAGCATGCTGAGCGACTGGATGGGTCCGGTAAAGCTTACGGTGGATACCGACCAGCTCACTGAGCTCGCCGATGACCGTGCGAAATTGTGGGAGCAGGTCGGGTCAGCGACCTTCCTCAGCGATGCTGAAAAGCGGGATATGCTGGGATTTAAGGAACGGGCTGAGTGAGTGGCGCGATGATGAGCGCGGAAGCGTTGTTAGCAAGCTTGATGGCGCAAGCCGAAGGGCGCGGCGTCGATTTGATCACCATGCGAGCTTTGGTTGAGGAATCAAGCCAGGCGGGTGCGCGGCGCGCACTGGCGTCGCTGGGGTTGGACGACGAGCGCGCGCGGCGCGACATGGACGAATTGCGCGAACTCTTATCGGCTTGGCGTGACGCCAAGCGCAGTGCGTGGCGGGCGGTTGTGACCTGGGCAGTGCGGCTCGCGCTGGCGATGCTGCTGATTGGGATCGCAGTCAGATTGCGGCTGACGGATCTGATCGCCTCGTGAGCGTGAGGTTTGCCGGTTATGCGGCAATCTTTGACCGGCCCGACCGCGGCGGCGACATTGTACGGAAGGGTGCGTTCGCGCGGACCTTGAACAACTTCAGCGACGTACCGCTGCTGTGGCAGCATAAGACCGGCTCGGTTATCGGCAGGATCCAACACCTCTCAGAGGACGAGCGCGGCTTACGGGTGATTGGAGCGCTTGGCGGAAGCGCGGACGCCAAACGCGCAGCAAGTCTGCTCGAGAGTGGAAAGATCGACGGGCTGAGCTTTGGATACCGCGTGCGCGAGGCGAAAAGCGCCGGTCCGTCACGCGAGCTGCTTGAACTCGACCTGGTTGAAGTCAGCCTGGTCGCACACCCGATGCAGCCGAAGGCACGGGTGCATGCAGTGCAGACGTAGCCGGAGAAAGAAGGGCAGTCCCGGATTAGGTCCGAGATGGCGCGGAAGAGGTGTGGGTCGCGAGTGTTCGCGGCCCTTTTTGTTTGGAAGATTCATACGGGAGAAGACGGAAATGGTGGAAGTAAAGGCGGATGCGCTCGAGGAATCGTTCGACGCCATCGAAGACGACGAAAACGGTGTCGAGGCACTGAAGGCCGAGCTCGAGCAGCTCAAGTCGAAAATCGCGGCCGGAGCGATCGCCGCTCAGCGGCCGGCACTCGATGGGGTCAAATCGGCCGAAGCGACAAGCTTCATCGACCAATATATTCGCCGCGGGATCGAGGCCGGGCTTGAAACGAAGTCCGTCGGCAACTCGTCGGATTCGATCGGTGGATATGCGGTCCCGAAAGAGATCGACCGGGTGATTGACGAGACGCTCACAGCAATCTCACCGATCCGTGCCATTTCAAACGTGGTGAAAGTCGGTAGCGCCGGTTATCGCAAGCTGATCACTACAGGCGGAACGCCGTCCGGATGGGTCGCGTACGAAGCGGCGCGGCCAATCACGAACACGCCAACATTCACCGAAGTGGTTCCGGCTGCAGGCGATCTCTACGCTAATCCTGCCGCGTCGCAGCAGATGCTCGACGACGCGATGTTCGACGTTGAGAAATGGCTCGCCCACGAGATCGCGACTGAGTTCGCGCGCGCAGAGGGCAAGGCCTATGTCAGCGGCAGCGGGACGAATCAGCCGCTCGGGTTCCTGAGCTCACCGAACGCGACCACGGCGGACGGCACTCGGGCGATGGGTATCCTGCAGACGATTGGCACCGGTGCCGCCGGTGCATTCCCGGCGAGCAACCCCGCGGACAAACTGATCGATCTCGTCCAGACGCTGCGCTCGCCTTATCGCCAGGGCGCGGTGTTCGTGATGAATTCGGCGACGTCGGCGGCAATTCGCAAGTTCAAGACGAGCGACGGCGCTTTCCTGTTTCAGCCGAGCCTCGCGGCCGGGCAGCCGGCAACACTGCTCGGCTACCCGTTGATCGAGGCGGAGGACATGCCGGATGTCGCGGCGAACAGCCTCTCCATCGCCTTCGGCAACTTCAAAGCGGGCTATGTGATCGCCGAACGTAACGCGACGACCATTCTGCGCGATCCTTACACCAACAAACCGTACGTGCATTTTTACGCCACCAAACGTGTTGGCGGTCAGGTCGTAAACTCGGAAGCGATCAAGCTCCTGAAGTTCGCCTGACCCGTCACGGGAGCGGGGTACGCCCCTTGGCTCCGCTCCCAACTTCCCCTTCATTCACGACAGCCAGGAGCCGCAATGGCGGACCCCTTTCAGCCGAAGTTCGTCGACCTCGTGTGCAACTACACGTCAACGTCGGGCACCGGCAATTTCACACTTGGGCCGACGATCAACGGATTTTCGAGCTTCACCTCGGCGCTGCAGCCGGGCGACAGCTTCTATTATTCCGCGCTGGGATTCGACAAACCCGCGGAGCGCGAGGTCGGACGCGGCACTTTGCTGGCAAACGGCACCATTGCGCGCGATCCGATTAGCGGCACGAAGACCAACTTCACGAGCGGAACGAAGATCATTGCGCTGATCGCGGCTGCAGAATGGTACAACGGCGTTCAGGCAAGCGGCATCGCCGACGGCAGCAAGGGCGATATTAGCGTTTCGGGAAATGGCGCAGCTTGGGCGCTTAGTCCGGCCGGTATCGGCAAGATCCACGTCACCCCGCAGCAATACGGTGCAAAGGGAGACGGAACGACCGACGACAGCGCCGCATTCGTAGCCGCCATCGCCTATCTCAAATCGACTGCTGTAAACATTGCAGTCAATTACGGTGAGGGATCGCGCAAGCTCTTCGTCCCCAGCGGGCACATACAATCTCGGGACGACCACCCTCGACATCAGCCACACGCTCATCATCGAAGGCGAGAGCACTTTGAATGGGCGCGGTTCCAAGCTCCGGTGGAGCGGCGATTGCGATGGCATTCGCGTCCAGGCGGGAAACACAAGCGGGGCCTCGACGGTGGATGGCCCTCATGTCAGCGCCTCTTTCACAACGATCCGCCACCTCGGCCTGGTCGGCCCTTACGAGGACAATCCAAACTTCACGGGAAACACTGAGCGCGAACATCACGCGATCAACGTCCGCTCCAACATCATCATCGAGGATGTATTTATCGATGGTTGGTCGGGCGATGGAGTTCACGCAAACACGAGCGTCGGCGGCGGCGGCGCAAATGAGGGCAACAGCAACGTCTCGTTCGTTAACCGGCTGCGCGTCACGAACGTCCGCAACGGCGTGTTCATTGACGGCGCAGACGCCAACGCGTGGACGCTAATCGGGGTCTACGGCACCTATTGCCGTCAGCACACCGTCTGGGACTCATCCTTCCTTGGCAACACCCACATCGGCCATCACTCGGCCAACGCCGGACTGGTTCCCGGCGTCCCAGCCTCAGTCGTGAGCTACGCCGGCAACCGCTATTATGTGAAGCAGGGACAGGCAGCAGGGGCGTCCACCAACGCGCCAAGCGGGACGAGCGCCGCCAACGTCTGGTGGGGATATATCGAACCTGGGGCCCCGGCCTCCTGGCTCAATATTCCCGCCTGGACCAGCGGTGTTTCGGTCCGCGAGGGCGGCGGATACCGGACTGACAGCCTCAATGGCTACAGCACATTCATTGGCTGCTATCAGGAGGGCGGAGAAGGGCTGTCGCAGTTCGTTTCACCCACGGTCATCCTCGGCGGCATCCTCAATCCCGACACCACCGGCAATTTCCTTCGCGGCGACAGGCTGGTCGCACCGAACGGCGTCGCGCTTCGCCAGCCGTATTGCTTCTGGCAGTACGACACGCACCTTAGCTATTCACAATAATCAAGCGCTGTCGGGCGGCATCAATGCTTCGGTGAATTTCGAGCAGGGGTTGGAGGCTGACGGGATCACGCCGGCGACGCTCGGGGCGATCAGCGTGCGATCGACCACCAGCAGTCCCGGCACCGCCGAAGGCCTCATCGACTTCTGGACGCGGACATATGGCGGCACAGGCGCGATGACTGCGCGTGTCACGCTCGACGGCTCGAACCTTACTTGGCGGCCGCTGACCGACAACACCATGGATTTGGGTCTATTGAGCTTCCGCTGGAAAACCGGAAATTTCTACATCGTCAACGCTGCAAGCGCGGTTACGTCCGCGGGAACGATCACCTCGACCGGCGGTGGTGTTGGTTATGCAACAGGTGCCGGCGGAACCGTTACGCAGGCGACGAGCAAATCGACCGGGAGTCACGCTCAACAAACACTGCGGACAGATCACGATGAACAATGCGGCGCTCGCGTCCGCCGCGACCGTCGAGTTCATCGTTACCAACAGCCAAGTCGCGGCGACGGACACCATCGCCCTTAGTGTTGCCAGCGGCGCGGCGGCGGGAACAGCTTATCGCTGCTGGATCAGCGGCGTCGCGGCAGGATCGTTCAAGGTTGCGGTTGAAAACCGTTCAGGCGGTTCGCTGTCGGAGGCGCTGATTCTGAACTTCGCCGTCACGAAAGCGGTGAGCGCATGAGCATTGGGGCGAGCGCTATAAGCCAGTCGCCGATCGCTTATCGGCCGCCGGCGAAGAAGAAGCCGCCGCCGTTGCGTCAAATGGCCGCCAAGCTCGACGTTGTAGTCCAGCCGGAGCCGCGCTGAGCGGCGCGCCCCGCTGACGATTAGCAAAGGATTACGATGAGTTTTCTCTTGAAGGACCCCGACGCGGTCCTCGACTATTCCGTCGATTGGGGCGCCGAATATTTGCTGGGCGACATCCTTGCCGAGAGCGAATGGTCGGTTGTTCCCGATGAAATCGACGGCGTCAGCATCGTCGGCAGCGACTTCGACGCGACCACATCGACGGTGAAAGCCGCGGGCGGATTGCCGGGACGCATCTACAAACTCCTCAACGAGGTGGTCCTCGACACCGGTCGGATCGACAGCAGATCCATTGTGCTGCGCGTGGAGAAACGGTGATGAACGGTGCCGGACTTGCGCTTCCCGCCGTGACGATGAGCGAGGCTCAGGCCTATGTCCGCATCGAGACCGGTGAGGAAGAGGCCGTTGTCGCAGGACTAATCCGTACCGCCAGCGCCTTGTGCGAAGCATTCCTCAACCGGGTGCTGATCGCGCGGGGCTTCACTCTTGAGCTCCCGGCCAGTTCAGCATGGCAGCGGCTCGATCTGACGCCTGTGCAGTCGATTGAATTGGTCGAGGCATTGGATTCGAATGATATCGCCGGCTCGCTTCCGGGCGGTGGTTATACGATTGATATCAATTCATCCGGCGACGGTTGGATCCGAGTGACAGATGCGGCGGACTTCACCCGTATTCGCGTGAGCGGGACTGCCGGCATGGCGCAGGACGAAAATGGCGTGCCCGAGCCGATCCGGCAGGGCGTGCTGCGGCTCGTCGCTCATTTGTTCACCGTGCGAGATGGAGACGGTGGTGCGGTCCCCGCGGCGGTGATCGCTCTGTGGCAGCCCTATCGCAGAATGCGTATTGTATGAGTGACGAATTCGCCGGGATTCTCCGCGAAAGAATATTGATCGAGCGCCCAATCTCCATGCGGAATGCGATGGGTCTCCAGGAACCTGGTTGGGAGCAGGTTTGCAGTAGTCTCGCCAGCGTCGTGCTGGAAAGCGTTGGTCCGGAAGCGGAAGCGCAGGCGCTGAGCGCAATGCCGAAGTTTCGCGTGACGATCCGCCGGCGTGATGGAATCGCGCTCAACCAACGGATTACCTGGAACAGCCGCAGGATGATGGTTCGCCAGCTACTCGACGACCCGCGTGAAAAAGATCGCATCGTGATGCGTTGCGAGGAGGTGCGGTGATGATGGAAAAACTTCTGATCCGTGCCAACGAACTCGCGCATGTCGAGCAGCAGCGGAAACTCGCGCAAGTTGCCGGCCAACTCAAGGAGCTGTTGCAGGGAGCTACGATCGAAGTGGAAGAAGCGCGCATTTTGGTGAGCGGCCGCGGAATTCTGAAACGCTGGCTTATCGATCCGTCGCTCCGCTTCCTGTCGGGTGGATTGCGGTGAGCGCGGGCGGTGCGCTCCAAAGCGCCATCGCGGTTGCGCTCGTCGGAGTTGAAGATCTCTCGGGTGTTTTCGACGGTCCGCCGGCGCGCGCGTCATATCCTTACGCCGCAATCGACGCCACGACCGAAACTGATTGGAGCCATAAGACTGCCGAAGGGCGGGAAGTCCTGGTCGGAATCACGATTTGGGATGATCAGCCGGTTCGGCTGCACGAGCTTGCCGATGCGGTGGAGACAAGCCTGAACGCACTTCCGGCTCTCGATGATTGGCAGATCGTGACCCTGCGCCTCGTTCGGCGCCGAGTGCTCCGTGACGTCGCTGGTCCTTGGGCCGCGGCAGTCGATTTTCGAGCGCGGATGCTCGCGACGGTCTGATAACACAAACTTCCCGATCCTGGCTTCCGGGGACGAGAAAACCAAAAGGAGAGACGAATGGCGGCGGAACGCGGCAGCGCATTCCTGCTCAAGATCGGTGATGGTTCGGCGCCGCCGACCTACGCGACGGTCGCAGGGCTGAAGACTACGCAATTGTCTATCAACGGGGACGCCGTTGCGATCACTAACAAAGGTAGCGGCGGGTGGCGCGAGCTATTGTCAGGCGCGGGGGTGCGGTCGGTTTCAGTCGCGGCGAGCGGAATTTTCACCGGCAGCACCGCCGAAGCTCAGGTTCGCGGCCTCGTATTGTCGGGTGCGCTCGAGGACTATGAACTGAGCTTCGAAAGTGGCGAACGGATGCGGGGGACGTTCCTCGTCACTCGCCTCGAATATGCCGGCGATTTCAATGGCGAGCGCAACTACACACTGGCGCTCGAAAGCTCTGGCGAGGTCACTCCACTGTGACTTCAGCCAATCCTTATCGGGGCGAAGCCAGCTTCGTAGTCGCTGGCGAAAAGCTGCTGCTTCGGCCGACGTTCAGCGCGCTCGTTGCCGCTGAGGAAGAGCTCGGATCCCTGTTCGGTATCGTCGAGCGGGCCGCGGAAGGCGCATTGCGGCTGCAGCAGATCGTCGCTCTCTTTGATCATCTTTCCCGGTCTCGACCGAAGACGATAACGCGAGAACGGATCGGCGATGCGGTCGTTGAGAAGGGCCTTGTTGCGGTGACACCTACACTCAAACTGGTGCTCTCCCAGATCCTCCAAGGCCGGTGACAAACGACTGTTTTGGTGCCGCCGCCGCAAGGCTGTGCAGTGCCGCCAACCTATTACTCGGCTGGCGACCAGACGAGTTCTGGGAGTCGACTCCTGCCGAACTTGTCCTGGCTGTTAACGCGACGCCGAGCGAGTGCGATCCTCCAGATGCCGGGCTGATCGAAGAATTGCGTCGGCGCTTCCCCGATGATGAAAGTTTGAGCGATGGATGAAGAAATTGACCGGTTCGTGGTCAGCGTCCGGGCCGACACCGCGACGTTCGCTCGTGACGTTTCGGCGATGCGCGGCGAGCTCGAGGGGCCGCTGGTCGCGGGCGCGGGCCGCGCGGGGCGCATGATCGACAACGCCCTCGCCAAGGCGATTACGACTGGCAAGGTCGGCTTTGACGACTTGAAGCGCGTGGCGCTGAGCGCGATGGCGGAAATCGCGCAAGCATCGCTCCGGTCATTGTTCAATTCTTCGGGTGGAGCAGGAAGCGGCAGCTTTGGCGCGGGGCTCCTGAACGGACTTGGGAGCCTGATTACTGGGTTGCTCGGTTCGCCTGGCCGAGCAACCGGCGGACCCGTGAGTGCCGCGCGGGGCTATGTCGTCGGGGAGCACGGACCGGAGTTGTTCGTGCCGACAAGCGGTGGCCGGATTGAACGGCTATCGAATGGCGGATCCCGCGACGGTGCGTGTGGCCATTGCGATTCAGGCGCCGGCGCCGTCCGACCCGCAAGTGCTGCGGCAATCGAGCCGCCAAGTCGCCCGGGCGATCCGCTCTGCGCTGGTGGAGCGGCGATGAAGCATTCGTTCACGAGTCCGGACGCACCGATCGTGCAGACGTACGTCAAGCGTTTCGATCCGCTTCACTGGACGGTCGACTTTCCCCGCGGAACGATTGCGAGCGTGGTGACGACGGAGGATCGGCACGGGGTCGTCGTACGGGTCGAGTTTCTTCGCAAGGGCGATCTTGTAGGGCTCATCTACGAGAGTGAGGACCGGCTCGCCCACCCGGCTCATGCGCGCGAAACAAATCGCGACTATTCGAAATGCATTCTTACTTTTCACTGGCAGTCAACCGGCGTCATTGCTCTCGACCAAGTGAACGGACCCACGCTGACCATCGAAGGGAAGGATGCGTCAGGCAATCCACGTTCGTGGTTCGTGCGGCTGTGGAATTATGCGCAGGGTATGGCGACGAACGCGGACGTGACGCTAGACTTCGGTGCGCTGGATGGCGGGTACGCGCTACCCGCCGATGCTGACCGCGTCGACGCAAGAGCGATCGACCGCATGTTCATCAGCCTCGTGGCGCCTGGATATCTCGCGGGTTCGCAGGAGTTGTTCGCGACGCCCTTGCAGGGAATCGCAACGATAACGAACATCCGCTGTGACGGGTAGGAAGCGTACTCGCCGTCAATGATGCGGTCGCGCCGGAGCACAGTCTGCGCATCGCGACCGCGTATGACGACATGTACAATCTGCCGCCGGAACGCTTTGTGCAGGCGATCAAACGGCTCGGGTATCGCGGGCTGCTCAACCACTATGTCGGGATGAGCCACTATTTCGCGCTGGACGGCTTCGGGGATGCTCGATGCCGCGCGGACCTTCAACAGCGCGGCGCTTGCCTGGCACCAGGACTTTGCGCGTGCGGCCCAGGCGCACGGCTACGACGTGATTTGGTCGGTCTCCGTACGAGATCCTCGACATGTTTTGCCCCGAAGCGTGGAAACAGCGGGCCTTTGATGGAAGCGCGGCGCAAACCAATTGGGATCCGCCATCGACACTTGTGTCGCCGGCGAACACGACGGCGATTGCGTTCTTGGCCAGCATCGCTGAGCAGCTTGTGAGTATCGCCGAGAGCGCAGGGCTGGTCCCGCAAGTGCAAATTGGCGAGCCCTGGTGGTGGGTAACGCGGAGCGGCTCCATCTGCCTATATGATGACGCGGCGAAGGCATCCCTTGGTGGCGACCCGGTTGAGATCTCGAATGTTCGAGGCCCACTAACTCCCACGCAGAAGCAGCTGCTGGACGACGCGGGTGCCTCGCTCGCCGCTTCGACGACCTCCATCACAACCCAAATAAAGGCAAGTGCGCCGGACGCCAGGACGCTCTTGCTGATCTATTTGCCGACCGTGCTGGACCCGGCGGCACCGGAGCTGAAGCGTGCGAACCTGCCTGCCGGCTGGGGGCGACCGGCCTTCGATGTGCTCCAAACCGAGGATTACGAATGGGTGACGGGCGGTCGAAGCGGCGCACGCGCATCTGCTTACGCGGAGGTGAATGCGCGCCTCGGCTATGCGGAGGCGGAGCAGCATTACTTCTCAGGATACGTCGCGACTGCGGATGAGCGCGTGCAATGGAGCTCGATTGTCGATGCTGCACGGGAAGCGCAGCGGCGGGGCTGCGGGGAAGTCTTCTTATGGGCGCTGCCGCAAATTGTTCGAGATGAACTCGCAATCTTTGGAGAGGAACCGGCGGTGACGC
This sequence comes from uncultured Alphaproteobacteria bacterium, assembly GCA_963849435.1. Lineage (GTDB taxonomy): Bacteria > Pseudomonadota > Alphaproteobacteria > Sphingomonadales > Sphingomonadaceae > Sphingomicrobium. Next base: position 53,664 of record CAWKHO010000018.1, read on the forward strand.
CATTTGATGATGTGCTGTTCCCCATCGAGATCGGGGCGCAGGCGAGCGTTGCACCGACATTTTCCACGAATATCGTAACCAGTGCTAGCGGGTTTAAATCGCGCAACGTGAATTGGTTGCAAGCTCGCCTAAGGTTCGACGCCGGGCCTGGTGTGCGCGGTGATGCGGAGCTCGAGGCGCTGCTCAGTTTCTTTCGTGCACGCCGGGGTCCGGCCATTGGCTTCCGTTTTCGCGATCCTTACGATTTCAGCTCGAGCGGAATGACGGGAGTTCCCTCCGCAAGCGATCAGGTGATTGGGACTGGTGACGGCAGTCTCGACAGCTTTCCGCTCGTAAAGCTCTACGGTTCTGGTGAGCAGAGGCGGATCACCAGACCGGTGCCGGGAAGCGTGAGGATCGCGGTAGGCGGGACTGAGCTGACGACAGGCTGGACGCTCGAGGACAAGGGCGTCGTCGAGTTTGACGAGCCGCCAGTCTCGGGAACGCTCATTACGGCAGGCTTTCTATTCGACACGCCCGTACGATTCGCCGAGGACCGGCTCGAGATTAATCGTGTGACTTTCCTCGCTGGGGAAGCGCCTTCCGTGCCGCTTATCGAAGTGCGAGAGGCTTGACGAGTGAGCATCGTTGACGGCGAGCTAACGAGTATCGGCATGTGCTGGCGTCTCGAGCGATCGGACGGAGCAGGACTTGCGCTCACCAGCCACGATCGATCGGTTCGCAATCAGGGTATCGCCTACGAACCGGAACCGGGCATCGTGCCCGCGGCGGTGACCCGCAGCCTTGGCCTCGAACCGCATTCCAGTGAAGTTGCGGGCGCGCTGAGCTCCGATGCCCTCGATCCGCGTGATCTTGCGCTGGGCCGCTGGGACGGAGCGCGAGTTTGCTTGAGCGGCGTCGACTGGCAGGATGAGAATGCAACTCCGATTCAGCTTCTGCGTGGCGAGATCGGGAACGTTTCGGTCGATGGCGAAAGTTTTTCCGCTGACTTGCGTGGTGCATCAGCGAAGCTCGACAATGCGGTCTGTCCCGCGACATCCGCGGAATGCAGGGCACAGTTCGGGGACAAGCAATGTCGCGTCGATCTTGCAGGTCGAGCGGTCGTCGCACAGGTGGTGAGCAGCAGCGACGGCGAGCTGATGCTCGATCGCATCTTTGACGACAAGTTTGTGCTTGGCCGGCTGCGTTACGTAAGCGGAGCGAATTGCGGCTTATCCACCGTCATTCTGGCGGTCGAGGATACCGTCGTTACCGTACGAGATCTTCCGCGGGCCAGTGTCGAGAACGACTGTAAGGTTGAATTGCGCGAGGGTTGTGACAAGCGATTTCAAACGTGCGTCGAGCGGTTCGCCAACGCGATCAACTTTCGCGGAGAGCCGCATCTTCCCGGCAGCGACTTGCTGACACGGTATCCGGGAGCGTGAACTCGATGACGCCTGATTATGCGGCGCGCGCGCGCGCGCTCGTGGGCGCGCGGTTTCGCCCGCAAGGCCGCGCTGATAACGCGCTCGACTGCATCGGCCTTGCCGTCCGAACCTTCGACCTTGACGCCCGAACGATACGAAAGAACTACCGGTTGCGCGGCGATCATCGCGGCGAACTCGAAGAAGGTTTGCGGGAGCAATTTCGCCGTATCGCAATACGACAACTGAGACCCGGCGACGTCATGTTGCTGCGCGTCGCGGACGATCAACTGCACCTTGGCGTCCGAACGAACCACGGGTTCGTCCATGCACACGCGGGAATTGGTTCCGTTGTGGAAACCCCCGGACTTCCTGAGTGGCCCGTGCTCGGCGTGTACCGCAGGCGTGCTCGAGCTATGGTTAGCTGACCCATGGCAACTTTAGTCCTGAGTACGATCGGGAATGCACTCGGCGGGCCAGTCGGCGGCGCCATCGGTGCACTGATCGGCCAGTCAATCGATCAACAACTGCTTGGGCCAGCGCGCGGCCCGCGGCTCGGCGATCTGGCCGTCCAAACGTCGAGTTATGGCACACAAATACCCCGCATTTATGGAACGATGCGCGTTGCTGGCACCGTCATTTGGGCCACGGACATGGTTGAAAGCAGTCAGACAACGGGCGCAAAAGGTCAGCCCGATGTGACCTACAGCTATTCGGTATCGATCGCTGTCGCGCTATCGTCCCGACCTGTTGCGACGATCAAGCGGATCTGGGCCGACGGTAAGCTGCTGCGCGGCGAAAACGGTGACTTCAAGGTGAGCACCACATTTCGTTTTTATGGTGGGAGTGAAGACCAGCAAATCGATCCATTGATCGGGTCCATTGAAGAAATTGCGAACACACCCGCTTACCGTGGCACCGCGGTTGCGATCTTCGAGGATCTTGAACTCGCCGATTACGGCAATCGGATCCCTTTTTTGACGTTCGAAATTGTTGCCGACGATGAAGCGCCATCGGTCGGCGTGATCCTAGAAGACGCTTCAAATGGCCTTGTCGCGTCGGACGCGGGGCAGGAAATTTTGGGCTACGCTGCCTATGGTCAGTCGGTACGATCGGCGATCGAACCATTAATCGATAACTATGCCATTGAGTTGTTCGATGATGGTTCGCAGTTGCGAGCGCCGAGCGGCAGCGCGCAGTTCGTCGGTGAAGACGACTGGGGGAACAGCGCCGATAATAGTCAAGTCGCACGAATTCAGCGCGAACAGATTCCAGCACGGACTCTTCCAGGATCGTTGAGGCTCAGTTTTTATGACCCGGCCCGGGACTATCAAACGGGCGAGGTGCGGGCGAGCGCGGGCGACCAACAGACCAACGAAGTAAAGCGGGAGCTGCCAGCAGCAACCAGCGCATCCGACGCCAAATCGCTTGTTCAACGCATGCTCGCGATCGAATGGGCAAGGCGCGATCGGCTGACTTTGCGACTGCCACCGCGCTACTTAAGTCTCGAGCCGGGCGATCAATTAGTGCTTCAGCTCAATCCCGCCCGCTGGTCTGTCGATAAGTGCACGATCGACGGCTTTGTCGCCGTTACAGAGCTACTCCCGGCGTGGAGTCCGACTGCGGTCATTCTTGCTGATGCCGGCAGGATCACTGCCAACCCGGACATCGAAGCCAACCCGCTTAGCCTCGCGTTGCTCGACGTCGGCAGCGTGTTGCAGCAATCTTCGACCGAACCGACCTTGCTCCTGGCCGCCTCGACTGCAGGCGCAGGTTGGAAGCGCCACCAGGTAGAAGTGACTATTCCTGGACAGACCGTCGCCGCACAGACGGCAGCACGTAAGAGCGTACTCGGACGTGCACTGACTATTCTGCCTAGCGGCGGGCAATATCTGATCGATACGACCAATTCCGTGGACATCGAGCTGATCGATGCCAGTCAGTGGCTGACGAGCTGCGACGACGACGCGCTCGCCGCAGGGACAAATCTTGTGGTCGTTGGAAGCGAGCTCATGCAGTTCGGCGAAGCGACGCCTCTCGCGCAAGGACAATTTCGTCTGACCCGTCTGCTGCGGGGCCGTGGAGGGACGGAATGGGCGAGCTCCAGCCATGCCGTCGGCGACGTCTTCTGCGTCATTGAGCCCGGAATCGTGCGGCCTTTTGCACTGCCGTCGTGGAGTATTGGTGCTCTCGTGACGGCTTCCGTGCAAAACGGTCCCAGCGTGTCGGCGATCGTGTCCGCCAATTCATTGCGTCCACCGAACCCAGTAAACCTCACGGCAGCGATCCAGTCGACAGGGGACTTGGTTGTGAGCTGGACACGCCGGAGCCGAGCTGGCTGGGCCTGGAGTGACGAGGTCGATGCTCCCCTTGCGGAGCGTGTGGAGCAATATCGAGTCACAATCACCGGTCCGGCAGCAACGGCGGAGTTCTCGGCAGATCAGCCGAGCTTGTCGGTCTCTGCTGCAACTCTTGTAAGTTTCGGCACCGGTCCCGCGACGATCGAGGTTCGTCAGGTCGGCGATCTTGCCGCTTCGCGACCGGCGCAAATCGGCATCACTGTTCCCTAGGAGTATCGCGAAATGGGCAGCACACCAAGGCTCGGAATCCCGCTCCTGAGCCCCGGACAGGCGCAAAAAGAGTTCTTCCATAACGAGGCCTTGCAGACACTTGACACGCTGGTCGCGGCAGCAGTCGAGGAGCCGCCGCGCGCATCGCCACCCGCTTCGCCTGTTCTTGGGGCGTGCTATATCATCGCCAGCACCCCGACAGGTGCATGGGCTGGGCACGCCCAATGTATGGCAGCGTTCACGAGCGGGGGTTGGCGCTATTTCGCTCCATTTGAAGGAATAACAGCTTATATTCGATCGACCGGGACGTGGACGGCCTTTCGAGCAGGAGCATGGGAGATCGGCCAGTTGAGGGGATCGAGCGTGGTCCTTAACGGTCTGCAAGTCATCGGCGGCCGTGCGGCCGCCATTGCTTCACCGTCGGCTGGAACGACCGTTGACACACAGGCGCGATCGACGATTGACCAGATTCTCACAACGTTACGTCAGCATGGTCTGATCGACACCTAAAAAGCTCGAGAAGACAACGGCTTCCGAAAACTGCTGAGAATGGGGTGAGGCTTTTTCGCAACAGCTTCCCTCCAATCCCAGCCTTGCGCGGCAACCGGCGCTCTCATAATGTGTTCCAGCGGTTCAATCTTTAGAACGCATGTGAAAGGGGACAATTATGCGCAAGCTGGCCATTGCGGTGGCGCTCGCATCGACGGCTATGGCTACACCGGCCGTCGCTCGGGACCATTCGTTTTATGCAGGCCTCGAAGGCGGCGTCATGTGGGTCGAAGACGCGGACTTTGATTATGCCGACAGTAACGGCCTCGTTCTCACGCCCGGTTTTACCGTCAGGCATAAGCTTGGTTGGGACGTCGATGCGGTTGCAGGTTACGACTTCGGCATGCTTCGTCTCGAGGGTGAACTCGGATACAAGCGGGCGTCGATACATGAAGTAAGCTTTGACGCGCGTCTTTCTGGCGGCTGGTCCTTTCGAAAATTTTGCCGCCGATGGTCGCAGCCGTGCGCTGTCGGCTATGGTTAATTTGCTGCTCGACTTTGGCAACGAAGATGGGCTCAGCGGGTACGCCGGCGGCGGCATTGGTATTGCCGACGTCAAGATGAATCCCTCGCGTTGTCACGCCAAACGGCATTGCCGCCTTTTCCGACAGCAAGAGCGGCATTGCGTGGCAGGGCATTCTGGGACTTCGTTATGCGGTCAGCCCCAACGTCGACGTTGGCCTGAAATACCGCTTCTTCAACGTCACCAATTTGAAGTTTCGTGGGACAAACGAAGACGGCGCGACCAGCTTCGATCTCGACGGTCGGTGGCGTTCCCATAGCCTCATGGCGAGCGTGATCTATAACTTCTACGCGCCGCCGCCGCCTCCGCCTCCGCCTCCGCCTCCGCCTCCGCCTCCGCCTCCTCCGGCGACGCAGACGTGCCCGGACGGTTCGGTGATTTTGGCGACGGATACATGTCCGGCACCGCCACCGCCGCCGCCGCCGCCGCCGCCGGCGCCCGAGCGCGGCTAACGGGTCGCAGTGGCAAAGAATACCGGTCCGGGCACTCGCCCGGGCCGGTTTTCTTTTGTCTGCCTAGCGCGACATTCAAAGGTGCGGTAATCGGCACGGCAGCCGAGTCCTACGCCGCATAATCTCGTGTTAGTTCGAGGCGAATTGCGGTGGCTTTTGATCCCAACCGTAAACGTCCGGCAAGTAGCTCAGCTTACCATCCGTTGCCTGCGCCGTGATGTAGGTCAGGTAGATCGGCGTGCCCCTGTCGAGTTGCACGCGAGTTTCAGCGTCCGTGCCTGGCGCGACTGGATCACGACCCAGAAGCCAGCGGCCGAGACGCTTTGCGTCCTCCACGCGAACGCAGCCATTGCTGAGGTTGCGGTTTGCCAAGGCGAACTTGCCATGGTCGGGCGTGTCGTGGAGATAGATGTCCTGCGGATTCGGGAACGGAAACTTTAACATTCCCATCGAGTTCAATGGGCCGGGATCCTGCTGGATACGAAGGTGCAGCGTGCCAGCCGCGGCCGCTTTCCAGTCGACGCTCTTGGGATCGATCTCCGTGGGGTTTTCACTCCACTCGTCGATTACATGATAACCGTGCGACTTCAGGTAAGTCATTCCGAGGTGCAGCACGTTGGGCGCGATTGTCTTGCGGACGAGATGGTCCGGCGCATGCCAGCGCGGATTATAAGTGATGTAGTACATAATGCTGGCGATCAGCGGCGTCGGCAGCTCATTGGTGCCCGTGATCACCTTCATTGAATCAACTGGCTGGCCGTTCTCGTAGAGCGTCAGCATCGACGACCCGGAGTCGACCAGCAGGAACCGGCCGGTTGCGGGAAGCGACCGCACGCGGTCGAGATTCGCCAGCAGCCGCAGATCGGGTGTCAAGTTGCCGCTCGCCTGAGCCTCGGCCCAGGCCGTGTCCCGCAATTGCGCGTAGATGGGATTCATGTTTGCAACGCTGGCGAGATAACTTTCGAGTGATGGCGCGGCGGAGGCAGTCAGGAGAATTTGGTCTGCACGCGTACCTTGCGGCCCAAGCACTGGATAGGCATAGATCATGCCGGTTGTAGGCCGCTTGACGGCCTGGACATATTGCACCCAAACTGTTGAGAGAACGCGTTCGGCAACGGCCACATCCGCAGCGTTGCCGCTATGTGCCTGTGCGGCTGCGGCTTGAACTTGGAGAGCGAGCTGCGGACCGGCGGCAAACCCGTCAAAAGGGGCGCGCTGAAGAATAGCGGTCAGCTGCGCGACCGCGGGATTGTCAACGCCGCCGCGGAACCACATCGGCTGAGTACGGTACGTCTCATAGAAGGTTGCAACGGCGCTGCTCGCCGGCACGGCGGCTGGCACAATCACTTGCGCTGGTGCCGCGGAAGCGAGGAATAGGGCGAAGGCGCCGATGCCCGCAATCCCAAACTTCTGTACTTTTGCGGGCACCGGCGATCCCCCAGCTCTGCTCATCGTTATAGAATCTAGCGGCACTTATGTCTGATCCAAGCTGCATTCGTGATGAACCGCGAAACGAACGGACGTAATGTGACCGATATGAGACATGCGCGTATTGTATTCGGACGCCTGACCCGGGTACCCGAGCGCACAAAGTTGTCTGAGGTATAGCAATGAACGTCAATGGAATGGCCGCGATCGTCACTGGCGCGGCATCGGGTCTTGGCGAAGCCACCGCCCGCGAGCTTGCTCGGCGTGGAGCCAAGGTCGCGGTGTTCGACCGGGATGCCGAGCGAGGCGAAAGGGTAGCGAACGAGATCGGTGGAATTTTCTGCGAAGTGGACGTCACGTCGGACGAGAAGATCGCAGCTGGCTTTGCGAAAGCGCGATCTGCACACGGCCAGGAGCGAATCCTCGTGAACTGCGCAGGCGTCGCGAATGCAGCCAAGACGGTAGCCCGCGACAAGGAGACTAGGGCTGCCAAATTCTATCCGATGCAGCAGTTTGAGCTGGCGATACAGATCAACCTTATCGGCACATTCCGCAACATCGCGCATAGCGCGCACGGAATGGTCGATCTGGGACCGCTCGAGGACGGCGAGAAGGGCGTCATCATCAACACCGCCTCGGTCGCGGCCGAGGACGGGCAGATCGGACAGGCTGCATATTCCGCTTCCAAGGGTGGCGTACTGGCAATGACGCTGCCGATCGCGCGCGACCTCATGAACGAGGGCATCCGCGTGAACACCATCCTCCCCGGAGTGTTCAAAACGCCGATGGTGGCCATGATGTCAGCCAACGTGCAGGACGCGCTGGGCGCGCAGGTCCCGTTCCCGAAGCGTTTGGGCAGGCCGGAGGAATATGCGCACCTCGCCTGCTTCCTAATCGAGAACCCTTACATGAATGCCGCCTCCGTGCGCCTGGACGGCGGAATTCGCATGGCTCCCCGTTAAGTGGACACGGCGAAGCTGATCGATGAGCTCGCCGAAGCAGCGCAGGAGGCGGGCGAGGCGATCCTCACCATCGTGCGGCGCGGATTCGAAGTCGAATCCAAGCCCAATTCGTCTCCTGTCACCGAGGCGGATCGGGCGGCAGAGCTGATCATCCTCGCGGCGCTGGCACGGGCGGCGCCGGGCGTTCCGGTGATCGCCGAGGAGGAAGTGGCAGCTGGGCGCATTCCTGCTCATGACGATCTCTACTTTCTCGTCGATCCGCTCGATGGCACCAAGGAGTTCGTTCGCGGCGGCGACGAATACACCGTGAACATCGGCCTCATCGAAGGGGGCAGTCCGCGCCTCGGCGTGGTGTACGCACCGGCGATCCGGCGGTTGCACGGCGGAGTGATCGGAGAGGGCGCGTGGCTCGACGAGGGCCGAGGCCGGGAGAGCATCCGCACACGCACAGAGGATCTGAGATCACTGCAGTTGCGTCCAGGTCTCACCTCAACCAGGCGACGATCGATTATCTCGAGGCGGCAGTCGGCGCCTGTGCTTATATGTCGATCGGCTCGTCGCTTAAATTCTGTATCGTCGCGGAAGGCAAAGCCGACATTTACCCGCGTGCGGCGCCGACCAGCGAGTGGGACACAGCCGCGGGCCACGCGGTCCTGCTCGCAGCTGGGGGATTGGTCGACGGTCCGGACGGCGCGTCGCTCGGTTACGGGAAGCGCGCCTTTCTCAATCGCGCCTTCGTCGCGACCGGCGGCTGGAAAGCGGCGCGGCTCGACTCCATTCCTCGAACCCTTTTCCGGCGGTGGCGATCTCCCGGAAGGAGTTTAAGCGCTCCGTTCCGGCAACGCGCGATCCCACGGCAGGTGTTCGCTCCAAATTGGATCAGCATTTCCCGACGACCCGCTCGTGCGGCTGCGGCGTAACGACTGCACCTGCGCATAGGCTGCTTCGAGTCGCGCACACACATCGAACGCTTCGCTCTTCCGACCTCGGGCAACGGCGAGCTCACTCACCAACTCCTGCGCCTCCTGGAGAACCTGCGCGAGTTCAGCCAGCCACCGCGCGCGCTCCGCAGCGGACACATCAGTCGGTACCAAATCACTATAATCCCCCGTCGTGAACCGGTCCTATCGCCCGGATTTGTTGAGACGGAATTGCAATTCCTCCGTTCTGGAGCCGAAACCGTCTAACTTTTCTCCATAATGCACGTTATCAAGACTGTGCTCGGTCCCGCTTCTCACCCTAGGTTAGACCCTATGGACGCGATTTCGACCGACCGAGACGATCTCAACAATTTCGACCGACCTCCAATTCTCATCGCCGCGAGTAGCGATGCGGCGCGAGCGCGCGCGGTTCGGACGATTGATGCCTCCGGTCTGCGCATCGCTGGCGCGGTCGCCGTGGCCGAGGCTGGCGAGCGCCTGGAGCGCCAGGTCTCGGTCACCGCCGTTTGGCTCGAGTTGGACGAGGATTGTGGCGGACCTTTGGACGAGCTGCTGACGCGGGTGAACCGCGACGTCGCGGAAGGCCGCTACGCAGCTGTCGTCTCCGCCTCGTCCGCGCTGGTCGATCCGGTCATGGCGCGGCTGGAAGACAGCACGGTCGAATTCATAGTCGATGCGGATGATGCCGAACGCGCGGCGGCGTTTGCGATCGCTACCAGCAGCCAGGGCAGACCCCTGCGGCTGTCCGATGTCGCTTCCGACCGCAATGCCGAACGGCTGCGTCAGCTGAGCGACGAAGTTAGCCGAATCGCTGCGACGCTCGCTCGGCTTTCCACCGGGCCGTCCAGTGCGCCCGCTCCGGTCGAGGCATTGCAAGCCGATCTTCCGCCGCTTTCCGCCGAGACCATACGCGCCGTGCTGCGCGCGAGGCGGCTCCGCACCCGCTATTTTCCCGAAGAGCTGTTTGCTGATCCGGCGTGGGACATGCTGCTCGACTTGCTGCAGGCGGAAATCTCGCATCTGCCTGTGCCCGTCTCCAGCCTGTGCATCGCTGCGGCCGTGCCGGCAACAACGGCGCTAAGATGGCTCAAGACTTTGGTGCAGCAGGGGGTGTTCATCCGCCGCCCCGACCAGCGCGATGGCCGCCGCGTCTTCGTCGAACTCGCGCCAGACGCGAGCAACGCGCTACGCCGCTATTTCGCCGAAGTGGGGAAAGTGGCGGTCATCTAGGCCGCTTGCTGCGTCAGCCTCGGCGTGGCACGGGTTTCCGCACGGGCGGTTAGCTCAGCTGGTAGAGCATCTCGTTTACACCGAGAGGGTCGGCGGTTCGAGCCCGTCACCGCCCACCACCACCCTCGCTACGAACCGCGGCGCGGCCACAAACTCCGTGGCTAGAAGCTCCGTGGCTAAGTCGCTACGGACGTCGCTATAAGCTCCGCACCAGCTTGGTCGCGACCGCGAGCCATGGCGGATTGACGACAATCTGTTGCCGAGCGCCGGCGCCGGGAGGGAGCAGCTGGAGCTTGTCGTCCGATCGGTCGATCAGGCGGCCGAAGAGGAATCGGCCGGCGGGTCGAGGGATCAGCACGTCGCGGTTCAGCGCGTGCCCGAAATCCTCCGGCTGCAGCGTGTCGCACCAGATCTCGTCGCCTGAGCGATAATCTCCGACGCTCGCGGATACGATCATCGCAATCTGACCTTCGTCGATCCGCGGCGGCACCACGATCGCGGTGCGCCTGGGTGCCACGGCACCGCCCGGTCCGAGCACGGCCACCACTTTGAGCTCCGCCGTCTCTCCGCCCTGCACCAGGTCCTGCGCTTCGACCCCGAGCGCTTTTGCAATGCGGTTTAGCCAACCGACGGAAACCGTGCGCGTGCCGGTTTCGAGCCTGCCGATGGTCTGTGGGGTCGTCGGCGGTTCGCATTTGCGGGCGACGTCGTCGAGCGTCATTCCGCGCGCCCGGCGCACCTCTCTAATGCGAGTGATCATGCTTCCGGGCCCCCTTCAGACGAACCAACACGGTTTTTCTCCTGTCCTACACATTTGCCGTTGTGGCAAGTCGGTTTTGCAACTCGGGGCGGAGGAGAGGGCATGGCGACGAAGGGGCAGCGGCGCTTATTCAGCGAGCGTTCGATCGAGGCAGGCGTTACAAGTTCAGGATCGAAGCCAACGGCTCGGCCGGTGCGCTCGGTGACCGTGAACGGCGCCGAATCGCCGCTTGGATGGCTGTTGGCGCGAGGACTCGTGACGCGGCGCCAGTACGACGCCGGCGAGCGGCTGCGCGCCGATTGGGAGCGGGCGCAGCTCGCACCGCGCGTCACGATGGCGTGGGACGCGGCGCCGGTGGCGAAAGGGCGCGGCGGATCGGCGTCGGAGCCCGACTTGAGCGGCGCGCAGATCGATGCCCGACGCCGCTTCCATGATGCCGTGGCAAGCGCCGGTCCCGGCCTTGCCGACATCCTGTGGCGCGTGGTCTGCGCTGGGGAGGGCATGCGCGATGCGGAAAGCGCGCTCGGCTGGCCGGCACGCGCCGGCAAGTTGGTGCTGACGATCGCGCTCGACCGGATCGCGGATTACTACCGGGTCCGCTGAAGGCTTAATCCTTGCGGCCGGTGCGCTGATCGGCGGGCGCCTTCGCGTGTGACGTGTGCGACCGGCGCGAGGCCTTGGTCCTTTGCTCCGTGCGATCGCGCATTGTAGGATCGCGCAGATTATTACGCGATTGATCGTGGCCGCTGTTGCTGCGCATATTGCCGTCTCCTATTCCAATCGCGGATTCAACGGGCGAGCGCGGTCAAATCTCCGCCGCTTGCCGCTGAACGGGAGGCACTCGCCCATGATTCTCTACGGTTCCTCGCTTTCGCCATTTGTCCGCAAAGTTCTGGCCTATGCGGGCGAAAAGGGGATCGAACTGGAACTCCAACCGACGGGCTTTCCCAATCACAGCCCGGAATATCTGGAGGCCAGTCCGTTCCGGAAGATGCCGGCTTTTCGCGACGGGGATTACACGCTGGCCAATTCGAGCGCGATCATTCACTATCTCGAGGCGAAGTTCCCCGAGCCGGCGCTGATCCCGTCCGAGCCTAAGCTTCGCGGGAGGGCCATCTGGTTCGACGAATTCGCCGACACGATTGCCTGTGCCGCGGTCGGCAAGATTTTCTTCAACCGGATCGTCGCTCCGCGATTCATGGGCCGCGAAGGCGACCTTGCCGCGGCCGAGGCGGCGGAGCGCGACGAGCTGCCGCCGATCCTCGATTATCTTGAACGTATCGTCCCGGATGCGGCACAATTCCTGGTTGGCGACCAGATCACGCTCGCCGACATCGCCGTCGCCAGCCCCTTCGTTAATTTCCGGCACACGAACACGACCATAGATCCGGCCCGTTATCCGCGCACGATCGCTTGGCTCGATTCGATCCTGTCGCGCCCGAGCTTTGCGCACTGGGTCGAGCGCGAGACGGCGTTCCTCGCCAGAGAGCCAGCCTAGCGGAAGCGGCGCCTAGCCGACGCCGCCCTCGCTACTCGCCTCGTCCTCATCTTCCGGAGCTCCGCGGCCTTGAGCGGCGAAGTCGGTGCCTTCGGTAACTTCGGCTGACGAGGCGCTTTCGTCCTGCTGCAGATCGTCTGAGCCGCTGCCCTGCTGGAGAATGAAACCTTCGCCTTGGGTGTCGGGCTCGTTGCCGCCGATCCCGCCGCCGTAGCTTGCCGGCTGATCGACCTCGCCGCCGGCTTGGCCCGGCTCCTGCTGGTCGGCGCGGCCGGACAGGGTCGATCCGGCCTGGCTCCCGAGGTCCGACTGACCGGTGCCGCTCTGGCCCTGCTGACCGGAATCGTCCTGATCGTTGAACTGCCCGAATTCACCGCCCCTTGTGCCCATGCTTCGCGGCGGGGCGGAACCCGTGCCGCCGATCTCGCCATATTCGTTTCCGGGGCTGTCCTGTCCGACCGGGTTGGGCTCGTCGCGCGGCGCGACCGCCGGCTGTTCGCCGCTGCCTTCAGTGGTGTCGCGAACCTTTTCCTTTTCGCCTTCCATTCTCGCCTCCGTGGGTTGTCGGAAGCAGAACAAGGGCGGGCGGCGAACCGTTCCGCAGTCTGCCGCAGAATCGAAAAGGCCGCCGGTCCATCGACCAGCGGCCTTTCAATTTGCCTGATGGAGGAGCTTAGGCCTGCTCGCCTTCGCTCTCGGCCGGCGCTTCCTCTGTAGGTTCAGCGGCGGTTTCGGGGGTCTCTGCGGTGTCGCCACCAATCGGCTCGAGCTCCTCGGCGGCCACGGGCGCAGCTTCGCGCTCGAACATCGTCTGAAGGACGTCGATGCCTTGCGCCTGCAGATCGGCTTCTTCCGGCGAGCGGGCGACGTTGACCTTGACGGTCACGCCGACCTCCGGATGAAGGGCGATTTTGACTTCGTGAAGCCCGATCGCCTTGATCGGACGGTCGAGCACGACCTGGCTCTTGGAAACGTGTGCGCCAACGCCCTCGAGCGCCTCGGCGATGTCGCGCGCCGAGACCGAGCCATAGAGCTGGCCGGTGTTCGATGCCTGACGGATCAGCTTTACGGATTTCCCGTCGACGCCCTTCGATGCTTTCTCGGCGTCGGAACGCCGGTTGGCATTTTCTTCCTCGATGCGGGCGCGATTGGCCTCGAACAGCTTGCGGTTGCTTTCGTTGGCGCGCAACGCCTTCTTGTTCGGTAGCAGGTAATTGCGGGCGAAGCCGTCCTTGACCTTCACCACATCGCCGATTGCGCCCAGTTTCTCGACGCGCTCAAGCAGAATGATTTCCATGTCGAGCGCTCCTTATTTCACGAGGTAGGGAAGCAGGCCGATGTGGCGTGCGCGCTTGATCGCGCGCGCCAGCTCGCGCTGCTTCTTGGACGAGACGGCGGTGATGCGCGAGGGCACGATCTTGCCGCGCTCCGAGATGAAGCCCTGAAGCAGGCGCACGTCCTTGTAATCGATCTTTGGCGCGTCCTTGCCCGAGAAAGGGCACGACTTGCGGCGGCGGAAGAATGCGCGGGCCATTATTCGACCTCCTCTTCGCGGGCGCGGAACTCGGTGCGGTCGGCGCGGTCGCCGCGGTCGGAGCGCGAGCGTTCCTTGTCGCCGCGGCGCATCATTGCCGACGGACCCTTCTCGTGCTCGTCGACGCGAATGGTGAGGAAGCGGATCACGTCCTCGTTGATGTTCGACTGGCGCTCGAGCTCGGCTATTGCAGCAGCCGGAGCATCGAGGTCCAGCGCCACGTAATGCGCCTTGCGGTTCTTGGCGATGCGGTAGGCCAGCGAGCGCAGGCCCCAGGTTTCGGTCCTCACGACCTTGCCATCGTTATCGGTGATGATCTTGGTGGCGTTTTCCGCGAGCGCGTCGACCTGGGCCTGAGCGAGGTCCTGACGCGCGAGGAAAACATGCTCGTAAAGCGGCATGCTTTTCGTCTCTCTTTTGGCCGATCGCTGACGCGCCCCAGTGGCGCGCCCCTCCGGCTGTCGTAAAAATTACAGGCGCAGCGGCAGAGCCGTGCGCCAGCGCCGCGCCTATGACGGAACGGCGCAAAAAAGGCAAGCGAGCCCATGAACTTGGTTGGGCTCGCCGGGGCACAAACAAATGAACTTTGATGAATTGCAGGAGCCGCAATCGCGGTCATCCGTTGTTGACTCGAAAGGAGCGACACCATGAGTGCACGATCGATCAGGGCTGCGGCGGCGTCGCTTTTCGCGATTGCGATAGCAGGCTGCACGACGACCGGCGTTGGTTACGGACAATCCCCGCAGGGAAACCTCGGCGCGACCTTCACCTGGACCGAGAGTGGAGGCGCGCGCGGCACGATGATCGCGAGCCTCACGAATGGCCAGGTGTTCCAAGGGCCGTTCTTCCAGATCACCTCGGAGAGCGTGATCGATTACGACCCGCTGTGGAACGGCTGGGGCCCGGGCTTTGGTTGGGGCCGCGGCTTTGGCGGCCGTGCCTGGGGGCGGGGCTGGGGCGGCTGGGGCCCATGGGGACCGTCCATGGACACCATCACCCATTATAGCGGCCAGGTGCTCGCCAACCTTCAGGGGCCGGGAGGCTTCATGCGCTGCGACTTCCGCTTGATGCGGCCGAGCTCCGGTATGGCCGGGGGCGGCTTGGGCCAGTGTCAGCTTCCCGCCGGGACCATCATCCAGGCGCAGTTCCCGCCGCATTACTGAAGCCGGCACGCGCCAGCGTTAGGGTGGGCGCCGCCGGGAGGTTGACGAATAGCCGCTCGGCTGGACCGCACCAGCGCGCCGTGGCAGATGCGCGCCATGGCGACGCAGCTGCGCGGTATTGTGCCTGAGAAGGACCCGCTCGACGACATGAGCCTGCCTGGCTGGCTCTATTTCGATCCGGAATTTTTCGAGGCGGAGAAGAAGGCGTTCTTGCGCGCCGCGCCGCAGGTCGTCTGCCATGAGAATGAGATCCCACAGCCCGGCGACTGGCGTACGATCGAGTATCTCGGCGAAAGCGTGATCGTCATCCGCGGCGACGACGGGGAGGCGGGGGCCTTTTCCAACGTCTGTCGCCACCGGGGATCGCGGCTGGTCGATGGCACCGTCGGGTGCGCCAAGGTGCTGACCTGCCCCTATCATGCGTGGAGTTATGCGCGTGACGGGCGGCTGGTGGGAGTGCCGCACCGGCATGAATATCCGGGGCTTCGAACCGAGGATCACGGGCTGTTCCCGGTCTCCCTCGAGAATTGGCGCGGATTCCTGTTCGTGACGCTGGAGCCCGGCGCGCCTTCGGTGGGGAAGATGATGGCGCCGTACGCCGACGAGGTCGCGCTGTATCGGTTCGAGGAATTGCAGGCGATCGGCCGGGTCACGCTCCGCCCGCGGCCGCTCAACTGGAAGACGATCGCGGACAATTATTCCGACCATTTGCACATCCCCGTCGGCCATCCGGGGCTGACGCGGCTGTTCGGGCGCAATTACCGGATCGAGGCGCAAGCCCACGTTGACCGCATGGAAGGCGATCTGGTCGAGAAGGAATCGGCCAATCCGTCCGAGCGGGCATATCAGCGCTATCTGCCGCCGCGTGGATCACCTGCCGGCAGAGCCATCAGCGCAAGTGGCTCTATTACAAGCTCTTCCCGAACGTCGCATTCGACATCTATCCGGACCAGGTCGACTTCATGCAGTTCCTGCCGATGAGTTCGACGGAGACCGTGATTCGCGAGATCAGCTATGCGCTGCCCGACGCCAATATGCCTGAAAGGCGCCGCGAGATGAAGGCGGCGCGGCATCTCAACTGGCGCATCAACCGGCGCGTCAACGCCGAGGACACCGAACTGATCACCCGGGTGCAGCTCGGCATGCAGTCGCCGAAGCCTACGTGGCGGGGCCGCTGGGGACGAGCGAAGTGTGCCTGCGGAGCTTCGCGCGGAAGCTCAGGCGGCTTGATCCCGGAGGCGCGGCTGGATTCATCGCCACCGGCGGGCTGGAGCCAATCCGCGAATTAATCCAGTGCATGACGGCGCGGACGGCAAGCCCAACGGCGAGTAGCGCCAGCGACCACAGGTCTGCTTCGAGGCCGATGCCGTAAGTGGCGAAGGCAATAAACAAAATTGCGACGGCGATGATCGCGCGCGGCCCTGCGGCCGGGGTGAACTTCCACGCGGCCATGGCCGCGCTCAGATAGACGATGATCATCGCCGCGGTCGAAAGCAGGATGATGAACGTGAACAGATTGGCGGTGGCGCGGTTGGAATTGGCGAACAGCAGCAGGATGCTGAGGATTGTTCCGACGATCTGGGAAACGACCGGCGTGTTGACCCCCCGGGTCTTCGCCATGACTGCGGGAAGGTCGCCTCGCACGGCCATCGCATAGCCCAGCTCCCCGGTGGAAAGGATCAATCCGTTGAGGCAGCCGATCGCGGCCACCGCGATGGTCAATGCGGCGAAGGTCGCGGCGCCGTGCCCCCAGCGGGAAACCAGCGCATCGGCGAACGGCGCTGCCGATGACGCGACCACATTGGCAGGAAGCAGCATCTGGATCGCGGTTCCGGCCAGCAAGTAAGTGCGACCACGAACGCCGTCCCGCCGATGAGCGCGCGCGGGATCGTCCGGCTGGGATCGCGAATCTTGCCAACCGGCGTAGTCGCACTTTCAAAACCGGTGAAGGCGAAAAAGGTCAGAGCTGTCGCGGCGGCGATATTGGCGACACTGATTGGCAGACTGGGCAGGGGTTCAAACGCGCGGCCACCCACGCCGCGCTCTGCAAACAGCCAAATCACCGCCAGCAATGGCAATATCTTGATTGCGACAGTTACAAGCGAAAATCCGCCGGCCGCGCGCACGCCAATCGCATTGATCGCGGTAAGCAAAACGAGCCAACCGATGGCCATGAGGATGATCCCCGCAGGCCCGCCGAGCTGGGGCCCGGCGAAGGACAGTGCAGATGCCGCCGCCACCGCCACCGAGGCTTGCGCGACCCAGTTCGAGACCCAGAAACTCCATGCGACGAGGAAGGCTGCCGTGGCGCCGAATTCACGTTCGATGTTGGCCTGGATGCCCTCGCCGCCCAAGCGGGACAGCCGGGCCATGGCAAAGGCGATGCAAAGCACCCCGGCGCCGCTGACCAGCCAACCGGCAAGGACGTTGCGCCCGAGGGGCGCAAGGCTGACCGGAAGCATGGAGATCCCCGATCCGATGATCGTCCCGACAACGAGTGCGCTGGTGATCCAAATGCCGACGGTTTGCGGCTTGTCGTGGGCGTCCATCCAGCCTCCCTGCCCTTGGCAATCGAGCCGCCTCGGCCTAGTCGCCGCCCGGTTCATAATCGATCAGGAAATGCGATGCGCGCGTTCATCTTTCCCGGGCAGGGCAGCCAGGCCGTCGGAATGGGCGCAGCGCTCGCGCAGGCGAGCCGGACCGCGCAAGACGTCTTCGACGAGGTCGACGAAGCGCTCGGCCAGAGCCTGTTCCGGCTGATGCGGGAAGGGCCCGACGACGAGCTCAAGCTCACCGAGAATGCGCAGCCGGCGATCATGGCGCATTCGCTCGCGGTGTTTCGCACATTGACCAGAGATGGCGGCGTCGATCTCCAGAAATCGGCAGCGTTTGTCGCCGGGCACAGCCTGGGCGAATATTCCGCGTTGTGCGCGGCGGGTTCGTTCGATCTTGCGACGACCGCAAAGTTGCTGAAGCTGCGCGGCCGGGCGATGCAGGCGGCGGTTCCGGTCGGCCAGGGCGCAATGGCGGCTCTGCTCGGTGCCGATCTCGATCTCGCCCAGAAAATTGCCGATGCGGCTGCCCAGGGCGAAGTCTGCGCCGTCGCCAACGACAACGATCCGAGCCAGGTTGTTCTCTCCGGCCACAAGGGAGCGATCGACCGCGCAATCGCGATGGCCAAAGACATGGGCGCCAAGCGGGCGGTGCTTCTGCCGGTCTCGGCACCCTTCCACTGCTCGCTGATGCAACCCGCCGCGACCGCGATGGCCGATGCGCTTGGGCAGACCGACATCGGCGCGCCAGCCGTTCCGGTCTACGCGAACGTCACCGCGCACCCGGTCAGCGACCCGGATCGGATTCGCGAGCTGCTCGTCGAGCAAGTGACCGGAATGGTCCGCTGGCGCGAAAGCATCGCGGAGATGGCCGCAGCCGGGACCGAGGAGTTCGTCGAGCTCGGCGGCAAGGTGCTCGGCTCAATGGTCAAGCGCATCGCTCCTGATGCGAAAGTAACCAGCATCGTCACGATCGAAGACGTCGAATTGCTGGCGAAGGAGATCGCGTGATGTTCGACTTGAGCGGAATGACCGCGCTGGTGACTGGCGCATCGGGTGGCCTGGGGAGTGCAATCGCAAAGTCGCTGGCGGCACAGGGCGCGCGCCTTGCCGTGTCGGGGAGCAATGTCGAGAAGCTCGAAAGTTTTCGCGCGTCGATGGGCGACGATCACGTCGCGTTGCCGTGCAACCTGTCGGACGGCGCGGCGGTCGATCAGTTAGTGCCCTCCGCGGTCGAGGCGCTTGGCGGCAAGCTCGATATCCTCGTCAACAATGCCGGGGTCACCCGCGACAACCTGCTGATGCGGATGAAGGACGAGGAATTCGAGGAAGTGATCCGCATCAACCTCGAGGCCGCGTTCCGGCTGATGCGGGCGGCGGCGAGGCCGATGATGAAGGCGCGCTTCGGCAGGATCATTTCGATCACCTCGGTCGTCGGCGTCACCGGCAATCCAGGGCAGGCGAATTATGTTGCGTCCAAGGCTGGGTTGATCGGCATGACCAAGGCCGTGGCGCAGGAGCTCGCCAGCCGCGGAATCACGGTCAACGCGATCGCACCAGGCTTCATGACGTCGGCGATGACGGACGCTCTGAACGAGCAGCAGCGCGAAGGCATTCTCGCCCGCATTCCGCTCGGGCAGATGGGCAGCGGCGAGGACATCGGCGCGGCCTGCGTCTATCTCGCCAGCCGCGAGGCGGGTTACGTCACCGGGCAAACATTGCACGTCAACGGCGGGATGGCGATGCCCTGACGCACCCTGCGCCAGGCGAGCCAGGCCAAGAGGAGCATCGCGGCGGGACCGAGCGGCAACGCGAGATATTGCGCGGCCGGCCGGCTCACCCAAGGCGCGATCCAGATGAACGCCAGTACCGATCGCTCGAACGGAAGAAACCCGCGATCACGACCTTCGGCGAATAGGAATGCGCCACCGAGCCCGACGACGACCATGTCGTAGTCGAACAGATAGGGCGTTGAGAGCGCCACGGCCGCGCACACGCCGACAGCGCGCAAATTCGCCTTCTCGCCGGCCGAGCGCCAGACGAGCAGAAGCGTGACGAGAATCCCAGCGAGCTGGGCTGCATAGCCGACCGTCACGGATCCACCCCACAGTCGGGCCATCGAGAACAGGCTGGGGCTCTTATAAAAGCCGGCCGTCCCTTGCTCCATATATTCGCGGCCCATGTGCAGGGTGGCGGCGAAGGCGTTCCAGCTGTCCAAGCCCCAGACCATCGTGGAAACGAGCACAAGTGCCGCGGCCGTCACGGCGGCGGCGAGCAGCGCCCGCCAGCTCCTCGTCAGGAGAAGAAAAGGAACGAGCACGAGCGCAAGCTGCGGCTTGTAGACGAGCGCGCCCAGCAGGCATCCAGCGAGCTTCTGGCCGCTTCTCAAGGAGGACCAATCCGCCGCCGAGCAAGCCGGCTGTAAGGAACGAGTTCTGCCCATGCGCGAGCACGAGCGGAGTCAGTGGAGACGCAAGCGCGATGAGGGCGTCGCGCCGGTTCTTCAGGATCGCGCTGCAGCGTCAAACCGGCAATGGCGAGACTGAAACTCTGCCAGGCAAGCAGTGCAGGCAGGTACGGCACGGCGGCGAACAGGGCCATGAGCAGCAGAAATACCGGTGGATACAGCCACGCCGCATCGTACGACGTACCGTGTGTTGCCTGAATGCTCGCGTTGAGCGCCGCGTGATTCCAGGCGTGTGATGCCTCGCCCGCATTCGCCAGCCGCCCAGCATTCCAGAAAGCGGTAAAATCGGAGCCCACGGGTTGTCCGAAATAGTCGACGCTTCCCGTGCGGCCGAACCACAGGAACAGCAGCATCGCGGCACCCGCGGCGGCGCTGATCAGTGCGATGCGGGTCACCCGCTCCCGCGATAACCAACTGCCGCTCTCGAGTGCTTTCACGCCGTCCCCGCTGCGCCGGACTGGATTTCCGGCGTTAACAGGTAGCTCAGCAATCCTTGTCGTCCTCTAAACGCCACCTATATCCTCGACAGGAAATCAACAATTCGGCTGCCTCACTGGGGGCCGAACGAGGGGCTAAGAAGAGGATCAAACATGGCCAAGGTCATCGGGATCGACTTGGGCACGACCAACAGCTGCGTCGCCGTCATGGAAGGCGGCAAGCCGAAGGTCATCGAGAATTCGGAAGGCGCGCGCACGACGCCTTCGGTGGTCGCTTTCACCAAGGACGGTGAGCGGCTCATCGGCCAGCCGGCCAAGCGCCAGGCAGTCACCAATCCGGACAATACGATTTTCGCGGTCAAGCGCCTGATCGGCCGCCGCTTCGACGATCCGATCACGAAGAAGGACACCGAGCTGGTGCCCTACAAGATCGTCAAGGGTTCGAACGGCGACGCATGGGTCCAGGCTGGCGGCAAGGATTACAGCCCGTCGCAGGTTTCTGCTTTCATCCTCCAGAAGATGAAGGAGACCGCGGAGGCCTATCTTGGCGAGACCGTCACCCAGGCGGTGATCACCGTTCCCGCGTACTTCAATGATGCCCAGCGCCAGGCGACCAAGGACGCCGGCCAGATCGCGGGCCTCGAGGTGCTGCGCATCATCAACGAGCCGACCGCGGCCGCGCTCGCCTACGGGCTTGAGAAGGACGAGGGCAAGACGATTGCCGTCTACGATCTCGGCGGCGGCACCTTCGACATCTCGACGCTCGAGATCGGCGACGGCGTTTTCGAGGTGAAGTCGACCAACGGCGACACATTCCTCGGCGGCGAGGACTTCGACGCGCGGATCGTCAATTGGCTTGCCGACAAGTTCAAGGCGAAGGAGAATATCGACCTTCGCACCGACCGGCTGGCGCTGCAGCGACTCAAGGAAGCCGCGGAGAAAGCCAAGATCGAGCTCAGCTCAGCCGCGACGACCGAGATCAACCAGCCGTTTATCACCGCGCGCATGGAAGGCGGGACGACCACCCCGCTGCACCTCGTGGAGACGATCAGCCGCGCCGATCTAGAGAAGCTTGTCGACGATCTGATCGAGCGGACGATCGAGCCGTGCAAGAAGGCGCTCAAGGACGCCGGGCTAGAGGCGAAGGACATCGCCGACGTCGTTCTAGTCGGCGGCATGACCCGCATGCCGCGGGTGCGCGAACGGGTGAAGGAATTCTTCGGCCGCGAACCCCACACCGGCGTGAACCCGGACGAGGTCGTCGCCATGGGCGCGGCGATCCAGGCCGGCGTTCTGCAGGGCGATGTCAAGGACGTGCTGCTGCTCGACGTGACTCCGCTTTCGCTCGGCATCGAGACGCTGGGCGGCGTGTTCACCCGGATGATCGACCGCAACACCACGATCCCGACCAAGAAGAGCCAGGTCTTCTCGACCGCCGAGGACAATCAGAATGCGGTGACCATCCGCGTCTTCCAGGGCGAGCGCGAAATGGCCGCCGACAACAAGGTGCTCGGCCAGTTCGACCTGGTCGGAATTCCGCCCGCTCCGCGCGGCGTGCCGCAGATCGAGGTCACGTTCGACATCGACGCCAACGGCATCGTCAACGTGTCGGCCAAGGACAAAGGCACCGGCAAGGAGCAGCAGATCCGCATCCAGGCTTCGGGCGGACTTGCCGACGCCGACATCGAGAAGATGGTCAAGGAAGCCGAGCAGTTCGCCGAGGAAGACAAGAAGCGGCGAGCCGGGGCCGAAGCGAAGAACAATGCCGAGAGCCTGATCCACAGCACCGAGAGGCAGCTGCAGGAATTCGGCGAAAAGGTTTCCGCGGATGTGAAAACCGAGATCGAGACTGCGCTTTCGGAGGCGAAGGCGGCGGTCGAGAGCGGCGACGCCGACCAGATGCAGCAGAAGACGGCTGCGCTGACCCAGGCGGCGATGAAGCTCGGCGAGGCGATGTACAAGGCGCAGCAGGCCGAAACCGAAGCCGCGGCCGGACCGGACGCAGGCACTTCGGGTCCTTCCGAAGAGCAGCCGCAGGAAGAGGTCGTCGATGCCGAATTCTCGGAAGTCGACGAAGAGAACAAGGGCTGATGTTTCGGTGCGGCGGCGCCACCTCCATTGGGGCGCCGCCGCATCGTGTGCTGCGTAACGGGGAGGGGTAATGGTCGAGCAGGACTATTATGATCTGCTGGGCGTCCAGCGCGGCGCCGACGAGGCCGCGATCAAGGCGGCCTACCGCCGCATGGCGAAGGAACATCATCCCGATCGCAAGAACGGCTGCAAAGATTCGGAGGCGCGGTTCAAGGCGATCAGCGAAGCCTACGACGTGCTCAAGGACCCGCAGAAGCGCGCCGCATATGATCGGTTCGGCAAGGCGGCGTTCCAGAACGGCGGCGGCCAGGATCCGTTCGGAAGTGCCGGCTTCGAGGGCTTCTCCGACATTTTTTCCACCATCTTCGGCGAGTTCATGGACCCGCGCGGTGGCCGCCAGAATGCCGCGCGCGGCGCCGACTTGCGCTATGACCTCGAGCTAAGCCTCGAGGAGGCATTCACAGGCGTCGAGAAGACGATCACCGTCGAAGCGCATTCGCGGTGCGAAGTGTGCAACGGGCGCGGCTGCACGCGCTCCGACGATTGCGCGAAAAGCTGCTCTACCTGCGGCGGAATGGGCAAAGTGCGCGCACAGCAGGGCTTTTTCGTCGTCGAGCGCGGCTGCCCGACGTGCCGCGGAAGCGGCGAAGTGATCAGCGACCCATGCGCCAATTGCCATGGCGAAGGCCGCGCGCTCACCCAGCACAAATTGGCGGTCAAGATCCCTGCCGGAGTGGACGAAGGCACCCGAATCCGCGTCGCTGGCGAGGGGGAGGCGGGCGTCCGCGGCGCAGCCAGCGGCGACCTCTATCTGTTCGTGCACATGAAGCGGCACCCGATCTATGCGCGGGAGGGTACGACCCTAATCGCCGAATGCCCGATTACGTTCACGACAGCGGCGCTCGGCGGGTCGATCAGCCTGCCTGGGCTCGACGGGCTGAAAGTCGATATTAAGCTACCCGCCGGCATTCAGTCGGGCGAGCAGCTGCGCCACCGCGGGGCTGGGATGAGCGTCCTCAACGGGCGCGGCCGCGGAGATCTCGTCGCCCGGATCCTCGTCGAAACGCCGACGCGCATGTCGGCCAAGCAGAAGAAGCTGCTCGAAGAATTCCGCGAGACCGAAACAGGCGACGAGTGCCCCGCGACGAAGAGCTTCTTCGGCCGCGTCCGCGAATTCCTCGGGCGCCTGATCAGCCGTTCTTCAGCCGGTCGATTTCCAACCGCATGGCGAAGAGCTGAGCGAACAGCTCGGCGGCCGCGTGCAGCTCTAAGCACGGATGACGCGGAGTTGTGTGCGCGAGGCGGAACTCGCCGATGCTGTTGCCGTCGCGCAGATCGGGATGCGCATCGTGGATGCAAATCCGCGTTCGCCAAGCTCCGCTTTCTCGGTCGTCGGATGGGGCGCGCAGGAGCGCCGCAGCCGCGGCTGCGTCTTTGTCGCGTCGCGGAAAGAGGGGCACGGGTGACGCGTCGCGATTCGAAACGAGAGCTGGGAAACCTTCGCTGAGCGTCGCGTTGGCGCCGGCTTGGAAGGGGACGCCGCTGCGGCTGCTGGTGGCCTTGGAGTCCTCGACCAGCAAGGTAACGCGATCGAAGCGGTCAATGCCCGCATCCGCCGTGCGCCGGCGTCGAGCAGGGCCTCACCGCTCGCGTTCGCAAGCCCCGCAATCAACCCGCCAACCGAGCCCAAAAATGCGCCGAATCCCTCCTCGGAGCTGGGTACAGCTTCAAAGAGGAATCGGCCTTCAACGACCTGAAAGGCGATGTCGAACAGATCTGGATCGTCGGTCAGCCGCACGCGGTAGGCGCGGCCGATGCCCGTCGTTCCGCTCAGTCGCGAGAAGAGGTTTCGCAAGTCGTGCAGCGCCTGCGAGTGGACGAACTTGCCGAGCGGCTCGTCGATCAAGGTGACGTGGGATTCGCCGAGCAAGTGGTGGACGTTTTCCGACGCCCGGAGCACGATCCAGTCAAGCGAGAGCTCGAGCAGATACGCGCCCGCCTGAACCGCCGCCGTCGACGCTGGCGCGCGGTTCGGCGGCATATTCGGATTGGCGTTCCTGTACGGTCTCCATCGGCCCCCCGGCTATGCGATCCCGCTGGTCACAATAGCCGCGTATTCGCTCAGCGCACGTGAAAAATTGTGCGTCATGAAGCGGTTAAGCCGATGGCCGAACACCCGGTCGAAGATCGTGTCGACGTGCTTGAAATGGTAGCCGAGGTCGAACAGCGCATCGAGCTGCTCGGCCGACAGCCGCTGCGCCACTTCGGGTCGGCCTTGAGCAGATCGAGCAGCGACAGCTCGCCGTCCGATTCCCACACCTTCATCGCGTTGCGCTGGACGAGCGCATAGGCGTCTTCGCGGCTGAGGCCGGCCTGGGTCAGCGCCAGCAGCACCCGCTGCGAATGGACGAGGCCGCCCATGCGGTCGAGGTTCTTCTGCATGCGCTCGGGATAGACGAGCAGCTTGTCGACGACGCTGGTGAGCCGCGCGAGCGCGAAGTCGAGCGTGATCGTCGCGTCGGGGCCGATGAAGCGCTCGACCGACGAGTGGGAGATGTCGCGCTCGTGCCACAGCGCCACATTCTCGAGCGCCGGCGTCACATAGCCGCGGACCATGCGCGCAAGGCCGGTAAGGTTCTCGGTCAGCACCGGGTTGCGCTTGTGCGGCATCGCCGAGCTGCCCTTCTGGCCGGGCGAGAAATATTCCTCGGCCTCGAGCACTTCGGTGCGCTGGAGGTGGCGGATCTCGGTCGCCAGCCGCTCGATCGACGAGGCGATGACGCCGAGCGTGGCGAAGAACATCGCGTGGCGGTCGCGAGGGATGACCTGCGTCGAGACTGGCTCGACGCTCAGGCTCAGCTCCTTGGCGACATGCTCCTCGACCTCGGGCGGGACGTTGCGCGAAAGTCCCGACTGCGCCGGAAATCGCGCAGGTCGCGATACCGTCGTGCGCCGCAAGCAGGCGCTCGCGGATGCGAGCGAATTCGGCATAAGCCTGCGCGAGTTTCAGCCCGAAAGTCGTCGGCTCGGCATGGATGCCGTGGCTTCGGCCGATGGTGGGCGTCAGCTTATGCTCAAAGGCACGGCGCTTCAGCACCACGAGCAGCTCGTCGATATCGGATCAGCAGGTCTGCGGCCTGCTTCAGCTGCACCGCCAGCGCGGTGTCGAGCACGTCGGAGCTGGTCATGCCCTGGTGCAGCCAGCGCCGCTCAGGCCCGAGCTTCTCGCCGGCCCAGGTGAGGAAGGCGATCACATCATGCTTGGTGACCGCCTCGATCGCGTCGATCGCGGCAATGTCGATCTCGCCGAGCGCGTCGCTGTCGTACGCCGCGCGGATGGTCTTCGCGTCCTCGGCGGGATCATCCCGATCCGCCCCATCGCCTCAGCCGCGAACACCTCGATCTGCCACCAGATGCGGTAGCGGTTTTCGGCCGACCAGATGGCCGTCATTTCGGGGCGGGAGTAGCGGGGAACCATGTGCGATGCGGCTAGCAGGGAAGAGGAGGGGCTTCAAACAGACCTTCGCGCAATCGTCAGGTCAAAGCCCTCACACGCGCAATTAACGCCTCGCGGGCGCTGTCGAGGGCCTCGGCATTTGTCTTGGAAGAAAGGAGATGCTTAGGCTTCCGACCAAGGAATAGGAAATTCGTTCGGCATTCGCACCGGAGGGATGCGGCAGGCCAGCAAGAATGTGTTCCGAACGCATCAGACCTTCATCAGCCAGAAAGCCAAGCATTTGAGTAACTTTGCTCCCGAGAGGAACAATCATGGCGTTTCGGAAATGGCTGAGTTCCTCGCCAGTGTAGCTCTGGAGCCAAGATCGCATCAGCGCAGATCTGAGTGCGTTCGGATTGGAACCGCTCCAGTCCATTCCATTCACGAACACGGGGTATCCATCGCTGATGTGAAGTGGACTAGATCACTCCGTTCGTCCCAAAGCGATGACGTTGATTGAAGGCCGAGTAATCTCGCGAGGCCCACTCGATCGAGCATTGAAACGAGATTTGAACGCATTGCCCCGGAAAAGCTCGCGAAAAGCTTCGCTTCCGATGCCGCGTCAGTCGGTTGAGCGCCTCGGTCAAGTGCGCTCTTCGCCGCCATGAGGGCGTTAGATGCTTGCTGACGGCCAGGTGTGATTCCAACGACGATGACCCTAGCTGACCAGTTCACATGATCAAATGGCGCGTAGACCATTTGACGGCGTCACGCACGTTGGCCACATCCCGATCCAAAACAAGTTGTTCGACAACTTGTGGATTTTTCAATTCCTCAGGCCCTAGGGCCCGAATGACATCTACGAATGACTCAAACAGATTGGTCACGGACCCTCCACGCTACTCGGCTCGACCGCTACCGATGTGGCGGCAAGCTGACCAATGGCTTTTTCTCTATCGCTTAGATTAGCCCCATCGCCCGCATGCTCGTCCGCCCCTACGCGCCGACAATCACATGATCGTGCACCGTCACCTTCATGTGCCGGCCAGCTTCGACGAGATCGCGGGTCAGGCGGATGTCCTGCGTGGACGGCGTTGGATCGCCGCTCGGGTGGTTGTGGACGATGATTAGCGCGGTTGCGCCAAGGGCGATCGCGCGCGCGATGACTTCGCGCACGTGGACGGACGCTTCATCCACGCTGCCCTGCCACAGGGCCTCGTTGGCGATCAGCATGTTTTTGGCGTTGAGGAACAGGATCCGCACTTCCTCGACACGTGAGTGCGCCATTGCGGCGTGGAGATAATCGCCGAGCGCGTCCCAGCTCGACAGCACCGGCTGATCCTCGATCCGCGTTTCGAGCAGCCGCAGCGCGGTCGCTTGCGCGATCTTGAGCGCGGCAATGGTGGGGTCGGTCAGCCCTTCGCGCCGGAGCGTGTCGGCGCTGGCTGAAAGCAGCGGCCCGATTCCGCCAAAATCGTGGATCAGCCGCTTCGCCAGCGGCTTCGTATCGACGCGCGGAATCGTAAGCGTCAGCAGATATTCGACGAGCTCGTAATCGTGGAAAGCCTTGCGGACCGCCGTCGAGCAGCCGCTTGCGCAGGCGCGTGCGGTGGCCGGCCTGCGTGTGATCGGCGATCTTGCTGGCGTGCTCGTTCATGGCGCCCCTTTGCGCGACGACCCGAGCACACCAGACGTAGAGCACGGCTTGGCGACGGCGCAAGCCTTGGTCATGCCGCCACTGGAACGGTCGACGCGCAATAGGGTTAGTAAGAGCCATGGCCGAGCGGCAGAGCGACGAGGGGACGCTGATCGTCCGACGCGGACCCCGCTGGGGCCGGATCGGCATGTTTGCCGCTCTCGGCTTGCTGATCCTGCTCGCGGTTGCGATTGGCGTCGTCTGGCTCGAACGCCGGCCGATCGCCACGCATTATCTCAAAGGCGAATTCGAGCGGCGCGGGGTCACCGCGAGCTATCGCCTCGACCGCGTCGGCTTCCGCACGCAGGAGGTTCACGATCTCGTCATCGGCGACCCCAACCGGCCCGATCTCGTCGCGAAGCATGCGATTATCCAGATGCGGCTCAAGTGGGACGGCAGCTTCGAGGTGTATCGGGTCTTCGCGCGCGGGGTGCGGCTGCGTGGGCGGCTGATCCACGGCAAGGTCAGCTGGGGCCAGATCGACCGGCTTCTGCCGCCGCCGACCAACAAGCCGTTCGCGCTGCCGAATTTCGTGCTCGACGTCGCCGACAGCAGCATCGCGCTGGCGACGCCGTTCGGTCCGGTCGGGGTCGCGCTGGTGGGTTCGGGGCGATTAAGCGGCGGGTTCCGCGGCACGGCCGCGATCGCGAGCCCGCATATGGTCCCGGGCCGCTGCGCGGCCGAGCATCTGCACGCGCATCTTGCGGTATCGGTGGTGGCGCGGCGGCCGCAGGCCGACGGGCCGGTGACGCTCGAACGTTTCAGCTGTCCGCTGAGCAAGTTCGACGTGGCCGCGCCGCGGTTCGAAGTGCACACCAGCTTCAACGAGGCCTTCACGCGCGTCGACGGCCGCGGGCGGATGGCCATCCAGACGCTCAATGCGGGCGCCAACGGCCTCGCTGCTTTCGTCGGCGACATCACCTACAAGGGTCCGCTCGACGACGTGTCGGGCCGGGTGAAGCTTGCCGCGCAGCAATCGCGCATGGCGACGACCCACGCCGCCCGCACGCGGCTCTCGGGCGGCTATCACCTGGGGATTCGCGCGGGCACGTTCGATATGGCCGGCGACTATGCCGCGGAGAACGCCGCGCTCGACCCGGCGATGCTCGCGGGTGTGACTGGGCCGCTACGTGCTGCAGCCAAAACTCCGATCGGCCCGGTCGCGACCAGCATCGGCAATGCGATCAGCCGGACCGCAAGTAATTTCAACATCGGCGGGCAGATCCACGTGGTGAACTTTCCCGGAGGCGGGGCCGCGCGGATCAACAGCGCGGACGTGATCGGGCCGAGTGGCGCGCGGGCGCGGATCTCCGGCGGCACCGGAGTCACTTATTATTGGCCGGCCGCAGCGCTGCGCATCGACAGCAATATTCAGATGGCGGGCGGGGGCCTGCCCAGCGGCCGCGTGAGCCTTCGCCAGCCCGCCGCGGGAGCGCCGATGAGCGGAGTCGCCGAGCTCGCGCCTTATGCCGCCGGCGGCCAGCGGCTTGCATTGACCCCAATCCGCTTCGGCCCGGGGCCGGCCGGCTCGACGTCGCTCAGCACCGTCGCCCAGCTCGATGGCGCCTTCCCCAACGGTCGCGTGCAGGCGCTGCGGCTGCCGATCCAAGGTCGGATCGGTCATGCTGGCAGCTTCGCCTTTGGTACGGCGTGCGCGGTAGTGAGTTTCAATGCGCTGCAGATGAGCTCGATCCAGCTCGGCGCGACGCGGCTGCCGGTCTGTCCGATCGGCGCTGCGATCATCTCGAAGCAGCCCGGCGGCGCAGTGCGGACCGCCGCGCGAATCGATCGCCCGGTGCTGAACGGCAGGATCGGAAGCTCGCCGATGCACCTGACGGCGGCGGGCGGGCAGGTGATCGGCGACCGCTTCGGCTTCAACGCACTCGCGATGCGGCTCGGCAAGCCGGAGTCGCCGATCGTCTTCGACGCGGCGCGGCTGACCGGCATGTTCGCGGGCGGCAGACCTGCGCGGCAATTTCGGCGGCGCAAAGGCGACCATCGGCGCAGTCCCGTTGCTGCTCAGCGACGGCTCCGGATCATGGGTCTTTCGCAACAAGAACCTCAGCGTCGACAGCGCGCTGACCGTTTCCGACCGCTCCGACAATCCGCGCTTCTATCCGCTGAAGAGCGACAACACGCATTTCACGATCGCCGGCGACTACGTGCGCGCAACGGGCGCGCTCAAGCATTCCGGCGTCCTGGTCACCGACGTGTCGATCGAGCATCGGCTTTCGACCGGTGCCGGACACGCCTCGCTCGACGTTCCGGGGCTGACGTTCGGGCCCAATCTCCAGCCGGAGGAACTCACGCGCCTCACGGAAGGCGTCATCGCGCTCGTCAACGGGACGATCAGCGGCCACGGCCAGATCAACTGGGCCGCGGGCGGCAAGGTGACTTCGACCGGCGATTTCACAACTGCCAGCCTCGACCTCGCGGCGCCGTTCGGACCGGTGACCGGAATGGCCGGAACGATCCATTTCAGCGACCTGCTCGGCCTCACCACGCCGCCCGGTCAGGTGATGACGGTCCGCTCGATCAATCCGGGCATCCTCGTCGAGAACGGAGTGATTCGCTATCAGCTGCTGCCCAATCAGCTGGTGAAGGTCGAGCGCGGCGAGTGGCCGTTCATGGGCGGCCGGCTGATCCTTGACGAGACCGTGCTCAACTTCGCCCACCCCACCGCCAAGCGCCTGACGTTCGAAGTCGTCGGACTCGACGCGCACACCTTCGTCCAGTCGCTGGGCTTCAAGGGTCTGGAGGCGACCGGGGTATTCGACGGCGTGCTCCCGATGATCTTCGACGAGAACGGCGGGCGGATCGTCGGCGGGCGGCTGGATTCGCGGCCGGGCGGCGGCTCGCTCGCCTACAACGGCCTCGTCAACAAGGCCGATCTGGGGACGATGGGCAACATCGCCTTCAACGCTTTGAAGGACCTGCGCTTCAAATCGATGATCATCCGCCTCGACGGCGACCTCGCCGGAGAGTTTGCGGCGCGGCTGTCGATCGACGGCGTTGCGCTGGGTCAAAGCACGCAGACGCAAAGGATCATCCGCAGCCTGCTCGCGAAGCTGCCGATCCGCTTGAATGTGAACATCACCGGCCCGTTCCGCGCGCTGATCGCGACGGCCAAGTCGTTCAACGACCCGCGCCAGGTGATCAAGAACGTCCTCCCGCGGCCGCTCGAGGACGTGCCCGGGATCACCACTGAAGTGCGCAAGCTCGAAGAGAATCAGCAACAGACCCAGACCCCGACTACGCGGCAGGTCAATGTCGCCCCGCCACCCAAGACGAAGTGAGAGAGATGATGAAGCCAAGCATCACACGTCCATCGCTGCTCGCCGCCGCGCTAATCGCCGCGCCGCTGTCGAGCTGCATTTCGGTCAAGGCGCCCGACAAGCCGATCGACATCAACTTGAACGTGACGATCAAGCAGGAGGTGCTGGTGCGGCTGCAGCGGGACGTCGAGCAGCTGATCAACCAGAACCCGCAGGCCTTCCCGCAACAGCCTGCGAAGAAGCCCTGATGCGCGGCACTCTTGCGGCAGTCGCGCTTCTCCTGGCGGCGCCCGCGCTCGGCGCAGACGCCGGCGGTCGATGCCGCGCGCGCCGCGGGCGCCGTCGGGGAGCGCTATGACGGATACATCGGCGTCGCAGCGCCGGTAAGCGGCGCGGTGCGCAGCCAGGTTGCGACGATCAACCTCCGGCGGCGCTCTCTCTACAGCAATCTTGCGGCAGCGAAGGGCGTCAGCCCGCAGGACGTCGGAATCACCGCCGGGTGCCAGCTGCTCGCGCGGGTTGGGATTGGCGAAGCTTATCTGCTGAACGACGGCGCATGGCGGCGAAGGGCGCCCGGACAGGCCGCGCCGGTGCCGAATTACTGCCGCTGAGACTGGCTGCGCGTGGTTGACTAGCGGCACCTCGCTTCATAAAGGAGCGGCGCCTTGGCGGGGTCGTTCACCGCCATGTTCCTCGCCTTGCCTGCCCCAATTTCCAGCAGGGGCGACGCACAGGGGAGACGCATGGCAGAGGACGAAAACGGCGAGGTCCCGAAGCTTCCACCAGACGCGCGGCTCGAATTGCTCGATGAGCGGCTCGACCGAATGCAGCAGGCGGAAGCGAAGAGAACCGGCAGAGCGGCGCCCGATTCGACCTATCGGGTCGGCCAGCTGGTCCTGAGCCACCTGATCGGTGCTCCCGCGGGCGGTTTCATCATTGGGCTGCTGCTCGACAAATGGCTCGGCACGCAGCCCTGGTTGATGTTGACGGGGCTGTTCGTCGGATTCGGCGTCGGCGTCTGGGACGTCATTCGGATTTCAGGCAACCCGACGGGCAAGGCTCCGGACGGGAAGGAATAAGGGAAGAAAAGTGGCGGCCGGCGGCGATATCGACCCGATGCACCAGTTCGTGATCGAGCCGATCTTCGGTTCGTTCCAGCGCAACAATCCGTTCGTCTTCACCAATAGCGCGCTGTGGACGCTGATCGTGCTCGGCACGATCACCGTGTTCATGCTCGGCGGAATGAAGCGCCAGCTGGTTCCGGGTCGCTGGCAGGTCGCGGTCGAAGGACTGATCGGCTTTGTCGACGACATGGTCCACGCGAGCATCGGACCCGAGGGCAAGAAATATCTGCCGTGGGTGTTCACCGCCTTCATCTTCCTGCTGTTTGCGAACCTCATGGGCAACATGCCGTTCGGCGTGATCCACGGCGCGCATCCGTTCACCGTCACCAGCCAGTTCACCTTCACGGGCGTGATGTCGCTGATCAGCTTCGCGATCGTGCTCGGGGTCGGCTTCTGGAAGCACGGGCTGCACTTCTTCTCGTTGTTCATCCCGCCGGGCATTCCGCTGATCGGCAAGATCCTGCTTTTCCCGATCGAGTTTATCTCGTTCATGGTGCGGCCTTTCAGCCTTGGGCTGCGGCCCTTCATCGCCATGTTCGCGGGGCACATCCTGCTCGACATTTTCGGCAATTTCGTCGTCCAGGGCTTCAATGCGGGCGGCAAGGGCATCGGGATTTCGATCCTGTGCTTCCTGTTCGTGGCTTTCATCAACACGCTGGAGCTGCTGGTCGCGGCGATCCAGGCTTACGTCTTCGCAATCCTGACTGCGCTGTACATCAACGACGCCGTCAACCTTCACTAATCCAACCTCACTCAAGGAGTTCAATCATGGATCTCGCAACCGCCAAGGTCATCGGCGCCGGTCTCGCAGCCATCGGCGTTGGCGCCGCAGCAATCGGCGTCGGCTTTGTTTTCGGCTCGTTCCTGCAGAGCTCGCTGCGCAACCCGGCGGCAGCCGACAGCCAGCAAGGCCGGCTATTCATCGGCTTCGCCGCGGCCGAGCTTCTCGGCCTGATGGCCTTCGCCATCGCGATGATCATCCTCTACGCGTTCAAGGGCTAATGCCTCAGCTTTACCAGCTTCCCGACGTTCTCCTTTCGCAGCTGTTCTGGCTGGCGATTGGGCTCGGGTTCATTTTCTTCGTGATCGCGCGGGGCATGGTGCCGACGCATCCAGGCGACGATGGACGCACGCGAGCAGAAGATCGCGTCCGACCTTGAGTCCGCACAGCAAGCGCGCGTCGCCGCCGACGAGACCGAAGCGGCCTGGCGGGCGCGGATGGATACTGCGCGAGCCGAAGCCGCGCGCATCGCCAACGAGGCAAAGCAGGCGAGCGCAAAGGACACTGAAGCGAAGGTTCGCAAAGCTGCGGACAAGATCGATCGGAAGGTCGAGACTGCCCAGGCGAAGATTCGTGAAGCGGTGAACTCGGCGCGCGCGGAAATCGAGGCCGTCGCAGCCGAGGCAACGCAGGATATGGTCGCGCGGCTGACCGGCATCAGGGTCGATGACAAGGAAGCCGGCCGGGCGGTGAAGGCGGAGCTGCATGTCTGAAGCGACCTTCCTTGGCCTCGATCCCGGCGGCTGGGTTGCGGTGGCGATGCTCGTCGTCTTCGCGATTCTCATCTGGAAGAAGGTCCCAGGCGCGATCGGCAAGGCGCTCGATTCCAAGATTGCGCTGATCCGCGATCAGCTCGCCGAGGCGGAATCGCTGCGCAAGGAAGCCGAGGCGCTGAAA
The DNA here is from genome assembly GCA_963849435.1 of uncultured Alphaproteobacteria bacterium. Taxonomy (GTDB): domain Bacteria; phylum Pseudomonadota; class Alphaproteobacteria; order Sphingomonadales; family Sphingomonadaceae; genus Sphingomicrobium. The sequence continues at coordinate 87,433 of CAWKHO010000018.1, forward strand.
GCCGAATATGAGGCGAAGGCCGCATCGGTGGATAAGGATCGTGAGGCGCTGCTCGAGCGCGCCAAGCACGAGGCGTACGAGATCGTCGCCAAGGCGAAGACCGACGCCGAGGCGTTGGTAGGGCGGCGGACGCGTATGGCCGAGGACAAGATTGCCGCTGAGGAGCGGGTCGCCATCGAGCAGCTGAGAGCTGCCGCTGCGGATGCTGCCGCGAAGGCAGCTGCGCGGCTGATTGCCGAGCGGCACGATGCAAAGACCGACGAGCAGCTGGTCAATCAGGCGATCGGCGAGATCACTCGGCGATAAGCTCGCGGCTTAAGGCACGTTCTCGGTGAGAAGATCGTAAGTCGCGACCAGCTCGTCCTTCTGGTTGAACACCTCGACGGCCCAGCGGACCACGCCCGTCTCTTCGTTCTTGAGCGATTTCGAGCGGACGGTCAGTTCCACGCGCAGCGAATCGCCCGGGTAGAGCGGCGTCAGGAAGCGCAAATTCTCCAGCCCGGTGTTGGCGAGCACCGGACCGGGATCGGGGTCGACGAACAGGCCCGCCGCAAAGCTCAGGATCAGATACCCGTGGGCAACGCGGCCTTCGAAGATCGGCGAGGCTTTTGCCGCCTCCTCGTCCATGTGGGCGTAGAATTTGTCGCCGGTGAACTGCGCGAAATGCTCGATGTCTTCGAGCGTCACCGTCCGGCTTTCTGTTTTCCACGTTTCGCCGATGTGGAGCTCGCTCATCTTCAGCCGGAATGGGTGGACGTCGATCACGTGCTTGGGCGCGCCGGGGACATATTGCTCCGTGATCGCGGCGATCATCGCCGGCGAGGACTGGAGCGCCGTACGCTGCATGTAATGCTTCACGCCCCGAACACCGCCCATCTCCTCGCTTCCGCCGGCGCGGCCCGGGCCGCCGTGGACCAGCACCGGAAGCGGAGAGCCGTGGCCGGTCGAATTCGGCGGCGTTGGTGCGGTCGATCACCAGCATGCGCCCGTGATAGGCCGCGGCACCCTGGACGAACTCGCGCGCGGCATCGGACGAGTGGGTGAACAGCGACAGCACAAGGCTGCCGCGGCCGCGGTTCGCGAGCGCGATCGCGTCGGCCATGTCCTTGTAGGGCATGATCGTCGAAACCGGTCCGAACGGCTCGCAGTCGTGAACGGCGTCAGTGCCCCACGGATCGTCGGTGCGCAGCAGCACGGGCGGCAGGAACGCGCCGCCGGGAATCGGCGGCTCGGCGTTGGGATCGCCGGCGACAATACGGGCGCCCGCCGCCTCCAGCTCGGCGATCTTCTCGCGCACGTCGTCGCGCTGATTGACACTCACGAGTGCGCCCATGCGCGTGTCTTCGGCGCGGGGATCGCCGACCTTGGTTTTGGCCAGGCGCTCGCCGAGCGCCTGCTGGACAGCATCGAGATGTTCGGCAGGCGCCATCGCGCGCCGGATCGCGGTGCACTTCTGCCCCGCCTTCACCGTCATCTCTGTCGCGACTTCCTTGATGAACAAGTCGAACTCGGGGGTTCCCGGCGCGGCATCCGGTCCGAGCAAGCGATGCGTTGAGGCTGTCCTGCTCGGCGACGAACCGGACCGATTCGCGAATGACGGTCGGATGCGTCCTGAGCTTGAGCGCGGTGTGGGCGGAGCCGGTGAAGCTGACGATGTCCTGGCCCGTCAAATGGTCGAACAGGTCGCCGACGCCGCCGACGATCAGCTGGATAGCGCCGGCGGGCAGGATGTTCGCCTCGGTCATGATCTTGAACGCTGCTTCGGTGAGATAGGCCGTTGCGGAGGCGGGCTTCACGATTGCCGGAACGCCGGCGAGGATCGTCGGGGCGAGCTTTTCAAGCATGCCCCACACGGGGAAATTGAAGGCATTGATGTGGACCGCCGCCCCTTGGAGCGACGTGTAAATGTGCTGGCCGACGAAGGTGCCCTTCTTCGATAGCCCTTCGAGCTGGCCGTCGAGCAGCACGTGCGCATCGGGGAGCTCGCGGCGGCCCTTGGACGAGAAGGAGAAGAGCGTGCCCGCGCCGCCCTCGATATCGATCCAGCCGTCCTTGCGCGTCGCGCCGGTGAGGTAATTCAGCTCGTACAACTCTTCCTTGCGGGCCATGATCGCGAGGCCCAGCGCTTTGATCATCCGGGCGCGTTCATGAAAGGTGAGCTTGCGCAGCGCCGGTCCGCCGACTTCGCGGGCATGTTTCAGCATCGCGCCGAAATCGAGCCCGCCGGAGCCCGTCATGGCAACCGGCGCTCCGTCGATCGCGCTTGGGATCTCGGCGAGATTGCCGTCGCCCGCGATCCAACGGTCGCGCTCGTAATTGAGAAGCTGGGGCGTCTTCATGTCGTCTCTCTGAATGCCTGGATGTCGAATCGTCTCGCCACCGGGTGACTGCTCGACAGGCCGCCGTCGACCACCAGCGCCTGCCCGTTGACGTAGCTTGCCTCGTCGGAGGCGAGGAACAAGGCGGCGCGGGCGATTTCGACCGGTTCGCCGCCGCGCCGGAGCGGATTGAGCTCACCGATGCGGTGCACTTGCCCCTTCTCGCGGATGGCGTCGTACATTGGCTTGGTCATACCGGTTTCAATGAGACCGGGGCAGATCGCATTAACGCGGATGTTCGTCCCTCCGAGCTGCTGGGCGGCCGTTTGGACGAGGCTGATCACTCCGGCTTTCGACGCGGAGTAAGCCGCGCCGCCCGCTCCTGAGCGGAGGCCCGCGACGCTGGCGGTGCAGATGATCGATCCGCCGCCGCGCTGCTTCATGACGGGCGCGGCATATTTGATGGCGAGGAACGGCCCGATCAGGTTGATGCGCAGGATCTCGGCCCAGTCTTCGGCGGTCTGCTCGGAGATCGACGCGAGACCGCCCGAAATGCCGGCGTTTGCGAAGAATATGTCGAGCCCGCCATGCTGCTGAACGACGCTTTCAATCAGCCGCTTCACATCCTCTTCGCTGCCCGCATCCGCGCGGATGTCGGCGCCGTCGTTCACATCTGCGCCGACGACGGTTGCGCCTTCGCTGCGGAACAGATCCACGGCCGCCTTGCCGATGCCCGACGCCGCGCCGGTGACGATCGCAACTTTGCCCGAGAGCCTGCCCATGAGCCGCTCATAGCCACGGCTGTGACTAGCTGATAGTCGGCGCCCATGGATTTCAGCCTTGGCCCGGCGGAGACCGAGTGGCGCGATCGTGTCCGCGCCTTCATGGACGAACATCTCCGGCCGCGCTGCGCCGATTACGAGGCGCAGCAGCGCGACGGCGAGCGCTGGAAGGTGCTTCCGGTCATCGAGGAGCTGAAGGCGAAGGCGCGCGCCGAGGGGCTGTGGAACCTGTTCTTGCCACCGTCGCACGGCGCCGCGCCGGTTGACGATAGTTTCGACTTCGACGGGCCGGGGCTGACCAACCTGCAATATGCGTTTTGCGCGGAGGAAATGGGGCGCATCGGCTGGGCTTCGGAGGCGTTCAATTGCTCGGCCCCCGACACCGGCAACATGGAGGTGCTGCACCGCTACGGTACCCGCGAGCAGAAGGACGAGTGGCTGAAGCCGTTGATGGACGGCGAGATCCGCTCGGCTTTCCTGATGACCGAGCCGGATGTTGCCTCGTCCGACGCCACCAACATCCAGTGCCGCATCGAAATGAGCGGCAATGAATATGTCCTCAACGGCCGCAAATGGTGGTCGAGCGGGGCCGGCGACCCGCGCTGCAAAATCGCCATCCTGATGGGCAAGACCGATCCAGGCGCCGAACTGCACAGGCAGCAGTCGATGATCCTGCTCCCGCTCGACGCGGCCGGAGTGACGATCGAACGCCACCTGCCGGTGTTCGGCTACGACGACGCGCCGCACGGGCACATGGAGATCGCCCTCGAGGACGTGCGCGTCCCGCCGTCGAACATGCTGCTGGGCGAGGGCAGGGGGTTCGAGATCGCACAGGGGCGGCTCGGGCCCGGCCGGATCCATCATTGTATGCGGACGATCGGCGCGGCCGAGGAGGCGCTGGATGCGATGGTGAAGCGGCTGATGTCGCGCACGGCCTTCGGGAAGACGTTGGCCGAGCAGGGCGTGTGGGAGGAGCGCATCGCCGACGCCCGAATCAACATCGAGATGACCCGGCTGCTGTGCCTCAAGGCGGCGGACATGATGGACCGCGCCGGCAACAAAGCGGCGCAGGGCGAAATCGCAATGATCAAGGTGGCGGCTCCGCTGATGGCGCTGAAGATCATCGACGATGCCATCCAGGCGTTCGGCGGCGCGGGCGTTTCCGACGATGTGGGATTGGCGCGCTCTTACGCCTCGATCCGCACGCTGCGGCTCGCCGACGGGCCGGACGAGGTGCATCGGCGCGCGATTGCCCGCCTGGAGTTCAAGAAGCATCGATGAGCGAGCAGCCGCTGGATGAAGAGGCACTCGGGGCGTGGCTCGAGGCCAATGTCGAAGGGTTCTTCGGACCGTTCGAGCTGACCAAATTCCCTTCCGGCCAGTCGAACCCAACCTACCGCATTCGGGCCGCGTCGGGCGATTATGTGTTGCGGCGCAAGCCCTTTGGCCGGCTGCTTCCGTCGGCGCACGCAGTCGATCGCGAATATCGGCTCTTGTCGGCGCTTCACCCTCTCGACTTTCCTGTGCCGACACCGCTCGCGCTCTGCAGCGATCCCGATGTGATTGGAGCGATGTTCTATGTGATGGAACTGGCGAAGGGCCGGGCCTACGCCAATGGCGCGCTCCCGGACTTCGATCCGAGCACGCGGCAGCGAATGTACGAGCAACTCGTCGATGCGCTCGCCGATCTGCACGCGATCGACCCAGAAGCCGCCGAGCTGGGGGATTTCGGCAAAACCGGCAACTATTTCGAACGACAGGTGGCGCGCTGGACACGGCAGTACCGCGACTCTCAAACGGACTATGTACCGGAAATGGAGCGGCTGATCGCCTTCCTCCCGGAAACGCTCCCCGAACAGTCGCGCAGCGCAATCGTCCACGGCGATTTCCGTATCGACAATGTTCTGTTCGACGGGGACGGCACGTTACGGCGGTGCTCGACTGGGAGCTCGCGACACTTGGCGATCCGCTCGCGGATTTCTCTTACCTCGCGATGCAATGGATGCTCCCGGCGGACGGCAGCGCGGCGCTTGGCGGTCTCGACCTTCAGGCGCTCGGGATTCCGACACTAAGACAAGTCGCCGCGCGCTACTCCGAACGATCCGGCGTGCCGGTTCGGGCCAAGCTCGACTGGTATTTCGCCTACAACCTCTTCCGCCTCGCCGGCATCGTCCAAGGCATCAAGAAGCGCGTGCTCGACGGAACGGCCAGCCACGCAAATGCGCAGGAGATGGCCAAGCGCGTACCGATGCTTGCTCAGGCCGCGTGGACTTTCGCGGTCAAAGCGGGAGCGTGAGTTCTACAGCCTGCCGAGCAGGAGGAGGACCACGACCACCACGAGAATCAGGCCGAGTATGCCCGACGGCCCGTAACCCCAATTGGCGCTGTGACCCCAACGCGGAAGCGCGCCAATGAGAAGCAGGATCAAAAGAATGATAAGGATGGTGCCGAGCATGGCTCGCCTCCGTTGTTGTTATTTGCTTGGCGTAACGAGCGGAAGCGGCGAGAGTTGCAGTCCTCGCGCGCGCTGAAGACAGGAGGTTAGCCGATGCCCGAACCGGTACGGCCGATTGCGCTCAACGACATTATGGAGGCTCGCGAGAGGATCGCCGGAACGGTGCTGCGTACGCCGCTGGTAAAGCTCGATCTCGGCAGTGGCGACCCCGAGATCTATCTCAAACTCGAGAATCTGCAGCCGACGAACGCATACAAAATTCGCGGCGCGACCAACGCTGTCGGCGCGCTGTCGGAAGCTGAGCGTAAGCGTGGTGTGTGGACGATCAGCGCGGGCAATGCCGGGCAGGGCGTCGCATATGCCGCACGCAAATTCGGCGTCCCCTGCGCGATCGTCGCAATCGAGACTGCACCGCAGACCAAGCTTGAGCGAATGCGGGCGCTCGGAGCTCGCATTGTCCCCGTGTCGTACACTGAAGCCTGGCAGGCTGCGGAATCCCATCAATTCGAAGGGATGGAGGGGACTTTCATCCACCCGTTCGACAATCATCAGTTCATCGCCGGCCACGGGACGATGGGTCTTGAGATCATCGAGGATCTGCCGGAGGTGCGGACCGTCATCGCAGCGATCGGGGGCGGCGGCCTGATCACGGGCGTCGGCAGCGCGATCAAAGCGCTCCAGCCGGACGTCAAGGTGATCGGGTCCGAACCCGAGACCGCCGCGCCTTACGCTTATTCGTTACGCGAGGGCGGGCCGTCGAAATTCCCTGACTGGCAGGCCTCGTTCGTCGACGGGGCGGGCGGGCAAAGCGTCACCGCGCGCATGTGGGAGCGGATGCGTCCGGTCGTCGACGGCGCGATCACCGTCACGCTCGATCAGACGCGCGATGCAATGCGGCTGATTGCCGATAAAGCGCGAACGCATCGCCGAGGGCGCCGGTGCTCTTTCACTCGCGGCTGCCTTGAAGGGAGAGGCGGTGCAGGGTCCGGTGGTCTGCGTCGTTTCCGGCGGCAACATCGACCTTAAGAAATTCGCGGAACTGGTGACGGCCTAATCTGCGCTCAGGACATCACGCAATCAGGTTCGCGAACCACTCGGGCTCGGGTTGATCGAGGTCGTAATATTCGAAGATCAGGTGAATGCGGTCGGTCGAGCCGCGGTTCTCAACGGCGTGCAAGCCCATATTGTTGACTTCCACCGCTTCGCCTTCTGCGAACTGATAGGCGACCCCATCGACGAAAAAGATCACATTGTCGTTGGTCTGCAGGGGGATGTGGATCTTGTGCGGCCATTTGGCGGCGGGATTCTCGTCCCGGTGAGGGTGGATTACGCCTCCCGGAGCCATGCGTGCCAGCATCACGCGCGGGAAGGCCCCGCGATCGTAGCCGTAATCGGCGGTTGCGGCCGAGAGGACGGGCTCGAGCCTTTTTCTCCAATCGTTCCACAGCGGACGGTCATACGATTCTCGCCAGTCGAGGAAGTTCGAGACAAAACGGAAAATGATGTGCCGGGTGGCATCCAGCGCCCCGAAACGGTTGGGTTTGTTCGCATTTTCCGCATCCCAGACCGCCTCCGGGAGCGCTAACACCGCCTCTTGGAGCGGCTTGATATCGACTGTGCCGAGGCGGCGGACGCTCGTCGTCTTGCGGGTGTTGGCCATCATCGGATCGTCAGAACTCGTAGCCGAACAATTCTAGGTCGCGGGCGTAGAGCTTGGCTACCCCCTCGACCAATTCCGGCTCGTAATATCGGCGGTATTCGATTCGCTTCGACGGATTCGACCTTTCAAGCCTTGCGCTTGGAATGCCGATCCGGTGGCAGATTTCATCGTAAGACGCCTGCATTTCCTCGACCCGCCCAATATAATCGCTGAGCAAGGCGCCGGTCAGCGTCAGTCACGAAGCCATGCTGGGGCTGGAACAGTACGTGCCGCGGCGGTGGATTCTCGATGAAATCGCGCATCACCCGCTGCGGGTCGCGCTCGAATTCGTCCCTGGGTGCGAGTCATGAAGGCGCAGTAGGAAATGAACCGGTCGAATGGGTTCCGGACAAAGGCGAACTTGAACAAGGTTTTAACGCCTACGGGGGAAATAGGGGCGCACCTGCTCGCAGGCGAGATGCCCGTGCTGCAGGCGCGCCAGATTGCGGGATCGGGAATTCTCGTTTCACGAAAAGGCCGACCTGCTCCATGTCCTGCGGCCCCATATGCGCCGAAGCGCCCGCCGGACCGAGTGGGTGCCGGTTTTCGGGACGCGACGAAAATGAATTTGTGCAGCTTGGAAATGATCATCGGCCGACGAATTTGGCCTG
>CAWKHO010000019.1:0-10050 GCA_963849435.1 uncultured Alphaproteobacteria bacterium
GGTGCGTAACGTCATGGGCGGCGCATAGCCGCGCGCCTTTGGGCCGTCACCCCCGCGAAGCGGCCGGCGCGCGAGCGAGGTGAGGCTCATTGCGGCGGCCGGCCAGTCCCCGCCACCACCATGGACGGCCGTGAAGCCGACCGCGCAGAGCAACGACAGCGCATAGGCCAGAGCGGCCACGGCAAGCACGGACGTCAGCCCGCGGCGATGCCACGACCAGCCGATCACGGTGATGATCATCGGATGAATGCAATAGAGGACCAGCAGCTCGTTCTTGCGTTGCGCGATCGACTTGATGAGCCGCGTGTGCGGAAGCGACCGGGCGAACAGGAAGACGGCGAGCGCAAAGGGGATCGTCGCGAGCGTCGTCGTCCAACCCTTGGACGACGAATAACCCGCGAAGCTTGCGACGAAGCGGTCGTCGTAGAACTGCAAAACATAAGCGAGCAACATGGCCGCGCCGAACAGGAGCGGCCTCCGCGGGACGTTCGTAACGGCCAGCTTCGTTCCGAACAGCACAAGCAGCGGAGCCGTGAAAAGAGCGCCGCGGATCGGATGCGCGTCGAAGCCGAACCACATTTGATAGGTGCCGCTGAACAGGCCGAATGCGGCCAGTGCGAGCGCCGCGAGCCAGGCCAAACGCGGCCCGAGCAGCCTCAGCGACAGCGACGTCGCCGACAAACCCGCCGCGAGTGCGGGCAGGAACCACAGGTGGCGGACCGGCCCGCCGTGGAAGATCGAGGGCACAAGATCCGCGAAGGACCCAAAGCCGGCGAGCCACGCCGCGACGATGTAGATGGACACCCAGATGACATAGAGCGGAAGCAGCTTTCCCGCGGCCCAGCGGGTCACCGCGAGCGGGTCGCCCTCCTGCCAGCGAAGGAAATAGCCGCTAGTGATGAAGAAGGCCGGCACCGCGCATTGGGCGGTGATCAGCAGTCGATAGGCCGGGTCCAGCGGCGTGATTGCGCCGATCATCCCCCAGGAATGGGCGAGCACAACGGTGAACATGAGAAGGAACCGGAACGCGTTGATTCCCGGCTCACTCGACATACGGATCGCCATACGCACTGCCCCCGTGGTTAACGATAAGTTAACGCCGTCGCGGGAGTCAATTGGGGCAGGCGCGACGTCCAGATTTTGGACCGTGCGTCGCTAGGCTCTGCGGCCGCAATGCGACGCTACTCAGCCGCAGTTGCTTCGTAGCCGATAAATGCAATCTCTATTCGTTGGCTTCGCGCCCAATCGACGAGGCACTGTACGTGCTGCTCCGACAGTGGCTGGGCGTCGGCACTTTTTCGGCCAAAGGCGAATGCGCCCTTTTTCGTAACGCGCCAGGTCAAATCGTCGGGTGACAATCCGCACCTCGTGATCGCTTGCCGGGCCTCGTCTTCCGTTGTCCGCCGATATGGAAGCAGCAATTGCAGAAGGAATTTGAAGGAGTTAATCATCGACGGTCACGCCTGATGCACGGCCTTCACGACCTGATAGCTCTCCAGCCCCTCTTTCCCGCCCTCGCTGCCAAACCCTGAAATCCTTCACCCCGCCGAAAGGCGTGTCGGCGCCGCTGATGGCGAAGGTGTTGATGCCGACCATACCGCTTTCGACGAGGTCGCCGATGAGGTTCGCGCGGCGGCCGTTTTCGGTGAAGGCGAAGGCGGCGAGGCCGAAGGGGAGGCGGTTGGCCTCACCGATCGCTTCCTCGAACGTGTCGAACGGGCGCGACACCGCGACCGGGCCAAACGGCTCGTCGTTCATGATGTTCGCTTCGTTGGGAACGTCGGCGAGCAATGTCGGCTGGAAGAAAAAGCCGCCATCGCCGCGTTCGCCCCCGGCGAGGACGCGCGCGCCTTTTTGCCGGGCGTCCTCGACCAGCGCTTCAATCGCCTGCGGACGCCGTTCGTTCGCGAGTGGGCCCATGCGCGTATCGGCGTCGAGGCCGCTGCCGACCTTCACCTTTTGGGTACGCTCGGCGAAGCCCGTGACGAACGCCTCGTAGATACCGCTCTGCACGTAGAAGCGGGTCGGCGAGACGCACACCTGGCCGGCGTTGCGGAACTTTTGCGGCACGACCATGTCGAGCGTCTTCTCGAGGTCGCAATCGTCGAAGATCAGCACCGGCGCGTGGCCGCCGAGCTCCATCGTCACGCGGGTCATGCTGTCGGCGCAAAGGCGCATGAGGTGCTTGCCGACGCCGGTGGAGCCGGTGAAGCTGACCTTGCGGATGACGCGGCTGGCGATGAGGGTTTCGCTGACCAGGCTCGCGTCGCCGTGGATGAGCTGGGCGACGCCGTTAGGGATGCCCGCGTCCGCGAGTGCGCGGAACAATTCGGTGCAGCAGCCGGGAGTCTCGTGCGGCGGGCGCGAGATCACCGTGCAGCCGGCGGCGAGCGCCGCGCTGACCTTCTTCGCCAGCAGATAGATCGGGAAATTCCACGGTGTGAAGGTCGCTGTCGGGCCGACCGGCTGGCGGATCACTCGGCTGAGCTGGCCGGCGGGGCGGACGAGGGTGCGGCCATAATCGCGCTTGGCGTCCTCGGCGTACCAGTCGAACAGTTGGGCGATGCGATACTTCGCCCTTGGCCTCGGCGAGCGGCTTGCCTTGCTCCTGCGTCAAAGTGGCGGCGATCAGGTCGGCGCGCTCGCGCAGCAGCGCCGCCGCCTTGTGCAGGATCGCGCCGCGCTTCTCGACGTCCAGTGCGCGCCACTCGGGCCAGGCGCGTTCCGAAGCGGCGAGCGCCTCTTCGAGGTCGGCCCTGGTCGCGTACGGGACTTCGGCGATGGGCTGGGCGTCGACCGGGTTGACCACCGGATGCGCCTCGCGCCCTTCGCCCGATTTCCAAACGCCGTCGATGAAGAGCTGAAGCGAGGTTTCATAGGTCATGGCGGGGAGATAGGCGTGGCTCGGTGTTGCGGCAACCGACCACTCCTTCCCATCACCGCTTCGAGGCGACAGGGAGGATAACTGCAACTCATCCTCTCTGCGAGCGAAGCTCGTGGGGAGGGGGACCATGCAGCGAAGACTGCATGGTGGAGGGGCCAATGCGCGCCACGGGCAATTCGATGAAGATTGCGCGCCAGCAGCGGCGGAACATGAGTCCGCCCGAGGTACGGCTGTGGGCGCTGCTCCGGCGAGCTCCGTGTGGCGTCAAGTTCCGCCGGCAGCACCCAATCGGGCCATATGTGGCAGATTTCTACTGCGCGGCGGCCAAGCTTGTCATCGAGGTCGACGGCCACATTCACGACTTTACCGTCACACGTGATGAGAAGCGCGACGAGTACATGCGCCGCTTGGGACTAAGCCTCGTTCGCATACCAGCTTCGGAAGTCATGGCGGACGCTCTCTCGGTCGCTGACGGGTTGGTTCAGCTGTGTGGCCCCTCCACCACTCAGCTGCGCTGAGCGGTCCCCCTCCCCATTGCTGCGCAACAGGGAGGATGTTGATGCGCTCGCAACGGACGGCTAGCAGCGCGGCAAAGGAGACGCTTCGATGACCAAGCAGGAACTGGTGCAGCGCATGCAGGCGGGGCAGGCGTGGGTGCCGGGCAAGCGGGTGAAGATCGACTTCGGCGGCAGCGAGGGCATTGTGATGCTCGACGGCGCCGCGCAGCAGGTGAGCGAGGAGGACGGCGCGGCCGACACGACGATTCGCATCGGGTGGGACGACTGGCAGCAGCTCGCGGCCGGTCAGCTCGACGGAATGACCGCGTTCATGATGGGCAAATTGAAGGTCGAGGGCGACATGTCCAACGCGATGCAGCTGCAGGGCGTGCTGGCGAAGCTGAAGGGCTAAACTGACTGTTCCCCGGCGAAGGCCGGGGCCCAGGCGGCGCTTCGCGCCGTTCTTTGTTTCGGGCTGGACCCCGGCCTTCGCCGGGGAACTGGAGTAAGAATGCAGAAGATCTATCCGAATGCCGAGGCCGCTCTGGACGGGTTGCTGTTCGACGGAATGACCATTGCCGCTGGCGGTTTCGGACTGTGCGGGATTCCCGAGCGGCTGATCGATGCGATCCAGGCAAGCGGGGTCAAGGACCTCGTCATCGCGTCGAACAACGCGGGCATCGACAATGAGGGGCTCGGCAAGCTGCTGCGCACGCGGCAGGTGAAGAGAATGATTTCGTCCTACGTCGGCGAGAACAAGGAGTTCGAGCGGCAATTCCTCGCCGGCGAGATCGAGGTCGAGTTCACCCCGCAGGGCACGCTCGCCGAACGGATGCGCGCGGGCGGGGCTGGGATCCCGGGCTTCTACACCAGGACCGGCGTCGGGACGCAGGTCGCGGAGGGGAAGGAGCACAAGGAATTCGACGGCGAGACCTATGTGCTCGAGCGCGGGATCCGGGCCGATGTGTCGATCATCAAGGGCTATAAGGCCGACGAGAGCGGCAACCTCATCTTCCGCAAGACCACCCGCAACTTCAACCTTCCGGCCGCGACGTGCGGGAAGGTGTGCGTGGCCGAGGTCGAGGAGATCGTGCCGGTGGGGTCGCTCGATCCCGACTGCATCCATCTGCCGTCGATCTACGTGAAGCGGCTGATCCTGGGCGCGCCATACGACAAGAAGATCGAGTTCAAGACGGTGCGGCAGCGGGAGGCGGCTTGATGCAGACCATTTATTACGTGGCGTTGATTTCCGGCATAGCCGGAGCTGGTTTGCCGGCTGCGCCAAAGAGAAAGAGCCAGTGGACTACTCCGCGCGTATTACGGATCTCGAAGATCATGTTTCTGGACTGGAAAAGCGGGTTAATGAACTTGAGAAGCAGACCCCTGCCGGCCAGCTACGCGAGCAGGAGCGGTCGGAGCGTGATCACTTGAAACACCTGCGAGACCAGCAAAATGCCGTCGGCGCTGCGCAAAATCTCGCGTGTGATGCAACGGGGCAATGCTGATGGCCACCAAGCAATCACCAAAGGCTGGACCCGCGACCAGATGGCGGCGCGGGCGGCGAAGGAGCTGCGCGATGGTTTTTATGTGAACCTCGGCATCGGCATTCCGACGCTCGTGGCGAACCACGTGCCGGCGGGCATGACGGTGACGCTGCAGAGCGAGAACGGGATGCTTGGGATCGGGCCGTTCCCCTATGAGGACGAGGTCGACCCCGACCTGATCAACGCCGGCAAGCAGACGATCAGCGAGCTTCCGCTGACCAGCTATTTCGACAGCGCGCAAAGCTTCGCGATGATCCGCGGTGGGCATATCGACTTGGCCGTGCTCGGCGGGATGGAAGTCAGCGAGAAAGGCGACCTCGCCAACTGGATGGTGCCGGGCAAGATGATCAAGGGCATGGGCGGGGCGATGGACCTCGTCGCCGGGGTCAAGAAGATCATTGTGGTGATGGAGCACACGTCCAAGGGCGGCGACCCCAAGTTCATCCCCGAGTGCACGCTTCCGCTGACCGGCAAGAACGTCGTCGACATGATCATCACCGACTTGGCGGTGTTCCAGCGGCCCGATCACGATCATCCGTTCAAGCTGGTCGAACTCGCGCCCGGGGTGACCGCCGAGGAGGTCCGCGAGAAGACGACCGCGAATTACGTCGAGTGAGGGGGACTACTCGCCTTTCGTGAACAGCACGGCCGCGGTCTTCACAGCGGGCACCGCTGCACCGCCAGCGGTCACCGGTGCGCGCGCGAGCTTGCCGAACAGCTGAGCGCAGGCGGCGTCGACGAGCGCCTTGGGCTGTTGGCTGCTGTCGGGCAGCGAGGTGCACGCCGATGGATTGCCCGCGGAGTCGACAAAATAGGCGAGCTTCACCGCCGGTGGCTGCTTGGTGCCTTCGGGCAGCGCCTGGACCGTCACCTCGAGGTCTGGCCCGGGATCACGCTGCAGATTTTCCTGGTCGGGCCGGTGCCAGACGACCTGGCTGCGGTAGGTGCCGTAGGCTGCTGCGCCGTCGGGCCCGCGTGCGGGAGTGAAGCGGGCGCGATGCATAGCGACCCAGCAAGTTTGCCTGTCGAGCAGATCATATCCCGTCGAATGCGTGATCGTGCAATTCGCGGCGCTGCCATCGGGGGCGACCAGCACCTCAAACGTCGCGGCGCCTTTCCATTCGCGGTCGAACGCTTTCTGCGGGTAATCGTCGAAAGTGTACCAAGGCAACGGCGTCGCCGGCGCGGCTGCGATGACGGCATTGACCAAAAGCGACGTCAGCAGGCTCATTGTACACCCTCCGAAATGCTCTGGGGCGAGCATATTCCTACGCTGCGGCGCTGACCAGAGGGAGTCCGTCGGGTCCCTCGCGGGGATGCTGGACGCTTCCATCCGACATCCCTATCTCGCCCTGCAGGTGACAAGGGACAAGCATGACCCAGTTTGACGACCGCGAGCGCGCCTTCGAGTCCAAGTTCGCGCATGACGAAGAGATCCGCTTCCGCATCATCGCCCGGCGCAACCGGCTGCTCGGCGAATGGGCTGCGCGGCAGATGGGCTTGTCCGAGGCGGAGACGAAGTCCTACGCCAAGGACGTGGTTCGTTCGGATTTCGAGGAAGCGGGCGAGCATGACGTGATCCGCAAGGTGCTCGGCGACCTCACCTCCGCCGGCGTCGAATGCGACGAGGAGAAGGTGCGCGAAGCGATGCGCAACAAGGAAATCGAGGCGCGGCGGCAAATCATCGAGGCGACGAATTTCTGATGCCGATGCCTGCAAGCGAGATCGAGCGGCTGATCAAAGCGGCGCTCCCGGACGCCGAAGTCGAAATCCGCGATCTTGCGGGCGACGGCGACCATTATGCAGCGCGCGTCGTGAGCCGCAGTTTCGCCGGACTGAGCCGCATCAAGCAGCATCAGGCGGTCTATTCCGCGCTCGGGGGGCGAGTAGGGGGAGAGCTTCACGCACTGCAGCTCGAAACCGCAGTGCCGAACACGGAGACAACCAGTGAGTGACGCCAAATCCCGCATCGACGAACTCGTGAAGAGCAACGACATCGTCCTGTTCATGAAAGGCACGGTGTTGTTCCCGCAGTGCGGCTTTTCGAGCCGCGCGGTGACCATTCTCGACCGGCTCGGGGCCAAGTACGAGACTGTCGACGTGCTCCAGGACCCGGAGGTCCGTGCCGGCATCAAGGAATATTCGGATTGGCCGACGGTGCCCCAGCTTTACGTGAAGGGTGAGTTCGTCGGCGGCTCCGACATCATGATGGAGATGTTCGAGAGCGGCGAGCTCCAGGAGCTGCTGGGCGCGCCAAGTCCGACCGAAGGGGCCTGAAAAGAGGAAGGGGCGGAGCAGCTGGACCAGAGAACCGCTGCACCGCCCCTTGTTTTGGCGTGGAACCAAGTGGACGCCCTAGTGAAGCAATGCGCGTGCCAATTACGGAAAACGGCAGATTTTTGCTGTTTTAGGTCGACAACAGAAAAGGGACCGCGGCGATTGCGTAAAATATTCCGACACAGAAGCGGCGGTTTTGCAGCTGTTGGCACTTGCCTCTGCTTTGCGGGTTAGGCGGTTCATGAGCCCGAGAGAACTCAAACCAGGTGCGCACCGGCGGCCCGAAACTGTTTTGCGACCTGACGCAGAGCTGGTCGGACGTTGGCGGCGGCGTCCGCACCTATCTGCTGCACAAAAGGCGGCACATTCTCGAATCGACGCCGCACAGCCATCTGCTGATCGTCCCGGGAGCGCGTGACGAGATTATCGCCGACGGAGCGCGCGACCACCGTCACTATCGCGTCGCCGCAAGTGCCCGGGCAGCCCGCACTACCGGCTGATGCTGCGCAACGGCGCCGTTCGCAAGGCGCTCGAGCGTTTCCGGCCAGACCTGATCGAGTGCCAGGATGCGTACAACCTGCCGTGGGCGGCGATCGGCCATCGCAAGCGCTATCCCGACACCGCGCTGGTCGCTGCATACATGACCGATTTTCCAACGGTTTATGTCGAACGGCCACTCTCGAAGGTGCTCGGCCGCGCGATCGGCGCCGCGTCTCGGGCGGGTCTGCTATTCTTATTGCGGCGCGCTGTACCGGCGCTTCGACGCGGTGTTCGCGCTGAGCGCTAACGGCGGCGCCGGAAAGCTGCGGAGCCTCGGCATCGAAAATATCGGGGTGGTTCCCCTCGGCGTCGAGCTCGGCGAATTCGGTCCTGGGCGGCGCGATCCGCGACTGCGCCGTAAGCTCGGCCTCGCCGACGGACAGCCGCTGCTGATCTACGTCGGCCGCCTCGACGGTGAAAAGAAGCCCGACGTCGTGGTCGAGGCGTTCCGGCGCCTTCCACAGGAGGCTTGGCGCAAAGCTCGCACTCATCGGCGAGGGGCCGCTGCGCGACCAAATCGACACACTCGGCGACGCCAATATCGTCATGCCAGGCTATATCCAAAATCGCGCCGAGCTCGCGCGCTGGCTGGCGAGCGCCGACATCTATGTCTCGGCGATGGCTGACGAGACGTTCGGAGTGTCGATCATCGAGGCGCAGGCGTCGGGACTGCCGGTCGTCGGCGTTGCCGCGGGCGCGATGATCGATCGGGTGACGGACGCGGTTGGGCGGCTCGGTCCAGTCGACGACCCGGACAGCATGGCGCGAAATATCCTTTCGGTCTGGACCTCCGATCGTGCTGCGATTGCTGAGCAGGCGCGCGCGCACGCGCTGCAATTCAGCTGGGAGCGCAGCATGGAGGCGCTGTTCGGGCATATCTATCCGGCAGCCTTTGGGCAGCGCCGTGGACAGCCGATCGGAATGCCCGCGGGCGCATCCATCGCAGCCTGACGGTTCAACGCCTATTCACTTGATTTTCCGAAGAGATTATCGCGTTCGCCAAAGGGGAGTGCCCGAACGATGTTGCTTGTTGCGCTTGCGCTGGCTGGGGCGCCTGTGACCGCCTCCAAGGAGAAGGCGCAGCCGGATTCGCCCCCGGCGCAGATGCAGAAGCTGCTGGAGAACTGCGACGCGCACAAGTTCGAGACGGTCATCGAATTGACCGTCGCGGGCAGACCAAGCGCTCGCGCGTAAAGCTGTGCGGCACCGAAGGGCAGAGCGATGCCGCCTGGGTTGGGACGCTCAAGGACGCGGTGATGAAGACCGAGGCAAACCTGCAAATGCCTCCGCCCGTCCGCCAGCAGATCGTCACCGCGCTGAATGCCGAGATCTCGCGGCTGAACGGCGGCTCGGCCGTGCTCCCGCCGCCGCGGCGGAGCAGCAGGACTTCGGCGCTGGATGATCTTGCGGCGCTGCCTCCGCTGCCCGAGCCGAAGCCAGCGGAGACGGCCGCGGCGCTTCCGCCGCCGCGGATGATTGCGCCCAAGTCGTCATCGCGGGACTATGCCACGCTGCCGCCGATGCCGACGGCTCCGACCGCACCCACGCGCGTGCTGACCGGCAGCCTCGGGGCATCGCTTGTGGCGCTGCCCAAGCCGCGGATGCAGTTGATTTGTTTCGTTCCTGGCGAAACCGACGGTCCGTGCACGGGCTTCACGCGCGATACGACGCTCACCGTTCGCGCCGACGAGGACCTGCCGCCCGGCACAAGCCTGCGCTTTGTCCGCAACGGCGATGCCCGAGCCGACGTGGAGCTGGCGCAGCTGCGCAAGGGGAAGACGCAGCGCTTCGCGCTTCCGCCGGAGGTGTGCGCCCACGTCGTCGGGGGCAACGCTCGAAATCCGGGTGGTGCGGAGTGTTCCGGCGGCGGGTCCATCGGGCAGGAGGTCGGCAAGGACGGGCCGTACGACCTGCGCTGCTAGCCAAGCCACGGCCGCTCGTGGCAGAGGCCGCAGCCGTGAACGCGCTTTACGCAATGCTTGAGCAGCTCGAGCCCGGGGTCGCGCGCGTGCTCGCGCACAACCCTTCGGCGTTCACCTACACCGGCACGCAATCCTACCTGATCGGCGAGCGCGAAGTCGCGGTGATCGACCCCGGGCCGGACCTGCCCGAGCATATCGAGGCGCTGGAGAAGGCCATCGGCGGACGCTCCGGTCGCCGCAATCATGTGCACGCACACGCACCGCGATCACAGTCCCGGCGGCGAGGCCGCTCGCGGACGCAACCGGCGCGCCGATCATCGGCTGCGCTCCGCTCGCGCTGGAGACGGTCGGGCCGCGCGCGGATGCGTCTTTCGACGGAGATTATT
>CAWKHO010000020.1:0-64899 GCA_963849435.1 uncultured Alphaproteobacteria bacterium
ATCGGCTTCAAATACTGACCCGTGGCCGAGACCGCGACTTCGGCGATGGCTTCCGGCGGTCCCTCAGCGATGATCTGGCCGCCGTTGACGCCTCCGCCCGGGCCCAGGTCGATCACCCAGTCCGCGGTCTTGATGACGTCGAGGTTGTGCTCGATCACCACCACCGTATTGCCCTGCTCGACCAAGGCATGGAGCACTTCGAGGAGCTTGCGGACGTCCTCGAAATGCAGGCCGGTGGTGGGCTCGTCGAGGATGTAGAGGGTCTTGCCGGTCGCGCGGCGCGACAGCTCCTTCGACAGCTTGACGCGCTGCGCCTCGCCGCCGCTGAGCGTGGTCGCGCTCTGGCCGACCTTGATGTAGCCGAGCCCGACCTCCTGCAGCATGCGCATCTTGTCGCGGATCGCGGGGACCGCCTTGAACAGCTCGGCCGCTTCCTCGACGTTCATGTCGAGCACGTCGGCGATCGAGTGGCCCTTGAACTTCACCTCGAGAGTCTCGCGGTTGTAGCGGGCGCCGTGGCACACGTCGCAGGTGACGTAGACGTCGGGCAGGAAGTGCATCTCGATCTTGATCAGGCCGTCGCCCTGGCACGCCTCGCAGCGGCCGCCCTTGACGTTGAAGGAGAAGCGGCCGGGCTTGTAGCCGCGCGCCTTGCTTTCGGGCAGGCCGGCGAACCAGTCGCGGATCTGGGTGAAGGCGCCGGTGTAGGTGGCGGGGTTGGAGCGCGGGGTGCGGCCGATCGGCGACTGGTCGATGTCGATGACCTTGTCGAGCTGCTCGAGCCCGGTGATCTTGCTGCACGGGCCGCAGACGATGCGGGCGCCGTTCAGCGCGCGGGCGGCGCCGGCGTAGAGCGTGTCGATGGTGAGCGATGGACTTGCCGCTGCCGCTGACCCCGGTGACGCAGGTGAAGGTGCCGAGCGGGAAGGCGGCGGTGACGCTCTGGAGGTTGTTGGCGGTGGCGCCGTGGACGGTGACGTGCTTGCCGCTGCCCTTGCGGCGGGTGGCGCGGAGCGGGATCTCGCGCCGGCCGGTGAGATAGTCCGCGGTGATGCTGTCGGTGCAGGCGAGCAGCTCGTCGAGCGTTCCGGCGCAGACGACTTCGCCGCCGTGGACTCCGGCGCCGGGGCCCATGTCGATCACATGGTCGGCGGTGCGGATCGCCTCCTCGTCATGCTCGACGACCAAGACCGTGTTGCCGAGGCCGCGGAGGCGCTTGAGCGTCTCGAGCAGGCGGTCGTTGTCCTTCTGGTGGAGGCCGATCGAGGGCTCGTCGAGGACGTAGAGCACGCCCGAGAGGCCGCTGCCGATCTGGCTGGCGAGGCGGATGCGCTGGGACTCGCCGCCGCTGAGCGTGCCGCTGGTGCGGTCGAGGTGGAGATAGTCGAGGCCGACATTGTGGAGGAAGCCGAGGCGCTCGTTGATTTCCTTGAGGATGGCCTTGGCGATTTCGTTCTGGGTGGCGGTGAGCTTTTCGTGGAGGCTGGCGAACCAGCGGAGCGCGTCGGCGACGCTGCGGCGGCTGGAGAGGCTGATGTCTTCGCCGGCGATCTTCACCGCGAGCGCTTCGGGCTTGAGGCGGGCGCCGTGGCAGACTTCGCACGGGAGCGACGACTGGTAGCGCGACAGCTCCTCGCGCATCCACGCGGATTCGGTCTGCGCCATACGGCGGTTGAGGTTGCCGATGACGCCTTCGAACGGCTTCTTGACCTCGTAGCTGCGCTTGCCGTCGATGAAGCGGAGGGTGACCGCGCGGCCGCTGGTGCCGTGGAGGATGACGCTGCGCGCCTCCTCGGGCAGGTCCTTCCAGGGGACGTGGAGGTCGAAGTCGTAGGCGCGGGCGAGGCTGCTCAGCACCTGCATGTAGTAGGGCGACGGGCGGGTTGGACTTGGCCCACGGCACCACCGCGCCCTTGGCGATCGAGAGGTTGTGGTTGGGGACGACGAGGTCCGCGTCGAACACCAGCTTCTCGCCGAGGCCGTCGCAGGCGGGGCAGGCGCCCTGCGGCGCGTTGAAGCTGAACAGCCGCGGCTCGATCTCGGCGATGGTGAAGCCGGAGACCGGGCAGGCGAATTTCTCGGAGAAGAGGATGCGGCCGGGGGGTGCGTAGTCGAGCTTGAACTGGCTCCCACTACCGCTTGCGGGAGGGGGCTGGGGGGTGGGTGCATCGGACGGGCCCACCCCGTCGCCGCTGCGCGGCTCTTCCCCTCCCGCAAGCGGTAGGGGAGCTGCGTCAGCCGGGTCGAGATACGCCAGCCCCTCGGCGAGCTTCAGCGCCTGCTCGAAGCTGTCGGCGAGCCGCGGCTCGATGCCTTCGCGCACGACGATGCGGTCGACCACCACCTCGATGTCGTGCTTGTATTTCTTGTCGAGCGCGGGCGCGTCCTCGATCGCGTGGAACACGCCGTCGATGCGCACGCGCGTGAAGCCCGCCTTCTGCCACTCGGCGAGCTCCTTGCGATACTCGCCCTTGCGGCCGCGGACGACGGGGGCGAGCAAGTAATGGCGGCTGCCCTCGGGGAGCGCCATCACGCGGTCGACCATCTGGCTGACCTGCTGCGCCTCGATCGGCAGGCCCGTCGCGGGCGAGTAGGGCACGCCGACGCGCGCCCACAGCAGGCGCATGTAATCGTAGATTTCGGTGACGGTGGCGACGGTCGAGCGCGGGTTGCGGCTGGTGGTCTTCTGCTCGATCGAGATTGCCGGCGAGAGGCCGTCGATATGCTCGACGTCGGGCTTCTGCATCATCTCGAGGAACTGGCGCGCGTAGGCGCTGAGGGCTCTCGACGTAGCGGCGCTGCCCCTCGGCGTAGATGGTGTCGAACGCGAGGCTGCTCTTCCCCGAGCCGGAAAGGCCGGTGATCACCGTCAGGCTCTCGCGCGGGATGTCCACGTCGATGCCCTTGAGATTGTGCTCGCGCGCCCCGCGCACGGAAATATGAGTCAGCATACGGCAGGCCTATGCTTCGGAATGTGAGTCAGCATATTTGAGCGTTCGTTCCGTTTATGTTCTAATGTAGCGTGAGGTGCCGCAGGCGGTCAACGCCGGCCATTGGCACATGGGGATTCTGCGGCCATTCTGCCAGTGCCGGAAGTTCGAGGAGGGGTGAGTCCATGAAGTATCTGTATGCATTGCCATTGCTGTTCGCTGCGCCCGTCGCGGCGCAAATCGCGACACCTGCGCGGCCGGTCACCGATCCGCAGAGCCTCGTCTCTCCCGGCCGATCCGCTGGCCGCGCCGGTGCCGATCGACGACCTCGTCTTCACCCGCGGCGCGCTCGACGCGAGCTGGAGCGCCGACGGACGGCAGCTGTTCGTCTCGACCAACCTCACGGGCCGTTACAACATCTGGCGGATGGACGCGGCCGGCAGCTGGCCGGTGCAGCTTACGCAGGCGGAGGACAACCAGGCGGGGTTCGCAGTCTCGCCCGACGGGCGAACGCTCTATTACACGCAGGACAAGGGCGGGAACGAGCAATACGACATCTATGCGGTGCCGACGGCCGGCGGCGCTCCACACGACCTGACCAATACGCCCGACATCCGGGAGTCGGGGCTGCTGATCGCCCCCGACGGGCATGCCATCGCACTGTCGACCAAGCGCAAGGAGGACGGACAGAACAACCTCGCGGTGATGGACGTCGCGACCGGGGTAGTACGCGCGCTGACGCGCGAGGCGGACCCGAAATGGAACTGGAGCGCGGTTGCGTGGACCGACGGTGGACGCAGGCTGATCGCCAACCGCAGCGTGGTCGACGGAAGCGTGGGGGAGGTGTGGAATATCGACGTCGCCACGGGCAAGGCGACCAAGCTGCTCGGCAAGCCTGACGTGCTCTACACCGCGAGCGGCGCAACGCCCGACGGCGCGGCCATTGCGGTCACCACCAACGAACAGACGAAGCAGCTGCATGCCGGCGTCTATGTGCCCGCGACAGGGGCGATCCGGACCCTCGCGCCGACGCCGTGGGAGCAAACGAGCGGGCCCGTCAGCCCGGATGGGCGATCGATGGTCGTCCAGACCAGCGAGGACGGCCGGCAGCGGCTCGAGCTGGTCGATCTCGCGAGCCTCGCCGAGCACCCGCTTGCGATGCCGCCCGGAGTGAATGATGCCATCGGCACGCAGCCGTTCACGCCGGACTCGCGCCGGCTGCTCGTGCTGCATTCAGGCGCCGATACGCCGGGCGAAATCCAGGCGTTCGATACCGCGGCCGGCAAGATGTCGCCGCTGACCCATTTCGCGATGGCGAGCCTTGCGCCGGAGCATCTGCCCAAGTCGCGCATCGTCACCTACCGGAGCTTCGACGGCACTTTGGTCAGCGCCGTTGTGACGATGCCATTCAACCTGAAGCGCGACGGCAGCAACCCGGCGGTGGTGATGCCGCACGGCGGGCCGACCGGTCAGACGAACGACGGATTCAGCCGCTACGCGACCGCGCTCGCGAGCCGCGGCTACGTCGTGATCCAGCCAAACCCGCGCGGCTCGACCGGCTACGGCCTCGCTTTCCAGAAAGCCAATTACCAGGATCTCGGCGGCGGCGACCTGAAGGACGAGATCGCCGGGAAGCAATTCCTCGTCGACAGCGGCTACGTCGATGCGAAGCGGGTCGGCATCGCCGGCGGGCTCGTACGGCGGGTTCATGACGTTAATGGCCATCGGCCGAGCCCCGGACGAGTTCGCGGCGGCGGTCGACCTGTTCGGGATCATCGATTGGCGCACCATGTGGCAGCATGAAGACGCGCTCCTCCAGTCCTATCAGAGGTCGCTGTTGGGAAGCCCCGACCAAAACCCAAAAGTCTATGACGCAACTTCGCCGCTGACCTACATCAACGCGGTGAAGGCGCCGTTGCTGGTGCAGCAGGGCGAAAACGACATTCGCGTGCCGCCCGGGCAGGCGAAGGAGGTAGTCGATGCGCTGAAGAAGAAGGGGAACATTGTCGATCTCCGTATTCTATCCCGAAGAAGGGCACGGCTTCTACAAGCGCGAACACCAGCAGGATTCGCTGCAGCGTATGGTCGCCTGGTTCGATAAGTATCTGAAGGGTGCTCGATAAGAAGCGCGGCAGTCAGATCATTCGGCAGAAGGGCGGCGGGTCCTTGGCCGAGCAGACGTCGGGCTTGGTGTGTGTGATTTTCCAGTAGCGCATGAGTCCGATGCGTGCGGCAATCCCCGGGAAGGCCGGTTCGTTGAGCACGCCGCGCATGCTCGGGTACCAGAGCAGCGAAGACCATTCATACTGCGAGTCCAGCCCGGCAACGAACAATTGTAACGCATCATGCGATGCTCCGAGCGCTGCCAGAGTCCTGATCACCCGTTGGGACTTCTGGTCATCCGGCAAAGCGGACAGGGCTTTCACAGCTTGCGTTTTCGCGACCGTATTCCCGGAATTCATTGCCCGAAATGCAGCGAGCAAAGCGGCCTTTTGCTCCGCCGACATGGGCAGCTTGGGATTCGCCAAGGCCGTCATTCCCGCGGCATAATCGCCGGTTTCCGTCGCTTCTCTGACGGCGAGCGCGTCCTTGGCCAAAACGCTGTCGGCGTTAAGATCAATGTACGCGTCGAAGTGCTTCTTCGCCTCTTCTCGCTTGCCGACGACATTCAGCGAATCCGCCAGCGCGAACTGAGTATCCGGGTCGAGCGCCAACATGTCGACGCCGCGGCCAGCTTCCGCGGCTGCATCGGCAAAGCGCCCGACGCTCTGCAGCATCATAGCGTACTGCCAATGCTCGCAGCCGCAATCGAGGGGCCGAGCTGCAATTGCTCGCTTGAGCAGCGCCTCCTGGCCCGCGAAATCTCTCGGATCCACGACACCGCTTTGCGCCGCGAGCGCTTCACTGTTGGTCGGGTCGAGCGCGAGCGCTTTGGCCGCTGCCTGGTTCGCTTCGTTGCGAAGTTCCTGGCGGCGCGGGCCCGATTGCGTGTCGAAAGCTGCGGCGCCGGCGGCAACCGTTACCGCCGACCAGCCCCAGGAGAAATCCGGGGCCGCGGCAACCACCCTTCGGGCGGAATTGAGCAGCTTACCGCTCTGCGGGTCGAGCCAATAATATTGGCAGAACTGCAGATAGTCCGAAATTACCGGGTCGGGCAGCGACTTCGAATAGGTCGAAGCGCCGAACAGGCCGCAGTGGAGAACATTTCCGGCCTGGATGGCGATCTGGCGCGGCACGCGGGAAATCTGATCGGCGTCAAAGTCAAAGCTGTCGGACCACAGGCTCGCGCCGGAGCGCTCGTTCGTAAGATGCGTGATCACCCGGATCTTGTCGCCTTCACGGCGGATTGTCGCGCCCAGCGCGTAGGCGGATGCGGATCCTGGCGGCGGTTCCGCCGCAGTTGAAACGCCGACGACGCCGTCCGCGTTGAACGCCGCGATGATCTCGTCGCGCATCGCGTCCGGCATTCCTTGAGGCAGGTCGGGAGACAGGCGCTGAAACGTCGTCAGGCGGACCATCATGCTGTGTGCCGCGACCGGCGTCGGGCGGAGCAACAACCATGTCCCTGCGATCGCGAGCAAGAGCAGGACACCGGCCGCGAGGCCGATCATTTGGCGTCGAACAATCGGCCGTTGCCGTTCCCGTGCAGCCGGGCGAGGCGGAGACGCCAACGCGGGTTCGGTGCCTTGCAGTTCGCCGATCCGCCGCGCCAGCGAGTTGATCGACCGATCCCAGCCGGCGAAGGCGTCAATCCACTGGCGGGTTGAGAGCTCGTAGGCGAAGGCGTCGCTCGGCTCGACGTCTTCAATCCGCAAGGCCATGATCGGAACCTGATGGCGGCTGGCGAGCGAAAGTTCCTTCTTGATCTCGTCGCTATTGTTGGCGGCCTGGGAGAAGACGAGGACCATTGCCCGAGCGCTGCGGATCGCGCCGACGATCGCCTCCTGATAATTTTGGCCTGGACGGACATCGCGACCGGAGATCCAGCACTTGGTGCCCCGCCGCTCGATTGCTTTGCAGAGCGCGAGCGCCGCCTTCCGGTCCGCCGTCGCATAGCTGACAAACACGGGAGCCGCGAGGTTGGGCTCGTTATCCAGTTCAGGCGCCGATTCATTCACGGCCTGCCCCCTGCCGGAAAGCGAAAGCTTACGGCCGTTTGGAACGGATTAGAAGCTAAGAGAGCGTATATCGTTCGACCTCCTCATAATGCGCGCCGTGGCGCGAGAGGCGGCTTTCGCACAAGGCTGAAGGCGTCGATCTCGAAAGTCTCGGAGATGATGCCGCGCGTGCGTTCGAGGAAGACTCGCGACTTCGCGCGTGCGGCGGCCTTTCCAGCGGGCGAGCGTGATGTGGGGATGGTAGGCGCGGCGCTCGGGCTCGAGACCGACCGACTGGCAGACCCGCTCGACCTTGGCGGCCAGCGCGGCGAGGGGCTCCTTCGGTTCGACGCCCGCCCACAGCGCGCCCGAGTTGCGCTGT
Organism: uncultured Alphaproteobacteria bacterium; assembly: GCA_963849435.1. Lineage (GTDB taxonomy): Bacteria > Pseudomonadota > Alphaproteobacteria > Sphingomonadales > Sphingomonadaceae > Sphingomicrobium. The sequence continues at coordinate 7,410 of CAWKHO010000020.1, forward strand.
TCGAAACGGCCCACGCCGTTGATGCGCGCGGGAAAAGGCGCCGCGCGGACGCTGCTGAGCGCGGCGGCGAGGTCGTCGGCGATTGGCCGGTCGACCTCACCGATGAAGCGTAGAGTCAAATGCAGCTGCTCCTCATCCTGCCAGCGGAATTCGGGGCTATCGTCCATCGCGTCGATCAACAGGTCGCAGATGTCCTCGGGCGGGCGAATGGCGACGAACAGCCGGTGCATGGCGCGCATTTAGCCGATAGCCCTCTCCGGAACACCTCCAGCCACGTCATCGGCGGCATCAACCATGAAAGGGGCTCCGTTGGCCGATTCGATGAAGAATGCGCCGCGTTCGCGCGTTTCCGCATGCGATGGACAGGGCGCTCCCGCTCTGTCCCGAACCCCGGAAAGATGGAGGCCAGTAAGCATGCAAAGCCAGAACCAGAGTCAGCAAACCGGAACCCGCAACGAGACGTATAATGTGATCTCGATTCTCTATCACGCGCTGCAGGGCGCGGAGAATTGCCAGATCTACCTCAAGGACGCGCAGGACGGGCAGATCCGCGACTTCATTCAGCAGGCGCTGCAATCTCAGCGTCAGCTCGCCGACCGCGGCAAGGAAGTGCTGCAGCAGTGCCTGCAGAAGGACACCGGCGGATCGAGCGCGTTCGGCTGGGGCCAGAGCCAGAGCCAAAGCGGAGCCACTGGCCAGAGCCAGTCGAGCTTCGCCAGCCAGAGCGCCGGACAGACGACCGGCGGCGGCAACTTCTAATCCGCCAACGCGTGCCCCGGCCAACGCGCCGGGGCATCGCGCTTAGCTGACTGCCAATCCTCCTAGGCGTTAGCTGACTGCCAATCCTCCTCGCGCCCCCTTTTCCCAACAACGGTTCCAATCCGCTGAACCTCGTGCCACACTATTGCGGCAAAGGGGCAGTCATGAGCGGGTCAGACAGGCTCACGGAGGAGGAATATGAGGTCCTCCTGAAACCGATGGCCAAGGAGCTCAGCCAGATGGCGCGCTGGGTCTCCGAGACCGGGCAGCGCATGGTCATCGTTTTCGAAGGACGCGATACCGCCGGTAAGGGCGGGTCGATCGACATGTTCGCGCGGGTGCTCAACCCGCGGCAGTGCCGCGTCGTCGCGCTGCCTGGGCCGAGCGAGCGCGAACGCACGCAATGGTATTTCCAGCGCTACGTCGAGCATATGCCGGCGGAAGGCGAGATCGTGCTGTTCGACCGCAGCTGGTACAATCGCGCGGGCGTCGAACGGGTCATGGGTTTTTGCACGCAGGAGCAGGTCGACTCCTTCCTGAAGGCGGTGCCCGAGTTCGAGCGGCACCTCGTCGACGACGGAATCCTGCTGCTCAAATATTGGCTGTGCTGCGACCAGGCGATGCAGGAGGAAAGGTTCGAGAACCGACTCTACAATCCGATGAAGCGATGGAAGCTTTCGCCGATCGATATCGAGGCGCGAAAGCTGTACGAGGCCTACACTCAGGCGCGCGAGGAGATGCTCGCCGCGACGCACACCGATTTCGCGCCGTGGACGCTGGTCGACTTCAACGACCAGGCGCTCGGACGCCTGACCTTGCTGCGCGACGTTCTCGACCGGGTTCCCGACACCGAGCTTCCGCTCGCGGAAATCGCGTGGCCGCCGCTCGACCATCAGCCGCTGAAGGAGCACTATGGGGTGCTGAAGCCGATCGGGAATTATCCGGTGCCGGACACGATTGAGACTTTTGAGCGACGCGATTACGCCTGACGCCGCTTGAACAGGGGGGAAAAGATGCGCGCATCGAAGCTGCTGGGTCGGCTGACGATCTATTATCTGGTTATCGCCGGAGTGGTGCTCGTGGCCATGTACCTGTGGCCGGGCATTCGCGGTTACCTGCCGATCGGCGGCGTCGAGCAGCTGATCAGCCAGCCCAGCCATAATCCGCTCAAAGCCGCGGAAACGGTCCGCGCGGCGCATGTCGGCAACCTCGGCCAGAGCCTGTTCTGGCTGGTGGTCGCGATGATCGGAGCGCTGTTTGCGGCGCTTCCGGTGACCTGGGTCTACATGGAGGTGCGCAGCGGCGACGAATACGACCAGTCGCTGGTCAATACGATCCTCGTTTTGCCGCTGGTGGTGACGGGAATTGTGATCATCGTCCAGAACTCGCTGGCGCTGGCCTTTTCGCTCGCCGGCATCGCCGGTGCCGTGCGCTTTCGAAACTCGCTCAAGAGCTCGGGAGACGCCTTATTCATTCTTCTCGCGGTGTCGATCGGACTGTCCGCCGGAATTGGCGCGGTCGAGCTCGCCGCGGTCGTTAGCATGGCGCTCAACTACACGTTCGCGATCCTGTGGCTGACGGAATATGGCGAACGCAAAGGCATGAAGCGCTATTTTGCCGATTACGACGGGCGCGACGAAGCCGCGCCGCCGGAACCCGAGAAAAAAAAGAAATAACTTTTAGCCGAGGCAGCGGTTGATCACTTTGGAGCTGACGTCGGTGTCGGTGGCGATGTCGGCGAAGAACTTCTCAAGATAAGCGCCGGCGCGTTGCTGTGTCGCCGGCTCGAGGCCCGGCACCTGGCTCAGCACTCCGATGATCTGTGGATGCAGCGCGCGCATTTCTCGGGCCGCGGCCACGACCGAGGCATTGTGAATGCAATAGCCGCGGTAGACGCGCTGGCGCACGTCGCTGATGTCGAGCTCGGCGGGCGGCGTTGCGTAGGGCGCGTTCACGTAGCCGGAGAAATCGAAGTCATACGGAATCGGGATCGTCGCGCCCGGCGCCGCCACGCCGACGAGCTCGGCATTGTGACAGCAAGGCTTGCCGACCGGCCCGGCGCGCATCGACCAGTCGTGGTTGGCGAGCAGGTGCTCGAAAAGCGCGTAGCGTCCCGCGTCCGCCGGGCTCAGGTAAGACACCGGAATGCGCTCGCCCGCGTGCACGACCTTCAAGCCCGTTGCGGTGCGCGACGTCGCTCAAGTCCTCGAGGAAATAGCCGACGCGTGAGACGATCGGGCGGCCGCTCGCGTCGCGATAATCGATGTTCGCGAGCCGGACGCGGAAGCTCATCGGAGTCAGCAAATTGTACATCCGGTAAGCAGCATATTCGAGCAGTAGATATTGCTGGAACGATGACGAGTTGCGGCAGTGGGTGACGAGCTTCAGTTTCTTTTGTCCGGCGAACAGCGAAGTCGGCGGCGGCGGGGCGGTGAAGTCGACGCGCAGCGGCGGGAAGTCGCAAGTCTCCGACGTCCGGCGGGTGATCCCGCGCAGCGTCGAGGCTGATCGGCAAGCTCTGGCCGTTGGGATCGGTCAGAGTGCCGGCGATCGTATCGTGGCCTTCGCGGTTGCGGGTGATCGTCGAGAGCGGCGCCTGAATGACGATATGGATCGGGTCGGAGAGCCGCAAACAGGGGTTTCTCGGCTTTCTGCGCATGTGCCGGTGCGGCGAACGCCAGAGCCAGGGACGCGAATGCAGCAACAAACTTCGACTTCATGACGCCGGCCTCCCCACAGCGTGCGGAATCATTTGATCCCCGATGATCTCGAGCCAGCTCAGCGGCCCACCATAGAAGCGCGAGATCCCGGTATCGATGCGCGCGAGGCGTCCTCCGTTGGTGATTGCGATGCCGCTCAGGATCGGCGTGTGGCCAATCACCAGCCGCTTGGCGCCGTAGGCGGCGAGGACTGCGTCCAGCTCCTGGTCGATGCCCGGGCGCGCTCCCGGTGCTGTCGGCGGACCGCGCTCCGTCTCGGCATCGGCGTCGCGGCCGACCAGCCCGCGATACCAAAGCGGGCCGAGCGGGTCGTTGAGGATGGACTGTTGGCTTTCGTCGGCCACGGCCATGGCGGCCGCGACGCGACGGTTGAGCTCGTCCATCGGCACTTTGGCTGCCTCGGCGCTGAGTCCGCCGTGGACGAACAAAGTTCCGCCGATCTTCACGACCGCCGGGTTGTGTTCGGCCCATTGACCAAGCTCGCCCGTCGGGCTCCATGCCAGTCGGTGCTCGACCCAGCCGAGGGGATGTTCCGCCATCCATTTCGCTCGGACCTGCTCCGGCGTGATCTTGGGATCCACCGCGCGGTATGCGGCCTCGAGCCTCGCGCGGTTCGCGTCGAAGACCCGGTCGCGCCGCGCGCCGGAGCCGCCGTCGACGAAAGCGGCGAACTCGCCCGGCGTGGTGTAGCGATTGTCTCCGAGCAGGTTCATTGCTTCGTGGTTGCCGAGAACGACGACGACCCGCCCGCCGGAGCGCGGCGCCTCCTTCTGCAGCTGCTGCAGGCTGCGGATGATCTTCAGCGAATCCGGCTCCCGGTCGGTGACGTCGCCCAATTGGACGAGGATAGTCTTGCCTCCGGCCCAATGACTGCGCGCATCGATCAGCCCCGCGGCGCGCGCGATGGTCATCCAGGCCTGATTATCGCCGTGGAGATCGCCGACGGCGACGATACGCTGCGGCTGTGAAGGAGCGGCTGAAGCGGGCGGGCTCATGAGCGCCGTCAATAACAGGCTCAGCGGCCAGAAAAGCCGCCGAAAGAGCGCCGCTGCAATCCCCACGGACATGGGCGCACTGTCGCACCGGCGGCGCGGCTGGACAATGGCGTTAATGCTGTGTTCGCCGAGACTGGATCAACGACCATTCGGCGATCGTCGTGTTTCGCTTGAAGTCCCTTCAGGCATCCACGATATATCCGCAGTGCGAGACGGGGCCTTTTGCCCCACGCAAAGGAGTAGAAATGGCTGAATGGAATGACCCGCGCACCACTACCGACAGGAGTGGCGTCGTGAATGCGGCAACGGTGGGCGTCCCGCGCGCCACCCGCGATGCCGGCCTTCGGTCGTACATGCTTTCGGTCTACAACTATATGGCGTCGGGCGTGCTCCTGACGGGCATCATCGCATTGCTGTTCGCGCCCTATGCGCGCCAGGTGCTGATCAACCCGACAGGTCAGGGCATGAGCCCGATCGGCTGGATCGTGACTTTGTCGCCGCTCGGCTTCGTGTTCGCGATGAGCTTCGGTGTAAGCCGCATGCGCACAAGCACGCTGCAGATGCTCTTCTGGGGCTTCGCGGCGGTGATGGGCCTGTCGATGTCGACATTGTTCCTGGTCTACACCGGAGTTCTCGATCGCGCAGACCTTCTTCGCGACCGCTGCGGCCTATCTGGGCCTCAGCGTCTGGGGTTACACGACCAAGCGCGATCTTAGCGGGATCGGCACGTTCCTGATCATGGGCGTGGTCGGCCTGCTAGTGGCGATGCTGATCAACATGTTCATGCGCTCCAGCGCTATGGGCTTGGCGATCAGCGCGATCGGAGTGCTGCTGTTTGCCGGCCTCACCGCCTATGACACGCAGCGGATCAAGAGCATGTACTTCCAGGTCGCCGGCAGCGATATGCTCGGCAAGGTCGTGATCATGGGCGCGCTCAGCCTGTACCTGGACTTCATCAATATGTTCCAGTTCCTGCTGAGCTTCATGGGCAACCGGCGCTAAGCGGTTGCAGAATTGAGTTCGGAAGGGCCGCTCGGAAATGGGCGGCCCTTTTCGTTACTCGGCTATTTCGGTGGCATTGTTCCGGCCGCCTGAGCGCGGAACAGCCGTTCGAATTGCGCCAGCTCGGCGGAGCGAATGTCGGACACCGCTGCGAAACGCAGGCCGTTGTCGCCCCATTCGGTGACTGCAAAGCCCTCCTCGGTCGAGGTCCGGTCGTGGCCGGAGGCGCCCGGCCAGACGAACAAATTCACCGTGTGCAGGCGGCGATGGTAGACGATCGCCGCCACGGTCCTGCCGTCGATTGAATCGAGACGTCCTCCGGCGAGCGGAAAGCCCTGGTCGGCGAGCTCCGGCACGGGCGGCGCGAAGTCGATCTTGCCGTTGAACCAGGGTTTGACGATGTGCTGGTTGGTCGTCTCGACGTCGGTGAGGTGGCCGGGCTGAAGTGACCGCACATGGCTCGAGATGAGTTGCTGTTCCAAGCCGGATTGCTGCGAGGGCTGGACGAGCAGCAGCATGGCGAGCAGAGGCTGCGAGCGCTCCGCCCGCGGCGGGGCCGAGCCACCCGAGCATCGGCCGCCGCGCGCGCGTCGGCGAAAGCTCCGGGATGGTCGCCGTGATCCGTTGCTGCAGCGATTCAGGAGCTGAATGACGTGCACCATTATTGGCGATGAGGTTACGGATGGCCTGTTGCCGTTCGACCTCCTCGCGACAGCCGCTGCAGCGGGCGATATGCGCCTCGACGAGCGCGGTATTGGCCGCATCGAGCTCGCCGTCCAGGAGGCCGCCGAGGAAGATCATCTGGTCGGGACAGGCGTGCATCAGGTCGCGCTCCCTGAGGATTCTTCACTGGATTCACTGCCAGATTCTTTGGGCGGAAGCAGGACCTCGGTGAGGATCGCCCGGCCGCGTGACAGTCGCGACATAACCGTCCCGATCGCTACGCCCGCAACGTCGGCGATCTCCGCATAGGACAGGCCCTCCATCTCGCGCAGGATTATTGCCTCGCGAAAGGGTTCGGGCACCGCTTCGATCGCCCGGCGGAGGCCCGCGATTTCGTCGTTGCGGACCGCGGAGTCTTCAGGATTCGGGTTGGGATCCGGCTCGTTCAACAGCGCATCCGCATCGCTCTCGCGCAAGATCGACGAACTTCCGGCCGAAGTCATGGCGGTGCGGCAACAATTGCGAACGATCGCGAACAGCCACGCGCGTGGCGAATCCCCGCGGAATTGCCCGAACGCCTGGAACGCGCGCACGAACGCGTCCTGGACGATGTCCTCGCTGAGCACCGGGTCGCGGGTCAGGTAGCGCGCCAGATTATAAGCTCCGTCGAGGTGGGGCAGGATCTCGCGCCGGAAGCGCAGCGCGACCTCGCTGCGCGCCAACGGTTCGTTGTCGACCACCAGACGCGGCGTGAAGAAGCGCGTCGCGGCTCTCTTCACGACTGCCGAATCCGCATCCTGTCTTCACCCCTTGACGATGATTTTGCCCGTCATGTGCGGGTGCAGGGAACAGAAATAGCGCATATTCCCCGGCTTTGGCGAAGGTGAAGCTGAAGCGGTCGCCGCTGTCGAGCACCTTCGACTTGAACGCTCCATTGTTGGCGGTGACCGTGTGCGGGATGTCGTCGTCGTTCGTCCAGGTGACGGCGGTGCCGGGCTTCACCGTCACGACGGGTGCCTGAAATGTGAAGTTGGCGATCTTCACGGATGCGCTCGGAGCTGCCGCTTCGGCAGTCGAAGTTGCGCTCATTGCAAGTGCGCCAGCGGAGATTGCGCTCGCCATCAATGCAGCTGCGAAAACTCTGCGAAACATCGAATTTCCTTCTCGTCAGACGGCCAGAGTGGAGTCGATCAGCGCGATCCGCTCGTGGCCGCGCACGAAGCTCGCGCTGGTGATTCCGAGCATGGCCGGCAGCTGCTCGGGCGCGACTTTAAGCGGTCCCGGGGAGGGGGCGGTCCCCGGGACCGGCTGGGGAAAGGCTGTCGAGCGCGCCGTATGGAACGCGACATGCCCTTCCACCTTCTGCGTGATCTGGTGGATGTGCCCGTTGAGCACCGTGACCGAACCGAACCGCGTCAGCAGCTTCAGCGCCTCGGCGGAATCGTCGGTTCCCCAACCCCAATCGGCGTAGACCGTCCACAATGGGATGTGGGCGAACACGACGATCGGGGTGGAGGAGGGCCGTCCAGCGAGGTCCGCCTTCAGCCATTGCAGCTGCGCGGCGCCGAGATTGCCCATCCCGCCCGGCTTCAGGTCGGCGACGTTGACCAGCGCGACGAAGTGCACGCCTTTGTGGTCGAAACTGTACCAGCCGGCGCCCTGGCTTCCTTTGCCGAAGCGGTTGAGGAACGCCTTGCCGCCCTCGGGATCGAGCATGTCGTGCTCGCCGGGGATGAAGAACACCGGGAGGCACGCTTCCTTCAAGATCTGGTCGGCGTCGTCGAATTGGTCGTCGCGCGAGAGCTGCGACACGTCGCCGGTGTGAATGAGGAAGTCGGGCTGTTCACGAAGCGCCTTCACCTTCGCGACGGCTTCGCGGAAGGTGGCGCGGGCATCGGCGTTCGGCGGTTTGTTGAAGCCGATGTGGCTGTCGCTGATCTGCAGGAATGTGAACGAGGCGGCGCGCGACGGGCGGACGGGCGCCGCCAGTGCGGCATCGAGCCCGATCGAGCTGCCCACGCCGCCGTTGAAGGCGAACAATGCGCCAGTGCCGGCCCACGCCATGCATTTGAGGAAATCGCGGCGGTCGTCGCCCTCGCCATCGAACATCGAGCATCCTTTCATCCAGCAGTCTGGTGAGAGGACTCGGCGTCGCGCGAATTTATTCCCATTCAGGTCGTAGCGACCTCGGAATGAAGACACCTGAACGGTCTAGCCGCGGCGCTGCAGACGACTAAACTGGCCGCATGAAAATCATTGGGCTGCTGAGGCACGCCAAATCGAACCGGGACGATCCGCACCTTGCGGATATCGATCGTCCGCTGACGCCCCGCGGCGTGCACGCTGCGGAGCTCATGGGCGCGGAGTTTCGCAAACGCGATGCAGCTTTCGATCTCGTCCTAGCGAGCCCGGCCCGGCGGGTGATCGACACCATCAAGAGCTTCGAGAAGGGCTATGGCAAGCCGCTCCAGCCGACTTATGAGCCAGTGCTCTATGAGAATTCGGCGGCAACGCTCCTGAACGTATTGGCGGGCATCGGCGATGAAGCGGAGCGTATCCTGCTGATCGGGCACAACCCGAGCTTGCAGAATCTCGGTACGATGCTCGCAAATCCTCAGGACGCGCTGCGCGCTGAGCTCGCTGACCACTTCCCCACAGCGGCGGCCGTGCTCGTTGAGCTTCCGATCGACCACTGGAGCGACCTCGGGACAGGAGGTGGCCGAATCATCTGGTTGCTGAAGCCGAGCGATCTGGATCGCTGACGCCGAATGGACGAGCTGAAGATCCGTGTCGGCGATGAGCAGGTTTCGGGTCTGTTGCTCCGGCCCGGCGGCGCGAAGGCGCTATACCTGTTCGCCCATGGAGCGGGAGCTGGGATGACCCACAAGAGCATGGACTCGAATGCGCGCGGGCTCGCCGAACGCGGTATCGCGACCTTGCGCTACCAGTTCCCGTACATGGAAATGGGGGCAAAGCGGCCGGACCCGCCGAAGGTCGCGCACGCGGCTGTGCGCGCCGCGGCGGCCGAGGCGGTGCGGCTGGCGCCAGACTTGCCGTTGTTCGCAGGCGGCCGGTCATTCGGCGGGCGCATGACTTCTCAGGCGCAGGCGGCGGAGCCCATTTCAGGCGTCAAGGGGCTCATCTTTCTCGGCTTTCCGCTGCATCCGGCGGGGAAACCAGGCATCGATCGCGCCGAGCATCTCGCGCAAGTGCAACTACCAATGCTGTTCGTCTCGGGCGACCGCGACGCGCTGGCCGAGCTGGAGCTGTTGAAACCCGTCGTCGCTGGTCTCGGCCAACGAGCGGCGTTGCATCTTGTGCGCGGCGCGGACCACGGCTTCAAAGTTGCCGCCAAGAGTGGCCGCACCAATGCCGACTCCGAGGCGGAAGCGCTCGACGCCGTCGCCGACTGGATTGGTCGAAGTGCTGCCACTTCGCCCGCAACCGACTAAGATTGATGCTGGCCTGCAGGGAGATATTCGATGTGCGATAGTGACAATCACCAGGGATACATCGCCGACACCTCTTTCACGCGGCGATCCGTCGTGCTGACGATTTCGTCGGCGGCCGCAGTCGCTGCGCTGCCTGGCTCCGCTTTGGCCGCAGAAGTGATCGAAACGGATGTGACGGTGCCAACGCCCGACGGTTCAGCCGACGCGGCGCTCTTCCATCCGGCGGGAGCGGGCTCGTGGCCGGCGGTGCTGATGTGGCCCGACATTCTCGGCCTGAGGGCGGTGTTCCGCGAGATGGCTCGCCGGCTGGCATCGTCCGGCTACACGGTCCTGGTGCCGAACCCCTTTTATCGGGTGAAGCGCGCGCCGGTCGTCACCGGGCCGTTCGACTTCAACAGTCCGACGGATCGTGCCAAGCTCGAGGGCCTGCGCGATGCGCTGACCGACGCCGCAATCGATCGCGACGCCGCCGCGTTCATCACCTTCCTCGACAAGCAGAAGCAAGCAAATCGCCGCAAGGCTGCCGGAGTGCAGGGCTATTGCTTCAGCGGCCCGTTCGCATTCCACACTGCCGCGGCCCGATCCGATCGCGTGCGCGCGGTCGCCACCTTCCACGGCGGCGGGCTGGTTACCAAGGACCCGAACAGTCCGCATCTGTTGATTCCCAAGACGAAGGCCAGCTTTCTGGTCGCGATCGCGCGCAACGACGACCAAAAGCAGCCCGACGCCAAGGATGTGTTGAAGGCGACCTTCGCGGCGGCGAAGCGGCCGGCGATCGTCGAAGTCTATCCTGCCGACCACGGCTGGTGCGTGCCGGGCAGCCAGACGTACGATCAGCCATCGGCAGAACGCGCATGGGCTGAGTTGCTGCGCCTGTACCGGGCGAACCTCGTCTGAGCGGCAGGGACTGTCCCCTTGGGGACCGTCCCTTGGCCGTCGAATGCGGGACAGTCCCCGTTCGGGGACAGTCCCTGCGATCAGGCCGGCTGCGCCTGCGCCTGCGCGGAGCTCGGTGGGCCAAGGCCCATCTCGGCGATGAGCTTCTCGTCGATTTCGGTCGCGCGTTTGTAGGCCGCGCGCGCCTGCAGGCGGTCGCGATAGCCGACGAAGCTGTCGCGCTCGGGCAGCATTCCGAACTGCATCGGAAACATGATTTGCGAGCCGACATAGACGTCGGCGGCGGTGAAACGTTCGCCGCAGACGTAATCGCGAAGGCTGAAAAGCTCGTCGAGAGCGGCGATGGCGCGCTCGAAATTGCCGTAGCCGAACATCCGTTCCCGCTCGGCCGGCACTTGCCATCCCATTGCCTGGTTTGAGACTGCGGCTTCCACCGGCCCGGCGGCGTAAAAGAACCAGCGGTAATAGTCGGCCTTCTCTTCGTCGCGCGGGCCGAGGCCGGCGGCGGGGAATACGTCGGCGAGGTAGGCGCAGATTGCCGCGCACTCGGTGAGGACGTGGCCCTTGTGCTTTAGCGCCGGCACCTTGCCCAAGGGATGGACCGCCAGATAGCGCTCGCTCTTCATCTGGTCGTACGGGATGATCTCCGTTTCGTACGGCTCTCCGACCTCCTCGAGCATCCAGCGCGCGATCCGTCCGCGCGATTGCGGGTTGGTATAGAGGATGAGGTCAGCCATTCCCGGTCTCCTTGATTCTGGAACAAATAGGGAACTACGCCTCTTCGAGCGCCTTCTCAAGCATCTCCAGCATCACTTTCAGCGATTTCACCCGCACCGGCCCACGCCCTGCCGCCCCGAAATGCTCGACGCGGTGCACCGTCTCATGCCCGCGGCGGGCGAGGGCGAAGTGGACGAGGCCTTCTTCATCGCCCGGCCCCGCCGGCCCCGCGAAGCCGGTCACGCCCAGGGCGATATTGGCCTCGGACCGCTGGAGCGCGCCTTCGGCCATCGCTCGCGCCACGATTTCCGACACCGCGTCATTACGGTCGAGCACTTCGCCGGGGATTCCGAGAAGTTCGGATTTCGATTGCTTGGTGTAGACCACGAAGCCGCGGTCGAACCCGTGGCCGGCGCCCTCAATGTCGGTGAGGAGCGCCGCGAGCATCCCTCCGGTGCAGCTTTCCGCAGTCGCGACCGTCAGCCCGGAATTGCACAGCCGATGCATCAGCCGCTCGGCCTGCTTGTCGAGATGGTCGGGAAGCGCCGGCTCGAGCGTTTCGCTCAACCGCGTTCTCCCTTCTTCGGCGGCGTCGTCGTTGCAGGAGCAACGGCGGCGGGAGCAGCGCTGTCGCGTTCGGCCGCCGATTGATCGCGCGCCGCGCGGAATTCGCTGTCGGGGCTCCAGTTCGGCCACTCGCGCGAATTGGCGAGCCGCTCGCCGACGAGGTGCAGGAGGTAGGCGTCCTGCGCCATTCCACGGAAGTCCCACTTGGGATCGAATTCGTCCGCCGGCTGGTGGTAGCGTTTGGCGGTGTAGTCGGACGCGAGGGCCTCACCGCGCGCGATGCCGCCGTTCAGCAGGTCATTGCCGGGCTTGAAGCTGATCGCCGGAACGCCCTGCTTGGCGAAGGAGAAATGGTCGGAACGGTAGAAGCCGCCGCTCTCCGGGTGGGGGTCGGGCGTGAAGTAGCGCCCCTCCTGCTTGCCGGCGGCGATCAGGTCGTCGAGCAGGTCGAGCTTGGCGGTGCCCGAGATGGAGAAGTTCTTCTCCGGACCCCAGACGTTCATCGAGTTGGTGTTGAGCACGCCGACCGTCTTGCCGAGCGTGTAGAGCGGATGCGTGGCGTAATATTCGGAGCCGAGCAGGCCCTTCTCTTCGGCGGTGACGGCGAGGAACACGACTGAGCGGTCAGGGCGCGGGCCGCGGACGAACGCGCGCGCCTGCTCGATCAGCTGGGCGATGCCAGTCCCATTGTCGACCGCGCCGTTGTAGATGGTGTCGCCGCGCGCGTCCGGCTTGCCGATTCCGAGATGGTCCCAGTGGGCGGTGTAGATCACCGTCTCGTCCGGATATTTCTTCCCCGGCAGGAGTCCGACGACGTTGTGCGAAGTGATCGTCGCGACCTGCGCCTGGAGATTGGCGCTGAGCGTCGCCTTCAGCGGGATCGGCTGGAAGTCAGGCCGCCGCGCCGCGGCTTTCGCCTGCTCGAAATTGAGGCCTGACGCGGCGAAGATCTGCTGCGCGAGCGGCAGCTGGATCCAGGTTTCGAAAGGCGTGTGCACTGCCGCCGGGTTCTGCCGGACGATGTCGAACATCGTGTTGGTGTTGGAGTTCTTGACCGTGTTCCAACCATAGGAGGCAGGCGCGGTTTCGTGGACGACGAGCACGCCGGCTGCGCCGCGGCGCGCGGCCTCTTCATATTTGTAGGTCCAGCGGCCGTAATAGGTCATCGCCTTGCCGCCGAACTTGCCAGCGACCGGCTCTCCGGGGCCGGCCTCGAAGTCCGGGTCGTTGACCAGCACGACAAGCAATTTACCTTTGACGTCCTGGCCCTTGAAATCGTCCCAGTTGCGCTCGGGCGCGGCGACTCCGTAGCCGACGAAGACCAAAGGCACATTGGCGAGGTTGACGCTGGTCTGGCCGTTCATCGGCGAGCGCACGGCGATCTCATTGCCCTGGGTCAGCGGAAGGGTCTGCCCGTTGCCGAGGTTGAGCGTGATCTGCGGGGTGCCGACGATCTCCGATTGCAGCAGCGGCACCGCCTGCGTCCAGCTGCGCTTGCCATTGACCACGTCGCCGCCGGGCTCGAGCCCGGCCGAGCGGAACTGGTCGATGATGTAATTGACCGACTTGACCTCGGCGGGCGTGTTGACTCCCCGCCCTTCGAAGGCGTCGGACGAAATGGTCTTGTCGATCTCCGACAGCCGATAGGGGCTGAACGTTCCCATCGACGCGGCGGTCAGCGGAACTGCGGCCAGCGCCCACGCACTCGCCGCGAGCCAGCGGAATGTCTTCACAGTGTGTCTCCCGAAAACGCACGGCCGTGCACTGGCCGCAGGACGGCCAGCGAGCCAAAAGGTTGCAAGCGCCGTTAGTTAGTGCGCGGCCGCCGGGGAAGAGCCTTGGTTGGAGGCGACGGGCTGCGCGCCGAGGCGGTGCGGTAGCGGTCGAACCAGGCGAGGATCGCGCTGGCCTTGGCCGCGGCCTGGCTCGGCCGGGCGGCGATTCCGCCGTGGCTCGCCCCGGGACTTTGACGAAGGCGGTTGGGACGCCGCGCAGCTGCAGCGCCTCGTAATATTGCTCCGCCTCGCTGTCTGGCGTCCGGTAGTCCTCGGCGCCGACGACGACCAAGGTGGGCGTCTTGACGTTGCCGACGAGGCTGAGCGGCGACCGAGCCCAGTAGCCGGTCGGGTCCTCCCACGGCTTCTTCGCGAACCAGTAGGGCGAGAGGAAGGTGCGATGTCGGAGGTGAGCCCGAAGCTCGCCCAGTCGATCACCGGTTTCTGCGTCGCCGCCGCGCGGAACCTGTCCGTCTTCCCGACGATCCACGCCGTCAGCACGCCGCCGCCCGATCCGCCGGTCACGAAGAGATTGTTGGGATCGACGTGGCCGCTCGCGATCGCCGCGTCGACCGCGCTCATCAGATCGTCATAATCGTGGCCCGGATAGGCCTTGTCGATCTGGTTCGCGAACTCCTCGCCGTAGGAGGTCGAGCCGCGCGGGTTGGTGTACAGCACGACATATCCGGCCGACGCGTAGAGCTGGTCGTCGGTCGAGAACTCGGGCCATAAGCGGCGAACGGGCCGCCGTGGATCTCCAGGATCATCGGATAGTGCTTCGCCGGGTCGAAGTCGGGCGGCGTGACCATCCACGCATCGATCGGGCGTTTGTCGTAGCTCGAGCTGACCGGTAGCTTCTGCACCTGCGCCATGGCTTTCGCGCCAAGCTGCTCGTTGAGATGGGTCAGCCGGCGCACGCCATTGCCAGCAACAATGCCGATATCGGACGGATGGAGCGGGTCGCCCGCTGTGACTGCGACCGCGCCGTTCTTCGCGACGCTGAACTCGCCGCCGGCATAGGGCCGGTCGAGCCCCGCGCCGGTGAGTCCGGTCGCGACTTCGCGGATCGAGCCGTCGAGGCCGACGCGCTCGACCTTGTTGGTGCCGCGGTCCTCGACCTGGACGTAAACCGCGCGGCTGTCGGCGGACCACACCGGGCTTGCGACCGAGCGGTCGAGCGAACCCGTGAGCACGCGCTTGTCCGAGCCGTCGAGGTTCATGATCGACAGCGGCGTGTTCTGATAGCCGAGGTGCCGATCGTCGAACCCGGTAAAGGCGATGTGGCGGCCGTCCGGCGAGACGACGGGCGAATTATCGGGCCCGTCGCGGCTGGTGAGCGCGACGGGCGGGCCGCCGTCGATGCTGACGCGATACACTTCGCTATTGAGCGGCTCGCGCTCCCAGTTCTTCGACAGGTTCGGCGAGAACAGGATGGAGCGTGCGTCCGGCGTCCACGAAACGTCGCCGCCCGCGTGAGTCGCGCCGAAAGTCAGCTGGGTCGGAGCGCCGCCGTCGGAGGGTACCCAGAAGATCTGGTAATAGCCCGGCTTGAGATAGCCCTCGTCATCGGTGCGATAGGTGACCGCGTCGATCACCTGGAGCGGGTCGGCCCATTTGGCGCCTTCGGGCTTGTCGGGCGCCTTGCCGAGCTTTGGTCCGTCGTCGGGTACGAACATGGTGTAGGCGATGCGCCGCCCGTCGGGCGACCAGGCGATCGCTCCGGGGCTGTCGGGGAGACCGGTGATGCGCGCGCTTTCGCCGCTCGTCATCCAGCGGACGTAGAGCTGCGGGTTGCCGCCTTCGGCCGCGACATAGGCGAGGCGGCTGCCGTCGGCCGACCACCGCGGCGAGAAATAGGAGCCGGAGCCGGCGAGGAGCGGGCGCTGCTGCCCGGTTGCGACATCGACCAGCCAGATTGTCGAGCGCGCCTTGTCGGTCATGATGTCGTTCGACTTGCGGACATATGCGATGGTACGCCCGTCGGGGCTGATCTGCGGATCGGTCGCGACCTCGAGGTTGAACAGGTCGTTCCCGGTGAAATAGCGGGTCGGCCCCGTTGCGGGTGCGGCCAGAGCCGGCGCGCTGAGCACGGACGCAGCGAACAGCATCGCCAGCGGCGAAAGCCTGGATTTCATGAAAATTGCTCCCCTCCGGGTGGATCGGCGCGACGATTCAACTTTCGCCGCGCGGCGGCAAGCGTCTTAGCTGCGCGAGGGCTGAATCCATCGACGAACGCACGGTCAGCTTCTGCGTCTGGGTGCGGCGATCAGGCGCTTCTGCGAGCTTGACGGGTTCGGCGCAGGCACTGTATTGTGAAGGTAATACAGGAGGGTGCGGATGAACCGTTTTGTGCTTCTCATGCCGCTGGCATTGCTCGGCGCCTGCAACGTGCATTCGAAGAACCCGGCGAACTCGGACGACGAGAACGTCACCATCAACGCCGACGAAGGCGGGAACATCGCCTTTAACCTGCCCTTCGTCAAAGGCCAGGTGAAGGTGCCGAGCGGGTTCATGCACAACGGCAATTTCGACATGGACGGGGTCAAGCTGATGCCGGGCAGTCAGGTCACCGGCGTTAGCGTTGAGGCCCATAACGACGGCTCGACCGTCAACATGGCATTCACTGCCCCGGCTCCGCCCGACCAGGTGCGGTCCTACTTCGTCGATCAGTTCAAGAAACAAGGCGTCGAGGCAGCGCTTGCCGGAGATTCGGTTAGCGGCAAATCGAAGGACGGCAGCCCTTTCACGATCCAGGTCGGGGCGGCAGGAAGCGGATCGCAGGGGAAGATCGTCATTCGGTCGAAGGATTGACCGCTTCGTCTGCTAATGTCTGGTTTCGACCCATTGCAGACATTAGCTCGTCTGTTGAGTTTACCGCCGCTGGGGGACTAAGATGTGGCCCGAAGGCGGAGTTCCATCAATGCGGTTGCCGAGGTTCGTCGCGTTAATTCCGTGCTGCGTTTCTCTCGCGTCGTGTGGGCTTTCCCCCAAAAATTCGACGGCTCAGAATACGGCCGCACAGGAATCGCAGCCGCGGCGCTGGCCGCCTCACAGCCACCGGCACCCGTAGCTGGTCCGGATGACGTGACGAAGTCTGCATTCGAGAAGGCTGGCTTAACATGGCCGCTCACCGTGGATCACGGAACAGTGGGTTGTACGGGAAATGCCGCTTGGATTGAGGTTGATGGCACGCGCTACGGGCTCAACGGATTTGCCACTGAGACGAGTGGATTTGCCGACATCAAGCCGATCTGGGCAGAGGACGCGAAATTGAACAAGCAGTTGTCAGCTAATGGCGGAGGCGGTGGCCCGCTTATGCGGATCAACATCAGCGATCTGATAGATGAAGCGCTTAAGCGCTGCTCATAGCGCACAGGACTGCTGCACCATCCAAAAGATCGGCAATCCGTATCTGACAAACCAAGCGTCAGAATGTCCGCTTTCCATCTGTGGACGCCCCCCGCAGCGCAAGCGATTTTTGGGTTGGTCTGACACCTGGTCGGATGCTGCCATCTGTGCGGCCTTTGCTGCAGCGCGTGGCTGCTGGCCCGTATGGGAGTTCGCGGACCGGATCCAAATCACCCGATAGCGTGCTTTGGAAGCACGGTGGAAAGCACTGGTTCTTCCGGTCCCGTCTCGCCGACTGTGGTGCCATACCCTCCTTCGATCGCTTAACGCCCGACATCCTCACGCCCGCCGCGGATCAGCCCGCGACGGCCGGAGCTCGATAAACTCCGCCTCTGGCAAGCAGCGCCCAGACGATGCGCGCAGTCTTGTTGGCGAGCGCGACCGTCACCAGCATGCGCGGCTTTCTCGCCATCATCTGCTCGAGCCACGATCCTCTTGCCGCTCCGCGCCTGCTGGCATGAAGAACGACCGCCGCGCTCCCCAGGATCAGCAGACGCCGCAGCGTTCGCTCGCCCATCCTGGTGATCGCTCCGAGCCTCGACTTGCCGCCGGTCGAGCGTTGCAGCGGTGTGAGCCCGAGCCACGCGGCAAAGTCGCGGCCCTTGCGGAAGCTCTCCGGCGGGGGCGCCAATGCGAGCAGCGCAGTCGCCGTGATGGGACCGATCCCGGGGATGGTCATCAGCCGACGCGCGGTCTCGTCCTCGCGCGCACGCTTCGCGATCTCGCGATCGAGAAGATGGATGCGCTCGTCGAGCGCCTTCACGCTGCCGATCATCACCAGGAACACGTCGCGCGCGCTGTGCGGAAGCGGGCACGATGGATCTTCGATCTTCGCCATCATCGCGCTCGCGTGGAACAGCCCCTTGGGTGCAATCCAGCCATGCTCGGCGAGCAGGCCGCGAAGTGCATTGAGAAGCTGGGTGCGTTGGCGCACGAGCAGATCACGCGCACGGAACACGGCGGCGCTCGCCTGCTGCTCCTCGCTCTTCACCGGCACGAACCGCATCGTCGGCCGCTGCGCGGCTTCGCAGATCGCCTCGGCATCGGCGGCATCGTTCTTCTGCCGCTTTACGAACGGCTTCACGTAAGCTGGCGGAATGAGCCGCACCTGATGCCCCAGGCGCTGCAGCTCGCGGCCCCAGTGATGCGCGCCCGCACACGCCTCCATCGCTACCGTGCAGCGCGGCTGAGAAGCGAAGAACTGGATCAGCTTCTGGCGCGTGATGCGGCGGCTGAACACCGCCGCGCCCGACACAGCTGCGCCGTGGGCGTGAAAAACCTGCTTTGCGATATCGAGCCCGATAATGGTAACTTCTTCCACGGACGCCTCCCTCTCAAGCGGTGACTCAACACCACCTCTTTGGCACATCGATGCCGTTGGGGGGCGTCCACCCCATCACCCATTCCTGACACTAGCAAAATGCCGGGTGCGATGGCGCAGGGCGCTGGTTTCAAGTTCTCATGCACGGTGCGTTCCGGCCCCGGCTCAATTTTGGTTCTGAACTGAGCGCTCGCGGATTCTACACGACCCGGTGGTTTGGCGACCCCTGGCGAGCAGACGGCTATCCCCCCTCTCCCCAACCCCTCTCCCGCGCGGGGAGAGGGGCTATTTCACGATCGGCAGTCCTACCCAGCTGCCGTAGAATACGCGCTGGGTTGCGGGGCGGTAGTCGCTTGGCTTGCGCGAAGAAGATGTTGGGGACGTAGGTCTGGGGGTTGCGGTCGTAGAGCGGGAACCAGCTCGACTGGACCTGGACCATCAGGCGGTGGCCGGGCTGGACGACGTAATCGACGTTGGGCAGCGCGAACTCGTAGGTGACGGGCTGGTTGGCCGGGAGTGGCGAGGGATGCGCCGGGTCGCCGCGGTAGCGGCCGCGGATCACGTCCATGGCGATCGCGAGCTGATAACCGCCGAGCTCCGGCTTTTGCGGATATTGGTCGGGATAGACGTCGATCAGCTTGACGATCCAGTCGCTGTCGGTGCCGCTGGTCGAGGCGACGAGATGGGCGAGGGGCGTGCCCGCCAGCCTGAGCGGCTGCGCGAGCGGCGCGCTCTCGTAGCTGAGCACGTCGGGGCGGCCCTCGGCGAAGCGCTGGTCGTCGACCAGCCAATACCGCCAGGTCGAGCCCGGCGCCCAGGGTGAGATGTTGGGCCGGGCGCGATAGGTGACGGGCTTGGCGGGATCGGACACGTAGGAATCGAAGCCGCGTGAGGCGGGGGCGTCGAAACTGACGCGGTGGTCCGGCGCGAGATAGAGCGGGGTCAGGTTCGCCGGGCAGGCGCGCATGCACGCCGGCGGCCAGTCGTCGAGGCGTTTCCATTTGTTGGTGCCGACTTCGAACGCGGTGACGCGCGCGACGTCTGCCCGCGGCCCGCCCTTCAGATATTGGTCGAGGAACGGGAGCATCACGTTGGTGCGGAACCACTTGCCGGTGTCCGAGCCCCAGTCGAGCGGACCGAGGGTCACCGCCGCGCCGTTCTCCTGTCCGTGATGCCACGGGCCGAGCACGAGGTGGGCGTTGCCGTTGTCGCTGCCCTTGACCGCGTTGAACACGGCCGGCGCGCCGTAAATATCCTCCTGGTCCCATTCGCTGTCGACCAGCAAAGTGGGGACGGTGAGCGGCTTCGCGCCGAGGATGCGGTCGACGGCCTGGTCCTGCCAATATTCGTCGTAAGCGGGGTGCTGGCTGAGGCGCTGCCAGAAGGGCAGCTGCTCCATGCCCATCGCATCGGCGTAAGCGCCGGCCGAGCCGTAGCGCAGGTAGGTCGCGTAATCGTCGTAGGCGCCGGCGAACCATTCCTCCTCGGACTTCTTGTCCGCGGTCTGGCCGTAGACGTAGCTGATCATTTCCTGGCGGAAGGCTCCGTTGTGGAACCAGTCATCGCCCTTCCACACATCGACCATGGGGTTGATCGGTACCGACGCCTTGAGCGCCGGATGCGGGTTCACCAGGGTCATCAAAGCGGTGAAGCCGTCGTAGCTGGTGCCGAACGAGCCGACGCGGCCGTTGGATTCGGGGACGTTCTTCACCAGCCAGTCGATGGTGTCCCAGGCATCGGTCGAATGATCGACGTTCGTCGGGTTGAGCGGGCCGCGGACCGGCCGGTTCATCACGTAATCGCCCTCGGACTTGTACTTGCCGCGCACGTCCTCGACGGCGACGATGTAGCCGGCACGCACGAGCTCGGCCGAGAGCGGCGAGAGGATATTCTCGGGCAGCGGGCCGAAGCTGCCGCGCAAGGTCGCCTTGTCCGCCGAATATGGCGTGCGGTCGAGCATGATCGGGAACTTGCCCGCGAATTTGGGGATGATGAGGACGGTGTAGAGCTTCACCCCGTCGCGCATCGGGATGCGCACTTCGCGGCGGACGTACTGGAAGCCCGAGCGGGGCGCATGGAACGCCTTCGGAATATCGCCGCCGGGCGGAACCGGCGCGGGCTGCACCGGCTGAAAGTGCGAAGGAATATCGCCGCCGGGCTGGACCGCCGGGGCGACCCGGGTCTCCGCACCAAGCGGAGCGGCGAGCGCGAGGACAGCGCCGAAAAACGCGAACTTACCGAAGGGCATGAGTCTTTCCATTGCATGGCCCGGCGAGCGCAAGCAAGACGCGCACATTGCAGCCATGTCATTCGCGCTGGAGTGGCGAAGGCGCTAGGTTGATCGCGGTCACGATAGGGAGTCAGATGCGTTCAGTGTTTCTCTTTCCCGCGCTCGCCGCAGCGTTCACGATGGCGCCGTCAACAGCAGCGGCGCCGCATTATCATGTCATCGCGCAGCTTCCGGCGGGCGACGGGGGATGGGACATCCTCAGCGTCGATCCGGTCGATCAGCGGCTCTATGTCGGGCGGCCTGACGGGGTGACGGCGATCGACCTCAGGACCGGCAAGGCGACCGACCGGATCGTTCCCGGGCAGCGGGTCCATGCGGCGCTTGCGATTCCCGGCACGCACGAAGTCATTTCCACCAATGGTGAGAGCAACACGGCGACTCTGTTCGACGGCCGCACGGGGCGCATCCGGGCGACGATCCCGACCGGCACGAAGCCCGACGCGGCGGCTTACGATCCGGCGACGCGGACGTTGTGGGTGATGGATCCGGGCAGCGGCGAAGCGACGGTGATCGACCCGGCCACGGCCAAAGTGCTGGCGACGGTGGCGATCGGCGGCAGCCTCGAGTTCGCGACTGCCGACGGACGGGGCAGAATGTACGTTAATGTCGAAGACAAGAACGAAGTCGCGGTCGTGGACACGAAGACGCGAAAGCTGCTGTCGCGCTTCCCGCTTGCTGGGTGCGACGGGCCGACGGGCATCGCCTACGACCCTCCCGCGGGCGAGATCGTCTCCGCGTGCGCCAACGGCGTGGCGGTCGTTTCCGCGCCTGATGGGCGGCAGATTGGATGGCTGATGATCGGCAAGGGGGCAGATGGTGCGGCCTACGATGCCAAGCGGCACCTCGTGTTGATTCCCGCCGGCCGCGACGGCAATCTCTCGATTATACGATTGCGGCCGTCACCGGCCGTGCTCGCGCAGATCCCGACGGCGGTCAGCGCGCGAACGATCGCACTCGATCCGGCGACCGGGCGGGCGTATCTGCCCTCGGCGACGCTTGCTCCGGCGGTCGGCAATGAGCGGCCGAAGGCGGTTCCCGGCACCTTCCGGGTGCTCGTCGTGGCGCCGTGAACTGAAAAGCTTCGATTGCAGGATCAGGCGGTCAGCGGACCGGCGGAATCGTCATCGTTGTCCATGCCTAAGATTTGCTGCCGCGCAATGATTGCATCGGCCATTTCCTGATAGCGCTCGGCAAGCTCGAGATGAGACTGCCGAGCATTCGGATGCGGCGCGCGCATTGCGGCGACCCGTTCCTCCGAGGCTCTTCTGATCAGATACACGACATCGCTTTCCATACGCCCATCCCACTGACACAGTTCGAAAATGGATTCGCACTGCGCGAGACGCGATGGCGAACTTTGTCCCCCTACACATGAAGCCCAATCCAAGATTTGACCTGTGTTAATCGGCTGGAAAAAAGCCACCTTACTCCAATGCCTTGGCTGGCAAGGCGTGTTCGAAGCCGGATCAATCAGGCTGGGGAATTGGCCGCCGCTTGGTGCCGGCTAGCTCCTGGTCCATGTAGCGAACCTCGGCCGCGGCGGCGCGGTCGCTGATCTGCCAGTCGGGGTGATGCGCCTTCAGCTTCGGCGCCACCGACTGCGCCAAAGCGTCCTCCTTTAGCCCCGCCTTGCGGCCCTCGATCACGAGCTGTTTGAGGTCGAGCAAGTACGCGCGGAAGTCCTGTACGTCCCTTACGGTCGCGACGTCGCCGTGCCCGGGTACGTAGGTCGTGTTGGCGGCGTCGGCCATTGCGGCGAAATCGGCATCCGTGGCCGCCCACTCCCGGACCGAGCCGTCGATCAAATTGGGCGCGACCTTGCGCCACAGCAGATCGCCGGTGAACAGCACCTTCGCGTCCGGGACGGCGATGGTGAGGTCGCCGCCGGTGTGGCCGAGCACGGTCCGCACGACGATCTTGCGCGCGCCGAGCCAGACGGTGAGGTCCTTGTCGGTCGTGACGTCGGGGAGCGGAACGGCGGCGATCCGGGCCTTCAGCTCCGGCGTGATGCGGTCGCCGAACAGGTTGACGTTGTTGACGCGGACCCAGCCGCGGACGTTGCGGTGAGCGATGACGATCGCACCCGCGTCGCGCAGTGCCTGGTCGCCGCCGGTGTGATCGAGATGATAGTGCGTGTTGACGACGTAGCGGATCGGCTTGGGCGTCAGCCGGTGGATTTCGGCGACGAGCGCTTTCGCCGCGTCAAGCGTGAAGAAGGCGTCGACCACCAGCACCCCGTCATCGCCGATGACGAAGCCGGCGTTGGAGCCGGCTTTGTGCTCGGGGCCGTCGATCGCGGCATAGACGCCTCGGCCGATTTGCTTGAGCACGAATGGCAGCGGCGCGGGCGGCTGGGCCGATGCTGCGCCACTTAACGCGAGCAATGTCGCGGCGACGAATGCGCGCAAAATCATGCCGGCAAAGTGAAGCGGATCGCGGACGTTCGCAATGCCCTAGAAAGGCGGCCGGCCCGCACCAGCAAGCTGGCGACAACCGACCGCCTTTCAGAGGCAGCCACGGGGCAAACATGCCTGCCCGCCACTCTTGTTACGAGTACGGAACAAACCTGCAATAGCTTGGATTAAACCGTGAGCCGCGACGTGCGGAGAGTCACCAGGAGGTGCGGTCGGGACGCAGCTTTTCGCGGACGACGACGCCCTCGATGAGATGGCTTTTGAATTTCTTGCGCATCGTTTCGGCGCCGTTCATGCTCATGCACACGAGGCGCACTCCGCCGGCGGGGATGCGTTCGATGACCGACACGCCGACTTTCGCCGCTTCACATTTCGCGACGACTTCGGCTTCGGTCATCGACACCAGGATTTCACGGCTCATGGACCGCGTCTAGCACGGCATGGTCCGATCGGCGAATCCAATCGGACCATGCGCGAGACTTACGCGAGTTCGCGCTCCTGCTCTTCGACCATCGCGTCGGGCAAACCGGCGCTGCCGTCGACCGGCTTAGCCAGCCCAGCGGCGGCCTCACGCTCGCGCTTGTCGAAGAAAGCGGCGCGTTTCAGACGATTCCGCAACGAGGCTGACGGGTTGTTCGCCGACGGGCCGCGATAGGCGCGCTCGACCCAGCTTTCGCCGGGGCGGCGGTCGTCGTCGCCCGTGACATCGCTCGAACGTGCCGGATCATCGGCCTGCGGCTGATTGCCCCACGCGAACGCGGACGCAGCAGCAGCGGGCTCCTCGTGATGGGGGACGGGCTCGTGCTCGGTCGCGGCTGTGGGTTCAAAGGACTCATAGGCCATAGTCTGTTCGTCGGCCCATTCCTGTTCCCGGCGGCGGCGGCGACGACCGATGAGCATGGCGGCGGTCCCGCCGATCGCAAGCAGCGCGAGCGCACCGCCGCCGGCGATTTCCAGCGTGTCGTTGTCGATCGGCTTGGACGTAGCGGTCTTCGCCGGCGCTGGCTTCGCGTTCAGGGGAACGACGGGGGCGACCGCGGATTGCGGAGCCGGAGGCGCCGTTGCCGGGGCCGCCACCGGTGCCGCAGCCGCAACAGGAGCCGCGGCGCGTTTGGTCACGGTGCGGGTTACGGTCCGCGCCGCGATTGGCGCGGGCTTGGCGGCGGCGGCGCGCGTCGTACGGATTGTGCGTTTTACGGACTGCTTCGCCGTCGTGGTCGCCGCCGGAGTTGACGTGTCGGTTGCCGGAGTGGCCGTGGTGGTGTCCGTCGTTGGAGCCGGCGTGTCCGGCGTCGGCTGGACAGTGGTGGCTGGTGCCGTCGTGGCCGGTTGGGCCTCCTGGGCTAGGACCGGGGTTGAAGAGAGCGCCAGTGCCGCGGCAATCGCTGGCAGGGCGCGGGTGGGTGCATAAAGCCTGTTGGTGGTCATCATGACCATCCAACCCGCCCCGTGCACGGCAAGTCGCATCATTATCGGTTGAAGGACCGGTAACGCCGACGAAGCCACGCTTTCGCGCTCAAAAGTTGATGCCGAGCGCGGCATAGGCGTGATAGCCGGTGCGGTGTTCGGACCAGGTCGGACCGCCGGAAAGGAGCAGTGCATAGTGGCCGCCAAGCTTGACGATGCTGCCAATGCCGGCGCGAGTTTGCGCGGTGCCACCGATGGTGTCGGCGCCCTGGCGGGTGATCTCCGCGCCGACGGAGACCTGTTTGGTGAGATCGTGCGTGAGCGCAACCGCGGCCTGCCAGAAGTCGCGATTGCCCGAGCCCGGGTTCACCATGTAGCCGCCGCCGCCGAAAAGGCTGGTGCCGCCAGCGAAATCCTTGCCGACCCACAGCGGTAGCAGGAAGCGCGTCTTCTCGCCCTGCGCGAGCGTCGAGGTCGGCAGGATTGCATGCGGGAAGATGGCGGCGGAGAGCCCATGCTTCTCGTCCTCGAAGAAACGGTATTTGACTCCGAGCTCGACGTCGCCCGTTCCGCCGCGCCAGCCTCTGTTGCGCTCGTGCGAAAAGCTCAGCGGAAGAGTCGCGGTCAGCTGGACGTCTTCGACCGGACCGTAGTTGAGGTCGAATCCGGCATCGGCATCCACCGTCGACGTGCGGCCTTCGGCAGTGGCGAACGCGTAAATCTCCCAGTGGCCGGTATCGGTCGGGATCGGGTCGTCGGTGCGGTAGGGCGGGCCAGCCAGCGCCGGAGCCGCGGCGAACGCGAGCGCCACGGCGGCGAAGCGGACCGGCTTCACGTCTGGACTTCTCCCGGGTGCCGTCCGGGGCGTTGCGGAAGGATGAGGATCAGGGTGATGATCACGACTGCAAGAACTGCCGAGGCGAGCGGCCGGCTCCATTCGAGGCCGCCCTTGTCGACGGGCTTGTCGAGGAAGTCACCGACCGTCGCGCCGAGCGGGCGGGTGAGGATGAAGGCCGCCCAGAAGAGGCCGACGCGGTTCACCTTCGTCGTGAAATAGAGGATCGCCAGAACCGCGAGGCCGGCGCCGAACACCAAAGCGCCGCCGCCATAGCCGAGGCCCCAACCGCCATCGGCTCGAGCGTCGGCGGCCCAGTCGCCGAGCGCGGTTCCGAGCGTCTGCGAGAAAGTGATGGTGATCCAGTAGAAGGTCTCTTCGGGGGGAGACGTGACGGTGTTCACGTTCACCGTTCCGAGGGTTTTGTACCACGCGAACAGCGACAGCAGCACGCAGGCGAAGAGCAGCAGCGAGCCGCCCGGATAGCCGATTCCAAGCGAGCGGTCGGCGAAGTCGGCGAGCGTGGTCCCGCAAGTGGTCGAGGCGACGATGGTCGCCCAGTAGAGCCATGCGTTGAAGCTGCGTGCTCTGATCTGCGCAGCGACGAGCGCGATGAGCAGCACTCCGAAAATCGCGGTGCCGATGAGATAGCCATATGGCACCGGATGGGGCGTGGTTTCGCCGAGCCAAGTCATGGTGACGTATCACCGCCCGTCTCACCGAGCGTGGTCGCGAGGATCTTGATGATCCAGAAGCCGAGCGTGACGGCGGGGACTTTGGTCAGCGCCTCGCGCGCAAACTCGCGATCATTCATTCGAAGGCCTCTGATGCGATTGGCGACCGGGCGCCGATGCCCGGATTCTGGCAGCTTTGAAACCCATTGGCTGGCAATAACGCTGCTCGCGTTCATTCAGGCGCAAGTTTCACCAACTAGTTGATGAGCCAAGGCATTCTTGCCTTCCGGGAGAAGAGTATGCGTAGGTTTCTTTGTTTCACTGCCGCCGTCTCGCTTGGTGCAACAGGTGCAATGGCCGCGACCGCCGATCACCTTGACGGCGCGAACCTGCTGCCGCTGACCAAGGTCTCGCTGACACGGGCGCGCGCGACGGCGCTGGCAGCGCGTCCCGGCCAGATCACCGACCAGGAGCTCGAGAAAGAGCGCGGCGGGACCGGCCTGCGCTACTCGTTCGACATCAAGGCCAACGGCAAGACCTTTGAGGTCGGCGTAGATGGCCGGACGGGCAAGGTGCTCGAGAACAAGGCCGAAGGCGCCAATCCCGACTAAAGGATTAGGTCCGCCGCGACAGACTCGCCAATGAAAAGGGCGGCCCGTTTCCAGGCCGCCCCAAAGGCGCAAGCTGAAATGTTCGTTAGACCGCCTGGGCAAGCACCTGGCTGGTGCGGCGGCGGCGGAGCTGCCAGCCGATCGCGCCGAAGCCGAGGAGCATCATCGCCCAGGTGCCGGGCTCTGGAACCGAGCCAGCCTCGAAGGCGACGTTGCCGCCGTAAGATCCGATGGCGCCGCGCGTGCCCTGAACCGTCAGCGTATAGGTGCCGGCCCCGAGCGCCTGGCCGAGCAAACGGTAAGTCTCGCTGAGATCGGTGTTGGCCAGATCCGGGTTCAGATTGAGCTGGCCGATGATGTTCGTGCCGGTCACGAAAGCCGCGCTGATGTCCACATCGGTGGGACCGTTCGCGGTGACCGCGCTGGTCGTCAGCGAAATCGAATAGAGACCCGACAGGTTGTTCATCCACGAGACCGTCTCGGAGAACGGCGAGGTCGTGTCGGAATTGCTGTAGCCGAAGGTGAAGTCGATGTTGTTGACCGTGTTCGGGCCGCTCACCGACACCGAAGTCGGAGTCGTAATGACGAGGGTGGCACTCGCGGCCGATGCCATCGTCAGTGCGGTCGCACCGATCAATCCTAAAACCAGCTTACGCATCACGTGCCCCTTTTTGGTCTCACTCGTCGAATTAACGATTGTTTAACACATTATCGCGGGCCGGTAATGTTATCTTTCGATAAGATATTCCCAAAATGGAGCATGTACAGAAACATTAAATTCGCAGGCCGAGGGGGCGTTGCTCTGGATGCTGCCTGGCGGCGGCGAACGGCGCTCCCCTGCAGGATCGTGATGCCCCGCGCGGAGGCGAAGGCGGGGAGTGGCGCGCCGCGGATCCTTGCGGGGCATCACGATCGCGGCCACGCGTCACGCTTTGCGGCCGCCGCTTTGGCGGAAGGCACGTCGTCCGCGTGGAGCCCCGGCCACTATTCTCTAGTTACCGACTAGGGAATAGCGCCGGCCTTCAACTCGGCGCGGATTTACGGCTGTTTGGCGCTGCGGTTGCGCAACTCGGCGGGGGGTGCTTGATTACGCCTGCTAAACGAAGGGGAGACTTGGTCATGACGGGCATTCGCAAATCCATTGCCCTCGCCGGAGCGGCGGCAATCGCGCTGGGCACGAGCGGTTGCAACAAGGTGGCTGGCGCTGGCGCATCCGACGCTGGGGCGGTGCAGAGCGCGATCAAGGCCGACGAAAAGAAATGGAACGATCAGTTCAAGTCGAAGGACATGGAAGGACTGCTTTCGCACTATGCCGATGACGCCTTCTTCATTGCTCCGGGCGTGGCCGCGGCGGACGGAGCGACGGCGGTCCGGAAGGCCTATGCCGAGGGGCTCAACGACAAGAACTTCGACATCAATTTCGCCAGCGACAAGATCGACGTCGCGGCTTCGGGTGACCTCGCGTACGCGCGCGGCCATTTCAGCGAGAAGTACACCGAACTCGAAGACTGACCAGGTGATGTCCCACACAGGATCCTACATCACAGTCTACAAGAAGCAGGCGGACGGTAGCTGGAAGGCGGTCGAGGACTTCGCGGCCGCGGAACCGGGAAGCGAGAAGCCGGTCGCTCCGGGACCCGTCGCCAAGCCCGCCAAGTTGATCTCGATGTAGAGGTCCCTCCCCACGAGCTGCGCTCGCGGGGAGGAACTGTCTGGCACACCGCTTAGGCGGCGACCGCGTAGGGCTGGATTTCGCCCGACAAATAGAGGTTGCGCGCCTTGACCCGCGACAGCTTGCCCGAGCTGGTGCGCGGGAGCGTGCGTGGCGGGATCAGCTCGACCACCGGGCTGATGCCGGTGATTGCGCGGACCCGCTCGCGGATCTCATCGCGCAGGCGGCCGCGCTCGCCGGCGTCCGACACGCGGCAGTGGACGAGGACCGCGGGCGTCTCTTCGCCGGACGGGCCGGTGATCGCGAACGCCGCGATATCGCCGGACTTGAACCCCGGCAGCTGCTCGACCGCCCATTCGATATCCTGCGGCCAGTGGTTGCGGCCGTTGATGATGATCATGTCCTTGGCGCGGCCGACGATGAAAATATAGCCGTGCGACATGTAGCCCATGTCGCCGGTGTCGAGCCAACCGTCGGGCGTGAGGCAGGCGCGGGTCGATTCCTCGTCGCGGAAATAGCTGTGCATCACGCTCGCGCCGCGGACGAACACCTTGCCGATGCCGCGGTCGGGAAGCGGCTCGCCGTCATCCCCGCAGACGTGGATTTCCATCCCGCTGACCGGCTTGCCGCAATTGACCACCGCACGGTAGCGCCGCGGCCGGTCGTCCGCAGGATCTTCGGCGCAGCCCGAAAGCTCATTCTCTTCGACCAGCTCCAGGCGGATGCCTTCTCCCGGCGGCATCAGCGAGACTGCGAGAGTCGCTTCGGCAAGGCCGTAGCTGGGGCAGAAAGCGGAAGCCTGGAAACCGGCCTCGGCAAAGCTGTCGACGAACGCCTGCATGACGTCCGGCCGGATCATGTCGGCGCCGTTGCCGGCGATCCGCCAGCGCGACAAATCGAAACGGTCCTCGGCGCGCGTTTGCGAGCTCATCCGCCGCGAGCAAATGTCGTAGCCGAAGCTTGGCGAATAGCTGAGCGAAGTGCCGGGATTGCGGGTGATCATGTCGAGCCAGGCGAGGGGCCGCCGGGCAAAATCCTCGGTCTTCAGATAGTCGACCGACATCTGCAGCGCGATCGGCGACAGGAGACAGCCGACGAGGCCCATGTCGTGGTACCAGGGTAGCCACGAAATGCAGCGGTCGGCGTCTTCGATCTTGAGCCCGATGCCGTGAGCGCGGAGATTATCGAGCAGGGCGCGATGGGTGACCGCGACGCCGTGTGGGAAGCGGGTCGATCCGCTCGAATATTGCAAATAAGCGATATCGTCGGAGCTCGCCCTGGGGAGCGCGGCCGGGGCCGCGTTGACGATGGCGAGCGACTCCCAATCGCGCGAGCGGACAATCGCCTTGGCGGCGGCCGCGCTGCCGAATTCGGTCAGCTCCGCGGGATAGAGGAACAGCGCCGGATCGCAGCTGGTGAGCTGCACTCCGAGCTGCTCAACATAGGATTCGCGGCCGCCGAAGCTGGTCGGCAGCGGCAGCGGCACCGGCCAGGCGCCGGCATAGACGGCACCGAAGAAGCAGGCCGCGAAATCCGGGCCGGTTTCGGCAATGAGCGCGATGCGGTCGCCAGGCTTGATGCCGAGCGCGATGAAGCGCTGCGCGTGGGCGAGCGCATCCTGGCGGAGCTCGGAATATGGATAAGGGCGGACCAGCGTTCCACGCGCGTCGTGGAAATTGAGGCCGCGCCGGCCGGTCGCTGTATAATCGAGCGCCTCGGCGATCGTCGCGAAGTCGGCGAGCCGGCGGGGAAGCGGATCGATGGTCGGTGTCGCACCCGGCGGCGCAAGCTCGTTTTTCACTGAAGCGTTGCGCTCGAGCACGCCGTCCCTTCCCGATTGTTGATCCACACCCATCCCAGCAGCAGTTGCGGCTGGTTTCCTGTTGGTCGGAGACTGTGGCACAAAAACGGCGTCATGACACGGCCAGGACCACGCCGGGCATCGCCGCCCCTCGATGAGAGCAAGCTGAACGAGCTTGCTTTGCGCTATGTCGGGCAGGTTCGCGACGACGCGGGCGAAGCTGCGCTCGTACCTCGCACGAAAGGTCCGCGAACGCGGCTGGGACGGGCAGCGGGAGCCTGACCTCGTGCGAATTGCCGACCGCTTTGCCGAGCAGGGCTATGTCGACGACGCGGCCTATGCGCTGGCCAAGTCCGAGGCGCTGACTGGCCGCGGGTACGGCAAACGGCGCGTTCTCGAAAAGCTGCGCGCAGCGGGTGTTGCGGAAGACGATGGCGCGAGAGCGCGCGACCATGCCGACGCGGAAGCCGTCGCGGCGGGGCTGCGCTTCGCCAAACGGCGCAGACTCGGGCCCTTCGCAGCACAGCCGTTGCGCGATCCCAAGGCGCGGGAGAAGGCCCTTGGGGCGATGATCCGGGCCGGCCACGGCTTCGCGCTGGCGCGCGCGATCCTTGCTCTCGCGCCCGGTGCGGTTATTGACCCAGAGCAACTCTCCGAGAGCGGCTATTAACCTCTGTTAATCGGCGTTAAAGTCGGTTTGCCGACACAACTCTACGTGTTAATGTAGCTCCCGTGGTGCGCGTTGCGATGAGAGCTGCCGAAGGGGAGGCCCAGCCCGAAATGGACTCGGACGACGCCCTTTCCGCGTCTGAGCTGCCGCCCATCGTCGGCCGGGTGAAATGGTTCGACGCAACGCGCGGCTTCGGGTTCCTTGTCAGCGACGATCTCGACGGCGACGTGCTGCTCCACTTCAGCGTGCTTCGCGAGCATGGCCGGCGGAGCGTTCCCGAAGGCGCGGTGATCGAGTGCGTGCCGGTGCGCCAGGAGCGCGGGCTCCAGGCCAAGAAAGTCATTTCCATCGACCTCAGCGCGGCCTTGCCGCAGCCGGTGCGCTCGTCCATTCCGGCGTCGGAACGGGCGGACCGCAAGGCGCTTGCCGACGCGGCCGGAGAATATGAGCCGGTGGAGGTCAAATGGTTCAACCGAGTGCGCGGCTATGGCTTTTTGAAGCGGCCCGACGATTCGGGCGGCGAGGACGTGTTCGTGCACATGGAAACGGTGCGCATCGCCCATCTCGGCGATCTCCAACCGGGGCAGACCCTGGAGGCGCGGATCGCGCCCAGCGGCAAGGGGCTGACCGCGGTCGAGCTTCGCGCCCGCAACGCATCCATCGACTAGCCGCGGTCGCCGCGGCCGCGCTCGTCGCGTGCAGCCCCCAGGCGCCGGCGCAAAATGTCCCAGCCGAGCAACGCGCGCAAACCGGACTTGAGCAGGTGCAGCTGACGATCCATTCCGCCACTGGCGATCACCGGTTCACCGTGGATGTTGCGCGCACGCCCGAGCAGCAGGAGCACGGGCTGATGTTCGTCCGATCGCTGCCGGGCGATCGTGGGATGATCTTCCCCTACGACCCGCCGCAGGATGT
The DNA here is from genome assembly GCA_963849435.1 of uncultured Alphaproteobacteria bacterium. Classification (GTDB taxonomy): domain Bacteria; phylum Pseudomonadota; class Alphaproteobacteria; order Sphingomonadales; family Sphingomonadaceae; genus Sphingomicrobium. Next base: position 38,975 of record CAWKHO010000020.1, read on the forward strand.
CGCCTTCTGGATGAAGAACACGCTCATCCCGCTCGACATCATCTTCATCCGCAGCGACGGGACCATCGTGCGCATCGCCAATGCCAAGGCCCTCGACGAAACTCCGTTGCCGGCGGGGGAGCCGATCGCGGTGGTGCTGGAGATTCGCGGCGGCCGCGCGGCGGAGCTGGGGATCAAGGCCGGCGACACGGTGGAGTGGCCGCATTGATTCCCTCCCTGCAAGGGAGGGGATGAAGGGGTGGGTAGCTGACGAATGGGCTCAATGCCCATGAGGAAGCGTCTTCAGCGGCACTGAGCCGCTTCAGCCGCACCCGCCCCTGGCCCCTCCCTTGCAGCGATGGGATGATTGCGGCAATGCCCCGCATCCATGGGATTCTGGTCGAGAACATTCACGTGGTGGAACGGCGCGACTTGGGGCACCGGGTTATGGACCCGGCTGCACGGCGAAGAAGTCGGCCGCGACGAGGCCGGGAACATCTATTATCGCGCCAAGAAGAATCCCGGCCGCCGGTGGGTGATTTACGACGGCGCCAATGACGGCAGCCGGACACCGCCGGAGTGGCAGCTGTGGCTGAGGGGTACGATCGACGATCTGCCGAGCGAGGCGCTGCCGCCGGTGCGCAAATTCCAGCAAAAGCCGACCCCCAATCTCACCGGCACGATGGCGGCCTTTCGACCGGACGGGGCATTGGGCAGCGGCAAGGTGCGCCCGGCCTCGACCGGCGATTACGAGCCGTGGATCCCCGGGTAAAAGTGAGAACGGCCGCCGCACCGCTGTTGCTTGCGCTCGCGCTCGCTGCGTGCGGACGCGGCACCGAGCAGCAGAACGCGGCCGGTCCGACCGCGAAGAACGTGCCGGCGACGGCGGCGGGGCAGGGCGGCGTCACGCCGATGGCGCAGCGCGTCGCGGTTCTTGGAATCCTCAACAAGCGCAACGGCATCGTGAAGGATGTCGCATTGCATCCGGGACAGGCAGCGCAGTGGAAGGACGTGATCGTGCGCCTCCGCGCGTGCGAAACGACCGCCCCGTGGGAAGAAGAGAAGCTCACCGGCGCATTCGTCCAGGTGGATGTGCAGGGCGCCGACAAAGGCTGGCGGCGCGCGTTCTCGGGCTGGCTGTATAAGGAATCGCCGTCGCTGAACGTGGTCGAGCATGCGGTTTACGACGTGTGGCCCAAGACCTGCCAGATGACGTATCCCGCGGGCCCGGCCGCGCCGGCGGCTCCGGTCACGTCGAGCAACCTTTCCAGCGCGGCGAAGTCGGCAGGCGCTTCGGGCGGTCGTCCGAGCCCTTCGACCAATGCTCCGGCGGACGCGGCATCGCCGCCGCCGAGCGCAGCGGACAACAACGCGACGTAAGTCTCGCGCGTGATGCTCACCGCGCCGAGCGAGGCGAGGTGGTCGGTCATGAACTGACAGTCGAGAAGCGTGAAATTGCCGACCTTCATGCGGGCGACAAGCCACGCAAGGGCGACCTTTGATGCGTCGCGCACGCGGCTGAACATGCTTTCGCCGAAAAAGGCGCGGCCGAGCTTCACGCCGTAGAACTCCGCCCGCCAACTCATCCCCTTGCCACACCTCGATGGAGTGGGCGTGACCGGATCCATGAAGCGCGAGCATGGCCTGCTCGAGCTCGGCGTTGATCCAGGTCTCCTCGCGGTCGGCGCAGGCAGCGATCACCCCGGCGAAATCGCGGTCGCGCGTGACGGCGAACCTGCCCGAGCGGATCGTGCGGCCGAGAGATCGCGAAACGTGGAAGCGATCGAGCGGGATGATCGCGCGGTTGCGCGGCTCGACCCAAAACAATTCGTCCGCCTCGCGGCTGTCGGCCATCGGGAAAATGCCGGTCGCATAGCCTTGAAGCAGAAGGCGCGGATCGAGGCGAACTCATGGGGCGCTATCTATCCTCCCCCGGGTTTCCGGGGGAGGGGGACCGCACGAAGTGCGGTGGAGGGGCCTTTGGCACGCCGCAAGAAGACCCCTCCACCAGCTACGCTGGTCCCCCTCGCCTCGAAATCGAGCGGAGAATAAATCAGAGAATTTCGCGGACGCGGTCCTGCGGACGGCAGAGGCGGACGCCATTCGGGGTTTCGACCAGCGGGCGCTCGATCAGGATCGGGTGCTCGATCATCGCGTCGAGGATTTCGTCGTCGGTGATGCCGGCACGGGTGAGGCCGAGCTCGGCCGCGAGCGGCTCTTTCGCCCGAAGCCCTTCGCGCGGTGAGATTCCGGCGCGGTCGTAGAGGCGCTTAAGCTCATCGCGCGACGGCGGTTTCTTGAGATATTCGTGGATCCACACGTCCGCGCCGCTGTCGCGCAGGATCTCGAGCGTCTTTCGCGAAGTTCCGCACATCGGATTGTGATAGATTGTCGCTTTCATGTGCCCTCTGTTCGTGGAGTGAATTCAAACGGTTAAACAAGCATTTAACACGCACCGCAAAGTTTCTGCGCGAAGCATTGTCCCGGTTGCGGAACGATGCGCGGCAATCGTCGTTCCTGCGTTGTGACATGCACCGACTCCGGCTAGTCGGAGGTGCGGCGCATGCTCCGGCAGCTCAATAAACGGGAGAACGAGCGATGCATAAATATCTAGCTCTTGCGCTTGCAAGTACGGTCGCACTGAGCGCGTGCGCGAACAATCCGCGGGTTGCGGAAGGCGCGGCGGTCGGCGGAATCGGTGGTGCCGCGGTTGGCGCAGTCGTTCCTGGCGTAAGCGTCATCGAAGGCGCCGCGGTTGGCGCGGCCATCGGCGGTCTCGCCGGCGCGGTGTGGGCCGACAATAACAATGACGGCTATGTCGACGGCTATGTCCAGAACGGCCAATATTATGCCGGCACTCCGCAGGGTTATGACCCGACGCTCCGCGGCGTTGCTACCGGCGCTCTCGGCGGCGCGGCGCTCGGCGCTGCGGCCGGTGCGGTCCTTCCGGGTGTCAGCATCCTCCAGGGCGCGGTGATCGGCGCTGCGGTCGGCGGTCTTGCCGGCGCGATCTGGGCCGACCGCAACAACGACGGGCAGGTAGACGGATACGTTTACAACGGCCAATATTATGCCGGTGCCCCATCAAATGCTGCTCCGCCTCCGCCGATGTCGGCTCCGCCTCCGACGCGGAGTGGCGAGCGCGGCTAACGGTTTCCGTCAAAGCCAAGACTTTGATGGACACGATTGGAGAACAAGTGAGACGTTTGCGTAACTCGTGCACCGGCCCAAAGCCGGTGCACTTTTTTGTCAAAGTTGCGGGTGCCGCGGTTGGTGTTCTGCTCGCCGCGGCCCCGCTGTCGTATGTGCACGCGGCCGCCGCACCCGCGCCGGTCGCGCAGAGTCCCGTCGGTCAAAGTATCGACGATTTCTACCGGGCGCGGAACGGCGCTCCGCTATGGCTTGCGCCCGCCGCCGGCGATGCCGCCGAGCAGCTCCTGACACTGCTCGGAACGGCCAGCCTCGACGGACTCGATCCGGACAAATACCATGCCGCCTCATTGCAACAGGCGGTCGCGGCGGCGCGCAGCGGCAAGCCCAAGGACGTCGCAGCAGCGGACCGGGCTTTGTCCGATGCGTTCGTCGCCTATGTGAGCGACCTGAGGCGCGATCCCGGGCTCGGCATATTGTACGTCGACGCTGGTCTGAAGCCGTCACCGCCGTCGCCGCGCGCGGCGTTGATCGGCGCGGCAAATGCGCCGTCGCTGTCGGCCTATGTGCGCGATCTTGGCTGGATGAACCCGATTTACGGCGAGCTTCGCAATGCGCTCGCCAGCCACGCTTACGCCTCCGACCATGAGCGGCAGCTGCTGAGCGTCAACCTCGAACGCGCGCGGACGCTGCCGCCGGGCAAGCAGCGCTACATCCTCGTCAACGCAGCGCAGCAGCGGCTGTACACGTACGAGGACGGCAAGCAGGTCGATTCGATGGTCGTGGTGGTCGGGAAGCCCAAATATCCCACTCCGATGATCACCGCCTACGTCCGCTTCGCCAGCCTCAACCCTTATTGGTACGTGCCGCCCGATCTCGCCGCCGAGCGGATCGCGCCGAAAGTCCTGAAGCAGGGCCTGCGCTATCTCGACGACCTTGGGTACCAGGTGCTGTCGGACTGGAGCCCCGACGCGCAGATCATCGACCCGGCGACGATCGACTGGAAGGCTGTGGCCGCGGGCAAGACCGAAGTCCTCATGCGCCAGCTGCCGGGGCCGCACAATTCGATGGGGCGGATGAAGTTCATGTTTCCCAACTCCGCCGGGGTCTATCTGCACGACAATCCCGAGCGCGAGCTCTTCACCGAGGCGTCGCGGCTCTACAGCGGCGGGTGCGTGCGGCTCGAGGATGCGGCGCGGCTAGGCCACTGGCTGTTCGGCTACGACCTGCAGTGGGAAAGCGCCGGGACCGAGGAAATGGTGCCGCTGAAGAGCCCGGTGCCGGTGTACATTACGTACCTGACCGCGATGCCGGATGCGAATGGGACGTCGATCGCCTATTTCGACGACGTTTATGGACGCGACGCGCAACGCCTGGCGACGCTGCAGAGCGCTGCCGGAACCGTGGCGAGCGCGAGCCGCTAGAGCCTCCAGGTTGCAACGTACTGAAGCTGATAGGGAACGGGGTGCCCCTGGTCGTCCAGCGCCGGCCTAAAGCGCAGCCGCTCGACGATGAGCGGACATAATCCGGAGTCGACGTAAGGATCGCCGCTCGAGCGCACGATTCGGCAATTGCTCGGCAGTCCGCTGGGCTGAACGAGCAGCGAGACCATCGCCGCTCCAGCAGGCATGCGACCGCCGGCGATGAGACGGTAATCGCCGCGACTGAGATTGCGGACGAGACGCGCCGGAGTGAAGCGCGAGAAATCGCCATAACCGCCGCCGCCAGGTCCGTTGCCGCTGCCGCCGGCGCCCGTGCCCGTCCCAGACGTGCCGGCGCCAGAGCTTGAGGCGGTGCCCGCGCCGGCGACCTTCGCGGCCGGAATGGGTGAAGGAAGAGCCAGCTTCGGCGGCGGAGCGACGATCGGTGACGGTTCGGCTTTTGGAGCGGGTGCGCCCGCCGGCTTTTTCGCCTGCTGCGGTTTCGGCGCGGGCTTCGGCGGGCGCACCGGCGGCGGAGGCGGCGGTTCCTCGATATTGATCGTGGTCAGCCGTTCGACGGCCTGGCTGACGAACCGCACGTTGAGGCCCGTCAGGATGATTGCAGCGAGCCCCGCGTGGACTGCAATCACCGCGGCGATCGCTTTCGCCTGGTCCGGCCGGTCGGAAGTTCCACTGTAGGTCGACATTATGTCGTCTCAACAGGGACAACGCCCGTCGCGCGCGAAGGTTTAGCCTGGGGCCTCCTTCGCCTCGGCGAGGAAGTCGGCGTGTTTGCGTTCCGGGCCGAAGGCGGTCCACACGGCGATGATTACGGCGGTGATGCCGCCGAACAGCGCAAGGGCGAAGGCGTAATCGTCTCCGCGGCTCTCTGCGATTCCGGCCTGGAAGACGACGTTGCGCGACATCAGCAGATTGCCGAGCTGATAAGCAAAGCCGGGGAACATCGCGCGCATCGCGCCGGGCGATAGCTCGTTCAAATGCACCGGCACGATTCCCCACGCGCCCTGCACCGCCACCTGCATCAGGAAAGCGCCGATCCCGAGGAGAAGAGGAGTGGAGCTGAACGCCCACAGAGGAAGCACCGGCAAAGCGAGCGCGCAGGCGATGATGATCGCCCGCTTTCGCCCGATCTTTTCCGACCAGATCCCGAACGCGATCCCGCCGACGATTGCGCCGACGTTCATGATTGCCGTGAGGGTACCGGTAAGCCTGGTGTCGAAGTGATGCTGCTTCTGCAGGAAGGTCGGATAGAGATCCTGCGTCCCGTGGCTGAAGGCGTTGAACGCGGTCATCAGCACGATCATGTAGAGCGCGATCTTCCAGTTGCGGGCAAGCTCGGCAATGGGATTTGCGCGCGCTTTCGCTTTGCGCACGACGTAGGCCGGGCTTTCCTCGACGTGCATGCGGATGAGGAAGACGAGAAGCGCCGGCGCGATCCCGACGAAGAACATACCGCGCCACCCGATCCGGTCGAACAAAGCGAAATAGACGAGGCTCGCGACGAAATAGCCGGAGGGGTAGCCGCTCTGCAGCAGGCCCGACACGGGTCCGCGGAGCTTCGCCGGAATGGTCTCCATGACGAGACTTGCGCCGATGCCCCATTCACCGCCCATGGCGAAGCCGAACAGCGTGCGGATGACGAGCAGCTCCGTCAGCGAGCGCGCCAAACCCGACAGCGCCGAAAAGGCCGAAAAGGCGAGGATGACGACCATCAAGACCGGTCGCCGCCCAAAGCGGTCAGCGAGGATTCCGAAGAACAAAGCCCCGAACGGACGCGCGGCGAGGGTAAGCATGATCGCCACGGCGACCGCTTTGATGTCAGTGCCGAACTCTTTGCCGATTGCCGACAGCATGAAGGCGAGCAGGAAGAAGTCGAAGGCGTCGAGCGTCCAGCCGAGATAGCTCGCCCAGATCGCGCTGCGCTGCGAGGGCTCGAGCGATTTCAGGTCGGCGATGAGGCTCATTCGGAAGCTTCCTTTCGCGCGGTTAGTGCCCGCGCGACTACGTTGCCGCAAGCCGCCGCCGCTGGACGCGGGCCGAGCGACCTGCCAGCATCTTCTGCATGGGGGTAGCTGCATCCGATCTGTCCGCGTGGTGGATGCCGTTCACCGCCAACCGCCAATTCAAGGCGGCCCCAATGCTGCTCGCGCGGGCCGAGGGCGTGCATTATTTCACTCCGGAGGGGCGGCCGGTCCTCGACGGCGCAGCCGGGCTGTGGTGCGTCAATGCAGGCCATGGAAGGCGCGAGATCGTCGAGGCGGTCAGCGCGGCGATCAGCGAGCTCGACTATGCGCCGCCGTTCAAGATCGGCCATCCTTATGCATTTCGTGCCGCGGACGCGCTGAAGCGGGTGCTTCCGCCGGGATTCAGCAATGTCTTTTTCGTGAATTCGGGGAGCGAAGCGGCGGAGACGGCCCTGAAGATCGCGCGCGCTTATCACGTGGCGCAGGGCGAGCCTGAGCGAGTTTGGCTGATCGGCCGCGAGCGCGGCTATCACGGGGTGAACTTCGGCGGCATTTCCGTCGGCGGAATCCCGCACAACAAAGCGGCATTCGGTCCCCTGCTGCAGGAAGTCGACCACCTTCGTCACACGCACGATCCGGTGCGCAACGCCTTCTCGCGCGGGCAGCCCGATCATGGCGCAGAATTCGCCGACGACCTGCTGCGGATCATCGGCGAGCCATGGCGCCGACAAGATCGCAGCGGTGATCGTCGAGCCGATGGCAGGATCGACCGGCGTTCTGCCGCCGCCCAAGGGCTATCTCGAGCGGCTGCGCACGATCTGCTCGGAGCATGGCATCCTGCTCATCTTCGACGAGGTGATAACCGGCTTCGGACGGCTTGGAGCGCCGTTCGCCGCGCAAAGGTTCGGCGTGCAGCCGGACATGATCGCAATGGCCAAGGGGATGACCAACGGCACGATTCCGATGGGCGGAGTGGCGGTCCGAGCCCACGTCTATGACGCGCTGATGCAGGGGCCGACCGGAACGATCGAGCTGATGCATGGCTATACCTACTCGGGGCATCCGGCAGCGTGCGCCGCGCTGATTGCGACGCTGCAAATCTACGAGCGTGAAAAATTGTTCGAGAGGGCGCGCGAGCTCGAGACCTATTGGGCAGACGCCGTGCACATGTTGCGGCAAGCGCCGAACGTCGTCGACGTGCGCAACATCGGACTGGTCGGCGGGATCGAGCTTGCACCCCTCGACGGTCGACCAGGTACTCGCGGCAATGACGTGTATCGCCGCGCTTTCGACGGCGGACTCTTGGTGCGGGTGACCGGCGACACGGTCGCGCTTTCGCCGCCGCTGATCATTTCCGAGCAGCAGATCGACGAGATTGTCGAGAAGCTGGGCAACGCAATCGCCAATTCTTCGAAGGAACTCGCATGAGAGATGTCAGCCGGAGATCGGTGCTCGGCGGGGGTGCGGCGTTGTTTGGCGCATCGGCGGCTCGCGCGCTGCCCGATTCCAGAGCCGCGGACCTGATCGTCCGCAACGCCAGCGTCTATACGATGGAGCCGAGCGCCCCGACTGCGCAGGCGTTCGCCGTGCGCGATGGGCATATTGCCGCTGTCGGTTCGAACGACGCAATCGGGGGCCTTTTCGTGAAAGGCGCCGAGGTCTTCGACGCCCGCGGAATGGCCGTCGTGCCCGGCTTTATCGATTGCCACCTGCACCCCGAGGGCGAGACCCTGCTGTACGAGGTGCTGGTCGGCAATCCGTTCGAAGCCGAGTTCGTCACGATCCAGTCCATCGTCGATAAGCTGAAGGCGCGGGCGGCAAAGACTCCGCCCAACGAGTGGGTCCAGGGCTTCTTCTACGACGACACAAAGGTGAAGGACGGCCGGCTGATCACGCGCGCCGACCTTGATCGCGTGTCCACCGTGCATCCGGTGGTGGTGTATCACCGCGGCGGGCACACGTCGTTCTTTAATAGCAAGGCGTTCGAGCTCGCGGGGATCACGCGCGAGACTCCGCAGCCGTTTGGCGGGACCTTCGACCGCGATGCGTCGGGCGAGCTGAACGGCCGGGTGACCGACAATGCGCAGGACGTGTTTGCCAAAGTCGGCAAATGGCCTGAGTTCAGCGAAGCCGAGAAGTTCTCGCGCGCGAAAGCCGGGCTGGCGCACATCTCGAAGCAGTTCGCGCGTTTCGGCCTGACCACCGTGCACCACGAGGGGGGCAATTTCTCGGCTTTGCTTGACGTTCGACAGGACGGCGCGCTCGCGCACCGCGTCAGCTATGAGCCCGACCAGGCCATGATCGACGCGATGATCGCGAACGGCTGGCGCACCGGCTTCGGCGACGACTGGATCCGCCTCGGAGCGACCTCGGAGCATACCGTTGACGGTTCATTCTCCGAGCGGACAATGGGGATCCGCGCGGGTTACCCGGGCCGCAATCCGCCCTATCACGGCAATGTAACTACGACGCAGGCGGACCTCGACGCCTGGGTGGAGCGCGTGTGGCGTGCCGGAATCCAGCCGAATTGCCACACCAACGGCGACATCGCGATCGGCATGTATCTGAACGCGCTCGAGCGCGCGCAGCGGCTATTCCCCAAGCGCGACGTGCGGCCCAAGTTCACGCACGCGACTTTGGCGTATCCCGACCTTATTGCGCGGATGAAGGCGCTGGACGCGGTGCCGGCGTTGTTCACCAGCTATGCTTATTACAACCCGGACAAGTTCAAGTTCTACGGCGAGGCGCTGATGGAGCACATGATGCCTTATCGCTCGTACCTCGACGCGGGCATCAAGGTGGCCGGCGGCTCGGACTTCCCGCCGGGGCCGTTCGCGCCGCTGATGGGCATCCAGGGAATGGTGACCCGGACTGGGTGGAATGGGGAGACGTGGGGCGCGAACCAACGCATCAGCGTCGACGATGCGCTTCGCGTATACACCTGGAACGGCGCCTACAATTCGCACGAGGAGCATGTGAAGGGCTCCATAGTGCTCGGGAAGCTGGCCGATTTCGTGGTGCTTTCCGACGATCCGCACACGATCGCGCAGGATAAGATCAAGGATATTCAGATCGTCCGCACGGTGACGGACGGGAGGACGACGTACGCCGCCTAATGCCTAGGCGGCGTCCTGATTGTTGATCCGATCCCAGCACGATCAATCGTTGCTCAAAGGTCGAAGGTCAGTTGCGCCGAGGCCGATCGGGCAGCGTTGGGCGAGTAAGCGCCGGGTCCGTTGACGCTGAACCCGCGGTTGTCGAGGACGTTCGCGACCTGGAAGCGCGCCGTCGCGCGGGTCTTCCCGAGCGAAAATGAATAGCGCGTGCCGAGGTTCAGATGCGCCCGGGGCGGAAGGTGGACGACATTGTCCGTTGTCGCCGGCACCGAACCGGTGTGCGAGAGAGCCGCGTCGAAGGCGAGTCCGCGAACGGCGGCGACATCCCAATTGGCGTTGATGCTGAAAAGGTGGGTCGGAATGCCGACTGGCCGCCGCCCGATCGTGCCGGTGAGGCCGGCCGGCGCCCGTACGGTGGCGTCGAGGAGCACTCCTCCCGCGACGATTTTCAGGTGCCGGGTTAGGTCGCCCGAAAAGGAGAATTCGGCGCCTTTGCTGCGCGTCGCTCCGATCGGCACATAGCGATTGGCTTGGTCGAACCCGAAATAGGGACGGCTGAGATCGAACAGTCCGGCGATCGCCTTCAACTTTGAGGTGAGCTCGATGCGAACGCCTCCGTCCACCTGACACGTAATGATCGCCGGCAATGCCTCACTTCGATTGGCGGCGTTTGGCGGCGGAGAGCCGCTTTCCTCGAACCCGCGCGAATAGCCGCCATAGACGGCGACTCCGTGCAGCGGGAAGACGGTCAGCGTGCCGTTGTAGAGCAGCGGCGACGCGCGCGCGACGAGGGTGCGGTCCGGAGCGAGGGTCAACTCGCGGTACGCGGTCCGCGAAATGCCGAAGCTGAGCTCGCCAACGCCGCGCCAGCGGCCGTCATAAGCGATACCGTAGATCCACTGTCGGAGGCTGTCATGCGATCGCTCGCCGAACTGGAAGGACGGGCGGGGCGTATTCACATCCTCGAACATCGAGGAGGTGCCGAGGTCGATCTCATCGTCGCCGCCGAATTCGCGCTGTGACTGGCGGCCGCGCAAGCTGAAATGCAGCGCATGGAGGCGCGGACCTTCGGCGATGGTGTGGGTCAGGCGGACTTCCCCGCTGGTCCCGCGGCTTTTCGACGGCGGGTTGGCGAACAGGATTCGCCGGCCGACCCCGGTCGGCTGCAGCTCGTCGATCAGGTAGGTGTAACCGTTGCGCAAGTGCCGGATCGACCGGAAGACGCCCAACCGGAGCAGCCAGCTATCCGACAGTGTGACCGACCCCAGCACGCCGCTATTGAAGTGCGTCCGATTGATGCCGTTCCACCGCGGACCGGTGTAACGGCCGGGGCGCGGCTCCGTCGGGATGAACTCGCCTGCGGGAACGTAGATTGGTGAGCTGAGGTCGTCGATGTCGGTGAAGGCGCTCCAGAACGGCGTGAGCTCGATGCCGGGCGCCGGGCGCCAGAGGCCGACCAGCGCCTCCGAATGATATCGGTTCGTCGTGCCGTCAGCGAAATGCGTCCGGCCGCCGCTGACGCCGATGCCGAGTGCAAGGTTCGACGTGACCGGCACGGAGCCGTCGAGCTCGGCCCCGATGCTGCCGTAGCTGTCGGCGTTGACGAGCAGCGACGCGCCGAGACGCTCGCCAGGCCGGCGCAAACTCTGATCGACGATGCCGCTCGGCGCGGCAAAGGGATAGCCCTGGGCGGAGAGGCCGACCTTGATCGAAGTCGATTCGACCACGAGTCCGGAAAGGCCGACGACGGGCGCGAAATAGAGCCCGTCGATGCGCAGGTTGCCCGCCGCGCTCGGCGAAAAGCCGCGGGCATTATCCGCGTCGTAAAGGCCGAGGCTTTCGTGCCCGACGCTGAAGCCGAACGCGTCCTCGGCCTGAGTGACGGCATTTTCGCCCGCGCGGCTTTGTCCGCTGGCGGCGTCCGGCGGGAGCGCGATGACGAGCCCGGCGGCAGGAATCGGAGAAGCGATTTGGCGGCGCATGGGCGGACGCTGCCTTTGTCCGAGCGCGTGCCAAAGTGATTTGGGACGAAGTGGCGAACGCGCCTGTTGCCGGCTCGGGTCGCGGCGAATAGTCCTTGGGGAATGGCAAACCTGGCTCAGCGCGCTGACTTCGGGCGCTTCCTGTTACAGCCGCTGCACGGCACGGCGCTTCTCGCCGCGGGCGCAGTGATCTGGCTCGCGGGCGCGAGTTATTGTCACGGTTACGAGCAGTTGCTCTCGGGCCTTGCAGACTGGCCGGGAAGCCTGCTCTGGTCAGCCATCGCCGTCCTGCCCTGGTTCGCTTTGTTCGAGTGGTCGAAGCGCGAGACCGGACGCGAGGTCGTTCGCAACCCAGCCAGGCTCGCCGGCCTGCTCGTGGCGATCGCTGCGGCGTCGATCGCGACGGAATATCTGGTGAACTGGTCGATGGGCCATTGGACGAGCCCGGTTGGCCTTCTGATAATGCGCCGTCTTCCGGCGATCGCAGCGACGCTGATGTTGATCGGACTGGCCCGAAAGGAGCGGGCGCGGCAAGTTGGCCAAGGCGACTTCGCCGACCTCGAAGGTCTGGCCCAGTCGATCGAATATGTTGCAGCCGCCGACAATTACGTCGAGATTCACCTTCCCGGCCGGGTGACATTGAAGCGCATGACCCTGGCCGAGGCGACCGCCGTGCTGCACGGCCGGGGTTTTCTGCGGGTGCATCGCCGGTTTCTGGTGAACCGGGCAGAGGTCGAGGCGGTTCATCGGCAAGGCCGCGCGTTCGTGCGGCTCCGCAGTGGCGCGAAAATCCCAGTCGGACGCGCCTATTCCACCAACTTGCCGAGCAAATGATGCGATGAGGTAGACCAAGAGGCACCGACCCGCTCGCGCGCGGCCTGATCGGAAAAGAACCTTTTACACTCCTGCAGCGGCTCCTCGGCAAGTGGGCGTTTTGGTCCCCTGTCGATGCTGACGCTCACGCTCACGACATGTGCGCATCCGGATCGGCCGCGGCACCGTATCTTTCGCGCAGCACAGGCTGCCCAAGGAGGAAGCACATGCGTAAACTCACTCTATCGATCGCTCTGGCACTCGGCTCGGCAACAACGCTTAGCGTGCCGGCGGCGGCACATAATCCGATGGTCGGCGGAGCCGCGATGTATCCGACACGGACCATCGTCCAGAACGCCATCAACTCGAAAGACCACACAACTCTGGTTGCCGCCGTAAAGGCGGCGGGACTTGTCGAAACGCTGTCCGGCCGCGGTCCCTTCACCGTTTTCGCTCCGACGAATGCTGCATTCTCAAAGCTGCCGGCGGGCACTGTCGATACGCTGCTGAAGCCGGAAAACAAGGCGATGCTCGCGAAGGTGCTGACGTACCACGTCGTTCCGGGCCGCTACACGGCCGGACGGATCGCATCCCTCGCGTCGGGCCACCACGGTACGGCGACGCTCAAGACCGTGGAAGGCGAGAACCTGCGCTTCATGAAGAGCGGCAGCGGCTGGGTGGTTGTCGATGCCAAGGGCGGAAGAGCGCGGATCACCATCCCCAACGTCATGCAGTCGAACGGCGTGATCCACGTGGTCGATTCCGTCCTCATGCCCTGATCATGGAGGCGTTCGGCAACCCCCTTTTAGCCGAATGCCGGCCGGCGGAATCTCGCGTAATTGGCGGGCGCTCCCACTCCGCCGCCGCGAAATCCGCCGGCCTTCTCTTTTCGGCGACCGCGGCTTGCGCCATGAAGGTAGCGATGGACCAGGCCGTCAGCATCGCCGCCGCCGCCGCGAAAGTGGCAAGCCGCGAGCTTGCCGAGCTGCTGCAGAGGGCCGCGGCACGCGATGCCGGCGCGCTGAAATCGCTCTACGACCGCACATCGGCCAAATTGTACGGCATCTGTCTTCGCCTGCTGCGTGACGAAGCCGAAGCGCAGGACGTGCTCCAAGAGGTGTTCGTCACCATCTGGCGGAAGGCCGCGCTGTTCGATCCCGCCAAAGCCAGCGCAATGACTTGGGCCGCCACCATCGCGCGCAACAAGGCAATCGATCGGTTGCGCAGCCGCCGCGCTGTCAGCGCGCCGATCGAGGAGGCACACGAAATCTCCGACGATCGCCCCTCGTCGCTCGAGGTGCTCGAGCAAGCGGAGGATGCATCACGGCTGCGCCGCTGCCTCGACGAGCTCGACGACCGGGCGCGAACGATGATCCGATCGGCATTTTTCGACGGCGCGAGCTATCCCGAGCTGGCGGAGCGCGAAGGCGTGCCCCTGCCGACGATGAAGAGCTGGATCCGGCGCGGACTGTTGCGCCTGCGCGGGTGCCTTGAGCAATGACCGACGATCGCCAACCGGACGACGCTTCGGCGATGGCCGCCGAACATGCGCTTGGGCTGCTCAGCGCGGACGAGCGGCGCGCCGCGCTCGCCCGCGAGGCGTCGGACCCGCAATTTGCAGCGGAGGTCGCCCGCTGGCGCGGCCGTCTTGCGCCGTTGCACGACGAAACAAATGCCGTTGCACCGCCCGCAGGACTGTGGAGCGGGATCGAGGCGGCAATCACCGGCAGCGTGCCCGCCAACGACAATCTCGCCGGCCTCCGGACTCGGCTGAACATCTGGCGGTCGGCAACGCTGCAATGACGGCGATCGCCGCGGGCCTCGCGTTAGTTCTTGTCTATCAGCCGCATCCGGCGCCGCCGCCCGGAACACCGGCGGCGCAGCGCGCACCGGCCGCTCCGATGGTAGCAATGCTTGGCGACAAGACCGCGATGAAGGTGGTCGCGAGCTGGGATCCCGCCGCGCGGCAGCTTGTGCTTGCAGTGGCCGGGGACATGCCCGCGGACCCCAAGCATGCGCATGAGCTGTGGGTGATCCCGCCGAACGGCAAGCCGCGCTCGCTCGGAACGATGGGATCGGGCAAGCAGATGCACATGCGCCTCGCGGAGACGCTCGCGACGCTGCTTCAGCAGGGTGCGACGATCGCCATTTCCGTCGAGCCGCCGGGCGGTTCGCCAACCGGTGCTCCGACCGGGCCGGTGGTCGCTTCGGGTTCGCTCACCCGGGCTTAAGCTCGTGCATCCGATGAGGCGTTCATCACGTAGCTAGAGCGTCACACGATACAGAGGTTCACATGAGCAATTACAAACTCGACCGGCGCACTTTCTTCGGCGTTGCCGGGGCAGCCGGCGCCGGACTTCTGCTGTTCGGACGCAGCGGGCACGCCGCGGACATGCATTTCGCCGTCAACCGCACACCGGCGCAGTGGAAGCAGCAGCTCGGAGCACAGCGCTATGCCATCTTGCGCGACGCGGGCACCGAGCCGCCCTTCAGCAGTCCGCTGCTGAAGGAGCATCGCAAGGGCACATTCGTGTGCGCCGGCTGCGCACTGCCGCTGTTCTCGTCGGCAACCAAGTTCGAGAGCGGAACGGGTTGGCCGAGCTTCTGGAAACCGCTGCCGCGCGCGGTCGTCGAGCGGGCGGACCACAGCCTGCTGGCGGAACGGACCGAAATCCTCTGCTCGCGCTGCGGCGGGCACCTTGGCCATGTCTTCAACGACGGGCCGAAGCCGACGGGACTTCGCTACTGCATGAACGGACTCGCGCTCGGTTTTCGGCCGTCCTGATGGTGTGGCTGAATGCGCGCCGCGAGCAGCGCCTGTTCCAGGCGGTAGTCCTCATCGCCGCGATAGTGCCGATCAGCGCGGGTGCTGTCGGCGCGCTTCAAGGTCCGCATATGTTACGCGGCTTCGACGGCGGCCCGACCGATCTCGACAGTCACTTTCGTTACCTTTCCGGCCTGCTGCTCGGGATCGGTCTCGCGTTCGTCTGGGCGATCGGACGCATCGATCGTCGCGCCGAGCTCTTTCGAGCGCTGTGCTTCATCGTCGTTGTCGGCGGATTGGCAAGGCTGATCGGCGGCTTCGAGCACGGCTTCGCCTCGGGCGCGCACCGGTTCGCGCTAGTGATGGAGCTTGTCGTCGTGCCGTTGCTCTATCTGTGGCTCCGACGGATCGAGCGGCTTGCGGCAAGGGGCTGAGGCTATTCCGCGTTTCGCGCAAGCCACTGCTCGAGCCACTTGCCAATCATGCCGTCGTCGTAAGGCAGGACGCGGTAGCCGGCGTAGAGCGCGCTCGACGCGGACAATCCCGCAGGACAAGATCCAAGGTCATCCAGATCGTCCGTACGGTTGGCGGAGGGAGGCGGCGCACTCGAGCGGATTATCGTTGCTCGATAAGGTGCTTGTTGAAAAACGATAGGTGTTATATCGATAATCGATAATACAAGTCGTTTGGAGTGCAATGCTCTATGTCCCGCAACCCTTCCGCCGCGCTGCCCGTCGCGTATGTGACGCTGCGCATCCTGATCATCCTGAATTGGCTGTACGCCGCATGCCTGGTCGCGATCGCTCGAGCTACTCGTTCATCAACGAGCCGTTCCTGATGCGGGCTCTCAAGCTCGGGTCGCCGTCCGAAAATCCGGCCTGGTGATGGGCGTTCGCGCAGTGGCGGCGCTCGGCATCCTCACAGTTCCGATTAATCTCGCGATGCTCAAGCGGATGATGTCGATGGTTGACACGGTTCGGTCGGGCGATCCGTTCGTCGCTGCCAATGCTTACCGTCTGAACACGATCGCCTGGCTGCTGCTCGCTCTGCAGGTGTCGGCCTCGTCATTGGGGTATCGGTAAGGCCGTCTCGACCCCCGCCCATCCGCTGCACCTCAACGCCGGTTTCTCGCCTGCCGGTTGGCTGGCGGTCATCCTCACCTTCGTCCTCGCCCGCGTGTTCGCCGAGGGCGCGTTGATGCGCGCAGACCTCGAAGGGACGGTCTGACATGGCGATCGTCGTCAAGCTCGACGAGCTGCTCCACGAGCGGCGGATGACTTTGACCGAGCTCGCGGAGAAGGTCGACATCACGCTCGCCAATCTGTCGATCCTCAAGACGGGCAAGGCGCGCGCGATCCGCTTCTCGACGCTCGAGGCGATCTGTGACGTGCTGACGTGCCAGCCGGGCGACGTGCTTGAGTTCGAGCCCGATTCCGACGCCACCGAACGGGCGCGCGCCGCCTGACCTGGGAGACTGCCATGACCACTAGCGCCGCATCAGTTGCCGCTCGACCGGCAGAGGGCGACCTCACGTTGTTCCGGCTGTACATTCTGCGCGCGGTCTACCTGCTCATCGGGCTCGGCGAGGGCTCGCAAGTCGCACCGTCGCTGTTCATTCATGAGCCGACCGCCCGAGGGGTGATCCCGGCGCTTCTCGCCGGCATGTGCCTCGTCGATCTGCTCGGGATCAAATACCCCCGGCAGATGCTCCCGCTGCTCCTGTTCGAGTTTGCGTGGAAGTACATTTGGTTCATCGCTTTCGGCCTGCCCCAATGGTTCTCAGGCCAACAGCCGCCAACCTTTGCCGAGGATTTCTTTAACATCGGCTTCGGCGTTGCGTTGATGCCGTTCGTGATCCCGTGGGGCTACGTGTGGCGGAACTATGTGAAGGCTCCGGGGGACCGCTGGCGGTGAGCGAACAATTCGCCCACCTCTGGAAGCGTGGTGACGAGGAAGTCTCGCTCGTTCGGCTTTACGTCATGCGCGCGACCGCGCTGCTCGCAATCTGGGGCCTGTTCGGCACGGTCGAGGCTTTGATCGAGCACGCGCCGATGGACCGCGGTGTCCATAAGGCGTTGATCAGCGGCCTTTGGGTGATGGCATTCTTCGCCCTGCGTTACCCACTCAGGATGGTGCCGGTCTTGCTGTTCGAAATGGTGTGGAAGACGGTGTGGCTGTTCGCATTCGGATTACCGCAATGGTTGTCCGGCGTTGGCTCGCCGCAATTGCGTGCAGATCTGTGGCGAATCGGTGCTTTCCCACTTGTTGTCGCCCTCGTCATTCCCTGGGGGTACGTGTGGCGCCATTACGTGAGGGGGCCGGCCGAGCGATGGCGGTGACGCGCACGCTTCGCGGACGGGCGCTGGAGCTTCTCCAAAGCGCCGACGTGCTGAGGCTTCTCGAAGCGCGGTTCGGATCCGTTGCGCTCGTCGGAAGCGTCGATCTCGACCTCATGACCTGGCCGGACATCGACATCTACATGCCGGTTGAACGCAGCGATAAATCGCGGTTTGTCGAAGCGCTGCGGGAGCTGCAGCCGAAGATCGAGGCGGCTGGCCACACGCTCATCCGGGCAGTGTTCAATGACGAGTGGGCAGTGCCGCGCGGCGACTACGGCAGCGGCTACTATTGGGGACTGCGCGTGCGCACCGCGGCGGGCGAGACGTGGAAGATGGACCTGTGGGGCTGGGCCGCGGGCGATTATGCGCGGAAGCTCGCCGAGCATGCTGCGCTCAAGGAGGCGCTCGGCACCGCCGACAGCGAGCTGATCCTCAGGTTGAAGTCAGAAGCGATGGAGCTGCCGGAGTTTCGCAAGTCCATCACGAGCTGGGACATCTACCGGTTTGTTCTCGGCGGAGGCGGAACCTCGCTCGATGAGCTTCGCGCGTTCTGCCGAACAGCCTAGGGCTGCGGCTCCGACTGCTGCCGCGCCAGCCACTGCTCGAGCCACTTGATCGTGTAGTCGCCGGCGAGGAATTCGGGGTCGCGGACCAGTTTCTGGTGGAGGGGTATCGTGGTCTTCATCCCTTCTACCACGAATTCCTCGAGCGCGCGCTTGAGGCGGCGGATGCAGCTGTCGCGGTTGGAGCCGTAGACGATCAGCTTGCCGATCATGCTGTCGTAATAAGGCGGGACCTTATAGCCGGTGTAGAGCCCACTATCGACGCGGACGTGCATTCCGCCCGGCGCGACGTAATTCTTCACCAGCCCGGGCGAGGGGGCGAAGGTCTCCGGGTCCTCGGCGTTGATGCGGCACTCGATCGCGTGGCCGTGGAGGTGCACCTGCTCCTGCGTGCACGATAGTCCCTCGCCAGCTGGCGACGCGGATCTGTTCGCGCACCAAGTCAATTCCGCTGATCATCTCGGTCACTGGATGCTCGACCTGGAGCCGGGTGTTCATCTCGATGAAGTAGAATTCGCCGTTCTCGAACAGGAACTCGATGGTGCCGGCGCCGCGATAGCTCATTTCGGCCATCGCCTTGGCGACGAGCGAGCCCATGCGGTGGCGCTGCTTGGCCGAGATCGCCGGCGAGGGCGCTTCCTCGAGCACTTTCTGGTGGCGGCGCTGGAGCGAGCAATCGCGTTCGCCAAGGTGGATCGCATTGCCCTCGCCGTCGCCGAACACCTGAAATTCGATGTGGCGCGGGTCGGAGAGATATTTCTCCATGTAGATGGTGTCGTCGCCGAACGCGGAGCGCGCTTCGGACGCGGCCTGGCTCATCAGGCTTTCGAGCTGGTCCTCCTCGGGGACGACCTTCATGCCCCTGCCGCCGCCGCCGGACGCGGCCTTGATCAGCACCGGATAGCCGATCTCCTCGGCCAGCTTCTTCGCCTGCTTGACGGTCGTGATCGGGCCGTCGGAGCCGGGGACGAGCGGCAGTCCGAGCTTGGCCGCGGTGCGCTTGGCCTCGATCTTGTCGCCCATCGTGCGGATGTGCTCGGGCTTGGGGCCGACCCAGATGATGCCGTGCGATTCGACGATCTCGGCGAACTGCGCATTCTCCGACAGGAAGCCGTAGCCGGGGTGGATTGCGTCAGCATGGACGATCTCTGCCGCCGAGATGATGTTGGGGATGTTCAGATAGGATTCCGTCGCCGGCGGGCGGGCCGATGCAGACCGTCTCGTCGGCGAGGCGGACGTGCATCGCATCGGAGTCGGCCGTCGAGTGCACGGCGACCGTCTTGATGCCCATTTCATGGCAGGCGCGATGGATGCGGAGCGCGATCTCGCCGCGGTTGGCGATCAGCAGCTTCTGGATTTTCATGGGGATCGCGGCCTTAGCCGATCACCACGAGCGGCTGATCGAACTCGACCGGCTGGCCGTCGGCGATGAGGATCTTCTTGACCACTCCGCCCTCGGGCGCGGTGATCGGGTTCATCACCTTCATCGCCTCGACGATCAGCAGAGTGTCGCCGGCTTTCACCGCATCGCCGACCTCAATGAAGGGCTTGGCGTCGGGCTGCGGCGACAGGAAGGCGGTGCCGACCATTGGCGATTTGACGGTGTTGCCGGTGACGACATCTTCCGCCGCTCCGACGTCTTCCTTCGCGTGCATCGGCGGGGCGGACAGCGCGGGTGCCGCCGAAGGCGCCGCGGGCGCCGCTCCGAACACCGGCGCGGGCTCGCGGCCGACCCTGATCCGCCGGTCGCCGTCCTGGACCTCGATCTCGGTCAGCTCATTGTCGGTAAGGAGCTGCGCGAGCTCGTGCACGAGTTTCGGATCGATGCGCATCGCGCCTGTGTCGCCGGAGCCTGGGGCATCCTTCGCTTGGGCCATTTGAATTCCTGTAACTGACTTGGCGGGAGCCTCTGTCAGACGAGCGCGCGTCCGTCCACCCTGAACAGCCGCAGCCGGGGTTTGCGCCGGGCGGGCGCTCATCCTATTTGCGCGCCGATAGTTTGGACCTTTCAGTCCGAGTGAACGGAGAGCCGCGCCGGGTGCCGGGCAAGATCAGCATTGCCGAAATGCTTGGCGAGCTCGGTCTCGACCCGCGCAAGGTCGCAGTTGAGCGCAACCTCGAGATCGTTCCGAGAGGGAGCTTGAGCGAAGTCTGCGTCGAGGATGGCGACGCGTATGAAATCGTGCATTTCGTCGGAGGCGGCTGAGTGACCGCGCACCAGGACATCAGGGCCGACACATGGACCGTTGCCGGGCGTACCTTCAGCTCGCGGCTGATCGTTGGCACGGGCAAGTACAAGAGCCTCGAGGAGAATGCGGCCGCGGTCGAGGCTTCGGGGGCGGAGATCGTCACCGTCGCGGTGCGGCGGGTGAACATCTCCGACCCCAACCAGCCGATGCTGACCGATTATATCGACCCGAAAAAGGTCACCTATTTGCCCAACACCGCCGGCTGCTTCACCGCCGAGGACGCGATCCGGACGCTGAGGCTGGCGCGAGAGGCGGGCGGCTGGAACCTGGTCAAGCTGGAGGTGCTGGGCGAAGCGAAGACGCTCTACCCGGACATGCGCGAAACTCTGCGCGCGACCGAGGTGCTGGTGAAGGAAGGCTTCGAGCCAATGGTCTATTGCGTGGACGACCCGATCGCCGCGAAGCAGCTCGAGGAGGCCGGGGCGGTGGCGATCATGCCGTTGGGCGCGCCGATCGGTTCAGGGCTCGGCATCCAGAACCGCGTGACGATCCGTCTGATCGTCGAAGGCGCGGGCGTGCCGGTGCTGGTCGATGCCGGAGTCGGCACCGCGAGCGACGCGGCGCAGGCCATGGAGCTCGGGTGCGACGGCGTGCTGATGAACACCGCGATCGCCGAGGCCAAGGACTCGGTGCTGATGGCCCGCGCGATGAAGGCTGCGGTCGAGGCTGGGCGGCTCGCCTATCTCGCCGGCCGCATGCAGAAGCGGCGGTATGCCGATCCGTCCAGCCCGCTGGCGGGGTTGATCTAGTTGGGAACGTAAAAAGGGGGAGTCGGCATGCCCAAGCTGTTTCGGTGCGTCCTCGCGCTCGGCCTGTCGGCAATTCTCGCATCCGGTGCTTCGGCCCGAGAAACCGTCATCGCGGACCATGTGCTCGGCCCGGAAGGGCCGCTGTTCGTCGACGGCAAGCTTTACTATGTCGCATGGAATCCTGGCTCGCTGTCGGTGTGGGACGGCAGGATGAGCAAGGTCATCAACGACACGCGCGGGTGCAGTCATAACGGGCTTGCGCTGACCCGGCAGCACACGCTGCTGCTACGCCTGCAGCGATGCGCATGGCGCGATTGTAGAACTCGATCTCTCAGGCAAGGAGCTTCGCCGCTGGCAGTCCGACGATCGCGGCGCGCCCTTCGACGGGGGCATCAACGACGTCGTCGTCGCGGCAAATGGCGGCGCTTATGCCACCGTGTTCGGGCCGTTCGCGCAAACACCGACCGCGATCGTTGGCAAGGTCGTCTACATGCCCCCAGGCAGCAACAGCTGGAGCGAAGTCGCCAACGACATCAATTATGCCAACGGCGTCGCCGTCTCCGCCGACCAGAAGACACTCTATGTCGACGAGATGGTCAGCAATGCCATCACTGCTTTCGCAATCGATGCGGCCGGCAAGCTCAGCCACCGCTCAAATTTCGTGCGGCTGGATTTGCTTGCCCCGAGCAAGGTTCGACATGGTGGGCGGGTCCCGACAGCCTCAAGGTCGACAGCCACGGCGATCTGTACGTCGCGCAATTCTATAGCGGGCGGATCCTCAAGATCTCGCCGCAGGGCAAGCTGCTCCACAGCTTCGACATCGCGGCCGGCAACGGGCCGACCAACGTCGCGTTCGGCCCAAGGGAAAAAGACCTCTACGTCTCGGTCGTTAAAAATGCGGACGATTTGGCGGGCGAGGCAGAAGGCAGCATCGTCAGGATTCCCAACGTCCCCTAGGGAAGACGCCAGACCCCAGCTGCGGCGCCGGGTTCGGGCTAGTCGTGGTATCGGAACGGTCTCGCTTGCTCGCGGTTTTTCGGCTTGACCGGAGGTGGACCATGGCGACGTCCATGACAGACTATAATGCCGAGCGCGAGGCGATGGTCGAGCGGCACCTGAAGCGGCGCGGAATCGCGGAGAAGCCCATCATCGACGCGTTTCTCGCCGTGCCGCGCGAGGAGTTCGTCAGCCCGCAATATGCGCATCTCGCTTATGGCGACCACCCGCTGCCGATCGAGGCCGGGCAGACGATCTCGCAGCCTTACATCGTCGCGCTGATGATCCAGGCGGCGGGAATCACGTCGGGCGATACGGTGCTCGAGGTCGGCGCGGGCTCCGGCTACGCGGCGGCGGTTATCAGCCGCATTGCTGGCACGGTGATTGGCATCGAGCGCCAGCACGACCTGGTCGAGCTTGGGCGCCAACGCCTCGGGCGTCTCGGCTATGCGAATGTGGAAATCCTCGAAGGCGACGGCACTCGCGGCTGTCCCGAGCACGCGCCGTTCGACGCTATTCTTGCCGCCGCAAGCGGAAGCCATGTGCCCCAGCCGTGGATCGACCAATTGGCGGACGGCGGGCGGATCGTCATGCCCGTCGGCGAGCCGCACTGGGTCCAGGAATTGATCAAGGTCACCAAGGGATCCGACGGCAAGCTCATCCACGAGAATTCGGCGGCGTGCGTTTCGTCCCGCTGATCGGTGAGGAGGGTTGGAAAGATGCTTGATACGGAACTCGCGGTCTCCGAAATGACTGAAGACGAACGCGCGATCCGGGAGCTGGTCGACACGTGGATGATTGCGACCAAGGCGGGCGACCTCGCGACGGTGCTCGACCTCATGGCCGACGATGTGATTTTCATGACTCCGGGCGCCGAGCCGTTTGGCAAGGAGGCGTTCAAGACCGCCTCGGAATCCATGAGCGGAGCGGCGATGGACGGCCGTGCCGAGGTTCGCGAGATTGAAGTGGTCGGCGACTGGGCGTGGGTCCGTAATCACATTGAGATGGCGATGATCCGCCCGGCGGCGATCCCGTCTACCGTGCCGGCTATACGCTCAGCATCCTGCGCAAAGGCGCCGACGGCCGCTGGCGGCTGTTCCGCGACGCCAATCTGGTCAGCTGACGCAGTGGATCGCGCCCGCAGTCTGTCCCGCTGCGGCACGGATCGTCCCGATTCGGCACGAAACATGGTTAACAGATGCTTACCTCTGTGGATAAGTCGCGGCTTTTCCACAGGGGGAACGGCCGTCAGCAGAGAGTTTTAAGCGACGATTGACGTCATAGCGTCATTCACCGACGCAGCCGCACGGCCCGTCGATAAACATCAAATCACGGCTTCCGTAACGTACCGGGTCCGCCACAGTCGTTTTCGCGGGCCAGAAAAGAACATGTGCGCTCCCGCAATAAAAACTCTGGGTGGGAGAGAGAGCGTTGGGGAATAATGAGCAAATCTACGGCAGCTTTGCAAAGCCAGTCTGTGATATGATTTCTTGTCTTGCTCCACAATCGTTCCATAATGACAACAGCATGCGCCGAGATTATCCTTGGGGAGGCGCGCTTACGACCGGACGTTATCTTGCCCGGACCTGCACGGGTCATCAACGACTTCCTGAGCGCGGACATCGACTTTGCCGCGGAGGAGGAGTTTCCGGTTCAGCTCTGCGCCTGAATTAAGAAATGAGAGAAAAATGAGCTATCATCACTTGATAGCCGCACCTATTTTCCGTTTATCGCTCTAAATTCATCCGAAGCGGACCGGGTTCTCGGGAGATTTTCGTAGGTTAGACAGTTTATTCCCCCATGAGGTCGGAGGGGAAGCAATTCGTGGACATCGAAATTCTTCCGATCACCTGTAACTCCGACCCGCCATCGCCCAACCGCCTCCCGGCTCATCAAGTCGCTGCCGCCGCAGATCCGCATATTCCCATTCGTAAGCTTGCGGGAAAAGCGCTTTGCCGGCCGGCTCGCCGAAGCGCTGCGCCATTCTTTCGTGCCTACTTCAGGGCAAGCCTCCAGTCAAACGGCAGCTTCGCCGACCTCGACAGCTTGGTCGAGCATCCGGGCCAAGGGGCGCCGATCGCGATTGCGATCGGGAAACGTCCGCGGAAGCGCCGGTCCAGCGTCTTGGCTCGGTCACAGATCAATCGCCTGCTTCTCGGCCCAGTCAAAATTCCCCCTGCCCATTCTTGGCCCGGGGGGAGCGCTAGGCGTTCGCCGTCTGGCGCAGTTTGGAGATCGTCGTCGCGTTGGTGACTGTCGACGTCGGTCTTGCAGTGGATGAGGCGGATGCCTTTGCGGCCGAGGGCCTCGTCGAGGGCGGGCGCGAATTCTTCTGTCGTCTCCACCATCGCCGCCCAGCCACCGAATGCCCGCGCAAGCGCCGCGAAGTCGGGGTTGGCGAGCCGGGTGCCGCTGATCCGTTCCGGATAGTCGCGCTCCTGGTGCATGCGGATCGTGCCGTAGCTCCCGTTGTCGACCAGGATAACCAGCAGGTCCGCGCCATATTGCGCCGCCGTCGCCAGCTCCTGGCCGTTCATCAGGAAGTCGCCATCGCCGGCGACGCAGACGACCGGCCGGTCCTTGAAGCGGAGCGCCGCCGCGACCGCAGCCGGAAGACCGTAGCCCATCGTCCCGCTGGTCGGCGCTAGCTGGGTCGGCATCGAGCCATAGCGCCAATAACGGTGCCACCAGCCGGAGAAATTGCCCGCGCCGTTGCAGATGATGGTGCTCTCGGGGAGCCGGTCGCGCATCGCCGCGACGCAGGGGCCAAGGTCGAGCGCCACGCCCTCGCGCGGCTTCGGCTCGGACCAGTCGAGCCACTCCCCGTGTGCCTCCTCGCCGGCACGAAAAGCGGACCAGATCGGGGTCGATCCACTCGTCAAGCATCTCGGCAAATTCGCCCATGTCGGTGCAGATCGGCAGGTCGGTGTGATAAACTCGGCCGAGTTCGTTCGGGTCGGGATGGACATGGATGAGCGTCTGGCCGGGATGGTCGGGCGTAATCAGAGTGTAGCCGTCGGTCGTCGCTTCGCCGAGGCGGGCGCCGAGCGCGATAATCAGGTCGGCGTCGCGGATGCGCTGCTGAAGCCGCGGGTTAGGCCCATAGCCGAGCTGGCCGGCATAGACGCCGGCAGCGTGTTCGGGATGGCGTCCTGGCGGCGGAACGCAGCGGCGACGGGAATCCCGTAGCGGAAAGCGAAGTTGGCGAAATGATGCGAGGCGCGCGGGCTCCAGTCGGCGCCGCCCACGATCGCGACCGGGGAGGTCGGCATCCTTCAGCAGCTCGAACATAGCCTCGGACCGCGCCGGGATCGGGCGCTTGGGCAAGCGGCGGGACGAGCGGGCGGTCGGCGCTTCGACTTCGTCGCGAAGCATGTCTTCGGGCAAAGCAAGCACGACCGGGCCGGGGCGGCCCGCAGTCGCGACGCGGTAGGCGCGGGCGACATATTCGGGGATGCGTCGCGCGTCTTCGATCCGTGCCGCCCATTTGGCGATGGGCCCGAAGAAGGCGGGGAAATCGATTTCCTGAAAGCCTTCGCGGTCCCGGTCGCCGCGGGCGACATCGCCGATGAAGAGGATCATCGGGGTCGAATCCTGGAAGGCGACGTGGACCCCGCCGCTGGCATTGGTCGCGCCGGGGCCGCGGGTGACGAAGGCTATGCCGGGCCGGCCGGTCATCTTGCCGTCGGCGTCGGCCATATAGCCGACCCCGCCCTCCTGCCGGCAAACGATGGTGTCGATCTCGCGCGTGTCGTGAAGCGCGTCGAGCACGGCGAGAAAGCTTTCGCCCGGCACGGTGAAGATGCGGTCGCAGCCCTG
>CAWKHO010000021.1:0-202241 GCA_963849435.1 uncultured Alphaproteobacteria bacterium
CCGCCTTCGCGCCATCGCGGCTCAGTAAGCCGCGCTAAATGCCTTAAAGGTTGTTGCCGGTCGGATTGGCGGAAGCCGGGGCTTCTCCCGCGTCACGGGTGCCGGACGTCGGAGCGGGGACTTCCACGGTCTTGCAGATTTTGCGGCTGCCGAGGCGCGAATACGGGTCTTCGTCGACCTGCTCGCACACGCGCTTCTTGATCATCTGCGGCTTGGCCGGCTGCCCGGATCTGTCGCGGGGGCCGTCTGCGCCGTGGCCGAAACACTCATCATGCTGAAAATCGTCAGCACGACCAAAGGCTTATGCATCAGTAACTCCTGGATTGGTGAGCGCGCGCTTAAAGCAGGAAATCGATCCTCGGCAAAGCGGCAATCGATAAACCGTTAAGTAACCCTAATCGGTCAGGTTTACGCCCGAATATAATCGTGCGTGCGCCGAGCTGGTCGAGAGGCCGATTGCCGTATCGCGCGATAGCAGTTCAGCTGTGCTGGTACCGGGCGGGGATCGATTTTCATGGGACGCAGGCTTGTCGCGCTCGCAATGCTCTGCGCTGCGTGCGTTGCCG
This sequence comes from uncultured Alphaproteobacteria bacterium, assembly GCA_963849435.1. Lineage (GTDB taxonomy): Bacteria > Pseudomonadota > Alphaproteobacteria > Sphingomonadales > Sphingomonadaceae > Sphingomicrobium. The sequence goes on from CAWKHO010000021.1 coordinate 567, forward strand.
TGTCTGCCTCGGCGGTGTCGCTCAACGCGAGCACATTCCCCGCGCGCATCCTCGCGGCGCACAATGCGGAGCGGGCCCAGGCCGGCATGCCCCCGCTCGTCTGGGACCCTGCGCTCGGCAACGCCGCCGCCCTCTATGCGCAGCAGATGGCGATGACCGGCGTCTTCGCCCACTCCGACCGTTCGCAGCGCCGCGGCACCGGCGAGAATTTGTGGATGGGCTCGCACGCTGCGTTCAGCGTCGAGGCAATGGTCGGCGGCTGGTCGTCGGAAAAGCGCTATTTCAAACGGGGCATCTTCCCCAACAACAGCCGCACCGGCGATTGGGAAGATGTCGGCCATTATACGCAGATGATCTGGCCGACGACCCAGCGCGTGGGCTGCGCGATCGCGGCGACGCCGCGCGTCGATTATCTCGTTTGCCGCTACGCGACCGCGGGCAATATCGACGGGCGGCCGGTTCCTTGATTTCCCTTGGAGGCAGGATGTCTCCTCAGGCGAAAACCTCCTGAAGCCGGTCAACGGGCGCGCCTTCCTTCGCGTTGCGCAGCTCGATGTAAGCGGACGCCTCCAGCGTGGGCCAAAGGAGCGAACTCAACGTCGATACGGGAAGTGCGAGCAGTAGATAGCTGGTCCTGTTTGCGAACGTAACTGAGCCAAAGATGCCAAGTCCCACGTATAGGGTGACCAGGCGGGCCGGCCCCGCGACCATGTACGCAATCAGGATAATTCCAAATATCTTCCATCCTTGGAACGCAGTCAGCTCCTTACTGCGTCGGAACGCGCCGAGTATGCTGGTCCGTTCGACGACAAGGACCGGCTTGGCGACGACCCAGATGCACCACATCAGCAACCCTGGGATGACCAGAAAAAGAAAGCCGACGATCAGCGCTAGCAAATAAAGAATGCTGAGGCCGATCAACGGCACAAAAACGGAGGCGGCCGTATAGAGACATTCGCCTAGCGATGCGCGACGGCTGTCGGAACGCGCGATCGTTGCATGGATAAGCGCGCCGCTCGTGATCGTTGCAAAAAGAAGATTGACGCAAGAAGCCGCTGCTTGCCCTGCCGCGCCTCGGCCGGTGAGCAGGTACAATGTGAATGGGTTTGCGGGGGTGGAGATGTAGAAGTTGGGGACGAACAAGTCGAAGACATAGGACGACAGCGACAGGGGAATTGCTCCGAGAACCAGCGAGATACCGATCATCAGCACGGCGTTGGCCCGCACCGCCGCAATGGAGCGTTCGAATATGCGGCCGATGCGGACCTCGCGATCTTCGGGGGATGCAGCGCTCATGATGAGACCAACTTGCTGCGCGAGGGCTATTCGGCTGTCCAGCGATTTTGCGTGGGTGATTTCGTGTCCAGAACATATCGTCTATAGGCACAGCCGCTCAGCGCGTCTCCGGCGCGCAACGGCCTACCGTTACCGCGTCCTGTGTCCGCCGTTACTCCCTTGCCCGGGGAAACAAGCGTGGCGACGCTCGTTGTTCCGGCGAAACAGAGAGAGACTGGCTCATGCGAAATTTTTCAAAGATCACCACAGCAGTGGTCCTGACATTCAGCACCGCGACGGCGATTTCCATTCCGACCGCCGCGGACGCACGCCGCCACCATTATTACAGCCGCAGCCATTATTATTACCGCTATTGCCGGCGGTCGTCGGGCACGACGGGGTTCGTCGCCGGCGGTGTCGCGGGCGCTCTCGTCGGGCGCAGCGTGCTCGGCCACGGGCTTCTCGGCACGGCCGGCGGTGCGGTCGGCGGCGCGCTCGCGGGTCGCGCGATCGACCGGTCGATGACCGCGCGGCGGCGCTGCCGCTACTATCGCTGAGGCGTTAAGCGGGCACTGCGATGCCCGCTTATGCACAGCATGAAAGAATGATGCGGCCGCGGGAGCGCGCTTACGCGCTCGCCGCGGTCGTACTCGTTCAGCTGGTCTTGGGTTTCGTTGTCCTGACTGGCTTTCGCGTTGAGCTCACGCGCTCCGCGGACGCGGTCCAGCGGCTGATAGAAATCGCGCTTGTAAAGCCGCCGCCGCCGCCGCCTCCGCCAATCCGGCCCGCGCCTAAGCCCGCACACCGCACCTCCTCAGCGCCCAAGGCGGCGCCAAAGCCGCTCGGCGGCTCGCCCGGCCCGCAGCCGGCGCACGCGCCACCGTCGGTCACGCCAATTGTTCGCGGTGCATCCTACCGTCGCGCCTTCGGGCGGGGGCAGCGGGACCGGTCCGGCGCTTGGCAGCGGCGCGGGGGGTGGCACCGGCGGGCAGGGCTATGGCGAAGGCGAGGGAGGCACGGACCTCGAGCATATTGCCGGAGAGATATTGCCCTCCGACTATCCGCCGAGCCTCGGCAGGGCCGGGGATTGGCGGCCGAGTGACGGTCACTTTTACGGTACAGGTGAACGGCCGCGCAACCGGTTGCCATGTCACGCGATCGAGCCGCGTTCCCGAGCTCGACGCTTTGACCTGCCGCATTATCGAGCAGCGTTTTCGTTTCCGCCCCAGCACCGACCGCTACGGACGGCCGATCCCCGACGAGGTCGACTGGGATCACGACTGGATCCCGGCGCAGTCGCGCTATTGAGGTTTGCTGACGCTGCCCTCGATGGTGCGCGTGCCCGGGTGATGCTTGTCGAGATGGCGCTTGATGATCTTCAAATTGTAGCTGTTCGAGCGGTAGAAGAAAGTTGCGATCGCGCCGGCGAAGGGGATCAGTCCAAGCAGCCAGTTGACGCCGACATTTCCGGCCATGCGCGACATTTGCCACTTGGACATGCCAAGATTCTTGCCCTCCCACACAATGTATGAGCCGAGGGCGGCTGCGGCGATGTCTCCGACTACCGGCACCAGATCGAGGATCACGTCCAACCCGACCGGCCGGTTGATGCCAGGGATGACGAACAGGCGTTCGAGCAAGCGTTCCATCGCCTCGACGCGCTGCCGCACCGATTGGGGATCGGTGCCCACTGGGAAGGGCAGCTTGGTGTTACCGACAATCGCCATTCGGCTCAGTCTCCGGCGCCGGGCTTGCGCTCCAGGTCGGTGAGCGTGTGAACTGCGTAGCGGTTCCCGGCAAAGCCCTGAATCCGCGCAGAAACGAGCGACCAGCGCACAGGTGCGGTGAGCGGCAGGAACAGCTGCGCATCGTCGATCTTGGCTGCGGCCTCGGCGAGCAAGGCATAACGTTGCGCGGGCACCTGCGACTGACGCGCGGCGTCCATCAGTGTGTCGGCGTCGGCGTCGCACATCGGCGCAACTTCGCAGCGGAACTGGCGCACGAACCATGCCGGCGACGAGGATGGCGCGACCGCGTCGACCAGGCGGAAATCGGCGCTCGCCGGTGTCGCGGCCCGTTCGACGGTGAAGCCGAGCGCGCCCCAGTCGCGGCTGAGCTCCTGCAGCAAAAGGTCGGCGCCGGGACCTTCGGGAAGCGCGACCCTTATGGTCGGCTTGGGCGCTTTGCCGAACAGCCGGGCCGCTTCGGCGAGCAGCACCGCGCGCCTCGTGTCGAACGGGGTCGCGAGCCACGCCGGAGCTGCCGGCGCGGGGGTGCCGTCGAGGCCCGGCTCGAGGACGGTCGCGCGCGGCGCAAGTCCCGGAACTCCAAGGGCGGCGACGAAAGAGTCGCGATTGATCGCCCCGCTGAGCAGCCGGCGGATTTCGGGCTTGTCGAGATCGCCCCCGGCATGGACTGGTACCAGTCCGAACAGGCCCGAGGCAGGATCGAAGTGCAGCGTCCCGCGCGGCAGTTTGACACGTTGCGCGAAGGCCAGGTCGGCGAAGATGCCGCCGAGCACGAGGTCGGTCTTCCCGGCCACGAACGCCTGGACGGCCTGCTGCGCAGCCGCGCCGCGCAGCAGGACTTCCTCCTTTTGCGCAGGCTCATCTTCGGCCGACAGGACCTGGCGCGTGAGCCGGAGCGATCCCGGTGCTTGCAGATTGGACACGGCGTTAAACGGGCCCGTGCCCACGCCATCGCGGAGGACCGCAAGCTCGGGCTGGGCGAGGACCGCGAGCAGATTGGGGCGCGGCGCCGTCAGCCGGATCTCGATGACCCGGTCGGTCATTGCGACGATATCGTCGACTGCGCCGAGCGCATCCTTGAGCGGGTTCTTGCTGCGCGTTCCGATCTGGCGCTTGAGAGTCCGCGCAACCTGCTCGGCGGTGATGTCGCGGCCGTCGGGCCACTTCGCCGAAGCGAGGCGGAAGATGTAGCTCATCCCGTCGTCGCTGACGTTCCACCGTTCGGCGAGCCCGCCGACGATATTGCCGCCGGCGTCGAAGCTGACGAGGCCCTGCGCGACATTACCGACGAGAACGGCCTCGGGCGCCGAAAGTTGACCGAGCGCCGGGTCGTGCAGTTTGGGCTCGCCGCCGATCACGGTGACGCTGACGACCCCGGCGGGCTGCTGCCGGCAGGATCCCGGAACCAAGGCCACTGCCGCAAGCGCCAGATATGCAAGGAAGCGCCGCATGTTCAGGCCGTTTAGCCGCAATCGGCCATTCAGCAAGCGTCTGGCTATATGGCTTTAGCTGTTTTACTCATGTAAAGCACCGGCGCGAATCCGGAGCAGGTACCGGGAACAGGTGAACGTGGCCGCTAGGGATGGAATCTGGAGCCGTGGCGGCGTGCCGGTCGAGGACTTGCCCGACCCGTTCGCATCCGATGAGCTGCTCGGCTCAGGGACTGTCTCTCATGAAGGGACTGTCCCTGAACAAGAAGGGGCAGTCCCTTCGCCGCCAAAGCGCCGCCGCCGCTGGCCGCTCTATCTCTATTCGATTTCGGCGCTGATCTTCATCACTTTGGTCTGGCTGGTCATCACCGCGCCTTTGTCGCGCGCGCTCGAGCCGCTGCCGAATCCGGCGCTGTTGATGCTGAGCGACGACGGCCATCCAATCGCCCTGCGCGGGGCCATCAAGGAAGCGCCGGTGGACGTCAAAAAGCTCAATCCGCTGACGCCGGCAGCGTTCGTGGCGATCGAGGACCGCCGGTTCTACAGCCACTGGGGGATCGACCCGCGCGGGATCGGGCGGGCGATGCTCGCCAACCTGCGCGGCGGCGGGGTCCGCGAGGGCGGAAGCACGATCACCCAGCAGCTCGCCAAGACCAACTTCCTGTCGAGCAACCGCACTTTTCAGCGTAAGGGCCAGGAGGTCATTATCGCCTTCTGGCTGGAAGGGTGGCTGACCAAGCAGGAGATCCTCTCGCGCTATCTGTCGAGCGTCTATTTCGGCGACGGCGTTTATGGCCTGCGCGCGGCAGCACATCATTATTTCAACCGCGATCCTGAACGGCTCAATCTCGCCCAATCGGCGATGCTTGCGGGGATGGTCCAGGCGCCCTCGCGCCTCGCTCCGACGCAGCATCTCGAGGCCGCTCAGGCGCGCAGCCGCCTGGTGCTCAAGGCGATGGCCGACACCGGCGTCATCAGCCATGCGCGGGCACGATCGACGGCGCTCGCGCGGCCGGTATTCCAATCGGCCAAATATCCGACCGGCACCTATTTCGCCGACTGGGTCGCGCCTTATGCGCAGAAGGCGTTCGATGCCGACTTCGGCGAAGTGAAGGTGCCGACGACGCTCGACAGCAACCTGCAGCGGCTGGCGGTGCGCGCGGTTGGCCGCGCCGCGATCGGCGATGCGCAGGCGGCGCTCGTCGCGATGCGCCCCGATGGGCGCGTGGTCGCGATGGTCGGCGGCAAGAATTACGGGGAGTCGCCATTCAACCGGGTGACTCAGGCGCGGCGGCAACCGGGCTCGGCGTTCAAATTGTTCGTCTATCTCGCGGCGATGCGCGCGGGATGGACTCCCGACAGCATCATCGAGGACCGGCCAGTCACCATCGACGGCTGGACTCCGGTCAACAGCGACGGCGTCTATCGCGGCCGGATCACGCTGCGCGAGGCGTTCGCGCGGTCGAGCAACGCAGCTACGGTGCGCCTGTCGCAAGCCGTCGGCCGCAGCAACGTAATTCGTGCCGCGCGCGACCTCGAAATCACCACACCACTTCCCGACAAGCCGAGTCTCGCGCTCGGCTCGGCGCAGGTCAGCCTGCTCGAGCTGACCTCGGCTTATGCGGCCGTCGCGAGCGACCGCTACCCGATTGTGGCGCGCGGCCTTCCCGATGCGCAGGCGCCGGAGGGGCTTTCGCAATTCTTCCGCAGCGGCGGCGCGCTCGATCAGCGGCGCGATCAGGCGCCGATGCTCGACCTGCTGTTCGCGGCCGCCAACAACGGCACCGGCCGCCGCGCAGCGCTTGCCGTGCCGACGTTCGGCAAGACCGGCACGACGCAGGAGAACCGCGACGCATTGTTCATCGGCTTTGCCGGCGACCTCGTCGTCGGCGTGTGGGTCGGGCGTGACGACAACAAGTCGCTGGGCAAGATCAGCGGCGGAACGGTGCCGGCCGAGATCTGGCGCAATTTCATGACTTCGGCCCTGGCGATCGACCGCCGTCGCGGCCCGGACCTGCCGCCGGAGTTCCGGATGCCGCAGCCTTCTCAGCCACAGCAGCGGCAGCTCAAGAGCCCACTCCCGGCCGACTGGAGCAACGCCACCAAGCCGCTGCGCGAAGTCCGCGATGCGCTCAAGGAATTGATGGGCGACCGCTGACGCTGAGGCGGACGCCTCGTCTAACGCGCAAAAGAAAATGCCGCCGCGAAACGCGACGGCATCTCCTTGCCCCGAGAGGGTTTAGCTTAGGCGAGCTGCGACATCAGCTGCGTCTTGCGCCGGCTGCGGCGCATTGCGACACCAGCAGCGCCGAAGCCCAGCAGCATCATTGCCCAGGTCGATGGCTCAGGCACACTCGGATGCGGGTCCGTGGTGTAGAGCGCCGCATTGGAGAAGCCCTGCGTATCGTCCAGCGTGATGAAGTTGGTCGGGCTCGTCAGGTTGAACAGCCAGAACACGGAGACGTTTCCGGCTGGACCAGCGACGTTGCCGAAGTGCGCGCCGATAATCACCTGACCAAACAGTGTCTCGCCGAAATTCAGCTGGTTGCTGTTGGTACCCGAAAGGGCCGTGATGACGAGGTCCGGCGACGTCGAGTTATCCATCGCCGTCCAGTTGCCGTCCCAGGTAAAAGAACCGGGCAGCGAGGCGATCGCGTTCTGCTGATTGAGAATGTCGGTCGAGCTGCCGTTGAGGATATTGCCCGTGTAATAGCCGGCACACGCCGTGGCGTCGGGCGTGACCAGCGCGGGGTCGCACCCGCCGATGTTCGTTCCGTTCGGCGGCGACGGCGTTGCAGAAGCCTGCGTGGCCGTAAATGCAAGCGCGGCCGGAATCGCGGTGATCGCGAGCGCTCGCAAAATCTTGTGGATGCCGTTCATAACAATTGCCCCTTGTCACCCGGTCCAAATTCGTCCGGTTAAATATACGTTAATTCGGGCGCAGCGGCGACAGAAGTTATCCAAAGTTAACATCGCTGAGCGTGTCCCGGTCTGGGACGTGACTTCGGCCGCAGGGGACTAGCTTGAGCGTCTTCCGACCAACTGGTCGGCTTTCATCGCCAGCTCCGTCCGGCTGTTCACGCCGATCTTGTCGAATATGCGATGCAGGTACACCTTTACGGTGCCTTCGGTAATGTGCAGCCGCGCCGCGATGTCGCGGTTCTTGAGGCCCTCCTGCACCAGCCGAACGACCTCGCATTCCCGGTCGGAGAGCGTCCGATCGGACGCCCAGGCCTCAGCAATTCGATCGCGGATCGGCTTGTCGATCCAATCGCCGCCCTGGGCAACGTGGTCGATACACTCGATCAGCAGCGAGGGATCGGATGACTTCAGGACAATACCGTTGGCGTTCAGCGCCAGTGCTTCGCGGAGGGCCTCGTCGTCGATAGCGGCGGTGAGCAGGATGACGGGATCCTTATCGCCGCGCTTGCGCAACTCACGAAGGACGTGAATCCCCGACCCGCCGGGCATTTGCACATCGAGAATGATGACGTCCGCGCGGACGCGCCCGATGCGTTCGAGTGCTTCGGCGCCGCTTGTCGCCCGCCCAACGATCGTCCGCCCGGTTCCATCGAGCAACGCATCCAGCGCCGTCTGGATCATCGGGTGATCGTCAGCGAGGAATATGCGGGTCACGCGCGGTCTTTCATCAGCGGGAATTGCACGGAAAGCCTGGTGCCGCGCTCGCCCGAGCTCGTCGAGACTCTGCCGCCAGCTTCCCCCACGCGTTCGCGGATCGACCACGGTCCGCTCTCCAGTCCCGGGCCGGCGGAGACTCCATCGTCGGCGATCGTCAGCTCAATCAATTCGCCCTCACTGCGCACCGACACATCTAACGTCTTGGCGGATGAATGTCGTGCCGCATTGGCTACGGCTTCGCGGATGATCTGCAGGATGTCGAGGTGCAGGCGCGCGGAGATTGGGACGTCGGCACTCGTGCCTTCGAATTTGCAGTCGATCTGCCAGTGACGCGCGAGCCGCTCGCAGAGCGCGCGCGCTTCGGCGGTCACTTTGGAAAGGCTGATGCTGTCGGTTCGCAATGCCGCGATCGACGTTCGCAGATCCTCCTGCTCGAGCAGCATGAGTTCCTTGAGCTCCTGAAGATTTGCAGCCACCTCGGGCCTGTCGCCGACAGAGCGGCTGATCGCCTCGATCCTGTAGGTGGAACCGGCAAGGAACTGAACGATCCCGTCGTGCAGGTCGCGCGCCAGGCTCATGCGTTCGCGGACGACCGCCCCTTCCTGGCGCTCGGAAATGAGTGCCCGGTGTTCGATCAATTGCGCGAGCTGGCCGGAGAGCTGATCGCCGAATTCCAGATGGTCCGAGTGCAGCCCATCGATTGACCAAAAGATGAAAACTCCGTGGCCGAGAGGGCCGTGCACCGGAATTGCCAGTCCGTCGTTGGGCTGGATTCGTTTCAAAACAGGCCCAGCGATCAGTGCACTTGCGGCTCGAAACCTGGGATGCGCCGCCTCGGAGCTCAGGAGCGCGCGATCTTTCGCAGCGGAAAAGAGGAATGGATGTTGGACCGGTGGGGCCGCCGCCGGCCCGACCGTAAGCGTCAGCCGAACAATGTCCTCTCCCTCTACGGCAAATGCGTCCTGTTCGCCGCTCGCATGGGTCCACAGCGCAAGTCCGGATCCCGCCTTCAGGACCTGCCTGGCGTGCCGCAGCGCGGCGTGGAACGGAAACTCCAACTCTATTGCGATCTTTGCCGGCGCCTCGGCCAGCAGGGCGCCGGTCGAAAAGCGCCGCCGCAACCCGAACCAGATCAGGATCGCGGAAAGCACAACCAAATAGCCGCTGCGGATGATGAAGCGTTGCCATTCGAACCCCGCGCCGGCTGGCCGCCCAATCAGAAGCCCCGCTACCAGATACAGCGGGATGACCGCAGCCGCGGTCAACGCAGTTGCTCGCCATCCCCAGCGGATCGCTGCCGAAAGCAGGAGAAAGACGAAAATCAGGAAATAGGGGCTAGCGTAGCCCTCGGGCCACAGCACCACGACCATGAAAAACACGATATCGGTGACGTGTGCGGCCGCCGCGATGCGGATGTCTATCCACCAGTCATTCCAAATGGCCCATGCGACGATTGCGGCGAACGCAATGTAGGCGCCAAGCACCAGCTGGATCCCTACGGATGGAGTGATGCTCGGGTCACTGATCGTCGCGATCAGGAACAGTGCCCCCAACGACAGCCGCGCGATTGCGACCACCCGTCCGGACGACTGACTGAAGATCCTGTCGAACATCGTTCCCGCCGCCTTTGGGCGAGAACCTAAGCATTCGAGTGCCCGATCAGCAAACGCTAACCGAAATCGTACAACCGTCGATTGCCTTTGCCCGCGGTTGGCCGGCTGCGGGCCGGTGTTATCGAAAGTAATACGAATTAACCTGTCCCTTTAATCGTTTGTCAACCGCTGAGGACCAAATTGGCATCGGGCCTACGCCGGTGAATTGCGCAGGTGGGGATTGTCCAATTGTGGAGCCAATGGGAGACCAGAGATGGCCAAGTTTTTGAAGCTGATTAAAAATGAGAAGGGCGCGACGGCCATTGAATATGGCCTCATCGCGGCTCTGATCGCAGTTGCGGCGATCGGTGCTATGACCAACATCGGCACCAAGCTGAGCTCGACGTTCGACAACGTTTCGTCGTCGCTTAAGTAATTTTCCTCGCTTTTGAGGGGTAAGCGGCGGTGCCGAAAGGCGCCGCCGTTTTCTTTTTGTCGAAACTCCAGACTGGCGGACAGCCGGGGCGCAGGCGCCGACAATTGGCTATTGCACAGATGCCACAACATCTGCCCAGTTTGAGACAAGGTCGGTTGTGACGATTGCCGTCCGGCGCCGCGGATGTCATCGATTGTATCCATGAACTGGGCGTTCGCCGCGATACTGCTCACCTTGTCCTCGGCCGCGATGGCCGCCCAGGCGGCGGTGCCGCTGTACGACTCAATCGGGCTCAACATCGGCTTCAACTGCCGCTGGCAGCAGAGCTGTATCGCCGAGCAGCAGCGGGCGATGAAGCACTCGCTCGTTTACGTGAAAAAACGGCAACCGCCGGTCTGGCGCGTCCATCTATGCAACCGCAACGCCAGCCGCGGCCGTAATCGCGTGGACTGGGTCGGTTTCAACAATTGCATCCGCAACGCCTCGCTGGGGCCGCCGAGACGCTCGGCCAGGAAGCGCCGAACCAACTGAACGGTCGCACGAACCGAGCGACTGCCCCATTGCGATTGAGTGCGAGAGCAGGCATTTTGTTAGCGTTATCAACCGCACTTACAGGAATGATCATGAGGAAAATCAAAGCGATCATTGGCGGGGCTTTGCTCCTTGCCTCTTCCGCGGCCATTGCCCAGGGTTCTCCGGCAACCACGGCTGCTGCCGCGCCTGCCACCGCCGCGGACGTGAAGGCCGGAGCGCCGCTCCGCGACATGGACGGCGCGCCAGTCGGAACGATCGTTTCGAGCACCGACCAGGCGGTCGTCGTCGACACCGGACAAACGAAGATCGGGGTGCCGCTGACGATGTTCCGCAAGGACGACAAGGGGCTGCTGCTCGGCATCACCGCCAAGCAGTTCAGCGACGCGGCGGCCAAGGCCCATGCCCGGGCGCAGGCGCAGCAGCAGGCCCAGGCGCAGGCCCAGACCCAGACGCAGCAACCGGCACAGGCGCCACACTGATGAGCATTCGCCGAGCGGCGAGAAGAGATGGCGTCAGGGCGACTCTCTGGCGCGAATATTTCAGTAGTGCTAGCCCCTCTCACTAGTGAAACGCTTGCTCCTGTCTCGCCGCGAGCTCCTTGCAGGCGGCGGCGCCGCGATTGCCGCGCCTGCCTTTAGCGCCGCCGCTCCCGCCGCGGGCCCGATCGCCCCCACTTGGGAATCGCTCGCCGGGCACTACCGCGTGCCGGAATGGTTTCGCGATGCCAAGTTCGGGATTTGGGCGCATTGGGGCCCGCAGTGTCAGCCCGAATGGGGGGACTGGTACGCGCGGCTGCTCTACATGCCCGGCCGACCATCGTGGATGAAGGGCGAGACCGCGTACGAAAACCATTTCAAGCATTACGGTCATCCCAGCCGCACCGGCTTCCTCGACGTCATCGGCCAGTGGAAAGCGCAGAACTGGCGTCCGGAAGAGCTGATCGGCCGCTATGTCAAAGCGGGCGCGCGCTACTTCTTCGGGATGGCGTGCCACCACGACAATTTCGACAATTTCGCGAGCAAGCACCACAATTGGAACTCGACGCGCGTCGGGCCGAAGCGCGACATCCTCGGCGGCTGGGAGCCGGTGGTCCGGCAGGCGGGATTGAAGTTCGGCGTTTCCAACCATTCGAGCCATGCGTGGCACTGGTACCAGCCGGCCTACGGCTACGATCCCGAAGGACCGCTGCGCGGCCGCCGGTACGATGCGTATTGGCTGCGCAAGAAGCACGGCCGCGGCAAGTTCTGGGAAGGCCTCGACCCGCAGGAGCTCTACACCGGCCCTTATTATGTCGCGCCGGACGGCATCACGTCCGACCAGGCGATGGCGGATTGGCACGACAAGCGCGACGGCCAGTGGCTGGAGTCCGCGCCGCCGTTCAACCCGGAGTTCGTGCGCACCTGGTTGCTCCGCCAGAACCAGATCATCGACGATTACCAGCCGGACCTGATGTACTTTCGACGATACCGGCCTGCCGCTCGGACAGACCGGGCTCGAAGCCGCGGCGCACATGTACAATCGCGCGATCGAACGGCGCGGTAACGTCGATGTCGTGGTGTTCGGAAAGAAGCTGGAGGGCATCCAGCGGCGGGCGATCGTCGAGGATGTGGAGCGGGGGGTGCTCGATGAAATTCGTCCCGACCCGTGGCAGACAGACACGTGCATCGGCGGCTGGCATTATTCGCGCAGCATCTACCGCGACAACGCTTACAAGACCCCCAAGCTGGTCGTGCAAATGCTGAGCGACATCGTTTCGAAGAACGGCAATCTGCTGCTCAACATTCCGGTGCGCGGCGACGGCACGATCGACGAGAAGGAAGAGGCGATCGTCGACCGGATCGCGTCGTGGACGAAGCGCAACGGCGAAGCGATCTTCGCCACTCGCCCGTGGCGCAAATTCGGCGAGGGGCCGACCAAGCCGCCGCCACCGGGGATGTTCTCCGAAGACAAGTTGAAGCCCTTCACCGCCGAAGACATCCGTTTCACCAAGAAAGGCGACACGCTTTACGCGATCTTCCTCGATTGGCCGCAGGGCGAAAGCGCGATCCAGTCGCTCGGAAGCAACGCGCTGCCCGGCGCGGCAATCGAGCGCGTTGACCTGCTCGGCGGTCCGCGAGCTGCAATTCCGCCGCGACGCCGACGCCCTGCGGGTCACGCTGCCGCCGGCAGAAGCTGGCGCATTCGTGCCGGCGCTCCGCATCAACGGGCGGGGCTTGGTCTAACGCACCAGCCGATAGCTGACGAACGCGATCTGCTTTGAATCGGGCGACCAGCTAGGCACGTTGATCGTGCCTTGCCCGCCGAACAGCCGCGTCAGCACGACCGGCGGGGCGCTGCCCGTCCGCTGGCATGATCCGCAGCATCACGTCGGAGCGGTTAGGCGGATGGTCGCCGAGCGCGACGTCGAGGCCGAAGGAGATGAACGCGATCCATTTGCCGTCGGGCGAGAAGTGCGGGAACCAGTCGCGGAAATTGGGGTCGCGCGTGACCTGCTCGGGCGCGCTGCCGTCGGCGTGCGCCCGCCAGATCTGCATCGCGCCCGATCGCGTCGAGTTGAAATAGAGCCATTGCCCGTCGGGCGACCATTCCGGCCCGTCGTCCGAGCCGGGGCCGATGACGAGGGGAGTGCGCTTTCCGGTGGCGAGATCGACCGCATAGATGTCGTAACTGTCGTCATTCGCGCCGACGCGGACATAGGCGATCGTGCGGCCGTCGGGCGACCAGCCGTGCCAGTACGAACGCGCCGCCGGATCGCTCACGATCTGTTTCGGCTTGGCCGTGCCTCCGATCGGCAGCAGCCAGATGCGCGAGAGATTGTCCGGCTCCGACTGGTCCGAGATCGAGCACCGTATCGCCCGCGGGCGAAATGCCGTGATCGTTGTTGAGGTGACTGAGCGGCCCGGTGTCGATCATCACCGGATCGCTCTTCCCGTCCACCGCGATCCGCCACAGGCGGCCGTCCGCATTGTAGAGGAGCGAAGCGCCGTCCTTGGTCCAGTTCGGCGCCTCGATCTTGCCGTCGAACTGGCGCACCACGCGGCGGCTCTGGATGCCGTCGACGTCCATCACCTCGAGCGTGCTCTCGACCTTGGCGGCGTATCCGGTGTCGGGCACGTAAGCGAGCTTCGGCACCTCCATCGTGACATTGGAGAATACGCCGGTTTCCCTGACGTTATTGTTATGCGCGGAGAGCGCTAGTCCGACGTAATATGGCGCCTGCAATGCGATGCGGAAGCTGCCCCCCGCGTGGTGGAGCTTGCCGTCTTCGCCGGCGACCGAGAAATAGACGAAATCGCCCTCGCGCTCGAGCTGGACTCGCCTCGGGTGCCAGGTCGCCGAAATAATCTGGAAGGTGGGGCCGTCCTGCTGAACCCGGTACTGGAGACAGGTCATGCCGTCGCCGTGGATCATCACATCGGCGTAGGGCGAACCCGGGGTGAGGTTCTGGCGGATCATCAGCCCCGCCTTGCGGTGCGCCTCGGTGCCCTGCCCGATCCAGCGGAAGTCGGCGGCGATGTGGAGGTCGCCCGACGCCCGAGTCCAGGCGTAATGAAACGCGTCCTTCTCCGCCCAGATGTTCGCGCCGCTCGAAGTGGCGGTGTAGGTCCCGGCCTTCGCGTCATAGGCGAGCGCGCCTTTCGACGAGACGTCGCCGATGTCGCGATCGGCATCGAACAGCCCGGGCTTGGTCTGCGCCGCAGCGCCGCTCCCCATCAGGAGCGCGCAGGCCAGCACACATGCAGCAAACAATTGCCTCATTGCCTCTCCCCCTAGGAAGCCGGCTCAAGTCCGTTTGCCAACGCTAGCGTGAAGTGCGGGTGAAGGCGAGCAACTGCTGTTAGCTAACGGCCTGCGTTGGATTTACTGAACCCGGTAGACCGCGCTGCCGTGCGCCAGGAGCGTGACTTTGATCTGCTGCGCCGACGGAAGCTTTGTGCCCGACCAGAGGTCCAGCGCGGAATGCGTGCCGGTGATGCCTAATTGCTTCCACGTGGCGGTGAGCTGCGCGGGCTTCTCGCCGACGTTGAACAGGGCGACGTAACGCAACGGTTTCGTGCGTGAGCCGGCGCTGGCAGTCCATACTCGCGTCTGTTCGAAGCCCGGCGGCAGGTTGGCGAGCGGGTGGCTTTCCCATGCGGTCTGGTTGACCGCGATGATCCGGCTGTTGGTGATCAGCGAACGGGTGAACGGATCGAGCTGCGTCAGGTTCGCCCCAAGCATCAGCGGCGAACGCGTGATCGCCCATAGGCTGAATTGCGTCCGCTGTTCCTCGTGGCTGAGCCGCGAGTTTCGCGGATCGCCCATTCCGGGATGTGGCCGGAGCGAGCCGAACGGAAGCATGTCGGCATCCGGCCAACTGCCCGGCTTCACGTGAGGATTCCACTGGGCGAGATTGCCGAATGCGGTGTCGAGGCCGCTGGGATAACCGTCCGTCTTCGGGTTGTACGCAAAGTGCCAGCTATCCCAGATGTCGTTCGAGATGCGCCAC
Organism: uncultured Alphaproteobacteria bacterium; assembly: GCA_963849435.1. Lineage (GTDB taxonomy): Bacteria > Pseudomonadota > Alphaproteobacteria > Sphingomonadales > Sphingomonadaceae > Sphingomicrobium. Next base: position 15,710 of record CAWKHO010000021.1, read on the forward strand.
ATCTGCGCGTAGCGTGAGATTTCCGCCGCGTGATCGAGGTGCGTCGGACCCGGCGACAGGCTGAGCACGATCGGGCGGCCGCTCTTCCGGATCGCGGCCGCGATCATCCGGATCTCCGCGGGCTTGTACGGGTGGTCGGCGATGCAATCGACCTTGAGGAAATCGACTCCCCAGCTGGCGTAGAGGCCGATCGCGGAATCGTAGAAGGCCTGGCCAGCGGCATTGTCGCGGACGCCCCAATTGCCGTCGTCCCAGCCGCAGGCGTCGGAAGTATCGGCCGCGTCCGCCGCGTGAGAATTGCTTCCGGCGATCGGCGTGTTCTTCTCGACCGAGCCGCGCGGAATTCCACGCATGATGTGAATTCCGAACTTCAGTCCCTGGCTGTGAACCCAGTCGGCCAGCGGCTTGAACCCAGCGCCTCCGGCTGCCGAGGGGAAGCGATCGAGCACCGGGATCAGCCGGCCGTTCGGGTCGATCTGGAAATCGCGCGCTTGGCCCGATCCTTGCCGTTCGGGTCGGCCATGTACCAGCCCATGTCGACGACGGCATATTGCCAGCCATATTTCTTCAGCGACGAAAGCACTTTGGCGTTGGCGCGGTAGTCGGCTTCGCCGATCGTCAGCCCATAGGAATCCCAGCTGTTCCAGCCCATCGGCGGGGTAGGGGCGAGGGCCTTAGCGTCGGCGCAAACCGCGTTGGCCGTCGCGACGCAGCCGAGCAGCACCAATGCGAACAGGGATTTTCGAAAGATTGCCAAATTCCCTGTCCTCTCGCTGCTAGTGCATCCGCACCGTCACCGGTGCTCCGGTGTAAGTGACCGTCGCATCCGGCTTCTCGTCGAGCGCCAGCGCGCGCGGCGCGCCCGGGCGCATCCAGCGGATGCGGATTTCGCGCTTGCCGGCCATTCCGGGATAGCTGCCCTCACGCGCGCCGATGGTGAGCGTCTTCGTGCGCTCGTTCCACTTGAGCGGGATGCGGGCGTACTTGCCGTGCAGGTACTGGCGGCTGACTCCGTCGTCCTCGTACACCGAGAAGCTGCCGTTCGCGCCGGTGTAGACGTTGAGCGTCAGCTCGGACCGCGACGTGTTGCCGGTGAACTGGATCTCCGGGCCGGTGGGAACGATCGCGCCCGCGCGGACGAACAAGGGCAGGCGCTCGTAGGGCGCCGCGGCGGTGATCGTCTGCCCGCCGGCAACGCTGCGGCCGGTGTAGAAATCGTACCAGCTCGTGCCCGCGGGGAGATAGACCTTGCGCTCGCGCGCCTTGTACTCGGTAACGGGGGCGACGAGAATCGCCGGGCCGAACAGATATTCGTCGTCGACGCCCCAGCTGCGCTTGTCGGCGGCGAAATCCATCACCAGCCCGCGCATGATCGTGCCGTCCTTGAAGTAGGTGTCGGCGCCGAGCGTGTAGATGTAGGGCATCAGCCGGTACCGGAGCTTGTCGTAATATTCCATCGACCGGTAGGTCGGCGAGCCCTCCGGCGAGAGCGCGTAGATCTCGCGGAACGGATATTCGCCGTGGCTGCGGAACAGGGGCGAGAAGGCGCCGAACTGGAACCAGCGCGTGTTGAGCTCGCGCCACTCGTCGAGGTCCTTGCCCTTCGCATCGGTGTAGCGGTCCTCGTGCGCGAAGCCGCCGATGTCGTGACTCCAGTTCGGCACGCCGGACATGGAGAAGTTCACGCCGGCCGAAATCTGGTCGCGCAGCAGATCCCAGCGCGAGGCGACGTCCCCCGACCAGACCGCGGCGCTGTCGCGCTGGATTCCGCCATACGCTGAGCGGGTGAGGATGAACGGGCGGACGTCGGGCTTGTCGGCGACCTGGTTGCGGTAGACGCCGTCGACGTGGACCAGCGGGAAGGTGTTGAACAGCGGCGCCGCCGGGCCCGCTGCGGTCGGGCCCATCCGGTATACGGTTTCGGCCTTGGAGATGTTGGAATGGAAGTCGGGCTCGTCCGAATCGAGCCACCACGCGTCCCAGCCCTGGTTCTCGAGGTTGCGGACCTGGCTCCAGAACAGGTCGCGCGCCTTGGGATTGTACGCGTCGTAGAAGGCATTGAGATAACCGGGTCCGACCCAGTCGAGGTACATCGCCTTGATGTAGTTCGGGTCCTTGGGCTCGTCGGGCCGCGGCGTATCCATGCGGCGGTAGATCCCGCCGATCGCGTCCATCGCCTGGTAGTTGGGGATGCCCTTGTAATATTTCGCCCACACCGAGATCATCGCGTGGACGTTGTTGGCGTGGAACTGGTCGACCATCGCCTTGGCGTCGGGATAGCGCTTGGTGTCGACGCACTGGCAGCCCCACTGGTCCTCGGGCCAGTAGAACCAGTCCTGCACGATATTATCGAGCGGCAGGCCGCGCTTGCGATATTCGAGGACGACTCCGAGCAGGTCCTTCTGCGTCGCGAAATTGCCCTTGGGCGTGATCGGCTGCCGGCTTTGCCAGAAGCCATAGGCCCATTTCGGCAGGATCGGAGCCTTGCCGGTGAGCCAGCGATAGCCGGCGATCACCTCGTCCATGTTGCGGCCGCCGACGAAATAATAATCCTTGCCGTGCGCGAATTCGGACGAGAGCGTCAGCGAATGGCGGTCGGCTTCGGGCCGCGGATCGTGGTGCAGCAGCGCGATGTAGCCGGAGTTCGGCTCCCACTCGACGCGCACCTTGTGCGGCGTACCGGCGGCCAGGTTCAGTCGAAATTGTGGTACCAGGGATTCCAGTTCTGCCGCCATTTGTTGAGCACTTCGCGGCCGTCGACGAACACCTTGAAATAGCTCGAGCCGTAGAGCCGGAAGCGGTGGAGACCGCTCGCCGCGGGCGTGATCGTCCCGCTCCAGGTGACGTGCAGTCCGGGGACGGTGCTGCCTGCTGTCGGCCGTTCGCGTGCCGGCGGGCCAGTCCTTGAGGTTCTCGAGATATTGCAGATCGATCACCGGCTCCTGCCGGCTGGCGATGGTCTTGCCGTTGGCGCTGTAGGTCGCGGTCCAGCCCTTGCCGCCATTGACGTCAGCCCGTCGCCCGCGCCCCCGGCGTAGGGATAGGGCTCGGGCGTGCCGAAGCGCGTGATCGAATTGTTGTCCCACAGCACGCCGTAATTGCGCGTCGAGACGACGAACGGGATCGCGACGTCCATGTTGTGCTGGGCGAGCTCGACGTCCTCGCCGTTGTAATTCATCTGCCGGTTCTGGTGCTGGCCGAGGCCGTAGAAGCCCTCGTCGGTGCCGCGGTTGAACTGCTGGCGGACGGTGACGAATGGGACGCCCTCGGCGTTGGCGGGAGCGAACGCCGGAGGACCGCTTTCGCCAAGCACCACGCGGCTGCTGGCGTCGTGGAACTGGACATTGCCGGTCGCAAGATCGACGTCCGCCGACACTTTGCGCGGTCTTGAGGGTCACTGTTCCGGGCCGCTCCGTAACGGTGAAGCCGCCCGTCAGCGGCCTGGCGGTGACCATCAGGCTCGGCGGAACATCGACGTCGCGGGTCGGCGTGGACGTCACGCGGATGATCTCGTCGCCATAAACCTGCAGCCGCACCGCGGCTTGCGGCCCTTGCGCGGGAGTGACGACAATCCCGGTGTCGGTGCGTTGGTAAGCCTGGCCGAGCGCCGCCGTGCTGACGCTCGCCATCGCGGCTGCAAAAAGTGCAATTTTCATCGATAGGTCCCCATGCGAACCTTGAGCAGGGTGGGTGCTGCAAGGTTAAGTCCATAATCGGTCTGGTCGCCGTTCCAACGGCGCGACATCACCCACCGGCCGTTCTCGAACGTGCCTTCCTCGACATCGACGATCAGCGAATTCTGGCTGGGCTGCGGCTTGTCGAGGCCGAAATTGATGCGGACGTCCGATCCGGCGACCAGGAATTCGTCGGGGCCGAGCTGCACGATGGCCGCGCCACCGACGGGCTGATCCTTCTTCGGGTTTGGCGGGAACTTCATGAACGTCCAGGACGGATCGCCGAAGGCCCACAGCCCATATTGAGCCTTGATCTGCCAGCGGCCCAACACGGCAGACTGGTCCGACGCGTCGTCGGCTTTGGCGAAGCCGACGGTCGGGTGCTCGAACGCGAGGCGCGCCCAATCGCGGGAGATCGGCGCCAGCAGCGCGAACTTCGATGCGAAGGCGTCCAGATTCTCAGCCCCAAGATCCTTTCCGCCGAGCGGGTAATTGAAATAGGTCGGGTCCATGCCGAACGGCGTCCAGCCGATCGCGCCCTTGCCGAGCGCCAGCCAGAAGAAGCGGGCGAAGGGCAGGTCATTGCCGTTCTCCGGGACGAAGAGCGGATTGTCCGGCCGCGACATCTTTTCGAGCTTGCCGTTTACCTGCCGGTAGTCGCGGTCGTAGAGGTCGGGCGCGGCGATCGCGATGTGCGGCGCGGCGACTTTCCACACATCGAGCACGGGCCAGTCCGCGCCGCCGCTCGCGCCGCCGCCTTCGCCCGCCTTCGGGTCGGACGGGTCGCTGGTGACGACGTTGACGTACATCGGCAGGTTGAGCTCGGCCTGCCCGGCGGCGGCGATCTCGTCGATGTAGCGCGCGGTATACCAGGCGTTGAAGGCGCGTGTCGGCCTTGCGATCGAACACCTGGCTCCAGGTCCCGCTCTTGCCCGTCTTGCGCGCCAGCTCGGCTGGGACCGGACCGGCGAACAGCCGGTTCGCCGTCGGGCGAGAAATCGCGCGGGTTGCCGTAGCTGCCCACCTCATTTTCGACCTGGACGAGGACCACAATGTGATCCGGATCGATCTCGCGGATGTGGCGCATCATCGCGGTGAACGCGCGCTTGTCCGCCTCGAGCGTCGTTCGGAAATTCGGCGAAAGGACGTAATGCGTCTTGCCGTCCTTCATGATCATTCGCGGGAAGCGCTTGTTATCGGTCTTCACCCATTCGGGCGTGTAGCTTGGCGACGTGTTCTTCCACGTGCCGAACCACAGCAAGCTCGAGCCGCACCTTGTTGGCCCGCGCCTGCGGGATCAGCGTATCGAGCCACGAGAAGTCGAACTTGCCCTCGACCGGCTCGATCTGCTCCCAGGCGACGGGAATTTCGAGCGTGTTGGCGTGCATCGCGTGGATGACCGGCCAGACTTGCGGAAGGACCGCGGGATAGTTGCTGCTGTTGTTCGCCTGCCCGCCGAGGATGAGGAACGGCGCGCCGTCGACCAGCAGCGCATGCCGGCCGTCTTTGCTCACGACCTGCGGCAGCGGAGCGGCGGCCGCGGATGCAGCAAGGCCGAGCACGAGCGCCACAGTCGTGAAAAGATACTTCATATGCGAAAACCCCTCCAACGCTCCAATTACGGATTAGTACGACTAATGCAACGGGTCGCCGTAGAATATCCCGCGCCCGTCGGTGCCGACATAAACGCGGCCGAAGACGCGCGGATCGCCGGTAATGGTGCGGTACCTGAGGCCCCACTGATGCGTGTCGTCGTTGATCCGCACCCACGTCGCACCGCCGTCAATCGAACGGTAGATGCCGCCGAATGTCGGACCGGTGCGGACTCCGAACGCGTAAACGGCAGGGGCCTTCGCTCGCGGCGCAGCCTTGCCGAGGCCGAACGTCAGGAACGCCATGTCGCGGAACAGCGGCTCCTTTGGAACGACGGCCGTGAAGGATCGCGCGAAGTCGGTGCTTCGATAGAAATGCCCGTTGGTGAGAAGCCAGAGCTCGCCGGCCGTCCCGGGCACTGCCAAGGACGCCGGGTGGATCACCGTCGGATAAGGTCCCAGGCGGCCCGAGATGTCCGCCGGTAATCCCGTGGCTGGCGCTCGCGTGAAGGAGCGCCCGCCGTCGCGGCTGACGAAGAGCTTCCCGCCGGCATAATCGATGGCGTACCAGACCTGCGGATCGCCCTTGTCGGCAAGCGCGGTCACGCCGGCGGGCACGCCCTTCGGTCTCCACCAGCTGCGGCCGCGGTCGGCTGTGGCGAGCAATACCGAGCCGGAGATGACGAAGGTTCTGCCGTTCGCCGAGACGCTGATCGGCGCTTTCCCGTCGGCGTCGATGCGAGCCGGCGCGCCCGTGCCGACCTTCACCGGCGGCGCAATCAGTTCGTGCCAGCTGTGCCCTCCGTCCTCCGACCAGCCGAGCGATGCGCCGGCCGGATCGGGAAAATAGCCGGCACCACTGCGCACCAGCACGTTCGGCGCGCGCCCCGCCCAATCGAGATTATTCGTGTGCGGCAGGTCCGGATTGACCAGCCACTTCGCCGGCGGCGCGTCGAACCGTTCGTGGACGAAGCCGTGAACATCGCCGATGCCGGAGATCAGATGCGCTCCACCCGACGGACTGATCAGGTCCATCGGCACCGTTTCTTCGACGCCCTTCACCCACGGCTTCCACAGCAGCTCGGGCTTGAGCGCGTCGGCGGTTCGATAGACCGTGCCACCCGTGGTGTAGGCCAGCGTGCCGCCGTCGAACTGGTCGAAGGCGAGGCCCGAGATCCAGCCTCCGAAGTCGGCGTGATCGAAGTTCAGGAACGGCTCTGCGCATTCGTCGCGCGTGCTGTGCTCGCGCAGGCTCGTCCAGTGCGCGCCTGCGTCATTCGACAGCCACACCGTGTCGTGGTGGTTCCAGCGGTCGACCGTCGAAACCGCGACGCGGCCGGGACGCTGCCGGTCGAGGCTGAGCCCCATGTAGCCGCCCTCTGCATCTTCCCCGCGCGCTGGCGTGATGTCGGTCCACACGCCGTTTCGCGTGTCGAGCTTCCACACCGCGCCATTGTCGGCGCCGTTAGGGCCGATGCCGCTCGCATAGTCCACGTAAAGCATGCCGTCCGCGCCGATGGCGGCCTTCGCCGGCAGCATCTCCGGTCCAGGCCCGCCGCTTACCGCTGTCCAGCTTTCGCCGCCGTCGCTCGAGCGGAAGAGATGGTGCGCCGTCGGATCGGCGACTCCCGCAAAGATGAGGCCCGATTGCGCCGAAGACAACGAATGAAACTCCGCCGTGCGAGTGCCTGGGCGCGGCGCGACCGAGCCCCTTCCAGGGGAAGCTTTCGACCTTGCGCCAGCTTTTGCCGCTGTCATCGCTGCGCCACAGCCCATCGTGACGCGACCCGAAGAAAAGCGTGGACGTTCGCTCGGGATCGACCGCGAGCCGCTCGCCCATTCCGCGCCCGTCCTCGTTGCCGCCCATCTTGAACGGCACCGGGACGATGTCCCACGTTTTCCCGCGATCGTTGCTCCGCAGGATCGCGGCGGGCGCAAAGGCGTACATGCCGGCCGCGACGTAAACTGTGTTCGCGTCCTTCGGGTCCGGCGCGATGCTCTCGATGCCGTAATAGCTGTCATTCCAGATGTGGTCTTCAAGGGGAATCCAGCGCTGCTGCGACTTCTCCCAGCGATAAATACCGCCCACGTCGGTGCGCAGATAAGCGAGGTCCTTCTCGGCGGGCGAGAAGATGATGTTCGGCGAAAAGCCCCCGCCGCCGATGACAACGTTCTTCCACTGGTACGGAATGGAGGGCACGTCGGCCGCAGCTGCCGGCGCAGCAGCGAGAATTGCCAAGACCAACAGCCCAGGCACGCGCGCGATCGGTTTCAAGCCTTCCCTCCCAAGCTTGCGCCATGTTAGCGCTAGCAACAGGCGTGGCAATGGAGGGGCGGAATGCGGGTCTTCGGCTGGTTTCGGACGATCATCGCGTTGATGCTGAGCGCTTCGGTGGCGCTGGCCGATACGACTCAGGAGGTGGTGAACAAGGCGCCCAACGGGCTCGCGCTCACTCCGCCGATGGGCTGGAACAGCTGGAACAAGTTCGGCTGCAACATCAACGAGCAGATCGTCCGCGACAGCGCCGATGCAATCGTCGCCTCGGGCATGCGCGACGCCGGCTACCAATATGTCGTGATCGACGATTGCTGGCACGGGCCGCGCGACGCCAACGGCTTCATCACCGCCGACCCGCAGAAATTCCCGTCGGGCATCAAGGCGCTCGCCGATTATGTGCATTCGAAGGGGCTGAAGTTCGGCATCTATTCCGACGCCGGGCGGCTGACCTGCGGCGGTCGGCCGGGCAGCCAGGGCCATGAATATCAGGACGCGCTCACCTACGCGCGGTGGGGCGCCGATTATCTCAAATACGACTGGTGCAACACGGGCGACCGCAACGCCCAGGAAGCCTATGCGCTGATGGCCGACGCGTTGCGCGCGAGCGGCCGCGATATCGTCTTCTCGATGTGCGAATGGGGCACCGCCAAGCCGTGGCTGTGGGCCAAGAACATCGGCAATCTGTGGCGCACGACCGGCGACATCTCCGATGATTTCTCGACCAAGCAGAAGGGCCACGATTGGGAGCATCCGATGCTCCAGCTCCTCGATCTGAACGAGCCTTTGTGGCCGTTCGCCGGGCCCGGGCACTGGAACGACGCCGACATGCTCGAGGTCGGCAACGGCGGAATGACTCCGGCCGAGTACCGTTCGCATTTCTCGCTGTGGGCAATGATGGCCTCGCCGCTGATGGCCGGGAATGACATCGCGCACATGGACGCGACGACGCAAGTCCATCCTGCTCAATAGGGAAGTGATCGTGGTCGACCAGGATCGGCTGGGTGTCCAGGGCCGCCGTGTGGCGATGGACGGGAACAGCGAAGTCTGGGTGAAGCCGCTTGCCGGCGGGGGCAGGGCGCTGCTGCTCTTCAACCGCGGCGATGCTCCGGCGACGATCCGCGCCACTGCGGAACAGCTCGGGTATCCGCCAACTGTTCGGGCGAAAGTGCGCGATCTGTGGGCGCACAAGGACGCCGGCGGCTGGTCAGGGTCCATCCAGGCGACCGTCGAGCCGCATGGCGTGGCGATGTTCCGGATTGAGCCTTAGCCGCGCTCGCCGCGCTTAGCCGGAGCCGCAACATCCGGCAGCGCCTTCACCGCCGCTGCGTGCTCGTGGATGACCGCCTGCGTTGAGGTGTCGACGTCGAACACGCCGTACCAGCCTTGCGGCTCGTGCGGCGGGTCGCCGACGTAGCTGGTGTCGCCCGGCTGGAAATGATGGTCGGGGTGCTGCGCGCGGCCTTCGCCGCTCCACGCCCAGAAATGCGTTCCGGCGACCGGGTCCGCCGGCGCGCATGTTCTCGAGCGCGAGCGAGAAGATCAACGCGTAGAACTTGTCCTTGAAGGTCGTCGGGCTGCCCGGCTCGTAACTGCCGTTGTCGCGGGGGAAGCCGAACTCCTCGATCACCAGCGGCTTGCCGAGGCGCTGCGCGATCGCGACCTGCCGGGCGAAATAGTCGCGCGTGTTCTTTTCGACGGTCGGCCAGGTACCGGGCAGGTCCTTCGGGTCCGCCCAGCTCCAGTTCTGCGGCCAGATGTGGGCGGTCATATAATCGATCGCGGGCGAAGAATGCGCGTCGAACGCGCATTGGTCGCTCTCGCCGCAGCCCTGCGTTCCCTCGCTTCCGGTCGAGACCATGTGGTTGCGATCGATCGATTTGATCAGGCGCGCGGTGCCGTCGATCCACGCGAGATAAGCCGGCATGTGCCGCTGGACGGCTTCCGGCCCGGCGCCCGGCCGCGGCTCGTTGGCGAGCTGCCATGACTGGATTGCGGGATCGTCGGAATAGCGGCGGCCGGTGATGCTGTTGGTGCGGCCGACGACGGCGCGAATGTAAGCGTTGAGCATCGCGACGGCCGGCGGGCTGCCGTAGAAGTCCGAGCTCATGTCGGGGAATTCCGGCCACGGGTGCGCCGGATCGTTCATGTTGATGTAGCGGCCGCCGTTGGTCCAGTAGAGGTAGGTCATGAACCCGCCCGACCATTCCCAGAAATTGGCGAGGTAGATCACCGCCTTGAGCCCGCGCTTGCCCATCTCGGCGAGCGCGAAGTCGAGGCCCTCGAGCAACGCCTTGTTGTAGTTGCTGCTCTTGTCGCGGAAGGTCGGCGTGACGGAGTTCTTGAGCGGCGAAAGCTCGGACGAGCCGAGGATGCGGATGCTCTTGATGCCGAGCGCGGCGACGCGGTCGAGCTCGCGCCTGAGCCGGTCGCGGTTGCCGTACGGGGCGTTCGCGCCGAGATAGGCCGCGTACCACATGTTCGTTCCGACGTAGCGGTACGGGCGGCCGCCGCTGACCAGCCGCATGCCTTCGCGGCGGATGAACTGCGTTGGCGCGCGAGCAAGGAGTGGCGCGGAGGCGGATGCTGTGAGCAGAGCCGAAGCCCCGGCGATGGCTTCGCGACGGCTCAGGTCAAGCATGTGCATCTCCCTTCAAGCTTCGGTCGGCATTACTCGCGACGGGCACCAAAAAAGAACCCCTCCGCTTTCGCGAAGGGGTTCTGAAGTCAATTCACATTTGGGTGCCTAACCTCGCTCCGGCGCAGCCGCGGGCGGCGGAGGCGGAGGGCGGAGGCGGCGGCGGGGCAGGGCAGGTCGCATCCACCGCGACCACCGTTCCATCCGGGCACGTACTGCGTCGCCGGTGGCGGAGGCGGCAGCGGCGGCGGCGGCGGTGGCGGCGGAGCCGAGGCGCCTCCGAGCGAACCGCGCAAAATGAACGAGAATCGGCGGTCGTTCATGAAGTAGGACCGCGGCCCCAGCTTGCCGTCAACCGTGAACTGCTGCAGCGTCTTGGTCACTTCGTTGGTCAAGTTCTGCGCCTGCACGCCGATCTTGATGTTCGGCCTGATCGAGTAGAAGGCCGATGCATCCAGCGTTCCCGTCTTGTCGTTCCAGATCGGGAAGTATGGCTGGATCACGTCGGACTCGGTCAGCAGGAACTTCGACCGCCAGTTGTAAGCAACGCGGAGCGACACCGGTCCCTTCTCGTAGAAGGGCTCGAAGTTGAACGTGTGTTTCGACAGCTGCGCGAGCGGCAGATTCCCGACGCGGCCGAGCGGCGAATGTTACCCGTTGCCGCCGTTCAGGAACGAGTTCGGGATGCCCTTGCTGGTGAGATAAGTGTAAGTTGGCGCTGAGGCCAAAGCCGCTCAGCAGACCTGGCAGGAAGTCGTAGGTCTGCGTGTAGGCGAGCTCGAAGCCCTTGACCTTGCCCGTGCCGCTGAAGTTCTCCGGGCGGCGAACAGTAGAAATTCTCGGTGACGCCGTTGCTGGTGATGTCGCGGCGTGCATCGTGCTTGATAAATGTAATTGTGGATGTTCTTGTAGAAGGCATCGAACGTCAGCGATCCGACGCGGCTTCCGGCGAAATACCATTCGAGCGTGGCATCGAAATTGTCGGACCTGATCGGCTTCAGGTACGGATTGCCCGCGGTTGCCGTGAGGGTGATGCCGTTGGCATCCAGGCCGATTGTCAGGAAGTTCCGAATATCGGCAAGAGCCGGCCTGGCGAGGTCCTTGCTCGCCGCGAGCCGGAAGATCAGGTCATTCGTGAGCCCGAACTTCAGGTTCAGGCTCGGCAGCCAATAGTTATATTTGTTGCGTGCCGACGTTCGGCGACGTGACGCCGTGTCGCCCATGTCTGCAGCTGCGCATAAGCCGCCGGCCCGATCTGTGCAGATTCCCCCGGGAGCGTCGGGCACCTGCGGCGGCCGGCGGAACGGTGCGGACGTGGACGCGCAGCGAACGGCATACGTCTGGGTGATCGCCGAAGTCGCCTGCTGGCTGGAACGCCGATCGATCCCGCCGAGGTCAGATAGTCGTGACGTAGCGGACACCGATGTTGCCGTCAAGCCGAACGTTGCCGAAGATCGGCTCGTCCTGTCCGAAGCGCAGCATGCGCTAGGCGTTGTTCGTCTTTTGCGCCGACGTCCTGGATTTCGCTCGGAAGGAACGCCGTTCCCGGAACGACGCCGGGACGCTGCGCCAGCGGCCCCCATCCGCCGGTGTTGCCGCCGTTGTTCTGAACGGACTGGGCGAAAGTCGACGCCCTGCTGGTAGCCGCTAACGCTGTTGAGAGTCGCCGTTGTAATACCATTCGCCGCGGCGGTGCGTTGGTCTGTCCGCGGAAGAAGTTGTTGAAGCTGTACGAGCGAGGCGTCTGCCATCGGGCAGCGCCCCGACCTGGTCCATGAAGACGGCGCTGCCCCAGACTTCGCTGAGGTTGCCCCAGTTGTAGGTCGTGTACTTGATGTCCTGTTCGCGATCCGCATAGCGGGCGCCGAACTTCAGCTGCTTCAGGAAGCCGCCGTCGTCCAGGAAATTGTACGCGACGTCGCCGCGGAACGCCCATTCGTGGCCGCGGCTATGTTCGATGTGGTCCATCGCCGAGCGCCAGAAGGTGTAGCGCGGATTGCTGAAATATTCCTGGTCCGACGCGTTCGCCAGCGCAGGGGACGGCGCTAAACGATCCCCATGTGTAAGAAGGCCGAGGTTGGTCGGCTTGTGCATCGTGTCCTGCGGAACTGACCCGGTAAGGTCGAGCTGCTGGTCGACGAAGTTGGAGCCGACGATCTCGAAATCGAGATTGTCGTGTTGGCCTTCACATATTGCCCGTCGAGGTTGATGTCCCAGTGCGGGTTGGGGCTGAACTTGAAGTTCAGACCGCGTCGTTGACGATGTTGGTTTCGTGGACCTGGCGGTTGTTGAGCGTGGTCTGGCTGCCGCCCCCAGGAACGCGGTCGCCCACCTGACCCGCCCGGATACGGGCTACCCCGCCAGCCGCCGACGGGCAGCGTGATGTAGCCGCTCTGGAAGACGCCTTGATCGTCGTATTGATAGTTGGTGAAGCCGCCGACCGGGCACTGCGCTTCCGGCGCGGCGCCGGAAGACGCTGCGTTGTTATTGACGATACCGGGGGCGGCAAGGTTCGGCCGACAGCCGACGGGATACGTGTTGTATTCGGAGAGGTCGGATCCCGTCTCCATGACATGCTCGCCCCAGCTTTCGGTCGCGTGCGAGCGCAGGAACTGCGCGGTAAGCAGCGCGCGTCGGTCGAGGCTCTGCCATTGCGCGGCGCCGGCATAGCCGCGGCGGATGCGATCGAAATCCTGCGTGCGGAACTGCGCGCCGATCGGCGCGTAACGCAAATCGGCCGCAAGTCGGCGAAGCCGTCGGCGCCGGAAGGCGCTGCGCCATAGCAGCGGACCCAAGCGACTCCCAGGGTTCGCCGCATTTGGCGGGATCGATGTGGGAAAGCCCTGCGTATCCGTATCGGTCGGCAACGGGTTGCGGCAGACCGGCGTGCCGGAGGTGTTCAGCGTAGTGGCGATAGATGCCGTCGCGAGTCTGGAAGTTCGAGACCTGCACTGCCGTCGGCGCGGGTGAACAGGCTGCGAATAGGAAAGCGCGCCGAGCAGGCCGATGCGGCCGATGCCAGTATCCCAACTGTCGCTGACCAGCAGCGAGCCGACCGGCGACCATTTCTTGCGGAAGTCGCCATACGTGGCTTCGATGTCGTAGCCGATGTGCAGGCCCTTGTTGTCGAAGGGCAGGCGCAGGTTCATGTTGACCGTGCCGGAAAGGCCGCCTTCGATGCGGTCCGCCGTCGCTCTCCTTATACACTTCGACGGAGCCGAGCAGCTCGGCCGGCACGTCCTGGAAGTTGATCGCCTGGCCGTAGACGCCGGTCGAGAAGGTGTCGCGGCCGTTGAATTCGCGAGCGGACGAAGGTCAGGCCGCGAACGGTGACGCCCGAGCCTTCGGCCGAGAAGTGGTCGGGGTCGCTGCTGCCCGCGAAGCGGTTGATCGAAACGCCGGGAACACGCTGCAGCGCTTCGGTGACGGAACGGTCGGGGAGAGCGCCGATGTCCTGCGAGGTGATGACGTCGACGACGGTGTCGGAGTTGCGCTTGATCTGCTGCGCGTTCCTAGGCTCTGCCGGATGCCGGTAACGATGATGGCGCCGCCCGGAGCGCGGCTCTGCGAGGTACTTCGTCGTGGTCGACTTCGCTGACGGACGGTACCCGCCTCGCCGTGAGCACCGGCGCCTTCAGCGTCGGCTTGACTGCTCGCGTCCGCGGTCTGCGCGTACGCAGGTGCTGCTGCCATGGCGCAAACCGCCAAAGCCGAAACTCCGCAACGCAACATGGTGCCGCGGCGGGCAGGCGGACGAATCCCGTCAGGTCCGGTAAAATCCATGATATGTCTCTCCCCTCGACTGGTAACGCTAACAATAGACCGCATTTCCGAGCGCGTTGGTCCAGTCGGGGAGCAGGCTAAAGCACGTTTGGCTGCGCAGCAATTGCGGCTGTATCGCGAGATTAACGAAATGTTGCGACTGTGATGAATCTGCAACGGCTGAGGGCTAAGCCTCAGTTTCCGTTATGAAAATCCGAGTACCTCGCGACCGCTAGTTTGACGGACCGGACCGGCCTGCATAGAGAGCCGCCAGGGAGAGGTATGTTAGCGGTACCACAGACTCGGGTTGTCGTCGTTGGCGGCGGGACCGCCGGCTGGATGACCGCCGCCGCGCTGAGGACGCTGCTTCCCGGCCGCTGCACGGTCGATCTCGTCGAGTTGCAGGAGATTGGAATCGTCGGAGTCGGCGAGGCGACCCTGCCGCACATCCGCGGCTTCAATGAGCGCCTCGGGATCGACGAAGCCGACTTCATGAGCGCGACCAAGGCAACGTTCAAGCTGGGCATCGATTTCGAGAATTGGGGCCGGATCGGCGACCGCTACATCCATCCTTTCGGGACGTTCGGACGCGGCCAGGGAGAGGTGGACTTCCATCAATATTGGCTGAGGCTCCGGCACGACGGCGTGGCTGTTCCCGATCTCGAGCAATATTCGATGGCGTGCATGATGGCGCGGCTCGGCAAGTTCGACCTGCCTGCAAAGGATCCGGACGACATCGCATCCACGTTCAACTACGCCTATCAATTCGATGCGACTTTGTACGCGCCGTACCTCAGGGCGCGCGCCGAACGGCTCGGCTGCCGCAGCACCGAAGGAAGGATCGTCGATGTCGAATTGAACGGGGAAAGCGGCGACGTCGAAGCGGTGATCCTCGCCGACGGACAGCGCATTGCCGGCGACCTGTTCGTCGACTGTTCCGGGTTCGTCTCGCTGCTTATCGGCAAAGCGCTTGAGGAGCCGTTTGAGGACTGGTCGAAATGGCTTCCGTGCGACCGCGCGGTCGCAATGCCGTGCCGGACAGAAACTGCGATCACGCCTTACACCGGAGTCATTGCCATGAACTCGGGCTGGCGCTGGCGAATCCCGCTGCAGCACCGGACGGGCAACGGCTACGTCTATTCTTCGGCCTTCGCGACTGACGAGCAGACCCGTTCAGACCTCGTCGACGCGGTCGAGGGAGAGCCGATCGCGGAGCCCCGGGTGCTGAAGTTCAAGGCCGGGCGGCGTCGGCGAAGCTGGGTGAGGAACTGCGTCGCCGTGGGCCTTGCGAGCGGCTTCCTCGAGCCGCTGGAGTCGACCAGCATCTATTTGATCCAGGCGGCGATCACTGCGCTGGTCGAGCTGTTTCCGCAAACGCCGATTGCCGATTCGGACCGCGACGAGTTCAACCGCGTGATTGATCTTGAATATGACCGCATCCGCGATTTCCTGATCCTCCACTACCACGCAACCGAACGTTCGGACTCCGCTTTCTGGAATTATGTCCGGACGATGGAGATCCCCGATACGCTCGCCGAGAAGCTCGACCTGTTCCGGCGCCGCGGGCGGGTCGTGAAATATCGCGAAGGCGTGTTCCTCGAGGCGAGCTGGATCGCCGTCTATCTCGGCCAGCGCGTCAATCCGCTGGGGCACGATCTGCGCGCCGACATGCCCGCCGCGGACGCGCTTGCGCGGGGGATGGAGACTTTGCGCGGTCAAATCCGGGCGGTTGCCGAGCGTATGCCCGATCACTCGGCGATGCTTTCCCGCTATTGCCCGATGGCGGCCTGAGCGCGATGGCTTCGCGAGCGATCCGCAGTGTGGTGGTCGTCGGGGGCGGTATCGTCGGCTGGTCCGCCGCCGCCGCGCTGAAGCGCAGACTGCCGGTCCTTTCGGTGAGCGTCGTTGCTTGTCCTCCGGCAGCCAACGCGCTCGCCGAACACATCACCTGTACGCTGCCGTCGATTGTGGATTTTCACCGAGATCTCGGTTTGTCGGATGCCGACACGGTCCTTCGTGCGCGCAGCGGCTATCGGCTGGGGACGCGCTTCGAAGGCTGGGCGGAAGCAGATTACGTGCACGCCTACGGCAGTTACGGAACTCCACTCGGGTCGGCGCCCTTCCACCAATATTGGCTGCGCGCTGCGGACGCCTCCGCGGCTGCACCGTTCGACAGCTATTCGGCGGCGGCCGAATCCGCGCGCCGCAATCGCTTCGCTCCGCCTGATGGCATCGCTCATGCGGGCCTGGGGACGATCGGGTACGGGCTACACATCGATCCGCCGCGGTATCGCGAAATGATGCGAGCTTTTGCACTCCATCTTGGAGTGACGGAGATTTCCGGGACCATCTCGGACGTCCGTCTGAGTAGCGGCGATGGTTTCATCGAGGCGGTGCAGGTCGGCGGGGCCGAGGCTGCGGCGGACCTCTACGTCGACGCATCCGGTCCCGATGCGCTCCTCAGAAGCCGCCTCGACGACCAATGGGAAGACTGGAGCGAGTGGTTGCCAAACGACCGCGTGCTGATCGCTCTGTCGAGTTCACCCGCGAAGCCTTCGCTGCTCGACAAGCGCGGCCGCAATCGAGGGCGGGTGGCGATGGCAGGCCGCCGCGCCGGGGCAAATTTCTCATGGCGCGGTTTACTCGTCGAAGCATCTGACGGATTCAGACGCGGCGCGGGTGGTGGGCGAAAGTGGATCCAGCGTAGCTCTCGAATCTCCGGTCGCTATCCGGCAAGGCCGGTGGTCGCAGCCATGGCTCCGCAACTGCGTTGCGATCGGGGATGCGGCGGTTGCAGTGGAACCGCTGGAATGGACCAATCTGCACCTGGCCCACGGCGCCATCGATCGCCTCGTCGCGCTGATGCCGGACCGCGAGTTCAGCCCGGTTGAGTTATGGGATTACAATCGCCAGACCGGCGCCGAAGCCGACCGCGTGCGCGATTTCCTTGTTCTTCATTATGCGACTGCCGGTGGGCAATCGCGTGCCGCGGTCCCGCCCTCGCTTGGGCACACCCTTCAGCAATTCCGCGAGCGGGGTCGGCTGCCCTTCTATGAAGAGGAAACCTTCTCGCGCGACAGCTGGCTCGCGGTGCTGTTGGGACAATCGGTGATTCCGGAGCGCATCGATCCGCTGACCGATGCCGTCGCGCCGGCGGAAGCGGAACGGGCGATGGAGCAAATGCGCGGAGCAATCGAAACCTTCGTCGACCGGCTTCCAAAATATTCGGATTTTCTTCAACGGATGAGCCAGAAAGCCGCATGACCAACGAACATACCATCCGCAATGTCGTGATCGTCGGCGGCGGGACCGCAGGCTGGATGGCCGCGGCGGCCCTCTCGCGGTATCTCGATAACGGCTACACGAAAGTCACGCTCATCGAATCCGAGGAAATCGGAACCATTGGCGTCGGCGAAGCGACGATTCCGCCCCTCATCACCTTCAATGCGATGCTCGGAATCAACGAGAACGACTTCGTCGCCGCGACTAAGGCGACGTTCAAGGTCGGCATCGAATTTGTGAACTGGGGCGGCATCGGCGAGCGCTATTTCCACCCCTTCGGATCGTACGGGCAGGACCTTCAAGGGGTCCATTTCCACCAGTTGTACCTGCGCGAGCGCAAGCGCCGAGTGATGCAAGACATATCCGCGTGGTCGATCGGTGCCGTTGCGGCTGCCCTCGGCCGATACGGCCGACCGGGGGCCGGCGCCCGGCCGCCGCTGAATAGCCTGGGGTATGCGTTCCATTTCGACGCGAGTCTCTACGCGGCATTCCTCCGCAATTACGCGGAAACCAGCGGCGCACAGCGGATCGAGGGCAAGGTCGTTGATGTCGCGCTGGAGAGCGAGAGCGGCAATGTGCAGTCCGTTGTCCTCGCCGACGGACAGACGGTTGAGGGCGATTTGTTTATCGACTGCTCGGGATTTCGCGGACTACTCATCGAGCAGGCGCTCGGCACTGGGTATGAGGATTGGTCGCACTGGCTTCCGTGCGATCGCGCAGTCGCCGTGCCGTGCAGCTATTCGGGCAATCCGGACCCGTTCACCCGCTCCACCGCTTATGCGGCTGCGTGGCAGTGGCGGATCCCGCTCCAGCACCGGATGGGCAACGGGCTTGTCTATTCGAGTGCTCACATGTCCGACGATGATGCGCGGGAGCTGCTGCTAGCCAATCTGGAGGGCGCACCGTTGGCCGAGCCGCGCCATCTGTCGTTTCGTACGGGTCGGCGCTTGCTCGCGTGGAATCGTAACGTTGTTTCGCTTGGCCTTTCCAGCGGGTTCGTCGAACCGCTCGAATCGACCGCCATTCACCTCATTCAAAGCGGCATCAGCAAGCTCCTGAGTTTGTTCCCCGACCGCCGATTCAACCCTGTCGAGCGCGACGAGTACAATCGCCAGATGCAGGGGCTGTTCGAGGACGTCCGCGATTTCATCATCCTCCACTACAACGCCACGAAGCGTGATGACTTTGAATTCTGGAACTACTGCAGAACCATGAGCGTGCCGGATTCGCTCGAGAGAAAAGTGGAGTTGTGGCGAGCCAAGGGCCGTGTGTTTCGCGACGAGCTGGAGTTGTTCGCAACTCCAAGCTGGGTCGCGGTAATGTTCGGCCAGGGCATCGTGCCTGATGACTATGAGCCGGTTACCGACGCACTTGACGAGGGCAAGGTAGCGTCCGCGCTCGAGCAGATGCGGCTCGGAATCCTCGATGCGGCACAACGCCTTCCCACCCACGGCGATTTTATTGCGCAGATTCTCGGTCGGCCGGCGGCTGAACCGGAGCTCCCGGAGTTCGTCTTTTGAGAGAAGGCCGCGTCCGCAAGGTCGTGATCGTCGGAGGCGGAACCGCCGGCTGGATGGCCGCGGCTGCGCTGTCGAAGATCATGGGTGAAATCCACGACCTTCGAATCGAGCTGATCGAGTCCGACGAAATCGGTACCGTCGGAGTTGGCGAGGCGACGATCCCGCAGATCCTGCTGTTCAACAATCTGCTCGACATCGACGAGCACGACTTCGTCCGCGCGACCAACGCGACTTACAAACTCGGCATCGAATTCGTCGACTGGACTCGCTTGGGTCACAGGTACGTGCACCCCTTCGGCTTCTACGGCATCGACATGAAAGGGATCGAGTTCCACCATCACTGGCTAAAGGGCCGTTCGCTCGGTGATCCGACGCCTCTCGACGCCTATTCGCTTGCGATCGCCGCCGGGCTCCAGGGTCGCTTCGATCATCCCCGGCGCGATCAGCCGAACTCACCGCTGTCGAAGATCGCCTATGCATTCCAGTTCGACGCCAGCCTCTACGCCCGATACCTCCGCCGCCTGTCCGAAGCTGCCGGCGTAGTGCGCACGGAGGGCCGGATCGTCGATGTCGCGCAAGACGGCGAGACAGGATTTGTCGAAGCGGTGATCCTGCAAAGCGGCGCGCGGATCGAAGGCGACCTGTTCATCGATTGCTCGGGTTTTCGTGGCCTGCTGATCGAGCAGACGCTCAAATCGGGGTTCGACGACTGGTCGAAGTGGCTGCCGTGCGACCGGGCGTTTGCCGTACCATGCGAGCTTGGGGGCGATCATTTGCCGCTTACCCGATCGACTGCGCGCCCGGCGGGCTGGCAGTGGCGAATCCCGCTCCAGCACCGGATCGGTAACGGCTACGTCTATTCGAGCGCCCACGTCTCCGACGATGAAGCGGCGGCGTCGCTGCTCGCCAATCTCGATGGACCGCCCTTGGCTGATCCGAGGCCGCTGCGGTTCAAGGCCGGTCACCGCCGAAAGCCCTGGATCAAGAACGTCGTTTCGCTTGGACTTGCCGCTGGATTTCTCGAGCCTCTCGAGTTCGACGAGCATCCATCTCGTGCAGTCGGGGATCGCGCGACTGATGACGCTGTTTCCGACGCGCAACTTCGATGCGCTGGAGATCGATCGCTTCAACTCCGACACGCTCCAGGAGTATGTCGATATCCGCGACTTCCTCGTGCTCCATTACAAAGCGACGGAGCGCAACGATTCGCCGTTCTGGGATTACTGCCGCGAGATCGATCCGCCAGACGGCGTGGCTTATAAGATCGACATGTTCCGGCGGAACGGCCGAGTGTTCCGCGAACACGAAGAGCTGTTCACCGAAACGAGCTGGCTGTCCGTCCTCGTGGGCCAGGGAATCGAAGCCGGAGGCTATCATCCAGCTGCAGATCTTCTGTCAGACGAGGAGACTTTACACCGCCTTGCGCACATTCGCGAGGTCGTCGCCAACACCGCGCGCATGATGCCGATGCAGGACGAATTCCTGCGGCGCTCACGGAAGCAAGAGTGAGGTCGCCCTGAGGCGCGCATCGTGAGCGATTTGCCGGAGCCTGCGCCCATCCGCGAATTCGGGCGCATCGACAGCGCCCAGTTTCAGGAAATCCGCGCCCTTCAGAAGCCGGCGATCTTTCGCGGCCTGGCCACCGACTGGCCGGCCGTTAAGGCGGCGGGGCAGGGGGACCGGGAATTCATCGACTATCTGAAGCGCTTTCCAGGAGCACGCGGAGCAGCGATGGTCGGCCCGCCGGAAATCAGCGGGCAGTTCTTCTATAACGAAGACGTCACAGCGCTGAACTTCCAGCGTGGCATGACCGAACTCGCACCGTTTCTCGACCGATTGCTGCGCGACTGCGATGAACCGGCGCCACTTGCGATGGCGGTGCAGTCGGAGCCGATTGCGAAGCTGCTGCCCGGTTTCGAAGCGGAGAACCCAATCGGGATCCTTCATCGGGAAGTTCCACCGCGGGCGTGGATCGGCAACCGGATTCAAGTCGCACCTCATTATGATCTGTATGAGAATCTCGGAGTTGTCGTCGCGGGACGGCGGCGCTTCACCGTCTTCCCGCCTGAGCAACTGCCGAACCTTTACCCGGGACCGTTCGAACTCACCCCGGCGGGAACTCCGATCAGCATGGTCGACCCGCACCATCCCGACCTTGAACGCTTCCCGCGGTTCGCAGAGGCGATCAAGACTGCGGAGCGGGCTGAGCTCGGACCGGGCGACGCCATCTACATTCCCTACCACTGGTGGCACGGCGTCGATTCGCTCGAACCGGTCAACCTCTTCGTCAATTATTGGTGGAACGACGCGCCTGCGGATGGGGGCGGCCCCTATGACGCTTTGATGTACGCGTTGTTCGCGTTCAAGGTTCTGCCGCCGGAGCAGCGCGAAGTGTGGCGGATGGTCTTCGATCATTACGTCTTTTGCGCCAACGGCGATCCGGGAGAGCATTTGCCGGAGCACGCGCGTGGTATCCTTGGACCGGCGACGCCGACGTTGCTCAAGCGCATGCGAATGACCATCAAGAAAATCGCCGAGGCCCTCTGAAGTGACCTATGCGGGAGTCGAGCTCGGCGGGACCAAATGCGTCGCGATTCTCGCGAGCGGTCCGGACGCGATCATCGCGCGCGAAACGGTGCCGACGACGTCGCCGAAGGAGACGCTCGGGCGGCTTGAGCAGATCCTGTCGGGCTGGCGCCCGGGGCAAGGCTTCACGGCGCTTGGGATCGGCAGCTTTGGACCCATCGATCTCGATCAGGGCTCGCAAAGTTTCGGACAGATCACGAGCACGCCCAAGCCTGGATGGCGCGGCGCCGATGTGCTTGGACGATTGCAGCGCGCCGCAGGCACTCCCGCCGCGTTCGACACCGACGTCAACGGCGCGGCGCTGGCCGAAATGCGCTGGGGAGCAGGGCAGGGCTTCGACGATTTCGCCTACATCACCGTCGGCACGGGCGTCGGCGTCGGCCTGATCGTCAACGGTAAGCCGACGCGCGGCTTCGCCCATTGCGAGCTCGGCCACATCCGTGTCGCACGGCTTCCGGGCGATGACTTTGCCGGCTCATGCCCGTTCCATGGCGATTGCGTCGAAGGCCTCGCGGCAGGTCCGTCGCTGAAGGCCCGCGCAGGCGACGCGGCGCAACAGCTCGGGCCCGACGATCCAGTGTGGCAATCGGTCGCTTGGGCGATCGCCCAGCTCTGCCACGCGATCGTCTGCGCCGCGGCGCCGCGCGCGATCGCGATCGGCGGCGGCGTCGTCGAAAACCAGCCGCACCTGCTCGAGCGGATCGAGCGCATGCTGGTCGAAAGCCTCAACGGCTACATGGAGCTTCCGCGGGGCGGGAATTACGTGCGCGCGCCCGCGCTCGGCGCGAACGCCGGACCGCTGGGCGCAATTGCGCTCGCTATGACGGCCGGGATTTAGCCCCGATCAGCATCCGCGCGCCGGACGAATCCACACGCGCGTCCGGGTCTAGCAGCAGGCAATCTCCAGGGCCTGCCTTCATGTTCGCCGAATGAGCCTCGCCGTCGAGCGGCATCACCCAGCGCTGCCGCCCTTCGAGCGCATCTTCGCTTGTCAGCACCAGGGTGAAATGCGGCCCGTTGACCAGAGTCCGCTGCTCCGAGCCCGAAAGGTGCTGGATCAGACGATCGTCGAATGGCTTTGCAGCCGCGACCGCGACACCGTCGTCGAGGTGAAGCTCGCGCGGCCGGCCGTAATCGTAGAGCCGGTAGGTCACGTCCGCATTCTGCTGGAATTCGAGCAGCGAAATTCCCGCGCCGATCGCGTGGATTGTGCCCGACGGAACGAAGATGAAATCGCCGACCGCGACTGGCCGCCAGTCCATCAGCTGTTCGATCGAGCCATCAAGCGCCGCTCCGCGCAGCTCGTCTTTGCCGATCTCTTGCTTCAGGCCGAGGCCGAGCGTCGCGCCGGGCTCTGCATCGAGGATGTACCAGCATTCGCTCTTGCCTTGCGGCAGGCCGCGGGCGCGGGCCTGCGCGTCGTCGGGATGGACCTGGATCGACAGCCGCTCGCTGGTGAAGATGTATTTGGCGAGCAGCGGCAGCTCGGCGCCATCCGTGAACCACACCTCGCCGATGCGTTCGCCCGCGGGCGGATCGAACATCGGGGGCAGCTCGGTTCGGCCCCACGGCTTTTCGACATAGCGCCGCTGCAGCTTCATGCGCGGTCGACCCGTCCGAACATCCGCCGCAGGATCGGCTCGATCACCGTCGCCATCGCGTCATATCCCGCTTCGTTCGGGTGGACTCCATCAACGGCAAGACCGGGCTTCATCACGCCAGTGCCATCGTCCAGGACGTGGCGATAATCCACCCACGTTGCGCCGCTTTCGCGCGCAAACCCTTCAAGCCAAAGGTTGAGCTCGGCAATCCGGGGCCGTGTCTGTACTTCCGGCTTCCACGGGAAGCTTGCCGCCGGCGGGACCGGCGCGAGCAGCACCGCGATGCCGTGCCTCCGCGCAATGTCGATCATCGCGCGAAAGTTGTTCTCGCTCATCTCGGCCGTCATCGGTCCGGTGTTGCCGGCGATGTCGTTGGTCCCGGCCATGATGTGCACGGCTTTGGGCCTCAGCGCGACGACGTCGCTGTACATGCGCAGCACCATTTGCGGTGTCGTCTGCCCGCCGATCCCGCGGTTGATCCGCCCGTGCGTGAAGAAGCCTGGCCTTTTGTCGAACCAGCCTTCGGTGATCGAATTGCCGAGGAACACCACGTCTACCGGCTCGTGCGACGCGAGCAGCTTCGCATTGTCGCCGGCGTAGTAGGCGATCATGCCGAAGTCGCGGCCGAACCAATCGTGAAACCACTGATTCCAATCGCCGGTCTTGAATGATTGTTTGGCGACGGCGGGCGCGGCGGCGAGCATCAGCGGCGCGGCGAAAGCGCGTTGCAGGAATCGGCGTCGTTCGATCGTCATATGCGGTCCAATAGTGAGCAGATTTCGGGCTTCAGCGCGCCAAGCTGCGCCACCCCGGAGTCGCTGAACAAAACATGCGCCGGCGCCGCCGGAGTGAAGCGTGGCCATTGCGCGACCCCTGGTCCGTTCGGGTCGCCGTGGAGCATGAAGTTCAACCAATAGGGTTTCAGCGACAATCCGTGCGCGAAAGTCGCGTCCCCGAACGCATATTGAATTTCCGCCGCATGCGAGGTCTTGCCGCCGCCGGGCGCGGCATCGAACTCGTAGCGCCAGACCTGCGCGCCCTTTGCCGACAGGATTTGCGCCATCTTCTCAGTCGGGCAGCGGAAGATGACGTCGGTGCCGATCTGGTCGTCGAGCGAGCCCAGGCGCGGATCGGCCGGCGGGTCGGGCCGTTGATCGCTATGGTAGAACGCGCGCGCCTCCGCAGCGTGCGCGCCGAACGCCTTGGCGATCAGCGGATCGCGATGCGTCCGGTCGACTCCGAATTCCACCCGGTTGGAGCCAAGGATGACCGACTTGGCCGGCGCGATCTCAAGCAGGCTGCGCGGGTTGGAAGGAAACACCTTTCCGTCGACGGTGATCCTCAGCCACAGCATCGCGTCGGACTCGAGCGCGTCGTCGTGGAGCTTGAGGTCGACCGCGAGCAGCGCTGGCACCGACATCTTGCGCATCTTCGCGATGTCGCCACCGGCGCCGAGCATAGCGTCCGACTGTTCGCCGATCCGCTCGGCATCGGCGAGGCTGCGGAACGGCAAGCCAAAGCCGGGTGTGCCGCTTTCCATGATGGCCTGCCGGAACAACGGCGCGGCGGCCGGCGCGGCGAGCATCAGGCTCACGTCCTGCGACCCGGCCGATTCCCCGGCGATCGTCACGCGCGTCGGATCGCCGCCGAACTTGGCGATGTTCCGCTGCACCCATTGCAGCGCGGCGATCTGGTCCATGAGGGCGTAATTGCCGGACGTGCCGCCCTGTTCGGCGCTGAGCTTGGGGTGCGACAGGAAACCGAAGATGCCAAGCCGGTAGCGGATGCCGACGAGCACGACCTGCTTGCCCACATCGGAAAGGACGATGTCGTTGGGACCGCCGGCGCGATTGCTTCCGCCGTGGATCCACACGAGCACCGGCAGCTTGCCGCCCATCGCCGGCGTGCGCACGTCGAGCGTCAGGCAATCCTCGCGGCCGATTACATAATCGCCGTGGTTCCAGCCCTGATCGTTCTGCACGCATGACGCGGGCTGATCGACGCTGTCGCGGACTCCGCTCCACGGGATCACCGGCTGCGGCGCTTTCCAGCGAAGGTCTTCGACGGGCGGGGCGGCGAACGGGATACCGCGGAAGATCACTCCGCCGCCCTCGAACGATTTTCCGCGCACTGCGCCGCCGTCGACTTTCACCACCTGTGCGGCAGCCGGCGCGCACGAAAGCAGCGCCAATGCGGAAAGGACTGCGAACAGAAATCTCGGCAATGCGCGCTCCCTCGCCGATGTGCACCGGGTCGCAACGTTAGCGCTAACTTGCCGCCTTGTGCGACCCCAATTTCGCTGCCAACGTGCGGCGAGGGACTGTCCCTTTTCCAAGGGACTGTCTCTCTATCGGGGAGCGGGCCGACATGCAGCAACGGACCAGCGCGGGCGTGACCGGCGCCTATGTGATCGTCACTTGCCTGTTCTTCGCCTGGGGCTTCATCACCTCGCTCAACGACCCGGTTGTCACCGCGGTGAAGGGCATCTTCTGCCTCACCGACGTGCGCGCGCAGCTGAGCGCTTTCGCCTTCTTCATCGCTTATGGCGTGATGAGCTTTCCAGCCGCCCTCCTGCTCGCGCGGATGAAGTCCATCCCGACGATTCTCATTGCCTTCGCGCTGATGGCGATCGGCTGCCTGCTGATGCTCGCCGCGGCGAATCTCGTGACCTACAATCTGGTGCTGCTCGGGCTGTTCGTATTGGCGAGCGGGATCACCATCCTGCAGGTCGCCGCCAATCCGCTGGCGGCTGCGCTTGGCAAGCCCGAATACAGCCACTTCCGCCTGACCTTCAGCCAGACGTTCAATTCGCTCGGCACCTTCATCGGCCCGTACCTGGGCGCGGTCCTGTTCCTGAAAGGAATCGAGACCAAGCAATGCGAGGCGACCACGCAAGCGGCGCGGCTGACTTCGTTGGCGGGGATCGACCGCGCCTACTTCTGGATCTGCGGGTTCATCATCGCGCTCGCGCTGCTGTTCATTGTCTTCCGCAAAACCGTGACGGAGGCCGCGCCGGCGCCGTCGCAGGAAATCGCGCGCCGCGGAATCGTCGCGGTTGTCAGCGATGCCTTATCCTCGCGCTGGGCGTTGCTCGGGGGGCTCGCGATCTTCCTTTACGTCGGCGCGGAGGTCGCGATCGGCACCCAGATGGCCTTCTTCCTCCATTCGGATTCAGTGTGGGGCCGGAGCGATGCGCCATTCGCCTTCCCGCTGATCGGGCACATCATGGGCAATGACGGGATCTTTGGCGTGTCCGCCGAGGAAGCCGGCAAGGCCGTCGCCCTTTACTGGGGCGGCGCGATGGTCGGCCGGGCGATCGGATCGGCGCTGCTGGCGCGGGTGCGCGCGGCCATCCTTCTCGCGGTGTTTACGGCCGCCGCGTGCCTGATGTGCCTCTACGTCTTTTCGGTCGGCGGCGTTGCCGCGGGCGTGGTCGCGCTTTGCATCGGCCTGTTCAACTCGATCATGTTCCCGGTGATTTTCACGCTGACGCTGGAGCGGTCGACGGCGAGCAACGAGGCGACCTCGGGCTTCCTCTGCTTCTCGATCATCGGTGGCGCGCTAATCCCGCCGCTGGTCGGCCTGGTTTCGCAGCAGACGAGCTACGTCAAAGCCTTCATCGTGCCGGCCGCCTGCTACGCCGTGCTGTTCCTGTTCTCGGTGGCGGCGAACCGCGCACGCGTCACGCTCAGCGACGAGCCCGCCGCGGCCACAATCCACTAGATCAGGGCTTACGGTAAGGCACCCATTTGCCGAGGAAGCAGACCGGCCCTGGAATGATTCCGCCGGGTTCGAGCCCGCGGATGTGATCGCCGCTGGCAATATTGGGTTCCGAGCTTCGGCTCCACGATCACCGTATTCAGCGGTTCGATGCCCGGACACGGTGCAGCGAGCCGGTTGACCCACAAGGTCGTGCCTTGCTCGTAGGCCAGCGTCTGCCGGTCGATCACGCGCAGGTTCGTCGACTGCTGCGTGGCGACGCAGCTCTCCGGTGGACCGGCTGCAACGCGGCCCGCGAGCTCGCGCGCCAAAGCTCCGTTGTCGCCGGGCGCAACCGGCGGTTGAGCGCAACTGGCCACGGTCAGTGCCGCGGCGGTGATGAAGATGACTGAGCGCATGACGAGCCTCCTCTACCTGCAACGCACAAGATTTCGGGATCGATCCTCGGGCTGAGGAATCCCGGTACGCGGTCGAAATGAATGGCCTGATACCATGACAACGGATGAGCCGGAGGTGAATGGCCGGGCGGAAGCGGGAGCTTCGATAAACTCTGCCAATAAGCGATCGACGCGTCGCGCCACCACCATGCTTCCAGCACCTGGCGATCGAGGTCGGCGCTGACCGCCGCGAACCGCTCTGCGTCGACATAGGGTCGCAGCTCGCGCCATTCGCGCCGGTTGGTTTCGACCTGCGCGACTCCGCGGTCGTAGTGCGTCGATGAGCGCGTTCCACAGGCTCCCGCCGTCGCGCATGCGGTAGGTCCACGGCACGTGATGGAACCACAGCAGATATTTGTCGGGGACGCACTTCAGGTCGGCGAAGCAACGCGCGACCGGCGCTGAATATTGGGCGGCTGCATCGCTCCCAGTCGCCGTCCGATCGAAGCCGATGCCGCCGGCGTCGGCCTTGTTGTAATAACAGGGATTCCAGGTCGGCTCGCTGAAGCTGCACGACCATGGCGCGGGGCCGTAATGGTGATCGTCCTGGAACTGGTGCGCGAGCCCGAGCGGCGTCATGAAATCGACCACCGCCTCGCGCGAGCTCAGCATCATCGCGACGACCGGCTTCACAGCGCGCGCGTCGTTGGTCCAGGTCATGCGCGTCCACTCATCGGCGATCTGTCGCGGCGGGAGCGACGGGTTCCATGCGAGCCGGCCAAACGCATACCAGTTCGCCTGGTCGAAATTGGTCGCGGTCCAGTCGCGAACGCTCCCGACATTCGACACACCCGCCATCGCCGCGATGGTCGCTTTGACCGGCGTTCCGCAGCGCGGCGAACAGGTGTCGGAGTCCAGAACTTCCGTCCACATCGGCGCCAGGAAAACGACGCCGTCGTTCTGACCGAGATATTCACGCGTCAGCTGCACTTCGAATCCTATCCTCGTGTGCGGCATTTGTCCGAAGAGCGGGTGGAAAGGTTCACGCGGCTGGAAGTCGATCGGCCCGTTCTTCACCTGGACGACGACGTTGTTGCGGAACTTGCCGTCGAGCGGGCGGAACTCGTCATACGCCTGCTTGGCGCGGTCTTCTTTGGAATTGCCGTAGACGAACGCGCGCCAGAAGACGGTGCCGCCATGCGGCGCGAGCGCATCGGCGATGACGTTGGCGCCGTCCGCCTGTGTGCGCTTGTAGTCCCACGGACCGGGCTGCCCTTCGGAATTGGCTTTGACGAGGAAGCCGCCGAAGTCGGGAATGGACCGATAGATCTCGTCCGCCTTGGCGCGCCACCACGCCTTTACGCGTGGGTCCAGCGGGTCCGCGGTCTCAAGCCCGCCGATCTGCACCGGGCTGCTGAAGCGAGCCGTGAGAAAGACGCGGATGCCATAGGGCCGGAAGACACTCGCGAGCGCGGCGGCCTTCCTCAGATACTCGGGCGTGAGCACTTGCGGGTCGGCGTTGACGTTGTTGAGCACGACACCGTTGATTCCAATGGAGGCATCGGCGCGGGCATAATCCACGTATCGCGAATTCGATCTTCGGAAGCGACGCCCAGTCCCAGATCGACGGACCCGCATATCCACGCTCGACCGTGCGATCGAGATTGTCCCAATGGTCGAGCATTCGCAGCGGCAGCTTCGGCGCATCGGTGATGTTGACGTGCGCAATGTCGCGGCGCGTTTGCATCAGGCGCAGGAAGGCGAACGCGCCGTAGAGCACGCCAATGTCGCGATTGCCCGCAATCAGCGTCACGGCGTGACCATTGAGCTTCGTCGATCGAATGACGAAGCCCTCATTGCCAATGCGGGGAATGTTGCGGTTGCTCGCAAGGACAATTGCCCCGTCCTTCAGTCCCGACCGGCGGACCGGGCGGCCGAGCAAGCCGGTCAGTCCGCGCTGCAGCTCGTCGGCGGCCGCGGTGAGAAGTCGGATCTCGATTCCTGGACGACGATGCCGCTCGCGTGCGCCGTGTATCGCTCGCGCGAGCTCTGTTCGAGCGGCTTGTAGCGCAGCCATAGATCGTAGCCGTCTTCGGCAGCGGCGGGCGTGGGCGCAATGGCCGCCGCCAGCAACAAAAGCATGCTCGCCAGCAGCCGATGCGGAGTCGTTGACAACATGCGGGCGAGCCTAGCATTGATAGCGCTACCATAGGAGGGGTTATGAAGCTGACACGCCGCGAAGCGCTGGCCGCCGGAGCGGCCGTGCTCGCAAGCAGCCAATTGCAGGCGAGCCCGGCGCCTGGTGCGCAATCGCTCGACGGCCTTGCGCGCAAGAGCAACCGGCGCTTCGGTTCGGCGGTGGCGTGGGCTCCGCCTGGAACCGACGCCGGAAGCTTCACCAACCCCGCTTATGCCGCGCTCCTCGAGCGCGAGTGCGGGCTTCTGGTGCCGGAGAACCAACTCAAGTGGCAGTGGGTTCGGCGCACACCGGACGCATTCGACTTCCGCGCCTTCGATGCAATCGCCGATTACGCGACCCGCAAGGGCTTCAAACTGCGCGGCCACACGCTTTTCTGGACCCCGACGAAATGGTACCCGAAGTGGCTTGCCGAACGTCAGTTCAAGTCCCCCGCTGAAGCCGAGCAATTGCTGGTGAACCACGTGCAGACGGTTTGCCGGCGCTACGGGACACGCATCTATTCCTACGACGTCGTCAATGAGGCCGTGCAGCCTGAAACCGGTCAGATCCGCGCCACCAACGTCACCCGTGCGCTCGGCGGCGAAGCGTTCCTCGACCTCATGTTCCACACTGCGCGCGCGGAAGCGCCTCATGCCGAGCTCGTCTACAACGACTATATGAGCTGGGAGCTCACCGGCGAGGACCAGACGCACGCGAACGGCGTGCTTAAGCTGCTCGAAGGCTTCCGCAAGCGCGGCACGCCCGTCGATACGCTCGGCGTGCAGTCGCACATCCGATTGCTGAAGAAAGCGCCGGTCGCCGAAATCGTCCGCGAGTTCGAAGGCCCGTGGCGGCGCTTCGTCGATCAGGTCGTGGCAATGGGCTACAAGCTCAAGATCACCGAGTTCGACGTCAACGACCGTGAAGCGCCGATGGACGTCGCGATCCGTGACCATATGGTTGCCGACTATGCCAAGGCTTATCTCGAGCTGATGCTGTCCTACCCGCAGCTCAACGACATCCTCTGCTGGGGGATGTGCGACCGCTACACCTGGTTGAACGGATTTGCTCCGCGCAAGGACGGTGCGGGTCAGCGCAGCACGCCGTACGACCGCGATTTTCGGCCGAAGCTGCTGAGGCAGGCCATTGCAGACGCGTTCGCCGCGGCGCCATCGCGCTACGGCACAGGAGAGCGTGGATGACGGCTGATCAATATCTTCCGGATCCCGAGCGTTATGACGGACGCATGCCGTACCGGCGCTGCGGGCGAAGTGGGCTCGACCTGCCGGCGATCTCGCTTGGCCTGTGGCATAATTTCGGCGGCATCGACGATTTCGAGACCGGCCGCGCGGTGCTTCGGCGCGCCTTCGATCTCGGCGTCACCCACTTCGATCTCGCCAACAATTACGGTCCGCCCTACGGCTCGGCGGAGGAGAATTTCGGCCGCTGGATGGCCGAGGATTTTCGGCCCTACCGGGACGAGCTGATCATCTCGACTAAGGCCGGGTACGACATGTGGCCGGGGCCGTACGGCGACGGCGGCTCGCGCAAATATCTGCTCGCGAGCCTCGACCAGAGCCTCAAGCGGATGGGCCTCGACTATGTCGACATCTTCTACTCGCACCGGGTCGATCCCTCGACTCCACTCGAGGAGACGATGGGTGCGCTCGTCCATGCGCAACGGCAGGGCAAGACTCTCTACGTTGGGATCTCGTCATATTCGGCCGAGCTGACGCGCAAGGCGCAGGCGATCCTCGCCGGCGAGGGCGTGCCGCTGTTGATCCACCAGCCGTCTTACTCACTCGTCAACCGCTGGATCGAAGAGTCGCTGCTCGACACGCTTGGCGAGCTCGGAATTGGCTGCATCGCCTTTTCTCCGCTTGCGCAAGGTTTGCTCACAGACAAATATTTGAACGGGATACCATCGGATGCGCGAGCCGCCCGTTCTGGGTCTTTCTCGCCCGACTTCCTCACGGAGCAGAATCTCGCGCACGTTCGGGCGCTTGATGCATTGGCGAAGGAACGCGGCCAGACGCTGGCGCAGATGGCGATAAGCTGGGTGCTGCGCGATCCGCGCGTCACCTCCGCGCTGATCGGCGCGCGCAATGTCGAGCAGCTCGAAGATTCGCTCGCCGCCGCCCGCAACCTCGAGTTTAGCGCCGACGAGCTGGCCCGCATCGATCAATACGCGACCGACGCCGGCATCGACATCTGGAAATCCTCGCGGGTGAAGGAGACCGTGTGATCCGCAGTATCGGCTTGTCTGGGGTCGTTCTGCTGCTTTCCTCGTGCGCGACGGCGCCGGAGACGCAAGGGCCCGAGATCGCCATCACCGTCGACGATCTGCCGGTGCATGCGCCTTATCCGCCCGGGCTGACGCCGCTCGAAGTGAACCGGCAGATGGTTGCTGCGCTGAAGGCGCGTCATGCACCCGTCACTGGCTTCGTCAACGCAGTGAACGTGACCGACGCGGCGACGATGGATGCATTGCGCGAATGGCGCGCGGCCGGCTTCGTCCTGGGCAACCACACCTGGTCCCACCCCCATCTCAGCGAAATCACAGTTGCGCAGTTCGAGGACGAACTGACGAAGGACGAACCGGTCCTCGAAAAGCTCGGCGCTGGAACGGACTGGCGATGGTTCCGCTATCCATTTCTGGATGAGGGCAAGGACGAGGCACAGCGGATCGCAGCGCGGCAAATTCTAGCGAAGCACGGCTACCGCGTCGCCGCGGTGACCACCGGCTTTTCCGATTGGGCGTGGACTCCGGCTTATGCGCGCTGCTCTGAAAAGCACGATGCGGCGGGCATTGCGGAGCTGGAGCGGCTCTATCTGGGCGCGGTGAGGCAAAGCATCGCCGACGACCGCGAGACTGCGCACAAGCTCTATGGCCGCGACATGCCTTATGTGCTGCTGACGCACGTCAGCGCGATGAGCGCGCACATGATGCCGCAGGTTCTGCAGACTTTACCGCGATGCGGGGTACCGTTTCGTCTCGCTGCCGCAGGCGGAAAGCGATCCGGCGTATCGGGAATATACCGACCTTAGCCTGGCGCCACTCGGATCTCGGGCAGAGCTTGCGAAACAGAAGGGCGTGATCCTTCCCGCGCCGCCGGATTATTCGGCGAAGCTCGACACGATATGCGCGGGGAAGACTAACCCGTAACCGTCAGCTTTGCGGGCTTGAGGTCGACCGAGTTCGGGCCGGAGTAGATGGTGAACGTCCCCGGCTCGACGACGTGCTTCATCTCCGGGTTCCACACCGCGAGATCGTCCGGCTGCAGGTCGAAGCGGATCGTGCGCTTCTCGCCCGGTGCGAGGGTCACGCGCTGGAAGCGCTTCAGCTCGATCACAGGACGCGTGACGGACGCTTCGTCGTCGTGGACATACAGCTGCACGACCTCGTCGCCCGCGCGCGATCCGGTATTCGCCACGTCCACCTCGACTTGCGCCGGCTGCCCCGCCGCGATTGCGGGAGTCACGCACGCGCGGCGCCGAGATGTCGAAGCGCGTGTAGCTGAGTCCGTAACCGAACGGGTACAGCGGCGCGGTCGTGCCGAACAAATATCCGCGGCGTGCGCTCGGCTTGTGGTTGTAGAAGACCGGGAGCTGTCCGACCGAACGCGCGATCGTCACCGGCAGCTTCCCGCCGGGATTGACCTTGCCGAACACAACGTCGGCGACGCCGTGCCCGGTCTCCTGGCCGAGGTACCAGCCTTCCAGCAGCGCCGACGCGTTCTGCGCGAGGTAATTCACCGATAGCGGACGCCCGTTGAGCAGCACCACCACGGTCGGCTTGTGCAGCGCCAGGATAGCCCGGGCGAGGTCCTCCTGCTGTCCGACCATGTCGAGCGAATCCCGATCGCCGAGGTGATTGTCCGCCCAGGCCTCGCGGCTGGTCTGCTCATTGCCGCCCAGGACCATCACGATCACGTCGGCCCTGCGCGCGGTCTGCACCGCCGCCGCAATCAGCTTGCGGTTCACGGACGCGGGGACGAGCTTCACCTCGTCGCACGACCAGCAGCGGCTTTC
This sequence comes from uncultured Alphaproteobacteria bacterium, assembly GCA_963849435.1. Taxonomy (GTDB): domain Bacteria; phylum Pseudomonadota; class Alphaproteobacteria; order Sphingomonadales; family Sphingomonadaceae; genus Sphingomicrobium. The sequence continues at coordinate 48,948 of CAWKHO010000021.1, forward strand.
GGTCAGACGCACGCCTTCGGAATAATCGACGGCGAAGCGGCTCTTGCCCGCCTCCTGCATCGCTTCGAGCACGCTCACGACATGCTTCGGAACGTCGCTGTAGCCGCCGATCGGAGTGTCGCGTGCGTGCGTGCCGATCACCGCCATGCGGTGGATCTTTGACGGATCAAGCGGGAGCAATTGCTTGTCGTTCTTGAGCAGGACGATCGCCTTGTCCGCGGCTTCGCGGGCTAGCGCGATCGCGTCCGGGGTGGCGGTCTTGGCTTCCGCGCTTGCGACGTCGGGATAAGGATTCTCGAACAACCCCGCCTCGAACTTCAGCGTGAGCACGCGCCGCACCGCTTGATCGACCAGCTTTTGCGGAACGCGCCCTTCGCGCACCAGCTCCGGCAGGTAAACGTATCCCTCAGGATCGGGGGTTTCGACGTCGACTCCCGACTTGATTGCGCGTTCGGCGGCGTCCTTGATGTTGCCGAACATCTTGTGCCGCGTCATCAGCTCCCGGATTCCGTAATAGTCGCTGACGGCGGCGCCCTGGTATCCCCATTCGCCGCGCAGCACCTTGTTCAGCAGCCAGCCGTTCGCGTGCGACGGGATGCCGTCGATCTCATTGTACGAGGGCATGACCGACCGCACCGGATAGGTCTTCACCGCGCTTTCGAACGGCGGGAAGAAATCGGTGCGGAGCTCGCGCTCGCCGACATGCGCCGGACCGACGTTGGTCCCGCTCTCCGGCGCACCGTGTCCGGTGAAATGCTTCAAGGTGACGAAGACCTTGTCGGCCGGGAGGGGAAGGCTCGAACCCTGAAAGCCGCGGATCGCAGCCAGCCCGGTCTGGCTCACCAGGTACGGGTCTTCGCCGTAGGTCTCCTCAATGCGGCCCCAGCGTGGATCCTTCGCCACATCCACGACTGGAGCGAGGACGAGCGTTGCGCCGCGCGCGCGCGCCTCGCGTGCCGCCACTGAAAACACGCGGGTGACCAGCTCGGGATCCCACGTGCTCGCGAGCGCGATCGCCTGCGGAAAGCTCGTCGCGCCGCGCGCGACATAGCCGTGCAGCGCCTCTTCGTGCATCAGGATCGGGATTCCGAGCCGCGTGTGCTCGACCGCCCAATGCTGCGCGGCGTTGATATATTCGGCGGTTTGGCGGGCGTCGCGATTGACCGTCGGACCCGCAGCACCCGCAGCGCCGTTCGTCTGCGTCACTCCGCGATAGTCGGACGGGCGGGCGAAACCGCCGATCCCGTTCGGGAAATTCTTGGCGGCGAGCTCGGGTGAAAACTGACCGCTGGAGGTCTGCAGCTTGGCCTTGCTCTCCCACACGGTTTCGAGCTGCGCGACCTTCTCGTCGAGCGTCATGCGCGAGAGCAGGTCCTCGACCCGCCGCTCGACCGGCTGCCGCGCGTCCTTGTAAAGCGGCTGGGGCTGAGGCTGCGCGTTCGTCGACGCCGCAGTCGCCAGGCCCATGATCATTGCGGCCACCACGGGCCAACGTCTTACCGCCACGCCTGCTCCCCTCATGGCTGCTATGATAGCGCTACCATAACCGCGATACGGCCCGCGTCAACGCGTGTGATTTGCATTGCCGCCGAGCCTCACTTAGCTGACGCTTCCTAGGGGGTGCTGATGGCAAGACCAAGCCGCCGGGGACGGGGGGCGATCACGATCGAGGACGTCGCGCGCGCCGCCGGCGTGTCGGCGATGACCGTCAGCCGAGTGATCAACCAGGGCCGCAACGTGCGCGAATCCACCCGCGTCGCGGTGCTCGAAGCGATCGACAAGCTCAATTACTCGCCCAACACGGCCGCGCGCAGCCTCGCGGCAGGGGAGGCGGCGCATATCGGTTTGCTCTACGCCAATCCCAGCGCCGGCTATCTCGCGCAATTCCTGATCGGCGCGCTTCACGCGGCGCGCAACGCCGGTGCGCACCTCGTGATCGAATCGTGCGAGTCGGAGGACGCGGACGAGCAGGCCGAAGTCATCCGCCGCTTCGCCAACAGTGACGTCGAGGGCGTGATCCTGCCGCCGCCGCTGTCCGAATCGCAGCCGATCCTGGTCGAGCTGGACGCGATGCAGCTTCCGGTGGTCACCGTCGCGATGGGCGCGCCGCGTGACGAGAGCCTCAACGTGCGCATCGACGACCATGCCGCGGCCAAGGAGATGACGCGCTACCTGCTCGATCTTGGCCATCGCAATATCGGGTTCATCAAGGGGCACCCCAATCACATTGCCACGCACGACCGTTTCCGCGGCTTCTGCGATGCCCTGACGGAGGCTGGGCTCGATTGCGATGCTGCCCCGGTCGAGCAGGGTTATTTCAGTTATCGCTCGGGTCTGACCGCGGGCGAGCGGCTGCTGTCGCGGCCCGATGTGCCGACGGCGATCTTCGCCAGCAACGACGACATGGCGGCAGCGACGATCAGCGTCGCGCATCGCCGCGGCCTCGACGTGCCGGAGGACCTCAGCATCGTCGGATTCGACGACACCGCGCTTGCGACCAGCGTCTGGCCCGAGCTGACCACGGTCAAGCAGCCGATCGCGGCGATGGCCGAAGCCGCGCTCGAATTACTTATCGCCGATCTGCGCCGCCGCCGTTCGGGCGCTCCGCACAAGTTCGCCGAGCGCGTGCTCAGCCACGCGATGATCATCCGCGAATCGTCTGGGCCGCCACCCGGCGCGCGCAAATCGAAAGCGCGCAAATCTGCAAAAACGAGCTAGGCCGTTGCGCCCGGGGAAGAGCGCGTGTTACCGCTAACAGCGCTGAAGCTCAGCGTAGGGGAGAGATGAATGGTTGAAGCGAGCCCGCAGCGCGCGAACATGGGGTTCATCGGCGCGATCGTCGCCGTCGCCACGATCGGCGGCTTTCTTTTCGGTTACGACAGCGGCGCCGTGAACGGCACGCAGGATGGGCTAAGCCAGGCATTCGGCCTCGTCAAAGGCAGCTGGTCGCCGACCAACGGTCTCGGCTTCACCGTCGCATCACTGCTCATCGGCTGCTTCATCGGCGCCTTTTTCGCCGGCCGGCTCGCCGACATCATGGGTCGCCGCAACACGTTGATGGTGGCGGCCGCGCTCTTTCTCGGCGGTGCGTTGGTGCAAGGTTTCTCGCACTCGCACATCGTCTTCCTGATCGCCCGAATCTGCGGGGGAATGGCGGTGGGCGCGGCAAGCGTGCTCTCGCCGGCCTACATTTCGGAAGTTGCACCCGCGGAAATCCGCGGACGACTGACGACCGTGCAGCAGATCATGATTATCACCGGGCTCACCGCCGCCTTCGTCGTGAACTACTTCCTCGCCGCGGGCGCTGGCGTATCGACGGCGACCTTCTGGTTCGGCCTGGACGCATGGCGGTGGATGTTCCTGATGCAGGCGCTGCCCGCTGCAATCTTCCTCGTCGCACTGTTCATGATCCCGGAAAGCCCGCGTTTCCTCGTTTCGAAAGGCCGGGATGACCAGGCGGCCAGCGTACTCACCAGGCTGTTTGGAAGCGACATCGCGCGCGCCAAGCTGGAGGAGATCCGCGGCACCTTCAGCGCCGAGCACCGTCCTCGGCTGTCCGACGTCCTCACGCCCGCCGGAGGCCCCGGCTTTCTCGGCGTTCGCAAGATCGTCTGGGTCGGAATCATGCTTGCCGTGTTCCAGCAACTCGTCGGCATCAATGTGATCTTCTATTACGGCGCGACCTTGTGGCAGCTGGCCGGGTTCACCGAGGACCAGTCGCTGCTGATCAACATCGTCTCCGGTGCGGTGTCCATCGCCGCCTGCTTCGTGACCATTGCGGTCATCGACAAGATCGGCCGCAAGCCTTTGCTGCTCATCGGCTCGGCGGGAATGGCGGTGACCTTGTTCACGATGGTCTATGCATTCAGCCACGGTTCGCTCGATCCGCAGGGCAATCTCGTCCTGTCCAAGGATCTCGGCATGGTCGCCGTCGTCGCCGCCAACCTCTACGTCATCTTCTTCAACGTGAGCTGGGGACCCGTGATGTGGGTGATGCTGGGCGAGATGTTCCCCAACCAGATCCGCGGATCGGCCCTCGCCGTATCGGGCTTTTTCCAGTGGTTCGCCAACTTCCTGATCTCCTTCAGCTTCCCGGTGATGGCGGCGAAGCTCGGCCTGACGATCAGCTACACGTTCTACGGCGTGTGCGCCGTGATCAGCTTCTTCCTCGTTCAGAAGCTGGTTCATGAAACTCGCGGTAAAGAGCTCGAGCAGATGGAAGGCTGACGTGTTTCTCCTCCCCTCGATTTCGAGGGGAGGGGGACCAGCGTAGCTGGTGGAGGGGTCTTCCTGCGCTCGCGCCAAGACCCTTCCGTCATTCCTTCGGAATGCCACCTCCCCTGCAAATGCAGGGGAGGTGATTACTGAACCGGAAGCTCGAACACCGGCGCCGGCAGCAGGTCCTGGTCGTAGAGGTTGACGATCGGGTAATCGGCCCAGGCATAGCGCACGCGCGTCACCGGCTGGCCGTCACCGGCGATTTCAACCGTGTTGCCATTCACCCGCGCGTCGGCGAAGCGGCAGCTTCCGCTCGCCGGTCCGCACAATTCGAAGCCGATTGGACGTGATCCGCTCAGCGCCTGCAGCGGCTTGGTGAACCGCACGACCACATTATTGCCGGCGTGTGTTGCGCTGACCGGCAGCGGGCCGATCTCGCCAGCGCCGCCGTAGGCAAGCGTCTCGGCCGCGAGCGCCAGCCGCCGCCCGACCTCTTGCTTGTCCGACGGATGGATGTCGCGCCATGAGCCAAGGTCGATCGCGCTGACGAGCGCCGCGCGGCGATCGCCCTGCACCGCCGCGCGCTGATCGTTGATGACTTCGGCCCAGCCGCTCTCGTGCGGCACGGCCACAGGCTTGCCGAAACCGGCGAGGCCGACGATCAGGAAGGGCAGGCCGGGCGTGCCGAACTGCCTCCGCCAATCGGCCATGAGGCCGGTCAGGCGCTGAGCGTAGCCGGGCGTGCCCACGTCCGCTTCGCCCTGGTACCAGGCGGCCCCGGTAAGCGAGAGCCGGCCGAGCGGCGCGATCATCGCATTGTAGATGGTCGCCACGCCCGCCAGCCCGGTCAGCGGTGGCACCGGCGGCTGACTCACCGCAGGGTTGGCGATCACCGAATATTCCCAGCCGGTCGAGAGTGGCTCCGCCGTCCCGTCGGCAAAGGTCAGCTTGAACGCGTCTTGCGGTCCGGCGAACCCGCCAGGGCCGCCAAAATCGCGAATGTAGACCATGATCTCATTGTCGCCCGCGTGGAGGATCCCCTTGGCGACCGCATACTTGCGCGGGTCGTTATACGCATTCTCGCCGCCGACCGCGGTTCCGTTGACGAACGTCTCGTCGACGTCGTCGATCGCGCTCATCGACAGGGTCGCTGCCTGGGCCGCCTGCCGCGCACTCAGCGTCACATGCTTGCGTGCCCACATCGCGCCGTCGAAGCTCCGCCACTCGGGCCCCCAGCTTTCCCAGTAGTTGAGGCTTGGAACCGGCTTCCACTGGAGCCGGCCGCTTGCGCGCCATGGCTCCTGACCCGGTTTGTCGCCGGTGCGCGAGCGCCACCATTCGCCCCAGCTTTCACCGAAACGGCGACGCGCGGCCGCCGGGTCTTTGCGGAACAGGCTGATGATATCGGCGAGCTCCGCACCGCCCGAAGCCCGCACCGCGGCCTCGCTCATCCACGCGCGGATCGGCGTGCCGCCCCAAGTGTCGTCGATGGCGCCGATCGGCACCTTCTGAGAATCCCGCAGCTGCTTGACCATGAAATAGCAGGCCGCGGAGAAGGCCTTTACGTTCGGACCGGCGGGCTGCCATTGCCAGGATTTGGAGAAGTTGGCCTGCGGCGTGTCCGCGAGCTGCTGCGGGACCTTGGTCAACCTGAGATCGGGGTCCGGATCGGCCTGGCCCTCGGGATATCCCAAGGTGCGCGGTATCGGATATTCCATGTTCGATTGGCCGGAGCAGAGCCAGACATCGCCTACGGCTATGTCTTCAGCCGTCGCCGCTGAACCGTCAGCGCCAGTCGCCTTGATCGTAAGCGGTCCGCCCGCGGCTCGGGCCGGGAATTCGGCTTGCCAGCGGCCGTTGGCGTCTGCCGTTGTCGTCACCGTGTCGCCGCCGAGACTGACGCTCACGCGCTCGCGCGGATTTGCGGTGCCGCTAAGCAGGACCGGTTTGCCGCGCTGGATCACGGCTTGATCGCCAAACTGCGGATCGAGCGTTGGACTGGCCAGCGCGCTCGAGGCGAGCAGCGCGGAAAGCGTCAGTAGCGGACGAGCGGACATTGGACTCCCGGGACATCGACGCGGAACTCGAACAGGTCGCCGATTTGTGGCTGCCTGGCGATGGTCTCGGCGCTCAGCATCTGGCGCGCGGTCGTTGCGTAAGCGGTGCGCAGATCGCCGCCGCCGAATGCGATTTTGGTGATGTTCGCGACCGGGAAGCGGACGCGTTGGATGAGCTCGCCGGCGGGCGAATAACGGCGCGTCTCCCAGCCTCCGTAGAGGCTGATCCAGACGCAGCCTTCGCTGTCGATCGTCGGCCCGTCCGGGTGGCCGTCCTTCGGATCGATGCGCGCGAACGGCCGCCGCTCGCCGAGGCTTCCGTCGTCGCGGATCTCGACGCGATCGATGGTGCGCTTCAGCGTATCGACGACGTACAGCAGCCGCCCGTCCGGGCGAGACGGCCGGGCCATTGGTGATCGCGATATCGTCGATCCCCGTGCGCGTGACCCGCCCTTCGGCGAAGCAATAGAAGGCGCCGGTTTTCGCTTTCTCGCCATCGTCCATCGTCCCGAACCACAGGCGGCCGGCGGGATCGACCACGCCGTCGTTCAGCCGGTTGGCCGGGAGGTCGGGCTCGACTTCGACGATGCGCTCGAACGTCCCGTTCGCGTCGTCGAAATGGAACAGCCCAGATTGCAGCCCGGCAACGAACCCGCCGCGTTCCGCGGGAAAGACGAACCCCACCTGTTCGGGCGCGGTCCAGCTTTTCTTGCCGCTGTTCGCGGGATCGTAGCGATGGATCTGGTGCTTCTTGATGTCGACGAACCACAACGCGCGATCGCGCTCGACCCATACCGGACCTTCGCCAAGCTCGGCGGCGAGATCCCAGATGTCTTTGGGTTCGCTCGCGGCCATTTTTCAGCGCCAGCCGGCGTCCACGAAATATTCATGCCCGGTCATTCCGCGCGCGTCGTCTGATGCGAGGAAGACAACGAGCGCGGCGACGTCTTCGGGCATCAGCCGGTGCTTGATGCACTGCGACCGGACGATCTCGGCTTCGCCCTCCGGCGTGTACCATTGCTCCTGGCGCGGCGTTTTCACATTGCCGGGGACGACGCAATTGACGCGGATATTGTCGCGGCCCGAGGTCGCGGGCGAGCGAGCGCGTGAGCCCTTCGATCGCCGCCTTGCTCGTCTGGTAAAGGACAAGGTCGGGCAAGCCGAGGTGCCAGCTGATCGAGCCCAGGCTGATGATCGATCCACCACCCTTGGCGCGCATCCCCGGCAGCACCGCCTGGGCGGAAAAGAAGTGGTGCTTCAGGTTCACGTTGAGACGGTCGTCCCAATATGCCTCGGTGACCTCCTCGACCTTGTGGCGGTCGTCGTTCGCGGCATTGTTGACCAGCACGTCGAATGGACCGTGCTCATCCACCAGGTCGCGGATTAACTGCGTCGATTTCGCGGTGTCGGTCAGGTCGACGCGCAGGAACCGCGAACCGGTCTTCGCCGCATGCGCTTCCGACGGCCCGTTCAATATGTCGATGAACGTGACGTCGCAGCCCTGGCGTGCAAACGCCTCGACGATTCCCGCGCCGATCCCCGACCCGCCGCCGGTGATCAATACTTTCTTGCCGCGCAGACTGGGATAAATGGCGCGGTCGTCGTTCCCCTCCGGCAAATCGCTAACCCCCGATATAGACCGTCTTGGTCTGTGTGTAGAATTCGACGGCGGCGAAGCCCTGCTCTCGAGCGCCGTAACTGGACTTGCGGCTTCCGCCGAATGGGACATGGTAATCGACTCCTGCGGTCGGCAGGTTGATCATCACCATGCCCGCCCGGATATGGCGGCGGAAATGCCGCGAATGCTTCAGCGAATTGGTGACGATCCCGGCCGAAAGCCCGAATTGCCCGCGATTGGCGATCTCCAGCGCCTCTTCGTAATCCTTGACCTTCACCGTGCTGGCGACGGGTCCGAAGACTTCCTCGCAATTGATGCGCTGGTCGGGCGCGGTGTCGGCGATCACCGTCGGCGCCATGTAATAGCCGCGCTGGTCGAGCTTCAGCGGCTCGCCCCCGGTCAGCACCTTGCCGCCTTCGTCGCGGGCGATCTTTACGTAGCTGAGGTTCTGCTCAAGCTGAGCCTCGCTGACCGCCGGGCCGATCTGCGTATTGGGGTCGAGCGCATCGCCGACGCGCAGCGACCGTGCTTTCTCGGCCATCGCTTCGACAAAGCGATCGTGAATGCCCTCGGTGACGATGATCCGCGACGACGCCGTGCAGCGCTGTCCGGTCGCAAGAACGCGCCGTCGATGGCGCACATCACCGCGCGCTCGAGGTCGGCGTCGTCGAGCACGACGAGCGGGTTCTTGCCGCCCATCTCCAGCTGCACGCGCGCCTGGCGCTTCATCGCGGTTTCGCCGACGCTTGCACCGACCACCTGCGACCCGGTGAACGATATCCCGTCGATGTCCGGGTGGCCGACGATCGCCCGCCCGACGTCGCCTTCGCCGATCACCAGGTTGAATACGCCTGGAGGCGCTCCGGCCTCGATCAGGATCTGCGCCGAGCGCATGGGCGATCGCCGGAGTCGGGGTTGCGGGCTTCATCACCACGGTGTTGCCGAAGGCGAGGGCGGGGGCGCTCTTCCACGCGGGGATCGCGATCGGGAAATTCCACGGCGTGATCAGCCCGAAGACGCCGACCGCTTCGCGATGCGTTTCGACGTCGATGTTCGGGCCGCGTCGAATTCGAGCGTCTGCCCGTGCCGACGCAGCGCCTCGCCGGCGAAATATTTGAGGATGCGCGCGGCGCGCATCACTTCGCCCGTGCCTTCGGGGAGCGTCTTGCCTTCCTCGCGCGACAGCAGGGTGCCGAGCTCCTTGGCCCGGCTCATGATGATGTTGCTCGCCCTGTCGAGAACGTCGGAACGAACCTCGGGCGAGGCCTGCGACCAGCCGGGGAAGGCGGCGCGTGCGGCCTTCACCGCGTCATTCACCTCGGCCGCGCCAGCCTTGGGATAGCGCGCGACGACGTCGTCCAGATTTGACGGGTTGATGCTCTCGCCGGTGTGGGTGCCAGCGGAAACGGCTTCGCCATTGATGAGATGAGTTCAGTGTGTCGGACAAGGGATCGCTTTCTCCGTTTCAGGCAACAGGCCGCGCGACGCGAGGTTGCGCATCAATGCGCGCGTCCCGAAGGTCCACGCCGGCGCGTCGCGGGATGTCGCGACAACGTTCGCCAGCGTGCCGAGTTTCGGCGTCGAGATGCGCACTTCATCGCCGATCTTGTGGGTGAAGCCGCGCCCCGGCTCGTCGCGGTCGTCGGTCGGCGCGAACAAAGTGCCGAGGAACAGCACGAAGCCGTCGGGATAATGATGTTCGCTCAGCGCCTGCCGGACCAGCTCTTCGGGATCGCGGCTGATCTCGCTCATGCGGCTCTGGCCGCTCAACCGAAACCCGTCGCTGCCGACGATCTCCAGCTCGACCACTGCGGAACGCACATCGTCGAGCGTGAACGCGTCGTCGAACAGCCGGACGAACGGCCCGACCGCGCAGGATGCATTATTGTCCTTGGCCTTGCTCAGCAGCAGCGCGCTGCGGCCCTCGAAGTCGCGCAGATTGACGTCGTTGCCGAGCGTCGCGCCGCGAATTTCGCCGCGGCTGTTCACGACCAGCACCACTTCGGGCTCGGGATTGTTCCAGCTCGAATCGGAGCGCACGCCGATCTTCGCGCCCGAGCCGACGCTCGCCAGCGGCGCGGTCTTGGTGAAAATCTCCGCGTCGGGGCCGATCGCGACTTCGAGATATTGCGACCAGAGGCCGTCTTCTATGAGCGCGTCCTTGAGCCGCGCCGCCGCGTCGCTCCCGGGCACCACCGAACGGATCGCCCCGCCGATGCGCTGCTCGAGCTTGTCGCGGATTTCGCCCGCCAGCCGGAAGTCGCCGCGCGCGCGTTCCTCGATCACCCGCTCGATCGCCGAGATGGCGAAGGTCACGCCTGCCGCCTTGACCGCCTGCAGGTCGACCGGCGCGAGGAATGCGTCTCGGCCGGGAGGCGCTCGAGTTCCTCGACGCCGAACAGGCGTTCGCCGCGGACGCTGGCCGGATCGGGCAAGTCCATCAGATCGGCGATCGTGGGGGCGGAGCGCGACACGTCCTCGACCGCGCCGCCGCGGATCACGACGGGGGTCGGCCCCTCGTCGAGAAGCAGCCGCCCCGCGAGAATTGCGTTGCTGGTGTCGGCAGGAAGCATGTGCGCCGGGGTGGCCATAAGGAGCGGGCGAGTCCGATTCAAATGGGGTGGTTGTGTTAGCGCTACCATTCACTGGTTGCGAGCGCTAGTGTCAAGCTCTTATCGAACGCTTAATAAGACGATTTTCGAGGGGATTGCCGATGTCCAGCCGTTTTCGCGCGAGCCTGTTTGCCTGTGCCGCCGCTTTGAGCTTGTGCGCAGCAGCGGCGCCGGCTGCCGAGCCTGCGCGCCCATGGATGAACCGCGCGCTGAGCGCCGACGATCGCGCCGCGCTCGTCGTTCAGCAATTGACCCAGGACGAGAAGCTGAGCCTCGTGTTCGGGTGGTTCGCCACCGACGCCAACTGGAAGAACAATTTCAAGGCGCCCACTGGAAGCCGCATCGGCTCGGCCGGTTACGTCCCCGGAATTGCGCGGCTGGGAATCCCGCCGCAGTGGCAGACCGACGCCGGCGAGGGCGTTGCGACGCAGGGCGCTGCGCCAACCAAGCGTGAGCGCACTGCGCTTCCCTCCGGCATAGCGACCGCGGCGACATGGAACCCGGACATCGCGTTCAAGGGCGGACGCATGATCGGCTCCGAGGCGCGCGCGTCCGGCTTCAACGTGATGCTTGCCGGCGGAGTGAATCTCCTGCGCGACCCGCGCAACGGCCGCAATTTCGAATATGGCGGCGAGGACCCGTTGCTCGCCGGAACCATCGTCGGTTCGGAGATCGCCGGCATTCAGTCGAACCACATCATTTCGACCGCCAAGCATTATGCGCTGAACGATCTCGAGACCGGCCGCAAAGCCCACGATGCGCAGATCGACCCCGCGGCGGCGCGAATGTCGGACCTGCTCGCCTTTCAGTTCGCGATCGAGCGCGGCGACCCGGGTTCGGTGATGTGCTCGTACAACCGCGTCAACGGCACCTACGCGTGCGAGAACAAGTGGTTGCTGACCGATGTGCTGCGCGGTGCGTTCGGCTTCCGCGGCTATGTGATGAGCGATTGGGGCGCGACCCACAGCACGGTTCCGTCGGCGCTCGCCGGTCTTGACCAGGAGAGCGGATGGCCGTTCGACGATGCGCCTTTCTTCGGCGCGCCGCTGAAGGCCGCAATCGCCTCGGGTCAGGTGCCACAGGCGCGGCTCGACGAGATGGCGAGGCGAATATTGCGCCCGATGTTCGCGCACGGACTCGTTGACGATCCAGTTTCGGCAAGCGCGCCGATCGATTTCGCGGCGAACGAGGCGCGTGAGCCAGGCCGACGAGGAGCAAGGCGCGGTCCTGCTCAAGAACGACGGCAATCTGCTTCCGCTTGGGCCCGGCGTCCGGAGCATCGTCGTTATCGGCGGCCACGCCGACAAGGGCGTGCTCGCGGGAAGCGGCTCGTCTTTGGTCTATCCGCGCGGCGGCAATGCGGTGCCCGGCATCGCGCCGACGGCATGGCCCGGACCGGTGATGTATTATCCATCGTCCCCGGTCGACGAACTGCGCCGCCTCCTGCCGCAGGCGAAGATCACATTCGTGGACGGCAGTGATCCCGCGGCGGCTGCAGCCGCGGCGCGTAGCGCGGACGTTGCCATCGTCTTCGGCACCCAATGGTCGGGCGAAGGCTTCGACGTGGCGATGTCACTGGATGGCAATCAGAATGCGCTGATCGACGCGGTCGCGCAGGCGAACCCAAGGACTGCGGTCGTGCTCGAAACCAACGCTGGCGTGGCGATGCCCTGGGCCGCGCGTGTGCCGGCTATCCTCGAAGCCTGGTACCCCGGCCGCGCGGGCGGCAAGGCAATCGCCAACCTACTGACTGGCCGGGTAAATCCATCGGGTCATTTGCCCGTCACCTTCGCGGCTTCGGAAAGCCAGCTTCCGCGCCCGGTGCGCCCCGGGGGCAAGACCGAGGAGGACAATTTCCCGCTGCCCTACACCGAAGGCGCGGCCGTCGGTTACAAATGGTTCGACAAGAACAACCTGCAGCCGCTGTTCCCGTTCGGGCACGGGCTTAGCTACACCCGCTTCGAGCTCGGCCAGCCGACCGCCAGCGCGAATGCCGACGGCACGGTCACCGTCACGTTTCTCGATCCGCAACACCGGCCAGCGCCGGGGGATGGAGGTCGCCCAGGTCTATGCCTCGCCGGCGAACGGCGGATGGGAAGCGCCCAGGCGTCTCGCGGCTTTCCAGAAAGTCGACCTGACACCCGGCGCGGCTCGGACGGTCAGCGTGACGATCGATCCGCGGCTCCTCGCAACGTTCGACGACGCGTCGCAGCAATGGCGGATCGCGCCCGGCGCCTATCAAATCCTGGTCGGCAAATCCTCGCGCGACATTCGCGGGTCCGCGACGGTCACTCTGCCGGGGCTGATGCTCCCGTCGAACTGGCGGCCGGGACCGGCAGCCGCTGCCCCAGCTCCGCAGCGCGGCGAGCGAGGTCGATAAGCATCAGGCCCGCGCGAGCGTCTGCTGGATCCACCGGCGGGGGCACGTTACCGGCGATGCCGTTGCCGACGGCTTCGTAGAAGGCGAGGTAATTGCCGCGCTCGCTCGGCACCTCCCCGCGCGCGCCGTCGCCGAACCTGATCGTGCCGTCGACCGGATCAACCCCGAACCCCTCGTCGCGCGGGTCCATGCCGGCCTTGAGCTGCGCCTCCTGCGGATCGAGGCCGTATTTGACGAACGAGCCTTGCGTGCCGTGCACCGCAAATCGCGGTCGCGGCTCTGAAATGAGCGTCGAGCAGGCGAGGCGCACGCGCCGCTCGCCGTAATGCAGCGTCAGGTCGAAATAATCGTCGACCTCCGCGCCTTCACGCTGCGCGAGCAATGTCGGCGGAGACGGCCTCGGGCATCCCGAACAGCAGCAGCGCCTGGTCGATCATGTGCGGCCCCAAGGTCGCTCAGCACCCCGCCGCCCGGCTGCGGCACCTCGCGCCAGCCTTGCTTGATCTCGGGCCGGAAGCGGTCCCAATGCGCTTCGAACAGCATGATTTCGCCGAGCTGCGGAAGCACCTTTCGCACCGTCAGGAAATCGCTGTCCCAGCGGCGGTTGTGGAACACTGTGAGCATGCGCTCGCGCTCCCTCCCCAACGCCATCAGCGCATCGGCCTCGTCGAGCGTCACGGTGAACGGCTTGTCGACGACGACATGCTTGCCTGCGTTGAGCGCTGCCGACGCGATTTCGAAATGCGTGGTGTTCGGCGTCGCCACCACGATGAGGTCCGACCGTTCGAGCAATTCGTCGAGCGTGCCCACACGCTCCGGCACGTCGCGCGACGTGAGCACTGCGGTAAGCTCCATGCCTTCGCACGCGCGGATCAGCGGCGCGTGGAACTTCGCCCCGGCAAGGCCATAGCCGGCGAGGCCGACGCGGATCACGGCGCTCCGCACTGGTCCTGCGGAACGGTCGCGCTCAGCACGCGCACGCCGGAGATCGCCAGCTGCAATTGTCCGGCAGTGGTGATCGCCAGTGGCGTTGTCAGCGCCTTCATCGCATCGCCGCTGTTCTTGGCGAAGCAACCGAGCGGCAGCGTAAGCGTCTGCCATTGTCCCCCCGGAGCGGCGCGCAGCACTCCGCCAATCGGCACCGAACTAGCGCCCATCGCCAGGGTCACGGGAGCCGTCGGCGGGCTGTCCACACGATAGTCGACGACCAGGCTGAGCTGCCCCGTCGTTTCACGCGAAAGGTCGAGCGGCGGATTGGCGTGGATCGCGGCCGTTGCCGCTCCATTGCTGCTCCAGCTCAGCTGCCGCGAATCCTCCTGCGCGCGGCGGTCGATGCCCTTCATCTGGCCGCCGCTTGCGGGCTCGAACGCGAAGCTCCATCCCTGCGGCACCGCGCCGCGGCCGAACAGCACGCCTTCGGGAAGTCCGCCGCCCTTGGGCCGCTCTTCGGAAAGGTGCGGAAGATCGCCGGTCTGACCGTAATGTAGCCCGTAACCGAAGGCGAAGAGCGGGTCGTAGCCCTTGTCGCCGAAGTTGAGCGGAGTCTGGTCGGCGCGCTTTGGCCAGCTGTAGCTGAGCTTGCCGTGGAAATCGAAGTTCACGCGCCCGTCGGGCTTGCGGAAGATCACGTCGGCGATCCCGCCGCCTTCGCCGCCGGGGAGGAACGCCGCGACGAACGCGTCCGACGCGTTCAGCTCGGGGTTCACCCACATCGGCCGGCCGGAGAGAAAGACCGAGACGGTGGGAATGCCCGCGGCCTTCAGCTTCCGCAGCAGCTCGAGGTCCTTCTTGTCGGCCGGGCTGAACTCGAGCGACCGCGGCCGGTCGCCGACGAATTCGGCATACGGGTCCTCGCCGAAGACGACGATCGCGACGTTCGGTTTGGCCGAATAGCTGCCGTCGGCGCTCAAGCTTGCCTTGCCACCCCCGGCGCTCACCGCCTGATCGATTCCCGACCAGATCGACTGCGCGTGCGGGAAGTCGGCGTTGGTCAGCCCGGTCCCCTGCCAGGTGATCGTCCATCCGCCCGATTGTTTGGAAATATTGTCGGCGCCGTCGCCCGCAACGAGCACATTCAGCTTGGGCGAAAGCGGCAGCAGCTGGTGCGCGTTCTTCAGCAGCACGAGCGATTCCCGCACCGCCTGCCGCGCCACCGCGCGATGCTCGGGCGAACCGAGCAGCTCGAAATGCCCGCCGAGCGGCCGCGTCGAAGGCGCGCCCTTGTCGAACATGTGCGCGCGCAGCTTGACGCGCAGGATCCGCCGCACGGCATCATCGAGCCGGCTCATCGGGATCTCGCCCGATTGCACCTGCTTCAGCGTGTTCTCGTACAGCCCCTTCCAGCTGTCGGGCGCCATGACCATGTCGAGCCCGGCGTTGATCGCCGCCGCGCAGCTGGTGTTGGTGCACCCCGGCACCTGGCCGTGCGCATTCCAGTCGCCGACGAGCAGGCCATCGAAATGCATGTCCTGCTTCAGCGCGCCGGTCAGCAGCGCCTTGTCGCCGTGCACCTTCACTCCGCGAACGCTGGAGAAGCTTGCCATCACCGCCTGCACGCCGGCTTGAATCGCGGGCGGATATCCGGCGCCGTGGATGTCGCGCAGCTGCGCTGGGGACGAGGGGTTGTCGCCCTGGTCCTTGCCGCCCGCCGTTCCGCCATCGCCGACGAAATGCTTGGCGGTCGCGATCACATGGCCGGCGCCGAGGAAATTCTTGGTGCCGGCGCGGCCCTGGAGGCCTTCGACCATCTTGCCGGCGTAGGAACGAACGATCGAAGGGTCCTCGGAAAAGCCCTCGTAGATCCGCCCCCAGCGGTCGTCGCGCACCACCGCCAGAGTCGGCGAAAAGTCCCAGTCGAATCCGGTCGCGGCCATTTCCTCGGCGGTGACTTCGCCGATGCGCTTGATCAGTTCGGGATCGCGCATCGCGCCCAGCCCAATATTCTGCGGGAAGATGGTCGCGCCGACGATGTTCGCGTGACCGTGGACCGCGTCGATCCCGTAAATCAGCGGGATCTTTTCGCCCTTCCAATCGGCGGCTTGCGACGCAGTCCAGAAATCGTCCGCCTGTCTCAGCCACTCGGCCGCGGGCGCCTTATTGTCGCCGCGCGGCGCGCTGTTGCCGCCGGCGATGATCGAACCCAGTTTGTATGTCTTGACGTCCTCGGGGGTGACGAAGTTGATGTCGGGCTGGACGACCTGGCCGACCTTTTCCTCGACGCTCATCCGCTTGAGGATTCGGTCGATCCGTGCCTCGATCGCCGGCTCGCGCGCGACGCGGCTGTGAACCGAAGGCCAGTGGACCGGTGCGTTTGCCGCCGGTGCGGCCAGCGCAGCGCCCGCCAACAACAATGCGAGCACACCCGTCGATCCGACTTTCTGCATCTTGGTCCCCCTCACGAGCTTGACGCGACGCTACGTGATAGCGCTATCATTCGACAAGACGCATCAATTGAGGGGAACCGGAATGCAAGTCATCAAGGCAGCTCTTGCATTCTTCATCGCGCTCGCCGCGTTCGCGGCAGCGCCGGTCTCCGCTGCGCAGCCGACGCCGAGCCTGCAGGCGTCCGACCAGCCCTTCCGCCGCGGCGTCAACGCGCTCGGCTACGATCCCTATTGGACCGACGCGAGCAAGCGCCGCTTCGAGTGGCGGCATTTCACCGAAATCCGCAAGGCTGGCTTCGACTTCGTCCGAGTGCCCCTGATGGCCTTCCGCCACATGGACGCCCAGAACCGTCTCGACCCGGTGTGGCTGGCCAAGCTCGACGATGTCGTGCGCGAAGCGCAGAAGGCGGGGCTCGGGATCATTCTCGACGAGCATGACTTCGATCCTTGCTCGGAAGACGTGGCGATGTGCCGCGAACGGCTCCCGGCCTTCTGGCGCCAGGTTGCTCCGCGCTTCGCCAACGCGCCGCGCAGCGTTGCGTTCGAGCTTCTGAACGAGCCTCACGCGAAGCTCGACGCGCCGACCTGGAACTCGCTCTTCGCCGAGCTGCTGGGTGTGGTCCGGCAAACCAACCCGACGCGCATCGTCGTCGTCGGTCCGACCAGCTGGAACAGCTTCAAGGAGCTGCCGAACCTGCAGCTTCCGGCGGACCCCAATCTGCTCGTCACCTTCCATTATTACGAGCCGTTCCATTTCACCCATCAGGGCGCGACGTGGGCGGGCGAAGAGGTGAAGCACCTGCACGGGATCACCTGGGGCACCGACGCCGATCGCGCGACGGTGCGCTCGGATTTCGACCAGGTCGCCGCGTGGTCGAAGGCCAACAACCGCCCGATCCTGCTTGGCGAGTTCGGCGCCTTCGACAAGAGCGGGACCCCGATCGAACTGCGCGCCGCCTGGACCGCCGACATCCGCAGCGAAGCCGAACGCCACGGCTTCGGCTGGGCCTATTGGCAGTTCGAAGGCGATTTCGTCGTGTGGGACATGCCCAACCAGCGCTGGGTCGAGCCGATCAGGAAGGCGCTGATCCCTTAAGCCGTTTCAGTTCAGCTTCAGCCGGATGAAGGCCATCGCTCCGGTCGGGTCGTGCCCGCCGTATGCGGGCGCCAGCGCATCTGTGACGAAGTTGACCGCGAACAGGCCGCCGGCGCCGAGCGCCAGATGCTTTGCAATCTGGAAATCGCGGACCGCGCCGAGCGACACTTTGCCGACCCGGTAAGCCGGTCCGTCCTCCACGTCGGTAAGCTCGCGGTTCTGGGTCATCTCGCCGCGTCCGAAGACGGTCCAGCTATCGTGCTTGAGCGATGCCTCGGCAGCGAACGCATTGTCGCTGTGGCCTCGTATGATCTTGCGTCCCCACGCCAGCGTACCGGCGAGTTTCCACGCGGGCGCGATCTCCTTCGCGTAGAGCGCGCTCGCGGAAAGGCGCTTCTGGTTCACTCCGGGCTCGAGCTGCTCGGGATCGACGAAATGCCCCCAGCTGCCCTGGAGCGCGAGTTCCGCGGTCGGGTTCCACGACACTCGGACAGCGGTCGAATCCAGCGGCCCGGTCTCGATGTTCCAGCGGTGCTGGTCCGGCTCGCGGCCATTGAAGCGGCTGATTTCGAGCTTCACTCGGTCGAGCACGATCCCCGCGGTGACCACGCCGAAGCTGATGTGCGTGGAGTCGAGCCAGTGGTGGCTGATGGGCGCCTCGGGCGAATCCATGATCGCCTCGCGGTGCATGAAGGCCGGTGGGCCGAACGCCGGCTCGCCCGGAAGACCCGCGTAGAGGAAGACACTGCTCTTGCGGGCCGATGTCCTGCGAGACCGACGCCGACAGCTCCATGAAGAAATCGTGCGGGTGCTGACGGTCGATCAGGCGGTCGCGGCCGTTCGCGGTCTCGCCGCTGGCGAGCAGGAGGGGATAGCCACTCGGTCCCATCAGCGGCTCGGGGCTGAGCATCGCCTTGAACTGCAGCGTGCCCTGGCCGAGCGGCCGCCGCGCCATGCCCATCAGCATCCCGGAGACGAACGCCTTATCGTCCCCGCGCGGTCCGCTTTGGTGGTCGTAGACGAAATTGAGCGTGCCGTGCGCCATCAGCGTCCAGTCGCCGCTCATGACATGCAGGCCCATATGCTCGGATGTATCCGGCTGCCACGCGGTGCCCGAGGCTTTCGCGCTCCATCGGGTACGAGCCGAACGCCCCGGTCATGGTCATTGCGTGGCCGCCATGCTCGCCCATCGGCATATTCATGCCCTGCATCGGCTCTCCGGCCTGTGGCGAAGCCGGCGCTGCGCCATGATCCATCATGGGCATGGTCATGCTTTCCATCGGCTAGTCGCCGCGTTTTTCCCGCCGGTACCGCTTTCTTCTTAGGCCCGGGCTGGGCAGTCGTCGCGGGCTCTTCTTGGCCGGCGCCTTCTTCGCCGCGGGCTTCTTCTTCTCGGGCGTCGGCATCGTCATGCCCGGCATATTCATCTGCGCCACCGCAGGCGCAGAGACGGCGCCGAGCGCGAGCGCGCTGGCGGCCGCGAATAGTATCGCTTTCACTCTTGGGTCTCCGCTGAAAAGGAGGCGACGCGGTCAACGCGCCGCCTCCCGCTTCGCTCAATTACTGGGCCGGATGGCCTTTGTGCTCAGCGTCCTTTGCGGCCATGTCCTTGCAGCAGTCCTTGCAGCAATCCATGGCCTTATTCTGGCCAGACTGGCCCATTTGCATCGTGGGCATTTGGCCCGTGTGCGTCATTGGCATCTGACCCATGTGGTCCGCCGGAGCGGCCGTGGGCTGAGCGGCGACAAGCGCCGCAGCGATCAAAGTCATCATGAATATTCTCCTGAGTTTCGAATGAAGAAAAGTTCGAAATCTCAGGAGCGGCGGGGTGGGGGAGTCGCGATTTCGGCGGGCAGGCCGCGATAGGCCTGGGGAGCGGCGAATTGCGCAACCTGCTGACGCGGCGGCGAGCTTTGGGCGGGCGTGCACGGCGCCACCGCGACCGCCATGCACATGGCGATGCAGCAGCTCTTGCCGGTCATCTTGTGATCGTCGCCGGAGCTCGACGGCATAGTCTGGCAATGGCCGCCTTGCATCATCTGCATAATGTGATGCGGAGAAGATGCCATCGCCGCACCCGCGACGCCCGGCGCGAACAGCACCGAGACCGCCAGGATAAAAGCGAAGAGCTTACGAATGCTCACGAGGCGAGCATATGCCCTCATCAGTTTGCGCCTTCAACTGATTCCAATCCGTCGATAATCGGGCAGTCAGGCCGATCGTCGCCGTGGCAGCTCGCCGCGAGATGCTCGAGCGAGCGGCGCATCGCGTGCAGCTCGCGCTCCTTGCGCCTGAGCTCGGCGGCGCGCGCGAGAGCGAGCGCCTTCACGTCCGCGCTCGATCGCTCGCGGTCGTTCCACAACGCCAGCAGCGTGCGGATCTCCTCGACTGGGAAGCCAAGGTCCCGCGCCCGGCCGACGAACCGCAGCGTATGGACATCGCGCTGGTCGTAATCGCGATAACCCGAATCTCGCCGGGCTGCGGGCGCGATCAGCCCGATCTTCTCGTAATGGCGGATCATCCGCTCGCTGATCCCGCTCACTGCTGATGCTTCGCCGATCTTCACAGCTTCACTCGGCGCAGCCGGAGCGAATTGCCGATCACCGTCACCGAGCTCAGCGACATCGCCGCTCCGGCGATGATTGGCGACAGCAGGATCCTGAACCAGGGATAGAGCACGCCCGCCGCGACCGGCACTCCGGCGGCGTTGAAGACGAAAGCGAAGAACAGATTCTGGCGGATGTTGCGCATCACCGCCCGGCTGAGACGGCGGGCGCGCACGATGCCGTGCAGGTCGCCCTTGACCAACGTAATCGCTGCGCTCTCCATCGCTACGTCGGTGCCGGTGCCCATCGCGATCCCGACGTCGGCGGCGGCGAGGGCCGGAGCGTCGTTGATCCCGTCGCCGGCCATCGCCACTCGGCGGCCTTCCTTGCGCAGCGCCTCGACCTTCGCCTGCTTCTGGTCGGGCAGGACCTCGGCCATGACTTCGTCGATTCCGACCCGCCGAGCGACCGCGTCCGCGGTCGTCCGGTTGTCGCCGGTCATCATCACGATCCGGATTCCCTCGCGATGCAGTTCGGCGACGGCGTCGGCCGCGCTGTCCTTCACGGGGTCGGCGACGGCGACGAGGCCCGCGAGCTTGCCGTCGATCGCGACGAACATAACGCCCTGACCTTCCTTGCGGCGCGCATCGGCCTTCGCCTCGAGGGGAGCCGGGTCGATTGCGAAGTCGCGCATCAGCGCGGGATTGCCGAGCGCGACCTCGCGGCTTTCGACCGTTCCGACCACGCCTTTGCCGGTCCGCGATTCAAAGTCGCCGCTCGCCGGCAGCGCGATCCCGCGCTCTTCCGCACCTTCGACGATCGCCGCAGCCAGCGGATGCTCGCTGCCCCGCTCCAGCGCCGCGGCGAGGCGCAGCACCTCTGTCTCGTCGTAACCGTTCGCCGACTCGACCGCGATCAGCTTAGGCTTGCCCAGCGTCAGCGTGCCGGTCTTGTCGACCACGAGCGTGTCGATCTTTTCCATCAGCTCGAGTGCCTCGGCATTCTTGACCAGCACCCCGGCCATCGCGCCCCGGCCGGTTCCGGTCATGATCGACATCGGCGTCGCCAGCCCGAGAGCGCATGGACAGGCGATGATCAGCACCGCGATGGCGTTCACGATCGCATGGCTGAGCGGCGGCGGCGGCCCGAATAGACTCCACACGACGAAGGCGATCAGCGACACCGCGACGACGCTCGGCACGAACCAGCCCGAGACCTTGTCGGCGAGCTTCTGAAATCGGCGCGCGCGAGCGCTGCGCGGCGGCCACCATGCGCACGATCTGCGAAAGCATCGTGTCGCGGCCCACGCGTGTCGCGCGCATCAGCAGGCTGCCCGTGCCGTTCACCGTCGCTCCGGTGACCTTCTCTCCCTCAATCTTCTCGACGGGGACTGACTCGCCGGTGATCATCGATTCATCGACCGAGCTTCGTCCGTTGATCACGACGCCGTCGACCGGCACCTTCTCGCCCGGACGGATGCGGAGCAGGTCGCCGACGCGGACATCGCTAAGCGGCACGTCCTCTTCTCGCCCGTCGGTGACCCGCCGCGCCGTCTTGGGCGCGAGCCCGAGCAAAGCTCGGATCGCCTTGCCCGTCGCGGCGCGCGCGCGAAGTTCGAGCACCTGGCCAAGGAGCACGAGCGTGGTAATCGCCGCCGCCGCTTCGAAGTAGACCGGCACCGATCCGCCCATCGTCCTCAGCGACGCTGGAAAGATCTGCGGCGCGAGCGTGCCTGCCACGCTGTAACCGTAGGCGACGCCGACGCCCATTCCGATCAGGGTGAACATGTTGAGGTTGCGGCTTTTCAGCGATGCCCACAGCCGCTCGAAGAAGGGCCAGCCGCCCCACAAGACCACCGGCGTGGTGAGGGCCAGCTGTGCCCACATCGACGTCCGCATCGGCAGCGGCTCGGCGCCGAACAGCTCCGTCGCCATGACCAGAGGTACGATCTGGAAGGTGAGCGCGAGGCTTACCCAGAAGCGCCGGCTCATGTCGGCGAGTTCGGGATTCGCCTCTTCCTCGGCGCTGGGCTCCAGCGGTTCCAGCGCCATGCCGCAGATCGGGCACTGCCCCGGCGCGCTGCGGCGGATTTGCGGATGCATCGGGCACGTCCAGATCGTGCCCGGCCCGGCGGCGGCTATCGCGTCCGCTACGACTGCGCGGTCATGGTGGTGATGATCGCCGTGCGCGTAGCATTCGGCCATGCCAGGCTTTTGGGAATTAGGGATCGTCATGGTCCCGCTTTTGCACCTTGACACAGTGTCAAGGTCAATAGGGACGCGAATCGCTGCCGCGATCGGCGGACTTTCAGCGATTCAGGCGGAATGGTGGAGCCGAGGGGGATCGAACCCCTGACCTTCGCAATGCCATTGCGACGCTCTCCCAGCTGAGCTACGGCCCCACGGTCTCGTGCGCATTTAGAGAATGATCGCGCGCGTGCAATCCAAAATCGCCGCCCCGTTCGTGCGCGTCAGATCTTGCGCGCGGCGATGATCGGTCCGCCTTTGCCCGCCTGCACCAGCACAGCGCTTGCGAGGTTCGCTTCCTTCGTTGCCGGAAGCTGGAAAGACTTGGCAACGCCATTCCACTCGCCCAGCGCGACCAGCTCGCGGACGACGTCGCGATGCGGCAGCTTGCGGCCGCTGTTCTCGCCGGCGTGGATAGCCACCCAACGCACTTGCGGGTCATAGCGCACCAGCCAGACTGTCGCCGGTTGCGGAGTCTTGTCGCTGGCGAGCGCGATGGCGCCGTTCTTCGCCTCGATCCTCGGTCCGTCTTTGGGTGAGCCTTCCTTTTCGGCCAGTTGCTCGAGCTCGCGGAGGTCCCCGCCGTTGACCGTCGGTCCGCCGTTGACGATCACCTGTGGCGTCGCGACGTTCGTCCGCCCGGCATGGTGCGCATAATCCCACTGGCGCTGCGTGAATGCGGGGGAGGCGAAGGTGTCCTTCCACCCCAGCGCGTCCCAATAGGTCACCGCAAAGGATAGCGCGAGGACTTTCGGCCGCTCGGCGAGCGCGTTCACATTGGCGGTCGCGGGCGGGCAGGAAGAGCAGCCCTGGCTCTGGAATTCCTCGATGACGACAGGAGCCGCGGCCGAGGCATGGCGCACCGGAGCGGCGATCGCTTTGGCTTCGGGTGCGCTGCTTTGTCCGCAGCCGCTCATCGCCAGAACGGCGAGCAGCGGCAAGCAGAAGCGCACCGCCTTCACGAGACCCTAGGCCTCGTCGTCCTCGCCGGCGGTCGCGACACCGAGATCGTCGTCGCCGGTGTCGATATCGACCTCTTCGTCGGCGCTGATCTCCGCGTCTTCATCGACGGTCAGCTCTTCGGCCGCGAGATCCGCGTCCTCGGCCGGCTCCTTCGCGGCAACCGGCGCGGCGACTTCGAATGCCATCGGCTGCTTCGATTTCAGCACCGGCTCCGGCAGCCATTCATTGCCGCAGCTGATGCAATGCACCGGGTTCTCTGCGCCGAGGTCGTAAAAGCGGGTCGAGCACTTGGGGCAAGTGCGCTTGGCGCCCCATTCGGGCTTCACCATTTCAGCTCGTCTCCAATTTGAATTCTTGCGCGCTCCGGTCCCCGGGCGGCGTTCGGGGGCGCGCCTTGCCATAGCGATATGGCCCTGTCAAAGCGCGCGGCTTGGCCAAGGATATGGGAAACAAATCCGGCGCGAAAAGGCCGCCAAAGAGGAGTCTCGTGGTCGCGGTCGACGGACCGGCGGCGAGCGGCAAGGGCACCATCGCCCGCGCGCTCGCCGCGCATTACGGTCTGCCGCACATGGACACCGGCCTGCTTTACCGCGCGGTTGCGCTCAACCTGTGGCGCTGGGGCGGCGATCCGGGCAATGAGTTCGAGGCTTTGCGCGCGTGCGACATGCTGGGCATCGACCCGGCCGACGAGGAGATCAGGAGCGAGCCGGTGTCGCGCATCGCTTCGGCGATCTCGGCCTATCCGGCGGTTCGTACCGCATTGCTCCAACGGCAGCGTGAGTTCGCGGGTCAGTCCGGCGGAGCGGTCCTCGACGGGCGCGACATCGGGACGGTTGTTGCCCCGGATGCGGACGTGAAGCTGTTCGTCACCGCAACTCCCGAAATTCGCGCACAGCGGCGTGTGCGCGAACTCCTCGAGCGCGGAATGCCCGCGCATTACGAGGACGTGCTCGCGGACATCCGTAGCCGCGACGAGCGCGACACCCACCGCGCCGTCGCTCCGCTGGAGCAGGCGCCGGATGCGCTGTTGCTGGACACCAGCGAACTCGACATCGATCAGTCAATTGCCGAGGCCGTGCGGCTGATCGAGCAGGCGGTCGACAGATGACTAGGGCTTTCGGCGCACCGCCCAGACGAACGCGGACAGGCTGCTGATCAGCACAGCGATGGCGATGAGCATTGAAGGATCGAGAACAAGCATGAGATACAACTCCGAGCCTCTGCATTATTCCCTATTCGTTCCTCAATCTCAATAGGAATTAGCCTACTTAGCTCCTATTTTTGCCGCGTTGCCGGCTCTGGCCATCCGGTGAGCGCACCTATCTGCTTACCGTCCTTAACCCACCGCAACAGTAGGATAATCTTCACATATGTTGGTTATTGCGAGCGCTAACACGACAGGAGTGTAAGCGTAAGTGTCTGGCGCACGAAGCAAAGCGATCCGGATCGCGAGCAGCCATTTGATCACCAGCTGCGCGACGATTGCGGCCATCCTGATGTTCGTCGGGCTGGGAAGCCAGGTGCTTCCGCCCGCTTTCGGCCTGTCGCACGTGCCGATCGACGAGAGCCTCAGGACGGCGTTCGTCCTCAATATCGCGATCATCCTCTTCGGCTGGCGGCGGTCGAAGGATTTGAAGGAGGCGCTCGACGCCTATGAGAAGGCCGAGCGGCTCGCCCAGCGCAACGCCAACACCGATCCGACCACGGGTCTCGCCAACCGTCGCGAGCTCCTGCATTCGCTCGAAGCCGCTCTCGAAGCCAAGCGGCCCGGAGTCCTGCTCCTTCTCGATCTCGATCATTTCAAGCGGGTCAACGACCTCCACGGCCATCTCGCCGGCGACCAGCTCCTGAAAACCGTCGCCGAGACGTTGGTGAAAGCGGCGCCGAAGGACTGCTGCTGCGCGCGCATTGGCGGCGATGAATTCGCAGTCCTGCTTGACGGCGAGACGAACAAGGGCGCCGAAAAGGTCGCGAATGCAATCCTCGCGCGGCTTGCCAGTCCGGTGTTCGCGGCCGGTGCGCAGCTCCAGGTGTCGGCCTCCATCGGGCTCGCCTCGATGGCCAAGCTCCGCAACGAAGAGGACGTGCTGCGGCAGAGCGACGTCGCGCTCTACGCCGCCAAGCGCGCCGGACGGAACCAGTTCGCCTGGTTCGACCAGCAGCTCGACCGCGAGCTGACAGAGCGCCTGAGTCTCGAAGAGGACATGCGCACCGGGATCCTGAAGGGCGAGTTCGTGCCCTTCTTCCAGCCGCTGATCGATCTTGAGAGCCGCGAACTGGTAGGTTTCGAGACGCTCGCCCGGTGGCGTTCGCCCAAGCGCGGCCTCCTCGAGGCCGAGTATTTCATCGAAGTCGCCAAATCGACCGGGCTCATCGGCCCCTTGACGATGAGCGTCATGGAGCAGGCGATGAAGGACGCGCGCAACTGGCCCTCGCATCTCAAGATCGCGGTCAATATCTCCCCGGTCCAGTTCCGCGACGCGCGCCTCGCCGAGTACATTATCAAGCTCCTCACCGAGACCGGTTTCCCGGCGAGCCGGCTGGAGATCGAGATCACCGAGGCCTCGCTACTGGAGGACCGCGCGCAGGTCGTCACCATCATCCACAGCCTCAAGAATTTGGGCGTCAGCGTCAGCCTCGACGATTTCGGCACCGGCTATGCGTCGCTCGCCCAGGTCAATTCGCTGCCAATCGACCGGATCAAGATCGACAAGAGCTTCATCTCGACCGTGGTCAAAAGCGAGCAGACGGCGGCGATCGTCGCAACCATCACCAACCTCGGCCACACGCTGAACGTGCCGATTACCGCCGAGGGTGTCGAATCCGAGCAGGTCCGCAGCGCATTGAAAGCATTCGGCTGCTCCGAGGCGCAGGGCTGGCTGTTCGGCCGCGCAGTTTCCGCCGAGAGCGTGCGCACCTTCCTCGGATTGAAGCAGCAGGGCGACGCCGCTGCGGCAAAGCCCAAGGCCGAAGACGAAGACGGCCACCGCTTCACGCCGAGGATCCGGCGTAAGTCATAAGAAGGCAACACGCCCCGCGGGGGCGAAGCAACTTGCCCCGCACGCCCCTCTAAGCTAATGCGCGCGCCGTCCGACGGACGCTCAGGCGTTCGCGGAAGCCCGCTTTCTTGCGAGCGCGTACGGTGCACCGGCTGAACCGGCACCGGCACGCGCTCTTTCGCATGAGCGGCGCTCCGCGACTGCTGATACGCCCAACGGACGCCGCCACCGGCATGGTGCTGTGGCGGCAGTGCAAGAAACCAGGTCCGCAGGTGAAGGCCCGCCATGGTGGCGGCCGCGCGGCAGGCCCGAATCCCACCTTAGAGACTTAGGACACACACATTTTATGGCAACCACGACATTCCCGACCCGCGACGACTTCGCGGCGATGCTCAACGAGAGCCTCGGCGGCGAGAACGAGACCTTCGAAGGCAAGGTGGTGAAGGGCATTGTCACCGGCATCGAGAATGACATGGCGGTGATCGACGTCGGGCTGAAGTCGGAAGGCCGCGTGGCGCTGCGCGAATTCGCGATGCCCGGCCAGAAGGCCGAGATCGCCGTCGGCGACGAGGTCGAGGTTTACGTCGACCGGGTCGAGAATTCGGCCGGCGAGGCGATGCTGTCGCGCGATCGCGCGCGCCGCGAAGCCGCGTGGGACAAGCTCGAAACGGAATTCTCCGCCGGCAACCGCGTCGAGGGCGTGATCTTCGGCCGCGTGAAGGGCGGGTTCACCGTCGATTTGGGCGGCGCCGTCGCCTTCCTGCCCGGCTCGCAGGTGGACATCCGCCCGGTGCGCGACGTCGGGCCGCTGATGGATCTTCCGCAGCCGTTCCAGATTTTGAAGATGGACCGCCGCCGCGGCAATATCGTCGTGTCGCGCCGCGCCATTCTCGAAGAGACTCGCGCCGAGCAGCGCATCGGCCTCATCCAGAACCTCGCCGAGGGCCAGGTGATCGAGGGCGTGGTCAAGAACATCACCGATTACGGCGCCTTCGTCGACCTCGGCGGGATCGACGGCCTGCTCCACGTCACCGACATCTCCTACAAGCGCGTCAATCATCCGTCGGAAGTGATCAACATCGGCGACACGGTGAAGGTGCAGATCATCCGCATCAACCGCGAGACGCAGCGCATTTCGCTCGGCATGAAGCAGCTCGAGAGCGACCCGTGGGAGGGCGCGTCGGCCAAATATCCGGTCGGCGGAGTGTTCCGCGGGCGGGTGACCAACATCACCGAATATGGCGCGTTCGTCGAACTGGAGCCGGGGATCGAGGGGCTGGTCCACGTCTCCGAGATGAGCTGGACCAAGAAGAATGTGCACCCGGGCAAGATCGTCTCCACTTCGCAGGAAGTCGACGTGAAGATCCTCGAGGTGGACGAGGAGAAGAGGCGGATTTCGCTGGGGCTCAAGCAGGCGCAGGAGAATCCGTGGGCCGCGTTCGCGTCCGCGCATCCGGTCGGCTCGGTGGTCGAGGGCGAAGTCAAGAACGCGACCGAGTTCGGCCTCTTCGTCGGCCTCGAAGGCGAAGTCGACGGCATGGTCCACATGTCCGACATTGCCTGGGGCGTCTCGGGCGAGGAGGCGCTCGCGCTGCACCGCAAAGGAGAAACGGTGAAGGCGCAGGTGCTCGACGTCGACGTCGAAAAGGAACGGATTTCGCTCGGCATGAAGCAGCTCGAGGGCGGCGGTGCCGGAGCGGTTGCTGGGACTGGGACTGGGGCTTCGCGCGGAGCCGCCGCTGCCGGCGGGGTGAAGAAGGGCGACGTGCTGACCGTGACGGTCCGCGCCGTTCAGGACGCCGGGCTCGATGTGCAAGTCGGCGACGACGGCGCGACCGGCTTCGTCAAGCGCACCGATCTTGGCCGCGACCGTGACGAGCAGCGCCCCGAGCGCTTCCAGGTCGGCCAGAAGTTCGACGCTCTGGTGGTCGGTTTCGATCGTTCGAAGAAGCCGAATTTCTCCATCAAGGCGATGCAGATCGCCGAGGAGAAGCAGGCCGTCGCGCAATATGGCTCGTCAGACTCCGGGGCTTCGCTCGGTGACATTCTGGGCGCAGCCTTGAAAGAGAAGGCTGCGGCAGCCGAGGCGAAGCCGAAAAAGAAGAAGTAACTCGAAAGGCGGCGTTTCTTTGCGGGACGCCGCCTTCACTTCTGCCTTGCGTGACGCAAGGTTTCCTGACAGCGTGGCTCTCAAGCGGCCCCCGTGTTTGGGGGAGTAGGGGGCCGGTCCACAACGATCCAAGACAAATTGCAGCGGGGTTGCCGATGATCCGTTCCGAGCTGGTGCAAAAGCTGTGCACCGATTTTCCCGAGCTCACGCAGCGTGAGGTCGAAGGCGTTGTGAGCGCCATATTCGATTCGATCACCGATCAGCTCGCGGGCGGTGGGCGCGTCGAGCTGCGCGGCTTCGGTGCTTTTTCGACCCGCCAGCGCGATGCACGCGTGGGCCGTAATCCGCGCACTGGCGAAGCGGTCTCCGTCGACGCCAAGCGCGTGCCCTATTTCAAACCCGGCAAGGAAATGCGCGAGCGCCTGAATTTACAGGAAGTGACCGCGGAATAAGACCGGCAGCGCTACCGTCGCCGGTGACCCAAGCGGACGTGGCGGAACGGTAGACGCTGGGGACTTAAAATCCTCTTCCCGATTAGGGAGTGCGGGTTCAAATCCCGCCGTCCGCACCATCATGCACGGGCCGGTTGAGCATTGCTGACCCTGTGATCGCGCGCAGGCCGATTCAATAAATCTAAAAAAAGGGGCGGGCCGGAGCCCGCCCCAATCTTGCTCGCAGCAGCCCCTGATCAGCCGCGCTCGCCCCGCTCTGCGGGCGGTGGCGGAGGCGGCGGCGGCGGAGCCGGGCACGTATCGGTCGCCGGAATCACCGAGCCGTCCGGGCAGGTCTGCGTCGCCGGAGCCGGCGGCGGAGGCGGCGGCGGTGGAGGTGGCGGCGGGGGCGGAGGCGGCGGCGGAGTCACGTTGTAAATGAGGCTCAGCAACAGTGAGTGCGACCGCCAGCGGCCGCTCGCCTCGAATGGAACGCCGCCTGGAATGCCGGACGCATCGCTTGAAAAGTCCAGGCGTCCAGTTTGGAAATAGCGGTATTTCAGGCCGACCTCGAACTGGTCGCTGACCGCCATTCGGACGCCGGCGATCAGCTGCCAGGCGAATGCCTTGTCGCGATCCCTGAAGCCAGTCCCCAGGGAGGGTATGTCGAGGTTGTAGGTGACTCGAGCGACGCCGAGGCCGCCGCCGACATAGCCGCTGAGCCCCGCATCGTTGCCGAAATCGAGGAGGCCGTTGGCCATTGCCGAAAGTGCGTTTGTATGGCCGCCCGCATCGGCCCTCGGGACGCCGAAGTAGCTTTCATTGAGTGAGACGGAACGGATCCCGGCGTGCTTGTAGGCAGTCTCGGCCTCCAAGCGGAACATTCCGAAATCATAGCCGCCGATCAAGTCGGCATCGATACCGGTCTTGTGCTTGATCGAGACGCCGTCATTCAGCGTCACAACCGGGTCGCGATAATCCAGCTTAAGGCGCTCAACCTTCATCACACCGCCCTCGATCCCCGCGTACCACGAGTGGTCGCGGGCAACGGCTGGCGTTGAGATCGCGGCTGCAGCGACAGCCCCCAGCAAATATCTGCGCATAAGCGTCTACCCCTGTTATGGCCTCTGTTCTGGCCGGTGCCCGAACGGGTAACCGACATTCTCCCGGAAATGTTTCCGGCTGTCCACGCGAGCGGGGAACTTTTAAGCCGCCGTGGCGCAAATGCCACAACTATAAACGGCCGTTCTTACTTACAGGTCGAGGTCTCGCGCAGACATCAGCCAAGACGAATATCATAATAATGCCAAGATGTTGCTGACACAGAGTGGTGTCCGGCAGTCAAAGCAGGCTGCGGATCATAGAAGCCTGTTCACCGCGATAGACGGGTGTTGCGTGCCGCGAAATCGGTCCGAACATTCTTTGTTTAGGAACGCTGTCTAGGAGCAGACGTTAGGTTTCGCGCGGTGGCGGTCACTCCTCACACTTGCCCGGCACGGACAGAGGGTGTTACTAGTCTCGCCGTCGACCGCAGAAGTAAAACAGGGAGCAGTCTTGTGAAGCTTCAGAAATTCCTCCGCAACGCAATCGCGGGAACCCTTATCGCCTGCCTTCCGGTGTCCGCGACGGTTGCCGCGACGCGTCCGAACGCCGCGGTTCCGATGGCGAGCGCGCAGGCAGTGACTGGCCAGTATAACGATGAGGGCGTCGCGGGTGTGCCCTGGATTCCGCTGATTGCCATCGGCATTGCTGCGATTGTGGCGATCTTCATCCTCGCCAGCCACAACAAGAGGGGCAGCGGGGCGTTGAGCCGCGGCTGATCTTCGA
The DNA here is from genome assembly GCA_963849435.1 of uncultured Alphaproteobacteria bacterium. Classification (GTDB taxonomy): domain Bacteria; phylum Pseudomonadota; class Alphaproteobacteria; order Sphingomonadales; family Sphingomonadaceae; genus Sphingomicrobium. The sequence continues at coordinate 79,434 of CAWKHO010000021.1, forward strand.
CAGTTTTAGAGTTCAGAGAGACGCCCTTTCTCGGGCCCGCCCGAGAAGGGGCGTTTTCTTATCTGCAATTGCCTGATCCGCAAAATCTACTGCAGCCGGAACGAAGCCCTTGCCTTGCGCTTGCGCAACGGCACAGTGGCCCGCACGGTGGAGGGGCCGCTCTGATTCGTCCATGAATTCCCGGTTTGAATTTGGTTCGGCTGGGCAGCCGCTGGGCTGGCCCGCGTTCGTGATTGCGGCTGTCCTTGCCGGCGCGATCCTGTTCGGCGGCGGCGGCGCTGAAGGCCCGCTCAACAACGGCCTCGTTCTGGCGACATCGGCGGCACTCATGTTCGGCCTCTTTGCAGGCCATTGGAGCGGCGCGCGCCCACTGCCACCCTCGGCAGTGGTGCCGATGATCCTGGTTGCCGGATTTCTGCTGATCGGCGTGATTCAGCTGGTTCCGGTGCCGCCGGAAATGTGGCGGGCGCAGCCCGGACGCGAACTCGCCCTGTCCGTATTGCAGCTGGTTCATGCGGGGGATGCGTGGAGAGCGCTTTCGCTGGATCCAGCCGCGACCCGGAGGGCGATGACGGCAATGCTCCTGCCGGCCGCAATGATGTTCGCAGTGATCGGGTCGACCCGCCGCGAAATCGCGCTGCTGCTCCAGACGATCATCGTCTGTGCGGTAATCAGCTCGGTTGTCGGAGCACTTCAGCTCGCGCTCAGGTATCCGTCCTGGTTGACCTATTACGACGGCGGAAATTCGGGCGCTGCAGCCGGTGTCTTTGCAAATGTTAACCACCAGGCCGCCTTGCTGCTCGTCACGATCGTATGCGTGGGTATCGCCATCTGCTTGAGCAGATCAGCGGCCGATCGACACTTCGACCGCGGCGGCAGGACATCTGCTTCACGGTGGCTGCTCATTCCCTTTTTCCTGGTCGTGATCTTCGCGACTGGATCTCGAGCGGGCCTCCTCCTGCTCGCCTTCGCGGTTCCGCTGAGCGTGATGATTGGGACTGGCCGCACTTCTGCCCGCTTGTCGATCGCCGCATTGCTCGGGGTTGGGCTTATCGCATTCGTTCTGGCGGAGGTTTCCCCCGCGGGGAACGAGCTGCCGCTCGGCCAGAGCTTTCTGTTCACCAATGACAAGCGCTACGCGATCCTGCCGGATGTGCTGTTCACGCTGAAACAATATTGGCCGTTCGGAAGCGGCTTTGGCACCTTCGTCCAGGTCTTCGCAGTGAACGAGAACCTCGACATCGCCGGAGCCGAATTCGTCAATCATGCGCATAACGACCTGCTCGAATTGCTGATCGAGGCTGGTGTCGCAGGCCTGATCTGGCTGGTCGTCGCGGCCGCCGCGATCGTCACCCGGGTGGTGCTGGTTCAACTCCGCGAACGGGCCGGCGGGACCAATCAAGCGGCGATGGTTTGGGGCGGGCTCTTCATCCTTGCGCTGCTCGGGCTCCACAGCCTCGTGGACTATCCGCTGCGAACGCAAGCGATTGCCGCGGTTACCGGTGTAGCCGCCGGACTGGTGTTCGTGCCGGCGGCGCCGGTGCTTCCGACAGCTCGCCGGCGCTTACGCGCGGCGGCCGCGATCGGAGTGGCAGTCATTGCTTCGGGTCTTGTCGGCGTCGAGGTCGTCCGCATGTACGCCGCGCAGGCGGACGTGCGGGCGGGTCGCGGAGCGGCCGCGGTCCGGTTGGACTCCTCGAACGGGTCGGGCCTTGCGCTTGCCGCGGATGAGGATCTCGCCGCGCACCACCTTGCCAACGCTGAGGCACTCGCGTCGAGTGCCGTTCGCAATTCGCCGCTGTCGGTTCACGCAGTGCGCGTTCTGGCGATGGTCGCCGACCTCGAGCACCGACGTGGAATGGACGCGTGGCGGCTTGCAAGCGCAATGGGATGGCGCGATCCGCCAACGCAGTTCTGGGCGATGCAGCAGGCGCTCGTGAACCATGAATATGCGACGGCCGCCATTCGCGCCGATGCGCTGATGCGCACTTCCAACGACCTCGGAACTGAGAGGTTCGGCGCCATTCGAACGTTCGCGAATTCTGCGCCGTTTCGGACCGAGCTGATTCGCCGTATATTGCTTCAGCCGCGCTGGTCCGCGGCCTACTTCGCGGTCCCTGCCGACCCATCCGACCCCGAGCTGGAGGGCGCATATTTGACGCTGGCGGACCTCGCTCGTTCCGGGACTGAAGTCACAGCTCAAGAGGCCCGATCCACAATCCAGGCGCTAATCAACCGTAACGCTTACGGCGCCGCCGTAACCCTCGACCGGCTAGTTTCGAAGCATGGTTCGACAGGCTCAAGAACAATCTTAATTTTGATCAACCCGCCGATCACTATGTCTTTGATGTCACACCATTTGATTGGAATATCAGCGATACCGCGGGCACGATTGTCTCGGTGGAACAATCCGGCAGCCGGCGGGTATTGGTGCTGGGGACAGATGGGCGACGCCGGTACCAACCCGTACGCAAATATATTGCGCTCGCGCCGGGCGCGTACACGCTCGGCTATTCGATGCAGGGTGAGCGGGAGACTCCGGCCGCGCTCGGGGTCGGCGTTTACTGCGCGGGTTCAAGCGTTCCGCTCGCGACCAGTTCCTCCGATCCGCTGCAGGTCTCTGATTTTGCCAGGCGCGATCTGCATTTTACCGTCACCGCGGCGTGCCCGGTGGTGCTTATTGCCTTTGAAGCGAAGCCCACCGAAAGGCCGGTCGAGGCTCGGTTCGCGAATCTGTCGGTCAACTCAGGTGCAACGGACGTCCCGGTTGACGCTGATGAGACCAGTGACGAAGAAGCGAATTAGCTCGCGTACATGAGCTGGAGGGGATGATGATTTTGAGATTGAATCTTTGCTTGGCGGCGATGGTGTTGCTCTGCGGATGTGCGTCGGACGCGAAGTTGAGTTCATCCTCGAGTGCGGTCCGTGTGGCCACTGCGCTCCCGCCGCCCGAATTCTACCGTCGTTCCAGTCGCGATCGCGCCGTACCATGTGGTGCCGGGTGACGAACTCACGGTCTCGATCTTCGGTGCGCCGGAACTTGGCAGCACGGGTATCGTCGACGGAGCCGGTAACTTCTCAATGCCGCTCGCTGGCACATTCCACGTTTCTGGCCAGACGCCGGAGGCAATCAGCGCCTCGATCGAGGACAAGCTGAAGGGTCCCTATCTCAAGAACCCGCATGTCGCACTCAACGTCAAGCAGTCGGGAAATCAGCAGGCGGTAACCGTGGACGGCGAAGTGCAGCAGCCGGGAATTTATCCGGTGACCGGCCGAATGACGCTCCAGCAGGCGATCGCGACCGCGCATGGCGCATCGGACACCGCGAATATCAAGAACGTCGTCGTGTTCCGCACGGTGGACAATCAGAAAATGGCCGCAATGTTTGATCTGAAGGCGATCCGCTCCGGAAAATCCCCTGACCCCGAAGTCTACGGAAACGATATCGTCGTGGTCGGTCAGAACGCCATTCAGAAATTCCTCCACAGCACTGCATTGGCCTTTCCGATGCTGGGCCGCTTCATTCCGCTTCTTTAAGGGACCGCTTGTGACGCAATTGCCAGCTACCCGCCCGGCCTCGGCCTTTCCGATGCCGATTGGCCCCGAAGAGGGTCTGATCTACCCTGATGGCGCGTGGCCGGAGACGACCAGCGAGTCGGTGATCCGCAAATACTGGCGCATTCTGTATAAAAACCGTTGGGTCATCGTCGCCGCGGTCGGCTTCTGTCTTGCGCTCGCGCTGATCGTCAGCATGCTCACCCAGCGCGAATATTCCGCGACCACAAGGATTCAGGTCGCGCGCGAGGCGCCGAAGGTTGTCGACATGGAACAGGTCGATGACGAGCAATCGGGCACAACGAGCATCGAGTTCTACCAGACGCAATATGCGCTGCTGAAAAGCCGATCTCTGTCGGAAGCGGTAGTCCGCGACCTCGGCCTCGAAAACGATTATCTGTACCTCGCCAACTACCAGAAATCGAAGACGGACGACATCGCGGCGCTGCCGGTCAGCCAGCGGATGGAGCTGGCGACGACGATGGTGAACAGAAACACGGTGATCACCCCTGTTCGCGGCTCGAGCATTATTGACGTCGAGTTTTCCGCGCCCAATGCGGCTTTGGCCGCGCGCGCAGCAAACTCGATCGCCGAGAACTTCATTGAATCAAACCTCGCCCGGCGCTTCGAGGCCGCGGCTTATGCCCGCGAGTTCCTGCAGAACCGGCTCAACCAGATCCGGGCGAAGCTCGAGGATTCGGAGCGGAAGGCGGTCGCTTATGCTCAGCAACAAGGTCTCATCAACATCAAGACGGGGACCGCCGACAATCCCGCCGAACAATCGCTGATCGCCAATCAGCTATCGGAACTCAGCACGCAGTTGACGGGTGCCCGCGCGGCGCGCTCGGCTGCCGAGGCGCAATACCGATCCGGGAACACGGGCAGCGCCGCCGCGCAGTCACTGACCAGCACAACGGTCAATGAGCTGCACAGTCAGCGCGCCGAATTGCTTGGACAACTGAGCAAACTGCAGAGCGATTTCGGGCCACAATATCCGCCGGTGGTCGCGCTACGGTCGCAAATCGCGGAGATCGACAAACAAATCGGTTTGGAGCAATCGCGGGTGAGTTCGTCGGTGAACCAGGATCTCGCCGGCAAGTTTCAGCAGGCGCTCGCCACGGAACGCGACCTTCAGGGGAAAGTCGACGAGCTCAAGAGCGAATTGCTCGGTGAACAAAGCCGGTCGATCCAGTTCAATATCCTGCAGCGCGATGTCGATACCAACCGCGCGCTGTACGAAGCGCTGCTCCAGCGTTTTAAGGAAGTCGGAGTCGCGGGCGGCATTGGCACCAACAACGTGTCGATCGTCGATCGAGCCCTTGCGCCGCGTAGTCCCTCCTCGCCGAACCTCCCGCTCAATTTGACGCTTGGGCTACTCCTCGGATTGATCATTGGCGGCGTTGCAGCGCTGGTTCTCGAGCAGCTCGCGGAATCGGTGATCCTTCCCGCCGAGTTCCAACGCAAGCTCAGGATCCCGCTGCTCGGCTCCACGCCGGCTTCACGGTCATCGGTCACAACGACGAGGCTTCTTCCGTCGAAGCTCCTCCCGTCGAGATCGCCCAAGACCGCCGATGTCGGGAAGGATTTGAGCAACCGGCAGTCCGAGCTTTCCGAGGCCTATTTTTCGGTCCTGACGGCGGTCCAGTTCTCCACTGCCAACGGAGCTCCGCGGACGATCGCGATCACCAGCTCTCAGGCGCAGGAGGGCAAGTCGACCAGCGCGCTTGGCTCTCGCCAGGGGCTTGGCTAGCCTCGGCTCGCGGGTCCTGCTCGTGGATTCGGACTTGCGCAATCCGTCGCTGCACCGCTCCTTCGGCACCGATCACGGCAAGGGCCTGAGCGATGTGCTCACCGGCCACGCCACCCTGGCCGAAGTCGTCCGCGAGACCGGCGTTCGCGGACTCAGCATTGTGACCTCGGGCAAGATCCCACCCAATCCGGCCGAACTGCTCGCGGGAGAAGAACTCAGCCGAATGATGAAGGCGGCGTCTGAAGGGTTCGATCACGTGCTGTTCGACAGTCCGCCTGTGCTCGGCCTGGCCGATGCTCCGCTGATCGCTCGCGCCTGCGAGGGCACTGTCTTCGTCATTGAAGCGGGCCGCACCCGGTCGAGCCAGGCGCGCCACGCGCTGGACCGGCTGATGAGCGTGCGCGCGCATATCCTTGGCGCCGTGCTCACCAAGCTCGACAGCAAGAGCTCGGGCTACGGTTATGGTTACGGCTACACCTACCGTTACGGTACGACCTGAGTTCGATTGCCGCGGGGAGCACATGATTAGAGAGGCAGCCTTGCTGCGCGTGAGGGTCTGACCGTGGGCGGAGAGGCAATCCAGTCCCATGTCCTTCGGCTTGTCGCTCTGCCCCGCGCAGCGCGGAAATCGTTGGTGCTGGCGCTCGACTGCGCGGTCTGCGTGGCCGTGGTCCCGATCGCCTTCTGGCTGCGTCTCGGCGAGTGGGAACTGCGCACACCGCGCGTCATCATCTTCGCCGGGATTGCGCTTTGCGCCTGGCTCATGGTGTCACTGGCGACGCGCACGTACCGGTCGGTCACCCGCTTCGCCGGGCAGCATACGCTTTTCGCGCTCATGCGCTCGTGCATGTTCATGTCGCTGGTGCTCGCCGTCTTATTGTTGAGCCTGCGCATCGACAGCATGCCGCGAACGCTTTCGGTCATTCATCCCCTGGTCTTCTTTCTGGGGCTCGCAGGGGAGCGGCTGCTCCTCTCGCAGCTCATTGTCGATGCGTTGCAGGGCCTGCGGCGAATTCCAACGCGGAAACAGGTTCTGATTTATGGTGCTGGCGTTTCGGGACAGCAGCTCGCCGCCTCGATCCGGCAGGATCCAAGTCTTTACGTCGTCGGCTTCATCGATCGGAACGAAACCCTTCGCGACAACGTGCTCGAGGGCAAACGGATCTGGCATACGGCCGATCTCGAACTCGTGCTCAATGTCGAGAGGATCGACGAGGTTTTCATTGCGCTGCCGACGGCCAGGCGTTCCGTTCGCCGGGCAATCGTCGAGCGAATTCGCCACTACAAGGGCGGGGTCCGCGTTCGTGTTCTGCCAACCCTGTCACAAATCGCATCGGGCCGGGTTTCGATAAGCGATCTGCGGGAGGTGCAGATCGAAGAGCTCCTCGGCCGGGACGAGGTCGCCCCCGACCCGGTCCTGATGCAGCGCAATATCACCGGCTGCCGAGTGCTTGTGACGGGCGCGGGCGGATCGATCGGGAGCGAGCTCTGCAGGCAGATCGTCCGCCAGCGGCCTAGCCTTATCGTCCTTGCCGAGCACTCCGAGCACGCGCTCTACTCGATCGATATCGAGCTTCGGGAAATTGTTCGCCGCGAGGAGCTCCCCGTCGAAATTTCGCCCGAGCTCGTGAACGTGGCCGACGAACGTCAGTGCGAGCGCATGCTGACGCGTCATGCCGTCGACACCGTGTTCCACGCTGCGGCTTACAAGCATGTGCCGATGGTGGAGCGCAATCCGATCGCCGGGATTCGCAACAACGTGCTGAGCACGCTCTCGACGGCTCTCGCCTCCGAACGCTGCGGCGTTAGCAAGTTCATCCTCGTCAGCACCGACAAGGCGGTTCGTCCGGCCAATGTGATGGGCGCGTCCAAGCGTGTATGCGAACTGGTCGTGCAGGCTCGTGCGGCGGCGCAGCAGGAGACGAGCTATTGCAGCGTGCGCTTCGGCAACGTGCTCGGCTCGAGCGGCTCGGTCATTCCACGCTTCCGCCAGCTGATCGCCGCTGGCGGTCCGGTGACGATCACTCACAGCGAAGCGACCCGTTACTTCATGACCATTCCCGAAGCGGCGCAGCTGGTGATCCAGGCCGGCGCGCTGGCCGGTGATGGCGAGGTTCTGCTGCTCGACATGGGTGAGCCGGTGCGGATCATCGATCTCGCCCGGCTCATGATCGAGCTTTCCGGTCTGTCGGTCGCAGATGATGACAACCCCGACGGCGAAATCGCAATCGAGGAGATCGGACTGCGGCCGGGAGAGAAATTGATCGAGGAGCTACTGATCGGCGGCGACTGCCAGGGAACCGTCCATCCGCGCATCGTCAAGGCGCGTGAGAGCATGCTCTCCTGGCCTGCGCTCGAAACCCAATTGCACAAACTGACGGACGCTCTCAAGGATGCCGACAGCGAAGCTGCGATCTCGATGTTGCGTGAGCTTGTGCCGGAATTCCGCTCCCCCGTCGACGAGACGAGGTTAGCCACCGCGGATGTACGGGAACTGCAGTCGCGCGTGATCCGCAGCGTGGTCGGGGGCGCCTGAGCTCTTCAGGCGCGCCGCCCGGCGTCGTTCATTACCTTCGCTGCAACCGTCGCTGTCTTTTCGATCTCTGCGCTGTTCAGTGTCGGGTGCACCAGGAACGCGAGACTGGTCTCACCGAGCTCTATTGCACGTGGCAGCCGCTGTGCGGGCGCGAGGCCGGACTCCTCGAACGCCTTCTCTCGGTAAATCTCGGAGCAGGAACCGTGGAGGCAGGGCACGCCGGCTGCAGTGATTTCCGCCGCAATCCTGTCGCGGTCCCATCCGGGCGCGAGATTCTCCGGCCGCACATAGCAATAATAGCGGTAATAAGCGTGGACGCCAGCGTCGGATTCGGACGTGACGAACGGGGCGAGCCGAACTGGTCCCGTCTCTTCCGCGAGCGGCGAGAGCGCGTCGTGAATGCGTCTCGCGTTGGCCTTCCTCGCTGCGGTCCACTCCGGCATTCTCCGCAGCTGAATCCGCCCGACCGCAGCCTGCATCTCGAGCATGCGCCAGTTGGTGCCGAAGCTTTCGTGCAGCCAGCGGAAACCCGGCGGGTGCTCGCGCGCGTGCACTGCGTCCCAGCTCTTGCCGTGGTCCTTGTACGCCCACATCGTTTTCCAGAGTTCGTCGTTGTCGACCGTGACCATTCCGCCTTCGCCGGCAGTGGTCATGATCTTGTCCTGGCAGAAGGACCACGCGCCGATGTCGCCGATCGAGCCCACGCTGCGCCCCTTGTAGCGAGCGCCATGTGCCTGCGCGCAGTCCTCGATCACTTTGATCCCGCGCGAGCGCGCCAACTCCATGATTGGGTCCATATCGGCCGGATAACCCCCGAGGTGAACGACAATGATTGCGCGCGTGCGGTCGGTCAGCATCGGGCGGATCGTTTCCGCGGAGAGGTTGCCGCTGTCTCGATCGACATCCGCGAAGACTGGAATTGATCCGGCGTTCACCACGCACGACGCAGAAGCGATGAAGCTGCGCGGTGTCACGATCACTTCATCGCTGGGCCCAACGCCCAAAGCTTTGAGCGCGACATCAAGGGCGACGGTGCCGTTCATCAGCGCGACCGCGTGGCGCGTGCCCACCCATTCGGCGAACTCGCGCTCGAACAGGCGACCTTCTTCGCCAGTCCAGTAATTCACCCGGTTCGACCGGAGCACGGAGGCGACGGCCTCGGCCTCCTCTTCTGTGAAGCACGGCCAAGGCGAGAAAGGCGTGCCGAGCATGTCAGCCTTTCACCAGCGGTCGAGCGGGGTTGCCGACAACCGTCACGCCCGCCGGTACATCTCTGGTGACGATCGCCCCCATGCCGATGACCGCGCTCTCTCCAATGACCAGTGGCCGTTCTGCAGTGCCTTGGCGGATCACGGCGCCAGTGCCGACATAGGCGTGGTCGTGGATGTGGACATTGCCGTTGCAATGCACCCCCGGCGCGAAGGTGACGAAATCACCGATGCGGCAGTCATGCTCGACATAGGAATAAAGGTTCGCATGAAAGGCGCGGCCGATACGAATGTTCGACGTGAACGTCACGAATGGCGAGATGAGCGCGCCGGGTCCGATCTCCACGTCGTCCATTTCGACGGCGTTGGCGGCGCGAATGGCCGTAATCTCGACCGTCGCTTCGATGCACCGCTCGAAGAGCTGCTCACGAACGCGCGAATTGGCGACGGCAAGGCACGCGGCGCGCCGTTCGGCCGGCTCTTCCATGAAACGTGCCCAGGACCAGACTTCATGGCTGTTGATGGAGCCCTCGCGCGCGCCGTCGTCGATGAACACCAGCCGGGCGTCGACCCCGCGCAACTGCTCCCGGAGCAGGGGCATGATCCCGCGCCCGCAGCCGCCAGCGCCGTAAACGCCATAGAGCGCCGTCATTGGCGGTTGCTTCCCGTGAATCTCGGCATCGTCGCTTCACCCTCGGCGCTGATCCCGTGTCTGGTGAAGACATTCCTGACGGTGAGCCAGAGGATTCTTAGATCGAGCGAGAGGCTCGCATGGTCGACGTACCACAGATCGAAGGCGAATTTCTGATCCCAGCCGATTGCGTTGCGACCATTGACCTGCGCCCAACCGGTGAGGCCGGGGCGGACGTCGTGCCGCCGCGCCTGTTCTGCAGTGTACAACGGCAGATATTCCATCAGCAGCGGACGGGGGCCGACCAGGCTCATGTCTCCACGGAGAACGTTGTAGAGTTCGGGAAGCTCATCGAGACTCCAGCGGCGGAGGAAGTGACCGAAGGCGGTCAGCCGCTCCGCGTCGGGAAGAGGCGATCCATTTGTATCCAATGCCTCGAGCATCGTGCGGAATTTTAGCAGCGTGAAGGGTTGCCCGTGCAGCCCCGGCCGGAGCTGGCGAAACAGCACTGGCTTTCCCAGCCTGATCCGGACGAGCAGCGCGATAACGGCAATGACGGGCGACAGGACGATCGCCGCCACTGCCGCAACGACAAAATCGAACAGGCGCTTCATGCGAGCTCCATTTCACGGAGCATTTGCGCGTTGATTTTGTCCACGTCGAATTTGCTTTCGGCGATTTCGCGCGACCGCCGGCCCATTCGCGCGATGAGGTCTCGATCGTCGACGAAGCGCTGCATCGCGGCAATTAAAGGATCCACAGTTCTCGGCGGTACGAGGAATCCATTTTCTCCCTCGATCACGGTCTCGCGGCAGCCCGGAGCGTCCGTCGTGATGATCGGGCGTCCCATCGCCATGGCCTCGAGTACGCTTCGCGGAGTTCCCTCCCGGTAGCTCGGAAGCACGTAAATGTGGCAGGCCGCGAGATGCGGGCGAACATCGGAGACTTCCCCGTGCCAGACGACGGTCCCTGTCTGATGCCAGCTTTTCACTTCCTCCGCGGGAATGGCGTCGGGGTTGCTGTCGATTCCGCCGACGAGATGGAATTGCACATCGGCGCGTGTCTTCCGGACCCGCTCGGCCGCCGCAGCATATTCGCGAATGCCTTTGGCTGAGAGCACGCGGGCGACCAGCAGGAACTGTAGCGGCCCCTGGGGAAACGGCGCCGGCCGAAACTTGCGCAGATCGATTCCCGAGCCGTTAACCACGACGACCGGAAGCGCTGGGGGAAGCAGGCCAAGCTCCCGGAAAAGCGCGGCATCGTCGTGGTTCTGAAAGAACACTTTGGTCGTCCGCCGGAAGGCGGTCCGATAAAGTTCGCATCAGGACTGCCCTGACGATTGCGCGCATGGGGCCGCCGCCGACGGTGAAGGCATAACCCAGCCCCGTCACCAGCGCGTACGTTCGCGGCACGCGTGCGAGCGCCGCTGCGATTGTCCCGAAAATCACGGGCTTCGCGGTGTAGCAAAGGACCGCGTGCGGCTTCTCCTGCCGGATCAATTTCAGCAGGGAAGCCATCGTCCAAAGATCGGCGAAAGCATTGAGGCCGGTCCGGCTGAGTGCGATGTCGCGCCCGGTCACTCCGCTCCGTGCGAGCTCTTCGACGCAATCCACATCCTGGCTCAACCGTGGGGCGGCCGCAATGACCCGGTGTCCGCGTTCACGCATCGCCTGAAGCAGTGGGCCGCGGAAGTTGGTCAGCGAACGCGCCTGGTTGCCGATGACCAGGACCGCGGCATTATCGGCCCGCTTCACCGCACCGCCTGCGGCGCTCCCGACAGCCGCCGAAATGTTTGCCGACCGGACGCGGCGCGCTGCTTCATTGCCGACCACGCGCCGATAAAGACGAGCATCAGCGCTGGGACCAGCATCCACTTTTGCCTTGAGGCAAGGCCCAGATTTGCGGTCACCTGGGAAAGGAGACCCAGACAGGCGAGGCCATAAAGGATTGGGATGCTGTACGTCCGAAAGACACGGAAAGGCCCGGCGCGAAGAAAGGCGAAGACGCCGATCGCGGTAAGCCCGATCAGGATGACATTATCGATCGATTCGGCAAGTTGCCCGAATCCGGACGCCTCGATTGGCAGGGGGCGATAAAGATAGCTGAAGATGCGAAATGCAGGATTCATCGCGCTGATATCGACGCTCGATCCGCCGCCCATATTATGTCCCTGACGATCGCTGACGAATTCTCCGATCGATGAGAAACGTGCGGTACCGGAATAGAGGAGCGCCAGTGGGACGGCGAATGCAGCAGCCGCGGCGGAAATTGCGCCGACACCAAATCGGACGGTGCCGCGCAGTTCTTTGACGAAAAGAGTCCCCGCGGCGACGCTGAGCACCATCAGCGCGGCCACATGCGGCCGGACCGGGAGCATGATCAATACCGCCGACGCGGTCGCAATTTGCCGGCGGCTGAACGCCTGCACCGACCACAGAAAAATGCCCACGGCCAGGAATGCCAGCGAATCCTTGCCGATGCCGGAGGTCCAGAAGCTTAGCGATGGAATGAGCAGGGAGACCAGCACGAGCAGTGTCGTAAAGAGTGATTTGCCGGCAGCGGTCGTGACGTCTTCGAGCGCCGCGTAAAAGAAGATGAGGCCGACCGCTCCGGCCGCGTTGTAGAGGAAGGCAACTGGCCAATAGGTGAAGCCGAGGCTCACTGGCATCGACGTAACCCACGCGATGAACTCGGTGCCGAGGTTGGGCTGGACGTAATCGAATCGGGCGTGCTGGTAATAGTCCCAGGCGTCGCCACCATAGGTCAGAACGTAGCTCGAATAGAAAAATCCCAGAACGGTGTGCCAAAGATAAAGCAGCACGACGACAGGCTGCGGGCGGCCGAGCCACTTTCCAACAAGCAGCGTCAGAACGCCGCCCAACAGCACGACGATCGCGCTCAGGACGAACTCATTGGAGCTGTCGAACATCGCCTTCCGGCCTAAGCCAAGCGCAGCACGGCGTCCAGATAAGCGGAGACGGATCTGGTCGCTGCGAAATCTCTGTACACCTCGCTGCAGTTTTCCCCGTCGACTGCCGCTTTGAGCGCCTCGGCGATTTCCTCTCCGCCAAAGGCGTGAGTCACCGTCACTGCGGGAAGTTTCTCCAGGTCGCCAGCGCAGGGCGTCACAATGATTTTGTGCATTTCGCACGCCATCATTTCGACGACGACATTGGGGAATCCTTCTTTGAACGAGGTGACAAGCCCATACTGGCAGGCGGCCATGATCGGGAACGGGTCCGACCGAAAGCCGAGGAAGAGGATACGATCGGCAAGCCCCGCTTCGGTCGCCTGCTGCCGTAAACCGCTCTCGAGCGGTCCGGCTCCCAGGAATACCAGCTGCGCCAATTCGTCATCTTTAAGGGCGATTCGGAAAGACTCGGAGGGCAATTTGCGGCTGCTTGCAGTCGATTAAGCGGCCGCAGAACAGGACGTTGCGGTGGCCCTCCAGGCACTGCCGCAGCGTCGGTTCGAGCGGCTGAGCCGCGGCAGACTCGATCATTTTCGTGCTGACGGGATTCGGCAGCACACCGAGCCGCGCTGCCGACCGAGCGGGTAACCACGGCCTCACATGCTCCGCCATGTAGCCGGTTTGAGCGATTATCAGATCTTCCTCACCATAGGCGCGATAGAGGAAACGGAACCGGCTTGCGCGGGCCCCGCTGAATCGGTCGAATGGCGAGGTCGATTCCCGAAGGACGAGCCGTCCCGTCCGAACCAGTCTCATCCGGCGGAGCAGCGAAAGGAGGGCATTGGTGTAAACGTGCGTCGTGAAGACGAGGTCGTACCGGCGAAACATCAGTCGGAAGGGCAGGAGGGGGAAGGCGAGGAACCAGTTCTGCGCCGGACCGTAGCTCACTCGAACGGACGGCGGAAGCACGCGCTCCGAGAAGGAATTGGTGAGTTTCGAGCAAACGATCTTCACTTCGACTTCCCAGCCGGAACGCGTCGCAAGCTCCGCGGCCAGCGAGAAGGTCACGCGCTCTGCCCCGCCGGGGTAGTCGGTAATTACGATGAACAGCGCACGCTTGGCTTTCGCGGCGTTCGGCGGGGGCTCGTCGGCTTGCACGTTCGTGCGTTTGTCCGGTGTGTGCGCCCTCGGCAAGCTTTAGCAGTCCAATCCGCTACTGCGCACTTTCTCGATTAAGAGAGATAGACTAGCGCCCACTCCATGTGTGGCATTGCGGGTTTCGTCGGCGGAAAGTGGTCTTCGGAGGCCGAGCAGGCCAGGACGCTCGCCGCAATGGCACGCAGCATCCGGCACCGGGGGCCGGATCACAGCGCTGTCTGGCTGGACGTCGAATCACAAGTAGGCTTCGCCCACAACCGCCTCGCGATCATAGACGTTTCGCCGGCCGGCAATCAGCCGATGTACTCGCACAGCGGCCGCTATGTCATCGTCTACAACGGCGAAATCTATAATCATCAGGAGCTTCGTAAGCAGCTGGAGGCCGAAGGGCAGGCGCCGAATTGGGCCGGCCATTCCGACACGGAGACCTTGCTCGCGGCGATCGAAGCCTGGGGGCTGCGAAGGGCGCTGGAGCAGTCCGTCGGGATGTTCGCGCTCGCTCTGTGGGATCGGCGGGAGCGTGAGCTGATCCTTGCACGTGACCGGATCGGCGAGAAGCCACTCTATTACGGACGGCAGAGCGCAGGCGGTCCGTTTCTGTTCGGTTCGGAGCTGAAGGCTGTGGCGCAGCACCCGCAATTCGAAGCCGACATCGATCGGGAGGCGCTCGCCCTTTATACGCGCTTCAGCCACATTCCGACGCCTCATTCGATCTATCGCGGCATCTCAAAACTCAGGCCCGGCTGTTTCCTTACTCTTTCCGAAGGCGGCGGCGAGCCGCTGATCCAGGAATATTGGTCCGCCCAGGCGGTTGCCGAGGCCGGGGCGGCCAACCGCCTCCAGGCTTCGCCCGAGGAATGCACCGACCAGCTTGAGGAGTTGCTGACCCGCGCGGTTGGGCAGCAGATGATCGCCGACGTTCCGCTTGGTGCGTTCCTCTCCGGTGGAATCGATTCCTCGACCGTCGTCGCGCTGATGCAGAAGCAGTCCTCGCGACCGGTGAAGACCTTTTCCATCGGCTTTCAGGAAGAACGATACAACGAGGCCACCTACGCCAAGGCCGTCGCCCGCCACCTCGGCACCGACCATACCGAGCTCTACGTCACGCCCGAGGAAGCCATGGCGGTGCTTCCGCGCCTCCCGTCGATGTACGACGAGCCGTTCGCCGATTCCTCGCAAATTCCGACGCATCTGGTGTCAGCGCTGGCGAGACAGCACGTGACGGTTTCTCTATCGGGCGACGCGGGCGACGAGCTGTTCGGCGGCTACAGCCGTTACGGATTGGCGGCGTCGCTGTGGCGAAGGCTGCGCGTGATTCCGAGACCTTTGCGGTCGTTGGCCGCGGCTGCACTAGGGTCGCTGCCGCCGGCGCTGTGGAACGCTGCTGCGGCGGCATTGCCAGAGCTGGCGCACATCCGCGACGCGGGCGCCAAGATCCAACAGCGCGCACCGCTCTTCGCCAGTGGCTCGGTCATGGAGCTTTACGGCGGAATCGTCTCGCAATGGCCGGAGCCCAACGCGCTCGTGATTGGGGCTACCGAGCCGCCGTCGCTGGCATCAGGCGCGACGCGGCCGCTTCGCAACCTCAATCCTATCGAACAGATGATGGCCGTGGACACGGTCACGTATCTGCCCAACGACATATTGGTGAAGCTGGATCGCGCTTCGATGGCGGTTTCGCTCGAAACGCGCGTTCCGCTTCTCGACCATCGCGTTGTCGAGTTCGCCTGGCGAGTGCCGTTCGAATACAAGGTCCGCGATGGCCAGACGAAGTGGCTGCTGCGGCAAGTGCTCCATCGTCATGTGCCGCGCGAGTTGATCGAACGGCCGAAGATGGGCTTCGGGGTCCCCATTGCGGAATGGCTGAAGGGGCCGCTGCGCGATTGGGCAGAGGGGTTGCTCAGCGAGAGCCGGCTGAGGGATGACGGCTTCCTTCGGCCCGATCCGATTCGACGCATGTGGCAATCGCATCTCGCGGGCACCATCGGGGGCGACGCCCGGCTGTGGACGGTGTTGATGTTCCAGAGCTGGCTCGACGGACACAAGCCGCAATCCGTGGGCGCCCGCGGGGAAATTCCGTCAGCGCAGCCAGTGCGACAGGTCGCGGCCGGTCAGCTGACCCAATAGGACCACGTCCTCGCGAAAATAGGCGCGAAGGACGCCCGTCATTTGCTCATCCGGTTGCCACCTTTGGGGCTTTCGGTTCCACCGGCCGATCCGGTCCAGGATTTCAAACGAATGTTTGATCCCCAAGACGCGCTTCGCTGCACCGGCTTTGACCGCGATTTGCCGGACAAACGGGAAACGGTTGGTCTTGGCTTCATTGACCGGGCGAAACTCCGGCGTGAACGCGGCTAGCCCGAGAAAATTGAGCAAGCCGGTAAAGACGGCCTCCGGCGCTTCCTTGATGTCGTCCATGAAGACGACGTGGACCCGATCGGAAGCGACGCGTTGCAGGAGCCGCTGCAGCTGCGCGCCCAATTTGCAGGTCCAGCCATAGAGCAGGTAGGCGGAGGCGCGCGCCGGGCCGCTGAGCTTCTTGGCGCGCTCCATCTGCGCGTCCCATGCTTCCCTGAAGCTTGAAAGCCTCTCTATACCGTCAAAGACCTGGTGATGGTGGAGCGCGTAGGCCATCTCGACTGGGTTGCGGACGCAGACGACGAACCGCGCGTCCGGACTATATTCGAGGATGTTCGGCACCGCCTCCTTGGACGACAGGTACCAGACGGATTTCTCGCAAACATACTTGTGGCGATCTCCCGCAGACTCGAACAAACGCGCGTACTCGAGGAACTTGAGGCGGAATCTTTCCACGTGGTCCGTGTTGAAGAAGTTGGGCTCGTTTTGACTTGCCGGGACGAAAACCTGTGGATGTTGTCTTAGCCAGTCGGCGAGTGAGGTCGTTCCGCATTTTGGAGCACCGATGATGAAGAGGTTCGGCTTCCTCATCGTTTGGAGGTTCCGTTTGTCCAATCGAGCTGCGAAGCGCCGTTGCAGGCAATGCCCCTTGGCAATTCGACCATCGGCGTCACATAGGCGAGCCGGCACCGGAGCTGAATTGGGTTGCGAATGGAAGAGAAGGGCGTTCCCGGCGTGCTCCGCATAAGCGACCGGATCGGTAAACATCGGGAGTTCGTCAGCATAGGCATGCGGCTGACCTATACCGGTCTCGCATTCCTCTCCACTGTCCTCCTCACGCATCTGGTCAGTCCAAGCGAACTTGGGCGCTATTTCGCGATTTTCTGCGTTGATCCTGCTGATCGGGAGCACCGTGCAGTCTGGCTGGGCGCCGTTCCTGGTGCGCGAGATTGCGGCGCTGCACGAGCAGGCGAGGGGAGCGGAGCTCGCCGGCATCGGGCGGCTGGCGATCCGCGTCGTGGGCGGCATTGCCGTCGTTACTTCGTTCATCGCGATCCTGATCGGCTTCATGCGCCATTTCTCCTCATCGGACATGCTGCTCCTGTGGATCGCTGCGCCGATCATTCCGCTCCTGTCGACGAGCTCGGTCCGGCAAGCGATCACTCGGGGGATGGGGCACCCGTTGCTGGGGCAAGTCTGCGAAAGCGCAACGCGCCCGGGCATCCAGGTGCTGTGCCTGTTCTGCTGGTGGCTCGGACTCTTCGGGTCGATTCCGGGCGCACTTGGAGCACTCACGATCTTTCTCGTGGCGATCGGCATCAGCGCTGTCGTTGCTTACGGGCTCGAACGCCGGTTGACGGCCCCGGTGCGTCAACATGTCCAGCCGCGGGTGCCACCGCGATCGGAATGGGTCGGTTCGCTTGTCCGCAATGCAATGATCGGCTGGAGTGCGGCTGTGAACGAGCAAGTCGGAACCCTCATTCTCGCCAGATTTGCCTCGCATGCGGAGGTCGCCTTGTTCCGGGTCGCAACGCAAACGTCACTGCTCCTGGTGCTCGGGCTGAACGCCGTCATCATGGTGTACGCGCCGGATCTCAGCCGATCCTTCGCCAGAAAGGATCTTCCAGCGATTCAGGAGCTTGCGACCAAGGGGGCGATTTTTGGCCTGGTGACGGCACTGCCGTTGGCGGCGGCGTATCTAATCTTCGGAAGCTCATTGCTGAGCCTCCTCTTCGGCGGACAATATGCCGCATGCCCATGGGCCGCTCGTCATCCTCACGATCGGGCAGCTTGCGAACGCGATGTTCGGTCTGGTCATGACCATGGCCATTGCCACCAGGAGCGAAGCGGCCGCTTTGAAAGCGCAGGTGATCGGTGCGTCGAGCAATGTGTTGTTGTGCCTGCTGCTCGTGCCGCCATTTGGCGCCGTCGGTGGCGCATGCGCCTCCGCGGTTTCGCTATTTCTGTGGAACATGATTCTTTCGCGCTATCTGCTGCGAAACTTCGGCGTGCGCTCGTACGTCAGTGTTCCAGCTATCCGTTCTCTGGCGCGCAGGGGGCCGCGCGGTTCATGACGTCTCGATTGGAGTTAATTGCGTGCAGGTGGTGAAAGCGCAATGATGAAGAGGGCTGTTCGTTTCGTAAGGCGAAAGGGTTGGAACGATCCGAACGCGCGGGTCGCGATATTGCGCGCGTTCGCCAATCGGGTCTTCCCGGATTATCGGCTGACGTGGCCGCAGATGGGCTGGTGGCACGATGCGGAGTTCAACGCTTACCTCGACCGGTTCGATGAGCGCGGCGGCTTCAACACCCATCGCCGGTGGACGTTGTGGCAGCTGTTACGGCTGGTGACCGCGGTCGAAGGCGATACGGCCGAGTGCGGCGTCTACAAGGGCGCCTCATCCTGGCTCATCTGCACCGCGACGAACGGCCAAGGCCGGGTTCATCATCTCTTCGACAGTTTCGAGGGGTTGAGTGCGCCGGAGGCAGCGGACGGCATGCACTGGAAAGCGGGCGCCCTTTCAGCCGGGGAGGACATCGTCCGCGACAATCTTCGTCCGTTTGCCGACCGCCTCGTCTTTCACAAGGGCTGGATTCCGACCCGCTTCGGCGAAGTCGAGGATCGGCGGTTCGCCTTCGTGCACGTCGACGTCGACCTGCGCCAGCCGACGCTCGACAGCCTGGAGTTTTTCTATTCACGTCTCGCTCCCGGTGCCGTGCTCCTGTGCGATGATTACGCGTGCACGACCTGTCCGGGCGCGACGGAGGCAATCGATCGATTCCTTGGTGACAAACCGGAGAAGATGGTCAGCCTCGACGCTGGCGGCGGTTTCTTCATCAAGGGAATACCGACGGCGGCGGCATCGACGGCGGTCGCATGACGGAACAGCTAAGAGCATGACCGACGCGGCACCGACGTGGGAGCATGAGGTCCGGTCCGGGGAGCGTTTCGGCTTCGGTGCGAATTGGGCCGCGTTCCTGCGGGTTCTGAACGACGAGCGCATCCGCACGGCTGAGGACTCGCTGAAGCAGATGCTCGACGTCGACCGGCTGGACGGCAAGCGCTTTCTCGACGCGGGCTCGGGCAGCGGTCTGTTCAGCCTGGCGGCGCGTCGGCTGGGCGCCGAGGTGGTCTCGTTCGATTTCGATCCGCAAAGCGTCGCCTGCACCGCCGAGCTCAAGCGGCGCTACTTTCTTGACGATTCAAAGTGGCTGATCGAACAAGGTTCGGTGCTCGACCAGGATTTCCTGAGCCGGCTTGGCAAGTTCGACATCGTTTATTCCTGGGGCGTGCTTCACCACACGGGCGCGATGTGGGATGCGCTCGAAAAGGTGGTGTCGTGTGCGGCGCCGGAGCAGCTGTTCATTTCAATCTATAACGACCAGGGCCGTGCGAGCCGCATCTGGAAGCGAGTCAAAAAGGCTTATGTGACGACGCCTCGCGGCCTCAAGTTGCTGGTGCTTGCGCCGGCATTTGCGCGGCTGTGGGGTCCGACCTTCGTTCGGGATGCGCTGAAGGGAGCGCCGCTGCGCAGCTGGCGGGCCTACGACAAGGGCGGCCGGGGGATGCATCCCTGGCGCGATGTCGTCGACTGGGTCGGGGGCTATCCGTTCGAGGTCGCCAAGCCCGAGGAAATCTTCGAGTTCTTCCGAGCGCGTGGATTCGAGCTTCGCCGTCTCAAGACTTGCGCCGGCGGAAAAGGCTGCAATGAATTTGTGTTCGTACGGTCGGGTGCTGCCGATTCCCGAACGCCTGCGTAACGGAGTACAGATCGATTCCGGTGCACACCCAACCACCGTCCCTTTCGATCTTTCTGGTCATCCGTGCGCTCAACCTCGGTGGCTCAGAGCGGCAACTTGTCGAGCTTGCCCGAGGGCTTCGGCAGCGCGGACATCGGGTGAGCGTAGGGGTCTTCTATTCGCCTGCTCCGCTTGAGGCCGAGCTGAGCCAAGCCGGCGTCGCAGTGAGAGACCTTCGCAAGATCGGACGTTGGGATAACTTAGGTTTTTTGCGCCGTCTTCGTGCGGCGATCCAGAATGCAAACCCGGACGTGGTTTACAGCTTTCTCGGTGGCGCCAACATCTTTGCTGCGGCCGTGCGGCCATTCATTCCCCGTACCAAGCTCGTCTGGAGCATACGCTCAGCCGACATGGACCTCACACGCTATGATTGGGCACATCGGTTCGCCTTTGCGATTGAGCGCCAACTCTCGCGCGCAGCCGACCTGATTATTGCAAATTCTCGGGCGGGCCTCGAATACGCCGCCGCCCGCGGTTTCCCGCGAGAGCGCATCGCCGTGGTTCCCAATGGCATCAACGTTGCACGGTTCCGGCCCGACGCCTCATTGAGGCAGTCGCAGCGGGCTGAATGGGGTTTCGACGAAAACGAAGTTGCCATCGGCATGCTGGCGCAACTCGATGCCATGAAGGGTTATCCCGACTTCCTCCGGGCTGCCGCGCAAGTGGCGAAGCGCCGAAGCGATGTGAAATTTATCTGCATTGGCGACGGCGCAGAGCAGCAGAGCCTGAAATCGCTCGCAGCGGATCTTGGCATCGCAGACCGGGTGGTGTTCCCCGGATCCGCGCATGATCCCGTTGCCGCGCTCAACGGACTGGATCTGTTCTGCTCAGCCTCGATTACCGAAGGTTTTTCGAATTCGATCGCCGAAGCCATGGCGTGCGGCCTGCCTTGTGTGGTCACCGACGTCGGCAATTCTGCCTTGATCGTCGGTCGATTTGGATCGGTCGTGCCGCGATCCAGGCCGGATCTTCTCGCCGAGGCCATCGATGAACAGCTGGAGACGCAAAGCAAGGACGGATCCAACCTGAGACGTGCGCGAATCGTTGACGAGTTTCCAATCAGTAAGATGGTGGACCGGACTGTTGCGCTGCTTCAACAAGTCACCGGCGGCCGTCCTCACTGAGCGACAAACTGATTATCCCGCACGCGCGCGCTCGGATTGCTGACCTGGATGAGCTGTGCCGCATTTGACCCTCGCAGCAAGCCCGCGGGAGCGATGAAGCGGTTACCCTCGACAACCGGCGCGCCGCGGGTCCGGCGCACCATGAGGAGGGTACGGCCGCTGCCCGAAACGGTGTTTCCACTGAATGTCGGACTGGCGCTGCTCTGCGGATACCAACCGAGGAATGCCGTCTTGTCGGCCATTTCCAGGGTGCAGCCGGTGATGACGCCGCCCGGCACGTCAAAGATCAGGCCGTAGCGGGAGGGCGAGGCCGCGCTGGCCTGCATCGTGCACGCCTCGACGATGACATTCTCGATCGTCGCCTGTGCGCCGTGCACCTGCGCCGCGAGCAGCGCTCCGCCGAGATTGCCGATCATTCGGCAGTTGCGGAGCGTGACATTGCCGGTGAGGACATCGACCGGCCGCCCGGTGTACGGCGTCGCGTTGGGCTCGATGTCGACACCGGCCGAGGGGGAGTGGTGGCCGTACGGTCCGGTGTTTAACTCGGCATCGACATAGCCCGTGTAGGAGAAGTCGCATCCATCGAAGGTGGCGTCCCTGAGTTGGATGACACTGAGCCCCTGGCGGGCATTGAACAGAAAGCGTGAGTTGCGGACGGTGAAGCGCCGGCTCGCACGACCAGGGCCGGCACCGGCGACGATGCTTTCACGAATGTAGAGGCCGTCGCTTGAGAAGTGGCGCGCAGTGATGCCGTCGATCGTAACGTCGGAGCAGCCGCCAAAGGTCAGACCGTGCGTCGCTGCTTCGGCAAGGCCAGCAGCGCGCGACGTGCGCTGGACATTGCCGATCAGCTCCATGCTGCGGATCTGAACATTGCTGCAGTCTTCAAAGCGCAACCCGGCGAGCCCGCGCGTCGTCGGCCGGTCCCTTACGAAATCGCCCTTGGTGGAAATGGCGGCGCCGTTGCCCTCGATCGTGAGCCCCGAGCAGCCGCGGAAGATCACGTCGGCGATGCCGTTGTTCGGTCTGATGAAGCGGTTGAGGAAATAGGTCCGACCCGGCGTCAGCGTGACCGTTCCTCCGCCCGTTGTACTCACCATCGCGGCCATGCGCTGGAACGCGTCATAATCGTCGGTAACTCCATCGCCGATGGCGCCGAATGTCTCGGGCGCAACGTGCGTTCCTGCGGCGTCAGCCCGGCAGGCCGCAGTTGGCAGGAGTGCGCCGGCAGCGCATCCCGCGACGAAATTTCGGCGCGTGACAATCATGCTCTGCCTCAACGCACAATGATGCTGTCCAGAACCTGACCGCCATATTACCGGGGAGACGGCCCGCGGTAATCGTATGTTTTGGAGAGACTATTTATTAAGCGTTGGCGGGTTAACCGCAGCTCCGTGCGCAGCGATTTACCATCCGCCGGGCCGGTGACGAGTTCGCGTCTGGTCAGCGCCCGCAGGGACGCGCTGGTTCTCGTCGTGCTGATCGGCGCTGTCATGCTGCTCATCTGGAACGGCAGCGTCTTTTTTCGGCATCTGAGCATCGTCGGCGATCTCGGGCCGGAAGTGCGTGTCGCAAGCACCGCGCTGACGCTGAACGTCGCACTCATCCTGTTCGGCTGGCGGCGCTACGTCGATCTCCAGCACGAAGCCGAGCTCCGGGTGGAGCAGGAGCACCACGCGGTCATCCTCGCAACCACCGATCCGGTGACCGGACTTTATAATCGCAAGGGCTTTGCCGACCACGTCACCGAGCTGTGCGCGCGGGGCCAGTCCAGCGGGAGCAGCCTGGTTATCATTTCGTTCCAGGTGCAGCGCTTCAAGGCCGTCAACGACCAGCATGGCTATGAGACCGGCGACCGCCTGCTGAAGGCGATCGCTAACGCGCTGCTCGACGAGATCGGACGCGAGGCCGTAATCGGTCGCCTCAGCGGCGACGAGTTCGCCGTCGCGCTCGAATGCGCCCCGGCGGAAGTCCACCTCGCCGAAGGCGCCGCCGAGGGTGTGCTTCGCGCAGTCGGCCGGCCATTCTCGTTCGAAGAACGGATCATCCAGGTCGGGGGCTTCGCCGGAATCGCCTCGGCTCCGGCCGCCGAAGTGCGCATCCCCGACATCATTCGGCGCGCCGACATCGCGATGGATCGTGCGCGCAGCGGACGAGTCGGGCGGCCAGTCTGGTTCGACGCGGGAATGGAGCGCGCGCTGCTCGCCCAAAGCGAGATTGAGCAGGGCATCCGCTATGGCCTCGACCACGGACAATTCCTGCCATTCTTCGAGCCGCAGGTGGACCTCGCCACGGGCGAGATCGTCGGCTTCGAGATGCTCGCCCGGTGGAACCACCCGCTGTCGGGAATCATCGCACCCGACGTTTTCATCCCCGTCGCGGAGGAGATCGGGGCCATTGGGCGCCTCTCGGAGCAGATCATCACGGAAGCGCTCCGCGAGGCGGCTTCATGGGATCCGGCGACAAAGATCTCGGTCAACATCTCGCCCGCGCAGCTCGCGGACGGGTGGCTTGCGCAGCGCATCGTCCGCATCCTGGCCGAGACTGGCTTTCCAGCCGAGCGGCTGGTCGTCGAAATCACCGAAAGCTCGCTGTTCGCCGATCTCGATCTCGCGCGGACCATCGTCACCAGCCTTAAGAATCAGGGGATTCGCCTGGCGCTCGACGATTTCGGAACCGGGTTCTCGTCGCTGTCGCACCTGCGCTCGCTGCCGTTCGATATCATCAAGATCGACCGCAGCTTCGTCAGCAACCTGTCGGCGAAGCAGGAGAACGGCGCGATCATCCGCGCGGTGACGATGCTCGCCGGCGCCTTGTCGGTGCCGGTGTGCGTCGAAGGCATCGAGGATGAGAGTGCTTACCAGGCCGTGTTGTCGTTGGGCTGCGCGATCGGCCAGGGTTGGTATTTCGGCAAGCCGATGCGTGCCGACCAGGCGCGCGACCTGCTTGCCACCTCCCGCGACAGCAGCGCTCCGCAGCTTCCAAGCGCCGTCAACGGCTAGTCAAAACGCGTGAGGTATTGGCGTCTGTCCCGAGGTGGGACGGACTGCGTCGGAGTTGCGCGCACGGAGTTTGAACATGGTAAAAATCGCGTTAAGGATTTGCCATGCAGCTCGCCCGCCGCATCGTTGCAGCCGACCCACGAATATTCGGCCGTGGACCTAAGCGGCTACTCAAGTCTGCCCCCGCGAAGAGCAGGATCAGCGACGATTTCAAGCTGTTCGCGACGACCTTCGTTGCCGGTTTCGTCTTCGTCTCGATCCTCATCGCGTAATCCTCCCCGGGACGGGGAGGGGGACCATTCACCGAAGAGTGAATGGTGGAGGGGGCGTAGTGCAAGTCTCCAGCCCCCTTCCGTCAGTCCTTCGGACTGCCACCTCCCCTTCCAGGGGAGGATCAATCGCACGCGAGGTGGAGCTTCCACCCGAGCCAGGCGGCGATGATGCACATCGCCGCGACGAGCAGCAGCTGACCGGTCGGGCCGACGCCCACGCTGCTGAGGGCGAATGCAATCAGCGAACCTACCACCATCGCGCCCGAATTGACGATATTGTTGGCCGCGACGGTGCGCGCTGTCTCGGATTTCGGCACCGTCGTGGTCAGAAAATGCGTAGAGCGGCACGACGAACATTCCTCCAGTGACCGCAACGCCGAGCAGCGCGAGGATCATCAGGCCCGCCATGGGCTGAAAGATGAAGTTTCCAAGCGTCACCAGAGTGTCGGTGTGCTTGTCCCAGGCGAGCGACACGAAATGGAGGAGGAGAACGAAGCCGCCCATGGCGATAACGGAGGCGGGCGCATAGCGAGCAGAGACCTGGCTCTTGAGCAGCCGGTTGATCAGCACGGATCCGATCGCGATTCCGACCGAGAAGATGGCGATGAACAGGCTTGCGACCTGCTCGTTCGCGCCGAGCACGTTCTTCACCAGCGGCGGAAAGATGATGATCAGCACCGCGCCGATGGTCCAGAAGAAGCTGATCGAGAGGATCGCCAGGAACAGGCGGCGGATGTGCAGCGTCGCGCTGACCAGCTCGATCGAGGCATGGATGATGTGCCAGTTGAATGGAATGCGCTCGGCTGATGGCGGGGCAGGCGGGACCTGGCGGCCGGCGAGGAAGCCGAGCACCGCAAGGGCGATCGTGCAGCCCACCGCGATCGGCGGCGTTGAGGCGAGTATTCCTGCGAGAATGGTTCCGCCGAGGATCGCCAGATATGTCCCGGCCTCGACAAGGCCGGTGCCGCCGAGCACTTCATCTTTCTGCAGATGTTGCGGCAGGATCGCGTATTTGATCGGACCGAAGAAGGTCGAGTGGACGCCCATCAACCCGACCGCCGCGAGCATCAGCGGGATGTTGGCGAGCATGATCCCCGCACCGCCGACGATCATGATCCCAATCTCGGCAAACTTGATGATGCGGATCAGCCTCGCCTTGTCGTGATCGTCGGCGAGCTGGCCAGAAAGTGCCGAGAAGATGAAGAAGGGCAGGATGAACAGGCCCTGCGCGATCGCGCTGAACTGGAACTCCTTCGCCGGGTTCGAAAACAGCTGATAGGTCACGAACAGGACGACGGCCTGCTTGAACAGGCTGTCGTTGAACGCGCCGAGGAACTGGGTGGCGAACAGCGGCAGGAACCGCCGCGCGCGCAGCAGATGGATGACGTTTTGAATCAAGGGTGGGGCGCGTTGGCTGCCATAGATGTTGGGGCAGCGGCATAGCCAGCTTTGCGCACGCCGCCAAACCCTATAACTGTCCTGTACCGGAACGATGCTGACCTTGCCGAACCTGCTGACGCTTTCGCGCATCTTCGCGGTGCCGATCCTCGTCTTTCTGCTCTGGCGGCCGACCCCGGTCGATTATGCGGTCACGTTTGTCCTTTACTGCATCGTCGGCATTACCGATTATTTGGACGGCTATCTCGCTCGCGCGCAAGGGCAGATATCGCGCCTCGGACAATTCCTCGATCCGATCGCCGACAAGATCATGATCGGCGCGGTGCTGGTCATGCTGATCTCCAGCCGCAAAGAGAACCCGGTGCCGGAAATCGCTGGACTGCACATCATTCCGGCGATCGTGATCCTCCTGCGCGAAATCATCGTTTCCGGTCTGCGCGAATTCCTCGCGGGACTGCAGGTTTCGGTGCCGGTGAGCGCGCTCGCCAAATGGAAAACGACGCTCCAGCTGGTGGCCCTTGGTGCGCTCATCCTCGGCGGGGCAGTCCCGTATGCGCCGTGGGTGCATGAGGTGGGAATCCTGAGCTTGTGGGCCGCCGCCGCGCTGACGCTCGTAACCGGCTACGATTATCTCCGCATCGGCATCAAGCACATGGACTGAGGTGCGGAGGCGCGCCTGGAACGCAGCAGGTCTGGTGGAATTCGGAAAAATTTCGGGACGCAAGTCAAAGTGCTGGCAAAGTAGGATTTCGTCTGCTTGTCTGCACCCTGGCGCGAAGTCTCGTTGGCTGCGCTTGGCTCCCTTCGTCTGCTCAGGACATACTTTGACTCCCTCGATCCCGTTTTGCCTTCCGCCAAAATGCCCGCTGGCTTGCGAATCCGACACTTCCGACAATCCCCATTCCACCTCCGTCACTGCGAACATTCGCGAACATTCGGGCTGCGGCGGGCGTACTGATCGAATTTCTGATTATCACTGACGAAGGGAAGTCGTTTCCGTGTTGCCGCTCGCGGCCCTAGCTGCAGTCTCCAATACGATTGAGGAGGGACAGGCATGGACGCGAAAACCGGTGATCCGCTGCACGGCAGCCCGATGGAAGAAAGCGCCGCGCTGAGATCCCTCCTGGGACGCACCAACCGCGACTGGTGGCCGAACCAGCTCTCGCTCGAGATCTTGCCCCAGCACGGCGCGACGGGCGATCCTCATGGCGACGACTTCGATTATCCCGAGGCCTTCCTCGAGCTCGATTACCAGGCGGTGAAGCGCGACCTCACCGCGCTGATGACCGACAGCCAGCCGTGGTGGCCGGCGGATTATGGCCACTACGGTCCGTTCTTCATCCGCATGGCGTGGCACGCCGCGGGCACCTACCGTATCGGCGACGGGCGCGGCGGCGCCAACTCGGGCAACCAGCGCTTCGCTCCGCTGAACTCGTGGCCGGACAATGCCAATCTCGATAAAGCGCGCCGGCTGCTCTGGCCCGTCAAGCAGAAGTATGGCCGCAATCTCAGTTGGGCCGACCTGCTGGTTCTCGCTGGCAACGTGGCGATCGAATCGATGGGCGGACCCACCTTCGGCTTCGGCGGCGGCCGCAAAGACATCTACGAGCCCGAAAAGGACGTTTACTGGGGGACCGAGGAGAACTGGGTCGGTCAGGGCGCCGAGCCGCGCATGGGCCACGACGCGGGGAAAGCGCTCGAAGGTCCCCTGGCCGCCGTTCAGATGGGCCTGATTTACGTCAATCCGGAAGGCCCTGGCGGCAGCGCGGACCCGCTCGCCTCGGCTCGTGAAATCCGCGAGACCTTCCGCAATATGGCGATGAACGACGAGGAAACCGTTGCCCTGACCGCCGGCGGACATACCTTCGGCAAGTGCCACGGCGCCGGGGACGCGTCGAAGGTCGGAGCCGAACCCGAAGGCGCCGACATCGCTCAGCAAGGCCTTGGCTGGCAGAGCGGTCATGGCTGCGGAATGGCCGACGACACGATCACCAGCGGCCTCGAAGGCTCCTGGACTCCGACGCCCAGACACTGGGACCCGCGGAGCTATTTCCACATGCTCCTCGACTATGAGTACGAGCTCGTCACCAGCCCCGCCGGCGCCAAGCAGTGGCAGCCGATCAACCAGAAGCCCGAAGACATGGCGCCCGGTGCGCACAGCCCGGATCGCCGCGTCCCGACGATGATGACCACCGCCGACATGGCGTTCAAGATGGACCCGGAATACCGCAAGGTCTCAGAGGGCTTCCGGGCCAACCCAGACGAGTTCGCCGACGCCTTCGCGCGTGCGTGGTTCAAGCTCACCCACCGCGATATGGGTCCGAAAACGCGGTATCTCGGTCCGGAAGTGCCGCAGGAGGAGCTCATCTGGCAGGATCCGCTGCCGAAGGCCGAGCACCCGCCGATCAACGACGGTCAAATCGCCGATTTGAAGCGCGCGATCCTCGATAGCGGCCTCTCGATCTCGGAGCTGGTCAAGGCCGCGTGGGCGTCGGCCGCGACCTACCGCCAATCGGACCACCGCGGCGGCGCCAATGGCGCGCGCATCCGGTTCAGTCCGCAGAAGGATTGGCAGGTCAACGATCCTCAGGAACTGTCGAAGGTCCTGGCGAAGCTCGAGGATATCCGCTTGAGTTTCTCAGGGGACGTCAGCCTTGCTGACCTGATCGTGCTCGGCGGCACGGCTGCGGTTGAAAAGGCGGCGAAGGATGCGGGCTACAACGTGTCGGTGCCGTTCGCCCCGGGGCGCGTCGACACGACCGAGGAGATGACCGACGCCGAGAGTTTCGAGCCGCTCGAGCCGAAGGCCGACGGTTTCCGCAACTACCTGCAGGTCCGCTACAATGTGCCGACTGAGGAGCTGCTGGTCGATCGCGCCCAGCTGCTCGGCCTGACGGCTCCGCAAATGACGGTGCTGGTCGGCGGCCTCCGGGTCCTCGGCGCCAATGCCGGCGGTTCGAAGAACGGCGTGCTCACCGACCGCGTGGGGCAGTTGACCAACGACTTCTTCGTCAACCTGCTCGACATGGGGACAGCGTGGAAGCAGGTCGATGACTCGAGCGACGAGACGTTCGTCGGAACCGATCGCGCAACGGACCAGCAGAAATGGACCGCGACCCGCACCGACCTCGTGTTCGGGTCGAACGCGCAGCTGCGCGCGCTGTCGGAGGTCTATGCCTGTGCCGACGCGGGCGAGAAGTTCGTTCGCGACTTTGTCGCGGCCTGGACCAAAGTGATGAACGCCGATCGGTTCGACTTGCGTCAGCCGAATGCCGCCGCGCGACAGGACCGCGTCCTCGAGCCGGCGGAGTAACCCCCAGGCCGTCGCAGCGCTCTCTCCCCTCCCCCCGGAGCGCGGCGGCGGCCAAGTCTTACGCGGGCTCGGTTTCGGGCACGCGTGCAGGCTCGAGCGCTTCGATGTCCGGGATCAGTTCGCGCATGATTCGGCGGAGCGCGGTGGCGAGAAGCTGAAACTCGTTTTCACGCGCGCTCGAGCGGCGCCAGATCAAAGCGACGCGGCGGAAGCCGTGATCCGATCGCAGCGGCTTCGCGTCGACACGGGTGCCGTCGAGGATTCCCGCTTCGATCGCCATTGACGGGACGAAGGTTACGCCAAGGCCGTTGTCGACCATCTGTACAAGCGTGTGCAGCGAAGTTCCCATCATCGCCGCGTGGGCGCGCAGCTCGGGCCGGTTACACGCGGACAGCGCGTGGTCCTTCAGACAATGGCCGTCTTCAAGGAGAAGCATCCGCTTCTCGTCGATGGCATCGACCTCGATCGTTTCTCCGCGCGGCGCTTCGCCTTGGGGGAACGCGACGAACAGCCGGTCGTCGAACAAAGCCGCGAAATCGATATCGCCGCAGGCGAAGGGGAGGGCGAGCAGCACGCAATCGAGCTGCCCCCGGTGCAAGGCCTCGCAGGCTGCCTGGCTCGTCTCTTCGCGGAGATAGAGCTTAAGGCTCGGCCATTCGCTCCGCAGCCGGGGAAGCATCGCCGGTAATAGGAACGGCGCAATGGTCGGGATCACCCCCATCCGCAGCTCACCGTGCAGCGGCTTGCCTTCTGCGCGCGCCATTTCGGCCAGTTCCTCGGCTTCACGCAGGAGCCGGACGGCCTTGTCGGCAATTCGATCGCCCAACGCCGTGAAGCGGACAATGCGGCGCGTGCGCTCGACCAGCATGACTCCAAGCGAGGCCTCGAGCTCGCGCAATCCCGCCGACAGCGTCGATTGGGTGACGAAGCAGGCATCCGCGGCTTTGCCGAAATGGCCGTGCTCGCGCAGCGCCACCAGATATTGGAGTTGTTTGATGGTGGGGAGATGGACGGCCATAGTGATCGAGCGTTCCAATCAGTCCTAAAGCCTTAATGCACTTGCTCGATCAGCGCCAGCGCCCACGAGTTCCGCGTGAACCAATCGCGCCGTCGAGGGCACTCTAGCATCATGGTTTAGCGTCTCTCCTGGTCTGCTGGAGAGACTCAAGCGGTCGGCGTCGCCCCCATGCACCGGCCGCCTGGAGGGGCGGGCTTTTCCCGAAGCCCGTCCCTTCTTCCCATTTAGCTCGTCAGCAACTTCATCGACACGATCAGCAGCGTTGCCGCGAGGACTGGGCGGAGGACGGCGTCCGATGTGCGGCTGCCGAGCAGGCTCCCAGCGATGATTCCGGGGATCGAACCGACCAGCAGCGCGGCCATCAGGGTGAAATCGACCGAACCGATTAGCCAGTGGCCGATGCCCGCGATCAGCGTCAGCGGGACCGCGTGGGCGATATCGCTTCCAGCGATCCGCGACACCGGCAGCTTCGGATAGAGGATGAGCAAAGCCGTTGTGCCGAGGGCTCCTGCGCCGACTGAGGTGACGGAAACCAGCACCCCGAGGATGGCGCCGAGGATCACCGTCCAATGTGAGATCCGCGCTACCGGGAGACCGCGGAAGCGCGGCTGCGCCCAGCGGAGGATCGATGGGCGGAAGAAAACCGCGAATGAGGTCAGGAAGAGCACGGTTCCAAGCAGAAGGTTGAGGATCACCGCGTAATGGGCGCCCATGACTCCGATCCTGCTCATCACGAACAAAGTGACGAGGGATGCCGGAACGCTCCCGAGCGCGAGGCCGCCGACGATGTGCCAGTCCACCGTCTTCTGCGAGCCATGGACCGCCGTTCCGACGCTCTTCGTCACCGACGCGTAGAGCAGGTCGGTGCCGACCGCGGTCGCCGGATGGAAGCCGAACAATAGCACCAGCACCGGAGTCATCAGCGAACCTCCGCCCACGCCCGTCATTCCGACGAGCGCACCGACGAGGAAACCAGCCAGCGAGTAGAGCAGATTGTGAGCCGAAAGGATCTTCGCCCCCTGCGCTGCGCCTGCCGGCGCGGGTAATTCGAGCGCGCCGCTCTTGCTCAACAATTCTGGCTCCGCAAGTAGGCGATGGTTACCCCAGTCGATGACTCGACTTTTATTTGCGCCCGACTGCACTTAAATTGCCGCGCGCAGACCAAGGAGGCCGCAATTGCAAGCCGGGCTGATCGCCTATCTGGACTCCGTTAAATCCCGCGATCCTGCGGCGCGTTCGCGCTGGGACGTGCTCTTCTATCCCGGCGTGCTTGCGCTCGGGATGCACCGGCTCGCGCACTGGCTCTGGGAAGGGCATCTCTATTTCATCGCGCGCCTGGTAAACCATTTCGCGCGGTTCCTGACCGGGATCGACATTCATCCAGGGGCCAAGATCGGAAGGCACTTCTTCCTCGATCACGGCTTCAGCGTCATCGGCGAGACCGCCGAGATCGGCGACGAGGTCACCATCTATCAAAGCGTTACTCTTGGCGGCACGAACCCAACTGAGGGCATCGGCGGAAAGCGGCATCCCACGTTGCGCGACCGCGTTGTGATTGGATCCGGCGCGCAGGTGCTTGGGCCGATCGAGGTCGGCGAAGGCGCGCGGGTCGGCGCGAACGCCGTCGTGACCAGGGACGTCGCGCCCGGTTCGACGGTCGTCGGCATCCCGGCCAAGGCCGTTCCGGTCGATACGGTGCACTACAGCCCCGGTTTCATTCCTTACGGAACGCCGTGCGGCGAGGATTGCGATCCGGTGCGCGCCCGCATCGGTGAGCTTGAGCGTGAACTCGAGAGCTGCGGAAGGAGGTCGCGGTCCTCAAAACCGCGAATCAGCCGCAGCCGAAGGTCAAGAGCGCTTGAGCGTCATCGCGCCGTTCCCGCGGACCTGGGACCGGCGCCCGATTGCCACTTTCGACCGTCAGGAACTTACCCGGATTCTGGATCTCTACGGTCGCATGGTCGCCGCCGGCCATTGGCGCGATTACGCGCTGCGCATCGATCCCGATATCGCGGTCTTCGCCGCCTATCGGCGCCATTCCGAGCGGCCGGAAATCCGCATAGAGAAACGCCCCGAGCTTCGGATGAAGCAGGGGGCGTTCGCTTTGGTCGGAGAGCACGGCGCGGTGCTCAAGCGGGGCCACGAGCTTTCACTCGTGCTCGCCCCGCTCGAGCGCCGGCTTATGCGGCTGGTTGGCTAGCCGCCAGAGTCCGGTCGAGGACCGGCAGTCGGTCTCGCAGGCTTTCGGGTAGCGGCCGCACAATGGCCCCGCGAGCCTGGTGCCAGAAGGCCGAGAGCAGCAGCAGCGCCGAGCCGATGACGAGCGCGGTTAGCGCGACGTTGAGCTCGACCGCTCCGAACTCGCGGAACAGGGCCTGCAGCGCATAGAGGACGTAGGCGAGCGCTGAGACGAGCAGCGCGCGCCGGTCCACCGCCAGTGCGGTGATGCCAAGAACGATGTAGAGCGCGACGACGGCTAGGCCTTCGCCGACGTTGGCATGACCGGTCGTCAGCCCGAGGAGCGTGAACACCGGGTGCACGATCATCGGCGCTGCCAGCAGGTGCAGCCAGAAGGCGACGTCGGCGCGGCGCGTTGTACGGGTGCGGTCGGAAGCGTCCCACCACATGGCGAACAGGAACATCCCGATCCCGAGTAGGAGCACGAAGCCGAGAATGAGGTTCTTGGCGTCCTGGGCATTCTGACCGAGCGCAGCGACCAGGAGACTGACCGCGATCGCAGCCACCGAGCCCGCGCCGGCGGCGACTGTGATCGGTACACGGAACTGACGCCAGTGCAGCCACGCGGCGCCGGCCGCAATTGCCGCCGCGAGGGCCGCGATCACTCCGCCGAGCTGCGGATTATTGTCGAAGTTGTTCGCGCCGAAGCTCAGCACGAGCGAGAAGAGAGCAGTCGCGAACACTCCGCCGACGAATGCGAGCAGGAGCAGGATCGAAGGGAGCGCCATCCGCCGCCTGGCAGTGAAGAACATGGCGAGCGGCCAGGCCGTCGCGGCAACCGCCAGCGGGGCGAGTGGAGAGGGGCCGTCGACGTCGATGATCAGCGCGGAAGACTGGCCGACCCACTGGCCGATCCAGCCGACCGCGAACAGCAGGATCGCCGCGGCGATCGACACGAAAATATCGTTGAATCCGGTGATGAGCCGGAATTGTTCTTCATCGGCGATCGGCATCGAGCGCTGGCCTTCAATGTGCGCGCGGAGCGCATCCGCGGCCGCTGCGCTGATCACGCCCGAAGCGACTGCGTCGTCGAGATCCTGCTGACTGTACATTGGCGATCCTCCTGTTGTTGCAGGATAGCTCTGGTGTATTATAGTGTCAATACAGCAAGGCGGTTGACGCGGATACCGCGACGCGCCGATGAGTTGAGCATCGAAAGCCTACGGGAGACGAAGATGGCGAAGAAGACCACGAGCAGAGCAAAGTCCAAGGGCGTTTCGAAGAAGGCCCCAAGCGAACGTCGCAGCAGTGGAGGCGGCAGGCGCGCGTCCGACACCACTGGCGAGGCTTTCATCAAGCTGCTCCAGAGCCCATTCGTCGCCGAGCTCGTCGCCGTTGCAGCCACCGCTGCGCTCGCCGCTTTGGCGGAGCAAGGCTTTAGCAACCGCGCAGGCGGCGGCGGAACAACGGGCAAGCGTGCGGGGCGGGCGGTCAAGGCCGCCGGTGTGGCCGCGGCGGCCGCCGTCGGGCGGCGCCTCAACACCGAGATCGAGGAAATCCGCAGGGCAGCGAAAGAGACTAAGAGGCGGCGCAAGAGGGTAAGGCGCGCCCGGCCGACGTCGCGGACCCCTTCGATGGTGAAGGTCGCCGGATCGACCGTGTCACCGCGGCTGGTTTCTACGCTCATCCAGCCGCCCGACCTGAGCCATTCCGCGTCAGCGACTGCTTTCACGGCCGCGGTTCCGGACCCCGGCGCATAAGGCGGATCGGCAAGAATCAGATCGAAGGGGTCGGAGCGAGGCAATGCGAGTGCCGAGCTTCCGAGGATGCGAATGCGGTCGGCCGCGCCGAGTCTCTCCGCGTTGCGCCTGATCGCTGAGGCGGCCTTGGCGTCCTTTTCAACGAATGTCGCTGAGGCCGGCGCCGCGCGACAGGGCCTCGAAGCCCAACGCGCCGCTGCCGGCAAACAAATCGGCGACGCGCAGATCCTCGAAAGATCCGAGGCGGCTCGCGAGCATCGAGAACAAGGTTTCGCGCACACGGTCCGCGGTGGGCCGCGTGGCCGGCCCGGGCGGCGCCTCGATCACGCGCCCACGCCACTCGCCCGCGATGATCCTCACTTCAGCCACGTGCGGAATTGCGCGAGCTCCGCTGCGTCGATCTCATCGACAGCGCCGGCCTCCAACCCCGCGAGACTGAACGGGCCATATAACGTCCGGATCAGCCTTGAGACCTGCAGCCCGAGATGCGCGAGCACGCGGCGGACCTCGCGGTTCTTGCCTTCGGTGAGGCTCATCTCGATCCAGCAATTGCGTCCGGTCCGCCGCTCCAAATTGGCGTTGATCGAGCCGTAATGCACACCCTCGATCGTGATCCCCTCCGCGAGCTTTTCGAGCTGTCGCCTGAGTCACGCTACCGAAGGCCCGCGCGCGATAGGTGCGAACGACTCCGGTCCGCGGCAGCTCCAGCTGGCGCTTCAGTTCGCCGTCATTGGTCAGCAGCAGCAAACCCTCGGTCATGAAATCGAGCCGTCCCACCGGCATCAGCCGCGGCAGATCCTTCGGCAGCCGATCGTAGATAGTGGCGCGGCCTCTGGTATCGTGCGCGGCGGTGATCGTGCCCTGAGGCTTGTAGAAGCGGAACAGCCGAGTTGCGGCCGCCGGCCGGACCGCCTTTCCGTCGACGGTGACTCCGCCGAGATCCTTGAGCAGGGTCGCGGGGGTCGTGAGCTTTTCCCCGTTCAGCGCAATTCGGCCTTCTGCGATCATCCGCTCGACCTCACGGCGCGACGCCACCCCCGCCCGCGCGAGCAATTTTGCAATTCGGTGCTCTCCGCCATTGCCGTCCCGTGGCAGCGCGGCCACAGTGCGAGACTCACCGCGACGGTTGTTAGCGCGCTTCGGCACGGGGTTGCGCTTCGTTCGTTGCGGGGGCGGAGGCATCGGTTTCAATGCTGTTCGGCAGACGCAAGCAACTCGTCAAGCGCATCCTCGTCGTCGAGGACGAGCCGCTGACCGCGTTCGAGAACGAAAATGTGCTCGGCGACGCCGGCTATGAGATCGTTGCGACCGTCGACGACCTCGAAGAGGCGCTGGCCGTGCTCGATCGCGAAGAGATCGACCTGATACTGAGCGACGTTCGTCTGCGCGATGACCAGACTGGAATCCACCTCGCCCGCGCGGCCAGGGAGCGAGGCGTGCCCACTCTGTTCGCGACCGGACACGCAGACCCTGAGGCGTGCCAGATTGCCGTGGGTTGCCTGATGAAGCCTTACACCGAGCGGCAATTGTGCAAGGCGATCGAGAGCGTGGACCGGCATCTCCAGGGTGAGACAGTGAAGCCGCCCAAGGGGCTGGAGCTGTTCATCCGTGAGGACCAGCAGAAGTAGCCGCTGCTGCCCCGTTCACTGCGGGGCTAGGCACGCCGTGAAAGCTGTTTAGAGTTCCGTCCGTTCAACCGGGGAGGGGCTCGCGTGGCAGGTCAACGTCCGAAGGGTTGGAAACTGCTCAAGGCTGCGCTGGCGACGCGCAAGTCGGCGACGATGCTGGCGTTCGGCTTTTCCTCGGGGCTGCCGTTCGCGCTTCTGATTGGGACGCTGAATGCCTGGTTGGGCGAAGTTGGGGTGAAGCTCGCCACCATTGGCGTCCTGTCGTGGATCGGTCTGAGCTATTCGTTCAAATTCCTTTGGTCTCCGCTCGTGGACCGTTTTCCGCTACCCGGCCTTGACCGTCTCGGGCGCCGCAAGAGCTGGATTCTTCTCTGCCAGACCGTGATGGTGCTCTCGTTTGCCGGGCTGGCGCTGACGAGTCCCGCGCATGCAATCGGCACTTTTGCGCTGTTCGCGTTCTGTGCGGCGCTTGCCTCGGCGACGCAGGATATCGCGATCGACGCCTGGCGAATTGATCAGGCGGACGACGAGAACCCGATCGAGCTACTCTCGGCATTGACCCAGTTCGGCTACCGAACCGCGTCGATCGTCGGCGGCGCCATCGCTCTCGTTCTCGCAGCCCGGATGAGCTGGTCGAGCGTCTATCTAATCATGGCCGCACTAATTGCGTTGGTCGCGATCTTTACCTTCGGCGCCCCCGACACGGGCCGTCCTGAACGAACGGCCATGTATGCAGCACTTGCCGAGCCTGGGGCGCTTTCGCCCGCGGCGCGCGCAACCGCACTGGCGATCGTTGGCATCAGCTGGGCCTGGGCGATCATCAGCGTCATTCGATTCATGGCGGCGATGCTCAACACCCCGGTCGGGACCGCGCCGCCATCGGTGGCCGATTTCACCAAGAGCTACGGTCCATGGATCATCGTCGCGACAGTGTTCGTGCCGCTTATCGTTGCGGCGGTGATCAATTGGATGAAGAGCAGCGGGCGAGCGGTGCTGACGTCGTCAGACCCCACCCGAAGCACCGGACGCACGATCGCGAACCACCTCTATTCAGCATTGGTCGCTCCTTTGAGCGAACTTTCCGAACGGCTTGGGTGGGGCGTATTGGTCGTGATCGGGTTCATTCTCTCGTATGCGCTTTGCTACAACATCTGGGCGGCGTTCGCTTACCCGTTCTACCTCGACTTTCTTCACTACACCAAGGACGAGGTCGCGTTCGCCTCGAAGATCTTCGGCATCATCATGACGATGATCGGAATCGGTCTGGGCGGCTATCTGTTCGCCAGGATCGGGCGGTTCCCGACCGTCCTGCTTGGTGCCATCCTGCCGCCGCTCGGTAACCTGCTCTATGCCGATCTCGCTGAGGGCAGTCACAATCTCGATGCGGTTTCGCATCTGCTGCGCCTTGACGCGCTCGCGGCCGCATTCGGCAGTGACGAACGCATGATGCGACTGCTGCTGGCAATCTCCTATGAGAACATCACGACCGGCCTCGCCCTCACGGCATGGGTGGCCTACGTATCAAGCATCGTCAGCAAGCGCTTTGCCGCAGTGCAGTACGCCTTGCTCGGGTCGCTGGTGTCGCTCGTAGGTACCCTTGGGCGCGGAGTGACCGGCGAGGCGTTCGACACTTATGGCTACGCGCCCGTTTTCCGCTGGACCGCGGCGACGGCGCTGATCTCGACGGTGTTCGTGCTGCTCGAGTGGTGGCGCGTCTCGGCGAAGGACCGGCGGCAGCGTGCGATCGACACCGACGCTGTGCTCAAGGCAAAGGCGGGCGAAGCCATTGCCGCAACCGGGGAAGTTTCCCGCTAGTCCGTGGCGGCTTCAGCGCCAACCGCCGAAAAACCTCACGCATCCGTCGGCGGCGGCCGCCGCCTCCTATCTGAAGCCACGGCCGTTCGGGGCCTTCCTGCTCGGAATCTCCAGCGGCTTTCCGCTGACGCTCCTGATCTGGACGATGGCCTACTGGCTGTCGAAGGTCGGCGTGGACAAGAAGACGATCGGCTTCGCTTTCGCACTCGGCACGCCCTACACGCTCAAGTTCCTGTGGGCGCCGCTGATCGACGGCATCAGCATCCCCGTTCTGACGCGACTGCTTGGCCAAAGACGCGCCTG
This sequence comes from uncultured Alphaproteobacteria bacterium, assembly GCA_963849435.1. Lineage (GTDB taxonomy): Bacteria > Pseudomonadota > Alphaproteobacteria > Sphingomonadales > Sphingomonadaceae > Sphingomicrobium. The sequence goes on from CAWKHO010000021.1 coordinate 117,153, forward strand.
GCTGTGGACCGTGCAGGCTTTGCTCGCCGTTTCAATCGTCGAGCTGGGTGCGAGCGATCCCCTGCATCACATCGGACGCTTTGCGTTGTGGGGCGGAATCGTCGCGTTCCTGTCGGCCACCCAGGACATCATCATCGACGCTTATCGTATCGAAACATTGCCCGACGGCGAGCTGGCGCTGGGGACCGCGACCAACCAGGTCGGCTATCGCACGGGCGACCTGCTCGCGGGCGCGGGAACGATCTTTCTGGCGTCCGGCGAGGGCCTGGGCCTCGGCTGGCCGGCTGCCTACGGCGCGACGGCTCTTCTCGTCTTTCCCGGCGCGATCGCTTCGCTTTGGCTCGGGCCGGGCCGGCATACGGCCATCCGCGATCGCAAGTTGGGCTTCACCGCCACAGTGCATTTCCTGAAGCACAATGTCGTGGCGCCGTTCGCGGACTTCCTCCGTCGTCCCGGCGCGTGGCTCATCCTGCTCTTCATCCTGACGTACAAGCTCGGCGATGCCCTCGGTCAGAACATGCTCTCGCCGATGATTGTCCACCAGGGCTTCTCGGACACGGACTATATCGCGATCAGCAAGGGCGTCCGCTTTGGATGCCTCGCCGCCGGGTCCCTTATCGCCGGTGGCCTCATCGCCCGTTTCGGCATCGGGCGGCTGCTTTTCGGCGCCGGAATCATCATGATCATCGCCAATCTGATGTTTTCGGCCGTCGCCAGCACGGGTCATTCGCTGACCATGCTGACCGTTGCGGTCGCTACCGAGAATTTGTTTGCGGCGATCAGTCTCACCGTCTTCGCGACCTATCTGGCCGGTCTTTCGAACACGGCGTTCACCGCCACCCAATATGCCTTGCTGTCCAGTGTCGCGGCGGTCGCGCGAACCTTCGCGACGACGCCGTCGGGTATCGTCGCGGACCGTCTGGGCTTCCCGAGTTTTTATATCTTTTGCGCCTTCTTAGGGATTCCCGGACTGGTCGTTCTCTGGTTCATGCGACGCGCCGGCTTCATCGTCGAATCCGTCCGACAAAAAGGCGTTCAGGGTGCCGAGCCGGAAGAGAGGCTGGAACACGATAGCGGGCAAGCTAGTCGGGCACTTGCCCGCTCGCGGCGAGAACTTCTCCAGCGAGATAAAGGGAACCGAAGATCAGCACGGGCGGCGTCCTGCGGGACGGCGGTGAGCGCATCCTCGACGCTGTCATGTGCGTCAGCGGAAAAGCCAAGTTCGGCCGCGATGTCGGCGAGCTCGCCCGGCGCGAAGCTCGCGTGGTCGCCGATGGGCACGGTCAGCACATGCTCGGCGATACCGGCGAACGGCTGGAGCATTCCCGGCGGGTCTTTGGTGGCGAGACTGGCGAAAATGAGGTGCAGCGGCTTGCCGTCGGCAAACTGGTGCTTGGCCCAGCTCGCGACCTGCCGCGCGGCGGAGGGATTGTGCCCGCCATCGAGCCAGACTTCGCGCGTGCCGACGAGCGGCCCGGGGGCGAGCCGCTGCAGCCGCGCCGGCCAATCGGCCCAGCCCATCGCCGCGTTCAGCGCTGACGTGGGCACGTGGAGCGCCGTCTGATGGCGCAGCATGGCGACGGCTAACGCCGCGTTCATCGCTTGGTGACGGCCGGGCAGGCGGGGGAGGGGCAGGTCGAGCGCGCCGTGCTCGTCCCGGTAGCGGAGCTTTCCGCCGCTCGGGATCGCATCCCAGGTGCTGCCGCGTGGAAGCCACGGTGCGCCTACCTCGTGCGCAATCTGTCCGATCCGTGCGCCGATCGCGGGCGGGTAGAGCTGCGTCATCAGCGGAACGTCGTGCTTGGCGATGCCCGCTTTCTCAGCAGCAATGCCCGGCAGGCGCTTGCCCAGGAACTGCTGGTGATCGAGCGCGAGGTTGGTGATTCCGGTGACCAAGCGGGCGTTCGATGACGTTGGTCGCGTCGAGTCGGCCGCCGAGGCCGACCTCGAGGATGCAGGCGTCCGCCGGCGTCCGGGCGAACGCGAGCAACGCGACTGCCGTCGCCACCTCGAAGAAGCTCGGCTCGATCCCGCCGCTGGCATCAAGCGTTTCGGTGAGAAGGTCCGCCAGCGGCTCGTCCTCGATCAGGCTTCCAGCGATGCGGATGCGTTCGTTGAACCGGACGAGGTGCGGGCTGGTGAACGCATGCACGGTGTGTCCGGCGGCCTCGAGCGCAGCCCGAAGGAACGCCACGGTCGAGCCCTTGCCGTTGGTGCCGGCGACGTGGAAGACTGGAGGGAGGTTGTCCTGCGGACGGCCAAGCCGCTCGAGCAATTCCGAAATGCGCTCGAGGCCGAGCCGATCGCCCGCAGGAGAGAGCTTGGAAAGGCGATCGAGCTGTCCCTGAACGTCCGGGTGCGCCGAGCGCGCGAAATCCATCAGGCGGCCGCCTTTGCCTCCGGACACAGATAAGAAATCAGCAGCGCGAGCTTCTCCTTCAGCTCGCCGCGCGGGACGACCATGTCGATCATTCCGTGCTCGAGCAGATATTCGGCGCGCTGAAAGCCTTCCGGAAGCTTCTCCCGGATCGTCTGTTCGATCACGCGCTGTCCGGCGAAACCGATCAACGCTCCGGGTTCGGCGAGTTGCACGTCGCCCAGCATCGCATAGGATGCGGTGACCCCGCCGGTGGTCGGATCGGTCAGGACGACGATGTATGGCAGCCCCGCTTCCTTGAGCTCCGCAAGTGCGACCGTCGTTCGCGGCAGCTGCATCAGGCCGAGGATCGCTTCCTGCATCCGCGCGCCGCCCGATGCCGTGCAGATGATGTACGGGCATTTGTCGGCAATCGCCGCGCGGACACCGGCGAGGAATGCGGCGCCGACCGCGACGCCCATGGAGCCGCCCATGAAGGCGAAGTCCTGGACACCGAGCACAACCCTATGGCCGCCGATCCGGCCGCGCGCGTTGAGAAGCGCGTCACGCTCGCCGGTCTTCGCGCGCGCGTCCTTCAATTTCTCAGTGTAGCGTTCCTTGGCTTTGAAGCGCAGCGGATCCTCGCGGACCTCCGGGGAGGGCAGCAGCTCATATTCCGCCGCGTCGAACAATTGCTCGAAACGCTTCGCCGGTCCGATCCGGTCGTGGAAGTCGCAGCGGGGGCAGACGCTGTAATTCTCCTCCCATTCCTTGACGAACACCATCGTCCCGCACTTGGCGCACTTGTGCCACAAATTCTCGGCCGTCTGGCGCTTGGGCAAGAAAGGGATGCCGCTGCGGACTCGGCTCAGCCAGCTCATTGAAGCAACGTCTCCTCGGGCGGCCGACTAGGCGCAAGCGCTCGCCAAGTCCACATTTCCGCCCCTGCATTTGCAGGGGAGGGGAACCGTCCGAAGGACGGTGGAGGGGCTAGCGGTAGCGGTACAGCCGCACCTGCTGGATTGAGAACCGGTCGGGCGGAAGGCGAACGTGGCGGCCCTGGTGGGTCTCGTCGCCATTGAGCAGGCGCCGCCGAACCAGCCTGCCGTCCTCGACGACTTCCTCCCATGCCGTGTCGATGCCAGCAATAGGAGGTCCAGCACCGAGCGGCGTGAAGGTCAGGACCGCGCCCTTGCTAGCGACAATGTAATCCTCGGGCCCGGTCTGGATAATGAGGACGCCGTGCTCTTCGGGGCGCTGCTGTTCCCGCGGGGTCCACGGATCGATGAAGTCGATCGTGAAGCGATAGTCGCCGAGACCGAATGTCTGGGGGCGAACGTCGGTCGTTCCGTCATACGCCACCGGCGGCTTGGCGCCGCGAATACGCCCGGTGCTTTGTGCACGGAGGATCGCCGGAGAGAGGGCGGCGAGCTCGGCATAAGCCTGCCGAAGCGCCGCTGCGTCCGCTTCGGCGAGCGTATCGACGGAGAATGGTGCGTAGCCGATCGCCTTGTGCTGGCCGAATGCGAACAGCGCGTTGGCGGTGAGTTCATTCATGCTCGCGCGGCCCTGCTCAGGAACGAAGAGGGCGTTGTCAGGCCGGTCGTATTGGCTGACGATATCGGTGAAGTTGCGGAAGTAGATGTCGGGTGCGAGCAGATCGAGCGATGGCGCTCCCGCCTTCCAGATGTCGATCAGGTGCGGCAGCGGTCCGCCGCTTGGATATTCGCCGGGTACTTTGCCGGGCCGATTGAGCGCGGCGTTGACGTACATCGGCAGCGGGTAAACGCGCTTTCCGGCCAGCGTCAGCGCTTCAACGTATCGCGCGTAATGCCATGCCGCGAAAATCTCCTCGGTTGCCGCGCCTTGCCCGAACAGCTGCTGCCAGCTTCCGGACGTCAGCGCGCCGTTCGCTTCCCAGCGCTCGCGCAGCGAGGGCACGAGCGTGGCGTGATGGGCGGCAAGGTATTCGGTCAGCGCTTGCGGCGCCGGTTCCGCAAATGCGCGGTCGGCGAGCGGGCTGTGATCACGCGCCGTCGGCAGCATTCCGATCTCGTTTTCGACCTGCACCATCAGCACCGTTCCCTGAACTCGGTCGACCGCATTCAAGTGCGTCAGGAGAGCGGTGAAGGCGCGTCGATCGGCATCCAGTATTGCGGGAGAGAAGGCGGAAAGGATCTCTTCACCGTTTCCATCGGGGAGCATCGCTCGAGGGAAGCGCGCCTCATCGCGCCGCACCCACGACGGGGCGTAGCTCGACATGCTGTTCTTCCATGCGCCGAACCAGAGAAGAACGAGATGCAAGTGATTGCGGCGCGCGCCGGCGAGGAGCGCATCCACCGACGAAAAGTTGAAACGGCCTTCGTTCGGCTCGATCAATTGCCATGATACGGGCGCGAGCATTGTGTTGAGATTCATCGCGCGAAGCCTCGGCCAAACCCGCGCCATGTAAGCGGGGCTCGACGCTGCGGAATTGCTGAGCTCGCCGCCGAGGATCAGGAACGGCTTGCCATGGACCACCAGCTGGACCGCTTCGCCGCGGCGGACCAACTCGGGTTGGGCACAGGCGGGCCGGGCAAGCGCCAGCAGCGCGAGCGCCGCAACGAACCGGATCATAGAGTCGCGCTGATCTCGCGGATGGCGCGGGCGGGGTCGTCTGCCGCGGTAATCGGCCGGCCGATCACCAACACCGATGCGCCGTCGTCCAGCGCCTGGCGGGGAGTGACGACGCGCTTCTGGTCGCCGGTGTCTGCTCCCGCAGGCCGCACTCCAGGGACAACGAAAAACCCATCGGACCAAGCCGCACGTGCCGCAGCGACCTCTGCGCCCGAGCAGACGATGCCGTCGATGCCGGCATTACGCGCGAGCTGGGCAAGGCGTTCGACCTGCTCGGCGGGCGACCCGGTCACACCCGTCTGGGCGAGATCCGCCGCATCGAGGCTGGTGAGGACGGTCACTGCGACGACCTTCGTTTCAGCCGGTGCGGCCGCTTTCGCAGCTTCGAGCATCGCGCGGCCGCCGCTTGCGTGGACGGTCAGGATTGCCGGTTTGAGCGGCGCAACGGCCTCGACCGCTTTCGCGACCGTGTTCGGGATGTCGTGGAGCTTCAGGTCGAGGAACACCGGCAGGCCCGCGGCCGCGAGCTCGCGTACGCCCGCGGGTCCATTGGCCATGAAGAACTCGAGCCCAAGCTTCAGCCCACCGGCATGTTCGCGGACCTCGCTCGCGAGAACCATCGCCCGAGTCAGGTCCGGCGTGTCGATCGCAACGAAGATCGGATTCATCCGACGGGAGCATCCTCATCGGCCGTGGTGGGCTCGCTCACAGCCGACACCCGCTGGCGCTCGAGCGCTTCGAGGCGTCGCCGGAACGACCAGACCCGCGCGCGCATCACCAGCCAGGTCGGAAGGAAGCCGAGCAGGAACACGATCAGCAGCAGCAGCGGCAACTGGATGTCGAGCTCCAGAGTGTCCCAGAGCCTCAATCCAACGGGGTTCCAGTTGACCCACGAGAACAGCGCCGCGATCGCGGCGACCAACGCCCAGAACAGGGTCGAGAGAAACCGCATGGGTGCGGCGTTTAGGCGAGACGTGCGTTGAACGCCAGAACCGCTGTTCGTCGCGTGCCAGAGTCGGCCTGTCGCAAGCGCGTTAAACAGCCAGTTGAGAGCGCAACGGCTGACCGCCACACCGGTGGACGGGGTGGGGAGATGTATTTGAAAACCGGAAACAAGATTGCTGTCGGCGCCGCCATCCTGCTGATGGGTGCGTCATTGCTTGCGATGCGCCCGCATGCGCCCAACAAGTCGGCCGCGCATATTACGCAGGCGCATCTGCGGCTTGCCTCACTCTCGACCGATTCGCGCCGCGACGTCGATTACGGCCTGCTCGACAGCCGGTTGAAACAGCTGATGACCAAGCCGGCCATGGTCGGCCTCGCGGTCGGCGTGGTCGAGAATGGGCGCATCACCTTCCTGCAGGGTTATGGCGAGACGCTCGCCGGCTCGGGCGATCCGGTGACTCCCGAAACCGTGTTCCGGTGGGCGTCGGTGTCGAAAGGCGTCGCAGCGACGATGGTCGCCAAGCTCGCGGAGCAGGGCAAGATCAACCTGAATGCGCCCGTTGCCAATTACGCGCCGGACCTCAAGCTGCCCAACGGCAACGAATACCGCGCGACGGTGGGCGACCTGCTGTCGCACCGGCTTGGCCTTTATCGCGACGCTTATGCCAACAAGCTCGAGGAAGGTGAGGACCCGAGCGTCCTCCGCTCCAGCTTTGCGCAGCTGAATGCCGTCTGCCCGCCGGGCACCTGTTGGGATTATCAGAACGTCGCCTACGACGCGTCGAGTGAGATGGTCTCGCGCATCACGCACATGCCGTACGAGCAGGCGATCAAACGCTATCTGTTCGCGCCGATCGGCATGTCGAGCGGCAGCGTGTCGATGGCCGGCCTGCAGGCGAGCCGCAGCTGGGCGAAGCCGCATAGCGCCGGCAAGCGGCCGTGGCCGATCGACGACACCTATTACAAGGTGCCTGGCGCGGCGGGCATCAACACGGACATCAAGGACATGGCGCTGTGGATGGAGGCGCAAATGGGCGAAATGCCCGACGTCCTCGACGGCAAGGTGCTCGACACCATCCACGCGCCCTACGTCGTCACCCCGACCGAGCGCGGGAGGATGCGCAGGTTCCTCGAGCGGCTCGGCACCGCGTGGTACGGCTACGGCTGGCGCAGCTACGATTATGCAGGGCACCACATCATCGGCCATCGCGGCGGCATTCGCGGCTATCGTTCGCTGATCTTGTTCGATCCCGAGAAGAAGAGCGGCGTCGTCGCTTTGTGGAACAGCGACACCAACCAGCCGGGCGGCCTCGAATTCGAGGTGATGGACCAGATCTACCATCTGCCCTTCCGCGACTGGCTGGGCCTCAACACTCCGGTGAAGCTCGACACGCGCACCGTCGCGCAAGCGGATTCAGAGGTCGAAAACGGCGATTCCGGGCGCTAAAGGCGCCCGCATGGCCGATAAACCCAAGGCCGATCCGGATCGCACCGTGAAAGCGGCGGACGAAGTCACCGACGCGCTGAGGAAGAGCGCACGCTCGCTCAAGCAAAGCGCGGCGGTGCTCGATGAAGAAACCGATCGCAGGACGGCGCTCGCCGCCGACCGCACCCTGCTCGCCGCGGAGCGAACCTACGCCGCATGGGTCCGCACCGGTCTCGCCGCACTCGCCACGGGAGTCGGGGCGCGGGCGGTGCTGAAGGACGTGCTCCCGATCCTGCTCGTGCGCCTCACCGCGTCGGTGCTGATCCTCTTCGCGGCCTTTTGCCTTGCCGCAGCAATCTGGCGCGAATTCTACAGTCTTCCCCCCGGGGGAGGGCGGCTGAGCGTCGTGCCGCGATGGGTGGTGATCCCAGTCAACGCATTCCTGGTCCTGGTCACGATTGCCGCGCTGGTCGGAGTGTGGATGGAGTAGTTATAGCTTGCGGCCGTTCGCCTTCTTCGCTTCCTTCTGAGTCTCGCGAATTTCGCGCTTCTGGTCGAGGTGCGCCTTGTAGCGGAAGCCCATTCCGATAACGGAAGTCGCCATTCCGGCAATGAGGGCAGGCAAGTGCCAGGCCGGGTCGTCCGGTTTCGGCCACGCGATCGATCCAAGGATAAAGACGCTTGCGATCGAGACGAGATAGCCGACTGCCTTCCAGTCGAAACCCGCACCTGCAGGGCTCGTTACATTGCGACGCATTGCTGGCAGGAACATCCAAGCCACGCAGTTTGTTTCGCTTTTCAACCAACCAGGAGGACGAGACAATCATGGCCGACACGAAATCGCAGGATGCAATTGCATTGCTCAAGGAAGACCATCGGACGGTCGAAAAGCTGTTCAAGGACTTCGAAGATGCCAAAGGCGAGGGTCGCAAGGAGAAGCTCGCGCGCCAGATCTGCCTCGAGCTGTCGGTCCACGCCACGATCGAGGAAGAGATTTTCTATCCCGCTTGCCAGGGCACCGTCGAAGAGGATTTGCTCAAGGAGAGCTATGTCGAACACGACGCGGCCAAGCTGCTGATCGCTGAGATCGAGGCGGCAAGTGGCGAGAGCGACGAATATTTCGACTCCAAGGTGAAGGTCCTCTCCGAAGAGATCGAGCATCACGTCGAGGAAGAGGAAAGGACCGGCGGTGTGTTTTCGCAGGCGCGCAAGGGCAAGCTCGATCTGGACTCGCTCGGCGAGCAGCTCGCCGCGCGGAAGAAGGAGCTGGTGGCAAGTTACAAGGCCAGCGGCGTCCCCGAGCCCGAGCTGACGACGATGGACGAAGTGTCGGTGTGATCGCCCTCGGATCGTGGTAGATCCGGCTGCATGGGGGCAAGCTCGCCAGCTCGGATCAGCGCCTTTTTCGATCCGGCGACGAACAGCGTCAGCTATCTGATCGCCGATCCGGCAAGCAAAGCCGCCGCAGTCATCGATCCGGTGCTGGACTTCGATGCCGGGGCGAGCCGCGTCGAAACGCATTCGGCCGACGCGATCCTGGCTGCGGCGGCGGGCGAAGGCCTGACCGTCGCTTGGGTGCTCGAGACGCACCCGCACGCGGATCATTTGTCGGCCGCCGATTATGTTCGCAGCCGCACCGGAGCGAAGGTCGGCGTGGGCGCCGGCATTCGCGAGGTTCAGGCGCGCTTCGGACCGCTGTTCGAGGCCGACGATATGAAGCCCGACGGCGGCGATTTCGACCGGCTCTTTCGAGGACGGCGAGACGCTTGCCGTTGGCGACCTTCAGTTCGAGGTGATGGCGACGCCGGGGCACACTCCGGCCTGCGTCAGCTACCGCGTCGGCGATGCAGTCTTTGTCGGCGACACCCTTTTCATGCCCGATTACGGCACCGCGCGTGCCGACTTTCCGGGCGGCGATGCGCGCCAGCTCTATCGGTCGATCCAGCGCATTCTCGCGCTCCCGCGCGAGACACGCCTGTTCCTCTGTCACGACTACAAGGCGCCCCATCGCGACCAGTTCGTATGGGAAACGAGCGTTGGCGACGAACTCGACGGCAACGTCCACATCCACGCCGGCGTAAGCGAAGACGAGTATGTCGCGATGCGGCACAAGCGGGACGCTACGCTGGATGCGCCGAAACTCCTCTACCCCTCGATCCAGGTGAACATCCGGGCCGGGCGCTTGCCGCCGCCGGATGCAAATGGGAAGCGCTACCTCAGAGCTGCCATTGAGCGTCCCCGAAGCCTAGTTCGCGAGCGCGGTGCTCTGGGCGTCGCGCCGGTATGGATCGTCGCTGAAGCTCAGCTGCCCGTCCTTCACCTGCGCGGTGAGGTACGTGAGGTAGATGGGCGTAGGGGTAGGCAGTAGCACGTTCTGCTCGGGATCGCGCGACGCCGCTTCGGGCTCGCGGCCCAGCAGCCATCGCCCGAGACGCTCGGCATCTTCGAGGCGGATGCAGCCGTGGCTGAGGTTGCGATCATCCTGCGCGAACAGCGACTTGGTCGGCGTGTCGTGCAGATAGATGTCGTTCGCGTTGGGGAACGGGATCTTCAGCCGGCCCATCGAATTGGCCGGGCCAGGCAGCTGCCGCACGCGCACCATTTCGCGTCCCTCGGCAACGGCGCGCCAATCGACCTTGGCGGGGTCGAGCAGCGTATCGTCACTCGGGTCTGCCGCCATAACCTGATACCCGCGCGTCTTGAGATAGCTCACGCCGTTCTCGAGCACGTTCTTCGCGATCAGGCTGCGCACCATGTCCCCGGACACGTGCCAATACGGGTTGAGCGTGGTGTAATAGATGGTGCTGGCGAGCATCGGAGTCTGGGTCGAAGGATCCGCCTTGCCGACAATGACCTTCATCGAATCGACAATTCGACCATCGTCGATCATGTAGAGGCGGGCACCCGCAGTATCGACCATGATGTAGCGTTTCTGGAATGGCATGTCGCGGGCGCGGTCGAGGCTGGTGAGCACCCGCGGGTCGAGCGTTCCACCATTGGCTTGCATCTGGGTCCAGGCCGCGTCGCGAAGCTCGGCGTAAATCGGATTTACGTTCGATACCTCACGCAGATATGAGGGGAGCGACTTCGCGGCGGCGGCGCGTTGCAGGATCTGAAGCGGCGTGTTGCGTCGCGGCTGCACCCATGAAATCGGCGTAAGTCATCCCCGCCGGCGGGGTCTGCAGGGCCTGAACATACATCACCCACGCGGTGGACAGCAGGCGGTCCGCCTGTTCGAGCGCCGCCGCATCTCCGGTGCTTGCCCGCGCGGCGAGCGATTGCGCCTGCAGCGCCAGGGCGGGTCCACTGGCGAGGCCGTCCAGCGGCGCGCGCTGGAGAATCCCCATCAGCTCATTCGCGGCCGAGCTGTTGGCGCCGCCGCGCAGCCACAGCGGAGCGCCGCCGCGCGAGGCATAGAATGCGTCGACCGCTTGCTCGACCGAACCATTCGATGGCGCGACCGCGGGAACTTCTGGAACCGCCGCCGCTGCCGCGGGCGCGGAAAGCACGGTCAGCGCCGCGCAGACGCCAGCCAGCATTGCCGGTCTTCATGGTTAAGACGTCTCGGTCGTAGTTTATTCCCGCCCACGAGGCCGCAATGACGGCAGGGTTCGAAAATAGAGTTGAAGAAAAGGGTTAAGGCCATTGGTCGCCGCCCCATCTCAAGCGCCAATGTAGACGGGCGTGCCAACGCCGGTGACCGTGTAGAGCTTCTTGGCGAAGGCCACCGGAAGCCGAATGCACCCGTGCGAAGCCGGGTAGCCTGGGTTGAAGCCGCCGTGGAGCGCGATGCCATATTGGTCGATGCGCTGCATCCACGGCATCGGGGCATTGTCGTACTTCTTCGATCGATAAAACGGCCGCTTATCCAGGACGGAGAAGATTCCCGTCGGAGTGGGCTTTTCGTCCTTTCCGGTCGAAATGGTCGACACGGCGACAAGGGTGTCACCCCGATAGAGGAAGGCGAGCTGGTCCGTGAGGCTGATCACGACCCGCTCCGCTCCGGCGCTGTCGGGGACATCGCGCCAAAGATACTGGCCAGGTTTCAGCCGCTTGAAGCCGAACGCCTGGAACATGTCGAAGGCGGCGTGCGAAGCGGCTTCGCTCGCCTCCATCTTCGCCTCGAAAGTTTCCAGCGCGAATGCTGGAGTTGGAAGGGCGGAAGTCGCAAGGACGCACGATCCCGCCAGCGCAAGCGCAGTGGCCAGACGCTTCATGTTTACACCTAACTTTACTCTTGAACTCTTGCGACGGAAATGCTTCGGCCCCGAGTTCGGGTTCCTTAAACCGCCGTTCAGCTGTCCCGCGGGGCTATTTCATCTGCACCGATTGGGAGTATCGCGGCCCTATGCGAATGCGCAGAACGGCAATAGGATTCGCGTTGCTGGCAGGCGTGGGCGCGGCGGCTGTCAGGCTAATGCGCCGCCGGCCGCCGCCGGTGGACTCCATTCCCATTCGTGTGCCGGCGGCCGACGCGACTGGCCGAGTCGATCGAGCGGGCATGGAGTCGTTCCCCGCGAGCGACCCGCCGGGCTGGACGCTCGGCGAGGATCTCAAAGACTGAGGGACTTAGCGGAAGTTTGGCTCAGTCGACGCCGAGCACATGGCGAAAAGCCGGGTCGAGCAGATCCTGCTCCTCGGCGTGCTTTCTTATGTAGGCGGCGAAGAATGGGCAGATAGGGATCACCTGGAGCTTCCGCTCGCGCGCGGAAGCGAGTGCGAAACGGATCAGCGCCGAACCGATGCCGTGTCCTTCGTGCGCAGGCGGCACTTCGGTGTGCGTGAACATGATCTTTCCCGCTCGCAGCGTATACTCGGCGACCGCCAGTGAGCCGTCCCCAAGGTCCGCTTCGAAGCGATGGCGCTCGCGGTTGTCGACGATGGCGTAGCTGGGCGTCGAATTCAGGCATTCGGGATCGCTTAGCTGACGATTTGGGTCAGCGCACTTGCGAGCGCACCTGGGCCATGAGCTGCAGTGGACGGCCTTCATCATCTTCGAACGCAGCCATCCATTCTTCGGTCCCGTCCCCGTGCCGGTGAATCAGATGCGGTGCGTTCAGGAATTTGACACCGCGGCTCTCGAGTTCGTCCCTGGCGCCATGGATGTCCGGAACCCGGAGATAGAGGATCGATTCCGATGCGCCACCGCTGCTTTCTTCGGTGAGCATCAGTCGAACGCCCCCGAGATCGAAGAAAGCAAGGCCGGGATAAGAGTATAATTCGTAAAGCCCCAGCACGTCGCGGTACCAGGCGCGCGATACCTCTGCGCTTCGGACGGTTCGGGCGATCTGGCCGAGTATCATGTAAGTCTCGGCGGTCTTGGTCTGAGCGTCCATGGCCAATCTCCTCATCTGTTCGAGTGCGGTACCTTTGGCGATACCATCCCACCGTCGCAGCTCCTTGCGGCTCGAAAAGCCGAGCTTCGAGAGTGCGTTGCCGACATGGAATTTCACCGCGTCGACGGTCACGCCCATGCGCTCCGCAATCCGGCGGTTCGTCAGCCCGTGCCGCACCTGCTCGGCGACTTTCCATTCGGCGGGGGTCAGTACGTCGTCGTGCCGCGGTCTGCCGGGTCCGGTGCTCGCCATGACGGGATAGTAGCGGCAGACGGGCCGAATTTCCCTACCCGCTGGTAGAGGGCCGCTCGGCACTGGCGCTTGGCCGAGCGCCATGCCATTTGCCCGTCCATGACCGACCAGCGCAGTTTCGCCGTTGTCATCCTTGCCGCAGGGCAGGGCACTCGCATGCGCTCCGACACCCACAAGGTCCTCCACCCGATCGCCAGCCGGCCCTTGCTTCTGCACTTGCTCGAGACCGTGGATGCGTTGGGCGCGGACAAGCGCATCGTTGTCGCCGGAAAGGGCCGCGACCAAGTCGAGCAGGCGCTGCATGGACGGGACGTGGCCGTAGCCCATCAGGCCCAGCAGCTCGGCACCGCGCACGCCGTCCAGCAGGCCGAGAGCGCGCTCGCGGGGTACGATGGGCCGGTGCTGATCCTTTATGGTGACACGCCATTCGTTGAGGCCGGAACGCTGCGGCGGATGCTCGACCGGCTCGACGGCGAAAACGGCCCGGGCGTGGTCGTCCTCGCTTCGTGCCCGCCCGATCCGCTGAAATATGGCCGCATCATCCTCGGCGAAGGCGACCGCATCGCGAAGATGGTCGAATATAAGGATGCGACCGAGGAGGAGCGCGCGGTGCGCCTGTGCAACTCGGGCATGATGGCGGTGCGTTCGCGCGACCTGTTCCGCTGGCTCGGCAAGGTCGGCAACGACAATGCGGCGAAGGAATTTTACCTGCCCGACATCGTGAACATCGCGGCCGGCGAGGAGCGCGAGGCGGTGGTGATCGAGGGCGACCCGTATGAGACCGCGGGCGTCAACAGCCGCGCCGAGCTCGCGCATCTCGAGCTCGAATGGCAGCGCCGTCGGCGCGAGCGGGTGCTGCACGAGGGTGCGACCCTGATCGATCCCGAAAGCGTCTGGTTCGCTTACGATACGAAGTTAGGGCGCGACGTCACGGTCGAACCGCATGTCGTGTTTGGGCCGGGTGTCGAGATCGCGGATGGCGCCACGATCCACGCCTTCAGCCATATCGAAGGTGCGATCGTCGGCGCGAAGGCGAGTATCGGCCCCTTTGCGCGCATCCGGCCCGGGACGCGTCTCGCTGACAGGACCAAAGTCGGCAACTTCGTCGAGTTGAAGAAAGCCGACGTCGGCGAGGGCGCGAAGGTCAATCACCTCTCCTACGTCGGCGATACCTCCGTTGGCGCCAAGGCGAACATCGGCGCCGGCACCATCACCTGCAATTATGACGGCTTCGGCAAATACCGGACAGTCATTGGCGCTGGAGCGTTCATCGGGTCGAACACCGCGCTAGTCGCGCCGGTGACGGTCGGCGAGGGCGCAATCGTCGGTGCGGGATCGGTCATCACGCGCGACGTCGAGCCTGACAGCCTTGCCGTCGAGCGTAGCGAACAGAAGGGCATTACCGGCTGGGCCAAGCGCTTCCGTGAGCGAATGATGCGAAAGGCCGCGGAGTAAGCCTATGTGCGGGATTGTCGGGATTGTCGGGACTTCGGACGTCGCTCAGCGGCTGTTCGATGGACTCAAGCGCCTCGAATACCGTGGTTATGATTCGGCCGGGGTTTGCACGATCGATCATGGCCAGCTCGTGCGACGCCGGGCCGAGGGCAAGCTCGACAATCTCGCGCGTGAGCTCGCGGCTGATCCGCTGCACGGGGCCGTCGGGATCGCCCACACGCGCTGGGCGACGCATGGTGCGCCGACGGTCGGCAACGCGCACCCGCATATCGTCGGCTCCGTCGCGCTCGTGCACAACGGCATCATCGAGAATTTCAAGCCGCTGCGCGACGAGCTGATCGGCGAAGGGCGCAAGTTCGAGAGCGAGACTGACACCGAAGTCGTCGGCCATCTCGTCGCTCGCGAGATCGAGCGCGGCGCTTCGCCCGAGGATGCGGTTGCCGCCGTGCTTCCGCGCCTCACCGGCGCATTCGCAATCGCGTTCCTGTTCCGCGATCATCCTGACTTGATCATCGGGGCGCGCATGGGTGCGCCGCTGACGGTCGGCTACGGCGAGGGCGAGAATTATCTCGGCTCGGACGCACTCGCCGTCGCGCCATGGACGCAGCGGATCGCCTATCTCGACGAGGGCGATTGGGCGGTGGTGCGCCGCGAAAGCATTCAGATCTTCGACCGCGACAATCAGCCTGCGCAGCGTGAGATCGTCGAGTCCGGCGCATCGTCGGCGCCGGTCGAGAAAGGCAATTACGCGCATTACATGCAGAAGGAGATTTTCGAGCAGCCAATCGTGGTTGCCCAGACTCTCCAGACCTATGTCCGGCCGTTTGAAGGCGAGGTCGCGCTGCCTGTTGCCGACGCGGACCTCGAGTCCGTCAACCGGCTGACGATCGTCGCCTGCGGCACCAGCTACTATGCCGGGCTGGTCGCCAAATATTGGGTCGAGCAGTTCGCTCGCGTTCCGGTCGACATCGACGTGGCGAGCGAGTTTCGCTACCGCGAGCCGGTGCTCGAGCCGGGCGGGCTGGCGTTGTTTATCAGCCAGTCGGGCGAAACCGCCGACACACTCGCGGCGTTGCGGCACGCTCGCGCGCAGAAGCAGCGGATCGCGGTGGTAGTGAACGTCCCGACCAGCTCGATGGCGCGCGAGGCGGACCTGCTGCTGCCGACGCATGCGGGACCGGAGATCGGAGTCGCCTCGACGAAGGCCTTCACATGCCAACTCGCGGTGCTTGCGGCGCTCGCCGCCAACCTTGCCCGCGCGAAGGGCCGGCTCAGCCGCGACGAGGAGAAGGCAATCGTCTGCGCATCTTCAGGAGGCGCCCGCCGCGCTCAATCACGCGCTTGGGCATGACGACGACATAGCGGCGATGGCGCACTTGATCGCCCCGGCGCGCGACGTGCTCTACCTCGGCCGCGGGCCTGATTATCCGATGGCGCTTGAGGGCGCGCTGAAGCTCAAGGAAATCAGCTACATCCACGCCGAAGGATATGCCGCGGGCGAGATGAAGCACGGGCCAATCGCGCTCATTGATGATAATGTGCCGGTGATCGTGATCGCGCCTTCGGGGCCGCTGTTCGAGAAGACCGTCAGCAACATGCAGGAGGTCCGCGCGCGCGGCGGCAAGATCGTGCTGATCAGCGACGCACACGGCATTGCCGAGGCGGGCGAGGGCTGCATGGCGACGATCGAAATGCCCGAAGTGCACCCGCTCATCGCGCCGCTGGTCTATGCGGTCCCGGTGCAGCTGCTCGCCTACCATACGGCGGTGCTGAAAGGCACCGACGTCGACCAGCCGCGCAACCTGGCGAAGAGCGTGACGGTGGAATGAAGCATATCGGCATTCTCGCGCATAGCGCGGAGGGGGCGACGCTTTGTTACCGGACGATGTGGATGGAAGGGGTGCGGCGGCTGGGGGCGCACCGTCATCCCGAGATCACGCTGACCGGCATCGCGATGGCGGACGCGCTGGACGACTGGGAGCGCGGCGACCTGGCCCTGCTCCGCGCGATGTTCATGCGCGAGGCGGAGAAGCTTGCCGCGGCCGGCGCGGACTTCTTCGTGTGCCCCGACAATACGGCGCATATCGCGCTGGAGACCGACGGCGAGCCGTTCCCGATCCCGTGCCTGCACATCGGGGAGGTTGTCGCCGACCTGGCGCAGCGGGATGGCCGGCGGAAGGTTGGAATATTGGGCACGAAGTGGACCATGACCGGGCCAGTTTATCCGGGCGCGCTGGGGCGGCGCGAAATCGCTTGGGCCATCCCTGACGAAGCGGACCGCAAAATCGTGGACGACATCATCTTCGGCGAGCTCTGCCTTGGCGTGTTCACGGACGAATCGCGTGATGCCTACGTGCGCATTATCGACGAGCTCTCGGCGCAAGGCTGCGATGCTGTCGCGCTCGTTTGCACGGAAATCCCGCTGCTGATCACGCAAGATGTGTCGCCGCTGCCGATCCTCGATTCGACGCGGCTGCTGGCCCGAGCTGCGGTCGAGGTCGCAATCGGCGAACGACCGATGTCCGAGTGGCACGGCGGCCCTGTCGCGGAGCGCATGGCCGCCGAATGATCCACCTCGCGACCGTTCACGGGGCGTGGCAAAGCGGGCAGGCGGCGGTCGCGCACCTGTTCGGAGACGTGGCCTAGTTGCCACAGCCGCCGTTTAACAGCCGGTCTAAACGCAAAATTCATGGAAATGTCAGATGGTTGGTATAGTCTTCGGACGGGGCGGGGAGTTCAACCATGCGTTCTTCGCAGGCACTGCGGCGCGAGGATCCGGCCAGGATCGATGCCGATCTCGCGCATTATTGGCGCGACGGTTATGCTGTCGTTCGCGGCTTTTTCAGCAGCAGCGAAGTCGAGGAAATCGCTGGAGCGCTGGACCAGATCTACGCCGAAGGCGCGGCGCACGGACGGTGCTTCCGCCACGGCAATCTCTTCTACAACGTCGCGCGCGAGGGGGACGGAAGCGAGCCGTTGGTGCGGATGGTCCAATGGCCGTCCTATCATCAGCCGGTGTTGAACGGTGTCCGGCTGGACACGCGCTTCGTTGACCTGCTCGAGCCGTTGATCGGCCGTGATCTCAAGCAAATCATCAATCAGGTGCACTGGAAGGCGCCCGGATCGCTCGGCGATTTCGCGTGGCATCAGGACAGCCGCTCTCGGCGGCCGCGGGAGGCGTACCGCAATCTCGCCACCTCATATGTCCAGACGGGACTGGCGATCGATCCGCATACGGTGGAATCGGGCTGCATGCGCTTCATCCCGCGCAGCCAGTGCCGCGGCGATCTCGGCATGGATTGTTCGAAGAAGGCCTTGGGCAGCGCGATGACTGACGATGCGCTGTGGCCGAGGTCGGGCTTTCGGAAAGTCCGACGCGGTCGACCTGCTGCTCGAACCCGGCGACCTGGCGCTGTGGAGCTCGTATCTGGTGCACGGCTCGGGCAAGAATACGTCCGAGCACAAGCGCCGGCTGTATATCAACGGCTATGTCCGCGCCGAGGATTGCGACCGCGGCGAATGGGCGTTCCGCGACGGGTGCCCAGTGCCTTTCGGTCCGAAGCCCGCGCTGGTCCATTACGAAGCCGCTCTATGAGCGGCCGCGATCCGCATTATGTCGACGGGGAGTGAGTGAAGGTTTCGGGCGGGTGCCATTGCGGCGCGGTGCGGTTCGAAGCGGAACTGCCCGAACCGCCCGTTCCGGCGCTTGATTGCAATTGCTCGGTTTGCCGGATGACGGGCTTCTTGCACATTGTCGTTCCTCACGGGCGGTTCGAGCTCGTGACCGGCCGCGACGCGCTGACCAGCTATCGCTTCGGGACCGGCGACCGCAGAGCATCTCTTCTGTCGCCATTGCGGTGTGAAGAGCTTCTATCAGCCGCGCTCGCATCCGGAGGCGTGGAGCGTGAATGCGAACTGCCTCGATCAGCCGCTCGAGTTAGCGGTGGAGCAGTTCGACGGCGCGAATTGGGAGGCCGCTGCCTTAAACTGTCATCCGAACTCGTTTCAGGATCCATTCTTGGGAAGGGCTGCGTGCGTCTCTGCAATGGATGCTGAAACAAGTTCAGCATGACGGGAGAGTGCGGCGTCGCTAATCGCGCCTCCATGCACCGCCCGCTGCGTCTCAGCATCGACCACTCCGCGCTTCAGGCGAACTGGCGGTGGCTGCAGGATCGCGCGGGCGTGCCCGCCGGCGCGGCGATCAAGGCTGATGGTTACGGGCTTGGTGCACGCGAGACGATGCGTGCGCTGCACGAGGCCGGCTGCCGCGAGTTCTTCGTGTCGACTTGGGCCGAAGCGGAGGAGCTCGGGTCCGTGCCCGGCGATTCGAGCCTGGTCGTCCTGCATGGCGTGGGACCCGACGATATCGATGCGGCCCTCGCGATCAAGGCTCGCCCAGTGCTCAACACGGTGAAGCAGGTCGCGCGCTGGAAGAAATCGCGCCTTCGCCGCGAATGCGACGTGATGATCGACACGGGCATGAACCGGCTCGGCCTTCGTCCCGACGAGATCGGCGGCCTTGCTGCGCTCAACATCCACACGCTGCACAGCCACCTCGCCTGCGCCGACGAGGATCATCCGCATAACCAAATGCAGCTCGAGCGCTTCCGTGCTGTGGCGGCGGTAATTCCGGCCAAACGCCACAGTCTCGCCAATTCCGCCGGGATCTGTCTCGGCCGCGACTATAGCTTCGACCTCGTTCGTCCTGGTCTCGCGCTCTATGGTGGCGTTCCTCGGCGTGAAGCTGAAGGGAACATCCGCCAGGTCGCTCGCGTCGAAGCGCAGATCGTCCAGCGCCGCACGATCCGCGCGGGCGAGACCTGCGGCTACGGCGCGACGTTCACCGCTGACGAGGACACCGAAGCTGCGATCCTCAACATCGGCTATGCCGATGGCTATCTGCGCGGCTTTTCCTCGCGCGGGTCGGCGTTCGCCGGCGAGTATGCGCTGCCTGTGCTCGGACGGGTGTCGATGGACCTGATCGCCGTCGGCTGCGACGCGGCGAAGTACCTCAAGGAAAGCGACTGGGTCGAACTCGACTACGACTTGCCCTCGGCTTCGCGGCAGTCCGGCCTTTCCCAGTATGAGCTTTTGACGACGCTCGGTGCGCGGTTCGAGCGGTGCTGGCTTTAGCGCGTTCCTCCGGCGGCGGCGTCTTCGGCTTGTAGCGGCACAGGTCGATCACGGGACAGCGCCAGCATTCCGGAAGTCGAGCCTTACAGGTGTAGCGGCCGTGCAGGATCAGCCAGTGGTGCGCATCGCGGCGAAAGGGCTGCGGCACGATCTTCTCCAGCTTCGCCTCGACGTCTTCGACAGTTTTTCCCTGTGCGAGGCCCGTGCGGTTGCACACGCGAAAGACGTGCGTGTCGACGGCGAACGTCTCCTCGCCCCAGGCAGTGTTCAGTACCACGTTGGCGGTCTTGCGGCCGACTCCGGGCAGCGCCTGAAGCTCGTCGCGGGTGCGGGGCACTTCGCCGCCGTGCTTCTCGATCAGGGTTTGCGACAACGCGATCACGTTCTTTGCCTTGGTGTTGAACAGCCCGATGGTTTTGATCGCCTCGCGCAGCGGCTCTTCACCGAAATCCACCATCTGGCGTGGCGTCTTGATGCGTTCGAACAGCGGTCTGGTAGCGATATTTACGCTCGCATCGGTCGCTTGAGCGGAGAGCACGACCGCGACGAGGAGTTGATAGGGGTTCGTGGATTCGAGCTCAGTGGTCGGCGCCGGATTCGCCTCCGCGAGCCGGCGGAAGAACTCGAAAACTTCTTCGCGCTTCATTTGAATTCATCGAGCGCCGCGCCAAGGCGCGTTAGAGCCTCGGCAAACTCGTCCGTCCGAAGGCCGAAACCGACGCGGAAATGGTCGGGCATCTCGAACCAGCGGCCCGGAACGACGGCGGTGTCATGGCGCTCGCGAAGGTGCGCATCGAGCCTGTCGGTGTCACCCCCGGCCCAGCGCGGGAAGGCGGTGATCCCGTGTTCGGCGGGCATGCACTCTACGTCCTCGCGTGAGCGGACGAAGTTGTTGAACAATGCGCGATTGCGCTCGAGCATCGCAGGATTGTCGTCGATCACTTCCTCGATATGCTCGAAGGCGATGCAGGCGAGCCGTTCGGCCGGATGCGCCTGGTTGACTCCGAACAGGTCGTTGAGGCGCCACATCCGTTCGGCGAGCTCCGGCTCGGCGAGGATCCAGCCACAGCGGAGGCCGCTGAGGCCGTACACCTTGGTCAGGCTGTTGGTGCAGACGAACTCGGGTCCGAGATGCACGGCACTCGGTCGTGACGGAACGGCGGCATCGAGATAGACTTCGTCGATCAGCACGCGCGCCCCGTGCTGCCGCGCAATCTCGCCGATCGCGCGAAGCTCCGGCTCGCCAGCCAAAGCGCAGCTCGGATTGTGCAGGTTGGTGAGCACGATGAGGCGAGTACAGTCCGACATCGAGGACTGCACGACAGCCGGATCGAGCCGAAACGCATCAGCCGCCTTGCGCTCAAACCGCTTTATGTCGGCACCGAGAAACGACGCAGCGCCGAGCAGCGGCTCGTAGGTCGGATGCTCGATCAGGACTTCGTCGCCTGGCGAAATCAGCGCCGCCATCGCGATGAAGTTGGCCATCGACGTGCCGTCCGCGGCCACTACGCGGTCCGGAGTCACTCCGTAACGTTGCGCGATGGCGGCGTGCAACGGCGCGTAACGCGGGTGGCTTGCGCCATCGAGGTCGAGATCGGCGATACTGAGTGGAAGCGAGTCCATCCGGAAGTGCGGGACCTCGCTGCCAGTCAGCGCAAACGTAACGGCCGGTTTGAACTTGGCCCAATGCATGTATTCCGACTGCATCGCCCTCATCTCGCGGCGGCTCTCCGGTTCTTTCGTTGCCAATAGAGGCACGCCGGAACACCCGCGAGCAGGATCGCGTAGCCGATCAGGCTGTTGACCGGGTTGTTCCACACCGTCGCAATGACCGTGAGGGCGCAAGCCGCGACGAAGAGTCCTGTTGTAAACGGATGCAGAGGCGCCCTGAACGCGACCTGCTGGTTCGGATCGCGGTTGCGGAAGACGAACAGAGCCGCGCCGGTCAGCCCGAAGAATATGAAATCCACGGAGACGACGTAGCTCAGGATTTGCCCGAAAGTGCCCGAAAGCGCGATCACCCCTGCCGCGACGCCCTGTAACACGATCGCAACGATCGGGACCCGCGTCGTCGCGCTCACCCCGGCGACGCGGCGGAAGAACAAACCGTCCTCGGCCATCGCGAAATAGACGCGCGGCGCGGTCAGCATGCCCTGGCTCAGGAAACCGAGCGCGGAGATGGCGATCCCGATGGCGATGAAGCTCGCGCCTTTGTCGCCGAGCGTCAGCCGCATCACGTCGGTTGCCGGAGTCTTCGACGCCGCCAATCCTGCGGGTCCGAGCGCGTGAACGCACACGAACGCCACCGCACAATAGAGCAGGATCACTCCGGCAACGCCGAACAGGAGCCCGCGCCCGAGGTCGCGCTGCGGATTGCGCATTTCCCCCGCGACGAAACTCGAGGTCTGCCAGCCCCCATAAGAGAACATCACCGGAGTCATTGCTGCGCCTACGGCTCCGAGCGTCGACATTGACCCGGTGAGCGCCGTGGGCGGCTGCGGCGAGTTCGGCCGGCGCAAGCCAGAAACCGGCACCCACCAGCACTGCAATCGCTCCGATCTTCAGCAGCATCAGTGCGCTCTGGACATTGCTGCCCGAGCGTACGCCCAGACAGTTGATGAGCGTGAGGAGCGCGAGAACGGCAACGGCGATCGCGCTGTCAGCAACGGGAAGCTGGACGAGATTGCCTGAAGTAGCGCGCGAAGGTGATTGCGACCGCAGCCATTCCGCCCGACTGGATCACGAGCAGCAGCGCCCAGCCGTAGAGGAATGCCGGCATCGGCCCGTAGGCATCCCGCAAATAGGCGTATTGGCCGCCTACCTCCGGGCGGCGGGCGGCAAGCTCTGCGTAAACGAATGATGCGGCGAGTGCGACGATGCCGCCCAGGATCCAGACGCCGACTATGAGCAGCGGCGTATCGACATGCCGCGCCACTTCGGCGGGCGTGACGAATATGCCCGAGCCGATGATTCCGCCCATCACCAGCATGGTCGCGTCGAACACGCCGAGGCGCCGCGCGAGCCCGCGCGATTCGACGCGCGCCTGGGTCACAGAGCGCCGATCACGTCCCGCATCGAATAGAGACCCGCCGGCCTGCCGGCGAGGAAGCCCGCCGCGGCAAGCGCTCCGCGGGCAAAGATCATCCGGTTTTCAGCGCGGTGCGACAGGATCAGCCGCTCGTGCGGGCCGAGAAACAGCACGTCGTGATCGCCGGCGACCGTGCCGCCGCGAAGGGCGGCGAAACCGATCGCGCCTTCGTCACGCTTCAGACCGGTTCCGTCGCGGCCACGCTCCGCGTTGAGCGCGGTGCCGCGCCCACGCGCTGCGGCCGCGCTGAGCATGAGCGCCGTACCGGACGGAGCATCGGTCTTGTTGCGGTGATGCGTCTCCGCGATCTCAATGTCCCACTCGGCGGGTTCCAGCACGCGCGCCGCGCGCTCCACCAGCTCCGCCAGCAGGGCAACACCGAGCGAGGTGTTCGCCGCTCGCAGCACCGCCACATTCTTTGCCGCGGCCGAGATCGAGTCGTCCGCGAGCGCGTCGAGTCCGGTCGTGCCGATCAGGATCGGGATTGCGGCGGAGATCGCTCGATCGAGGCTCGCCTGGAGCGCTGCTGGCGCGGAGAAATCGAGGAGAACGTCTGCGTGGTCCCGGTCGATGGCGAAGCGCGGGTCTTCATTCGCCGCAGCCGCGATCGCGTGACCCATGCGCCCGTTGGGCGCGATGAGACTGATGCGGATCGGCTGATCGGCAGTGCGCATCGCTGTTGCTTAGCGAAGCCGTTCCTGCAGGGCCAGCGCAGCCGCGGGTGCACGGACTTTGGCGCCATTGATCATGAAGATGTACGCGTCGCGGCCATGTTTCTGCCATTGGCGCGCGCGCTCGGCGAATCCGTCGAGCGCCGCGGCGTCGTAGCCGGTCTCGACCTCCTCGCGCATGCGCTGGAGGCGGGCGTAAGCGAAGTCCGCTGTCTCCGCTTCGATCTGCGGATAATCGTCCGAATCTTCGAACACGACGGCGATGTTGCGCGTGCGGCAAAGGTCGAAGAATTTCTCGTCTTTGAAGCTGTCGTGTCGTGGCTCGATCGCGTGGCGCAACGCGAGGCCGTCCAGTTTCTCCGGCAGCAGATCGATGAATGCTGCGATGTCATCGCGGTTGAACCTTCGAAAGTGCGCGAGCTGCCACAGGATCGGTCCGAGCTTGGGCCCGAGCACCTGAAAGCCCTGGCCGAAGAAATTCGAGATACTTTCGGCGCTATCGGCGAGCTTCGACCGGCTCACGCAATAGCGCGAGCCTTTGACGGCGAACTGGAACCTGTCCGGTGCGACTTTCCCCCAAGTTTCCCAGCTCTTCGGCTTCTGCCGTCCGTAGAAGGTGGCGTTGATCTCGATCACGCTCAGAGCCCGTGACGCATGTTCGAGCTCTTTCGATTGCGGCAGCTTCTCCGGATAGAACACACCGCGCCACGGCGGGTAGGTCCAGCCGCCGATGCCGATGCGGATTTGCGCTTCGCTCATTGCTCCAGCGCTTTATGCTGGCGGCATGGACATCCGCAACATCGTCATCCTGACCGGCGCCGGAGTTTCGGCGGAAAGCGGCCTGGCGACATTCCGCGGGCCCGACGGGCTGTGGGAAGGCCACCGGGTCGAGGACGTTGCAACCCCGGAGGCGTACCGCCGCGACCCCGCGCTGGTTCATTGCTTCTACGACGCTCGTCGGGCGAAGCTCGGGACGGTGCAGCCGAATGCTGCGCACAAGGCCCTCGCGCGCCTGGACGCCGAATGGACGGGCGAACTGCTGCTGGTGACACAGAATGTCGACGACCTGCACGAGCGCGCAGGCTCCAGGCGGCTGATCCACATGCATGGCGAGCTGGTCAAGGGCTGGTGCCTGGCCTGCGACGAGCGGTTTCCATGGGAAAGCGCGATAGGCGAAGGTGCTTCGTGCCCGGTCTGCCATGCCCAAGGCCAGGTTCGCCCAGACATCATCTGGTTCGGCGAGATGCCTTACGAAATGGACCGGATTGAAGAGGCGGTGCGCAACTGCGACCTGTTCGTTTCAGTCGGAACCTCTGGCGCGGTTTATCCCGCCGCCGGCTTCGTTCAAACAGCGCGATACTGCGGGGCGAGGACTCTCGAGATGAATCTCGAGCCGAGCATCGGCAGCTATCTTTTCGTCGAAAGCCGGACCGGCCGGGCCGGCGAATTGGTGCCGCTGTGGGTGGAGGAGATGCTGAATGATCGAGGGTAGCTGCCATTGCGGGGCGGTCCACCTCACGCTGCCCGAGCCTCCCGCGGACCTCGGCAGTTGCAATTGTTCGATCTGCCGGCGCATCGGAGGACTGTGGGGCTACTACCGGCCCGATGAGGTCGTAGTTCGCGACCCGGATGCCCGGCTCACCGGCTATGTCCAGGGCGACGCCATGCTGACGACCTGGCACTGCACGCATTGCGGCTGCACGACCCACTGGTCGCCACGCGATCCGGCGGGGGAGCGGATGGGCGTCAATCTGCGCATGTTCGATCCCGCCGTCTGGGAACCGCTGCCGCGCCGCTACATCGACGGCGCCAGCTGGTAGAACTCAGTCCGCCCACTCCAGGCCGATCTCGCGATAGATCGCGCGGTCCTCGCCCCATTTGGGCTCGACCTTCACATGCAGGAACAAATGCACCGGCCGGCCCAGGTGCCGCGCGATTTCCTCCCGCGCCGCGGCGCCGATCGCCTTGAGCCGCCGGCCGCCCTTTCCGATGACGATCGCTTTCTGGCTGTCGCGCTCGACGATGATCTGTTGGCGGATCACGGCGGATCCGTCGGGCCGGTCCTCCCACGTCTCGGTCTCGACCGCGGAGGCATAGGGCAGCTCCTCGTAGAGCTGGTTGACGATCTGCTCGCGCGTCAGTTCAGCGGCGATCATCCGGTCGGTGGCGTCGGAGACTTCGTCTTCCGGGTAGAGCCACGGACCTTCGCGCATTGCGTCGGCAAGCGCTTGCCTGAGATCGGGGACGCCATCGCCTTGCGCGGCGCTGATCATGAACACCTTCTCGGGATTGAGGCGCGTCGTCACATCGACGGAAATGCCGAGCAGCTTCGGCTTCTTCACCAGGTCGATCTTGTTGAGAGCGATGAATAGCGGCTGTCGGCGGTCGCCGAGAGAGGCGATGATCTTGTCGACCTCCGGCGTCACGCCTGCCGCTGAATCGATGACCAGCAAGATCAGGTCGGCATCCTGCGCTCCCGTCCAGGCGGCGGCGACCATCGCGCGGTCGAGGCGTCGCCGCGGCTCGAAAATGCCCGGCGTATCGACCAGCAGAATTTGTGTCTGTTCGTGAATTGCGATGCCCATCAGCCGCGAACGGGTCGTCTGGGCCTTCGCGCTGACGATGGCGACTTTCTGCCCGACCAGTGCATTGACCAGAGTCGATTTGCCGGCGTTGGGCGCGCCGATCACCGCGACAAAGCCGGCGCGGGCCACCGATTTAGTCATTCTACCATCCGACCGGCCTGAGCTTGTCGAAGGCCTGCCTTGCTCATTGCCAGTCGGCTGATCTCGTCCCAATCTTCGCGGATTAGAGCCAGCTTTTTCGCCCGACTCCATCCCTTGATTTGCTTCTCCGCTGCTTTCGCTTCTTCACGCGTCCCGAATTCCTGACACCAAACCAGCTTCACAGGCAGATAGCTCCGTGTGAAACCCCGAATTGCGCCAGTTTCGTGCTGCCACAGGCGGCGCTCAAGATCATCGGTGTGGCCCACGTAGAATTGGCCAGCGTTGCAATGGAGCATGTAGGCGCAAAAGCTCATACGCGGAGCACAAGAGAAGAAGGGCAGGCCTTCGACAAGCTCAGGCTATTCGGGTCTTGGAGTTGGAAGCCGAAGTTAGCTGCGCGAGCAAAGCTTCCGCCGCGGCGGTTTCCGCTTCCTGCTTGCTGGTGCCTTCAGCCGTGGCCTCGCCGAGCCGCGGGACAGAGACGCGGATTGTGAATTTTGGCGCGTGATGCGCGCCGGTGCGGGCGACGACCTCATATGCGGGCGTCTTGTAGCCCTTCTCGGCGGCCAACTCCTGGAGCGCGGACTTGGGGTGGTGCGGCGCCTTGCGCTGCTCGGCGAGGTGCGGCTCCCAGATTTTGCGGATGAAGCGCTCCGCCGCGTCCAGTCCGCCGTCGAGCAGCAGGGCGCCGATCAGCGCCTCGACGACGTCGCCGAGGACGTTTTCGCTTTGGCTCGCGCCGTCCTCGCGAGCCTGCTTGCCGAGGCGGACGAGCTTCGGCACGCCGAGCTCGCGGCCGACGTCGGCGCAGGTCTCGCGGGCGACAAGCACATTGTAGCGGCGGGAGAGATAGCCTTCAGGCTCACTGGGATGACGTTCGTACAAGGCGCGCGCCATCACCTGACCCAGGACCCGGTCGCCGAGAAACTCCAGCCGTTCGTAACTCTCGCCGCCGACGCTCGAATGGGTGAGTGCGAGCTCAAACAAATGGAGGTCCTTGAGATCGTGACCGAGCTTCTCGCGGACGAAGTCAGCGACTTCGCTCATTCCGCATCGCCGGTGTAGCCATTGCCGACGCGGCTGCCGCGAAGCGCTGTGAACCAGGTCCACGGCTTCCAATAGGACGCGCTTCCGTCGGTCGACCAGAAGGTGACGGTCGCGCGGCCAATGAGATTTTCCACGGGAACCATGCCGACGCCCCCTTCGGCCGCTGGAAAGCGGCTGTCGAGGCTGTCGTCGCGATTATCGCCCATCACGAAGACATGTCCGGCCGGCACCCTGGTCGGGGGAAAGTCGTCGGCCGCGCTCGCGACCTGGTCGAGCACGGTGTAGCTCGGCCCGCCGGGAAGCGTCTCGCGATAGGCCGGATAGAGGCAGTAATGCCGTTGGCCGCTCGTGCTGACGAACGCCGTCGCGGGCGGCACCACCTTGCATGGACTGTTGGCGCTGATTGGCATTTCGTAGGGCTGAAGCGCCTGCCGCGGCATTCGCTGCCCATTGAGGATCACCTCGCCGCCGCGCAACTCTATGGTGTCGCCCGGGAGCCCGATGACCCGCTTGATGAGGTCGGCGTCTTCGGTGGGGTGCCGAAAGACCACCACGTCCCCGCGTTGCGGAACATGCTCGAAGATCCGACCGCTGAATTCCGGAAAGCCGAATGGCAAGCTGTAGCGGGAGTATCCGTAAGGCCACTTCGCCACGACCAGGTAATCGCCGACGTAGAGCGTGGGCAGCATCGACCCCGAGGGGATGCTGAACGGCGCAAAGACGAAGCTCCTCAGCGCCCAGGCCAGGACGACCAGGGTGAGAATGAAGCGCGCCGTGCTCCACGCGCCGTTCTTGGCGCGCTCCTTGCGAACGTACGAACCGCGGCGGACGGGGGACCAGCGCATCGCCGCCGCTTCTTTCCGCGCGCCGCGCATTGGTCAAGCCGGGGTAGCAAATGCGCGTCCGGCCATTATGTGCATGGCCGCAATGGCAAGAGAACAGCAGCAAGTGGGCACACGAACGCTTGAGGAGTTGTTCCACGCCGAGCCGGACCGGCTGAGCCGCCTGAGTTTCGAAGTCGCTGGGCTCTATTTCGACTTGTCCAAAACCCATCTCGACCAGAGCCTCGTCGCCCGGTTCTCCGCGCGCGCAGAGCGGATGGGTTTTGCTGCTGCGCGCGATGCACTGTTCGCCGGCGAGATCGTCAATCCAAGCGAAGGCCGCCCGGCGACGCATGTCGCCGAGCGCGGCAGCGGCGCGCCCGAGGATGTCAACCTCGCCACTGCCCGGCGGCAGCGCATGCGGGCTTTGGTCGATGCGATCGAAGCGGGCGCGTTCGGCGATGTGACGGGCGTGCTCCACATTGGCATTGGCGGATCGCTGCTCGGGCCGGCGCTGCTCGTCGATGCGCTCGGCCGGCGGTGGTCCAGGCTTGAGGTGCGTTTCCTGTCGAACATCGATGGCGCCGCGTTCGACGACGCGGTGAAGATGCTCGATCCGGCGACGACGCTGGTCGTCGTCGTGTCGAAGACCTTCACCACCCTCGAAACGCTGGCGAACATGGAGGCTGCTCTCGGCTGGCTCCGCGACGGCGGCATTGCCGACCCGCACGGCCGGTTGATCGCAGTGACGGCGAAGTCCTGAGGCGGCCGTAGACGCAGGCATCGACGAGACTCGCGTGCTTCCGTTCGGCGAGGGAGTCGGCGGGCGCTATTCGTTGTGGAGCTCGGTTGGAGTCTCGGCGGCGCTGGCGCTTGGCTGGGATGCGTTCGAGGCGGTGCTCGAAGGCGCCGCCGAGATGGACCGCCATTTCCGCTTCGCCGAGCCCCGCGCCAACGTGCCGCTGATCGCCGCCTTTGCGGATAGGTTCTACGTCGAAGAGGCAGGCAGCCAGACGCGCGGCGTGTTCGCTTATGACGAGCGGCTGCGGCTGTTGCCTTTCTATCTCCAGCAGCTGGAGATGGAATCGAATGGGAAATCGTTCACCAAAGACGGCGCGCCCGTCGAGCAGCCGACAGCGCCGGTGACCTGGGGCGGCATCGGCACCGACGCTCAGCATGCGGTCTTCCAGCTGCTCCATCAAGGAACCGTCATCGTACCGGTCGAATTCGTGGCCGCGCGCGAAGCTGACGACAACCAGGACCCAGAGCACCATCGCCTGCTGCTGCTCAACGCCTTCGCCCAGGGCGCCGCGCTGATGCAGGGCAAGTCGAGCGACGATCGGCAGCGAGCCTATCCCGGGAACCGGCCGAGCACGACGATCCTGCTCGACCGGCTGGACGCGCGCTCGCTCGGCGCGCTGATCGCCTTCTATGAGCACCGCACCTTCGCCAACGCCGTGCTGCTCGGGATCAATCCGTTCGACCAGTTCGGGGTTGAACTCGGCAAGGCGATCGCTCGCCAGCTGTCCGAAGGCGGGGATGAGGACAAGCTTGATCCATCCACGCGGGCGCTCATCCAGAGAGCAGGACTGTAATGGCGGACTTCGATCTGTTCGTGATCGGCGCAGGTTCGGGCGGCGTCCGGGCGGCGAGGGTCGCCGCCGCTTATGGTGCGCGCGTTGGAATTGCGGAGGAGTATAAGGTCGGCGGCACGTGCGTGATCCGCGGCTGCGTGCCCAAGAAGCTGCTCGTCTACGGCTCGCATTTCGCCGAGGACATCGAAGATGCGGCGATGTTCGGCTGGGACGTTCCGCACAAGCGCTTCGACTGGCCGACGCTGCGCGACAATGTGCTTGGGGAGGTCGGCCGGCTCAACGGCGCGTACACTGACACCCTCACGTCCCATAACGTCGAGATTTTCCATGAACGCGCGGTCCTTACGGGCGCGAATTCGCTCCGGCTGGCCAGCGGCCGCGAGATCACGGCCGACAAGATCCTCATCGCGACGGGTGCGCGGCCGCAGATGCCGGCGCTCGACGGGGTCGAGCATGCGATCAGCTCGAACGAGGTGTTCCACCTGGAGCGGCTGCCCGAAGCGCATCGTCATCGCCGGCGGCGGCTATATCGCCAATGAGTTCGCCGGAATCTTCCACAAGTTTGGAAGCCACGTAACCTTGGTGAACCGCACGGACACGCTGCTTCGCGGCTACGACCAGCAGATCGTCGACCGGCTGATCCAGATTTCGCTGCGTAAGGGGATCGACTTCAAGTTTCATGCGACGATCGACCGGATCGAGCGCGGCGATGACGGCAAACTCCACGTCGCGATGACCGGCTGCGACGACATCCACGCGGACGAGGTGCTGTTCGCGACCGGCCGCCGGCCAAACATCGAGAACATGGGGCTCGAAGAGGCGGGCGTTGCGCTCGGCGACAAGTGCCAGATCAAGGTGGATGCGGACAACCGCACCTCGGTACCGTCGATCTTCGCGGTGGGCGATGTGACCGATCGCGTGCAGCTCACCCCAGTGGCGATCCGCGAGGGCCAGGCTTTCGCCGACACCTTCTTCGGCAAGACGCCGCATCAGGTCGACTATGGCTGCATCCCGTCGGCCGTGTTCAGCCATCCGCCACTGGCCGGCGTTGGGATGACCGAGGGGCAGGCGCGGAACAAGCTCGGCTCGGTCCGGACCTACACCTCCGACTTTCGGGCGATGAAGAACGTCCTCGCCGGCCGCGACGAAAGGTCGCTGTACAAATTGGTGGTCGACGGAACGACCGACCAGATCGTCGGCATCCACATGATCGGCCCCGATGCGCCGGAAATCCTTCAGGCGGCGGCGATTGCGGTGAAAGCCAGGCTGAAGAAGGCGGATTTCGACGCCACGGTTGCGCTTCATCCGACCATGGCCGAAGAGCTCGTGCTGATGCGCTAAACCTTCCCGGGGGGACTTTTGCACGACGCGATTGTGATCGGCGCGGGGCATAATGGCCTCGCTTGCGCTTATTATCTGGCGAAGAAGGGCCTGAAGGTCGCTGTCCTCGAAGCCGCCGATGTGGTCGGCGGCGCGGCCGTGACGGACGAGTTCCTGCCGGGCTTCAGGAACTCGGCCGCGAGCTACACTGTCAGCCTGCTCCAGCCCAAGGTGATCCGCGATATGGATCTGGAGCGGCATGGGCTGAAGGTCGTGCTCAGGAAGACCGACAATTTCCTTCCCGGCGACGGAGATTACCTGCTCGCCGGCCGCAACGGCCTGACGCGCAAGGAAATCGGCCGGCACGTGAAAGCCGACGCCGAGGCATACGACAATTATCTCACCGAGCTCGAGACGGTCGTCCGCTTGCTCAAGAAATGGCTGCTGCGGTCGCCCCCGAATGTCGGTTCGCGGGTGAGCGCGATTCCCAAGCTGCTGAGCCTCGGCCGCGACATGGCGGGGCTGTCGCTGGCCGAGACGCGGATCGTGCACGACTTCGCGGTGCGCAGCGCGTCCGAGATTCTCGATCGCCACTTCGAAGGCGAGTTGACCAAGGCCTTGTTCGGCTTCGACGGCGTGGTCGGCAATTTCGCTTCGCCGCAAGCGCCTGGCACTGGCTATGTGCTGCTCCATCACCTCTTCGGTGAGGCCGCTGGCGTGCCCGGCGCGTGGGGGCACGCGCTCGGGGGAATGGGATCGATCACCCAGGCGATGGCGCGTGCCTGCCGCGAGGCGGGCGTCGATATCGTGCTCAACACGCCGGTCGACGAAGTCATCGTGGCCGAGGGACGTGCCGCGGGCGTTGTCGCCGGCGGAAAGGCATGGCGGGCGAAGAGCGTCGTCGCGGGCGTCAATCCGAAGCTGCTGTTCGACCGTCTTGTGCCGCACGGCGCGGTCGATGCGGACGTTGCGAGCCGGATGCACGGCTGGAAGTGCGAGAGCGCGACCTTCCGCATGAACGTCGCTTTGTCCGAGCTGCCCAAATTCACCGTGCTGCCGAAGAAGGGCAATCACCTGACGGCGGGGATCATTATGGCGCCGAGCCTCGATTACATGCACCGCGCCTACCTCGACGCGGCGGTGAGCGGCTGGGCGAAGCAGCCGATCATCGAGATGCTGATCCCATCGACGCTCGACCCAAGCCTCGCGCCGAAGGGAAAGCACGTCGCGTCGCTGTTCTGCCAGCACTTCCGCTACGATCTCGGCCCGGGGCGGAGCTGGGACGACGAGCGCGAGAAAGCCGCCGATGCGATCATCGCCACCGTGGACAGCCACGCGCCGGGCTTCGCCAAGTCGGTGCTCGGGCGGCAGATCCATTCGCCGCTCGATCTCGAGCGCCGGTTCGGCCTGATCGGCGGCGACATCTTCCACGGCAAGATGGGCCTCGATCAACTCTTCAGCGCGCGGCCGATGATCGGCGCGGCGGATTACCGGATGCCGCTCAAGGGCTTGTACTTGTGCGGTTCCGGTGCGCATCCGGGCGGCGGAGTGACGGGCGCGCCGGGACACAATGCGGCGCGGGCGGTGCTGCAGGATCGGCGCTTCTGGAAGCGTCGCCATTGAAGCCGCTCGACGGGATCAAGGTCCTCGACCTCAGCCGCGTGCTTGCGGGACCGTGGTGCACGCAATTGCTCGCCGATCTCGGCGCCGAAGTGATCAAGGTCGAGCGGCCGGGGAGCGGGGACGACACGCGGCACTGGGGTCCGCCGTGGCACGGCGAGGGGGAGGATCGCGTCGCGGCCTATTTCCTCAGCTGCAACAGGGGCAAGAAGTCCGCGGCGATCGACTTCAGTCAGCCTGAAGGCGCGGCCCTCGTTCGCAAGCTGGCTGAACAAGCCGACGTGCTGGTCGAGAACTTCAAGGTCGGCGGCCTGCGGAAACTCGGTCTCGACGCCGAGGCCCTGCGCAAGGTCAATCCGCGGCTGATCTACGCTTCGATCACCGGCTTCGGGCAGGACGGGCCGTACGCCGACCGCGCGGGTTACGATTACATCATCCAGGGCATGGGCGGGCTGATGAGCATCACCGGCTTGCCCGACGGCGAGCCGGGCGGCGCGCCGATGCGGGTCGGCGTTGCGGTCGTCGACCTGTTCACCGGTCTTTACACCTGCGTCGCGATCCTCGCCGCGCTGTACCGGCGGGAGAAGAGCGGCGAGGGCGCGCACATCGACATGGCCCTGTTCGACACGCAGCTGGCGATGCTCGCCAACCAGGCGTCGAACGCGCTCGTCTCGGGCAAGGACCCGCCGCGGCAGGGCAACACGCACCCGAACATCGTGCCTTATCAAGTGTTCGCCACGGTCGATCAGCCGATCATCATCGCGGTCGGCAACGACCGGCAATTCGCCAAACTCGCGGAGATGTGCGGTCATCCCGAATGGACCAGCGACGAGCGCTTCGCGAGCAACGGCGCGCGAGTCGCTAACCGCGCCGAGATCGTGCGGCTGGTCAGCGAATGCATCCGCGAGAAGACCGCGGCCGAGTGGCTGGCGCAGCTGGAGCCTGCGGGCATTCCCGCGGGTCCGATCAATACGATCACGCAGGCCCTCGCCGACGTCCAGGCGCAGCACCGGCAGATGGTGCGGACGCTTGGCGGAATGCCGCTGATCGGCTCGCCGGTGCGGCTCGACGGCGCACGCGCGGATTCGGATTTGCCGCCGCCAGCGCTCGGCGAACATACGCGAGAAGTGCTCACAAGCCTGGGGCTCGAGCCGCAGGAGATCGAGCGGCTCAAGTCCTCCGGAGCGACCGGCTAAGCTTATTTGCCGATCTTGCTCGCGCTTTCGACCAGCAGGTCGAGCTGGTGCTGGCAGCCGTTTTCGATCAGCACTTGCGCCGCGCCGACGAGATCCTGCGGCGCGTTGGGCACCGAGACGAAGGTCAGGCTGCTCTTGTCGCCGGTGTCGGCCCACTCGAGCTGATAGGGCGACCCGGACTTGATCGGGAGCGCCGCCGGCCACACCGCCTGAGCAGCACCCGCAGCCCAATCGAGGTCGCGGGTCTGCCCGTCGGCCGAGCGGATTTTGATCTTCACTTCGCTGTCCGCCTCAGGCCGCCACAGCTGCACCTTGCTCGTGTTGGTGACGCACATCTTGCCGCTCTGGGTCACGTCAATGTCCCAGATGCTGGGGTTCTTGGCGACTTCGGCGGCGCGCAGCGCACCGAAGCGGCCGCGCGACGC
Organism: uncultured Alphaproteobacteria bacterium; assembly: GCA_963849435.1. Taxonomy (GTDB): domain Bacteria; phylum Pseudomonadota; class Alphaproteobacteria; order Sphingomonadales; family Sphingomonadaceae; genus Sphingomicrobium. The sequence goes on from CAWKHO010000021.1 coordinate 151,181, forward strand.
GGCGGCCGAGTTCATTGCCACCTGGGCTGGGAAACTGCCGGGACCGCGCAGAGTCTGCGCGCTGCCCGGGCCGAGCAAAGTGACGACGTCGCCGCCCTGAAGGCTGATTTTCGCGCTTTCGGGAAGCGTCTTGCCCGGCGGGTAAGCCTTGGACGACGGCCCAAGCGACTTGACGACGACGACGCTTGCCACAGCGGCGGTCGAACCGAGCGCGATCGCAACCGCGGCGCCCCACAGCATCAATTTCCCACGCATGCTACGAACTCCCTCTCATTGCCCCAAATCGAAGTTGCCGCTGGCCCCGCGGACCATCCATGATGGCGCGCCCCCAGCCAATCCAACCGTGGGCGCGGCGGCGAGTCGCATTGCCGTGTCGCTTTGGGACTGAATTATGCTTTCATTTGAATGGGGTCAATTAAACAGAATCAAATGGATGGCGCTGAAGCTGTTCTCCTGCCCGGGCAGGAGCCGAGGAGTCTTTGCCTGGACTGGGCCCCTGCCTGCGCAGGGGTACAAAGTGAAGGCGGGTCCCGGATCAAGTCCGGGATGACGACTGCTTGCTCGCGAATGTTCGCGAATGTTCGCAGTGACGGCGGCGATTCAGGACGCGATGTCGCTGAGCCCATCGAGCAGAGCGCCGAACGACGCGGCGGCTTCGGCCTGCGGATCGGCATCGCCGCGTTGCTCCCACGGCATGGCGAAGCGCTTGGGATCGAGCCGCGCAAGCAGCCACATCAGCATCTTGTCGTTGGGCACGCGGCGTTCGGCGACCAGCTCGCCGCCCTGATACACCTGCTCGATGCGGCCGTTAATCGCGCGATCGAAAGCGATCGGCGAAAGCCGCCCGACCGCCAGCTGCTCGGCCACGCGCCAGCCCTTGTCGAACGCGGGCGAGCGGACGCGCAGGGCCTGGGCCGAGCGTGCGGAGAGCCGGGCGACAGCGGCGGCGAGGTGGACCTGGCCGGTCTCCGCAAGGAAGGTCAGGAACAGCTTCTGGCGCTCCGCGCTCCAGCCGGCGAGCCGCTTGCGGGAGGATTCGAGCGGAATGCCGTCGAACGGCATCGCCTCGATGGCCGGCTGGCCAGGATCGGTGACGGCGCCGTCGGGCGCTCCATCGGCTGTCGATGGCTTCGCCAGCGCCGGGAGCGAGCAGGTCGGTCGGCCAGGCGATGTTCTGGTCGGGCAGCGGAACCAGCGACAGCCGCGGTCCGCCGACCTCGTCGGCGGCTTTCGCCACCTCCTCGTACGTCTTCGTTGCCTTGCACCAATCGTCGAACTCTTCGAGAGACATTTCCTTGGTCACGCGCCTTGCCATGTACCTGCTCCTCACGATGTGAGTCGCACATCATGAACCAAATAGGTACGTGTAGGAAAGTTGTTTTTTACGGAACGCGAGGGCGAACGCGCCAAGCAGGCGAAGCAGGGCGTGCTGCGGACGGTCCTATCGGTATTGCAAGGCGCATCACCTGCCGATGCGGACTTTCGAACAAGCGATGCATTCCATAGCGAATTGATGGGTCGTTGATCATCATCCGGCCGGACTTTGCCGAGAAAGCTGATGCTTGCCCGCATCGCCTGCAGGCGCATAAGCGAGAACAGACGTCAGCTGGATATCTCTAACCTCAACGTTGCTGCCGCACGCGGCCGCGCACTCAAGCCATGGTCAGCAAGGGCGGCACCAGCTGCGTCAGCCAGTCGATCGTATAGCCGTTCGCGAGTCCCAACATCAGCGAGGACGTGAGCATTGCTCGCGCGGCTGCCGCGCGCTGATTGCCATGCATCGCAAGACGACAGGCAACGATCCAGCTGCGCGCGCAAACGAGCGCAAGGCCCTGTGGATCATAGAGGCGAGCTGCGTCGTTCCGGGCGCGGAGCGACTTTAACCAGCCTTCCGACCATGCAACGAACTCGCACGATTGCGGCAACTTCCTGGGCCTGCCGAGGGTGATATGCCGATCCAGATCTTCTACAGACGGATTGAGACCGAGCTCTTCAAGCAAAGGCCGAAACAGCGCGCGCTTGCGATCGCGCACCATAGCGCTTTCGAGTGTGCCGATCTGGCCGGCATGCAGGCGCCGGTCGATCAGGACCTCCTTCATGTTCGCGAGCCGGTGCTTGCGGGAAAGTCGAATGAACATGTCGAGGTCTTCGCACACCGGGAATTCAGGCCGATATTCGAACTCCTTGAGTACGTGCGCGGCGCCGATGATTGAGGATTGCTGGAAAGGTGAGCGGAAAAGGAGCGTCGCCGCCAGCGTCTCGTGTCCCCGGAAGGGCAGTCTTGCCGCAGGCTTCCGCTTTCCGTCGGGACCGATCCGACCGCTCGACGATCCGAGCACCGCAATATCCGAATGACGCGAAAGGAACCTGAGTTGTCGCTCGAGCCGCTGTGGCCGCGCGAGGTCGTCGCTATCGAGCCACGCAATAAACCTGCCGCGCGCGGCTTCCAGGCCGGTGTTTCGGGCCGCCGGAATGCCGCGGTTTGCGCTGTGCTGGATCACGCGCGCGAGCTTGCCGCCAGCGCGTTCGGCAATTTGGGCTGACGCGTCGGTAGAGCCATCGTCGACGATGATGATTTCAAGGTCCGAAAGTGTCTGCTGGGCCAGGCTCGCGACCGCCTCGCCGACAGTGGCCTCCCGGTTGAACACCGGGACGATTGCCGAGACCAGAGGTGCAGTCACCCGTTGCATCTCGATCCAGCGGTGCTTTGATGCGCACGTCTCGCGGCAGAGGTAACGAGCTCAAGCGCCGACACCGACCTGCCCGGATCCAGGTGGAGAAACGGTTGCGGAGACACAGCCGGGCACTGGGAGCCGCAACCGCCCGATGCAAATTAACGATCGGCAATGTTCGCATTATTCGGACCAACGGCACGCATGGCTGCCAGCGCATCCAAAGATGCTATTATGTCCGCTTTCCATCTGTGGACATCACCCAGTTTCGGCCGTTCAATCCCACGCGCGCTCGAGGAACCGCGTCGCGCAGCCGGCGAGGAAAGCAGTGCCACGGGGCAGCACGCTCTCGTCGACCATCATCCGGCTCGAATGGATCGCGCAGCAATGCTTGAGGTCGGCGCCGCTCTTGGCAACGCCGAGGAAGGCCATCATTCCGGGCACCTTCTCCAGCACGTAGGAGAAGTCCTCAGCGCCCATGATCGGCGCGGGCAAAGGCAGATATTCCCCGTGCGGCAGTGAGGTCGCGACGGCTTCGGCAAGCCCCACGGCGCGCGCATCGTTGACGGTCGGCGGAAACCCTTGCGCGATCGCCACGTCGGCATCGCATTCGTGCGCCTGCGCGATATTCTCCGCGAGCGTCCGGATCGCGCTCCAGACTTCCTGCCGCGCCTCCGGGGAAAGCGTGCGGATCGTGCCGGTCAGCCGCGCCTGGTCGGGGATGACGTTGTGCGCAGTCCCGGCGTCGAGCTGGGTGACGGTCACGACGACCGCCTCGGTGGCCCTGAAGCGGCGGGTGACCATCGCCTGAAGCGCCATGACGATTTCGCACGCGACCGGTACGGGATCGCGCGTGTCGTGGGGCATCGATGCGTGGCCGCCGCGCCCTTCGACGACGATCTCCAGCATGTCGGCGGAGGCAAGCAGCGTTCCGACCCGGCTGCCGATTGCGCCGTGCGGAGCGTTGGGCATGATGTGGAGCGCGAACGCTGCGTCGGGCAGCGGATCGAGCAGCCCGTCGTCGATCATGTATCGGGCGCCGTGATAGCCCTCTTCCCCCGGCTGAAACATAAAGCGCACCTCGCCGGGCAGCGTCTCGGCGCGGCCGGCGAGAACCCGCGCGGCGCCGGCAAGCATTGCCGTATGCGTGTCGTGACCGCATGCGTGCATGCGCCCGTCGATCGTCGAAGCGAAGGGCAGGCCCGTCTCCTCCGGCATCGGCAGCGCATCCATGTCGCCGCGCAGCAGAACGCTGCGTCCCGCCTTGCCCCGGTTGAGCACCGCGACCGCGCCGGTGCACGACGGCCCCTCGCGCCACTCGAGCGGTACGTCGGCGAGCTCCGCCCGCACCTTGGCCAAGGTCTTTGGCGTTTCGAGCCCGAGCTCGGGCTCGGCATGGATAGCGCGGCGCAGCGCGGTGATGCGCTCGGCGATCGCGTGGGCGTCCTCGAGCAAATTCTCTGTCAGCATCACGGTATCATAGTCGCGGGCGAACGCGCTCGCCAGCTACGGACCTCGTCGAAGAGCGCGAGTGTTCCGCTTTCGATGCAATGCAGACAGTTCAGTCTGCTCTCCCCCTTTCGCTGCCCCGATGGTAACAGGGCATCGGCCTACGGAAGGATTGCTTATGCCGACGACATTTTGGGGTCTCTTCTTGTTTTCGACGGCTTTGTCGCTGGTCGCGACCTTTGTGGCCGTCAGCACGACCGCGGTCATTCGCCGGCTTCGCGGCAGGACCAATGCCGGAAGGACACCGATTCGATAGCTTTACGCGCAACGGCTGAGTAGAACGCCCTCGGCTTGCTTCTCGTGCCCACGAGAGCTTAGTCGACCGTCGCTCGGACGTGGCGCGCGCTACCAGCGCCGGCGCCAGCCGCCGCCCCCTCCCAATCCACCGCGAAGGAGGCCCACGACCAGAAGCAGCAAGATAGCGCCGATCGTTGCATTGACGATCGCACTGACGATTCCGGTACCCAGATGAAGACCGACGCGCGGCAGAAACCAGTCGCCAATGAATGCGCCGACGATGCCGACCAGGAGGTCGCCGATAATTCCGAAGCCGGTGCCGCGGACGATTTTACCAGCCAGCCAGCCGGCGACGATGCCGACGAGCAGGATGACCAGCAGGCTTTCATTGGACATATGCATCGGTCATCTCCGCATTGTGTTCAGGCCCATGCCCGATCTCGTTTCCCGCCAACGTTTCCCCGGCACCGCCGTTCCTTGGTCACGACCGGTCCCGATCACGCGCTCCGCGAGGACGGCACCGCGGTGACTGACGGCCCATTGATGCGCTTCTCGAGCTCGTCGAGACGGCGTGCGCTGGTTTCGATCAGCGATTCCAGCCGCCGTTCGTAGGCGACGCGGCGGATGACGTTGCGAATTGCGCGGGCGATCGGCTCGGCGACTTCTTTCATTGCCTTCTGCTCGTCGTGGCTGATCACCGACCCGTCCGGACGCGGTCCGACGAGCAGATAGCCGAGCGTGTCCTCGCCTTCGCCGGGGACCAGTGGAACGCGGATCGGGAATAGCTTGTCGCGCGGGTGGCAGATGTCTTTGTGGCAGTCTTGCCAATCCGGAGTCTGCTTCTGCCATTCCTCGACCTTATCCTTGGCCAGCCCGCGCACGCGGAAGACGCCCTGGTCGATGATCGCGGCGATGTGCGTCGTCCGGACGCCCTTGACGATGCGGGCGAGGATCTCGTCGATCAGCTCGCCGAGATTGGCCGTTTCGCGCAGGTCGCGGACGGTGTCGGGAAGCTCGTCGCGGAGGATCACGAGATTCTTCTGGAAGCGGTTTTCCGACCAGCGCGTGATCCATTCCTGGATCGGATTGACGAGGACGGTCGAAAGCGCCGCGGCGAAGATGATCGGCCCCTCGCTGTTGGTGTTGCCGTAATAATTGTAGACGAGCTGCTTCACTGCGTCGGCGGTGGCGGCGAACACCGCGGCGACTCCGACCGTGATCAGCGCGATGTTGACCGAGCGGCCGATGACGACCTCGGCATCGTACAGGCGGAAGCGCAGGAGCGCGATCAGCAGGCCGAGCTGGAGGCAGAGGAAAGCGAGGCCGAAGGTCAGGCCGGCGAGGACTTCGAGCGTGATCTGCGTGCCGAACGAGCCGACCGTCAGCTTGGTCATGTCGCAGGTCAGCGCAACCGAGACGAAGAGCGCGTAGCCGGAGAAGCCGAGCAGCGCCCATTTGATCTGCTGCCGCGCGGCGCTCTGCGACATCCGGCGCAGGCGGACGAGCAGGGTCATCACGCCGGCGATCATGAAGATGACGAAGGTCAGCCGGTAGAAATCGCCGCGCGAGGACGAAGAGCAACGGCAGCAGCGCGAGGAAGGGGATGACGATCCGCGGCTTGAGCTGACCGTGGGGGAACAGCAGGATTCCGGCGAGCAGGCAGATGTTGCCGAGATCGTAGAAATGCTGGTGCCAGATTCGCGGCACGTGGGCGATGTAGGTCAGGAAGGTCGCCGAGGGCTCCTCGTTGCCCATGGTCAGGAGCACCGCGAGCGACAGCACCGAGCTGATCAGATCCTCGCGCTTGCGGCGGTGGAGGATCCAGGCGGCGAACAGCAGGAACGGGTAAGTGAGGATGTGGAACAGGTCGATGACGCTGAGCATCGCCGGGGTGAGGTGCAGGCTGTGCGCGGCGCCATCGATGTGCTGCTCGCCGGTGTGCACCTGGAACTCGCGCATTTGCCCCGATTCCGAGCGAAGCGTCAGGTCGAGGTCGATCGGCTGCTGATTTTCGAGGATCGACTGGAAGAGGGCATAGTCGGTGTCGGTCGCATGACCCGGCCCGACCGCCTGCCGGGGATCGAGCGGGACCGACCGCGCGACGGGCAAGCCCTCGATCGCGACGATCTTGTCGCCGGGTTCGACGCCCGCCGCCTTGGCCGCCGAGCCGACCGGGAAGCGCACGTAAGTGAGGTCGTTGGCCGAGAGGACCAGCCCGGCGCGGCTGCCGAGCATCAGCTTGCTGTTCTCCCCCGGCGTGGTGAGGCGGTAATAGGTGCCGACGACCGGGCCGACCACGGCAATCGCGAAGCACGCGAACCAGAACAATTCGAAGACGTAAAGCCACGGCCGCTTGAGATCGGGAAGGCGTTCGGGGAGGCGCGGCGCGACAAGCGCGGGCCACTGCAATGTCCCCCAAAATCGCGTTGCCATTCCCGACGCGCCCCAATGACTTACGGCGTTCCTATAGCATATCCTCTCTGCGAGCGAAGCGTGGGGCCGTGCGGCCCCTCCGTCAGCGCTTCGCGCTGCCACTCCCCAGCTGCGCGACGGGGAGGAAGATCAGCTATCGATGCGTTCTTCGCCGTAACGAGACTTGATGAAGCGGCCCTGCGTCTCGAACGCGGCGACGTCGGCGCGGGCGAGTTTCTCGGAAATCTCGCCGAGCGCGGTGCGGCCGGCGGCGAGGCCTTCGATGAGGCGCTCGTCAACCGTCTTGCCTTCGCCGTCCTGTTCCGAGCGGAAGCCAGCGGGCACGTGCAGATAGCGGTCCACGAGGCCGGGGAGGTGGATCGACATCAGGCGGCGCGCGTCCTGCGCGTCCGGATCGAGAGTCTCCACGCGTTCGAGCGTTTGGCGGAGCGCCGGCAATGCAGCGCTGATGGCGTCGATTTCCGCCTGCGCCGGAGCGGGCAGGGCGCGGCGTGTGCGGTAGAGATAAGAATCGAAGCGCTGCACCATCTCGCCGTTGGGGAGGTCGGTCGCGGGCGCGGCCGCGCGCGTTTCGGCCGACGGGCTGAAGGCGAGCAAAGCGGCGATGCCGATGGCGAGGCCGACCGCGGCGAGGAAGCCGAACATCCCGATCGGCATGATGAAGCCGACGAGGATGGTGATGATGCTGACCAGACCGATTGCGACGCCGACGCGCTTGAAGCGGGTTGCGAGGTCGGCGTTCAGCCGCTGCCGCTCCCGGCGCGCGGCCGCGCGAACCGGACCGTCGCGCTCGTCGATATGGCGCGCGACCCGCTCGAACCGCGCGATCGCTGTTTGAACTTTGTCGGTTACGTCGGTCACTTGGCCTCGATCGGCGTGAGCGGCGACGCGGGTCCCTCAAGCTTCCCCTGGTTCACGCCTTCCGCGCGAGCGATATAGCCCTTCGACTTCTCGACCTCTTTGCCGAGCGTGTCGACGGTCTGCTTCATGTTGCCGAGCGCAGTCAGCTTGAACTGATCGATCTGGTCCATGGTGTCGTAGATGTTCTGGAACGCGCGCTGCAGAGTCTCGAGCGGGATCATCGAGGACGCGGCCTGCTCGTGGATTGCGCCGGTCTGGGTGCGCAGCATCTCGCCGGTCGCGTCGATCATCCCCGCGGTCGTCGTGTTGAGCGCGCCGATCTGCTCGAGAACCAGCTTCTGGTTGGTCATCGCCTGGGCGACGGTGACCGCGGTACGCAGCGCCGACACTGTCGTCGTCGAGGCGCGGTCGACGCCTTTCACCAGCTCGACATTGTTCTTCTTGACGAGATCGAGCGCGAGATAGCCCTGCACGGTCACCGCCATCTGCGTCAGCAGGTCGGTAGTGCGCTGGCGCGTATAGAACAAAGCGGTCTCGCGGATCGCCTTGGCCTTGGCGGGATCGGTCGCGTCGAGCTCGTTCGCCTTGTCCTCGAGCGTCTGGTCGAGCGTCTTGGAGATGTGGATCATCTGCTCGAGCTTGTGCATCGTCTTCCACAGCCCGGCGCGCTCGGTGTCGATGGACGCATTGTCCATCAGCAGCTCGTCCTTGCCGTCGGCAAGGCTGCCGAGAATTTTCTGAATGTGTGTTTGGGAGCTGCGGTACTTGTCGAAATAGCGGTCGACGCGGTTGCCGAACGGGATGAAGCCGAGGAGCTTCTTTGTCTTGGTCGGCTTCCTTGGGGTCGAGGGCTTCCACGGTCCGGCGAAGCTCGATCAGGTCGGCGCCGATCCCGGTGTCCTTGTCGATGGCCTTGACCGGCCGGTCGAGGAAGCGGTTCGACGCGCCGGCGGCCTCGGCGATCTCCTTGCGGCCCATCGCGGTCAGCTGATCGACCTTCTTGCCGAACTCGGGGCTGTTGGAGTCGAGCGCCGCAAGCTCGTCGACGAACTTGCGCGACGCGGCTGTCGAGCTCGGTCGTCTCTTCGCTCTTCAGCGGGCACGAGTCCCGCCGCCTCGGCTACCGGAACGGGCTGCAGGGCGTCAGGCGGATCGAGCTTGAGCTTGGTCGCGGTGCCAGTCGCCGCAACTGTATCCGGTGCCGGTTCGGTAGCCATATTCCAGTCCTTTCCGTGCCTCTCGCGCGGCTTGGCGGCAACGGTGAACGGCAACGCCAGGCCGTGCAAGAGGCTTCCACTGTATTATAGGTGCAATACAGAGCCTTGCAACCCGGGCGCGACAGCGGAGAAGGTTCACAAGCTTTAACCATTTGTTTGAACAGTTCGGTCACCGTGAACCGGCTAGTGCAGCTTCGACGTGCAAGATCTTTTTACGGGGTATCTTCAATGATCTCCTTCTTCGGGAAGCTGATGCGGAGCAAGCGCGGGAACGTGCTTGCGATTGCCGCGGCCAGTCTGCCGCTGTTCATCGCGCGCGGCCGGCCTCGCGACCGATACGATTCAATGGACGTTGTGGAAGCGCCAGTTGCAACGCGCTGCGGACTCCGCGGCGATCGCCGGCGTGTACAACCGTGAATCCAACGCCGGCCTGACCACCGGAGTGACCACCGGAACGCCGACGGACACTGCGATTGCACACGACCTTACGATCAATCTGCACACCTTCTATTCGCTGAAGAGCGGCTTTCCGACGATCGCCTATCCGGCGGACTCCGGTGTGAAGACCGACCAGGTCACGGTGACCGTCGCGATCCAGCGGCCGCTGTCGTTCAGCTCGCTGTTCCTCACGACGGCGCCGACGATCACGGCTACCGCCACGGCGGCGAGCATTCCGGCTGGTGGGGACGCCTGCATCGAAGCGCTGGACACCGCCGCGGCAAATGCCGTTTACTTCAGCGGTAATGCGGCAGTGTACATGCCCGATTGCGACGTCTTCAGTAACTCGGCGAACTCCAATGCCGCGGCTGCCAAGGGAAGTTCCGCGGTTACCGCGAACACCGTCGGCGGCGTTGGGGGAATTGCCAGCTCGAGCAACTTCACGGTGACCGCATATCGCCCGTACTCGCCGGCGCTGGCCGATCCGTTCTCCGGCGTCACGCCGCTCCGAGCGACATGAAGTGCACCGTCCTCGGCGCTCGACTGACGGCACTGACATGGAGTTCATTGCCTCCGGAACGTAATTGCTTTTCATCGCTGTCGGTCGGTTCGAACAAGTCGCTGACGATGCCGAACAGTTATACCGGGCCGATTTACATCAACGGCGGAAGCGTCACTTTCAGGGGCGACTTCACCTGCGCCGAGCTGCACGATCGTGCTCACCAACAAGACGGCCTCCACGCCCGATCGGCAACATCACGACCAATGCCGGCGCGAACATCAATATCACCGCGCCGACGAGCGGCACGTTCAAGGGCATTGCGATCTACGGGGACCGCCGCGCTCCGGATTGCTCGAACTGCAACAAGATCAACGGCAATTCGGCGTCGCTCATCACCGGTGCCCTGTATTTCCCGACCCAGGAACTGCAGTACAACGGCACTGGAACAACGACCGCCACATGCACGATGTTCGTCGCCAAGCGGATCACGTTCACCGGCAACAGCAGCACGAGCAACAAGTTCAAGAAGCTTGCCGACTGCAGCACCGAGGGGCTGCCCTCGAACGCATCGACGCGGATGGTGAGGCTCGTCGGATGATGAAGACGCTGCATCTGCGCAGCCTCCGCGCCGACGCGCGCGGCGCCGCAATCATCGAGCTCGCGCTCGTTGCGCCGATCCTCGGACTGATGGTCGTCGGCATCGTCGACATGAGCAATGCATTCAGCAAGAAGCTCACGCTCGAGCAGGGTGCGCAGCGCGCGATCGAACGGATCATGCAGACGACCGCCGACGATACCGTCGAAGGCACTTTGAAAACCGAAGCGGTGTGTCAGGTCAACGGGACCAACTCCGACGGAACGTGCAAGACCAGCCCGATCACGACGGCCAACGTGACCGTGACGTACCGGCTCGAGTGCACGACATCGGGCGGCGCCATCAGCACGCAGACGAGCACCGATTCGACGACGTTCGACGCCTTCACGTGCGCGAACACGACGGATACGCAGTCACGCTATATCGAGATCGCGGTGGCCGACACCTACACGCCGATGTTCCCGATCCACTTTTCCTTCATCAACGCCGATGGAACCTATCACCTGTCGGCAACCGCCGGGATGAGGACGCAATGAAGCTGTGTCGCCGCATCTCTCGCAACCAGGACGGCGTGGCGACGATCGAGATGGCCTTCGCCCTGCCGATCCTGATCGTGCTGATCTGGATGTTCGTCCAGCTCGCGCAGATCTATCGCGCAATGGCCGGCATCCAGCAGGCGCTCGGCGAAGGCGCCCGTTATGCAACCCTGTGCCTCAATCCCACCACGACGGGGTGCAGCACGCCAACGACGACGCAGGTCAAGACGAAGATCAGCGACACCGTCTATGGCATCGGACCGGGTACGTTCACGGTCGACGATCCGACGACCGGGAATGACGGGGGCACGGGCTTTTATTACGACCTCACCGTCCGCTACACCCAGCCGACCAGCCTGCTGCTGTTCCCCGGGCCGACGATCAACGTCAGCCGTTCGAAGCGCGTCTGGATTGCCAGCTCCTCCTAAGTCGCCGGTCCCGGCTTTTTCCGTTCGAAAAACGCGCTGATCGCGTCTTTGGCCTCGGTCGAGGCCAGACGTTCGGCGAAGACTTCGCCTTCCAAGCGCATCCGCTCGAGGATTTCGTCGCGCGCTCCGGTGCGCAGCAGGCGCTGCGCCTGGCGCAGCGCGCCGGCCGGCTTGGCAAGCAACCGCGCGACGACGTCGGTCATGGCTTCGTTGAGCCGCCCGGCTTCTGACCGGTGGCTGACGAGTCCGATCTCCATCGCCTCGTCGACGCCGAAGGCTTCGCCGAGCAGGAGATAACGCGCGGCGCGCCTGCGGCCGGCGAGGCGGGGCAGGAGCAGCGAGCTCGCGGCCTCGGGCACCAAAGCGAGGTCGACGAACGGCAGCGAGAAGCGCGCGCCCTCTTCGGCGACGACCAGATCGCAGTGCAGCAGCATCGTCGTGCCGATGCCGACGCAATTGCCGTGGACCGCCGCGACGATCGGAGTTTCGCATTGGGCGAGGGCGCGAAGCAGGCGCCATACGGGAATGTCGGTCGGTGTCGCGCGGCAAGGCGCTCAAGAAGTCGGCGAGGTCGTTGCCGGCGGCGAAGTCCTGCCCTTCGCCTTGGATCGTGATCAGCCGGATCGAATCGTCGTCCGCCGCGCTCTCCACCGCCTCGGCCAGCGCGGCATACATCGCAATTGTGATCGCGTTGCGTCGCTCGGGCCGGGCGAGGGTGATCGCGAGCACTCCGCCGCTCTTTTCCACCCGCACATGCTCGCTCATTCGTCTCCCCCGAATCGGATGACTGCCCCGGCGGCACCGCTATGCGCCGCCTGATCCAAGCCACATCCACCAAAGCCGGGGCGCACGCAAACCATGAAATTCTTTGCCGACACTGCCGAGATCGCTGAAATCCGATCGCTCGCCGAGGAGGGGCTGCTCGACGGGGTGACGACGAACCCTTCGCTGATTCACAAGTCGGGCCGCGATTTTCTCGAGGTGGTGCGGGAGATCGCCGGCGTGGTCAGCGGCCCGGTTTCGGCCGAGGTGGTCGCGCTCGATTATGACGGGATGATGCGCGAGGCGGAGATCCTGCGCAAAATCGCCGACAATATCGCGATCAAGGTGCCGCTGACGCCTGCCGGCCTTAAGGCATGCAAGACGCTGACAGCCGACGGGACGATGGTCAACGTGACCTTGTGCTTCTCGGCCGCGCAGGCGCTGCTCGCCGCCAAGGCGGGGGCGACCTTCATCTCGCCGTTCGTCGGCCGTCACGACGATGTCGGGTTCGACGGCATGGCGCTGATCGCCGACATCCGCCTGATCTACGACAATTACGATTTCGCAACGCAGATCCTGGTCGCAAGCGTGCGCCACCCGATGCACGTGGTCGAGGCGGCGAAGATCGGCGCCGACGTGATGACCGCCCCGCCCAAGATCATCCAGCAGCTGTTCAAGCATCCGCTGACCGACCTGGGAATCGCGAGCTTCCTCAAGGACTGGGAAGCCACGGGACAGAAGATTTAGGGTAAACTTTCCTTAGCGGTTGCCGGGCTAGTCACCGGGCGATGACTGCAATCGATCAGTCGAAAGCGCCGCCCGCGTCGGCCGGCGAGGGCGCAACAGCCGCCGTGCCCGATCCGTACCGTCTGTATCGGTTCGTCGGCAATGCGTGCGCGGCGATCATCCTCGCGGCTTTGTTCGTGGAGTTCATCCGGAACATCCTCCACCCGACGTCGCGCGACTTTGTGAGCTTCTGGGGCGCCGCCCAGCTGGCGCTCGCCGGACACCCTGCAGCGGCATACGATCGCGCCGCATGCACGCGGTGCAGACGACGGTTGCAACCTTCACTCGCGGCGAGATGCCGTTTCCGTACCCGCCGGCATATTTGCTGCTCGTCATTCCGTTCGGCCTGCTGCCGTTTGGTGCGGGGATGATCGCGTGGTCGCTCTCCACGCTGGCATTCTATCTGTCCGCCGCTCGGCGCTTGTTCCCGCGGTCGGGCTGGCTTGCGGCGGCTTTCCCAGCCGTTTTCGCCAACGCCTCGATCGGACAGAACGCCTTCATCACCACGGGCATCTTCATGACCGGGCTGGCGCTGCTGGAGAGCTCTCCGTTTGCCGCCGGTGCGGTGCTGGGCTGCCTCGTGATCAAGCCGCAGCTGGGGCTGCTCCTGCCCGTGGCTTTGATTGCCGCCCGGCAGTGGCGGGCGATTGTCGGCGCTGCGATCTCCTCGACGGGGATCATGCTCCTCGGTCTGCTGCTGTTCGGGACCAAGACGACGATGGCCTGGATTCATCAGCTGCCGCTCTATGGAACGATTGTTCGCGACGGCCTCGTCGGGTGGTCGAAGCTTGGGAGCGTTTACGCCGCGGCGCGGCAGTCAGGGCTCACGGAGGAACCCGCGATCCTGCTGCACGCGCTCGTCCTGATCGTCGCCGCCGCGGCAGTGTGGCGCATCTGGCGGTCCGATGCGGGCCAGGGCGCCAAGGTCGCGATCCTCTCGGCCGCAACGCTGCTGGCCAGCCCGTATGTGTTCTTTTACGACGGGGTGATCCTTGTGCCCGCTTTCTTGTGGCTCGCGCGCGAAAAGGAGCGGCCTGCCGTTCTTCTGGCGCTGTGGTGCCTGCCGGTGGTGATGCTTGCGCAGATCGGCGCGTTTGGCGCGGGAGGGGTGAACCTGAACCCGGTCGTGCCGATCGCGCTCGGCGTGCTCATCTACCGGCGCAGAGGTGATGACCGCGCCGGTCAATCTTCCTTAGCGGTTGCCGGGATAGTCACCGGCTGATGATTGTTCCGTGTCAGTCGAAGATGCTGGCGCCGGCTGGCGATCCCTACCGTGTCTACCGCGCGTTGGGGAATGTGTTCGCAGCCATCGTTCTCGCGGCATCGGTCGTGGAGCTCGTCTGGAACATCCGCCACCCCACCGCTCGCGACTTTCTTGGGTTCTGGAGTGCGGGGCAGCTGGCGCTCGCCGGACACCCTGCCGCCGCATACGACAATGCCGCCTTGCATGCCGTGCAGTCGGCGACCGCGTTCGGCAGGGCCAAACTGCCCTTTTCCTACCCGCCGGCATATTTGCTGCTCATTATGCCGTTCGGACTGCTGCCGTTCCCTGCCGGAATGGCGGCATGGTCACTTTCGACGCTGGCTTTCTATTTGTCCGCGGCGAGACGCGTGTTCCCGAAGTCGGGCTGGCTTGCCGTGGCTTTCCCCGCAGTTTTTGCAAATGCGCGAATGGGCCAGAACGCCTTCGTCACCGCCGGCATCTTCATGGGCGGCCTGGCGATGCTGGAAAGCTCGCCGTTTGCCGCGGGCGCGGTTCTGGGTTGCCTCGTCATCAAGCCCCAACTGGCATTGCTCTTGCCGGTCGCGATGATTGCGGCGCGGCAGTGGCGCGCGATCGCGGGCGCGGTGATCTCCTCGACTGGAATAATGGTCCTCGGTTTCGTCCTGTTCGGGCAGGAGGCGACCACGGCCTGGATTCATCAGCTGCCGCTCATGGCAACGGTTGCTCGAGACGGACTTGTCGGCTGGTCGAAGCTTGGGAGCGTTTATGCCGCGGCGCGGCTGGCGGGCCTCGCATCGGGTCCAGCGATCCTGTTGCATGCACTGGTGTTGATGGCCGCGGCCGTAGCCGTGTGGCGGATCTGGCGCTCCGACTGCGACCATGGCGCCAAGGTCGCGATCCTGTCGGCGGCAACCCTGCTGGCGAGCCCCTATGTGTTCTTTTACGACGGGGTGATGCTGGTTCCGGCCTTCCTGTGGCTGGCGCGCGAGAACACGCGGCCCGGCGTCCTGCTGGCGTTGTGGTGCCTGCCGCTGGCGATGCTCGCCGAGATTGCCGCTTTCGACGGCGGAGGGGTGAACCTGAACCCGGTCGTTCCGATTGCGCTCGGAGTGCTCGTCTACCGCCGCTGGCGTTCCGGCAATGCTGTCCCTGAACGGCAGGTCGAGGAGCCTAGTTTAACCGTTCGGCAACCTTCGCCTGTAACTCTTTCCTAATCTGTTGAACCTTAAAGTCATCCCATCCTGCGAGTGGACTGCAGGTCGCGGCGGCTAACGCCGCAGCGCTTGGAACCAAGGAGTTAGACCATGAGCAAGTTTCTGAAGCTGATCAAAAATGAGAAGGGCGCGACCGCCATTGAGTACGGCCTGATTGCCGCTCTCATTGCCGTTGCGGCCATTGGCGCGATGACCAACATCGGCACCAAGCTGAGCAGCACGTTCAACAACGTGTCGAGCAGCCTCAAGTAAGATCTTCTCACTTGAGATTACGAGGCGGCGGTGCCGGAAGGCGCCGCCGCTTTTCGTTTGTGCGCAAGAAACGTTAGCGGCGGACCCAGACTTCGACGTCGCCGACGCGAGCCCGCGGGCCGTAGCCGGCGATGGCGCTTTGAATCTTCGGCTCTTCTCGCAGCCAGGCAAGCTCGGGGCGCGCGTCGACCAGGATGACGTCCGGCCGCTCGCGCCGCACATCGGCAGCGAAAGCATCGACGTCGGCTCATACCAGCGGAGCAGGCGTGGGTCCGGGTGGCCGCCGGCCGAGAGCTCGGAATGCGCGCCGACGGCGATGTACATGCCCGCGCGCGAACCGGCCCATCGTCCGTTGACGTTCCGCACCAGCGGGTGGCCGGTGAGGAGATCGGGTCCGAGCGTGATCACGCTCGGCCGCGGCGGAGCGACGCGGGTGACCGCTTGCGCCAGCCCGGGGGTCGGCTGGATGCTGGCCATGGCATAGAGCTCGAGGCCGGCAAGCGCAGCGGTCGCGGTCAGGACGAAGTTGCGCCGCCCGCGATCGATGCCTGGTTCGAATGCCAGCAGCACCAGGCCGACGAAGCCGAGCGCCATGCCTGGCAGTGCATGGTTGAGATAGCCTTTGCCCTGGATGAGCCCAGCCACCGCGAAGCCGGCGCTTGCGATCAGGAACATGGCGGGGAGCGCGGCGATCCGGCCCGGCCGGAGGAACAAAGCCAAGGCGTAAATCGCCAGCGGGACGATCACGACCGGGCCGCGCAGCAGGGTGAGCCAGTAATCGTGGAGCGGCAGGTAGGCGGCGGCGAGCATCGGCAGGAGCTGCAGATAGTCGGGCGTGAAGACGATGACGGCCGCCGCATATAGCGCGACCACCGCGACGGCGGCCGCGGCGGCCGGGATCATCGGCCGCAGCGCACGTGCCTGCCAGGCGGCAAGCGCCACTGCCGGGACGATCGCCAAAGCAAAATGCGGCTTGATCGCGATCACCACGCCAGCCGCGATACCGGCAATCATTCGGAGTGGGCAGGGACAGTGCTCGTTTCTCGGCAAGAACGGCCAGCGCCGTCAGCGCGGGGGCCGCGAACAGGATCGCGGCATGCTCGCGCTGAGCGAAGGTGCCGAGCGGCAGGAGCAGCTCGACGAAGCAGAGCATGCCGAAGAAGATGACGGCGTTCGGGGGCCGCTGAAGATGCGCGCTGATCCGCAGCGCAAGGGCGGAGGTGGCGAGCGCGGCAGCGATGAACGCGGCGGCGATCACCGCCTCCGGCCGCAGCTGCAGCTGGTGCGCGAGCCAGACGAACGGCGTGTAAAGCCAGATCGAGGCCGGCGGGTTCACCTCAACGATGTCGACGTAGAGGCGCTGTCCGGCGAGCATCTTCTCGTTGACGGTGATCAGCCACGAGACGTCGCAATCGATCGGCACGAAGAACGACTGGACGAGCGCGGCAATGGCGGCGGCTGCAAACCCGATAAGCGGCGTCGGCCAAGTCATCGGCACCCATCGGAGCAGCGGAGATTGTGCGAGCGTCGCCATCGGTCTCAACCTAACGCGGTTGGGCTAAGACGCCACTCACCATTCGCGCAGGGCTGATTGTCTCGGCGACGCAGCGCCATAGGAAATTAACCGCCGCCGGGTTATTCTCGCACGCGATGGCGACGGTGATCCCATTCGAAGAGCGCGCCGTGGCGCATTTGCGCGAGCGGCTTGGCGCCGTGGAAGAGGCGAACGAGGATCTCATCGCCTTTGCCCGCGGGCATTCGGGCGCGGTGGCTTCGATCCATAACGCGGTGCTTGCAGCGATCGACGCCGACGGCATCGACGGGCTGCTGCACGTGGTGACTCAGGAATGGCCGCTGATCCTTGGCATCGACGCGGTTGCGCTGTCGCTGATTGTCGGCGAGCGCGGCTTCCGCGCCGACGGTTCCGGAGTGCAGATCGTCGATCCGAAGATCCTGCGCCGAGCGATTGGATGCGTCGATGGCGTGGAGATGCGCACGGTCGAGCGCGGGCATCCTTTGTTCGGTCCGGCGTGCGACCTGATCCGCGCCGAGGCGCTGATCCGCATCGATAGCGATCCGCCTCTCCCGGTCGGACTGCTCGCGCTCGGGCAGCGCCAGGCGCTTAGCCTGGACGCGCGTCACGGCTCGGAATTGCTGATGTTCCTCGGCAAGAGCGTTGCGGCTATGATCCGCAAGTGGCTGACGCTTCCGCAGAGCTGACCGACCATCCGGCGCGCGAGCTTGCAGCTCGCTGGGCCGGCCATCTCCAGCATGACCGCCGCCGTTCCGCGCACACCGTGCGCGCCTATGTCGCGACCGCGCATCGGCTGATTCAATTCCTGGGCGGCTATCGCGGGCAGGCGATCGGACCGGCCGACCTGCTCGGTTTGACCGCCGCGGACCTGCGCGCATTTCTTGCTCAGCGGCGGGGGGAGGGGCTCGGCGCATCGTCCGCCGCGCGCGAGCTTTCAGGCGTGCGCGCCTTCCTAAAATATTCCGCCGAGCAGCAGGGGAGCCATGTCCAGCTGCCGCGCACACGAGCGCCAAAGCGGCCGCGCACGCTTCCCCGTCCGGCGGCGCCCGAGGAAGCGATGGAGCTTGCCGAGAACGCCGCCGACGCGGCGAGCGCGCCGTGGATCGGAGCGCGCGATCTGGCCATCCTGCTGCTGCTGTACGGAGCCGGGCTGCGCGTTGCCGAGGCCTTGTCGCTGACCGCGCGAGCGCTTCCGATCGGGGCGACGCTGCGCGTTACCGGCAAGAGATCGAAGACGCGGATCGTGCCGGTGGTGGCGGCGGTGCGCGAAGCGATCGAGGAATATGTGCGGCAGTGCCCCTATCCGCTGAGCGGCGATGCGCTTTTGTTCGTCGGCGCTCGGGGCGGGCCGCTCAATCCGGACCTCGTCCGGCGTGCGGTGGCTGCCGCGAGGCGGCGGCTGGGACTTCCGGATACGCTGACGCCGCACGCGCTGCGGCACAGCTTCGCCACCCATTTGCTGGCACGGGGCGCCGACCTACGGGCGCTGCAGGAGCTGCTCGGTCACGCGAGCCTGTCATCGACGCAAATCTATACGGCGGTGGACGCGGCGCGTCTTTTGGACGTTTATCGCCACGCCCACCCCCGCGCGTGAGCAGAAGCCCGTTACGTGAACTCGCCGCGGCTCGGGGTTAGTGGGTGACCCCCGGCCGCGACATGACGGTCACTAAAGCGAACCGGTAAAGCGATCGCTAAATAACCATTATGGATGAAATACTTAGGATGTCACCGGCGAGTGCAGCCGCCGCTCGATCGCCGCCCAGATCAGCGCGGGCGTGTCGGTGCCGTTGAGCGCGTCGATGGCGACGATGCCGGTGGGTGAAGTGACGTTGATCTCGGTCAGCCATTGGCCACCGATCACGTCGATTCCGACGAACAGCAGGCCGCGTTTCCTGAGCTCGGGAGCAAGCGCCGCGCAGATTTCCTCCTCGCGCGCGGTGAGCTCGGTCTTCGCGGCAGTGCCGCCGACGGCAAGGTTGGAGCGAATTTCGCCTTCGCCGGGAACGCGGTTGATCGCGCCCGCGACCTCGCCGTCGATGAGCACGATGCGCTTGTCGCCTTCGGCGATCTCGGGAAGGAATTTCTGCACGACGTGCGGCTCGCGATAGGCCTTGTTGAACAGCTCCATCAGCGAGGCGAGGTTGCGGCCGTCAGGGCCGATGCGGAACACCGATCCGCCGGCGAAGCCGTGCAGCGGCTTGATGACGATCTCGCCATGCTCGGCGAGGAATTTCCGGGTGAGGCCAAGCGAGCGCGTGATCGCCGTCGGCGGCATGAACTGCGCGAAGTCCAGCACCCACAGCTTCTCGGGCGCATTGCGGACGCTTGCCGGATCGTTGACGACTAAAGTCTCGCTCTGGATACGCTCGAGCAGGTGCGTTGCGGTGATGTAGCCGAGGTCGAACGGCGGATCCTGCCGCATGAGGACGACATCGACGTCGCGGCCGAGGTCGAGGATTTGCGGCTCGCCGAAGCGGTAATGTTCTCCGGCGACGCGCTGGACGGTGACGGGATAGCCCATCGTCCACAGCCGGCTCTCGGCCCAGCTCAGCGCATCGGGCGTGTAATGGTACAGCGTGTGCCCGAGCTCCTGCGCCTTGAGCATGATGGCGAAGGTCGGAATCGCCGGCGATGTTGATCCGCTCGAGCGGGTCCATCTGCACTGCGACGCGGAGGGGCATGGCGCTGGCGCCTAATTCAGCCGTGACTCTTTGTCACCCTAGCCAGATGTTGGCCATGTGCCTGGGCCAGCGGCCGGGGACGATGAACAGGGCATCGATGCGCACGTCGTCGCCGTCGCGCATGTAGCGCGGCGCGAGGCGCTCGGCGGCGACCACCACGCGCCGCAGCCGCCACTCGTCGAGCGCGAACGCCGCCGCATCTTCGGTTGCGCGCGCTTTCACTTCGACGAACGCAAGCATGCGGCCGCGGCGAGCAACGATATCGACTTCGCCGCCGTGCACGCGGGCGCGACGCGCAAGGATTCGCCAGCCCTTCAGGCGCAGATACCAGCAGGCGAGCGTCTCGGCGCCGCGGCCGCGCTGCTCGGCGGCCTGGCGATTCATTTCGAGCGTTCGAGGGCGCGGGCGTACGCGCGTTTCCTCGGGATCTTCAGTTGCTCCGCGACCTGGGCCGCGGCGCGCGACGGCGAAAACTTGGCCATGGCCGCATCGAGCGCGGCATCGAGTTCATCGTCGCTCACAGTCTCCGCTTCCGACGGCGGGCCGACGACGATTACGATCTCTCCTTTGGGAATGACGTTGGCATAGCCGCCCGCAAGCTTGCCAAGAGTACCGGTCACGCATTGTTCGTGAAGCTTCGTGAGCTCGCGGGCGACCGCCGCCTCGCGCTCGCCGAGTTGCGCCGAGAGCGCGACAAGCGTGTCGGCGAGGCGCTGCCCGCTTTCGTAAATGATGAGACTCGCGTGGATGTTGGCAATCTCGGCAATTGCGTCCGATCGGGCCTTGGCCTTGGCGGGAAGGAAGCCAAGGAACAGGAACCGGTCTGTTGGCAATCCGGCGATCGTCAATGCGGCGATCGCCGCACACGGTCCCGGCACCGTATGCACTTGATGGCCGGCGGCGCGGGCGGCGCGCACCAACTTGTAGCCGGGATCGGAAATCAGCGGCGTTCCGGCGTCGCTGACCAGCGCAACCGCTTCCTCGCCGAGCCGGGCGACGATCCGCTCGCGCTCTTCGCCGGTCGTATGGTCGTCGTAGCGGCTCATCGGCACTTTCGCGCCGATATGCGCGAGCAATTTCGCAGTGACTCGCGTGTCTTCGACGAGGATTCGGTCGGCGCGGCGGAGGGTGTCGGCGGCGCGCGGACTGAGATCGCCGAGGTTGCCGATCGGAGTCGCCACCACGTGCAGCCCGGGGAAAGCGGCTCATTCATCAACAGCCGCCAATAAGCTCTTCCAATTCAATAAAAAAAGAGTCATCCTCACGAAGTTCATCGGTTGCCTGGGGAGAGGTTCGATGATTGCATTGTTGGGTGCCTCGGCGATCTTTCTGACTGCGTCTCAGGCCGTAATCAACGGTCCCAGAGACGCGTTCAAGGCTTGTCTCAAGGAAGCGAGCAGCAAGGCGGCGAGCGACAAGGTCGCCGCCGACGGCTATCTGCCTATGTCCGCAACGCCTGCGGAGCGCAGGTCGGCGCGTTCAAGGGCGCGGTGGTCAGAGTTCGACATGGGCAACAAAATGTCGCGCAACGCGTCCGACCAGGACGCGAATGAGATGATCAGCGACTTCGTCGATAGCTCGCTCGAAAATTACAAGTACCGGACTGGCGCGAACGCCGCGACAAAGGAAGCCGAGGCTGCGAAGCCGGCGCTGGCGCCGACTACGCCGCAGCCGATACCGGCGTCTCAGCCGCAGCCGCCGAAGTAGTGCGTTGAGCCGCGACTTCCGCGAGGATGTAATCGAGCAGCAGACGGCCTGACGCGCTTAACGCGATGCGGCTGCCGTCGCGCACCAGGTGACCCGACGCGACAAGGCGGTCGACTTTCGCACCATCGACGATCGACTCGAGACCGAAGCGGGCGGCGATCGCGTCCGGGTCGATACCTTCGTTGAGGCGCAGGCCCATGACCAAAGCTTCATCCGCAGCTTCGTTGGCGGAGAGCGGCGCCTCCTCGGCAATGCCGTGGCCGTTACGTCCCAGCGCAGAAAGGAAATTTTCCGGTTTGCGGTGGCGTACCGTCCGCGTCCCGAGACGGCGGCCGTGGGCACCCGGTCCGACCCCCGCATAATCTGCATAGCGCCAGTAAGTGAGGTTGTGGCGGCTCTCATGTCCGCGGCGCGCATGACTGCTGATCTCGTAGGCGGGGAGGCCGGCGGCGGACGTCATGGCGTCGGTCAGCTCGTATAGCGTGGCCGAATCATCTCTCTGAGCGGCTCGAGCTTCCCGGCGGCGTGCAGCGCGGCAAAGCGCGTCCCGGGTTCGATGGTCAATTGATAGAGCGAGAGATGGCTGGTGCCGAGGCTGAGAGCCTGCGCCAGTGTCGCCGACCAGCTGTCCTCGGTATCGCCGGGAAGCGCGTAAATGAGGTCGAAGCTGACTCGCCGGAAATGGTGCTGCGCGATTTCTAGCGCCTTCCACCCCTCACGCGCCGAATGGGCGCGGCCGAGGAAGGCGAGCTTTTCATCGTCGAAGCTTTGCAGCCCGAGCGAGAGCCGGTTAACTCCGGCTGCGCGGAGATCGGCGAAGCGCGCCGCCTCGACGGAGTTGGGGTTGGCTTCGAGCGTGATCTCGATGTCCGCGGCGGGCGGCCAGTGAGCGCAAGCGGATTCGATCAGGGCGGCGACGGTAGCGGGATCCATCAGCGACGGTGTTCCGCCGCCGAAGAAAATCGAGCTTAAAGTGCGGCCGGGCAGAAGCCGCGCTTCATGCGCGAGATCGGCGAGCAGGGCGTCGCGCCAGGAATCCTGGTCGATGCTTTCACGGACGTGGCTGTTGAAATCGCAATAGGGGCATTTGCTGACGCAGAACGGCCAGTGGATATAGAGGGCGAGCGTGTCAGAAGCGTGACAACCAACCTCGTTCCTCCTGAGCGAAGTCGAAGGGCGCTCCTCTGGCGCTTGCGAGTCACGCCCTTCGACTACGCGCTTTGCGCTCCGCTCAGGACGAACGAATTTCATCTAAAGCACTGAGCAGTTTGCGGAACGCGTCGGCGCGGTGGCTGATGCTGTGCTTGAGCTCGGGGTCGATCTCGCCGAAGGTCTGGTCGTAGCCGGCCGGCACGAACATCGGGTCGTAGCCGAAGCCTTTGTCGCCCCGCGGCGGCCAGACGAGCGTTCCGTCGATACGGCCCTCGAACGTTTCATTCTGACCGTCGTTGGGCCAGGCGATGGCAAGCGCGCAGACGAAGTGCGCTGCGGGCGCGGCATCGGGCTCCATCGCCTCGACTTCGCGCCAGACCTTCTCCATCGCGCGCATCCAGTCGCGGTTGCCGTCCGCGTCCTCGGCCCAGCGCGCGGAGAAAATTCCCGGCCGCCCGTGCAGCGCATCGACGCACAAGCCGCTGTCGTCGGCGAGCGCTGGCAGCCCCGAGAGGTCCGCCGCCTCCCGCGCCTTCAGATCGGCATTGTCGGCGAAGCTGTTGCCGATCTCTTCGGGTTCGGGGAGGTCGAGCTCTTCGGCTCCGACAGTCGCGATCCCAAGCGGCTCAATCAGCGCCGCAATCTCCCGCAATTTGCCGGGATTGTGGGTGGCAATGACCAGCTTGTCGCCGATCGGCCTCACGCGGCGGCGGCCTTCAGCTGGGCTGCGAAGATTTCCGAGCAGCCAATGCGGGCGAGGCGGAGCAGGCGCAGCAAGCCTTCTTCGTCGAAAGTTTCGCCTTCGGCGGTGAGCTGCGCTTCGACGATTGCGCCGTCGGCGGTGAGCACGAAATTACCGTCGCTGCCGGCAGTCGAAATCTTCATCGTAATCGAGGTCGAGCACGGCAGCGCCCTGGTGGATTCCGCAGCTGACAGCAGCGACCTGGGTCCGGATCGGGTCGGTGCCAAGCGCCTTGTTTGCGAGCAGCTTGTTGATCGCAATGCGCAGCGCGACCCAGCCGCCGGAGATCGCCGCAGTGCGCGTTCCGCCGTCGGCCTGGATGACGTCGCAATCGACGACGATCTGGCGTTCGCCGAGCTTCGGAAGCGCGACCACCGCGCGGAGCGAGCGGCCAATCAGCCGCTGGATCTCCTGCGTGCGGCCCGACTGCTTGCCCTTGGCCGCCTCGCGGTTGCCGCGGGTGTGGGTGGCGCGGGGGAGCATGCCATATTCGGCGGTGACCCAGCCCTGGCCCTTGCCGCGAAGAAATGGCGGGACCTTGTCCTCGACGCTCGCGGTGCACAGCACGCGGGTGTCACCGAAGCTGACGAGGCACGCGCCTTCGGCATGGCGGGTGAAGCCGGGTTCAAAACGAAGCTCACGCATTTGATCGGGGGCGCGTCCGGACGGGCGCATTGCGGCATTCTCCTGATACTGGTGCGGGGCCGTCCCTAGACCCCCCCCGCGGAGCGGCGGCCAATCCAGCCGTTTGTTCTGGATTCTTCGTCACTACGTTCCTCGCAATGACGATTGCCATGACCCAGCCAATCACCGAACTGACCGACCGGATGCGTGAGATTTTCGGGCTGGTGGTGGAATCCTATCTCGAGCGCGGGCTGCCGATCGGGTCGAAAGTGCTGGCCGGCAGCGTCAGCCTGTCGCCGGCCTCGATCCGCGGCGTGATGCAGGAGCTGGAGGAGCGCGGGCTTCTGACCCATCCGCATACGTCGGCGGGGCGCATCCCCACCGAAAGCGGGCTTCGGCTGTTCGTCGACGGGATCATGCAGACGGCCGCGCCCGACCCGCGCGAGCGGCGGGAGATCGAGCGGCAGATCGCCCGCGACCAGCCGATCGAGGATGCGCTCGCGGCGGCTTCGGCGGCCTTGTCGGGGCTTTCGCAGGCCGCCGGCGTGGTGCTCGCGCCGAAGCAGGAAATGCGTCTGAAGCAGCTGAATTTCGTGCCTTTGAGCAGCACACGTGCGCTCGCGGTGATCGTCGGGATGGACGGAACCGTCGAGAATCGGATCGTCTCGCTCGACGGGGGCACCACGCCGGCGGCGCTGACTGAGGTGAGCAATTTCATCAATGCCATGCTCGGCGGACTCACGCTCGCCGAAGCCGAGGCCAAGCTTCGTGCCGAAATCCGCGACCACAAGGAAGCGATCAACTCTGCAGCCGCTGAGCTCGTCGCGTCCGGCCTCGCCGCCTGGAGCCAGGATCACGCGCGCCGCCCGGTGCTGATCGTCCGCGGCCAGGCGAACCTGATCGACGACGCCGCGGCCGAAGATCTGGAGCGCGTGCGGCGGCTGCTCGACGAGCTCGAGGACCGGCAGGAGATCGCTCGGCTACTCGAGGGCGCGCGAGACGCTCCGGGCTGCCGAATCTTCATCGGTTCGGAGAATCGCATGTTCGCTTTGTCGGGCTCGTCGGTGATCGCCGCACCCTATCGCGGGAGCCAAGGGCAGGTCGTCGGCGTTGTCGGCGTGATCGGCCCGACACGGTTGAACTATGCGCGCGTGGTCCCCATGGTGGATTTCACTGCGAAAGCGCTGACGAGACTGATGGCATGAGCGAAGACGAAAAGCTGCACGACGAAGCCGAGGAAATCCGCAAGGAAACCGCGGAGGACTCGCCCGAACTTGCCGAGCACGACCGCATCGCCGAGCTCGAGAAGCAGCTCGCGGAGGCGAACAGCAAGGTCCTCTACGCCGCTGCGGACACGCAGAATGTCCGCCGCCGGCTCGAAGCCGAGAAGGAGCAGGCGTCGAGCTATGCCGCGGCGCAGTTCGCGCGCGACATGCTGGCGATCAAGGATCACCTCGACCGCGCGCTGGCCGCGGTGAACGAGGAGTTGCGCGCCGACAAGGTCGCGAGCCAGTTCCTCGCCGGCATCAAATCGACCTCGCGCGAGCTCGACCCGGTGTTCGCGCGCCATGGCGTCACCCGCATCCAGTCGGTCGGCGAGAAGCTCGACCCGCACCGCCACCAGGCGATGGTCGAAATGCCGAGCGACGAGGAGCCGGGGACGATCGTCGAGGAAATGCAGGCCGGCTACATGATGAAGGACCGGCTGCTGCGCCCGGCGCTGGTCGGCGTCGCGAAAAAGCCCGACTGAACCCCTATTGGGCCGCGCAATTTCAGCGCGAGAAGACGGCTCCGTGCGGCTTGCCCGCGCCGGTCCAGCCATGCGGCCACTTGCGGCGCTCGCAAAGCTGAAACCTGGGAGGCCGTCACCATCGCGGAATGCCGTGTCGATGCTTAGCGCTCCGGTCGCCGGATCCAGCTTCAGCAGATAGGCGCGGTCACCTTCGCGCCCGGAGGTCACGACGATCCGGCCGGTCTCCCGGTCCCAGCCGGTCCAGTGCGCCGCATAATCGGGGCTGATGACCAGCCGCGAAACTTCTCGCGGATGAGTCCCGTCGCTCATGTCGAGAACGATGAAGCCGTGGATGTCTGGAACGCTCTCGACCAGATACTGGCCGGCGAAAGTCGGAACGCCGCACCAGCTGCCGGGAAACGTATAGACCAGCTGCGACGTCGGCTTGTCGGTCTCGAACCCGCTCAGCCGCTGCAAACCGCAGGCCAGCGTCTGGATATAAACCGCGCCGTCGGGTCCGACCCGTACCTCTTCGGGGCTGAGATGGGCGTAAAGCTGCTGCCCGGATCGAGGCGGAAGGTCTTGAGCAACTTCAGGTCCGACAGCCGCCATAGCTGGGCGGTCGTCGAGCGGAGCAGGCCATCGTTCTGCATCGGCGAGTTGGTCGAAACAACGCGGTCGATCGCCGGCAGGACGCAAGGCTGTAGGGTTGCAGCGCGGCGTCAGCGAAACGCCGGGTCGGCGCTGCTCGCCGACCGGACCGCGTGCCCGGAATCGTCGATTTCGACAAGACCGCCGTTGATCGCGCCGCTGCGCTCCGGCGCGCCGTCCATCATGTCGCCGTGGAGCGGCATCGCGCCGGAAAGATATTGGAATGACGCGAGGACATGCCCATTGGGAAGCCGCACGAAGCTGTGCGGAAACGCATATCCCGCCAAGTCATTGAACTCAGCCGCGACCGTCGGGTGCAGGGGGTCGTTGAGGTTGAAAATGAAGGTGCGGCCAGCATCGAAGTCATTGCCGAACAACATGCCGTCGGCCAGGCATTTCATATTCGGTATGATGGGGTCTGACGCTGACCTGGTCGGTTGCGACGGACGTTACGAGCTTTCCGTAAGTCGGCGAAGATGGATCAGCGTCGATAACCGCGAGGAAATCGTTCCCGGTGCTTTTCTGATCACCGGTGAAGACGAACAGATAGTGGCCCTTATGCGCGCCCGCCGCAGCCGCTGAAGATTGGAGCGGCCCCGCACAGAGCAGGATCGCGATCATCGCTCTAAGCATCAGTTGTCCCCCGGCCGCCCGAGAGCAATGCGCTCATTGCGGGGGCGGTTCAATGCACTTCGCGGTGGTGGGTTTCGGCCTTGGTGGCGAGGCTGAAGCGTGGTTCCGGCGTTACTGAGCCCAACAGGCGTCCCCGCCGAATAGCGGCCGACCTCGGGTCCATGCTTAAATCCGTGGCCGGAACCGCCGCCGACCAGCAGCACGTTGGACAGGCGCGGGTGGAAGTCGATCAGGAAATCGCCATTTGAGCTGTTCTCATACTGGCAGACGCGCGCTTCGGTGAGCGGCGCGCCCTTGAGCAGCGGGAAGCGGCGGTCGCGGTACGCGACAATCTCGGCGAGCGCGGCCTGCAGTCGGGCGGCGGTCCTGCGTGTCGGGATCGACCGGCACGCCATGCGCATCGTGCGCAAACTTGACGCCGCGGGTCTCGAGGTCGGGGAAGCCGTAAAAGATGTCGCCGCCGTTGAAGTCGGCCCATCCGGGCATTGCGCCCGGGAGAAAGCGGCGGTCGCCCGCCGGCGGGGCGAAGAAGAACACCTCCTGCCGTGTGGGCAGGATCTTCGGGCCGATCACGTCCGGAAAGACCTTCGGCAGCCACGGGCCGAGCGCGAAGACAAAGCGGTCGGCTGCGACGCGTTCGCCTGAGAAAAGGCGCACTTCATTCAATTCGGCGCCGTTTGCAGTCGGCGCCTGCGCTGCGCCCTTCATGTAAATCCCGCCCGCTTTGACGAAGCGGTCAACCAGCGTCAGCACCGAGCGCCGCGCCATGAGCGCGCCGAACCCTGGCTCGTAAAGCCCGATGCGGATTCCCTCGAAATCGATCATCGGGAACCGCTTCGCCATCTCGGCTTGCGTCAGCACGTCCGTCGGAAGGCCGAATTTCTTATGCGCGGCGATGCTGTCGTGGACGTAGGGCTCCTCGGTCGGGAAGAAGAACAGGATCCCGCCGGGATGAAGATCGGCAGCCCCGAGACAGCGCTCAGCGCCTTCCACTGGGGCAGCGAGTCCGTCGCCATCCGCGTGTAGATCGCGTCTTTGCCGTACGCGGCGCGGGTCAGCCGCAATTCGCCGCCGGAGGACGAGCGGCTGTGCGCCGGGCCCCAGGCGTCGATCAGCGTGACGCGATGGCCCTGTTCCTTCAGGTGATGCGCGGTCCAGGCGCCGAACACGCCGGCGCCGATCACTGCGAATCCCGTTCTCCGCCACGCCGTTTCATCGCCTTTGCCGATAGCGGAGAAACGGCAGCGCCGCCCGCTCCAATGAGGAGCGAGCGGCGCGTGACGTTCAACATTGTACTCGTATCAGCCGCGCTCAGGGGCCGCCGCCGGTGGCGGGGGCGGAGGAGCGGGTGGCGGCGGCGGAACCGGGCAGGTTGCCGCCGCGGCGACCACCGATCCATCCGGGCACGTCTGCGTTGCCGGTGGCGGCGGAGCAAGCGGCAAGGGTGGCGGAGGCGGTGCCGGATGCGCGCCGAAGCTTTGCCGCAAGGTCAGGCCGATCGTCCGCGGCGTTCCGATATTGTAGCCAAAACGTGCTCTGAGGCCGCGCTCGCGGTCGAGCGAAAGTTTGGGATCCTCGTCAAAGATGTTGTTGATGTAGGCGGAGACCTCGAGACCACTCTCCCACCGCAGGCCGAGCGAAGCGTTGACCAACGTGTAGGCCGGCAGCTTCAGCGAACCGATGTTCGTTCCGGGCGGCAGTGGCGTGCCGACGCCGTAGGCGCCGGTCGCCGGATCGAAGAAGATCAGGTCCACGTTCTGGTTCGCCGCTTCCTGGT
Organism: uncultured Alphaproteobacteria bacterium; assembly: GCA_963849435.1. Taxonomy (GTDB): domain Bacteria; phylum Pseudomonadota; class Alphaproteobacteria; order Sphingomonadales; family Sphingomonadaceae; genus Sphingomicrobium. The sequence continues at coordinate 180,081 of CAWKHO010000021.1, forward strand.
CGCCCGGTTGGGTAAACCGGTTGCCGACCCGCTGAACGCTGCCGTTCACGTACCAGTCGCCAGTCGCGCTGAACGGCGGTCATAATTGGCCGTCGCCGCGAACTGGTACTTCGGCACAGTCGGCAGGCGGTTGCCCTTACGATGCCGGTCTGATCGCCAGAACGGGTTGGCGATCGTCGAATCGAATTTCGAATTCAGCAGGCTGCCCGCGAATGAGAGGTCGAGGCCCGCGAGCGGATGGACCGAGAATTCGGCCTCGATGCCATTGCTGTGCGCCTTCGGCACGTTGAAAACGAGGCGCGACGAGCAGCTGCCGGCGTCGACGGTACCTGAAGGTTCCTGATCTGGTTGTGGAAGGCGGCCGCATTGAAGGTGATGCCGTGCTTTCGAATATTTGAAGCCCGCCTCATAGTTCCACAGCGTTTCGTCATTGTAGGTCGCGGACGCGAACGGTCCGTAGATCGCCTGGTCTTCGGCGCTGCACAGCGGAATATTCAGCGGATCGTTGATGCCGCCGAGCCGGAAGCCCTTAGCGACCTGCAGGTTGACGCTGAGATTGCGGTTCGGTTCCCAGCTGAGCGATTCCGCGCGGGCGAGAAGCCGTTCGACTTGGTCTTGTCGCCGATCCTTGTGTCGCCGTTCGAGAAGATACCGCCAGAGATGAAGTCGCGTGTTTCCTGGAAGTCGTACCAGCGGCCGCCGGCGGTCAGCTTGAACTGATCGAACTTGTAGCTCGCTTCGCCGAACAGCGCCTTCTGCTTGTCCACGTACGGCAGGTCGGCATTGTACGGGTGTCGAGCTGGAAGCCCGAATTGCATCGTCTGGCGAGAGCCGAGCACGCCGGGCGGCCACGTCGCAGAAGTCGATGCAAATGCGTCGATACCCGGCGTGGGCAGCCGCTGCTGATAGTTGCGATCGGCGTGACTGTAGAAGCCGCCGAACACCCATTGGAACGGACCCGGCCCGTCGAAGCGAGCCGAATTTCCTGGGTTGAACTGGTTGAGATTGGTCGTGTCACGAAGGTTCGACGGCAAGTTCAGATCTGCGGTCAATGCGGAACGCCCGGAATTACCGCACCGAGTCGCGTGATCAGGAACGGAAATACCGACGGAGCCAGTCAGCGCCGATGCATCGCGACTCACGAGAATGTTGCGGATCAGCTTGCTGGTGACCGACGTCAGCTCGACCGGCGCCGAAATCGTAGCTGGCGGTGAGATCGAGCAAGAAGCGTCTTGTCGTGGAAATGCTCCGGCAGCTTCAGGTATGCTTCGCGCTTGCCGAGGTCGGTTCCTGCGGGTGATGAACTGGTTGTCGTAGAGGTTGTAGTTCTCTTCGCGATTGAAGCCGTTGGCTTTCACGACCTGGTAGACCACCCGCGGCGTGATCTTCGATCTCGGGAGCGGGCTGCCACAGGATCGAAACGCGCGTTCCGTAGCGGTCGCCGTCATTGACGTTCTTCTTGCTGTACGGTCCGACCGAGTTCGACGAAGCCGCCGAAATGCGTTCCGTAGCCGACAACGCGCAGCGCCGCGGTGTCCGCGAAGGGCACGTTGAGCGCGGCCTTGACGTCGTAGCCGATGCGCCGCCACTCGAGGACGTTGACGCCGGCTTCGACCGCGCCTTCGACGACGCCGATCTTCGGCTGATTGGTGATGTAGCGGATCGTGCCGCCGACCGATCCCGACGCCGAAGAGCGTGCCCTGCGGACCGCGCAGAGTCTCCACGCGGTTAAGGTCGAACAGGTCGAAGTCGGGCGTGAACAACGAAAGCGAAATCGACGCTTTCGTCGAGATAGATGCCGACCTGCTCTTTGACGCCGGGCTGGTCGCGGACGATCTGGCCCGCCGAGACGCCGCGGATCGACACCTGGCTCTGTCCGGGGCCGAGGTTCTGCACCGTCAGGCCGGCGACGTTGCGGCTGATGTCCTCCAGCGTCTGTGCGTGCGCGCGCTGGATGTCGGCCTGCGTCTGCGCATTGATCGAGAACGGAACGTCCTGGACGCGTGACGCGCGCTTGGTCGCAGTCACGATGATGTCCGCGCCGTAAGTCTGGGCGACCTGCGGCTGGTTGGCGGCTTGAGCCGCACTCTCCTGGCCGGTCTGCGCCGAAGCGGGAACTGCAAATGCGAGTACGGAAGTGCCGATAAGCAATGCTGCGGTCGTGCGCATGAGATTCCCCCATTCGTGCGAATAGTCGCACCGCCGACAGATAGGCCGAAAACAGCAGCGAGGAGGAAGAGCGGCGTGGCTCTGGCGCCACTTTCCTCCGGCGTCTGTTGCACTATTGTTACACAGCCGTTCCGCTGTCTCCGGACCCGTCAGGCGAAGGGAAGCAGAGACTTCGGCGGGACGATCGGAACGCGGGCGCCGCGGTCGGCGAGAAAGCGGTGGGTGACGATCTCGGCCTGTTGTTCGAGGCCGTAGCGCTCGAACGGCTTGCCCGGCTTCAGCCGATAATTGTAGCGGCAGAAGGGGTGGCGCATCAGCGGCAGATAGAAGCGGCCTTTCGTCTGCGCCTGCCAGACGTGGGTCATCTCGTGGATGAAGAAGCCCTGGCGGCCGAGCGGCTCATTCGAGAAATCGTCGGACCAGCCGCCGTCCGCCGGGTGGAACCAGATGTTGCCCATCGGCGCCATCGCGGCGCGGCGCGGGTGGAACGGCCACCATTTGCCCTTGACGAGCTTCACCTTCGAATAGTCGATCGCGTCACCGAAGATGGAGCGCGCCAGCGCGATCTCGCCGGGCGTCAGCAGGCGCGAGACTTTCTTCGTCATTGCGAGGAGCCGAAGGCGACGCGGCAATCCATATCGACGCTGGATTGCTTCGCTGCGCTCGCAATGACAAGTGGGCCACTTGCCGCCCGCAAACGGCATCGCTAGGGCAGCGCAAAAGCCAAACGGAGGAAGCGGTCACATGAGCGAGACAGCCGATCGGGTGAAGAAGATCGTCGTCGAACATCTCGGCGTCGAGCCGGACAAGGTGACGGAGGACGCGAGCTTCATCGACGATCTCGGCGCCGACAGCCTCGACATCGTCGAGCTGGTGATGGCTTTCGAGGAAGAGTTCGGGGTCGAGATCCCGGACGATGCCGCGGAGAAGATCACGACCGTTCACGATGCGATCGACTATATCGATCAGAACAAGGGCTGATCGGGCACATGTCCGCTCGCCCTGAGCTTGCCGAAGGGCGGCACTTTCTCCTACGGCGTTCCCAGAGACTACAGGACTTCGGGAGGCTCGCCTGAACGGGTTTGGAGCCTGATGAGTCTATTTGGAGAACCAGATGCGCCGAGTAGTCGTCACGGGTCTTGGCCTCGTCACTCCGCTCGGGGGTGACGTCGAGACCAGCTGGAAGAACATCCTGGCGTCGAAGAGCGGCGCCGGGCCGATCACCAGGTTCGACGCGAGCGACCAGAAATGCCGCATCGCCTGCGAGGTGAAGCCGGCCGATCACGAATATGGCTTCGATCCGGCGAAACGCGTCGACCACAAGACGCAACGCCAGGTCGATCCGTTCATCATTTACGGGATCGACGCCGCGGGACAGGCGCTCGAAGACGCCGGCCTCACCGATATGGACGAGACGACGCGGCTGCGCGCCGGAGTTTCGATCGGTTCGGGCATCGGCGGCCTCCCGGGAATCGAGAGCGAAAGCGTCGTACCTGCACGAGAAAGGCCCTGGCCGCGTGAGCCCGCATTTCGTGCACGGGCGGCTGATCAACCTCATCTCGGGCCAGGTCTCGATCAAATACGGGTTGATGGGCCCCAATCACGCGGTGGTCACCGCCTGCTCGACCGGGGCGCATTCGATCGGCGATGCGGCGCGAATGATCGCGATGGACGACGCCGACATCATGCTCGCCGGCGGAGCGGAAGCGACGATCTGCCCGATCGGAATCGCCGGCTTCGCCCAGGCGCGCGCGCTCAGCACCAATTTCAACGACCAGCCGGAGAAAGCCAGCCGGCCCTACGACAGGGACCGCGACGGCTTCGTCATGGGCGAGGGATCGGGCGTGGTCGTGCTCGAGGAATATGAGCATGCGAAGGCGCGCGGCGCGAAGATCTACGCGGAAGTGATCGGCTACGGCCTTTCGGGCGACGCTTATCACGTCACCGCTCCGCACCCGGAAGGTTCGGGCGCTTTCCGGTCGATGCAGATGGCGCTGAAGAAATCGGGGCTGCAACCGTCCGACATCGATTACATCAATGCTCACGGCACCTCGACGCCGCTCGGCGACGAGCTCGAGCTCGGCGCGGTGCGGCGGCTGTTCGGCAATGCGATTGGAACGCTGTCGATGAGCTCGACCAAGTCGGCGATCGGCCACCTGCTCGGCGGCGCCGGGGCGGTGGAGAGCATTTTCTGCATCCTCGCCATGCGCGACCAGATCGTTCCGCCGACGCTCAACCTCGACAATCCGGGCGAGGGCACCGAGGGAGTGGACCTCGTACCGCACAAAGCCAAAGAACGCCCCGTCCGCGCCGTGCTCAACAACAGCTTCGGCTTCGGCGGGACCAACGCCAGCCTGATCATGAAGGCCGTGTGAGGAAGCTGCTGATCGGCGCGGGAGCGCTGGTCCTCGCCGCGCTGCTGACGGTCTATGCTTTGTGGTGGGCGCCCGGGCCGAAGCCGGGCCCGCACACCGTGATCATCAAGGACGGCACGACCGTCGCCTCCGTCGCTCGCCAGCTCCAACAAGGAAGGCGCGATACCGGGGACTGCGCGGGACCTATTATGCGATGGCGCGGTTGTTCGGTTCGCATGACCCGATCCAGGCCGGCGAGTTCCGCATCCCGCAGAGGACATGGGCGGAGCGGCGATTCTCGAGCTGCTGCAGCACGGCAAGCCGCTGCTGCGCCTCATCACCGTCATCGAAGGCATGCCCGCGATCATCGTCCAGGAGAAGCTCGCGGCGGATCCATATTTGTCGGGGCCGCTGCCGCCGATCGCGGAAGGATCGGTACTTCCCGACAGCTACGGCTATCGGCGCGGCGAGACTCGGGCGGCGCTCGTCCAGCGGATGCAGGCGGCGATGACGAAGGCAGTCGACGAGCTATGGGCGAAGCGCTCGACCGATTGCCCGATCGTGACGAAGGAGCAGGCGGTGACGCTCGCGTCGATCGTCGAGAAGGAGACGGGCAAGGCTTCGGAGCGGCCGGTGATCGCCGGGGTGTATTGCAATCGCTTGAGGATCGGCATGAAGCTCGATGCGGACCCGACCGTTATTTACCCCGTGACCAAGGGCAAGCCGCTCGGCCGGCGCATCCTGCGCTCCGAGCTCGAAGCTGAGAACGGTTATAACACGTACCGGCGGTCGGGGCTTCCGGAGGGACCAATCGCCAATCCGGGCAAGGCGAGCATCGAGGCGGTGCTTACATCCGGCGCAAACCAAGGCGCTTTACTTCGTTGCCGACGGAACCGGTGGGCACGTGTTCGCCGAGACCCTGGCGCAGCAGAACGCCAATGTCGCGCGCTGGTTCGCGCATCCGCCGCGCCAGGGGGCAGATGTGAAGAACCGCGGAATTGTCCGAGGCCGCCTGTTCATGGGCCTCCTCTTGCTGCTCGCGGCGATCATCAATTGGGCGGTTGCGCTGCTGATGAGTCCGCACGGTCAGCCTTCGCCCTCGGGAATGGAGCAGGTGCGGACGACGGTCGCGCTGTTTCAGCGCAACAGCGCGATTGGCACTTTGGTATTGAGCGCGCTGTCGGGCTGGCTGCTCTTTCCGCGGCGTCGCCCGAACAACCCGATCAGGGACTGGGTGATCGCGGGGGTTCTCGCGGTGCTGGTGCTGAGCAGCATCTACCAGCTGATCTGGCTCGAGACCTCGGTACTGCACTACGTCAGCTCGGCCCGACGGCTTCGCTCCTGACGTAGCCGACGCGGCGTTCCTGTCCTGCATAGCCCCATGCCCAGCCGAGGCTATCGTCGAGCATGGTGAAAGCTTCGCCCGCCGCGAGGTCGCGAATGGCCTCGGCGTCATCCGAGGGCGAGCGCCGCAGGACGGTTGGGCTGACGATTATGCGATCGAGCGGCTCGGCGTAATGCGAGGCGATCACCCGGCCGGCGAGCGCGATATCGGCGAGATCCTTGCGGTAGGCGTGGAAGTCGGGATCGGGCAGGTCCGATGGACCCGCGAGGGCAAATTCCTCAGCGCTCGTGGGCGTAGGCCGGGGCCTGGCCGATGATCGGCCGCTCGGCCGCCGAGGCGTCGCCCTCGCGGAGGTTGCGTTTGAACCCTTCAAGAAATTCTGCCCCGCTGCTGGTGCGGACCACGAACACGTTGCGGCGGTCGTCCTGGTCCCTCTCGCGGCGCAGATAGCCGAGCGCGCCAAGCGTATTCAAGGCGCGTGTGACCACCGGCTTGGAAACGCCAAGCACCCGCGCGAGGCCGCGCACAGTATGCGGTCCGGGGGTGAGATAGACCAGCATCAACAAAGCCATTTGCCGGTTGGTGAGGTCGGGCTCCCCTGAGCGGACGTAGGCGATGAGCGCCTTCATCCAGCCGGTAAGCGAAACCTCGCTCATAGCTGCTCGTCATCCTCCCTTGTCGCGTCGCGTCGAATTCTAAACCGGTAAGGGCGCGAAATGTTGCAGGGCCGTGACCAAAAACCGCCCATTGATCGGCCAAACGCCGTCTCAGCGCTGCGGATAGCGGTCCTGCAGCATGGCGAAGACGGCGCGCAGGCCGAGGGCGTCGCCGCCCTTGGGCCGCCCGGGTTTGCCTGGATCGCGCCACGCCCAGGTGTCGAGATGCGCCCAGGCGATGTCGTCCGGAACGAAGCGGCGCAGGAACAGCGCGGCATAGATGCAGCCCGCCATCGGGTTGTTGGCCATGTTCGCGAGGTCGGCGACATTGCTCTTCAGAATTCTCGTCGTACGCATCCCACAAGGGCATGCGCCAAACCGGGTCCTCGACGTCGCGCGCCGAGCTCTCGATGGCAGCCGCGAGATCGTCGCGGTTGGCGAACAGAGCCGGAAGGTCGGGGCCGAGCGCAACGCGCGCGGCGCCGGTCAGGGTTGCGAAATCGACGATCAGCTCGGGCTTGTCCTCGCCCGCCCGGGTTAGCGCGTCGGCAAGGACGAGACGTCCCTCGGCGTCGGTATTGTCGACCTCGACGAACAGGCCCTTGCGCGACTTGACGATGTCGCCAGGGCGATAGGCGCTTCCCGACACCGCATTCTCGACCGCTGCAATGAGGAGGTGCAGGCGCACGGGTAGCCGCTCGGCCGCGATCAGGCGGGCGAGCGCGAGGCGCGTGGGCCGCGCCGCCCATGTCCTTCTTCATGATGCGCATGCCGGCTGCTGGCTTGAGATCGAGTCCGCCGCTGTCGAAGCAGACGCCCTTGCCGACGATCGCGATGCGCGGGTCGCCGGGTTTGCCCCATTCGAGCTCGATGAGGCGCGGCGCGCGCTCGGGCGTGGCGGCCGCGCCGACGGCGGCGATCAGCGGATATTCGTTCGCCAGCTTCTCGCCCGTGGTGACCCGGACGTGCGCGCCCGAGCGGCCGGCTTCCTCGCGCACTGCCTGCTCGAGCTCGGCTGGGCCGAGGTCGGCGGCGGGCGTGTCGACCAGGTCACGGACGAGCGCGGTGGCTTCGGCGAGGCGAATCGTCTGGTCGATGCTCGCCGCTTCGCCGGTGACGAGCACGCGGGGGCCGCGGTCCGGCTCCGGCTTCGAGCGGTAGGCGTCGAACCGGTGCTGAGCGAGCAGCCAGCCGAGCGCCGCCTTGCCGGGCTCGCCCGATGGCGAGCTTGTAGGTGCCTTCGGGCAGCCGCTCGCCGAGTGTGGCGAGGCACCAGGGCGAGAGCGAGCCAGCGTTGGCAACCGCGCTCACCACCTCGAAATCGCCGCCACGCGGCAGCAGGACGAACGCGGAGCGCCTTCTTCCCGTCAAAGCGGTGAGCCTCGAGCAACGCGCGGTCCTCGGCTGGTCGGCCCTTCACCCACGCGTCGAAGCTGTCCTTGTCGACGATGTGGATCGGCCGGGCTTTCTCGCCACGGTCCGGGGCCGAGGAGGGGAGCGAAATCGGTCATCCGGCGGGCTCTAGCGGCGATTTCGGTTTCAGGCGAAGGCGCGAAGTCATGTTGCCGTCATCGCGGCCTTGAGCAGGGTCTGCCTTGCTCTTCACTGGGTAAGTGGACTGGTAGTCCCTTGTACCGAACCTGCGAAGGTCAAAGGAGAGCCCGAGCAGATTTTACCGGTCAATAGTGCCGGGGTTGTTGGGCATCTTCTCATCCGCCTGCAGGCCTGGAACTGACCTTAGTTGATTTTCGTTAGGCACGACTTGGCCGCCTGTGGTTTAATTTTCTAGACTGCCGTTCCGGCGGTCTCATGGGGAAAACTAATGAAAACGATCTTTTTGGCCGCGCTTAGCGCGGTTGCCGTCACATGCGCGTCAGCTGCGGCTGCCGAGCCATACGTCGATTACACGCCGCAGAAAGGCTATTGGTCTATTAACGCGGTTGAGGTCGATCCAAACCATGTCGACGATTACCTGACCGGCTTGCGCAGCTCTCAAGGTTCTGCGTTCGAGGTTCTCAAGCGGCGAGGCCTGATCGACGATTACAAGTTCATGGTCAGGACGGGCTACCAAAAGGGATCGCCCAATGTGCTCATCATGACTCACGTTCCGAGCACCGCCCTCGACGATCCGGACCAGGTCCGCGATCAAGCCGTTCAGAAAGAACAAGACGACGAACGAAGAAGACGGCAAGTTCAAGCAACCCGGTTGCCGCAGCCGGCCCACATCAAGGCCGACGAACTGCTCCAACTGTCGCCGAACCAGTTCTAGGTGGTCAAGGCGAACTCTTTTCCAGCCGGCTCCCCTCCTACCCCGGGCCGCGCATCTCGGCTCCCAGGCCACGCTCGAAGACAAGAAAATTCCCAAGAAAACCTTCTGGGGCAAACAGGTCGTACGACCGCAAGACCGGCGAGCCGATGACCTTTACCGAGCGGCGTTTCGCGGCGACGACGCCGTCATCAAGGTAGAAAACGTCCCCGTCTTTTTATTTGCCCACTATCCACGGCGATGCCTACGACCCGCTCGGCCCCCTGGGAATCCATCACCATCGGCTACAACCGATGTACGGCGGAACCTTCGGACCTGACTTCAACATGTTTTATTCGTATTCGACGGCGTCGATCCCCCCCGAGGCGTCCGCTGGCGTTGGACGTCGATCTGTTTGACGAGCGCGGCCCGGGCCTGGGGCAGGACGTCGATTACGCCGGCAAGGATCTCCTGGACATTCCAAGCAAATACGTCGGCCTGATCAAAGCCTACGGAATGATCGACAATGGGACGGACATCTTGGCGCGCCCGCGACGGCCAGCCTAACACCGAATGGCGCGGCCGCTTCACCTGCGGCAAAACGGGTGGGATTTGCCCGGGGATTTCACCGTACAAATTCAGATCTCCGTGCTGAGCGACAAGAACTTCCACGAACAGTATACAAGCACGAGTTCGACACCGACCTCAACCAGCAGACCTTCCTCTACGTCAAGCAGCAGCAGGACAACTGGGCCTGGACGGTCCTGGCCCAGTGCCGCATCCGCAACTGGGTGACCGAGACCGAATGGCTGCCGGCGTCGACGGCTACCTGCTCGGGCAATCGTTCTTCGACCTGTTGACCTACAACGCCCGCGCCAGCGCGGGCTACGCCCAGCTGATGCCGACCAACGTGATCCGCCGCCGCCTACATCCTGACCGACGCAGCGCACCGACACCGGCCGCTTCGACTTGTGGCAGGAAGTCAGCCTGCCGTTCACGCTGGGGCCGTTCAAGGTCGTGCCCTACGGCGTGCTCGATCTGACCGATTACACGCAGGACTCAGGGCGACGCCGGCCGGGTCTACGGCGGCGGCGGCGTCCGGGCCAGCATGCCGTTCACCCGCCTCTACCCCGACGTCAGAGCGAGCTGTTCAACCTCAACGGCATCAACCACAAGATCGTCTTCAGCGGCAACTACTTCTCGCCCAGCGAACAAGCCGTACACCGAGTTCCCGCAGCTCGACCGGCTCACGACGACGCCACCGACCAGGCCTGCGCGACATCAAGCCGCAGCAGCCGTTCCTACAACCCGACCGAACGGACTGCGCTGGCGACGTCGCCGCTCTTCGACCCGCAGGTCTACGCCATCCGCCGCCTGGTGGACAACCGCGTCGACACGCTCGACACCATCGAAGTACTGCAGCTCGACATGCGGCAGCGCTGGCAGACGAAGCGCGGCTTTCCCGGGCAGGAGCACATCGTCGATTGGATGACGCTGGACCTGTCGGCGTCGTTCTTCCCGCGACCCGAACCGCGACAACTTCGGCAAGACGTTCGGCCTTCCTGGAGTACGACTGGATCTGGAACATCGGCGACCGGACGGCGCTCGTGTCGCAGCGGCTGGTTCGACCCGATCGACGACGGGCCGCGCGTCTTCACCATCGGCAGCATCCTGCAACCGGCCGGACCGCACGAGCTTCTTCCTCGGCTATCGGCAGATCGACCCGCTGCAAAGCCGGGCGGTGACGGCGTCGGCGACGTACATCTTCAGCCCGAAGTACGCGATCACGGCCAGCTCGGCCTACGACTTCGGCACCAGCCAGGCCTGTCGAACTCGCTGTCGATCACGCGCGTGGGGCACCGACCTGACGGTGACGGCCGGCGTGACGTACAACGCGATCGTCAACAACTTCGGCTTCACGCTCGAGGTCCTGCCGCGGCTGCTGACCGACTCCAATCGCTACCATCCGAGTGCTGCCTTTGGGTCCAGTACGCTGGGCCGTTAATAATGGATGAAGGAAATGGGACGAAAGCGGAAGGAAGGACCACCGGACTCCTTTTTCCTGCTTTCTGCTTTATACTTTGGGTGAGGTGCTTGCGTGAACGATTCAACGAACTGGCTGCAATGGAACGGTGCCGAGGCCGGAAAGGCGATCACGGTGTTTCCGTCCTCAGGGCCTGCGATGCTGGGACCGCCCGAATCCCGTCCGCAACCCAAACCGCGTCGCCGCTGGCGGGATAAGTTCCGCGACGCCTTCCGCGGATTGAAGTTGGGTATTCGAGGCCATTCCAGTTTCTCCGTGCATTTCTTCTTTGCCGCTCTGGTGTTAGTGACGGCCCGGGTCCTGGACTGTGGTCTATTGGAATGGAGTTTGCTTTTGGGCTGCATCGGCCTGGTATTGACGGCGGAGCTGTTCAACAGTGCCATTGACGCTGTTCCACGGTTTGGACGAAGCGACCAAGCCACGCGTATTTGCCTGTCTCGATATTTCCGCCTGCGCAGTCCGCCTGCCAGTGCCACGGCCCAGTCGTCGGCTTCTTGGTCTTTCTGCCCCGTCTAATCCGTATGGTGGCCCCGCTGTTCGCCGACTGAAGCGTTCCCTCCCACGGGTTGCCAGGTTGGCCGACTCGCGGCACGAAAGCGTTGTGCACCGCTTTCGTGCCACGAGTCGCCGAACAGAGGTTGTTTGCACCACTCACTAATTCCGCGGAAACGACACGATATGATCCAACCGAACCGCCGGTGGAGATTGCGGTGGTAGTCAACGGCTGCGCCGGAACGGCGGGCGGAAGACGTTGCGGTTGATAGCTACTGCCGGTGCCGGGCGCCCAGACGGCGGTGCAAACCCAGGGCCGTTTGGATTCGGTTGGTAAGACTGTGGTGCGTGGTGCACGGCCGGGCTTGAGTAGGCGGCGGCGAACAGCGGGAGGCCCGTAAGCCGCGGGAGGCGCGGCACACGGCGGACACGGTGCCGGCGGGCAGGGGCGTTGCCAACAACGGGCGACTACCGGGTGCGCAGCACGGCCGACAAGGGCAGCAAAGGCCCAAAAATCGCCGGATCGGACCGCAGCGGCGGCGCCGGTTCGCAGCAGCATACCGGCGGGCCACAGGGCGACGCCGGGTAACAACTCACCGTGGCCGGCCGACAACGCCACCAGCACACCGCGGTTGCCTCACACTCACCTGCCTGAAGGGGAGCGGCCCAGGTCCCGCATAGGACCAAGGCACAGACTATCCCCGTCGCCCGGATGGGGCTCATGATGCACTCTCCTCTGAGTCAACTGGGGAACGCCGCGACGCCGGTTCGGCCGGCAGGCCGCCCGCGGCAGGACTTCATTTCGACGGAGCCCATCCGCCGGAAGCCCCGATCCACGAGATGCCGGCAGACGCCTGGACAAATGGGAAGCGGGAACTCGACGCCGGTTTTTCCGGTTCTTGGGGATAAAGTAGTCCGGTCAGGTAAAGGATTCGGCATAATCTCGAAGATTCTGGCACACGGATTGGGTCACGATCCTCAAGGCGGAGCGGGATTGGGTGAACGCGTGCCGACCAAGGTACGGTCCAGACAGACTGTCTCCTGGTGAATGGGACATCTTTGGGGTCTTGCCGTTAGTCGTGGTGCAGGGTGCCGGGGCGGATATGTGCCAATACGCTGGGCACGCCGTGTTCAGCGGCATGATCGGTGTGACCCTGTTCGGCATCTTCCTGACGCCGGTCTTTTTCTTCGTCCTCTTGTGGCTCAAGGAATGGAGAGAGGCTGACATCACCGGCTGGGAATGTTACGCCGCGGCCCGCGAGGCCTTGCCTTCCCGAGTGCGAAAGTCCGACAGTTCGGTCGCTCTGATTTGAAAGAGTTGGTTGTACGCGCCCTGGACGTCCTTTTCGGGATTAGACAATCGACGGTCCTGGCCCGGGCGCCCCAGGACCTCCGCGATGACTTTTCGGCCTCCTCCGGCGTCAGCACGGGTTTGTCGGCGAACCTGGCCGGTCGCTGCAATGGCGTCGCCGTTTGCGAGTCCCAATTGCCTTGCAGGTCGGGGTCGCCCCAGGGCGTCCGCAATTGCTGTCTGGGATTCGCCGCTCTGGCTTGACCCGACTGCGCGTGTAGGGCCACGGCCAAGCCTCCGAGCACGAGCGCCAGCGCACCGATCAACGCGAAGAGGCCAGAAGCTCTACTGGATTCTCCCTTGAGCGCTCCCTAAGACAATAGACTCCGCAACTCCGCGACCATTGACAATGTCTTTGCCGGCGCAGGCGGTACGCCGGCGTGACCGAATCGCTGACGCACGCAGATTATCCTTTGCTCGCGATCCCCGAGGAGCAGCGACGTGACACCTCCTTGAAGCGATCGTGTAGGAACCCCCGCGATTACTGCCATTCCGGGCACGCCGCGCTGCAAACCCGCCGAGGGACGTTCAAGTTCGGCATCTCTCGCACAAGATTGACCCCCCCGTCGAACACAATCGGCCCGACCACTTGCCCGACGACCAGGATTCGTTTCATCCACAGACCTCAGAAGGCCAGCTGCAGTCCAAACTTGACGAACCGACCCTGAGTATCGAAAACGGCTTGAGCCACGAACTCCCGTTGGTCCCATACGTGTTGTTCGCCGTGGTCGCCGTGTTTGCGTTGAAGATGTTGTAGACGTCGACCATACCCTCGAGGCGCCTCGTCGTCGTCACTGCGAATGCTTTCGTGGCCCGGACGTCGAGTTGGTTGATCCGATTCAGGGTACAGGCTGCCGGGACGGATGACGTTGAACGTACACGTTGGTTGGGGCCCGATGAGAGGTTCCGACCCAACTGCGGCGCGATCACTGCGTTGGTGGCCAGGTAGTTTGCGTAGACGGGCAGCCCCGGAAGGCTCTGAAAGGCTGCGCTCAGTCCCACGCCATAGGGGAACGGATAGGACGCGATAAACTTCAGCTGCGGCAGGAACGGCTCTTCCATGTGGCAGAAGTCCGTGACCTGACCCGCGGGGCCCCCGGGTTCCCAGACGACGCCGCACCAGCGAAACTGGTGTTGGCAGCGATCGGGGCGGTGATCCGGGTCCTTCCAACTGGCGCACTTGTCGAGCGTCGTCTTGCCCGTGCTCAGCCCGCCCTGCAGCAGCAGGCCGCGCGGCAGCCGCGCGTTCACCGTCAGATCCACGCCGGTCCAGTGCTCGGACTCATCCTGCGCCCACGTCCCAACGTTGTCCAGCAATACCAACCGTACCAATACCCGGCAGCAGGCCGTATTGCTCACCTACTTCTCGTGCGGAAGGCAAGAACCTGCCGCCATCGAGCAAGACTGCCCCTTAGCGAAATTGATACTGCCGGCATGATGATCCTGAAGATCGACCCGAAGCTGGTGGACACGATGCTTTCGCTGGCCAAGGGCGAACACGCGGTCGCCCTGCACAACATACCAGGAGCAGGTGAAGATGGCACCCGCCCCGAGGGCGACGGCGGACCGCCGCCGCAGGCGACGCGAGCGGCCAGAACGCCGACCAGTGCGCCGAGGATTAGGACTGGCTTGCGTCCCAGTCGAGCGCGTCGGAGACCTCTGGGCAAGTGCATTCACCGGTCCTCACGGAGGTCTCTGCCCATGGCGAACCTGAACAAGGTGATGCTGATCGGTCGTCTGACCCGCGACCCCGAAGTCGCGCATGTTCTCCAACGGCGGCAAGGTGGCCAAGTTCGGCTTCGCCGTCAACAACCGCCGCAAGAACTCGCAGACCGGCCAATGGGAAGACGAGCCGGTCTTCCTCGACGTGCGAGGCCTTCAACCGCGGCGAAAACGGCAAGCAGGCCGACCTCGTCGAGCAGTATCTGCGCAAGGGCCACCAGGTCTTCATCGAAGGCCACCTGAAGCTCGACCAGTGGACGACACAGGACGGCGCAGAAGCGCTCGCGACTCAAGATCGTCGTCGACAACTTCCAGTTCCTCGAGCCGCGCGGCGAGGGCGCGCGGCGCGCGGCGGCGGCCTACGCCGCCGGCGCGCCGCGCCGTCGGCCGGCCGCGAGCGGCCGACGGCCCACGACGACGGCCCCGCCGACGCCGACGACGGACCCGCCGGCGATCCGCCAGCCGCCGCGGCCGCAGCCGACGACGAATTCCGTTTTGAGCTCGATTCGCGGCATGAAGTCCGTCACGACAGGATTCGATGATGACATCATGCCAACGAAGCAACGCAATCAGGTGCTCAAGGGCAAGCACGGCGGCATGCAGCTCGTGCTGACCGAGGACGTCACGCACCTCGGCAAGCAGGGCGACCTGGTCGAGGTCAAGGCGCGGCTACGGCCGCAATTACCTGCTGCCCAACGGCCTGGCGACGCTGCCGACGCCGCACAACCTCAAGCTGCTCGAGCGCTACAAGCAGCGCGTGCAGCAGGCCCGCGAGGCCAAGGTCGCCGACCTCAAGGTGCTGGCCGAGCAGATCCAGCGCGTGCCGCACGTCACCATCGAGGCCAACGCCAACGAGGAAGGCCACCTGTACGGCTCCGTCGGCGCCCCGGAAATCTCGCAAGGCGCTCAAGGGCAAGAACCTCAAGGTCGAGACCGACATGGTCCGGCTCGAAGGCGTCATCAAGGAATGCGGCCTGTACGAGGTGAAGCTCAACCTCGGCTACGACATCGAGACCAAGGTCAAGGTCATGGTCGTGCCGCATCAAGCAGACCGAGAAGAAGTAGTATTTGCGTCCAAGTCAGCGGGTTAATTCCGCTGATGGTGGCGTAGTTGGTCAATCGGCCGACAGCGAGGGGGCTGTCGGCCTCTTTTTGTTGATCAAATCCTAAAAAGTCCTGACAATTTGCCCATTCACCCATTTTTCATAAGTTTTTGACTTGTCTTGAGCTAGGTGCAACAGGATAGAATAGACCTAATTGTAACGACAATTCCGTGTGGAACGGAAACGAAACGCCATCTTGATTCGTCATAAGTAGGGAACGTGTATCCTGGAGTAAGCCGTCGCCATGGGTAGGGGCCCCAGCGCAACGACGCCGTCGACGGTTCGTCCCTTGGTTTGAGGGACTCCAATGCCCGCCGGCGCCCGCACGCCGGCACCGGCGGAGCCGATCTCCTTGCGCCGAGCCAGCCCGCCCATCCTGGCGATGAAGTTCCCGTCGCCGCTCCTTTGCCTCCCTTCGTTCCCGGCCCGGACGTTCCCGTCTATCACAGCCACGCTGCCGCCGCCGCCAAGCTCTACCTTGATTTCAACGGCGATTACGAGCCTGGGTCGTTCGTCACCCCGACGCGCCCGCCGTCTTTGATCTCGACGGCGATCCGACGAGCTAGGCAATCCCCAGACTCGAGAACATCGCCGCGATCTAGAACGCGTCAGCGAGGACTATGCCCCGTTCAACCTCGACGTGACCACCGAGAACCCCGGCGACTTCAGCAATGGCCACGGCCTGCACGTCGTGATAGGCGGTGACGGCGCCTGGACGGGCGGCGTCAACGGCGGCATCTCTTACGTCGGCTCGTTTACAACGATAAGCCCAACGTGGTGTTCGTCTTCTCCACTAATCTCGGCCAAGGCCATCCGAAGCTCGTCGCCGAGTCGGTTTGGCAGAGTCCGGCAACGCCTTCGGCCTGGACCATCAAGAGCTGTACGACTCCAACGGCGACCTCCTCGAAGAGTACAATCCCGGCGACACGAATCGCACCCGATCATGGGCGACAGCTACGCGGCCCAGCGCGGCGTGGTGGTACGGAGCAAACGACGAATCGGCCGACGAAATTCAAGACGACATGGCGATCATCGCCGGCGCGAACAACGGCTTCGGTTACCGTCCCGATGACGTGGCCGACACCGCGGACGCCGCCACCCCGCTGACTGCCAACAGTTCGGTCGTTGTCGGTTCGGGCATCATCGGCAAGATGGACGACCTGGATTACTGGTCGTTTAAGACCGACCAAGGGCCGGTGATGCTGTTCGTCTCGGTACCGGTTGGCATCAACAATCTCGATGTCAAGGCCAAGCTCGTGGACGGTGCCGGCAATGACGTGGTTCCGTGGCAAGACATGGACCTCGGCTTCGATGCGACCATCCTGGCAAACCTGTCGCCCGGCACCTATTTCCTCGTGGTGGGCAGCCACGGCAACTATGGGGACGTTGGGCAGTACCGCGTCAGCGGCATGATCGTGCCGCCCAAGTCGCCCCCGCCGGCGCCGAGCGGCTTAGTCGCGACGGCCGTCTCATCGGACAACGTCGATCTCGCCTGGACCATTCACACGACCAACGCATTCAACTACGTCGTGGAACGAAGCCTCGACGGCCACGCCTGGACCATGGCGGCCAGCCTGCCCGGAAGCAGCACTTCGTTTGTAGACAGCGGGCTCACGCCGGCGACGCCCTATTTCTACAAGGTCTACGCCATCGGCATGGACGGGCCGTCCGACGAGTCCAACCTCGCCTTCGCCACCACGCTGCCCGGTTTTGGTCTCCCCCCACGGGCTTGACAGCCACCGCCATTGGCTTCGACAGGGTCAATCTCGCATGGACGGACCATGCGGACAACGAGCTGGCCTATTTCATCGAACGAAGCACGGACGGGTGCATTGGGCGCCGCAGGCAGCTTGTCGGCCAATTCGAATGCGTTTCAAGACGTGGGACTGTTTCCTGCTACTACCTATCTCTACCAGGTTTACGCGATAGGCTCTTACGGCCCCTCCGATTATTCAAACTTGGCGGTGGTGACGACCCAGCTTCAGCCGGCTCTGCCGCCGGCGCCGCTCGCTGTGATTCCGACGGCATTCAACGAGATCACGATCAGGCCGGCAAGACAACTCGACGGACGAGACTGGCTTTCAGATCGAGCGCAGCCTCGACGGCGTGAACTGGACCACGGCGGGCATTACGCCGCCCAACGTCACTACGTTCACCGATTTCGCGGTAAACGGCTCGACGGCGTACACGTATCGCGTGACCGCCTTGAAGTTCGGCATCTTGTCGCCCTACAGCCCGAGCTTGTCTACGACGACGCCGCCGTGCCGCCGGTCGCCCCGACCGCCCTCAAGGCGACGCCGATCGCGTACAACAAAATCTCGCTCACCTGGCAAGACAACGCAACCAACGAAACGGCCTACAAGGTGCAGCGTTCCCTCGATGGCACGACGTGGACAACCGTGGCAACGCTCGCGGCAACTCGACGTCGTACACCGAAGCGGCTTGACCGCTTCGAAGTCATACCTGTATCAGGTGACGGCTTTCAACACGACGGTTGCGTCGGCCAACTCGAATGTGTCGCTGGCACAGACTTACGGACCGCCGCCGAGCGCACTGACCGGCTTGAAGGCGGCTCTTCCGGATCGAGCATGCTGTTGAGCTGGACCGACACGTCCAAGAATGAAACGGGCTTCAAAGTGTTGGTTCGACCGACGGCATTCACTGGGCGGTCGTCGGCAGACCGCGGCCAATGCCAAGAGCTTCAAAGTGACTGTGCCGCGCCCAAGGGGCAGACCTATTACTACGCGGTGGCCGCCACCAACCAGGGCGGCGATTCGCCCTTGAGCCTGCCGGTCACCCTGAAGTACAACACCACCTCCGCCAAGGCCGCCGGCTGCCGAAACTGTGACGCCCGCCGAGGCGTTTATTGCTCTCCCATCGCTTCTTCGAGCACGTCCTCGGCCACGTAGATCGGCACTTTCGCGGTCACGGCGAGGGCGATCGCGTCGCTCGGCCGGCAATCGACCTCGACCAGCTCGCCGTCCTTGCGGATGCGCAGCTTGGCGAAGTAGGTGTGCTCGCGCAGTTCGCTGATGTAGATGTCCTGGAAGTCGCCGCCGAGCTGCTCGATGACGCTGGCGATCAGGTCGTGCGTCAGCGGCCGCGGCGACTGCATGCCCTTGACGCGGCGATCGATGCTGGTCGCCTCGAAGATGCCGATGACGATGGGAAAGCTGCGCTCGCCGTCCACCTCGCGCAGCATGATGACCTGCTGATCGTGGATCTCGTTGATGATGATCCGCTTCAGTTCCATGTGGACGGGCACGGCAGCCTCGCTTTGCAGCGTCGCTCGGGCAGCCTGGAGCACGCGTCGCAGAAGCTATTGCGGCAGACGCTTCCGGTCGTGCCGGACGTAGCGGGTTCTCGGCTGTTCCGGGCGCATTCTAGATGCTTTGCAAAGGGGTCAAGCTGCCGGGTCGGGGCTTGTTTGCATGCTTGGTATGCCCGTTCTATAGTTGAGAAGGCCGCTCTCGCGCCGGGCGGTTGCCGTGCGCGGGGTCGGCTATAATGGAAACGACCCGCCTGATTCTGCCGCGGCGGGTTTGTCTCTGGCGGAAACGAGGTGGCCCCATGGCCCTGGCACTGAACATCGGCAAATGCACGCTGCTGGGCAACTACCGCGAGAACAACGAAGACTCCATCGAGGTCAAGCAGTTCCCCGACATGACCGTGTGCATCGTCGCCGACGGCATGGGCGGCCAGGCCGCCGGCGAGATCGCCAGCAAGCGCGCCATCGAGGTCGTGCCGCGCGAGCTGCGCAAGAACCTCACCGCGCGCCGCCGACGACGACCAGACCAAGACCGATCATCCGCAAGGCCGTCGTCCAGGCCAACGAAGAAATCATCACGATGGGCGCGCTCGACCGCGACCTGAAGAACATGGGCACGACCATCGTCGCTGGCCCTGTGGCGCAAGGGCAGCGAGCATGTACGTCGCCAGCCTCGGCGACAGCCGCGGCCTACCTGATCCGCGGCGGCAAGATCGAGCAGCTCACCGTCGATCACTCGCTCGCCCAGGCGCTGGTCGAGAACAAGACCATCTCGCCCGCCGAGGCCAAGCGAGCACCGCTTCCGCAACGTGCTGTGGAAATACCTGGGCAGCAAGGAAGTCGGCGAAGGCCCCGAGGTGAAGGTCGGTCCCGATCCAGGCCGGCGACCGCTTCCTGCTCTGCACCGACGGCCTGACCGGCCCGGTCCCCGACGAGCAAGCTGCTCGACTTCATGCAGGACACATCCCGACGTGCAGGAGTGCGCCGACGGCCTGGGCCAGCTCGCCCTCGACAGCGGCTCGCGCGACAACGTCTCGTGCATCGTCATCGACGTCGCGGAGGCCGGCGCTGACGGCTGTTGGTCGACCCTTCCGCAGTGGGTTTGATTCGCCCAAATCCTACTCCTCTTCCTCGCGCAGCTTCGCCAGGACGCTGTAATCTTCCAGCGTCGTCGTGTCGCCGGTCGTCTGCTTGCCGCTGGCGATGTCGCGCAGCAGGCGGCGCATGATCTTGCCGCGAGCGCGTTTTCGGCAGCGCGTCGGTGAAGCGGATCTCGTCGGGCCGGGCCAGGGCGCCGATCTCCTTGACGACGTGGTCCTGCAGCTCCTTCTTCAGCTCGTCGGTCGGCTGCGTCGCCGGCCTTCGAGCGTGACGAAGCAGGCGATGCCCTCGCCCTTGATCTCGTCGGGCTTGCCGACGACGGCGGCCTCGGCGACCTTGGGGTGATGCACCAGGGCGCTCTCGACCTCCATCGTGCTGAGGCGATGGCCGGCGACGTTGAGCACGTCGTCGACGCGGCCCATGATCCAGAAGTAGCCGTCCTCGTCGCGGCGGGCGCCGTCGCCGGTGAAGTAGCATGTGCGGCACCTGCGTCCAGTACTGCTGCTTGTAGCGCTCGTCGTCGCCGAAGATGGTGCGCAGCATCGCCGGCCAGGGCTTGCGTGATGACCAGCAAGCCGCCCTGGTTGGCGCGGCACCGGCTTGCCCTGCTTGATCGACGATCGTCGGCCACGACGCCGGGCAGCGGCCTGCGTCGCCGAGCCGGGCTTGGTCGGCGATGGCGCCGGGCAGCGGCGCGATCATGATCATGCCGGTTTCGGTCTGCCACCAGGTATCGACGATCGGGCAGCGCTCGCCGCCGATGACCTCGTGATACCACATCCACGCTTCGGGATTGATCGGCTCGCCGACGGTGCCGAGCAGCCGCAGGCTCGACAGGTCGTGCTTGTTCGGCCACTGGTCGCCCCACTTGATGAAGGCGCGGATGGCGGTCGGGGCGGTGTAGAAGATGTTGACGCGGTACTTCTCGATGATCTCCCAGAAGCGGTCCTCGCGCGGCTGGTTCGGGCGCGCCTTCGTACATCAGCGTGGTCGCGCCGTTGGCGAGCGGGCCGTAGACGACGTAGCTGTGCCCGGTGACCCAGCCGATGTCGGCGGTGCACCAGTAGATGTCGTCCTCCTGCAGATCGAAGACCCATTCGATGCGTGTAGCGACGTGCCGAGCAGGTAGCCGGCGGTGGTGTGCAGGATGCCCTTGGGTTTGCCGGTCGAGCCGCTGGTGTAGAGGATGAAGAGCGGATGCTCGCTGTCGAGCGGCTCGGCGGGGCAGTCGGCGCGAGGCGTCGGCCATCAGCTCGTGCCACCAGAGGTCGCGGCCCGGCCTTCATGTCGACCGGCTGATTGCAGCGGTTGAAGACGATGCACTTCTCGACGGTCGGCGACTTGGCCAGGGCGGCGTCGACGTTCTGCTTGAGCGGCACGACCTTGCCGCGCCGCCAGCCGCCGTCGGCGGTGATGACCAGCTTGGCCTTGGCGTCGTTGTTGCGGTCGGCGACGGCCTCGGCGCTGAAGCCGCCGAAGATGACGG
Organism: uncultured Alphaproteobacteria bacterium; assembly: GCA_963849435.1. GTDB lineage: Bacteria > Pseudomonadota > Alphaproteobacteria > Sphingomonadales > Sphingomonadaceae > Sphingomicrobium. Next base: position 201,417 of record CAWKHO010000021.1, read on the forward strand.
AGTGCGTCGCGCCGATGCGGGCGCAGGCCAGCATGGCGATCGCCAGCTCGGGCACCATCGGCATGTAGATCGTGACGCGGTCGCCCGGCTTGATGCCCGAGCTCTTCAGCACGTTGGCGAACTTGCAGACTTCGCGATGCAGGTCCTGGTAGCGTCAGCACGCGGCGTGTCGCCCGGCTCGCCTTCCCAGATGATGGCGGCCTTGTTCTTGCGCGGCCCGTCGAGGTGGCGATCGAGGCAGTTGTAGCAGGCGTTGATCTTGCCGCCGACGAACCACTTGGCGTGCGGCTCGTTCCAGTCGAGCACCTTGTTCCACTGCTTGAACCAGTGCAGCGACTCGGCCTGCTCGGCCCAGAAGCCCTCGGGATCGTCGTCGGCCCGCTGCCAGAGCTGCTCGTACTCGGCCAGGCTCTTGATGTGCGCCTGGGCCGCGAACTCGGCCGGCGGCGGAAACTGCCGCGTTTCCTTGAGGACGCTGGTGATGTTCGTGCGGCGGGAGAGGACATCGGCATATTCTCCGTCGGTGGAGAGGCGCATTGGAAGATTGTTGTCCATTGTAATCGGGCACGTCGATTGCGAGAGTCCCGCAGCGACTGGCCAAGCCGCAAGCGGCAACTGCTATAACAAAAACGTTCCGGACCAATTGCAGACGTGGCGATTCTCGGCGGCGGCGTTATCGGCCTGACGACCGCCTATTTCTTAGCGCGTGAAGGCGTCAAGGTTTGCGTGCTCGAACGCGGCGGCATCGGCCAGGAAGCATCCTGGGCCAGGCCGGGGCATCCTTCCGCCCGGCAACTCGGCCTGTGCCAAATCGCTGATCTGGTC
>CAWKHO010000022.1:0-256982 GCA_963849435.1 uncultured Alphaproteobacteria bacterium
CGCCAGCGAGGACTCGCGACCAGCCGCGCCAGCGCGCGCTCGCCAAGCTCGGCAATCCGCACGCGCACGGTGGTCAGCCCGAGATGGCGCGCGAGTGGAATGTCGTCGAAGCCGGCAACCGCGACATCCGCCGGCACCGAGATCTCCGCGCGAGCGAAGCGCCTGCAGCGCGCCGATCGCCATATTGTCGTTGCGCCGCGAACAGCGCATCGAACTCGTGCCCGTTGTCGAGCAACTCCGCCGATCGCGCGCTCGCCCGATTCCTCCTCGAAGTCGCCCTGGACGACCGCGCATTCGATTCCGTTCGCGGCACAGGCCTCGCGAAACGCGGCGGCGCGCTCGTGGGCGTCGATGTTGCCGGCAGGACCCGCGATATGGACCAGCCGCTGCGGCCGAGCGCGGCGAAATGCTCGACCACCGCGCGCACGCCCGCGCCGTTGTCGAGATGGATCGCCGGCATGTGCGCCACGCTCGTCGCGCGTGTTGATCAGAATCGACGGAACGCCCGAGGGAAGCGCCGCGGCCAGCTCCTCCGAGCTCAGGTGGGGCGCCATCACGATCAGACCGTCGACCCGCCCGCGCATCGCGCGAAGCGCGAGCGGCGCCTGCTCGGCGCCGGCGTGAAGGTTGGAGAGGAGGAGCAGATAGCCGCGCCGGCTTGCCTCACGGTCCATGCCGCGCACGATCTCGGAAAAGAACTCGCCGTGGAGGTCGGGAAGCACGACCCCGATCGCATTGGTGCGCGCGAGGCTGAGGCTGCGCGCGCCGGCATGCGGCACGTAGCCGAGTTCGCGGACCGCCTCGGCGACCCGGTCGCGCGCCTGTTCGCTGACATTCTCGAAGCCGTTGAGCGCGCGCGAGACCGTCGCGACGGAGAGCTGCGCCCGGCGTGCGACATCGCGGATGGTGGCTTCGGCCATGCTCTCCTCGCGAGGCGACTGGCTGGTCCTTATCGGCAGGAAATGGCGCGAAAGTCACGCCCGCGGCGATTGCAATTGCTGACGGCCTGCGTCATGTAACCGGTTACATCAGGCCGTCAAGCGCAGCAAACGCGCCGTATCGGCGGCTTGCGCTCGGTTCCTGCAGGGTGGAGGGGAAGCGTCATGCTGGACACGCGCATTTCGCGACGAGCCATGCTGATGGGCGCCGGGCGCCGTCGCGGCCTGGCTCGCCAGCCCCGCGCGGGCGCTCCTCCAGGCGGTCGGCAAGATCGACGTCCCCGGCTTCATCGACCCGCTGATCGCGCGCATGACGCTCGAGGAGAAAGCGGGGCAGCTCCAGCTCATGGCGTCAGCCTGGGGCGGCGGCGCTGCGCTGAGCCTCAACCCGCCCAGCAGCGGATCGGATTTCGACCAGCAGGTCGAGGAGCGCGGCAGGGTCAGCTGACCGGCGTGTTCAACGGCAATGGCGCGCGCATGGCGCGGATCCTGCAGACCGCCGCGGTCAAGGAATCGCGCATGAAGATCCCTCTGATCTTCGCCGCCGACATCATCCACGGCCACCGAACGATCTTCCCGGTGCCGCTCGCCGAAGTCGCGAGCTTCGAGCCGGACCTTGCCCGGCGCACCGCCGAAGCGGCGGCGTTCGAAGCGGCGGGCGCGGGCATCGACTGGACCTTCTCGCCGATGGTCGACGTCGCGCGCGACCAGCGCTGGGGCCGCGGGGTCGAGGGCGGCGGCGAGGACGTGCTGCTCGGCCAGCCTGTTCGCCGCCGCGCGGGTCGCAGGGCTTCCAGGGCGCCGACCTCAAGTCGAGCGAGCATATGCTCGCCTGCATCAAGCATTTCGCGGCCTACGGCGCGGCCGAATCCGGGCTCGACTACAATGTGGTCGACATGTCCGAGCGGCGGCTGCGCGAGGTCTATCTGCCGCCGTACAAGGCCGGGTTCGATGCCGGCGCGCTGTCGGCCATGGCCTCGTTCAACGAGATCAACGGCGTGCCGTCGACCGGCAATCACTGGCTGATGACCGACCTGCTGCGCGGCGAATGGGGTTTCCAGGGCTTCGTCGTCTCCGACTACACGGGCGACGAGGAGATGATCGCCGCAGGCTATGCCAAGGACGGGCGCGACGCGGCGCGCTCGCCTTCCTCGCCGGCGTCGACATGAGCATGCAGAGCGGGCTCTACCGCAAGTATCTGCCCGACCTGGTGCGCAGCGGCGAGGTGCCGCAGGCGAAGCTCGACGATTCCGTCCGCCGAGTGCTCGCGCTCAAGGCGATGCTCGGCCTGTTCGACGATCCCTTCCGCCGCATCGACGAGAAGCGCGAGACGCGCGCGCTCGATGCTTCCCAAGACCCGCGCGCTCGCGCGCGAAGCGGGGCGCAAGTCGATCGTGATGCTCAAGAACGAGGGCGACCTGCTGCCCCTGCCCCGCTCGGGCAAGAGGATCGCCTTGATCGGGCCGTTCGCCGCGGGCCAGCACGATCTCGTCGGCCCGTGGGTCGTCTATGGCGACGACGCCAAGGCGGTCGATCTTGCGACCGGCGTTCGCGCGCGCGCTCGCCGACAAGGCGGCGCTCATCGTCGCGCAAGGTTCGGGCGTCGAGGAGCCGCTCGCCGGCGGGATCGAACAGGCCGTCGCCGCGGCGCGCCAGGCCGACATCGTCGTCCTCGCGATCGGCGAATGCGCCGGACATGTCGGGCGAAGCGCAGTCGCGCACCGAGATCGTCGTTCCCGAGCCGCAGCAGCAGCTCGCCGAAGCCGTCGCGGCGGCCGGCAAGCCGATCGTCGTCGTCCTGAAGCACGGCCGCGCGCTCGCGCTCGAGGGCGCGGTCGCCGAACGCGCCGGCGATCCTCGCCACCTGGTTCCTCGGCACCGAGACCGGCAATGCCATCGCCGACGTGCTGTTCGGCGCTTACGGCCCGTCGGGCCGCCTCCCCGCGAGCTTTCCGCGCGCAGTCGGGCCAGGAGCCCTATTATTACGCGCACAAGCCGACCGGCCGGCCCAACCCGCCGGGCGAGCTGCAGCCTACAAGGCGCATTTCCGCGGCATCCCGAACAGCGCGCTCTACCCGTTCGGCCACGGCCTCACCTACGGCAAGATCGACTATTCGGGCCTCGCGCTCAGCGCGCCGACGCTGCCGATGAGCGGGAGATCGAGGTCTGCCGCGACGGTCACCAACCGCGGCACCCGCGCCGCCGAGGAAGTCGTGCAGCTCTACATCCACGACCGCGTCGCGAGCGTCACCCGGCCGGTGCGCGAGCTGAAGGCGTTCCGCAAGATCGCGCTGGCGCCGGGTCAGTCGGAAGTCGGTGCGCTTCACGCTCCGCGCGGCCGACCTCACCTTCTACGGACCGCACGACCAGCCCGATGGTCGAGCCGGGCACTTTCGACGTGTGGATCGCGCCGTCGGCCGAGAGCCGACGGCGTCCACGGGTACGCTTCGACGCTGACGCGCCTACGCGATCCGGCGCCGGCTCGGCCGCGCCCGAGCGGGTTCAGCACCATCGCGACGCATGACAGCGCCAGGAAGCACGAGCGGCACGAGCGCGACCGTCACCCGCATGCCCGCCAGCGTCGCCGCGCTCTGCTGGACGTTGGCGACATAGCCGGCCGACGCGAAGCCCCAGCCGAGGATCGCCGTCGCGATCCCGATCGCGATCCGCTGCAGCAGCGCCGCGACCCCGAACACCGCGCCCTCGACATGCAGCCCGGTTGCCTGCTCGCCATATTCGATCGTGTTCGGAAGCATCGCCCAGAAGACGAAGTTGAGGCCGACGCTCATCACCTGCATGCCGACCAGGAACAGCTGCATGGTGCGCGACGCCGCCGAACGCGAACCGCTGCGAAAACGAGCAGCCCGGCCATGCCGAGACCGGCGGCGATCAGCCATAGCGCGCGCAGGCCGACGTAGCGGCCCGAGCAGCATCCACAGCGGAATTGCGATCCCGCTGACCAGCCCCATCGACGCCAGCGCGAGCTGCCCCGCGTCCGGGTCGTCGAGCAGATATTTGAAATAATAGAGGACCGATTTGCTCAGCACGGTGATGGCGACGATCATCGCCATCATCGCGGCGTTGAGCGCGACGAACGCGCGGTTGCGCGCGAGGCTCAGCAGCGCCGCCCTGAGGCTTGCCGGGCAGCGGCCGATGCGGCTGCGCCGCTTCGCGATAGGTCGCGCCGACCAGCAGCAGGATCACCGCGCCGACGACCGCGAACAGGATCGCCGCGCCGAAATAGGCCTCGCGCCGCGCTCGACCCGGTGAGCCAGCGGCCGACCGGGACGGTGCACAGCGCAACCGTCACCGCCGCCGCGGTGCCGAACAGCATGCGCATGCCCGCGACGAACGCGCGGTCGCCGGCGTCCGCGCTGATCCGCGCGGTCATCGCGAGATAGGGCACGTTCACGCCCGCATAGGCGGTGCGGAACAGCAGGTGCGCGACGAAGATGCTCGGCGATCGCCCAGCCGCCCGCTGCCGGCGGCGGCATGTAGGTGAGCACGAAGGTGAGCCCGAGCGGCACCGCGCCGGCGACGAGCAGCGGCGCCGTAGCGGAAGCGGTCGTGCTTGCCGGTCGACCAGCACGCCGGCAACGAAATTGGCGATGCCGTCCCAGATCGACGCGACCATGTAGGTCGTCGCCGCGACGCCGATCGGAAGCCCAGCGCGTCGGTGTAATAGAACAACAGGAAGAGCATGATGCTCTGCCAGTAGAGATTGAAGGCGAAGTCGCCGAAGGCGAACAGCAGCAGCCGCGCCTTGGACGGGCGGCCGCGTCATCCGGATCTCGACCGTCGGCGGCGCGCGGCTGGTCGGCGGATCATCAGCGTGCGACTCGGCCGCCGCGCCGTGCACGGTGACCGCGATCTGCTTCCACCACGGCCGCTAGGCGCCTTCACGCGCGCCGAAACTGCAGCGACAACGCCCCTCTGCCGTGACAGTGCACTGATTGCCTGCCGCAGGTTCGGCCCGCTGACGGTCACTCCATCGTCGAAGTACAGTTCGCCCCGGCAATCCTCGCCCGGATAAACGTCGAGCTGAGCGGCCCGTTCGGCGTCTCCGACGTGCTCTGCACCAGCGGCTGGCGCGGCATGATCGCGCCGGGGCGGACGAACACCGGCAGACGATCGAGCTTCGGCGTCTCGCGTCAGCTTGTCGCTCGCGACCGGCAGCGCCCGTCCAATAATCGTACCAGCCGCCGGCCGGCAGGCAGATGTCGTACGGCTGGGGCGATTCCGGCTGCGGCGGGGCGGCGACCAGCAGATCGCGTCCGACGCGTGAAGTCAGCGCTGATCGCACCGAGCGTCAGCGCATCGCGGATAATCGTAGAACATCGGCCGCATCAGCGGATCGCCAGTGCGCGCGTTCTCGTCGGCGAGCGCGTAGAAGTAGGGCATCAGCCGATAGCGCTCCTCGATGAAGCGGCGGCGGATGGCGAGATGCTCCGGCCCGTCGACCCACGGCTCCAGCCGCGGCGCGTCATGCGCCGAATGGTTGCGGAAACCGGCGTGAACGCAGCGATCTCGATACCAGCGGGTCAGCAGCTCCGGGCTCGCGCCGCCGATGAACCCGCCGACGTCGCAGCCGCTGTAGGCAAAGCCCGAGAGGCCGAGGTTGGTCAGCTGCTCGACGCACAGCCGCAGATGGTCCCAGGTCGAGCTGTTGTCGCCGGTCCAGGTCACCGCATAGCGCTGCCCGCCCGGCGAAGGACGCGCGGGTCATCACGAACGGCCGAAGGCTGGGCCGCAGCCGTTCCATGCCCTCGAAGGTCGCCGCGCGTGTTCTGCATCCCGTAGACGTTGTGGATCTCCGATTGCGTCGCATCGCGCGGCGCGAAATCGTCGCTCTCGATGCGATGGAGATTGTCGAGCGGCATGGTCTTGGTCGGCGTCTCGAACACCGCCGGCTCGTTCATGTCGTTCCAGAATCCGGAGAAGCCGTCCGCGATGAAGTCCTTGTACAGCCCGCCCCACCATTCGCGCGTCGCAGCGCGCGTGAAGTCGGGAACACCGAGGGCCCCGGCCACACCGGAGCGACGTAGAGGCTACCATCCGCCTTCCGGACGAAATGGTGTCCAGCCATGCCGGTGTCGAATGGTGCGTATCCCTGGTTCGGCAGGTAAGCGACGTGCAGATCGGTGATCGCCACCAGGCGGATGCCCTTCGCGCCCATGTCTGAATTGAGCTTCTTGAGATCGGGGAACGCCTTGGTGTCGACGGTGAACGGCCGGTCCCGGTCCTGGTAATCGATGTCCATCCAGATGACGTCGGCGGGAATGCGGTCGCCTCGCAGCCGCCCGGCGATCCCGCGGATGTCGGCGTCGCTACTGTAGCCCCACCGCGACTGCTGATAGCCGAGCGCCCACAGCGGCGGCATCGGCGGCTTGCCGGTGAGGTCCGTATAACGTCGCACCACATCGGCCGTGCTCGGCCCGGCGATCACATAATAATCGATCGGCCCGTCGGGCGCGCTGATCTCGATCGCGGCAGCGTCGCGATGGCCGAAATCGAACCCGCGCGCCAGCTGTTGTCGAGGAACAGGCCGTAGCTGGCGCCGCCCTCACCCACCCCGATGTAGAACGGAATCGACTTGTAGATCGGGTCGCTCGACGGGGCGAAACCGAAGGCGTCGGTGTTCCAGTCGACGAAGGTCCCGCCGCGCCGGTCGAGCGGGCCGGTCTTGTCGCCAAGGCCATAGATATGCTCGCCGATCGGCAGCGACTTCCTGAGCGTGAACCCGCGCCCATCGAAGCGCATTGCGTCGGGCTGTCGGCAACAATCGTCCGCCCCTGAAGGTCGCTGACAACCAGCTGCAGAGTCCTGGGATCGACATGCACCGCGATCGCCGCCGTGCGGAATCCATCGCGCAATGGCTGCACCAGAACGCTCCGCCGCCGCACGTCCGCCGGCACCGCCCAGCTCGCATTCTCACCAAACCCGTGCCCCCGGCTGACCCGCACCCGCAGGATCGAATCCGTGAGCGCGGTGACGACCACGCTCGCCGGGCCGTTGCTCACTTCCACACCGTTGGGCAGCGGCGTCGTCTGGGCGAAAGCGGGCGCGGCAAGGGCCAGCGCCAAAGCGAAGAACAAGCGGTCGGATCATCCCAGCGACGTTAGCCTACGCCGCTGGGTTCGCAATGGGCTAGGCTATTGCCGCGCCCCTGTTCCCGCGGCGCTTTGCGCTCCCTGCGCCTGCTCAGCTTTGGCGATTGCGACGACCGGCGCGTGAGCGGCGATGTACTTAGCAACGACCGACTGAACATCCGCAGCGGTGACGGCTGTGATATCGTCGATCTGCGAGAGGATCTGGTCCTCAACGCGCGGCTCGCGGGTCATGAGCGTGAGCTTGCCGAGCCAGAAATCGTTGGTCTCAAGCTTCTTGCGCTCCCCTTCGATCAGCGGCTGCTTGGCGCGGGCGAGCTCGTCGGCGCTCACCGGCTTGGCCGCGAGGTCCTTGAGCTGGTCCGCGAGCAACGCATGGAAGGCCGGGAAATTCGCCTGCGGCGTTTCGATTGCAGCGGTGAAATATCCCTGGCCCCGAAGCTCGACCGACGTGTCGGCGGACACCATCGGCGAGTAAGTCATCCCAAGCTTCTCGCGTACGGTGTCAACCAGGCGAGCGCTGAGGATCGAAGCTGCGACGTCGGCGGCGGTGCTGGTCTTCGGGTCGGCGAAATAGTCCGGCAGTGGGAAATATTCGCCATAGAACGCCTGGTCCGCGCGGCCTTTGTGCGTGAACACCGCAGGCCCGCTCGTTTCAGCGAAGGTCACGCGCGGAGCTCTCGCCGGTGCTCGGCTTGGCGACCGCACCAGCAGCAAAAGTGGACTGCGTAGCCTTGATCGCATCGTCAACGCTGACGTCCCCAACCATGACCACATCCGCCTGACCGGCGAGCGGCTGCTTGAGCAGCGCCGGCAGGTCGGTCGCCGTGACCTTCGTCAGGTCCGCAGAGCTTGGAAGCGTTTGAAAGCGCCGATCGTTGCCGACCGTCAGCGCCTGCGCTCCACGGAAATAAACCGCGCCGGCGTTGGCCTCGATCTGGCCGCCGATCATCGGAGCGATGGATTTGGCTTTCTCGACGGCTTCGGGGCGGAAACCCGGGTCGCGCGCGTAAGCCGCGAGCATCTCCATCTGCGCAGTCAAATCGGAAGGCCGAGTTGTGCCTTTGAGCACAAAGGAGCGCATGCCCGCATCGAAGCTGATCGACGCCGTCCTACCGGTCGTTTCGGCCCATTTCGTAACGTCGCCGAGCGAGAGCTTCGCGGTGCCCGCCAACGGATAGAGCTGCGCCTCCCACAGGGTATGGGCGAGTTCGGGCTTCACCCCGGCGCGGCCGCTGCCAAAGCTGACAGAGACTTGGATTTTGTCCTTTTCGAACTTGGTCGGTTTGACCAACAGCCTTGTGCCGTTGGCGAAGCGCACCGTCGTCGTGCCGAGCTTCGCATCGACGGTCTTCGAAACGACGGCGCTGGGCTTGCCGAAGCTGGTGTACGGCCAGACGATCGCCGCTTCCTTCACCTTCGCGCCGAGCGTCCCAGAGTAGGCAGCGTTCAACGCAGAAGCGAGCTGGGTTTCGCCAGCCGCACCCTGTTGTGCCGAGCGGAAAAGGATCGGGCTGCCTTTACTGAACAGCGACTTCAGCGCCTGATCCACATCGGCTTTGGTGAGCTTGGCGAGCATCGGGCCGAAGAAGGCGAGGTCTTGCGCGTCGCTCGTGTCGAGCTTGTCCTGATCCACGCATTCACGATCTCATCCGCGATGTCCGGCGACTTTCGGGTGGACGCGCGCGCCGCCTTAGCCTCGAACTGGGTGCGGACGGTGGTGATGGCCCGCTGAAGCTCGCCCGGCTGGACGCCGTCGCGAAGGAGCATGCGCTCGTCGGTGCTCACCGCGTCCAGCGCTTCGCGCCACTTGTCCGGCGAGGCGGCGAGGCCGATCTGAGTGATCGAACCCGAGTGGAGCAGCGAAGGCACGTTCGTTGCCTGCGCACCGACGAACGGGCTGCCGGGCTTCGAAGCGCGATCGGAAAGGCGTTGGTTGAGGACCGTCAATGCGACTTGCTTGACCATCAGCTCGCGATCGACGGCTTCGGTTTCGGCGCGCCGATCGTCGGCGCTCACCCACGTGAGTTCCGAGCTGATCCGGAGCGCCTGCAGCGACGAACTCGCCGACGGTTTTCTTGCCGCTCGGCGTGCCGTAGTCGATCGGGTCGGGCGTTCCGGCCGGCTTCCAGTCGGAGAATCTCGAACGGATCTGCTGCTCGACTGCGGCCGGGTCGATGTTTCCGACAATGATCAGCGTCGCATTGTCGGGACGGTAGTTGGCCCGATAGAACCGCGACAGCCGGTCATGGTTCGCGCCTTTGATCGTATCGACGGTGCCGATCGGCCAGCGCGTCACGACGCGCGTCCCGTCGAGCACAGTCGAGAGGCCGGACTTGATCATCCGATATTGCGGCGTGTCGCGCAGGCGCTCCTCGGACAGGACCACGCCCCGTTCTGCGTCAATCGCTTCCGGGGTGAGCTTCAGCCGTTCGCCGATCTCGCGGAACAGGGTCAACCCAGTGTCGAGCGCGGTCTGGTCCGCTTTCGGGAAATTGAACATGTACACCGTCTCGTCCTGAGCGGTGAACGCGTTGGTGTCGGGTCCGAACTTCAGGCCCTGCCGTTCGAGCATGTGGACGACTTCGCCGTCCGCAACGTTAGTGCTTCCGCGGAAGGCCATGTGCTCGAGGAAGTGCGCCAGGCCCTGCTCCTCGTCGCGCTCCTCGATTGAGCCGGCACCGATGCGCATTCGCATTGCGACGCCATCCGTGGGCGTCTCATTGTGCATGATCGCGTAGCGCAGGCCGTTTGGCAGCGTCCCGAAACGAACGAGCAGGTCGGCCTTGCGCCCAGTATAATCCTGAGCCCAGTGACCGGCCTGCTTCAGCGATGGCTGTTCAGCCAACAGCGGCGCCGAAGAGACGAGCAGGACGGAAGCAACAAAGACGCGATAATGCATGATGATTTTCCCCAAATCCCGGAGCGGCCTAAATCGAGCTAAGTTTCACATATTGCAACAAAAAAGATGAAATTGCTCCGCGACGGCCGGGAATTTTCGACGAACGGAGGGCCTCTCCTCATGACGCAAAGCGCGTTCTACAGAACGGTACGATGACCATCGCCTTCTACGACGCGGCCCAGGTGGACGAGCTGCTCGATTACCCCGGCTGCATCGATGCGATGCGTGCGGCGATGATCGCCTTGTCGTCCGATGAACGGCCGCAACCGCTGCGGCAGATATTCACCGTCGGCAAGAACGACATGTTCGGCACCATGCCGGGCGAACTGGCGGCGCTTTCGACGTTCGGCGCCAAGCTGATCAGCGTATTCGCCGATCCCGAGCGGCCCGGACGCACCCGCCACCAGGGCGTCGTGGTCGCATATGACGGGGAAACCGGTGCGGTGAGTTGCATTGCCGACGCCGAGCCCGTGACCAAGATTCGCACCGCCTGCGCGACTGCCGCGGCGACGGATGCGCTCGCACGAGCAGATGCCGAGGTTCTCGCCATCTTCGGCACCGGGCTCCAGGCGGAATCGCATCTGCGCGCAGTGCCGCTCGTCCGGCCCTTCCGCGAGATCCTGCTCTGGGGACAATCGCTGGAAAAGACCCGCGAGCTCGCCGAGCGGATGAGCGCTGAGCTGGACCGGACAATCGCCCTAGTCTCGGACTGCCAGGAAGCCGCGACCAGAGCCGACGTCATTTGCACGGTGACCTCGTCAGCCGAGCCGGTACTTCTTGGCGAATGGATAAAGCCGGGAACACACGTCAACCTTGTCGGCTCGAGCTATCTGGGTCCCGTCGAAGTGGATAGCGCGCTGGTCGTGAACGCGCGTTACGTTGCCGATTGCCGTCCTGGCGTGCTCGCCCAGGCTGCCGAACTGGCAGTCGCCCGCGACGCCGGGCTAATCGACGACACGCATGTGATCTGTGAGATCGGCGACGTGTTCGCCGGCCGCGTTCGAGCTCGCGAAAATGACAGCCAGATCACGATCTACAAGTCGCTCGGTCACGTCGTGCAGGATCTTGCCGCGGTCGCCTATTTGCATGGCCGTGCGAATCCGGATCGGTAACAGCCGCCTTCAAGCGAAGGCGACACTCGCCTCCAAACTATATCGCGCGGCTGTTGTCTGCCATACAGGGTGAACTTCGGTTCGCTGTCCAACGAGCAAAAAGGGGGATCTGAACATGTCCGAGAACAAGCCGGCCGCAGACGTGGACGTCACCAAAGAATGGCGTGCGACCCACGGCCAGAAGTCGTCCGCCACGCGCCTTCGCCTTTTTGCGGCGCTCTCATGGATCGTTGCCATCGGCACCGAGATCGCGGGCATCGTTTTGCTCCGTCAGCACAAGTTCGACCACGGAAACCTTCCGCTGCTGATCGGCCTGTTGGTCGTCATCGCAGTCTTCGCGATCGCCGGCAGCCTGATGTGGAAGGCGGCGAACAAGCACGACCCGGCAAGCAAGTCCGAGCCCGCCAGGTTCTTCGTCCAGAACCAGCTCGGGGCGATCATCACCGTGCTCGCCTTCCTGCCGCTCATCGTCCTGATCTTCATGGATAAGGACATGGACCCGAAGAACAAGAAGATCGCCGGCGGCATCGGCGTTGTGCTTGCGGCGGCGGCGACATTCATCGGGATCGACTTCAATCCGCCGTCAGTCGAGCAATACACCCAGGACATGAACAAGTGCGCGGCCGAAATCAAAGCCAGTCAGCCGACCACCGATTGTTCGCCCGAGGTCGCCGATCAGGCCAAGGACATCGCCAGGGACTCGAGCACAGTAGCCGCGGCGACGAAGGACGCCGCGCACCCCGCCGGACAGGATATCGTGTACTGGATCGCTCCCGAGGGCGGAGCAAAGAAGTCTGCGACCCCGCATGTCTTCCATATCTGCCAAGGCGTCAGTCCGCTGCGCGGCAAGTCCGTGAACCACGGCTCCGTCACGGAGGCCTACGCCGAGAACGCCACGCGCATCACCAAGCAGATCCCAATGGAACAGAAGCAGTGCGGATTTGGGGCTTCGAAATAATCCCGCCTGCGCTGCTTCTTAGCTGGGCTTGAGCATGCCGTGCATGCCGAGCCAGCGCACGAAGGCATCGAACCAGCCGGTGCTGGTCGTTTCCTTCGGATACATGCCGAATCCGTGTCCCCCCTGTTCGTAGAGGTGAAACTCGACCGGGCGTTTCGCCGCGATCCAGCTCTGGATCAGCCCCATGCCCCGGCCGCCGAATAGGGGATCGTCGGCGGCGAGCGCAACGAACATCGGTGGCGCGTTGGGTGGGACAGTCACCGGATCGAGCGGCCCGTAGATGATCCCGATGAAGGCGGGCTTGGCATCGTGCGCCTGGAGGGTTGTTTGAAGCGTGAGCATTGCGCCGGCGGAGAAGCCGACCATCCCGATCCGCTTTGGATCGACGTGCCATTGTGCAGCGCGCTTGCGGACCAGCGCGAATGCTGCGCTGGAGTCGGCGAGCTGAGGCGCTAACGAGGGCATGAAGTTCGCTGGGTTCGGCTGAGTTCGCGGTCGGCCTGCACTGGCGAACATCTCCGCCATCGATCGCTCGAACGACGCATGCGTCCGGCGGTGTCGGGATGAGCCGGTACTTGAGGACGAACGCGGCTACGCCTCGTGCGGCGAGCGCCCGGGCGACATCGGAACCTTCGTTCTCCATCGAAAGCGAGCGGAAGCCCCCGCCGGGCGCAACAATTACTCCAGTGCCGGTCGCCTTGGATGGGTCCGGCAGGAACGGCTCCAGCGTGGCGATGGTCACGTTGCGGGCGAACGCCCTGTCGTACTGACGATACCAGCTTTCCTGCGCGGTCGCGCCCGGCAGCGGCCCGGTGCCGAGCACGATCGCATCCGCCTGCGCAGGCGTTGGAAGGGGCGTCATCCTGTCGTTCTGCGCTTGCGCCGGAGCGGCCACGGCGCAACTTAGAGCGATCAACGCCGCGGCGAGACAAGAACGGGTCAACGCGACCGACGCCACCATTCCGGCAATCCTATGCTTCACAACAGCTCTCCCAGATTAGTTCAGTGCGTCCGCTTTCACGCAAACGGCCGGTCGATGCTCGGCGGCGGCTGGGTGAAGAACTTTGGCCCATCCGCCGTCATGTGCCAGCAGTCTTCGATCCGCACGCCGAACTTGCCCGGAATATAGATTCCCGGCTCGTCGGAAAAGCACATGCCCGGCGCGAGCGGAGTCATTTCGCCGTGGACGAGATAGACCGGTTCATGGACCTCCATGCCGATGCCGTGGCCGGTGCGGTGCGGCAGTCCGGGAAGCTTGTAGCCGGGTCCGTAGCCCCAACTCTCGTACGCTCGGCGGACCGCATCGTCGACGCTGCCCGCCGGAACGCCGACCTTGGCCGCCGCGATCGCGATCTGCTGGCCGCGATGCACCTGATCCCAGAGCTTGCGCTGCTCAGGCATCGGATCGGCGCCCAACACGAACGTGCGGGTGATGTCGGCCTGATAGCCGTGGACCGAGCTGGTGCAGTCCATCAGCACGATGTCGCCCCGGGCGACGACGTGCGGCTTGTGCGAGCCGTGCGGGTAGGCAGACGCTTCGCCGATGAGGACGAGCCCGCCGTCGTAGGCCGATCCGAGTTGCTTGTGCGCGGCGCCGATCATCGCGTCGATGTCGGCGGGAGTCATGCCCTCGCGCGTGCGTTCGCCGGCGTAGCGCAGCGAAGCGAGCATGATCTCGTTCGCCGTCTGCATCAGCGCGAGCTCGTGATCGGTCTTGATCATCCTGAGCGCGCGGACGACCGGATTGCCGCTGACGATGCGCACGCCTGGCAGCTGCTGCTTCAGCCGGTCGAGAATGAAATAACGGTCGGTCTCTTCAAAACCCACCAGCTCGGCAGCAACCTTCCGCTCGCGCAGGAAATCGGCGACGAGTTTCAGCGGCTCCTCGTCCTCGTTCCACGTGCGGATCTCGGCGGGAATCGAGAGGCTTTCGGCGACGGAGGGTCGCTCGAAAAACGGGGTGACGATGATCGGATCGCCGGATGCCGGGATCACCGCTGCGGTCAGCCGTTCCGACCGCCACCATTGGACTCCGGTGAGATAGTCGAGGCTCGGACCGGATTCGACGACGATCGCGCCGATGCCGTGCTGCTGCATCAGCGTTCGCGCCTTCGCGAGGCGTTGCAGGCGCTCGTCGCTCGAGATTGGCGGCGGGATCGAGATCGCCGGCAGTTCCGCGGCGGCCTGCGCCATGACTCGGCCGAGCGGTAGCGTCATTGCGGCAGCGAACGCGCCTCCGCCCGTGAGCAAAGTCCGCCGCCCGATCCTCGCGTAAATCATTCGACCGCCCCTCCTGCTCCGCCACTGTTGCACGGCTTTGCGCAATCGGCCAGCAGGCGCGCTCCCATGTTCGACTCCCTGGCTCATGACGGCGTGAAGCGTCCCGGCACGCGCGAGATGACGGTGATGCTCGCCGGGCTGATGGCGCTCAACGCCTTCGCCATCAACTCGATGATCCCGGCACTCGCGGACATCGGCCGGTCGCTGCACGTCGCGCACGAGAACGACCAGCAGCTGGTCGTCATCGCCTATTTCCTTGGCTTCGCTTCGACGCAGCTCATCTGGGGGCCGCTCGCTGACCGCTTCGGGCGCAAGCCGGTGCTCGCGGCGGGGGTCAGCCTGTACGGCGCTTTCGCACTGCTGTGCGGACTCGCGGCGAGCTTCCCGCTGTTGATCGCCGGACGCGTGGCGATGGGCGCGTCCGCTGCGGTCACTCGCGTGCTCGTCGTGGCGATGGTCCGCGACCTGTTCGAAGCCGAAGCCATGGCGCGGGTGATGAGCCTGGTGTTCATGACCTTCATGCTCGTGCCGGTGCTTGCGCCCAACATCGGCCAGTTGATCCTTCTGTTCGGGCCGTGGCGGGCGATTTTCGTCGTGATCGCCGTTTATGCAGCGATCATGCTCGTCTGGTCGTGGATCCGGCTGCCGGAGACGCTGCACCCGGCCCACCGCCGATCCCTCGCCCGGCGCGAGATCGGCAAAGCCATCGGCGAAACGCTGCGCGAGCCACAGTCCCGCGGGTACACGCTGGCCATGACGATCAGCTTCTCGGCGCTGGTCGCCTACATCAGCTCGATCCAGCAAATCGTGTTCGACGCATTCCACGCCGGCCGCTTCATCGGCCTGGTGTTTCGCGTCGATCGCAGCTCCGATGGGCCTTGCCTCATGGCTCAATTCGCGTGTGGTCGGGCGCTACGGTCTGCGGCGGGTGGGGCACATCGCCGCGCTGGCGTTCATGCTGGTGACCGCGGCGCACGCGGCGGTGGCGGTCGCCGGGCTTGAGACCCTGCCTGCCTTCATCGTCTTTCAAGCGCTGACGATGGCCAGCTTCGCCTTCACATCGTCGAACATCAGCACGCTGGCGATGGAGCACATGGCGCACATCGCCGGCACGGCCTCGTCGGTTCAGGGGGTGGTCGGAACGATCGGCGCGGCGGGGATCGGTTTCGTCATCGGTCAACAATTTAACGGCACGCCTCTGCCCTTCGTCGTCGGTACGGCCCTGTGCGCGGCCGGCGGCTTCCTCATCGTCGTGCTGACCGAACCTAAGCGCCTGTTCGCGCCGATGCAGGCCGACCCGGCAGAGCAGGAGACCGCGAGGGAGTCGACCGCAATTCCCGAGGACCTCGGCTGAAAGAAGGCCCTCACCCCCAACCCCTCTCCTCAAGGGGAGAGGGCGTGAAGGGGCGGCGGACGAGCCAAGGCAGCATCCGCCCGCCGCTGGGGAGCCTTGGTGCTTATTCGGCCAATTCGCCGTCGTCTTCCGGACCGGCGCCGACCATCAGGGCTTCGCCGACCTCTTCGGTGCGGCCGCGGATGGCGTTCTCGATCCGCCGCGCGACGTCGGGATTTTCCTTGAGATAGACCTTCGCGTTCTCGCGGCCCTGACCGATGCGGACGCTATCATAGCTGAACCACGCGCCCGACTTCTCGATCAATCCGGCCTTCACGCCAAGGTCGAGGATCTCGCCGACCTTCGAGATGCCTTCGCCGTACATGATGTCGAACTCGACCTGCTTGAACGGCGGCGCGACCTTGTTCTTGACCACCTTCACCCGCGTCGTGTTGCCGACGATGTCGTCGCGATCCTTGATCTGGCCGGTGCGGCGGATGTCGAGCCTTACCGAGGCGTAGAATTTCAGCGCATGACCGCCGGTCGTCGTCTCCGGATTGCCGTACATGACGCCGATCTTCATCCGGATTTGGTTGATGAAAATGACGGTGCAGCGCGAACGGCTGATCGACCCGGCGAGCTTGCGCAGCGCCTGGCTCATCAGCCGCGCCTGGAGGCCGACGTGGCTGTCGCCCATTTCGCCTTCGATTTCCGCGCGCGGAACCAGTGCGGCGACCGAATCGACCACCAGCACGTCGATCGCGTTCGACCGGACGAGCGTGTCGACGATCTCGAGCGCCTGCTCGCCGGTGTCCGGCTGCGACACGATCAGCTCGTCGATGTTCACTCCGAGCTTCTTCGCATAAGCCGGGTCCAGCGCATGCTCGGCGTCGACGAAAGCGACGGCCCCGCCGGTCTTCTGCGCCTCGGCGATGGCGTGCAGCGCGAGCGTCGTCTTGCCCGAGCTCTCCGGTCCGTAGATCTCGACGATACGGCCGCGCGGAAGGCCGCCGACCCCAAGGGCGATGTCGAGCCCGAGGCTGCCGGTGGAGGTCGTCTCGATCTCCATCTTCTCGCGGCTTCCGAGCCGCATCGCCGAGCCCTTGCCGAACGCGCGGTCGATCTGCGCGAGCGCCGCTTCGAGCGCCTTCTGCCGGTCCATGCCCGAACTCTCCAATTTGCCGGCTTCCGCTCCGCCACCGATGATCTTCAACTGCGTTGCCATGTCCCCTGTCTCCCTCATCAATGCAAGCGGTCAATCCGCTCGACAGCGGCGGCCGAGCCCCGCCTGATGAGCCTTCGTATCCGATTTGTTCGTGGAGAACAATAGGGGAACAAACAAATCTTGAACGGAGAGGCAGGAACAGCCGGCGCGCCTCACGGGTTGTGCATTGCCGGAAGAGGAGAGTGTCATGCCCACCAAGTCCAGCTCCGGCGGTTCAAAGAAGAGTTCGAGCTCACGCGCCAAGACCACCTCCAGCGGCAGCAAGAGCAGCTCGAGCAAAAGCAGCTCCGGCAAGAAGAAGTAAGCTTCGGCCCGCGCGGGGCGTCTCGCCGCCGGTCGGCTCGCGTCATCTCGCGACGCAGCTCCGCTGCGCTGCACTCCGCACAGACGGCATCTCCATGCTGTACGTGCTCGTGCGCTTGAGCTGAAACGTCCCAAAGGTCACAGCCCTACGCGCTCGCGCGCGAGGAATCCGACACCGTTCCGACAGGTTGGTGCTGAATCGGGGGGTAGTCGGATGTGTCGGATTTGCTGTGGAATCGAGCATGGCCGAACGCGAAGCGCAGCGAATGCTGCGATGCCACGCGCGCGCACGCGAAGCCATCTGCTTTTCCGCGGTCCAGCCGTCGTGGCGCGGGCGGAGCTGCGCGGGTTCGGAGGTGATGTGGAGAGTTGAATCGTGTTCGGGCACTTGTGCCTCCAGGGACAAAGGAGGCCGTTCAGATATGCCAAAGAAGGGACTGTAGGACAGCAGTTTCGAGTGACCGCGCATTAAGCAGGCGTCTCGCCATCCGTTCAAATTCACCTAAATGTCTGTTGATAAACGGGATCATCCGTACCTAGGATGTCCCGGCAAGTGGGGAGGAACGGGGTGCGTGCGATTTGCGTCTGGACGGCGGGAGCGGCGTTGATCGCCTCCGCACCCGCATGGGCAGCAGATCAGCTTAAATTCGGCGCGCCGCCCGCCTGGGTTATACCGCAGGTCATTCCCGCCGCATCCGCAAAGGCCAAGGATCGGCCGGTTGCGATGCTGCTGCATGACCAGCAGACGATGCTCGAGCCGGGCAAGATCAGCACCTTTTCGGAACTCGCGTTCAAGATTCAGAAGCCCGAAGGGCTCGCCGCCGGCAACCTCTCGATCGCCTGGAATCCGGCGTTCGACACAGCGACCGTGAATCGGCTGGAGATTCATCGCGGCAATCAGGTGATCGACGTGTTGAAGTCCGGTCAGACCTTCACGACCATGCGCCGCGAGTTCGAACCTCGAGCTGGCGATGCTCGACGGCGTGCTCACCGCGAACATCCAACCCGAAGGACTGCAGGAAGGCGACATTGTCGTGCTCGCTTACACCGACGAGCACTCAGATCCGGTGCTAAAGGGGCATGTGGAGGCGACGTTCGCGCCATGGGGTTCGGCCCAGATCGGGCTCGCCCATGCGCGGCTCGCATGGCCTTCGACGCTCGACGTAAGAATCCAAAAGATGGGCGATCTTCCGGCAACGCAGCCCACCACCCGCGATCGGACAAAGGTCTACGAACTCACGATGCGCGACGTCGAGCCGGTGATCGCGCCCAAGGGCGCGCCGCTGCGATTCCACATCGCACGAATAGGCGAAGCCACGGACTTCCGCTCCTGGGCGGAGCCGGCGAAGCTGCTGATGCCGCTCTTTCGCGATGCCGCGGTCATTTCCGCGTCCGGTTCGCTGCACGACGAAGTCGACAAGATCCGGAAGGCTTCGGCCGATCCCAAGAACCGCACCGAGCAGGCGCTGCAGCTGGTGCAGGAACGGGTGCGTTACGTCGCGCTGCTGATGGGCCAGGGCGGTTACGTCCCAGCGCCCGCGGAGACCACCTGGTCACGGCGTTACGGCGACTGCAAGGCGAAGACCGCGCTGCTGCTCGCGATCCTCCACGACCTGGGAATCACCGCGGAAGCGGTAGTCGCGAACGTGGTGGCCGGCGACGTCATTGCCGACCGACTGCCGTCGATCGGAATGTTCAATCATGTGCTGGTGCGCGCGCATATCGGCGGCAAAACCTATTGGCTCGATGGCACGCGCACGGGTGACACGTCACTCGATGACATCAAGGTGCCGGACTTCGGCTGGGGCCTGCCGCTCGTCGACAATGCTCAACTCATCCACATCGTCCCAGCGCCGCTCCGCGAGCCGAGTGCCGAGCACAACGTCAGCATCGATGCGAGTGCCGGCATTTTCGCACCTTCAACCATCACGATTGAGGAAGTCGATCGGAGCGACTCGGCAGTTCAACTGAGCACGGTCTATTCGGCATCGAGCGCCGAGCAGCGCGACGAACAATTCCGCAATACCGCGAGAGGCTATTTCGACGATTTCACTGTCGGCTCGTCGTCATACCAGTTCGACAAGGCGAAGCGCGAGTTCGTGGTCACAATCAAGGGCACAGCCAAGCTCGACTGGAAAGACAGTTGGTTCAATGTTCCAACATCTTCCATAGCCTTCGACCCCGATTTCGATCGCCTCGCGGGACCGTTCCACGATGCGCCCTGGGCAATTAGCCATCCGCGCTATGTAAAAGACCATGTGACAGTCCGGCTTCCTGCTGGTTTCGCCGCAGAGCAAAAGCTCGAGCCAAACGTGCACGAAACCCTCGCTGGTGTCGAATATGCCCGGTCCGAGACGGTCAATGGCGACGTGATCACTGTCGACTCCAGCGAACGGAGCATCGTCGCCGAGGTACCGTACAAAGACACGCTCGCTGCTGCGCCACGGCTGAAGGCGCTGAGCAAGGACGGCGTCTATTTGCAGGTAGCCAGCGTCTATCACTCGACACCGGGCGATCTGACCGTGCTGGCCGCGAGCAGACCTGTGTCAGCGTATGACTATGTCCAGCGCGGCAGCGCCTACCAATCAGCCAAGAAGTACGACGAAGCGATAACCGACTTTACCGCCAGTTTGTCTCTCGATTCCAAAAACGTTCCGGTCCTTCTCATGCGAGCCTACGCCCATCTCGACAACGGAGATTTTGTCGAAGCGGAGAAGGACGTTTCTTCCGCAGAAGTCATTGCTCCGGCGGACGCTGGGGTCGCGCAAGCACGGATCATAATCGCGACCAGACGCGCCGACTGGCCGAACGTCGTCGCAGCGACGACGAAAGCGCTCGCGCTTGATCCCAAGAACAAGTTGGCGCTCCAGAAGCGCTCCTGGGCGTACGTTCAAAAGAAAGACTATGCGGCGGCCGAAAAGGATTTGGCAGCGCTCGAGTCAATCGATCCAACCAATGACGCCGTGACAGCAACGCGGGCCGCGATTGCCGATCGCAAAGGCGATCTGCAGTCCGCACTCGCGGGTTACTCGAAGGCTCTTGAACGTAATCCAGGTGATACGTTCGCACGATACCAGCGCGGCATGCTTCTATATCGCGACTGGAAATACGACGATGCCATCCGCGACTATTCCGAGATCCTGAGAAACGATCCAAAGAATGCGGAGGTCCTGGGCTCCCGCGCTTTAGCATACGTTTACAATGGCGATTATGCAGCCGCTGAAGCAGACACCGCGTTTGGCCTCAAGCTCTCTCCAAAAAATTCCGGCCTGCTCTTCGCAAAGGCCAAGCTTGACGAGCGCCGCGGCAGCTCTGATGCAGAAATTGAAAGCTACTCCAAACTGATCGAGTCTCAGCCCGGATAAGGGTTACGCCTACTTGCAGCGCGCTGGCGCGTATCTCGCTCTAAACCGCTATGACCTAGCGCTGGCGGATACCGAACAAGCTCTGAAGCTTGGCTACAAGGCTCCAGATTTACGAATAGTGCGGGCGAACATCTTCCTGTTGCGGGATCAGCGCGATGCGGCGGCCTCCGAAGCGGAGGCGATGATCAAGGATAACCCGGACTCATACGCATTTGTCGCGGCAGCGAAAACCTACGCGGCGCTCGGTCAACGACCAAAGGCGATGCAGCTGTTTGATCGAGCGCTCGCTCTCGAACCGAACGCCATTGTGTATGCGAATTGAGCGGGAGTCCGGCCCTATAACGACCTAGACGGGCGGCTCGCCGATCTCGACGCAGCACTGAAGCTCGAACCCAACAACGTCGACGTGATCGCCGCAAAGGCTTCGCAACTGGTGCTCAAAGGCGATTACCCCGGTGCTCTCCAACTGTACGATCTTGGCTCCAAAATCGAACCAGACAACGCTGCGTTTGCCTTGGGCCGCGCCGAGGCACTCTACAAAACGGGTCGAAGGGCCGAAGCGGAAGCCATCCTCAGTGGGAGTCGCGAGAAGGCAAAGACTGGTCCGCAATATCTAGGCTTATGCTGGGCCGAAGCGCGGGCCGGCATGTTTCTCGAGACCGCGCTCCGTGATTGTAACAAGGCTCGGGAACTCGACTCGAATACGAAAAGTGCGATCAGGGCACTCGTGCTTTTGCGGCTCGGCCGGATTGCTGAGGCCGAAGAAGCGTTCAGCACGGCAATCAAGGAAAACCACAGCGCATTCAATTACATGGGTCGAGCATTCGCCGGGCATCGTCGGGGCGACCGAGCCAAGGCGGAGGCCGATCGCGCTGAGGCGCTGAGGCTCGATCCAGATGAAGAACTACAATTTGCCGAATACGGGCTAGAGTTCGACGCCCCGTCCGCGTCAGCCGCCGCCGCGCATTAACGCTCGGCCCGTCTTTTACGCCGGCGTCACCTCGCCCTGGCCTGTGCCCCCGTCCGCCCCCGGCTCGGGCCGCTTGTCGAAGACCTCGTCGATGATGCCGAAGGCCTTGGCCTCGTCCGCCTCAAGGAACTTGTCGCGGTCCATGGCCTTCTCGATGTCCTCGATCTTCTGGCCGGTATATTGCGCATAGAGCTCGTTGAGCCTCTGGCGCATGCGGAGGATTTCGCGCGCCTGGATCTCTATGTCCGCGGCCATGCCCTGGGCGCCGCCCGAGGGCTGGTGGACCATGATCCGGCTGTTGGTGAGCGCCACGCGCATCCCGGGCTCGCCGGCCGCCAGCAGGAAGCTGCCCATGGACGCGGCCTGGCCGATGCACACGGTGCTGATCTTGGGCCGGATGTATTGCATGGTATCGTGGATCGCGAGGCCGGCGGTGACCACTCCGCCGGGCGAGTTGATGTACATGAAGACGTCCTTCTTCGGGTTCTCGGACTCGAGGAAGAGCAATTGGGCGGTGACGAGGCTGGCCATATGGTCCTCGATCGCGCCGGTGATGAAGACGATCCGCTCGCGCAGCAGCCGCGAATAGATGTCGAAGCTGCGCTCGCCCCGGTTGGATTGCTCGATGACGATTGGAACGAGCTGCGAAACGATGTCCTGATGGTCGATCACGGGTGGCGGATCCTCTATTGCTGATGTGAACCTACATCGGCGCGAACGCCGCGCGGTTCAAGGCAGCCAGATAAGCGAAGGGGGGCCCAGTTTCTTTACCTGGGTGATCCCCGCCTCCATACTCCGCTGGCGACAGCGCCTTAGTTGCCGCGCTCCGGCGCTGCTGCCGGTGGCGGCGGCGGTGGCGGAGCCGCCGGTGGTGGCGGAGCCGGCGCGGGCTCAACTACGGGCGGCGGCGGGGGCGGCGGCGGCGCATAGGCCGGCGGAGCTGCGCGCTCGGAGCCCATCTTCACCGTCACGCGCCCGTAGTAGAACCGCCCCGGCATGTCGTACGCGGTCGATCGAGGTTGCGTCGCAGGTGTTGCAGCCCGGGGATCCTCGTGTTGAAGGCGTTGTTCACACCCACAGCGAAGCCCGAACGCATGGTTCATGATTGCCGGCGACCAGCGCAGCTGACATCGGTGAACAGCCGGTCCTTCATGATATTGCCGTCGGCCTCGCGCAGCTTCGAGATGTAGCGGCCGGTCAGGCTCGCGCCGAAATCGGCGAGATCCCAGTCGAGAAGCCGACTGCGACTTGTAGTGCGGGTAAGCCTGCGACGGGCTGCCGAGCTCGGTCCCGGCGCGCTGATCGGTCTGCGTCCCGCCCTCGACGGGCAGCGTGACTTTGAAGCCCTCGAGCCAGGTGTTGTTCCAGGTCACCCCAAACCTGCCCCAGGAGGTCATGCGCGAACGCCAGGCGACGTTGAGGTCGCTGCCCTTGGTTTTGACGGAGGCGATGTTCTGCAGAATGCCGGTGATGCGCGTGACCTGACCGGTCCCACTGAAGGAGCGGGTGATGCGCGCACATGCGGTCGGATCATTGTTGACCGTGCAATTGGTCAGCGTGATCTGCGCAGGGAAGGCCTGGATCGCATTGCTGATGGCGATATTGTAGTGGTTGTACTCGATCGTCAGGCCGGGGAAGATCGCCGGGCTGAACACGCCGCCGAATATCCAGCTCTTGGACTTCTCCGCTTTCAGCTGATCATTGCCGCTGACAACCACGGAAAGTTGGTCGAGTTGGCCTGCGCGTAGTTGCCGCTGGCCGGCACGCCCTGCGCGATGCAGTTGGCCATCACCGTCGCATCGTTCAGGAAGTTGCGCGGCGCTGTGCTGTCGTTGGAACAGGGGTCGCTGAGGGTCTGGTCGAAGCGCGACAGCGATCCGAACAGCTCACCGATCTGGGGAGCGCGGAAACCTTCCGCATAGGAACCGCGCAAGCGAAGCGCCTTCACCGGCTTCCAGTTCACGCTGCCCTTGAACGTCGAGGTCGACCCGGAAATCGAATAGTCGGAAACCCGCGCGGCCGCATTGAGCTCGAGCAGCTCGGCCAATCGGCTTGTGGGCGAGCAGCGGCGCGTTCAACTCCGCGTAGATTTCCTTGACGTTGTAGCTGCCGCGTCGTCGGACCCGCGGGAATATCGGAGCTGAAGCCCGCCGCGACGACCTGGTCCGGATCGAATCGCCGCTCAGCTTGCGATATTCGACTCCCAAGGCGATCCCGAGCGGACCGCCTTGAAGGTCCGCAAGGCTGCCCGACAGGTTGGCCGTGAAGTCCCACGTCCGCTGCCTGCTGCTGTCACGCTGCACGAAGGTCACATAGTCGAGCATGTCCTGGGTGATCGAACCCGCGCCGCCGAAGAAGTTGAATGGCACGCAATCGGGGTTCGTCGTGCTCGGGCAGATCGCGTCAGGGCCAAGCGCAGGCGCAGCTTCTGGGAGTTAATATTCCCGTGAACATCTCTGCTTGGCTTTGTTGTTGCCGTAGACGCCGTTGATGTCCCAGTACCAGTCGTGATTGAGCGCCGCGAAATGCCCGTCCAGCGTCGCAACGCCATAGGTCGTGTCGACGGTCTGGAAGAAACGCCGTGGTCCGCCCTCGACGAAACGCCGCAGAAATGCGCTAATGTTTGTGGAGACGAGCGTTACGCCAAACGGATTGTAAATATTCGTCGCATCATCGTGGTCGCATCGAGCACCGGAGTGACGCGCCGACATCCGGACCAATACCCAAGGGCAGCGGAGCAGCCTGGTTCTTGGACTTCCGCCGATTCGCAGTCCCTTCACCGAGAAGTGGATATCGGCGCTGAGCTCGTATTTTAGATTGGCGAACGCGCCATAGCGCTCCAGCGGGACCTGCAAGTAATTATATGGCGCGAAGTTGAATCGATCAGCCGTTCCGAATCGCTTGAAATCGGCAGGGAAGTTGGCAGCGTCGGAGTTGACGTCGGCGTGTTAGCATCAAGCGTCTGGGTCGACGGTGAGAACTCGACGGTGTTCGAAGCATCCTGAAGAGAAGAACCGCCCGTTTACGGCGTGAAGCTCGAGCAGGTGTTGTCGCAGGCACTGGTCGCATAAGGCCTCGGGAAGGCCGAAAGCGCGCGGTCGCCGGCGAAGACGCCGTTCTGCCTTCACATAATCGCCGCCGATGACGATGTGCAGCGGCCCACTGCCGCCATTGCCCCAGCTCAGCTGGTAATTCTGGGTGAACCCGTCGCTCTTAGAAACTCGCTCAGCTGCCCGCTGAAGCGACGAAGCCGTTCTGGTTCTTCTTGGTGATGATGTTGACCACGCCGGCGATCGCGTCCGAGCCGTAGATGGCTGAGGCGCCGTCCTGCAGCACCTCGATGCGCTCGATGCATGGAATCGGGAATGGAGTTAAGGTCGACCGACCCGGGCACGCCCGAAGCGGACGCGCCGTTGACGTAGCGCAGGCCGTCGACCAGCACGAGCGTGCGGCGCGAGCCGAGATAGCGAAGGTCGATCTCGGCCGAACCGGCGCCGACACCGCCGCCGTCGGGCGGATTGCCGACGTTGCCGGAATTATTGAACCGGCTGTTGTTGCCGCCGCCGGCGCTGGGCAAGCGCTGCAGCACGTCGTTGATCGAGTTGAGGCCCGTCCTGGTGATGTCCTTCTGGTCGACGAACACGCGCGGAGCATCGAGGTCGAGCGGGTTGCGGCGGATGCGCGAACCGGTGATCACGATATCCGCCTTGGCGACATCTTCAGCGCTGACGGTCGTCGTGGCGGGCGCCTGCTGCGTCTCCACCGTCGGAACCATGCTTTGCGCCACAGCTCCAGTGCCAACCGCAAGCGCGCCAAAAGCTACGCCAGCGCGAAGAATCGTCTCGATACGCTTCATTTTAGTCCCCCATGAACGGCGCACATGACCGGCGCCTTCTGGAAACAACCGTATCGAAGGATCGGGAGAGCTAGGTAGCCAATACTGTCACGCAAGCCACACAATCGCCGCGAGGTGATGCAAAGAGGCTACACCTCCCCAGGGGCGGCCAGCGACAGATAAGCCAGACGCCGAACCTCGCGCCGGCCGCGGGTGACGGTGTCGAGAATGAGGCCCGGTGAAGAAGCACAGCACTGCGATCACGGTCATGCCCGTGACCAGGATTGCCGTCGGGAAGCGCGGCACCAGTCCGGTGTGCAGGTACGTGATGACCAGTGGGATCGCGAGGACGATCGCCGCGGCGAGCAGAAGCGCGCCAAGGCTCCCGTAAAACAGGACCGGGCGTTCGATGCGATACAAAGTGACAATGGTCTTCAGGATCCGCGAACCGTCGGAGAAGGTCGAAAGCTTGGACTCGCGAGCCCTCCGGGCGGGCGGCATAAGCCGTCTCGACCTCGCCCACCGGCATCCGCAGCTCGAGCGCGTGAACGCTCATCTCGGTTTCGATCTCGAAGCCGGAGGAGAGAACCGGGAAGCTCTTCACGAAGCGCCGCGAGAAAACTCGGTAGCCGGAAAAAATGTCGGTGAAGCTCCGTCCGAAGAGGCCGGAAAGCAGGCCGGTGAAGAGGCGATTCCCAAACACGTGTCCGCCGCGATAGGCGCCCTTCGCGTCGTGCCGGCGCGTGCCCACGACCATGTCGAGCTGCTCGGCGAGCAGAATATCGACCATGACGGGAGCGGACTGCGGATCGTAGGTGAGGTCGCCATCGGCCATGACATAGATGTCGGCATCGACGTCCGCGAACATGCGGCGCACGACATTGCCCTTGCCCTGCTGGCGCTCGCTGCGGACGACGGCTCCCGCTTTCGCGGCGACCGCGCGCGTCCCATCGCGGCTGTTGTTGTCGTAGACATAGACGGTCGCGGAGGGCAGCGCCGCGCGGAAGCCGCGCACGGTCGCGCCGATCGCCGCTTCCTCGTTATAACACGGCAGCAAGACGGCAATGCGCGGCGACTGCGGACTATCCAAACGGGGGCCCCTCGGTTGAGGACGCAGCTATAGAGGCGATTGCGAGCGGGCCGCTAGGCCCTGCGTGGTCACATACAGAAGCCGCAGGTCGTCAGACGCGTGGCTCAAAGCCCACGGCTCACCCGGGGGAATGACGAACGAGTCTGCGGGCCCGAGCGCATGGCAGCCCGCGTAATCAAGTTCGCCTGACCCTTCGAGAACGAAGCCGAATACCAGCTCCCCATCGTGCGGAGCGAATGCGATCTTCGACGATCCGCAAGGCCTAACCACGCACACTTCGGCCAGTCCGCCCGTTGCGGCGGACATGGCCGTCTCCTGCGCTTCGGCGTCATTGAACGGCGTCCACGGCGTGTCTTTCGCGACGTGACGCAGGAAGCTTTGGCCGCCGAACCGCCGACCCCGATCCACTCTGCCGTTGGGCAGGGTCAGCTCATGGTCGGCGAAAGTCTCGTGGAGCGCCGGGCAGGTGATCTCGACCACTTCCAGGCCCGGCGAGCTTTCCAGAACGCGGTGGCGGATCTCCGGTGGCTGCAGGACAAGGTCGCCCGCTCCCATGACGAACGGCTCGCCCTGGTCCTCGTACACCACGCGCACCCAGCCACGGCGCACGGCGATCATCTGGAATGCGATGCGGTGGAAGTGGACCCAGTCGGATACCGGACCGCCTTCGCGAATCGTGATGTGCGAAGCGATGTAGCGTCCGCCGAGGCGGCTTGGGATGAGATCGCGGTAAAGCATCCCCGCCCTGCCCTCACCGCCGTCGGCGCCGGCGTGCGTCAGCACGAATTCCGGCGCGAAGGC
Source organism: uncultured Alphaproteobacteria bacterium (assembly GCA_963849435.1). Taxonomy (GTDB): domain Bacteria; phylum Pseudomonadota; class Alphaproteobacteria; order Sphingomonadales; family Sphingomonadaceae; genus Sphingomicrobium. Next base: position 27,220 of record CAWKHO010000022.1, read on the forward strand.
AGGCGGCTCCGCCGGCGGGTCAGGTGCGCCCGGCTGCGTGGTGAGACGCACTCGCTCGGAAGCGCGGCTCAGAATCGCCGTGTGCGGGTCGTCGGCCGGATAGATGACATCGAGCGTGAAGCCCTCACGTCGCAGATCATTGAGCGCGGCGTTGAGGTCTTCGGCTACGATCTCCCGGTCGCTCAAGCCTTCTTGGTCGCCTTCTTGGGAGCGGCCTTCTTTGCGGGCTTGGCGTCGGCCTTGGCTTGCGGCGCCTTTGAACCGGCCTCATCCTTCAGCGGCTTCGCGGGCTTGGGCTTGGCTGACGCTTTGGCGACGGGGCCCTTGGCCGGCTCTTCCGGCTCGGGCTTGGCCTCGGCCTTGGCTTTCGGCTTCGCAGCGGCCTTCTTCGCCTTCGGCTTCGCGGCATGGTCGTGCCCGCAGCCGGGCCCGTGCACATGCCCTTCCTCGCTCTCGAGGTCGGCTTCGAGCTGCGCCTTGGTGGCCTTGCGCTCGGTTACCTCGGCCTTGGAGAAGAGGAAGTCGACGACCTTGTCCTCGTACAATGGCGCGCGCAGCTGGGCCGCGAACATCGGCTCCTGCTGGACATATTTGAGGAAGGTCTCGCGGTCCTTGCCCTGATATTGCTGCGCCGCCTGCGCGACCAGCCGCTGCATCTCCTGGTCGCTCACCTGGATGCCGTTCGCGGCGCCGATTTCCGACAGCAGCAGGCCGAGCCGGACGCGGCGTTCGGCGATGCGGCGATATTCGGCGGCGTCCTTTTCAATCTCCGCAAGCGCGGCATCGGGATCGGCTTCGTGGCTCGCTTCGTGCCGCAGCTGGCCGAGGATATTCTGGTGCTCGGCTTCGACCATGAACTCGGGAACCGCAAAGTCATGGCGCTCGGCGAGCTGATCGAGCAGCTGGCGCTTCATGTGCGTGCGGGTGAGGTCGTTGAGCTCCTGGGTCTGCTGATCGCGGACCAGGCCCTTCAACTGGTCGAGGCTCTGCAGCCCTAGCGACTTAGCGAATTCCTCGTCGATCTTCGTCTCGCCTCCGGTCTTCACCGCCTTGACGGTCACCGCGAAGGTCGCGTCCTTGCCGGCGAGATCAGCCACCTGATAGTCGGAGGGGAAGGAGACCTTCACCTCGCGCTCGTCGCCCGCCTTGGCGCCGACGAGCTGCTCCTCGAAACCGGGAATGAGGCGGCCCGAGCCCAGCTCGACCGACATGTCTTCGCCCTTGCCGCCCTCGAAGGCCTTGCCCTCCGCCTTGCCCTCGAAGTCCATGACGATGAGGTCGCCCATCGCCGCGGCATGTTTCTTCGGCGCATCTTCCCAGCGCTTGCTCTGGGTCGCGAGCTGCTTGACCTGCTCGTCGACCACAGCCTCGTCGGCCTCGACGGTCAGGCGCTCGATCGAAAGATTGTCGATCTGCGGCGCCGGAACGTCGGGCAGCGCCTCGACGCTGACCCGGACCTCGGCATCGTTGCCCGGCTCATATTTCTCGTCGAGCTCGACCTGCGGCTGCAGCGCGGGGCGGATATTCTGCTCGGCCAGCAGCTGCTGAACGCCGTCCTGCACCGCGCCGTTCAGCGCCTCGCCGCGCAGGGAATCCCCATGCATCTTGCGGATCAGGTTCGGCGGCACCTTGCCGGGGCGGAAGCCGGGCATGCGGATCTGCGGAGCGATCCGCTTCACCTCCTGGTCGACCCGCGCCTCGATGTCCTGGGCGGGGATGGTCAGCATGAAGGCGCGCTTGAGGCCCTCTTTCTCAGTCTCGACGGTCTTGATGGTCACGTTGCAAAGGTCCCGATGAAATCGCTTGAAGGCCGGGCGAGCAGCTGGTGCGCGCGGAGGGAGTCGAACCCCCACATCTTTCGATACTGGAACCTAAATCCAGCGCGTCTACCAGTTCCGCCACGCGCGCGGCCCAAGAAGGTGGCGGCCTATAACAGGCGTGCGGCGTTCGGCAACCCGCGCCAGGCACGGCATTCGTTGGGTGGCTGGAGACTTTCAGATGCAACAGCAGCCCCCTTCGCCCGCGCCCGCCGCCGCGAGACACCCGCCCCGACACAGCCGGGCACGGCGCCGCAGTCCGCCGCCCGAAACGCCGCCGGTCGGCCCGGATATCGACGTGCCCACGCCGCCAACGCGCCGCCGCCGCAGCCGCCCGGACCGATCTCACCGACGGGCTAAGCCGCGCCTCTGCGCCGACGCCACGATCGCTTCGAAATCGGGCAAGAGCGCGTTGTAATAATGCGAGCGCGCGGCGTCGAAGAGGATCAGATAGAGCTTGCCGTCGATCACCGCGCCGACCGCTCGGCCGCGGCGCCACAGCTCGTCGCTGTCGAGATGCTCGTAATCCCACTGGAAGCCGTTGGCGCCGAGGAACGGCCGCGGCTGGAGCGACAGCGTCTTCAGATCGACCGCCCCGCCTTTCACGCGATAGAGGCTTTCGAGCATCGCGGTGATCTCGGGCGCGGTCATGTCCGAGCGGAAGCGGGGGACCTGCTGGCTCGCGCTGCGGCGCTGGCGGACCAGCTCGCGGCCGCTCTTCATTCCGCTGACGAAGCTGATGCCGTCGAGGATCGGCCCGTTCTGAGTCCAGTCCTCGACGTCGCGGACGTCCTCGAACAGGATTCGGCCGGTGGCGATTGTACGGCCGCGGCGCGACCACCGACAGGTCGCCGTTGCCGACGTTCACGCGATGCGCGCGCACCAGCGCATAGCTGCTGAACCCATATTCGCCGCCGCCAAGGCCGCCGCAGGCGGAAAGCGCGAGCGGAAGGGCGAGAAAGCCGAATGTCTTAAGGTGCTTCATGGTGATCGTCTCGCTCAGCCCGCCATCTGCCGCACCCAGGCGGCGTCCGGGGCGTCGGGTTTCATGGTGAGATAGCGGGCGAAGGCGGCCTTCGCCTCGGCGGCCCGGCCCTGCTTCATCAGCGAGATTCCGTGCCAGCGCCAAGCGTCCGCCGGCGCGTCGGGGTAAGCGACCGCGGCCGCGTAGCTCTGCTCGGCGCGGATATCGTCGCCGGGGCGGTTCCTTAGCCGCCACACCTCGCCTTCGTAGAAGCGCAGCAGGCCGTTCCAGCCGTCCTGCGCCAGCGTCTCGATCAGATACTGGCTGGCGCCAGGGTCGTTGAGCTTCACCTGGTCGTCGAGCAAAGTCGGCCGGATCTCGGCGATCGTCGACAAATAGCGCTCGCGGTAATCACTGTACGTGCGTCCCGGGCACCGTCACTTCGGCGGCGTCGGCCTTGAGGTCGGCCATTCGCGCGTCGGACGAGGGATGGGTGTCGAACAGACCGCCTTTGTGCGCGGTGCTTGCGGCGATAATAAGCGCTCGCATTTTCCTCGCCGATCAGCTGCAGCCAGATGTTCGACATCTCCATCGGCGTATAACCCGCGTCCGCCACCAGCCTGGCGCCCATGGCGTCGGCCTCGGCCTCCATTTCGCGGCTGTAGCTGAACAGCGACAGCAAGGTGCCGAGCTCGGCCAGCTGGACGTAGTCGCCGAGATACATTCCCGCGCCCGCGCCGCCGATGCCGGCAAGCATGGACCCGACCGCGAACAGGTCGGTCTTGCGCCGCTCGTCGCGCCACGAGCGGATCATGTGCCGGCGCAGGAAGTGCCCGGATTCGTGCGCGATCACGCCCGCCAGCTGCGCTTCGTTGCGCATGCGCAGAAGAAGCCCTGAAAAAACGACTGCAAAGCCGCTCGGGAACATCATCGCGTTGAAGTCGGGGATGCGCGCCAGATAGATGCGGAAATCCTGCGCCGCGGGCCCGCCGACCGTGCCGATGATATTCTTCAGATAGCCGGTGAGCTTCGGGTCCTGGATGAGGAGGTTCGAGCCCGCGATTTCTTCTTCGGCGCGCTCCATCTCCTTCCACAGCCCCTGCTCGTCGCGGTCGGTTGGCTTGAAACCGCGACCGACCAGCGGGACCATGTCCTTCGGCAGCACGCGCGCATGCGCGACGCCGGTGTGCAGCGAAGCCGCGGCGGCAACTCCGCCGACCAAAAGCGAGCGGCGGGTAAGCTCAACGCAGCGCAGGCACATCAGCGGACTTCCTGCGCGCGGCGGACCGCCTGGCCCGGCTTCATCCGGCCGAGCAGGCGCTCGACCATCTGTTCCGCGCCCTGCGGAGTCCTGAGGTCGCCGAACTTGATTCCCGGCACCTGGCTTTGGGCGAGGACCACGTTGAACCACACCACGTCGCCGGTCCTGAGATCGACCAGTGAGGCATAATCGAGCTGCTGCTGCCCGCCGACGTTCGGGGCGCAGAAGCCGACGATGCAGCCGGCGAGGCCGAGGACTCCGAGCGCAATCCGCCCGCCCGACGCCACCTGGTCCTCGGCGTGGAGGAACAAGGCATAATCATAGCCGGTCTTCTGGCCGAGGCGGACGGCGTCTTCTCCAAGCGTCCAGTCGAGCCGGTTGCCGCGCTTCGTCGGCAGATAATCGCCGAGATATTTGTGCAGCGCGATCGAATCGTCGACCGCGGCGTTCAGCCGCTCGACGTCGGCAAGCTCCTGCGGATCGACCCCGGGCAGCTCGTTGCGATGCTCGACGATCGTTACCTTGCCGCCGCGCGCGGCCTGCTGCGCGCGAAGTGCTGCGACGATGCTGGCGCGCGCCTGGTCGGTCCAGTCGGCGCGCGGCTCGACCATTCCGCCGGTGGTCAGCGAACCGACGGTCACATCGGGGCGGAGCACGAGGAGCTTGTAGTCGCCCTGCGGCGGCGTGAATTGCAGGTCGGCATATTGCTTCGTCTGCACGCACGCCGTGAGCGGGACGCTGGCCGCCAGCGCGATGGCCACACTCCACTTACGCATCCGGATCCTCCACAAGGGCGCGCAGGCGCCCTTCCCCACTCTCTAACTGGGTCTTTATGCCTGAACCCTTCGTGAAAGAAAAGTGCGTGTTTTTAATCGGTTAGCGCTGGCAAATCACATCTGCAGCGCCGTCGAGGCACTTGCCGTCGATCGAACCTGGGGCGACCGCCAAGCCGATCATCGCTGCCAGCGTTGGCAGAATGTCAGTGGTCTCGGCAGGAGTCTCCACCGTCGCGCCCACGCGAACCGGACGCCAGAACAGGATCGGCACCCGTCGGTCGTAATCCCACGGGCTGCCGTGCGTCGCGACAAAGCTGGTCGTGACGGCGATCGGCGTGATGTCCTTCTTCAGGAACACCACGAAATCCCCCGATCGCCCTGGATAAAAGCTCGCCCGCGCGCGCTGGATCAACGTCCATTGGTCGGGGGGGCTAGTCGGCAGCGGAGTTGCAGCGAGCTGGTCGGCCGTGAACACCGCCTCGACCTGCGGATGCGCGCGATACGCGGCGACGGCGGCGGTGAGCAGCCGCTTCTGGTCCGCCGGCGAGAGGCTGCGGTCAATGTACATATCGCCGAAATTGCTGGTGCCGAGCAGGCCGGGACCCTGCAGACCGAGTCTGGCCGCGAGCGCCTTACCCATGCTCGCCGCGCCAAGCGCCGGATCGACGCGTGCCGCCGTGGTCACGCCCGCAAGCCGCTCGCGCTCGGGAATGTCCTTGCCGCCATGATCGGCGGTCAGGGCCACCGCATAATTGATACGGCGACTGTCGAGCATTGCCAGGAAATCGCCGATCTCACGGTCCAGCTCGAGCAGTTGAAGGCACATCTCTTCGCCTTCGGTGCCGTAGGTGTGGCCGACATAATCGGTCGCCGAGAGGCTGATTGCGAGCATGTCCGGGTCGGCGCGTCGGCCGAGCTGCATCTCGTCGACCAGTCCGGCGGCCAGCGCAAGCGTGTCGCCGTCGAACTCGGGCGAAGCGCGGAAGGCCGCCGCGTCTCCAGCGGCCCGCACGAACTGGCCCGCGCCCACCGGCTTGCCGCCACCCTCGACGGGGATGACATGCGCCTTCGCCTGGCAGAATGGCGGCGGCTGCAGCGGCGGCCGCGGCTGCGCGAGCGCCGCGGCGATTGCCATGTTCACCCTCGGCACCACCCGCGGCACTGGCGCGGCCGCGAGGTCGGTCGCGAACGCCTTGCCGGTCCAGTACCAGCGCTGGTCGGCCTTATGTCCCGTCATCATGACCGCCGCGCGGTCCTTGCCTGACACGGCGACGTTGCGGGTGCCGGGCCACCGCGCCTTCATCAGCTCGCCCAGCGTGGGCACCAGCAAATGATCGGGCGAGACCTTGTAGTTGACCGAGGTGCTGCCCGGGGCGCGCTCGTCTTCGGCGCAATAGACGGCCTTGTCCGCGCGCTGCACGGTCTGGTCGATCCAGACGTTGGCGATGATCCCGGTCCGCGATGGATGGTCGCCGGTGAGGATCGTAGAATGGCCGGGGCAAGTCTCCGTCGCGGCGTGGCTTTGATAGCCGTTGCGGAACACCGTGCCGCTCGCCAGCCGCGCCAGCCCGCCGCTGAACTGCGGGCGATATTCGTCGAACAGGTTAGCCGAGAATTGATCGACGGAGATGACGACGAGGAGCTTGGGAGGGGCTGGGGTCTGCGCGGGTGCCGACGATGCAGCGAGAACGGCCGCGATACCAAGTGCGAGTTTACGCATGGAGACTCCGGAAACCGTCACCCCGGACTTGATCCGGGGCCTGCCTGCCCTGTGCTGCAGACGAAAGGAGAAGGCGGGTGCCGGGTCAAGCCCGGCATGACGAATTAACCCAACTTCGCCCGCAGCCGCTCGTTGACGAGCTGCGGGTTCGCCTTGCCGGCCATCGCTTTCATCGTCTGTCCGACGAAGAAGCCGAACAGCGCCTCCTTGCCAGCCTTGTACTGCTCCACCTTGTCGGCATTGTCGGCGAGTACCTTGTCGATGGCCGCGTCGATCGCGCCGGTGTCGCTGGTCTGCTGATACTTTTCATCCTCAGTGAACGCTGAGATCACTCGACCGTCCGGGTCCACAACATAATTGAAGAAGAGGTTCTTAGCCATTGAGCCAGAAATCTTGTTTTCGCTCACCAGGGTAAGAATTGCAGCGTTCGCTGAGGCATCGGCAACGCGGTCACTCAAATCCGCGTGCTCGTTCAACTGGTTCATGACAGTCGACACGAACCAGTTCGCAGTCGCGGCCGCGACTTGCTCGAGCGGTCTGTTCTGATCGATAGCGGTTGCTCCAAGAATGGCTTCGAACTGCTGATAGGTTTCGACTTCTGCCGTTATGATGGATGAATTTGCGGCAGATATCCCTAGCCCCTCATAACGCTTGCGCTTGGCGTCGGGCAGCTCGGGAAGCGACGCCTTGCACTCGGCAATGAACGTTTCTTCGAGCTCAAGCGGAAGCAAGTCGGGATCGGGGAAGTAGCGATAGTCGTGCGCTTCTTCTTTCGAGCGCATCGAGCGCGTCGCGCCCTTGTCCGGATCGAACAGCCGGGTCTCCTGGACGATGCTGCCGCCGCCTTCGAGCACTTCGACTTGGCGCTTCGCCTCATGCTCGATCGCCTGCATGACGAAGCGCACCGAGTTGACGTTCTTGGTCTCGGTCCGCGTGCCAAGTTCCCCGCCGGGCTTGCGCACGCTGACGTTCACGTCGGCGCGCATCGAGCCTTCCTCCATATTGCCATCGCACGAACCGACGTAGCGCAGGATCGCGCGCAGCTTGCGCAGATACGCCCCCGCTTCCGCCGGCGAGCGCATGTCGGGCCGCGACACGATCTCCATCAGCGCGACGCCGCAGCGGTTGAGGTCGACGTAGCTCATCGTCGGGTGCTGGTCGTGCATCAGCTTGCCCGCGTCCTGCTCGACGTGGATGCGCTCGATGCCGACGCGCTTGGCGGTGGATTCGTTCTTGTCGTCGGTGAAGATCTCGACTTCGCCCTCGCCGACCAGCGGATGGTAGAGCTGGCTGATCTGGTAGCCCTGCGGCAGATCGGCGTAGAAGTAGTTCTTGCGGTCGAAGCGGCTCCAGGGGTTGATCGCCGCGTCAAGCGCCATGCCCGTGCGCACCGCCTGACGGATGCACTCCTTGTTCGGCACCGGGAGCATTCCGGGCATCGCCGCGTCGACCAGGCTCACCTGCGTATTCGGTTCAGCCCCGAATGCCGTCGCGGCGCCCGAGAAGAGCTTGGACGCGGTCGCCGTGATCTGCGCGTGGACTTCGAGCCCAACGACGACCTCCCACTCGCCGGTCGTGCCCTTGATGCGGAAAGGTGCAGCCATGTCAGCCATGATTTCGCTTCCTGTTACGCCGATCATTCGCCCGACGGCTCAAAATCCTCGCGCGCTCTTTCTCAGAAGCAGATGGAGCGCGCTTCCGCGTCTTTACCCCTCCGAACTTTCGGCTCAACCAGTCCCGCATTGTCACTGCAATCTCTTGCGTGACGATGCTTTCAGCTATCTCCCCGAGCCAGTTCACCACCACTTCTCAGGCCGTGCGGTGAACCCTGCCCGCTCCTCGATCGCGAGGCCCGCGTTGAGGACGATCTGCTCGTCGAGCTCGTTGCCGATCAGGTGCAGGCCGAGCGGGAGGCCCTGCTCGTCGAGGCCGCCGGGGACGCTCATCGCCGGAAGCCCGGCGAGGCTGGCGGGCACCGCGAACACGTCGTTCAGGTACATCGCGAGCGGGTCGGTCGTCTCGCCGATTCCGAACGCCGCCGAGGGTGCGGTGGGCGTGAGGATCACGTCGCAGCTCTCAAACGCCTTGCGAAAATCCTGCTTGATCAGCGCGCGCACCCGCTGCGCCTTGGTGAAGTAAGCGTCGTAGAAGCCGGCCGAAAGCACATAAGTGCCGATCATGATGCGGCGCTTCACTTCGGCGCCGAAGCCGTCCGCGCGCGTCGCGGCATACATATCGTCGAGCGTCTTCACGCCCTCTACGCGCAGGCCGTAGCGGACGCCGTCGTAGCGGGCGAGGTTCGACGAGGCTTCCGCGGGCGCGATGATGTAGTAGGTCGGCAGCGCGTATTTCGTGTGCGGCAGACTGATTTCGACGGGGGTCGCACCAGCGTCCTTCAGCCATTCGATGCCGCGCTCCCACAAAGCGTCGATCTCGGCCGGCACGCCGTCGATGCGATATTCCTTGGGAATTCCGACGCGCTTGCCCGTGAGGTCGCTCGACAGGTTCGCCTCCCACCGCGGCACCGGCAGGGCGAGCGAGGTCGAAATCCTTCGGGTCGAAGCTGGCCATGGCCTCGAGCAGGATCGCGCAGTCGCGCACGCTCCGCGCCATCGGCCCGGCCTGGTCGAGCGAGCTGGCGAAGGCGACGATCCCCCAGCGCGAGCAGCGGCCGTAGGTCGGCTTGATCCCGCAAATGCCGGTGAAGGCCGCGGGCTGGCGGATTGAACCGCCGGTGTCGGTCCCAGTCGCGCCGGGGGCGATCGCCGCGGCAACGGCTGCGGCCGACCCTCCCGACGAGCCCCCGGGGGTCAGCCCCATGTTGCTGCCCTGCCGCCGCCACGGCGAGACCACCGGGCCATAGGTGCTGGTCTCGTTGGACGAGCCCATTGCGAACTCGTCCATGTTGAGCTTGCCGAGCATTCCCGCGCCCGCTTTGCGCAGGTTGGCCGTGACCGTGCTCTCGTAGGGCGGTTTGAACCCTTTGAGGATGCGGCTGCCGGCGGTGCTGTTCACGCCACGGGTGGCGAACAGGTCCTTGATGCCGAGCGGAATGCCCGCGAGCGGCGGTAGGTCGCCGTTGCCGCGCGCCTTGTCCGCGGCTTCGGCTGCCGCGAGCGCATCCTCCGGGGTCTCCACCGTGTAGGCGTTCAGCGACCGCGCGGCGGCAACTGCGGCGTTGTACGACTCCGCCACCTCGACCGCGCTGAACTCGCGCGAGCGGAACCCGTCGCGCAGCTCGGCGATGGTGAGAGAAGTGAGGTCGCTCACAGACAATCCTCCCCGGCACGGGGAGGGGGACCATCCGAAGGATGGTGGAGGGGGCGGCGTGCAGGGCTCAGACCCCCCTCCGTCAGCGCTCCGCGCTGCCACCTCCCCGTCCCGGGGAGGATCTTCAGCGCGCGCCTCATTCAATCACCTTAGGCACGGCAAAGAACCCATGCTGCGCATCCGGGGCATTGGCGAGGACTTCGTCGCGGATGTTCCCTTCGGTCACCGCGTCCTCGCGCAGCCGCAGCTTCTGGTCGATGACCGTCGCGAGCGGCTCCACTCCGACGGTGTTCACTTCCGCCAGCTGCTCGACCCAGCCGAGGATGTTGTTGAGCTCGGGCGCCAGCCGCTCGATCTCCTCTTCGCTCATGGCGATACGCGCAAGCTTGGCGATGTGGCGGACCTGTTCGGTGGATACTGGCATGGGGGGGCGGATAGCCGGGGCCTGCGAGAGCGGCAACCCGGCTCCCCCGCATGGCTATCGCAAGTGGAAAACTGGCGGTTAATTCAACCGGTTTGCCGCCCCGTGTTCGAGCGCTTCCCAAGGACTCCCAAAAATCGCGGTTACGATGGGCGTAACCATTGGCGAACGCCTGCGGAACGCCTCGTCCGGAACGCCCGCAAAGCCTCACGAACAAGGTTAATTTGCCGCGAACCTTATAACTTCAACCTGTTTTGAAACACTGGGTCCATTTTGGAGCTTCCATTAAACGTGGGGAACCAAGATGCGCTTTACTGTCTATCTCGCGGCTGCTGCCGCTACTCTCGCCGTGGCTACACCGGCCGTGGCTCAACAGGCTTCGGCCAACGCGCTCGCCAAGGGCGTCGTTGTCCAGCCGCTCACTCTCGCCAAGAACCAGGATCTGGACTTCGGCACCGTCGTCGGCAGCGCCGTCGCCGGTAACGTGGTCATCGACGCCGACACGGGCGGCCGCACCGTCGGTGGCGGTGTGACCGGTGTGCCCAGCTTCCCGGGCGACCGCGGCCTGTTCACAGGCGCCGGCACGGCCGGTCAGACCGTCGTGCTGTCGCTCAGTGCGCCAGCAGTGCTGGTCAGCCAGAGCAATCCGCTCGACCTGATCACGGTCAACAGCATGGGGCTCGACAGCGGCGGCCTGACGCGCGTGATTGGCGCATCGGGCATTTTCCAGGTCGGCGTGGGCGGCGACTTCGCCATCGCGGCGAATCAGCCGGCTGCTCTGTATCAGGCGAGCTTCACGCTCACCGCTGACTATCAATAACCCACTGGTTGCAGCGGTGGAGGGCGGCTGCCGGGTTCACTCCGGCAGCCGCCCTCTCCGTTCGTCGCCAGTTGCCGGGCGGAACCCGCTCGCCTAACCCGCCGCGCAATGTGCGCACGGCGATTCCTGATGGTCATCTTCGTGCTGACCCTGATCGCGGTCGCAGGTGCCTTCGCGTTCTTCCAGTGGGGCGGCGACGTGCTGCTCAAGAACGCCACGCCGACGGGCCATTTCGAGGCAGCAGCGGCGGGTGGCGGACCGGATTACTCGAAGCCCTCTAGCTGGGTCGCGCGCCCCGCCCTTCCCAACGATCCGTCGCTGTGGTTGCCCGACGGCATGACGCCAGCCCCTGAAGGCGGCGCGGCGGTCTTCTACATCCATCCAACGACCTATCTCGACCGCGACCGCTGGAACGCGCCGCTGGAGCCGGCGGCGACACCGAATTCCGCACCCGCCTCTTCGTCCAGAGCCAGGCGAGCGCGTTCACTGCTGCCGGCCAGGTGTGGGCGCCGCGCTACCGCCAGGCGGCGTTCGGCGCATTCCTGTTGAACAGCGAGGACGCGCAAAAGGCGCTCGATCTCGCTTACCGTGACGTGGCGACGGCGTTCGACGAATTCGTCCGCCAGTCCGGCGACCGGCCGATCATCCTCGCAGGCCACAGCCAGGGCGCGCTCCAGCTCGAGCGCCTGCTCAAGGAGAGGGTCGCGGGCAAGCCGATCGCCCGCCGCATCGTCGCGGCTTACGTGGTCGGGTGGCCGATCAGCACGACGGCGGACGAACCGATGCTCGGGCTTCCGCCATGCGCGAAAGACGATCAGGCCGGCTGCATCCTATCCTGGCTGACGTTCGGCGATCCCGCCAACCCCGAACTCGTGCTCCACTCGTACGAACACTCGGCGGGTTTTTCGGGAGTCGAACGCAGGCGCGAGGACCTGCTCTGCGTGAACCCGATCAGCGGGACGCAGAACGGAGTCGCAGCGCAAGACGCTAATCCCGGCACGCTTGTACCCAGCGCGGACCTGCTTTCGGCGAAGCTCGAGCCGGGGCGGGTCGGCGCGCGTTGCGACAAGGGGCTGCTGATCGTCAATGGCGAGATCCCGCCGCTTGGATCGTACGTGCTGCCGGGCAACAATTACCACGTTTATGATTATGCGCTGTTCTGGGGCGCGATCCGGCGCGACGCCGAGCGGAGGCTCGCGGCGTGGCAGCGCTGATCACCGGCAGCGCCGCGGAATTCGCGTCGGCCGTTCCAGACGCCGGCAAGCTTGCCGCACTCGACGTCGGCACGAAGACGATCGGGCTCGCGATCTGCGATGCCGGCTGGCACTTCGCCGGACCCGCCGAGACCATCCGCAGAACCAGGTTCACACAGGATCTGAAGGCGCTTCAGATATTCATATCGCGTGAAAGCATTATTGGCTTAGTTATTGGACTACCGCTCAATATGGACGGCAGCGACAGTCCGCGCACGCAATCGGTCCGGGCGTTCGCACGCAATCTGTCGCCACTCGACGTGCCAATGCTTCTTTGGGATGAGCGATGGTCGACGCAAGCCGTTGAACGCGCGATGATTTCTGCTGACGTGAGTCGTGCAAAGCGGGCCGAGAAGGTCGACGCGCTGGCCGCCGCGCACATTCTCCAGGGCGCGATCGACGCGCTGGTCAATCTGCCGCCCCCGCAATAAGCGCAGCGCTCGTGGACCTTCTCTCCATCGATTCGCTGACCGACGACGCAGGTCGCGGCCATCCTCGATCGCGCCGGCCATTGGTTCGCCGAGAACCGTGCCGGACATTCGAACGACGCGCTCAAGGGCAAGATCGTCTTCAACGTCTTCTACGAGAATTCGACTCGCACGGCGATGTCGTTCGCGACTGCCACGCACCGTCTCGGAGCGGCGTCGATCCCGCTCTCGGTCGAGCATTCATCGGTGAAGAAGGGCGAAACGCTCGAGGATACGGCGCGGACGCTGAATGCAATGCGCCCTGACGCGCTCGTTATCCGCCACCGCGAGAACGGCGCGCCGGCCGCAGTCGCGCTGATCATGGATGCGCCGGTGATCAACGCCGGGGACGGCACCAACGAGCACCCGACGCAGGCCCTGCTCGATGCAGCGACCATCCAGCACCGGCTGGGCAGACTGGACGGCGTCAAAGTCGCGATCTGCGGCGATATCCGCCACAGCCGCGTTGCCCGCTCCAACGCAAAGCTCCTCCCCCGCCTCGGCGCCGACGTGCGGCTCGCCGGTCCGCCCGAGCTCATGCCCGACGGCGATTCCACAGCTGTCGGTAGACGAAGCGATCGACGGGGCCGACGTGGTGATGATGCTGCGCGTGCAGCGCGAACGGCTGGAAGAAGACTTGGGCGATGCGCCGGGCGAATTCCTCAGTCGCTATGGCCTCACGGCCGAAAGGCTCGCGAAGGCGGCGCCCGGCGCGGTCGTGATGCACCCGGGACCGATGAACCGCGGAGTGGAGATCGACCCGCTAATCGCAGACGATCCCGAGCGATCGCTGATCACGCTTCAGGTCGAAATGGGCGTGGCCGTACGGATGGCCTGCCTCGAAATTCTGCTAGGAAACACCTCTTAAACGCTGAAAAATCAGCGCATCGCGATCTGTACTGGCGCGTCCCCGGCGACATTGCGGACAAAGCACGCCCCGCCGGCGTGGCGCAGCGAAGCGCACAGCGCATTCGCTTCGTTGACGCTTGCGAAGCCATGCACCGACAGTCGGAACAGGGTTCCGCGCGGGCTTGCGAAGCGGGCGCTCATCGGCGCGTATCCACGCAGCGCGCTGTAACGGTGAGCAGCGATGTTCCAGGCCGCAAGGACGCTCTTCGAATTGCTGAAGCTGCCGAGCTGTACGACCGCGTTCGATTTGCCGCGGCGAAGTGCAGCCTGGCGGACTGAGACGCGCGAGGCTGGGGCACGCGAAGCCCGAACTGAAGCGTGCTGCACCTTGGCCGGCCTGGCCGCTGCTGCTGCAGGCTTCCGAGCCGGGGCTGCTGCAACAACTCTGACCGGGGCAAGCCGTGGCGCTTGCTCCACAACTGGTGCCGGAGGAGGAGGCGCGAAAGGCGCCGGCGCAACGTCGGCGAGTTGCCGCTGCGGCGCTGGAGGCGCAACCGGAGCGGCTTCAGCAACTTGCGGAGCCGGCGCAGGAGCTGCCTGAGCAAGACGCGTGTCGGATTTGTTCAGCGCGAGCTGCGTCGGCTGACCGGGATCGACCGCCGCCGGAGTTACCCCGACGAGCGCGGCCACCTGGTCCGACGGCTTTTTCGGGCTGGCGAGCTGCATCCACTGATGGATCCGCGCGTCAACCTGGTCGGCCGGCACGTCCTGCGCGGCGACCGTCCGCGCATTCGTCCAGTCGCCGGCAAGGGCCAGAGCGAGCGCAAGGTTCTGGCGGACCCGAGAGTCGGCGCCCGGCGCGCGGGCTGCCGTCTCGAGCACTGGAATCGCGTCGGCCGGACGACCGGCGAGCGCCACTGCAAGCCCGTAATCGGCCGGATCGAGCACATCCTTCGCAGCATCGAGGAAGGACAGCGCTTCGCCGTTCTTGCCGAGCGCGGTCTCGACCAAAGCGAGCTTAAGCACGACCTGCGGCTGGTTCGAATAAAGTGTCAGCGAATCCTTGTAAGCCGCTTCAGCCGACTGGAAACGTCCACCGGCGAAATAGGCGTTGCCGAGCAGCGCGCGGAAGCCCGCGTCATTCGGAGTCTTGGCCACGGCGCGCTCGGCAAAGCCGATCGCGGCCGGTACGTCGTTCGAGTTCAGCGCGGCCATCGCCCGTGTGGCAAGACCGATCTCTCCGTTGGCCTTGCCACCGAAGCCGGTAGCGACGCGGGACTGAGAAGCCGCGCATCCGGTCATGACCGAAGCAGCAGCGAGAAGCGAAATCGCAGAGCCGAAGCTGAACGCCCTGGACATAATATTACCCCCTTCGTTTGGCCTTCTGAGCCAGGCCATCCAGATCCGGCATCTCCGCCAGAAACTGGTCGACTGCGTCAGTGACGATCTGTTGAGCAGATCGGCCGTCGACCGCGCAGGCGAGTCGCAGCTTAAGATGACGGTCAGGGTCCAAACGAAGTGTAAACGCCGCTTTCCCCTTGCTGCCGCGGGCAGCGCGAGGCGTGGGCGCACGCCGAAGAGGAGCCGAACTCAGCAGCCCGAACAGCTGGAGGAGCGACAATCGGAAGGGGTTCGGGCTGAGCTTCTGAATCATTGGGCTCGGCAGTTTCATCGAACTCTTCGTCGTCGCCGTCAACGCTCAATCGGTCGACAATTTCCGCCTGCTGCGAATGAACCGGCGATGCCACCGGAGTGAGCCCGGTCGGGTGCACTCGCGGATGGTCTTCGAGGTCCTCACCGAAGGCGTCATGTTCGTCATCGCGCACGGGCACAACCGCCGGCTTGGGCGGCTCAAAACCCATGTCGTTCCAGCCGAGATCCTCGAGATTGCCGCCGACCTGCTGAAACCCCTGCGGGCGCATGGCCGGGCGGGCGGCGCCCTTGCGGGCGAGGAGGCCAGAAGAGAGGGAGGCGATAGGCTTGGGTTCGCTCACTGCGCCGGCTCCTTACTGGCCGGCGACACGGCGACCGAAGCCGCCGACGGGACGCGGACTTGCAGGAGCAACGCCCGGCGCCGCTCCGGGCGCTGCGAACACGGTCCTGCGGAAATTCTTTTCGAGACGATCCGAAATATATTCCCAGAGCTCGGTGATTTCCTTGGCCGAACGTCCTCCCGGATCTATCTCCATCACCGTGCGGCCGTCGATCATCGAGGCGGCAAAATCGGTGCGGTGGTGAATGGTGACCGGAGCCACGGTGCCGTGCTGCGACAGCGCAACGGCGGCTTCATAGGTGATCTTGGCTTTGGGCGTCGCCGCATTCACGACGAAGATCAGAGGTTTTCCGGCGCGGTCGCACAGGTCGACGGTCGCGCCGACCGCGCGCAGATCGTGCGGGCTCGGACGAGTCGGAATGACGATCAGCTCGGCGACTGCGATGACGCTCTGGATCGCCATGGTGATCGCCGGAGGCGTATCGACGACGGCAAGGCGGAAACCCTGCTGGCGGAGGACTTCGAGGTCCGAAGCGAGCCGGGCGACGGTGGTCTGAGCGAATGCGGGCATGTCGGCCTCGCGCTCGTTCCACCAGTCGGCAAGGCTGCCCTGCGGATCGATGTCGATCAGACACACCGGGCCGGCGCCCGCGAGCTGCGCCTGCACCGCAAGATGTCCGGACAAGGTCGTCTTACCCGACCCGCCCTTCTGCGATGCCATTGCCAAGACGCGCATGCTTTTCCCCTCGCCCAGTAAGGTCAGTTCACGGAGGGAGTGGCACCACAGCCTCTAAAATCTGGTTAACAATGTTACAACTCTCTTTGAGGATAAGTCGCGCTCGGCTAAGGCGTGCAGGGGTGGGATTGCACGTGATTCACAAATACTTAGTTGCCTTGGGGTTGATCGGCCTGGCCGCTTCGCCGCTTTGCGCCCAAAACGTCAGGGCCGGGATCGAAGCCTGGCAGCGCGCCGATTATTCGGCCGCGGTCGCGATCTGGCGGCCGCTTGCGGAGAAAGGCGACGCCGACGCGGCGTTCAACCTCGGCCAGGCCTATCGCCTGGGCCGCGGCGTTCCGACGAACATTGGCGCTGCAACGACGTGGTTCCAGCGCGCCGCCGCCAAGGGCCACGTCGACGCCGAGACGACGCTTGGCTTGCTGCTGTTCGAAAATGGCGATCAGGCGGGTGGGCTCAAGTGGCTCAAGGCGGCAGCCGAGAAAGGCGAGGCGCGGGCGCTGCTCGTCTACGGCACCGCGCTGGTCAATGGCGATGGAGTCAAACGCGATCCTGTGCTCGGCTACGCCTATGTCAGCCGCGCCGCGGCGCAGGGTCTGGCGCCGGCGAAGGGGACTCTTGCGCAGCTCGATCAGGTGCTTCCGCTCGACGCGCGCAAGAAAGGCGTCGCAATCGCCGCCGCCAAGGCGAAGGCCGCGCCAGCGCCCGCAAGCCGTTCCCCGGCCATAAACAGCTCCCCGGCGAAGGCCGGGGCCCAGCCCAAAACAAAAACCGGCGCAGCAGCGCCGCCTGGACCCCGGCCTTCGCCGGGGAACAGCCAGGCCGCAGCCCCAGTCCCGGCCGCAGGCGCCTGGCGCATCCAGCTCGGAGCGTTTTCGCAGCGCGGCGCGGCCGAAGCCCTGTTCCGCAAGCTCTCAGGCGCGCTCGCCGGGCATCAGCCCGTCTACATTCCCGCCGGCGCCATAACCCGCCTGCAAGTCGGCCCCTACCCCACCCGCGCCGCAGCGCAGGCGGCATGCGGCGCGCTCAAGGGCCAGGCGTGCTTCCCCGTGCCGGTGAAGTAGAACTGACCGTTGGGCGGGGCCGCTCGGGCGGTTGTTCCGGGAATGTGGGTTTCGACCCAAAGCAGACATTAGCTGCCAGCGCAAAATTGGGCGAGGCGTTACGCCTCGCCCTTTTCCATCATGACCGGTTGGCGGTCCAAGTCGTTTTCGAACCGTTACGCGGATCCTGCGACGAAATGGTCAACTTGCCATCCGCGCCAAGCGTGAACGTCGTCACATTGACGACCTTTCCACCCGCAGTGTCAGTCTCCTGATAACTGTTGTCGGAAAGCTTTTTCACCGAAGCAGTGGCGCCCGCAGGATCACCCTTGATCGGCGTTGCACTTCCGTCGAGTTTTGCATCGTAGCTAACGCCCGTCGGAGAGCTCATGTGCAACATGTTCGCATCGGCCTTCAGAGTCAGCGTGATCGCTTCCTGATTAACCGCAGCAATTTTGGCCGGCGTCCATGAGCCTGAGAGGGCGTGAGATCCTACCGGGCCGCTGGTGACACAATTCTCGACGAAAGAACCCGTGTTGGCCTTCGCGCCGGCGACAGACGTGTCCGTCCAGTTAATCGTCAACGTGTTGCCATCAGGAGCAATCGTCATCGTGGCGTGGCCCGTCTCACGACCCTTCAATTTGGTCGACTGCTGAACTGTCTTGTCGTCAATGACCTTGATCAACTCTTCGTCATAATAAGCGTGATTGGTCACTGGATGATAAGCGCCATCGGCCGCGATCGACACCGGCGGAATACATGACTTGCAGTCGAACCTGCCATTCTGAAGCACATATTCGTCCGGCTTCTGTTCGAACTTCACACTGCTGACGTCACCTTTCCAGGTGCCGTCGATAGTGCCCTGAGTTGCGCTCGCTGTCGTCGTCGTCGTCGTCGTCGTTGCATTCGCTGTCTCGTTGGTTGTGCTGCCACTCTGCTGGCAGGCAGCCAGAGTTAGCATCGACACGCCTGACAAAACCGCCATGATTGAGTTTTTCATTCCAAGATTCCTTTTTTCCATCGCCTGGCCCCACTGGCGGCAATGGTCGCGATCCACTCGGCTAAGTGAGCGCGGGCGGTAGCACACGGCACCCGCGCTCTGACACTTATTTTACTGGAGCGAAGACTGGCGCGAAGTTGGCGTGAACCAGCATCCAGTTGCCGCCCTCTTTCACATAAACGCGGGTCGACTTGGTGATCTGCGGCTGGGTTTTGCCGTCAGCTCCGGCGCGGATGCCTGCGAAATTATACGTGAGGATCGCGGTATCGCCGTATACCTGGACTCGAGGGTTCTGCATGTCCGAATAGAGGCGCTTCTCATATGCTGGGAAGCCGGCCATGCGTAACGCTACGTCCTTTCCAACGAGCAATGTCGGATAGTCCGCGTTGAACTCGGTATAGTCGTCGGCCAGCGAAGCCATCTGTTGTGCGGGAGTCTGCCCAGCAGTATCGGAGGCCCACTGTGCACGGGCCAATGCGATTACTTCGGCCGCCACTTTGGGATTATCGGCTGCAAGAGCGGGACTGCTTACCATCATTAAGGAGGCGACCGCGGCGGCGCTTATGCCCCGACCGAGTCTGGTCAGATTTAACATGGGTAAATTCCTTCTGTGCCGGGAAACCAGGATTGGTCACCCGCGCTAGGAGGCGTCAAAGAGGGAGGAAGGAGCTTTTCGCTCCTAGGACCGTCGATACCGACTGGTAGCGGGGTCGACCTAGTGCACCTGCGAGTTCAATACAACGGTGGAACAACCGTCCCTTTGTCGCTTGGCACCTGCTAAATGGCAGCTTTCGACCCGTTGCAGACATCAGCGCTTCAATCCGCTCAAGCGCTTGGAAGCGGTCGGCCTAACCTCTGAACCAATCCCGCCGCCGCACGCCCTGCACCCATAGCAGCGCATCGAGGCCGTGGTGCTTGAGTTCGGCGTCCGCGGCTTCGGCCAGCGCTGGCTTGGCCTTGTAGGCGATCCCCAGCCCCGCCTCCTCGATCATCAATTTATCATTGGCGCCGTCGCCGACAGCGAGCACGTCCTCGCGTTTCAGCCCGAGCTGCTCGCGGGTCTCGATCAGGGCTTCCTGCTTGGACATGGCATCGACGATCGGGTCGCCTACCTCCCCGCTGAGCTTGCCGCCGACGAACACCAGCCGGTTCGCCTTCACCCGGTCGAACCCGACCGCCTCGGCGATTGGGTTGGCGAAGGACAGGAACCCGCCGGAGACGAGGAGGCAGCTCGCGCCCCCGGCGCGCATCGTCTGCACCAGCGTCTCGGCGCCCGCGGTCACATGAACGCGCTCGGCGAGACAGCGGCTGAGCGCGCGCTCGTCGAGGCCGGCGAGCAGCCGCACCCGCTCGCGTAGCGCGCCGGAGAAATCCAGCTCGCCCTGCATTGCCCGTTCGGTGATCCGGGCGACCTTGTCCTTAAGGCCGGCATAATCGGCGAGCTCGTCGATGCATTCCTGGCCGATGATCGTGGAATCCATGTCCGACACGAGCAGCCGCTTCCAGCGCGGCTCGTCGGGCTGGACGACGACGTCCACCTCTTCGAGCGAAGAGAGCGCCCAGCGTGCCGTCTTGAAGTCGCCCGAGAAGCTGAGGTCGGCCGCGTCGCCTTCGTCGATCCAGTGGCGGAACACAGCTTTCGGATCGACCTCGCGCAGGAGCCCCAGCGCGCGGTCCACCAACCTGTCATCCAGCCGTCCGGCTGCTATCAGCGTCGCAATCGCCATGGCTTCGAAACCCAAACCTCCAGTCGCCCTAATTGCCGGACCGACGGCCAGCGGCAAGTCGGCACTTGCGTTGGCCCTCGCGGAAGCGGGGGGAGGCGTGATCGTCAATGCCGACAGCGCGCAGGTCTATCGCGATTTGCCGGTGCTTAGCGCAGCGCCGACGCCGGCCGAGCTCGCCCGGGCCGAGCACCGGCTCTACGGCTTTCTCGACGGCTCCGTTGCCTGCTCCGCGGCGGATTGGGCGCAAGCGGCGCGGCGCGAGATCGCAGACATCCATGCGCAGGGACGATTGCCGATCCTCGCCGGCGGGACCGGCCTGTACCTACGCACCCTGCTCGACGGAATCGCGCCGGTGCCGGAGATCGATCCCGAGGTCCGGCGGCGCGTTCGCGAAGCGCCGGTCGAGGATAATCGCGTGCGGCTCAAGGAGCTTGATCCCGAGGCCGCCGCTCGCCTGAAGCCAGCGGACAAGGCACGGATCGCGCGCGCGCTCGAGGTGGTGCTCGCGACCGGGCGCACGCTCGTGCAATGGCAGGACAGGACCGAAGGCGGCATCGGCGACAGCGTCGAGCTTCGTCCGCTGATCCTGCTCCCGCCGCGCGAATGGCTCCACCGCCGCTGCGACGAGCGCTTCGCGCGGATGGTGGAGCAAGGCGCGGTCGACGAAGTGAAGACGCTGCTGGCTCGCAAGCTTGATCCGGATCTGCCGGTGATGCGCGGCATCGGGGTGCGCGAGATCGCGGCCTGCCTGGCGGGTGAAGTCTCTCGCGAAGAGGCGATCGCCACCGGGCAGCAGGCGACGCGCCGTTACGCGAAGCGCCAGTACACCTGGTTCGCCCACCAGCCGCCGCCAGAATGGCCGCGATTCGCCGAATCGCTGGAGCCGAGGACACTGGGCGTCGCTCTAGCTCTGCTCCGTTCAGGCTGAGCTTGTCGAAGCCCTGCCCTTTCTTCACAGGGCGCAAGTGAAGGACAGCCCTTCGACAGGCTCAGGGCAAACGGAATTATGAAACTCCTAAGAGACGCCGACATCGACCCCGCTCCGCTCGCCGGCAAACGCGTCGCCATCCTCGGTTACGGCAACCAGGGCCGCGCGCAGGCGCTCAACCTGCACGACAGCGGGATCGACGTGGTCGTGGGCCTCCGCGGCGCTTCCGGCAGCGCATCCGAGGCCGAAGCGGCCGGGCTCGAGATTGCTTTGCTCGAGGACGCCGTCGGCTCGGCCGACGTCGCGATGATGCTCGCCCCCGACGAGATCCACGGTGCGCTCTACCGAGAGATCGAGCCGCACCTGCGCCAAGGCGCGGCGCTGGGGTTCAGCCACGGTCTGTCGGTCCGCTTCGGCTTCGTCGAACCGAGAGCCGACCTGGATGTCTTCCTCGTCGCGCCAAAGGGTCCAGGTACCGCGCTTCGCACGCTCTACACCCAAGGCAAGGGCATGATCGGTCTGTGGGCGGTCGAACAGGATTCCAGCGAGCACGCGCGTGAGATCGCGCTCGCGTACGGGCGTGCTATCGGCTGCGCGCGCGCCGGGCTGATCGCATCCAGCTTCGCGGAGGAGGCCGAGGCCGATTTGTTCAACGAGCAAGTCGTTGTGTGGGGCGGAGTTCCCGAGCTGCTGATCGCCGGCTTCGAGACTCTCGTCGCGGGCGGTGTATCACCCGAGGTCGCCTATCTTGAATGCGTCGGTGAGCTGAAGCTCATTGCCGAGCTGATCGAGGAGCGCGGCATCGCCGGGATGCGCGAGGCGATCTCGAACACCGCCGAGCTCGGCGCGCTCCTTGGCGGCCCCCGCATCGTGGACGCGAGCGCGCGCAAGCGCATGGCCGAGGTGCTCGAGGAAGTGCGGCAAGGCCGCTTCGCCGGCGAGCTGCGGCAGGAAGAAGCGAGCGGCTACGAACGCCTGGAGAAAGCCCGTGACGAAGCCCGCCAGACGCTCCTCGATCGGACGTTCCGCCGTCTCAAGGGCGCGGACGGATAGCTTCAGCCGACCGGCTGCGCCTGATTCGGGCGCTCGCCGGTGCTCGCGCGTTCGAGATAGGCGCGCTGGAGCTTGCGATGCGCCTCTGCCACGTCAGGATTCGCCGCAGCCTGGGCGAGCTCCTGCTCTTCGGCCGCGCGCTGCGCGAAATAGATGCGGTCCTGACCGTCCATAGCGCGGCTCCTCCGGTGAAGCCAAGCTTATAGCAGCAATGGGTTGAAAAGTCCCGGCTTAGCGGTCCTGCCCTGCGCTCGCTTTGGCGTGTTCGATGGCCTCAAGGAGTACGCGCTTGGCCTCGTCGGCATCGCCCCAGCGGCCGACCCGAACCCACTTTTCCGGCTCCAAATCTTTGTAATGGGTGAAGAAGTGCTCGATCTGCTGCATCACGATGTCGGGCAGGTCCTCGCGTCCGGCGACGCGTGAATAATAAGGGAAAGTCGAATCGACCGGAACCGTGATGAGCTTCTCGTCGCCGCCGTGCTCGTCCTCGAGGAACAGAACGCCAATCGGCCGCACCCGAACGACGCAGCCCGGAATGAACGATGAGCGCGCCACGACCAGGGCGTCGATCGGATCGCAATCGGGCGAAAGGGTGTGCGGAACGAAGCCGTAATTCGCCGGATAGCGCATCGGCGTGTGGAGGATGCGATCGACGAACAAAGCGCCGGAAACCTTGTCGAATTCGTACTTCACCGGCTCGCCGCCAACCGGCACTTCGATCACGACGTTGATATTTTCGGGCGGGCTATCGCCGATCGGGATGAGATCAATGTTCATGGCAAATGCGCATGTGTCCTGAACAGGGCCAGGCCAAAGAACAAGGCGGAGACGCTCGCCGCGACTGAGCCGACGATATAGCCCGCCGCGAGCGCATAATTGTGTCGCTCGATGAGCAAGGCCGCGTCGAGCGAGAATGCCGAGAAGGTCGTGAAGCCGCCGAGCAGGCCCGTGGTGAGAAAGAGCCGCAAGTGCTGCGCGATCCCCGGGCGGAAGGCGAAATATCCGGCGAATGCACCCATCACGAACGAGCCGACGACGTTGACGATCAGCGTTCCGAACGGGAATCCGTAGCCGAGCAGCCGCGCTGCGCCGACATTTACTCCGTGACGGAGAGCGCCGCCGATTCCGGCGCCAAGGAAGACGATCAGGTAGAGCATTAAGCGGCGCTTACCTGCGTCCGAACAGTTTTTCGATCTCGGAATGACCGAGCTTCACCCAGGTCGGCCGGCCGTGGTTGCACTGGCCGGAGCGAGGCGTGACTTCCATCTCGCGCAGGAGCGCGTTCATTTCGGCGACCGACAGCACCCGCCCGGCCCGGACCGAGCCGTGGCAGGCGATGGTCGCGGCGACATGATCGAGCTTGTCGCGCAGGCTCAAGGGCCCGCCAAGTTCAGCAATCTCGGAAGCAAGGTCGCTCAACAGTCCGGAAACATTGGTCTTTCCCAACGCGGATGGAACGGCGCGAACCAGCATTGCGCTGGGACCGAATCGCTCCAGCTCAAGGCCCATTTCGGCGAGATCGGCCGCCGCGCCTTCGAGCCGGTCGCAATCGGGCTCGTCGAGCTCTACGACTTCGGGAAGCAGCAAGCGCCTGACGGGCAACCGCCCCGCCCTCACGCGCGGCCCGCATCCGCTCAAGCACCAGCCGCTCGTGCGCGGCATGCTGGTCGACGATGACCAGGCCATCCTCGCGCTTCCGCGACGATGTAGGTGGCCGCCACCTGGCCGCGGGCGACGCCGAGGGGATAGGTCGGCACCGGCGCGACGGCCGGTTCCGCGCGGGCGGCGGGTGCGTGATGGAAGAGAGCCCACCCCTCCCTGACTAGGGAGGGGCCAGGGGTGGGTGATGGCTGAGCCGGCTCAATGCCGGTGAAGACATACTCATGGGCATTGAGCCCATTCGCATGTTCCCCGCCCCCTTCCCCCTCCCCTGCGGGGAAGGGAAAATCAGCACTCGTCGTCCACATCACTGGCGCCGCCGCCTGCTCGCGCGCCGCGCTGCGCTGGCTTTCCTCGTCGAGAGCGCCGGCGCAACCCGCCGACGATCAGCCCGCGCACCGCGGCGGGGTCGCGGAAGCGGACTTCGGTCTTCGCCGGGTGGACGTTGACGTCGACCTCGTCGAGCGGAACCTCGACGAACAAAGCCGCGATCGGATGGCGATCGCGAGCGATGAGGTCGCGATAGGCGGCGCGCAAGGCGCCGACCAGGAGCCGGTCCTTCACCGGCCGCGAATTGACGAACAGGAACTGCTGATCGGCCATTCCGCGATTGAAGGTCGGGAGGCTGATCACTCCGGTGAGGCGCAGCCCGTCGCGAGTGCAATCGATTCCCACGCCGTGCCGGTCGAGTTCGTGGGCGAGCAAAGCCGCGACGCGGGCCGGAGGCTCGGACGGCTGCAACGTCAGCACCCGCCGGCCGTCGTGATCGAGCGTGACGCCGACGTCGCTGCGGGCCATCGCCAGCCGCTTCACCAAATCGAGGCACGCCGCATATTCTGACCGTGGCGAGCGCAGGAACTTGCGCCGCGCCGGGACCTTGTCGAACAGGCCTTCCACGCGAATCCGCGTGCCCGGCGGCAGCGCTGCCGGCCCCTCGCCCGCTTCCGCCCCGTGGTCGATCTCGATTCGCCAGCCGTCGGAGCCCCGCTACACGGCTTTCGAGCGTCAGGCGCGAGACGCTGGCAATCGACGGCAGCGCCTCGCCGCGGAAGCCGAAGCTGGTCACCTGGTCGATCGCATCGCCGGGCAGCTTCGAGGTGGCGTGCCGCTCGAGCGCGAGCCGCATCTCCTCCCGATCCATGCCGCAGCCATCGTCGGCAACCTCGATCAGCTCGAGTCCGCCCGCGGCGAGCCGCACGCCGACCTGAGTCGCGCCGGCATCCAAAGCGTTTTCGATCAATTCCTTAAGCGCGCTCGCGGGCCGCTCGACCACTTCCCCGGCGGCGATGCGATTGATGAGCTCGGGGGGCAGCCTTCTTATTGACATGTTAAGCATTCCTAGCCCATTCGGAGGCTGCCGGCGAAGCACTGATTTTTCGCGGAAATTCAGGGCGCATTCAATGGAAAGTATTCAATTGGAAGTTAAGCAGCGGGCCGGTTGTCCGCCGCCTTCCGAGGATTAGGCGAAGCGGGGATTTTGATGTTCTGGACGCGCTGGTTCAAATGGATGTCGCACGACATGGCGATCGACCTCGGGACCGCCAACACTCTGGTTTACGTGCGCGGCAAAGGTATCGTCCTTAATGAGCCGTCGGTGGTCGCGATCGAGACCATCAACGGCGTAAAGAAGGTCAAGGCCGTTGGCGAGGACGCCAAGTTGATGATGGGCAAGACGCCCGATCAAATCGAGGCGATCCGACCCCTGCGCGACGGAGTCATCGCCGACATCGATGTCGCCGAGCAGATGATCAAGCACTTCATCCACAAGGTGCATGGTGGAAAGATGCGCGCCTGGCGCTTCCCCGAGATCGTGATCTGCGTCCCATCGGGATCTACTTCAGTCGAACGCCGCGCAATTCGTGACGCGGCATCGAACGCCGGTGCGAGCGCCGTTTACCTGATCGAAGAGCCGATGGCGGCCGCGATCGGCGCCGATATGCCCGTCACTGCGCCAATCGGGTCGATGGTCGTGGACATCGGCGGCGGAACCACGGAAGTCGCAGTGCTGTCGCTCAGGGGCCTCGCCTACACGACTTCGGTGCGCGTTGGTGGCGACAAGATGGACGAAGCCATCAGCTCGTACGTCCGGCGCAATCACAACCTCCTGATCGGTGAAGCCACGGCCGAGCGGATCAAGAAGGAGGTCGGCATCGCCAAGCCCCCGGTCGATGGCATCGGCAAGACCGTGCACATCAAAGGCCGCGACCTCGTCAATGGCGTGCCCAAGGAGATCTCGATCAACCAAGGGCAGATCGCCGAGGCGCTCTCGGAGCCGGTCGGAACAATCGTCGAAGGCGTGCGAATCGCGCTGGAGAACACCGCGCCCGAACTCGCGGCGGATATTTGCGACCAAGGAATTGTGCTGACCGGCGGCGGCGCCTTGCTGCAGGGCCTCGACGAAGTCCTTCGCGACGAGACCGGCCTGCCCGTCACAGTCGCCGACGACCCGCTCACCTGCGTCGCGCTCGGCACCGGCCGCGCGCTGGAGGAAGAGCAGTTCCGCGGCGTGCTGCAAACGGCCTAGCGGAGCCATAAGCGGTGGCGACCGCGCGTCCCGGCTGGTCGCGTCGGGCCCAATACGGGCTCTTCTTCAGCTTCCTCGCGGTGATCGCGGGAATTGTCGTCGGGCTGATCCTGCTCGGCCTTTCGCTGGCTGCTCCAAAGACATTCGCAAGCGTGCGCGGCGTAGCGCTCGACGTCACTGGCCCGGTCGCCGGAGCGCTGCATGAGGTGACTGCGACCACCGAAGGGGTGTTCACCGGTGCCGGCAACTACTGGGATGCGGCGCGCCAGAACTCCGATCTGAAGCGAGAACGCGAGTTCATGCTGCAGCGGATGGTCGAAGCGAAGGCGATCCTGCTCGAGAACCAGCAGCTCAAAGCAACGCTCCAGCTGCGCGAGCACGAACGCAGCGCGATCGCCGTCGGCCGCATTGTCGGCTCATCGTTCAACTCTCCCCGCCGTTTTGCAATTCTATCCGTAGGCGCCAATGATGGCGTGCGCGTGGGAATGCCGGTGCGCTCGCCCGACGGGCTGGTCGGCAGGATCATCGATGCTGGGGCGCTCGCCTCCCGCGTCCTCCTCGTTTCCGACCGCGCGAACATCGTCCCGGCGCGGCTGCTGCGGGGCGGCATTCCAGTTATTGCCCAAGGCCGCGGCGACGGCACGCTCGACGTCCGCCCGCTCGAAGTCGGGCGCAACCCGTTCAAGCGCGGCGATATCATCATTACGTCAGGCACGGGCGGGCTGTACCCGCCACTGGTGCCGATCGCGCGGATCGTAAAGCTCGACGACGACGGTGCGGTGGCGGTGCCGCTGGCCGACCCGGCGAACACCAGCTTTGCCATCGTCGAGCCGCAATTCGAACCGGCCGCCGTCGCCGCCGAAATCGGCACCATCGTCGGATAGTCCATAGTGCCGCGGGCAGTGCTCACCGGGCGCCAGCGCATCGGCCGCGACGCGGCGCCCTACGCCGCTTTCGTGCCGGCTGCGACCGTCGTCGCCGCTTCCCTCCTCGCGGCTTTGCCGATCGTTTCGACCAGCGGCTGGTATCCCGACTTCGGCTATATGGTTCTGATCAGCTGGCGGCTGCTTCGGGCCGACCCGTGGCCAGCCTGGTGGGCAGCGCCGCTGGGCCTCGTCAACGACCTGTTCACCGGATATCCGGTAGGTTTATCAATAGCTTTGTGGAGTGCGACGATGCTTGCGCTCGACTTGGTCGATCGCCGCACGATGTGGCGTGATTACTGGATCGAGTGGATTCTGGCGGCTGTGTTGCTCGCGATTGACGAATGGCTGCAATGGCGGCTGGCGGCGGCCGACGACGCCGGCGTTCCGTTTTCGATGATGGTTCCGCCACTTGTCATCTCGATCTGCGTTTTTCCCTTAAGTGCGTGGCTCGTGTCTCGCATCGACGCGTGGAGGCTTGGGCGATGAGCCGGCCCATTCGAACTCACCAACGCCCACCAGTCGATCACCTTCTCGCGGCGGATGCTGCTGCTCAGCGGCGCCGAGGCTGCGGTGGGCACCATGCTGATCGGCCGCATGGGCTGGCTCGCGATCGCGCAGAACGAGAAATACGCGCTGCTGTCCGAAAGCAACCGCGTCCAGCTGATCCCGGTTCCGCCGCGGCGCGGGTGGATCATCGACCGCAATCAAAAGCCGATCGCGATCAACAAAGCGAGCTTCCGCGTCGACATCATTCCGCAGCAAATGGTCAAGGGCAACGACATCGTTAGCGAAGTCGCAAAGCTCATCGATCTCCCGCCGGATGAAATCGATCGGATCAATCGCGAGCTTGCGGTCTCGCGCGGCTTCCAGCCGGTCTCCGTCGCTGACAATATCCCATACGAGCAATATGCGGCGATCACGGTGCGGCTGCCCGAGCTTCCCGGCATTGCCGCTTCGCGAGGGTTCACGCGCTTCTATCCCGGCGGTTCCACCGTCGGACAGCTCATCGGTTATGTCGGCGCCGCCTCGGCCGACGAATATGAAAAAGAGAACAAGAACCCGCTGCTACTGATCCCCGGCGTGAAGATCGGCAAGGAAGGCCTTGAGAAAACGCTTGAACCTGTGCTTCGCGGACAGCCTGGCGGTCAGCGGGTGGAAGTCACCGCGCGGGGCAAGCTGGTCAAGGAGCTCGATCCCAAGCCGGACCGCAGCGGCAACACCGTCCAGCTCACCATCGATTCCGACCTGCACCAATATGCGGCGCGACGGATCGGCGACCAGTCGGCGGCAGTGGTGGTCATCGATGTGACGAATGGCGACATCCTGGCGATGCCCTCGATGCCCTCGTTCGATCCGAACAACTTCTCCGACGGGATCAGCAACAACGAGTGGAAGATGCTGTCCCAGGACGACCATGTGCCGCTCGTCGACAAGGCGCTGGAGAGCCTCTACCCGTCGGGCTCGACGATCAAGCCGTCGATGGCAATGGCGCTGCTCAACGCCGGCGTCGACCGCAAGCAGATCGTGGTCTGTAACGGTGCCTTTCAACTCGGGAATCACACTTTCCACTGCGACAAACGTCACGGGCCTCTCGATATGGACGGAGCCGTCGTCCACAGTTGCGACGTGTACTTCTACACAATGTGCCTTCGCGTCGGGGCGGAAAAACTCTCACCGATGGTCCGCTCGATGGGCTTCGGCGAGAAATTCGACCTGCCGTTCGACAACCAGCGGTACGGGACCATCCCCGATCCTGACTGGATGATGCGCAAATATCATCGGAAGTGGCAGGGATACGACACGGTCAATATGTCGATCGGCCAGGGCATGGTGCTCATCAATCCGCTGCAGCTGGCGGTGATGGCCAGCCGGCTTGCGACTGGAAAGCGCGTGGTTCCGCGCCTGCTCAAGACCAAGCCGGCCGTACCGCAGACCCAGCTTGCCGTCGATGAGGATCATTTGACGTTCATCCGCAAGGCGATGTGGGGCGTGGTCGATCACGGAACCGCAGCCGCAGCGAAACTGCCGCTCGACGGCATTCAAATGGCCGGAAAGACCGGTACGGCGCAGACGCACAATCTGAGCGCCGGCGAACGCGGCAACTATACGAGCGCGAGCTGGAAGCTGCGCGACCATTCCTTATTCATGGCGTTCGTCCCGTTCGACAATCCGCGCTATGCGGCCGCGACGATTGTGGAGCATGGCGGTTTTGGCGCGGCGGTCGCAGCGCCGCTGGTCCGCGACACGATCACTTATCTGTACGACAAGCAGAAGGCCCTCGCGGCCCTCGACGTGTTCGAGCAGAGCATCGGCGGAACGCCCGATGAGCGCCTCGCGCGCAAGACCGCGGCGTGGCGCGCCGCCAACGGCCTGACGCCGATCCAGCCCAAGCAGGCATGATCACCTCTGCAATCATTCCAAAGCCGCTCGCGCGGCTGCCGTGGCGCTTGATCTTTCTCGTCGCGGGGATCGCCGCGTTCGGGCTGATCGTGCTCTATTCGGCCGCCGGCGGCTCGATTCATCCGTGGGCAATCAAGCAGGCGTTGGTGTTCTTCGTCTTCCTTCTCATTGCCGTCGCAATGTCGTGGTTGAGCGAGAGCACCATCAAATCGATCGCGTTCCCGCTTTACGGTGTGACATTGATCATGCTGCTGGGCGTTGAAGCCCTGGGGTTCGTCAGCAAGGGCGCGCAGCGCTGGCTCGATATCGGCCCGCTGCGGCTCCAACCGTCGGAATTCATGAAACCTGCGATCGTTCTCACGCTGGCCCGCTTCTATGAGCTGGTGCCGCCGGCGGAGATCCGCAAATGGCGCGCGATATGGCCGGCGCTGCTGCTGCTTGGCGTGCCCGCCGCCCTGATCCTGGTCCAGCCCGACCTCGGCACCTGCATCATGGTATTGCTGTGCGGCGTCACGGTGATGTTCCTGGCGGGCCTGCCGTGGTGGCTGTTCGCCGGCCCGGCGGCAGCCGTCGCGGTCGCGGCGCCGATCGTCTACGGCATGATGCACGGTTACCAGCGCAAGCGCATCGACGTCTTCCTCAACCCCGAGAGCGATCCGCAAGGCGCCGGCTATCACATCGCGCAGTCGAAGATCGCGATCGGCTCCGGTGGGATCTGGGGCAAAGGCTTCCTCCACGGCAGCCAGAGTCACCTGCAATATCTCCCGGAAGGCCATACCGACTTCGTCTTCGCGACCATGGCCGAAGAGTGGGGCCTCGTTGGCGGGGTCCTCCTGATCGTCGCATTCGCCGCGGTAATCCGCTGGGGAATGCGGGTCAGTCACAATGCCCGCACGCGCTTTGGCCAGCTCGCAGCCGCCGGCCTCTCGGCCACGATCTTCTTCTATGTCGCGATCAACCTGATGATGGTGATGGGGCTGGCTCCGGTGGTCGGCGTCCCGCTCCCCCTCGTCAGCTTCGGCGGATCGGCGGTGATGACGGTGATGCTGTGCCTCGGGTTGCTAATGGCGCTAGAGCGGCAGCAGCGGACCGGCTCGTCGAACCTCGCCTGACGTTCACCTGGCTGTAGCAGCAATCGCGTTCCAGCGCGCCGCGGCTACCTCGAGCGCCTGGCTCGCCAGCGCATAGCCCTTCAAGGCGTCGGGCGAAGGCGCTCCGTCGCTTCCCTCCACTGCGGTGTTGAGCTCGTCGAGCCGGTCGGAGATGCTCTGCAATGTTTCCGGCCCGGCCGAGCCGAGGGTCGGCACGGGCAAGCCGGTCAACGCGTCGACTTGGGCGACAAGCCCCTGCGCCGCCGCGTTGCCCTTCAACTTGTCCTCGAGCGCCGAAGCTTCCTTGAGGAGGTTGCGAACCTTGGCGCGGGACTGCTCGATCTGGCGGGCAAGCCGGAATTGCGCCTCAAAGTCCGCCTGCGTGACGCGAATCCGGGGATCGGAGACAATCTCGAGTGGCTGGCGGAGCTGCTTACCGCCGACGTCCACCTGAACGGTATAGCGTCCGGGCGGCGCCCAGACGCCGTCGAAACCGTCCTTGTCGGTGAAACCGGCAGGCCGGGGATAATGCAGATCCCAGACGAACCGATGATGGTCGGGGCCCGCCGACGGGGGCTTGGGCGACAGCACCCATTCCGGAGCCACGGGGAGCTTCGACAGGTCGAGCGGCGGCACTTTGTCGTCGCTGCTGAAGCGGTTCACCAGCCCGCCCGAAGAATTGAAAATCTGGATGACCACCGGACCGCTCGCCGGCGCGGCGACGCTGTAGTCGATCATTGCGCCGAGCGGTGGATTGGGCGCGAGCGGCTCGTCCTTCG
This sequence comes from uncultured Alphaproteobacteria bacterium, assembly GCA_963849435.1. Classification (GTDB taxonomy): domain Bacteria; phylum Pseudomonadota; class Alphaproteobacteria; order Sphingomonadales; family Sphingomonadaceae; genus Sphingomicrobium. Next base: position 58,697 of record CAWKHO010000022.1, read on the forward strand.
GCATGGGTGTGCCGGTGAAGTTCGGCTCATTGACGCGGACGGCGGGAGCAATGGGAAAGAGGCGCGCTCCGTTTGAGGGCAGCGCCGCGAGCGCGCGCAGAGGAATGATGTCGTCCATCACGTAAAATCCGCGGCCGTGCGTGGCGATCACGAGGTCGTCGCCGTGGATCGTGATGTCGCGGACGGAGGTCGTCGGGAGGCCGGTCTGCAGCGGCTGCCAGCTACCGCCGTCGTCAAACGACACGAAGGCGCCGCGCTCGGTCCCTGCGAACAGCAGGCCGCGCCGGACGGGGTCCTCGCGCACGACATTGACCGAGGTCGGCCCGCCCGAATTCGGCAGGCCTTTGGTGATCGATTGCCAGCTGCGCCCGCCATCGCGGGTGCGGAGGATGTACGGCCGCTGGTCGTCGAGGCGATGGCGATCGATCGCGGCGTAAGCGACGTCCGGATCGAAGTGCGACGGTTCGATGATGCCGACCTTGGACCAGGGCTGGAGGAAAGCCGGCGTTACGTTCTGCCAGTGCGCACCGCCGTCGGGCGTTCGCCAGATGAGCCCGTCGTCGGTGCCGGCCCAGATCAGTCCGTCCTTCAGCGGCGAAGGACCGATGTCGTAGACCACGCCGCGCCGCAGCCCCTTCTCCGCAGTGTCGTTCGCCGTCGACGGGTCCAGCATTGCCGGGACGCCAGGATTGGGGCGCGTTAGGTCGGGGCTGATGGGCTGCCACGTCCGGCCTTCGTCCGCCGTCCGCCAGATGCGCTGGTTGCCGAAATAGAGCGCGTGCTCGCGCCGGCCCCAGGTCAGCGGGAGCGTCCATTCGCTCCTGTATTTGTCTGGGAAAGCGAGCGTCGGATTGATGTTGCGCGTCTGCCCGGACTTGAGATCGAGCCGGTCGACCCGCCCGCCGTAAACAACATCCGGATCGAGCGGGTCAGGCGCGATCTCGTCCGCCTCCCCGCCCGCGGTGATCTCATGAAATTGGGTGATGTTGATGCCGTCATACTTGCTGTCGCTGCGGCTCGGCACCGCGGCGGCACCCAAATCCTGTTGCGCTCCATAAATGCGATACGGATACCGGTTGTCCGTCGAGACGTGATAAAATTGGCCGGTCGGCTGGTTGTACCAGCTGCTCCACGTCTTCCCGCCGTTGAGCGTCACCAGCGTGCCCTGGTCGACTCCGAGGATCCGCCGATCGGGGTTCTTCGGGTCGATCCACAAGGTGTGGAAGTCGTCGCCCGTGGGATCGCCTTTCAGTGGAATGAAATGCGCGCCGCCATCGTCGGAGCGCAGCTGGATGGTATTCTGCACCCACAGCTGGTCTGCGTTCTTCGGATTGGCGGCGATCTGGCCGAAATACCATCCGCGGTTCCAGATGCGTGTGTCGCCGGTGGTCTTGCGCCAGGTCACGCCCGAATTGTCCGAACGGTAGAGGCCGCCCTGGTCGGCTTTGTCGCTGTCGATCAATGCATAAATGCGGTGCGGCTTTACAGGAGATGTCGCGAGGCCGATCCGCGCCGGATTGGCCGGCAGCCCGTGCGCCCGTCAGCTGCCGCCAAGTCCGTCCGCCGTCGGTCGATTTGTAGAGGCCGCTGCCCGGGCCCGTTCGACGGCGGATAGGCATTCCACGGCGGGCGCCGCGTCTGCCACAGCGCCGCATAGACGACCTGCGGATTGCCCGGCTCGAACGCGAGGTCGATCGCGCCGGTGTTGGCATCTTTGTAGAGCGTCTTGCTCCAGTGTCTGCCGCCGTCGGTGGTGCGGAACACGCCTCGCTCGGCATTCGGTCCGTAAGGATGACCGAGCGCAGCAACCAGCACTACATCGGGATTGCGCGGGTCGACCAGAATCTGGGCGATCTGCTGCGTGTCGGACAGGCCGATCCCGCTCCAGCTCCTGCCCCCGTCGGCCGAGCGGAAAATGCCGATGCCCTGCGCGATATCCGAGCGCATGTCGGCCTCCCCAGTGCCGACATAGATGACGTTCGGCTCCGACGGCGCAACCGCGATCGCGCCGATCGAGCCGATGTCCACGTCATCGAAGATCGGCTGCCATGTGCGGCCGGCATCGTCGGTTCGCCAGACGCCGCCGTTCACCGCGCCGAAATAGAAACGCTTCGCATCCCTGGGGTCACCCGCCACTGCGAGTACGCGCCCGCCGCGGAAAGGGCCGACGGAACGCCATTTGAGCTCCTGGAACAATCGTGGATCGACCGCCGCCGCCTGGAGCGCCCCGGCAGCGGCGAACAGCGGAAGCGAAAAAAGCAGCTTGGTTCGAAATCGCACGGGCATCATCCTGCCGGAATGGAGAGAATTCGGATCAGCCCCTAGAGCAGGCGGTGCGCGTCTTGAAGATCATGCGGTTGCACGCCACCTGTGCCCATGCTACCGGCGCCGCCGCTCCAGGCGCGATGAAGCCGGGGCTCCGCCTCACGGCAGTGGACGCATAGCTCAGTTGGTAGAGCAGCTGACTCTTAATCAGCGGGTCCTAGGTTCGAGCCCTAGTGCGTCCACCACTTTCTTCGTTTGCCGATTTTTCCAATGACTTGGGTGCCGGCGGATCTTGCCTGTCGCTAGGATCTTTGCATCAGACCTTTTCGAGGATCGTGGGGGCGACGGCGCGGGCCGCGGTAGGTCCTTGCCGCGGCACAATGGTACGCCTCCGGCGCATCTCATGCGCGGGATCAGAGTGGTGGCCCCGCCTCAGCCGCTCTATGTCGTTAGGTGACCCGTCTTCCGGCGGCTCGTCCGTGCCGGCTGCTCAGGAACATCAGTCGAGCTCGCCGCCTCGGCATCCGGCCGGAAACTTAGCCCTTGTCGCTGCTCTCGTGCGCGGCCGCGTGAGCGCTGTCGGACTGCGGTTCATTCGGCTCCTTCGCAGCCTCGGCCTACGCCTTCTTCGCCTGCTCGGCCTCACGCTCAGCCAGTTCATTCTCCTCCCTCTGCTGAGCCAGAGCCTCGCGATACATGCGGACCCTCATCAGGGTGATGGATTTAGGCTCGGTTTTCATGTTTCTTCCTTCGGGGACGGAGGTGCCGACAGCAGCGCCGCGCGCCTCCACCCTTCGACGTTGATCGGATTGCACGGGAGACTACGACCGGAACCCTCGAGGACTTTTTTCAGATGCTCTCAATGGACTGATCGGATCGTGCGTTCATTTGCATTCGCGCCCAAGGCATCTTGCGCTGGAGCGACTACAAGAGTTTCGAGCGCCGGCTTTCAAGCGAGCTTGGCCGTCGACCCCGACCGGTCCCCTTGCTGCTCGATCTGAGAGACTTCGGGGGCTGGAGCGCGGCAGGCCTCACCCGCGACCTCATCTTCGACCTGCGCCATCGGGCCTCATTCTCGCGAATTGCAGTCCTGGGAGACGCCCGCTGGCATAGGTGGCTCACATATCTTGGGAGCCCCCTGTTCCGTGCAAAGCTGAAGTTCTTCAACGCGCAGGACGCCGCAATGGAGTGGCTCTTCGCCTAACTCGCCTTGCGATCGTTGGGGGCGAGCAGCTGACTTAATTCAGCTTTCCGTCCAAGCGCGCCGGCGCCGCAGAGTACGATCATCCCTTCTTCGTCTCGCTACCACCTGGTTGATTCCCTCGGTCAGCTCGGTGTTCTGCTTTAGGAGGCAGTGGATCTCGTCACTAATTTTCAACAGTGCCTCGGCGTCCATGTACGTCTGCTCGAGCTGACGATCGGACTTGGCCGCGACGACCTTCTGGCCGACCATGATGATCGACAGCAGGATGAGCTGGAGGAAGGTCTGGCCAGTCCAGGCGACGAGGGTCGCGGTGCCCCCTCTGATCGCCGCGGGAAGGCTGATGAGAGCCAGGCCAGCGAACGCATAGGCGCACCACATCGTCCCGACGACATTTTGGTGATTGTGACAGCCAGGCGGTCATTGAAACGGGATTCCCGCTTCTCGAGCGGCCGCAGGAACTTCTTGCGAAATTCGAGGTAGGGGTTCGGAGGGTGGTCCATGGAATATCCCTTTGAAGACCGAGGCTGCAGCGCCCGACTCGCCTGAGACGAGTTTCACCGAAAGGGTCGGCCCCGTGTCGGCACCCGCTACCGGCGACGATATTTGATGCTCGTCGTTGAAGGAGGTGCCTCGTCCGCGTAGCGCGGCCGGATGAAGCCCAAATTGCTGACAACTCTGGAAGACTATTCCTGGCGCATCTTGCTGTGGGACAGCGTGGCGGGAGCGACGGTCGCGCTCGTTGCGCTCCCCCTAAGCATCGCCATTGCGATCGCGTCGGGAGCCACGCCGAAAGCCGGGCTGATCACGGCCATTATCGGTGGCTTTCTCATCTCGCTGCTGGGCGGAAGCAGGGTCCAGATCGGCGGCCCCACCGGCGCATTCATCGTCGTCGTCGCAGGCGTGATTACGCAATTCGGCTACGACGGGCTTCTCGTTGCGACTTTTCTTGCCGGGATCATCTTGGTGGCAGCGGGCCTCGTGAGGGCCGGACGATTCATCGCGCTGGTTCCGGAACCGGTCATCGAAGGCTTCACGGTCGGCATCGCGCTGATCATCGCGGTCGGTCAGCTCAAGGATCTGCTCGGCCTTTCCGCGCACGTGCCGGCGGATCTGGTCCATGGCTTGCCCGCTCTCTGGGTCGCACGATATCAGCTGAACCTGGCGGCGCTCAGCGTCGGCCTGGTTGGGATCGCCGGCATTGCGCTGCTCCGCCGCCTGGTTCCGTGGTTTCCGGGATCACTGCTCGTCATTGGGCTCGCGTCCGCGGCCGCGGCATTCCTGCCTCTGCCGGTGGACACGATCTTCTCGCGTTTCGGGGAGCTTCCCTCCGGGCTGCCGACACCGTCAATACCCCATCTCAGTATCGCCAGGATCAGCGAGCTCCTGCCGTCCGCCTTCGTGATCGCCTTCCTCGCCGCCGTGGAGTCATTGCTTTCCGCGATTGTCGCGGACCGTATGATCGGTAGCAGTCACCGGTCCGGCGCGGAACTGCTTGCCCAAGGCGCAGCGAACATCGTCTCGCCTTTGTTCGGAGGGCTTCCGGCGACTGGCGCAATCGCGAGGACAGCGACGAATGTGCGCGCAGGCGGACGCACTCCGGTGGCCGGGATCGTGCATGCGATAATGATCCTCATCGTCATGTTGGTTGCCGCGCCACTCGCGGGCTATCTTGCCATGCCGGCCTTGGCCGCCTTGCTCATCGTCACCGCATGGCTGATGAGCGAACCAGGCCGCTGGCCCGAACGCATGAGGCTGCGCCCGGGGGATCGCGCACTGTTCTTCATGACCATGATCCTGACCGTCGTCAGCAATCTGACCATCGCGATTGCCGTTGGCGCCGGCGCAGGCCTGGCGCTTCGGTTGCTCCGCAAGGATGTCGAACCTGCGGAGTGGACTCCGGCCGACCGTTCGAAGCTTTAAAGCAGACATTGGCGGCTCAAAGACTGCTTTCGACCCGATGCGGAGATCAGCCAGAGCGCAACCTGGTTCGTGTGATCGCCACATCGCCCATTCTCGTGCGGGCGAGGCTGTTGCGCCCCTGCATGTTCATCGCGCAGGACCCGCAAATGCCCTCCCGGCATGACCGCCGGAAGGTCAGGGTCGGATCGATCTCATTCTTGATCTTGATCAGCGCATCGAGGACCATCGGGCCGCATCTATCGAGGTCGATGGTGTAAAGATCCCAGCGCGGATTTGCGCCCGCGTCCGGATCGTAGCGATAGACCTTGAAGGTCCGCAGGCGCTTGCCCTCTTCGGGCTTCCAGGCGCGTCCCTTGGCGATCCTGCTGTTCCTGGGAAGCGTGAACTCGGCCATCCTGCGGTTCCTGCTGGAGATGTTCTTTCTCAACGCTCGTCGAACTGGATAGTTAGCAAGCGTCCATCATCTTCGATAGCGCTGGCGCAGTGAATGGATCGCCGCGATCCGCGCCGTCAGCGCCTCGGATCATTTGGCGGGAACCTGGCAAGGCGCTCTGCATCAAATGGATATGGCGCAGGACGCACGGGCTAACCGACGAAACCATCTCCGGAACGACGTTGCCCATCGCAGCGCTGCCGCGAAAATTCGGTGCTGAGGGTCCGAGATCGCAATCGATCCGGCGCGATAACTCCATCGGATTTCTCGCCGCCAGAGATCGTGGCGCACGCGGTTGTCGCGCATGCAGATGATCCGGGCCATTCAATTGCGCAGAATGGAGCAGCCGACGTGGCATCTGACCGACCGCTCGAGGACGATGTCACGGCCCAGAAATGGGCGGCAGCCTGCGCCGCGGTCGCCGAGATCGCGGATGGGATGCTGGTCGGCCTTGGCACCGGCACGACCGCGAACTTCGCGATCGTCGCGCTCGCTGAACGGGTCGCTGCGGGTCTCAAAGTGACGAGCGTCGCAACGTCGCTCGCTGCAGGCCGCGCAGCCGAAGCGGCCGGCCTGCAAGTGCTTCCCTTCGACACGCTGGCAAAGCTCGACCTGGCCATCGACGGCGCCGACGAGCTCGATCCGCAATTGCGTGCGATCAAGGGAAAAGGCGGCGCCATGCTGCGCGAGAAGATCGTCGCAGCGGCGGCCACCCGGATGATCGTCGTCGTCGACGCGGGCAAGCAGGTGATCGAGCTCGGCACCGCCCCGCTTCCAGTCGAGGTACTGCCGTTTGCGGCGCGTTTCGTTTCTGATCGCATCGAGCATTTGGGGGCGAGCGTCAGCCTGCGAATGGCGGACGATGCCGTCTATCGAACCGATCAGGGCAATATCATTCTCGACTGCCGGTTCGGCCCAATCGATGATCCTCAAGCCTTGGGCTCCGCCCTGTCGGCTATTCCAGGCATGCTCGGGCACGGACTGTTTCTCGATGAGATCGACGTCGCTTATGTCGGCCGAAGCGACGGGGTCGCGCGGCTGACCCGCGGGGCGCCATGAACCATCCCACGACAGAAGATGCCGCGACGCACGCCGGACAGCGGTTCGCGTCACCCAAGGACATTCCGCCCGACCGGAGAACCCTAATGGCCGATTTCAGGCGCGCACGCATCTCTTTCAATCGACGAGCTTACGATCAACACCATCCGGACCCTCACGCTGGACGCGGTGGAAAAGGCGGCATCGGGGCATCCCGGCACGCCAATGGCCATGGCGCCCGTCGGCTATGTCCTGTGGAGCCGGTTCCTGCGCTATGACCCGGACTGCCCCGACTGGCCTAATCGTGATCGCTTCGTGCTGTCGGTCGGCCACGCATCCCTTCTCCTTTATTCGCTGCTGCACCTTTCCAGCGTGTGCGAGATCGACGCGATCGGCAGGCATACCGGCCAGCCGGCGGTCAGCCTGGACGACCTCCGGCAGTTTCGGCAGCTCAATTCCAAGACTCCCGGCCATCCCGAATATCGCGTGACCACCGGTGTCGAAGCGACCACCGGTCCGCTTGGCCAAGGTTGCGGCAATTCGGTCGGAATGGCGCTCGCGGAACGCTGGCTGGCCGAGCATTTCAATCGCGATGACGCCATGCTGTTCGACCACGACGTCTACGCTTTGTGCAGCGACGGCGACATGATGGAAGGCGTGGCGAGCGAGGCAGCCTCGCTTGCCGGGCACCTCAAGCTGTCAAACCTTTGCTGGATCTACGACAATAATCACATCACGATCGAGGGCGGAACGCCGCTCGCCTTCAGCGAAAGCGTGGCCGAGCGGTTTCGCGGCTATGGCTGGAATGTCCTGCACGTCACGGACGCCAACGATCTCGATGCTGTCGCGAGAGCGCTCGATAAGTTCCGCCAGACCGAGGACGCTCCGACCCTGATCGTCGTCGACAGCGTGATCGGCTGGGGCTCGCCGGTCGCCGGTACCGCCAAGGCGCACAGCGATCCGATGGGCGCGGAAGCCATCCGGGCGACGAAGCGGAATTACGGCTGGCCCGAGGATTCGCAGTTCCTCGTGCCGCCCGGAGTCGTGGACCATTTCCACGCCAGCCTCGCGGCTCGGTCGGCGCCGCTGCGCGAGGCCTGGGAACAGACTCTGGTCCGCTACCGAGCCGCACATCCCGAGCTCGGCGAAGAGCTCGATCGAATCCTGGACGGCAGGCTCCCCGACGGGTGGGCCCGTGACATTCCGGACTTCGCGCCGGATGCCACCGGGATGGCTTCGCGCGATGCCGGCGGCGAGGCGCTGAATGCGATCGCGCACAATGTATCGGCTCTGGTCGGCGGCGCGGCGGATCTGGCGCCATCGACCAAGACGAGGCTGACGTTCGAGGGCGCCGGAGATCTCGAAGCGATGACACCCGGCGGGCGGAACATGCATTTCGGAATTCGCGAGCATGCGATGGGCGCGATCGCCAACGGCATGGCTCTGTCGCACCTCAGGCCGTTCACCGCGACCTTCCTGGTCTTCAGCGACTATATGCGCCCTCCAATCCGCCTCGCCGCGATCATGGAGCTGCCGACCGTCTTCGTGTTCAGCCACGATTCGATCGGCGTCGGCGAGGACGGGCCGACGCACCAGCCGGTCGAGCAACTGGCGGCGCTCCGCGCCATTCCCGGACTCAACGTCATCCGGCCCGCCGACGCCAACGAAACCGGCGAAGCCTGGCGGGTGGCGATGACCAGGACGAGGACGCCGAGCTGCATCATCCTCTCGCGCCAGAAGCTGCCGACGATCGACCGCGGCCGTTACGCCTCGGCCGATCAGCTGGCCAAGGGCGCCTATGTGCTGGCCGACGCCGACGATCCCGAGCTGCTCCTGCTCGCCACCGGGAGCGAGGTCTCGCTTGCGCTCGGCGCGCACGAACAGCTCGCCGCCGAAGGCGTCCGCTCGCGCGTCGTGTCGATGCCGTCCTGGGATTTGTTCGAACAGCAGCCGAAGAGCTACCGCGACGCGGTGCTGCCCCCGTCTGTCCGCGCCCGTGTCGCGGTGGAGCAGGCAGGCTCGCTCGGCTGGGACCGCTATGTCGGGCCCGACGGGGCGACGGTGACAATGAGCACGTTCGGCGCGTCCGCCCCGTTCGCGAAGCTCAAGGAGAGGTTCGGCTTCACGGTTCCCAACCTGGTGAAGGTGGCGCGAGGCGTCATGATCGCGGAGAGCAGATGATGGCCAATCGATTGCACGAGCTCGAAGCCGCGGGCCAGGCGGTGTGGCTGGATTACCTCGACCGCAGCTTTCTCGCCGAAGGCGGCTTCAGGCGGCTGATCGAGGAGGACGGGGTAACCGGAGTCACCTCCAATCCGTCAATCTTCGAAAAGGCAATCGGGCACGGCCGCGAATATGATGCGGACATCGCAGCGCTGGTCAGCGAGGGCGAGCCAAGTTTCACCCAGATCTACGAGCATCTGGCGATCACGGACATCCAGGCCGCGGCCGACGCTCTGCGCCCGGTCTATGACCGGCTGGACGGCGCGGACGGTTTTGCGAGCATCGAAGTCTCGCCGTTTCTGGCGGGCTCGACCCACGGGACGATCGAGGAGGCCCGCCGGCTCTGGGCCGCCGTCGACAGGCCCAATCTGATGGTCAAGGTGCCCGGCACCGAGGCAGGCGTGCCGGCGGTCCGCGAACTCACCTCCGGCGGGGTCAACGTCAACATCACCCTGCTCTTCGCGATCGACATGTACAAAGCGGTCGCGGAAGCTTTCATCGCGGGTCTCGAGGATCGGCTGGCGAAGGGCGAGGACATTTCGAGCATCTCATCGGTCGCCAGTTTCTTCGTCAGCCGCATCGACACCAGAATCGACGCGGAGATCGACGCTAGGGTGAAGAGCGGTGATCCGGAATCGGAGCAGCTGACTGCGCTTCGCGGAAAGGTCGCGATCGCCAACGCCAAGCTCGCCTATCGATATTATCTCGAGCTGATCGCGAGCGACCGCTGGCAGGCGCTCGCGGCCAGGGGCGCACGGCCGCAGCGCCTGCTCTGGGCGTCCACCGGGACCAAGGACGCGGCCTACAGCGACGTCCTTTATGTCGAGACGCTGATCGGGCGCGACACGATCAACACCATGCCGCCCAAGACCATCGACGCGTTTCTCGATCATGGCGTGACCAGCCCATCGCTGACGGCCGACATCGAGGGCGAGCGCCGGGTTCTGTCCGAGGCAGAACGCCTGGGCCTCGATCTTGCGGGCGTGACAGCCGCGTTGGTCGTCGAGGGTGTCGAGAAATTCGAGAATGCTGCCGACGCTCTGCTCGGCGCAATCGCGAAAACGCGCTCCAACATGCTCGGCGACCGGGTAAACCGGTTCGAAGCGAGTCTGCCCGAGACGTTGCAAAGCCTTGTCGACGACAGGCTAGAACGCGCTCGCGCTGAGCATTGGTCGCGGCGGCTGTGGGCGGGCGGCGCGACATTGTGGACTGGCGGCGACGAGGATCGATGGCTCGGCTGGCTGGCAGCGGGCCGCGGAGCCGTCGTGGACCTGGAAGCGCTCAGCGAGTTCGCCGCCGAAGCGCGGGAGTATCAGAACATCGTGCTGCTCGGCATGGGCGGATCGAGCCTCGGCCCCGAAGTGATCGGCCGAGTGCTGGGCAGCGCTCCCGGTCATCCGGCGCTGCATGTGCTGGACAGCAGCGATCCCGGCCAGATCGCCACGGTCGCTGCAGCGATCGATCCGGCGCGCACCCTGTTCATCGTCTCCAGCAAATCCGGCTCGACCATGGAGCCGGAGCTGCTGCGAACCTATTTCTTCGATCTGGTGAAACAGGCGGTCGGCGCGAACGAAGCGGGAAGACACTTCGTCGCGATCACCGATCCGGGCTCGGATCTGGAGAAGATCGCGAGGACGGACGGGTTCGCCCATGTCTTTGCCGGGGATCCGGAGATCGGCGGACGCTATTCCGTGCTGTCGCCCTTCGGGCTGGTCACCCGCGGCTGCGATCGGCATCGACGTGCCCATCTTCCTTGCCGCCACTCGACGGATGGTCATTTCCTGCGGCGCCGACGTTCCGCCGGCGGCTAATCCCGGAATGCGGCTCGGCGCGGTCATCGGCGAAGCCGCAAGGGCCGGCCGCAACAAGCTGACGATCCTGCCGAGCGAACGATTGAAGCCGCTTGGGCGCCTGGCTCGAACAATTGCTCGCGGAATCGACCGGCAAGCAAGGCAAGGGCGTGATCCCGGTCGACCTCGAGCCGCCCGGCGACCCGGTCGATTATGGCGCGGACCGGCTGTTCGTCCATCTGAAGCTTGAAGGGCGACGATGATCGCGAGCTCGAGGCGCGGGTCACGGCACTGGAAGCTGCGGGCCAGCCGGTGGTGCGGATCGCCCTCGCCGAGCCCGCCCTGATCGGGCAGGAGTTCTTCCGCTGGGAGATCGCAACGGCGGTCGCCGGCGCGATCATCGGCATCGATCCGTTCGACCAGCCCGATGTCGAGGCGGCCAAGGTGAAGGCCCGCCTCCTCGTCGAGGCATATGACCGGACCGGCAGGCTCGACCTTCCCGAGGCAGTCCTGCGCGAAGGGCAGCTCAGCTTCTTCGCGGCCGAGGGTGCCCCCGACGCGACTGCGCTGCTGAAGGCGCTGTTCGACCGACTGACGCCTGGAGGCTATGTCGGCTTCCTCGCTTATATCGAGCGCAACGAAGCGCATGCGGCGGCGCTGAGCGCGATGCGGACCGCGGTGCGGGATGCCCGGCGCGTCGCGACCGTGGCCGGCTTCGGTCCGCGCTTCCTCCATTCGACCGGCCAGGTCTACAAAGGCGGGCCGGCGGGCGGCGCGTTCCTCGAGATTACGAGGAAAGCCGATCCCGACCTTGCCATTCCCGGCAAACGGGCGAGCTTTGGGACCGTCCAGCTTGCGCAGGCGCTCGGCGACCTCGATGTGCTCGCCGAGCGCGGCCGGCCATGGCTGCGCATTCACATCGAGGAAGACGTGGATGCCGGACTTGAAGCGATCGGCCGGCTCATCGCCGCTTCCCTCGCCTGAGAACTGAAAGGCTCGCTTATGCGCATCGGAATTATCGGCCTCGGGCGAATGGGCGCCGCCATCGCGAGGCGCCTGATGCGGGCCGGACATGAGACGGTGGTCTGGGACCGCGACGCAGCGGCGATCGCATCCCTCGTCCCCGACGGCGCCACCGCTGCTAACGTCCCTCGCCCATCTGGCCGACGAACTGGGCAGCCCCGCCGTCTTCTGGGTGATGCTTCCGGCCGGCGGTCCGACCGAGACGACGATCGAGGAGCTCGGCCGCATTGGGGGTGCCGGCGCAATCATCATCGACGGCGGCAACAGCTTCTACAAGGACGATATCCGCCGTGCGAAATCGCTTGCGGCGCTCGGCGTCGACTATGTCGACGTCGGCACTTCGGGCGGAGTGTGGGGTCTGGAGCGCGGCTTCTGCATGATGATCGGCGGGCGCGAGGAGATCGTGCGCCGGCTCGATCCGATCTTCGATGCGCTCGCGCCGGGGTTCGGCGACATCGCGCGCACCGAAGGCCGCGACCGGCCGGACGATCGCGCCGAACGCGGCTACATCCACGCCGGCCCGCCGGGCGCCGGGCATTTCGTCAAGATGGTCCATAACGGCATCGAATATGGCCTGATGCAGGCCTATGCCGAGGGCTTCGACATCCTCAAGGGCAAGGCGTCCGAAACGCTGCCCGAGGAAGAGCGCTTCACCATCGACCTTCCGGATGTCGCCGAGGTCTGGCGGCGCGGCAGCGTCATCTCCTCCTGGCTGCTCGACCTCACCGCCGCAGCGCTCGCGAGGGATCATGATCTTGAAGCATTCAGCGGCAGCGTCGCCGACAATGGCGAGGGACGCTGGGCACTCGACGCGGCGATGGAGGAGGCGGTGCCCGCCTATGTGATCTCGGCGGCGCTTTACGCGCGCTATCGCAGCCGGGTCGGATCAACGTTCGGCGACAAATTGCTGTCGGCGATGCGCTTCGGTTTCGGCGGTCATGTCGAGACTCCGCGATGAGCTCGGCAGCGGGTCGAAACCGGCTCCGCCCGCGACCCTTGTGATCTTCGGGGTCACCGGCGACCTCGCGCGAAGGCTGCTGGTGCCGGCGCTCGTCAATCTGCGCCGTGAGGGTCTGATCACCGACGCGCTCAAGATCCTCGGCATCGGCAAGCAGGATCTCGACGACGAAGCGCTGCGCCACGCATTGGCCGAGTTCGTCGATGCCGGCGATCCTGTATGGAAGAAGCTGCGAGGACGGATCTCTTATCTCAGAGGCGACTTCGGCGACGAGGGCGACCTATCGGGCGCTCGGTGCGCGCATGCGGGGCGGGCAATGCCGCTTATCTATCTCGCGACGCCGCCGGACTTTTTCGCCGGGATCGCGAGCGAGCCTGGCGGCGCATCACCTTCTCGACGAGGTCGAGGGCCGATTTCGGCGGTTATTGATCGAAAAGCCGTTCGGCCACGACTCCGCTTCGGCGCGCGCGCTCAACCAGAGCCTGCTGAAGCTGGTCGACGAGACCCAGATCTATCGGATCGATCATTATCTCGGCAAGGAAACGGTTCGCAACATCATGGTGGCGCGCTTCGCCAATCCGATGATCGAAGCGGTGTGGAACCGCCGCTACGTCGACCATGTCCAGATCACGGCCGCCGAAGCCGTCGGCGTCGGCCGGCGAGGCAAGTTCTACGACAAGACCGGGGCCTTGCGCGACATGGTGCCCAACCATTTGTTCCAGCTGCTCGCGATGGTCGGAATGGAGCCGCCCAACAGCTTCGCCGCAAGCGCCATCCGCGCCGAAAAGGACAAGGTCGTGGAAGCGATCCGCAAGCTCTCGCCGCGATGAGGTGAGCAAGGACGTCGTGCGCGGCCGCTATGGCGCCGGACGCGTCGGCGGCGAGCCGCGAGCGGCTTATTCGGATGAACCGAACGTCGATCCGAAGGAGCCGGACTGAAACCTATGTGGCGATGAAATTGCACCTCGACACCTGGCGCTGGTCGGGGGTGCCCTTCTACCTACGCACGGGCAAGGCGATGGCGCGGCGGGATACGGAGATCGTGCTCCAGTTCAGGCCGGTTCCGTGCGCCCTGTTTCGCCACGGCGCCGCGACCATGCCCACAAACCGCCTGGTCATCCGGATCCAGCCCGACGAGGGGATCAGCTTCGATTTCCTCGCGAAATTGCCCGGGCCAGCCGTCGAGACCGCGCCGGTTAGCATGGACTTTCGCTACGGCGACCATTTCCAGCTGGGCAGGCTCACCGGCTACGAGACCCTGCTCTACGACATCATGACCGGCGACCAGACCCTGTTCCAGCGCGCCGACGCGATCGAAGCGGCCTGGGCAGCCGTGCAGCCGATCCTCGATGCCTGGAGCCGCGGCCGAGGCCGGCCGCAGAGCTACAAGGCAGGGAGCAATGGACCGGAAGCGGCCGACGCGTTGCTCGCCCGGGACGGCCGTGCCTGGCATTCGCTCGAAACATGAGCCCGGGCGCGCCTCCTGCCGAAGCGATCCGCCTGCTCGTCACCGACATCGACGGGACGCTCGTGCGCAAAGACAAGAGCCTGCCCGAGGCCAATCGCGAAGCGATCATGAGCCTGGCGGCAGTCGGAGTGACGACGACCCTGATCAGCTCCCGGCCGCCGAGCGGCATGCTGAAGCTGGCAAAAAGATTGCGCCTCGCAGGTCCAATGGCCGCATTCAACGGCGGCACGCTCTTCGATACCAACGGCATGATCCGCTTCGCGCATCGGCTCGAGGCGGCCGACGCGGCGGCGATGCTGCGATTGCTCGACACGCCGGGCGTCGCGCGCTGGGTCTATGCCGATGGAGCCTGGTTCGTCGCCGGCCTCGACAATCCCCATCTCGCGCGCGAGCGGCTCGCCGCCGCGGTCGAGCCGGTGATGCGGAACGATTTCGCCGGAACTCGACGGACGCATCGACAAGATTGTCGGGGTGAGCGACGATCATGAGCTGCTTGCGCGGCTGGAGGAGCAGGCGAAATCGATGATCGGTGCACGCGCGACCGTCGCGCGCTCACAGCTTTATTATCTCGATATCACCCACCGCCTGGCCAACAAGGGTGACGGAATTGCCGCGCTTGCACAGGCGTTCGGGGTCGAACTGACGCAGGTCGCGGCACTCGGCGACATGACGAACGATCTTCCGATGTTCGCCCGCGCCGGGCTGTCGGTGGCGATGGGACAGGCGCCCGCCTGCGTGCGGGCGGCGGCGGACGCCACGGCCACGACCAACGAAGAGGCCGGAGTGGCCGATGCCATCGCCCATTTCGTCCGCCCGAGAATCTGCGCGAGCGATGAGCCGACCGCTGCTTGTCGCGCCATCGCTTCTCGCCGCCGACTTCACGCGGCTGGGCGAAGAAGTTCGCGCAGTCGATGCGGCGGGCGCGGACTGGATTCATCTCGACATCATGGACGGCCGGTTCGTTCCGGACATCTCGTTCGGACCAGGCATGGTCGAGGCCGTGCGCCGAGTGACGGAGAAGCCCCTCAATGTCCATCTGATGGTGGTCGAGCCGGAACGCTCGCTCGAGCGCTATGCTCGGGCCGGCGCGGATCATCTGCTGGTCCAGGCGGAGCCCGGGTCGACCATTCATCTCCATCGGGTGCTGAGCCGCGTGCGCGAGCTCGGCTGCCGCCCGGGCGTGGTGATCGACCCGGCGACGCCGATCCTGTGGATCGACCCTGTCCTCCATCTCGCCGACATCATTCTGGTGATGACCGTCAATCCAGGTTTCGGCGGCCAGCCGTTCCTGCCCGAGACTCTGCCCAAGATCGCCGCGCTTCGCGCGCGCTGCGCGGACCTCGGCCTCAATCCGCATATCGAGGCTGACGGCGGCCAGAATGTCGACACGGTTCGCGCGACGGTCGCGGCCGGGGCGGACGTCATCGTCGCTGGAACGGCGATATTCGGCGCCGGCGACTATGCTGCGGCGATCGCCGGCATTCGTGACGCGGCCTTCGCCGATCCAGGTTTGAGTTCCGATCATATCGTCGAACAGCCGCCATTCGACTTCGTTGCGGGGATCTTCTCAGCCGCGGACAGGGCTCAGCCCATGACGACCAGGATTTCATGGCTTCCGCCATCCTCGGTCAGGTCGAAGCGGAGGGGCCGTTCGAAGACCTCGGTTCCGTCGATCCGGGCCGATGCGATCCCTTTTGCGACATGGTCGGGATTGTCGACGCGAATGTTGAATTGCGTCGAACTGCGGCGGAGCGTGACCTCGAAGCCCGGCCAGCTCTCCGGAATGCAGGGGTCGAGATGAAGCGCCGAAGCGGTCAGGCGCAAACCCAGTATCTCTTCCATTCCGGCGCGATACAGCCAGCCGGCCGAGCCGGTATACCAGGTCCAGCCGCCACGGCCGACATGGTCCGCGGCGGAATAGACGTCGGCGACGACGACATAGGGCTCGACCTTGTAGCGGCGCAGGTCCGAGCGGCTGCGGGCGTGGTTGATCGGGTTCAGCATCCAGAACAGGCTTGCGGCCTTCGCTCCTTCGCCGAGCCGCGCCAGGGCGATGACCGACCAGGCTGCGGCATGGGTATATTGGCCGCCATTTTCCCGAATGCCGGGCGGATATCCCTTGATGTAGCCCGGATCATGGTCCGTCCGGTCGAACGGCGGCGTGAACAGCAATGCCAGCCCGTCATCGCCGCGGATCAGCTCGCGCTCGACCGCCGCCATCGCCCGTCTCGCGCGCTCGGGATCGGCGACGCCCGACATGACCGCCCAGGACTGGGCGATCGAATCGATCCGGCATTCGTCGCTCGAAGCGCTGCCGATCGGCGTGCCGTCGTCGAACCATGCCCGCCGATACCAGGCGCCGTCCCAGGCCTCGCGCTCGAGCGCCTTGCGCAGCGCCGCAGCCTGGTCCCGCCACTTCGACGCACGGGCCGCGTCGCCCCGCGACTTGGCTACTGCCGCGAAGGCGGTCAGGGACATGTGCGAAAGCCAGGCGAGCCACACGCTTTCGCCCTTGCCCCCTTCGCCGACCCTGTTCATGCCGTCGTTCCAGTCGCCGCCCTCGATCAGGGGAAGGCCGTGGGCACCGCGCGCCAGGCTCGCGTCGAGACCGAGCGCGCAATGCTCGTAGATGCTCGCCGTCCTGTCCGAAACGGTCGGGGCGAAGAAGCTGGCCTCCTCGCCTTCCTTCAGCGCCGGGCCTTCGAGGAAGGGCGTAGCCTCATCGAGAAGCGATGCATCGCCGGTCGTCTCGAGATAATGGGCGACGCAAAAGGCAAGCCAGACCCTGTCGTCGGAGATGCGCGTGCGCACGCCCTGGCCCTGAATGCGGCAGCCACCAATGCTGGACGTCGCCCTCGACGAACTGGCGGCCGGCGGCGCGGACCAGATGCTCGCGCGTTAGGGACGGCCGGATAGCAGTGAGCGCCATTCCGTCCTGGAGCTGATCGCGAAAGCCATAGGCGCCGCTCGCCTGGTAGAAGCCCGAACGCGCCCAGAGGCGGCAGGCGATCGTCTGATAAAGCAGCCAGCCGTTGAGCATGATGTCGATCGAACGGTCGGGCGTCTTGACCTGGATGGTACCGAGCAGACCTTCCCACTGGTCGCGGACCTCGGCGAGCACCGCGTCCAGATCCGAATCCCGATAGCGGGCGATGAGCGCTGCGGCCTGTTCCGGTCCGGCGGCGTCCCCCAACAGAATCACGATCTCGGTTTCCCCGCCCGGCGGCAGTTCGACGGTCGTGGCCATCGCGCCGCACGGATCGAGCCCCGCCCCGACCGCGCCGGAAAGCTGCGCAGTTCGCGTCAAGGCCCGCCGGATCGGACAGGCAGCCGTTGCGTCCGATGAACTCGCGGCGGTCCCCGGTCCAGCTCGTCTGCCGGCCGCCGAGATCGAGAAAGGCGACGCGCCCGGCGAAAGCCGCGTTCCACGGATTGCGTGCGAACATCGCCCCGAGGACCGGATCGATCTCCGTTGAAACGAATGGCGCCGACGCTGGGCGGGACGTGCCGAGCACCCATTCGACATAGCTGGTGACGGACAGGCGCCGCGGCCGATCGCTGGTGTTGCGGAGCTTCAGGCGCGCGATCCTGATTGGGTCGGCAACCGGCACGTAGGTCAGCAGCTCGGATTCGATGCCGTGCGCTTCATGCTCGAACCGGCTGTAGCCCCAGCCGTGCCGGGCGACATAGACGCCCAGATCGTCCCGAATGGGCTGCGCAGTCGGGCACCACAGATCGCCGCTCTCCTCGTCGCGCAGGTAAATGGCATCGCCCGGGCGGTCGGTAACCGGATCGTTCGACCAGGGAGTGAGCTGATGCTCCCGGCTGTTGACCGACCAGGTAAAACCGCAGCCTTCCGCCGACACCTGAAATCCGAAGCCCGGATTGGCAATGACGTTGATCCAGGGCGCGGGAGTTGACTGGCCGGGGCCGAGGGTGACGACATATTCACTTCCTCCGTCCGCAAACCCACCGATTCCGTTGAAGAACTCGAGCTCGGGGCGGGCGGCCGGCGGACTGAGCGGTCCGGAGGAAAGCTTGCGAGCCGCTCGCGCGGGAACGGACGGGCTCCTTGATGCGATTGAGTTGCTCGGCGAGCCCGCCGCCGTCGCCCGTCAGCCGAACGCGCGCGGCCGACGCCAGCAACGCGCATGTCTGCGGCGGCAGGAGATCGGCGCGCAGCAGGAACACCTGTCCCTTGGCACCCTCGGCCGATGGCGGCGGCAACGCCTGACTGGTGCGCAAGACGGTCTCGAGCGCCGATTGCAGGTCCTGCAGATAGGAGGAAGAGCGTTCGTTGATGATGACCAGGTCCACCTCGAGCCTGCGGGCCCGCCAATATTCCATGGCCTGCAGCAGCTGGTGGACGATCCTGATGTCCTCGATGTTCGCAATGCGCAGCAGGATGATCGGCAGGTCGCCCGAGATGCTCTGCGGCCACAGATCGGATTGGGGTCCGGCTCCGCGCATGATCACTTCCGAGGATGGCCGCAGCGAGGGCCCGGCAAAGATGAGATGTCCGGCGAGACGCTGGAACTGGTTCGCCTCGTCGCGATCGATGCCGAGATGATGGAGCTGCACCTGCGCCTGGGTCCAGGCAAGCGTGACCGCCCGGTCGAACGCGCTGATGTCGTTGGTCTTGTCGACGACGTCGAGCAGCTTTTCCCGGGACTTGGCGACCAACGTCCAGAAGTCGATGTGCGCGGCTGCGCCCGGCTCGAGGCGGACCCGCCGGCGCAGCACGAACACCGGATCGAGGACCGCTCCGGTCGACCGTGACAGAAGGCGTCCGTCGATCGCCGAGGCCGGCGTCCGAACGCCGAGCCCACGGCCAAGGAAGCGGGCGCGGTCGGTCTCGAACTCCGCCTTTCCCACACCTTCGCCCGAGGCGACCGAGTGATGCGCGGCCCAGACCTCCAGCTGGTCCGGCGAGCGGCGCCGGCGGGTTGCGAGGATGGCCCCGAAGCGCGCGGCAAATTGGGTCTCGATGGACAGCTTCGAGAAAACCGGGTGAGCGCTGTCGTCCGCCTGCGACGCGATGGCGATCTCGGCATAGGACGTGACCTCGATCTCGCGAGCCCGTTTGCCGTTGTTGGTAATGGTGAGACGACGAACTTCGGCGTCGTCCTCGGTCGAGACGACAACTTCGATCGTCGTATGGAGATCGCCATCCTGGCGAGAGAAAGTCGCCCGCTCTTCGCTGAACGCGACTTTATATTGATCCGGCCGGGCGCTCGTCGGCTGGTAGGTCGCCGACCACAATCGGTCGCTCTCGACGTCCCGCAAATAGATGTAGGAGCCCCAGTCGTCGCAGGTCGCGTCCTCCCGCCAGCGGGTCACCGCGAGGTCCTGCCAGCGGCTGTAACCCGAGCCGGCGGCGGTGAGCATGACGCTGTAGCGCCCGTTCGAAAGAAGATGCGTGTCCGGAGACGCGGCATGCGGGTCGGCCTGGCGCCAGCTGCCGATCGTCTCGAACTCGCGGATCCTTGTGTCCGGCTTCGCTTCGCTCGCCCATGACGGCGCCGGGGCGATCTCGCGGGGCATGCGCTCGTGCAGGAGCAATTCCGCTGCGCGCACGATCGGCTCCGCATGGAACCGATCCCGCATGAGCCCGCCGAGCAAGGCGTCGGCGATGGAGACGATCGTCATACCCTTGATGGTGGGCCATGAATGCGCGGACAATCGCGACCGTCTGCCCGTCGAGCAGTCGGCGCGGCGTGAAGTCGAGCGCCTCATAATATCCGAAGCGGCCGCGCGCGCCGTAGTCCGCCAATCGCTGGAAATTGCGTGCGGCGGCGACGGGGTCGATGATCGCGGCGAGCGCCGTTGCATAAGGCGCCACGACGGCGTCCTCGCCCAGGCCGCGCTTCAGCCCGAGCCCCGGGATTCCGAAGTTGGAATATTGATAAGTGAGTTGCAGGTCGCGGGCGTTGTAGGCGGACTCCGATATGCCCCAGGGCGTCCCGAACGCCCTCGCATATTCGATCTGCCTTTGAACGATCGCGCGATTGGTCCGCTCGAGAATGCTTTCGGTCGGCGCATGCATGATCAGGGACGGCATCAGATATTCGAACATCGAGCCGGACCAGGACAGCAAGGCCGCGCCGCCGCCGACCGGGGCGACGCCATGTCCAAGCCGGAACCAGTGCCGCGCCGGCAAGTCGCCCTTGGCGATGGCGATGAAGCTCGCGAGGCGCGCTTCCGAAGCCAGCAGGTCATAGGAGCTTTCGTCCAGCGCGCCGTCGCGAACGACAAAGCCGACGGACAGGAGCAGGCGCTCCTCGTTCAGCAGGAAATCGAACTCCATGGCCAATGCCATTTCGCGCGACGCGCTGCCGATGGCGGACAATCTGGTCGTGAGATTGTCGGAGGAACTCAAGGTCGCGCTGATGGCTGGCGACCGACTCGTCTAAACTGCCTGAGCCCAGAAAAGGATATCCGAGGCATCCTCGCCACGCTCGATCGCGAATGCCCTCGCTAGATCGACAAGCGTTTCGGCAGGTTCTGCAAGCGCGGCAAGGCGAACGGCGAGCGTTTCGCTCTCGAGGCCGGCCCGGCCCGCTTCCGCCAGGAGATGAGCCGACCGACTCGTCGAGCTGACGCCAGGTAACGGTTTCGGTGCGACGACGGTCCCGCAGCGCTTCGACTTCTTCCCGGACGAGATCGAGAGCATCGACGATCCCGGCGAGCCGTCGTTGATCTTCGAGCGGCTTATCGCACCAATCCTGGCAGGCGTTGGCGAGCGCGATGAGATGTCCAGCCAGATTGCCGCTGTCGACCGAAGAGACATATTGCGGGTCGAGGGCGCGGAGACTTTCCGTATCGTACCAATTGTAGAAATGGCCGCGATATCGCTCGAGCTTCGCCATCGCCGCCATCGTCGCCTCGAGCCGCTCGATCGTGTCGAGCGCACCCGTCCAGCCGAAGTCGTGCGCGCTGGCCGTCGAGAGGAGATAGAGGCCGAGATTGGTCGGCGACGTGCGGCGGGCGAGAACCGGCGACGGCTCTTCCTGGAAATTGTCCGGCGGGAGCATGTTGTCCGCGGCGGTGACGAAGGTCTCGAAATAACGCCAGGTGCGGCGCGCGATCAGCCGGAGCGCGCGCCGGTCCGCCTCGCTCGCCGCATGCTCCGCTACTGCGCTCGATCGCCGGCTCACCCGGTGCGCGACCGCGGGTGACGCGATCCACAGCAGAGCGAAAGGAGCGGCGAGATACACCGTCCGGTCGCCGAACAGCCATGTCCCGGCGAGCGCTGCAACGCCGGTGACCACCGCTCCGGCCATCCACCGATAATAGGTGCCGAGCGAGGGATCGGAACCGATCGTCGCCTGCGCCGCCGGCGTCCATTGCAGGAGGTTGCGACGCGTGATGAACAGTCGAAACAGCGTTCGGAGGACCGCATCGGCCATGAGCCAGGCCTGGTGCGCGAGGAGCGTCAGGATGAGCAGGGCCTGCAACAGCGCGCCGCCGAGATCGGAGAAGACCCTGGCGAAGTGGACGCGGGCGCGGATTCCAGGGTGCCGGGCCGATGCCGACGCCAGCACCGGCGACACGCTCGGAAGCGCGATCGTCCCCAGGAAGAACAGAGTCCACACCAGCGCCGCATCGAACGGCAGCGCCCAACCCGCGAGCAACGCCAGAACGCAGGTCAGGGGCGTGACCGACCGCCGCAGATTGTCGACCATCTTCCAGCGGCCGCTCGCCGGCATCTTCGCCGGCATGTGCCGGGTTTTTCCGAGAAGCGCGCTCCAGCCCAGGATCCAGGGCAGCAATTGCCAGTCGCCCCGCGCCCAGCGATGGTAGCGCAGCGAGGCGACATCATAGCGAGCCGGATAGGATTCGACGACCTCGACGTCCGAGGCAAGGCCGGCGCGGGCGAACACGCCTTCGAACAGGTCGTGGCTGAGCAATGTGGAGTCGGGAACCCGGTCGGCGAGCACGGCCTCGAAGGCATCGACCGCGTAGATGCCCTTGCCGGCATAGGAACCTTCGCCGAACAGATCCTGGTAGACGTCGGAAACGGCGGCGGAATAAGGATCGATGCCGTTGGGGCTGGAAAATGCGCGCTGATAGGCCGAGCCTTCATCGCCCACCGGAAGGTTCGGCGTGACGCGCGGCTGGAGGATCGCGTAGCCCTCGACGACGCGTCGCCGCACGGGATCGACAACCGGCTGGTTCAACGGATGCGCCATCTTGCCGATCAGCCGCTGCACCGTATCGGGCGGAAGCCTCGTATCCGCGTCCAAAGTGATCACATAACGGACTTCTCGGGCACCGTCGGCGGGCGCCCATCGAGGCTGAGGAAGGTCGTGTCCCGGGCGCCGCGGAGCAGGCGGTTCAGCTCGTGCAGCTTGCCGCGCTTGCGCTCCCAGCCGATCCACAGGCGCTGGCTTTCGTTCCACACCCGCCGGCGGTGGAGCAGAAGGAACCGGTCGCCGCCGGGCGCCGGTGCGTGCCGGCGGTTCAGTCGGGCAATGGCTTCGACGGCAGTCTGCAACAGTACGTCGTCGCCCTCGACCGTCTCGGTTGCCGCATCAGCCCAGTCCGAAAGCAAGGCGAACTGGATTTCCCCGCCGATGCTGGCGAGATGGTGGATTTCCAGCCGTTCGACCTGCTCGGTGATGCTTTCACGCCGGGTCAGCATGGTCGGCACGACAACCAATGTACGCAGATGGGCAGGCACTCCTCCCTGGAGCTCCAGACCCGGGACCTGCGTGGCGCCGAAGCGGCGGGTTACCCCCTGGTTGACGAGCGCCACGGCCGAATCGATCGCCGGCACCGCGCCGAGCACCCCGAGCACTCCGAGCAGGATCCAGTCCACGCGGGCCTCGACGTGGAAGAGGACCGGGAAGCCGAGCAGCAGCAAGGCGACGAGTGCGCCGGCGCCGGCATAGCCGCCGACGCCGAGCGCGCGATAGGCGCGGCTCGCGGCCGTCGAGAAGGACGGACGAAAGCCAAGGGCGGCCTCGAATGCCGGACGGCCTTCGGCGGTCAGATGATAGCCAGGATCCTTGCGCCGGCGCTCGGTCGCGGCTGCGGCGGCGCGGACGGCGCGATTCGCGACCTCCAGCTCGTCGAGGCCGGATCCCCGGGCAAGCTCCTCGACGGCGGTCCGGTAGAGGTTGCGGGTTGCGAAATCCATCTGCGCGAAATCGCAGCCCCCGGCGAGCACGGGGTCGACCAGCGAGACGCGTTCGAAGATGACCGACCAGTCGACATCGGAAATGTGCCGCATGCTGGTGATGATGTTGCGCACCGTGACGTTGGCGGAGATCTGCCGTTGCTGCTCGTCATGGATGGCGCTGTCGCTCGTCCGTCCGTCCGCCGACAGGCGTTCGTCGAGCCGGCGGAGCATTGCGGTAAGGGCGGGGCTCTGATCCCTCAGCCGGTGGATCAGCTGAAGCGCCAGCGCATCGGAGGGCGCTCCGCGTCCGAGCCGGTCGACCAAATCGTCTTCCGTTTGGCCTGGGCCATCGGCGCTCAGCAGATCATCCGCGATCGCGTCGGCCTTGCGGCGCTCGTCTCGGCTGTAGACGATACGCTCGGCGATCCGCCTCAGATTCTCGACCAGGATGATGCGCAGGGTGATCGCCGAAGCCCACAGTTCGCCGATCGTAAGCGGTTGCTCCTCCTGATAGGCCTGGATGAAGTTGGACCAGATATCGACATCGAACCGGCTGTCGGTGTGCGCGACGAACGCCCAGACCAGCCCGAACACCCTCGGCAGCCCGACAAACGGGCCGTCGGCGAGCTTGGGCAACTGGCGGTAGTAAGCCGGCGGAAGGTCCAGCCGCACTTCGCGAATTTGGCGCTCGACGAGATGGAAATTGTCGATCAGCCATTCCGCGGCGGGCGTGATCGCCGCCTTGTCGTCGACCGCCGTGCAGATCGAGCGATAGGAGTCGATCAGGCTCGCTTCGTTGGCCTTCAGCCGGTCGAGCAGCGGATGACCCAATTGGCGGTGCGGCTTGACCCGCTGAACCCGCTGAGCGCGTGCGAGGCTCCGCGCATGCCCCTCCATCCGCTCCGCACTTAAGAGCTCTTCGCGAATGGCGGCGGTATCGTCCCAGGGCGGCTGCGGGGCGCGCTTGAGAGTCCGGCCAAGCAGGGGCGCCAGGGCAAGGGTCAAGGACAGAGGCATTGCGCTATTGGGTTCAAGACATCTTCCATATTCGCCGTTTGCAGGGACCGATCCGGGCGTCCGCCCCGCCGGGACCCAGGCGGCCCCTTGTGATTTTGACTGCGGCGCATGCGGGAAGGTTCCCGATTCGCGCCCGGCCGAAGGGATTGCTGCGCCGCTAGGCGGGAAACAACAGCTTCACCACCGCGCCCGGGCCCCGCTCGTAGCAAATTCGTCCCCGCAATTGGCGGGCCAGGCTGTCGAGAATACCCCGTCCCAATCGCCCGCTTCCCGCGGTTACGACATTTTCCGGGATTCCGGGACCGTCATCCGCGACCGTCACCGTATAATGTCCGCCGGCGAGCGAGACGGTGATGCTGATCTCTCCGTCGTCCCGCCCCTGGAATGCGTGCTTCAGGCTGTTGGTGACAAGCTCCGCCACGATCAGCGACACCGACATCAAGGTTTCAAGATTGAATGTCACCGGCTCGGTGCGAACGGCCAGACGGACGCCGGGCGTGTCGCTCGTCTGAATCAGGTCCATGCAGAGCGCTCTGAGATAGTCGCCGATCGGTTGATCCACGGACGAGGGATCGTGCAGGCGCCGATGGACGCGCGACATCATGTCGAGGCGCGCCCGGGCCGCATCGAGCGCGTCGGCCCCTGCGCTCCCGGCTGGCAACGACTTGCGCCTCAGCCACAGGAACGACGCGACGAACTGGAGGTTGTTCGCAACCCTGTGCTGCAGCTCCCGAAACAGGATGTTCGATCGTTCGCGGGACTCCGAGAGGTCATGGATTGCGAGGTTCAGCGTGCGGATGACGTATAGCTCGAGCGCCGCCGTGAAGACGAAGATGACCATGGTGATCCGCTGCGCATTGTCCAGCGTAAACGTCCCGTAAGGCGGGAAGAACATCACCCACGCGACGAGCGTGCAAAGGGCTGCAACCGCGAGGCCGATACGGATTCCGCCGAAAAGTCCCGCAAGCAGGATTGCGGGCAGGAAGGTCATCGGCCCGAAGCCTTCGCTCATGCCGCCGAGGATCCAGCGCAGGAAGGACGCGAGGACGAAGAACGCGCCCCCGGCGATGAGCCCCAGCAGGGGCCGGTCGCGCGGCAGTTTTCGGAACCAGGATTCCAATCCGGCAACAGGCATCCGCATCAGATCTCTGCTCTGCAAGTCTGGTTTCGATCTAATCGCTCTACGAAACTGAATCCATTGTGCCGCGAGAGCGCGCTCGAAAGAGGCGGCTCTTCGCTGGCGCCGCATCGGTCGAGCGGGCGGCGCCGTTCAATGACGAGCCGGGCGCTCAGCCTGCAACTTCCAGAAGGGCCGCGCTGAGGCTGATGTCGGTAGCGGCGAGCGCCTTCGACACCGGGCAATTGCTCTTGGCGGCCTCGGCATGGCCGGAGAAGGCCGCCGCGTCGATCCCCGGTACCTCCGCTTCCGTCACCAGTTCGATATGCGTGATCGCGAAGCCATTACCCGATCGCTCGATCGTGACCTTGGCGACAGTCCTGATCCGCGTCGGCGTGTAGCCCGCTTCGGTGAGGAGCAGCGACAGGGCCATGGAAAAGCAGCTCGCATGGGCCGCGCCCAGGAGCTCTTCCGGATTGGTTCCCGGTTCCTCCTCGAAGCGCGACCCGAAGGAATAAGGACCCTCGAACGCGCCGCTGCCGAGGCTGACCGTCCCGGCGCCGTCCTGCACGCGCCCGCGCCATTCCGCCGTCGATGTCCGCATAACCATTTGACTTACTCCTCCTGCACCCGGTGATCGGGCCGTTCCCAGATCCATCCGGGTGGATCGCTGGCCGGGAAGGATTCCCGCGAAGCTTCGTCGACCGAAATGTCGTTCGCTTTCGCAGCCGCAGCCGCGAGACGCTGTTCGACCCGGCGCCTCACCTCGTCCAGGATTCCGGCGTGGGTGCCGGACAGGTGGCGCTCCAGATCATCCTCGATTTCGAGCACGCACGCGCAGATCGTCTGCGCGACCGCTTCGAGGACTTGGTCGTCAAGCGGGAGTTCGGGCGCGCGCTCGTGCAGGTCGAGCACCCTGTTGACGGCCAGCTCGATCTGCTCGGGCGAGATGGGGTCGCCATATTCGCTCATGCCATCGTTCCCTGGGACCGAAATCGAGGCTTGGAACGGCCGATCGGGCCGCCGGCCGCTCGCATGAAATCCGGTCGAAAGGAAATCGGCCCGACAAGGCGGCGCTGAAGCCTGGACCGAGCAGGCGCTGGAGCCGGCGCCGAGCGCGCAAATGCCGCGTTTTGACGGTCGCCGGGGGAATGCCGAGCGTCTCGGCGACCTCGGCAACGTCGAGCTCTTCGATCTGGCGCAGGACGAAAACCGCACGAAAGGACGCCGGGAGCTGGTTGATCGCGTCGTCGAGCATTCGCCGCACCTGCCCGCGGGCAACCGCCCGTTCCGGCGACACGGACATGGAGCCGCGCATCAGCATTTCGCGATAATCCTCGACGATCGGGACTTCACTCTCGTCGAGCAATGCTCGCCGGCGCTTCGCGGAGCGGGCATGCACGAGCGCATTGTTGATGACGATGCGGGTGAGCCAGGTCGACAGCGAGGATCGGCCCGCGAAGCTCTTGATCGCCGCGAACGCCTTCAAATACGCGCTCTGCACCGCGTCCTCGGCATCCTCGCGGTTGCGCAATATCTGCCACGCAGCGCGAAACAGGCGCTGGTTGTTGCGCTGCATGACGAGGCGCACGGCCCCGGAATCGCGGCGCGCGATACCGGCCGCGAGCTCGAGATCGGAGCGGCACTCATAGCCATGGGCGGCCTGAGCGCTCATGCCGGAGCGCCGAGACGAGACAAAAGAGCGGACGACTGCTCGGGCGTTCGGGATGATCCCGTCAGTGGGGCCGGATCGGAAAAAAAGACGCCGAAACGGCCGCGGCAGCGCACCGCAACTCCATTGATCTTGTTTCGAGATTGGGTCGCAAAACGGACAGACACGATTGCCTCCAGTTCCATTGGCACCTCGCTGACGAGGCTGCCGTCGATCGACGCGACCGACCGGACCGGGCAAAGCCGGTTCGTCCAATTCTCTTCTGGAAAGTCGCGAAGGTCGGTGCTCGCAACGACGATCGGGAGATGTCCCGTCGCGGCGAATGGCGCCCTAGACCGTGGCTCGCTGAGTATCGAGCGCAGACAGCCCAGAGCCTAGAGGCGTGCGGTACTGCTGCCCGGATGAATTTCAGAACGTCGAGTTTTTGAAAAACTGACCATTGCGCTTTCAACATGGTTCCGATCGCTCGGATCTTCAAGAACAACGGTTTGCGGATACTTTGACCGGCGATCGCAAACCTGCCTTGCGTCCTGCTTCATCTACCTGCTATTCTGGTCTAGCAAATGAATATTATTGTAGATTGAGATCAGAATTGTTGATGTTATTGCTTGCCATCGGGCGCAATTGCCGGATCGCGACGTGACCGGAGCGCGCATCAGTCCGCTCGCCGGCAAGTTCCTCGATCCGGCCCAGCTGATCAAACCCGCCGATCTCGTCGGTGCCTATTTTTCCGGCGATGCCGGATCCGTCGCAGCCGTCGCAGCGCATCCATTTCGGCACTTCGGGTCATCGCGGCTCAGCGTTCCGCAATTCGTTCAATGAACTGCATATCGTCGCGATCGCCCAGGCGATCTGCCTCTATCGGAGGCAACATGGAATAGATGGCCCGCTCTTCATCGGGATCGATACGCACGCCTTGTCCCGGCCCGCCTTCGTCACGGCGCTGGAAGTGTTCGTCGCGAATGAGGTCGTGACGATGATCGACGCTCGATGACGGCTACACCCCGACGCCCGTCATTTCGCACGCGATACTCGCCTACAATCGTGGCCGCACCGAAGGGCTCGCCGACGGAGTCGTCCTCACCCCGTCGCACAATCCGCCGGAAGACGGCGGTTTCAAGTACAACCCGCCGACCGGCGGCCCGGCCGATTCGGCGGTGACCGGCTGGATCGAGGCGGCGGCGAACCGGTTGCTCGAAAGCGGGGTTAGCGACGTCAGTCGGGTCCCCTATGAACGCGCCCGGCATTCGCCCTCGGTTCGCGGCCATGATTATCTCGGCCATTACGTGACCGACCTCGCCAGCGTGATCGACATGGAAGCGATCGAGGAATTGGGGCTGGCGCTCGGCGTCGACCCGCTCGGCGGCGCAAGCGTTCGCTACTGGGCCGAGATCATCGATCGCTACGGACTGAACGGAGAGGTCGTCGAGAACAAGGTCGACCCGACATTCGGGTTCATGACCGCCGACTGGGACGGAAAGATCCGGATGGACTGCTCGTCGTCCTACGCAATGACCCGCCTCATCGGCCTTCGCGACCGCTTCGATCTCGCGGTCGGCAACGATACCGACGCCGATCGCCACGGCATCGTCACTCCTTTAGGCGGCCTGATGAAGCCCAATCATTATCTGTCAGCGGCGATCTCCTATCTGTTCGGTCATCGGCCGGCGTGGGAAAAGCGCTGCGGCATCGGCAAGACGATGGTGAGCAGCGCTATGATCGATCGCATCGCGACGCGCCTCGGCCGCCAACTCGTGGAAGTCCCGGTGGGGTTCAAATGGTTCGTCGACGGGCTGTTTACGGGCGCGCTCGGCTTTGCCGGCGAGGAGAGCGCGGGCGCATCCCTGCTGCGCCGCGACGGATCCGTCTGGACCACCGACAAGGACGGTCTTGCGCTTGGCCTGCTGGCAGCCGAGATCAAGGCCCGGTCGGGCCGGGACCCCGGCCAGATCTATGACGGGCTGACTGGAGAGCTCGGCCAATCCTGGTACGAGCGGGTCGACGCCCCGGCAACTCCGCAGCAAGCGGACGTGCTGCGCAACGTCTCCGCCGACCGGATTCACGCGACGGAGCTTGCGGGCGAGCCGATCCAGACCAGATTGACCGCAGCGCCTGGTGGCGGCGCCTCGTTCGGCGGGATCAAGATCACGGCCGCAAGCGGCTGGTTCGCGGCGCGGCCGTCCGGGACCGAGGCGATCTACAAGATCTATGCGGAGAGCTTCCGAAGCGCCGGCCATTTGAGCGAGATCCAGGAGGATGCCAGGGCGATGATCGGGAGCCTGTTCGGCTCACGCGAGACCGCAGCCAAGGAGCGTACGCCCGTTTCACCCTAATGCCGACCGAAGCTCGATCGCCCTCGGCGCCCGTGACAGTCGCGCCTAAGCCAATTGGATGAGCACCTTTGGCGGCGGACCGCTCGGGAGACTCAAGCCTCTGGGGGGCGCCGTGATTCGAAAGTTCAGCGAAGGAACTTTTCGTCGCCCAATCGATCCAAAGATTTGACCATGCCCGCAAAGGCCAAGCCTATTCAGCCCAAGTCGACCTTCAAGTCGAACTGGCGGGAGCGCACCTCCGCGGATGCGGAACACAAGCAACGGCAAAGCGATCTTCTCGACGAAGCTCTGCTCGAGACTTTCCCGGCCAGCGACTCAGTGAGCATTGGCCAGGTCAAATGACCGTTAGCAAGCTGATTGCCTCAGCAAGGAACAGGAGACCCCAATGCCCATGCCCAACCCGCTCGAGCTTCCGACCGACCTTGAACGGAATTCCGTTCACGCCGCCGCAGAGGCCCTGAACGGAGTGCTCGCCGACAGCTTCGCGCTCTACCTCAAGACCAAGAATTTCCACTGGCACGTGTCGGGGCCTCACTTTCGCGACTACCATCTCATGCTCGACGAGCAGGCGGCTCAGATACTTGCGACCACCGACGCAATCGCCGAGCGCGTTCGAAAGATCGGGAGGACGACGCTGCGCTCGATCGGCGACATCGCCCGGCGACAACGGGTTAAGGACAATGATTCCGATTACGTCAGCGCGAGGGACATGCTGGCCGAGCTGCGCGAGGACAATCTGAAGCTGGTAGGATCGCTGCGGGAAACGAAGGAACTGGTCGACGCGGCGGGTGACAATGCAACGAGCAGCATGCTCGACGATTGGACGGACGAAACCGAGAAGCGCGCCTGGTTTCTATTCGAGGCGAGCCGAGACGAATAGCTCCCGATGCTCCGTGGATCAGGTCGAACGAAGCTACCGTGTCGGCGGCTGCAGGTCGTCTACGTCCCGTTCCGCTGCGGCCACTGAGCACTGGCGGCCTGGAGGTCGGAAGAAGGAGCGTTTGCGGGCCACACAGCGCGGCGACCATTTCTAAACGGAAAATCCGGGCCTGGGCGACCGCCGCGGGAGCAGCCAGACTCTCGCGGCCAAGTCGCCCGCGCGGATCAGGAAGAGACAGCCCAGGCCCAGATGACAGCGCCGATCGTCAGCACCCCATAAAGGACCAGCGCCGCATATTGGCGAAACGGAGCCCGGAGTTTCGGTCGGTGATCGCCGCAGAAGAGGTCAAGTTTGGAACCCAGTCGCCGGTCCGAAATGATGAGCGCGGAATTGAGGGCTGAGAAGCCGCCATAGAGGTTGATCAGCCGCGCCACCTCGATCTCCCTGAGATTGGGATAGCGGTCGATCAGCTCGGCGGCTTCCTTGACAGCCGGCCGGCGCGGCGGCTCCACGTGACTGAATGCAAATCGTCTTGCGGCAAAATCCTGAAACATGATGGGACCTGCTTCGATGCGCGTTGCGTGCGCGTTCATTTCCATTCTCCTTAAGTGCGATCGGGGGAAGCTGACGAAGCTGCGCGGCTAGAATGTCGCCAGGGCGAGAGCCTCGTTCGGATGGCGCATTTTCAGGCCCCTCCGCTTCGAGACTTTCTCGAGGCGCCGCGCGATCGCTCGAGCCCGGGGGAACAGCTCTCCGTCGAGAGCGTCAAAATCGTCATCCGAGGCAAAGAACATGAATCCGCCGGGAACGCGCACTGCGATCCCGACAACACGTCGATCGAACTCGACGGCAAAACGCTGCGTAGACACAATTCGTCTCCTGACGAGCGTCGCATTCGCGCTGTCGTACTGAGCGCGCAGTTGCAGACTGCTCGTCTGTTGAAACTGCAGGAAAGCGCCCGCTGCAAAGCGGAGCGCGGTTCATGAGGAGAACGCCCCAGGCGCGCCCGTCTCAGCGGGCCGGCGCCAAGGGCCTAAACTCGTGCGGTGCTGCTCTCGGGATGGAGTTGCGACCGTCGAAACTGAGAATGCCCAGTCATGCCTTCGATATGGCTCGCCGCGGTCCCGGAACAAGGAGCGCCATCAAAGATAGTTGGTTCACGATCATGCGCGCGCTGCGCCGGAATCCGACGAAGTGGTTCAATCAGTCGTCGGCGCAGCCGACCTGGTACGGCGATATTGCTGCCGACCGCCGACGGTGAATTTGTTCCGCGCGCGTTTGCACCTTGCCTCTTCCGACAGTGCGACGCGGCTTTCTCGTCCGCCCGGCCCGCATCGTTCTCAGCTGTCTCTCAAGCGCTGCCGGGCGACCTCACCAGATCAGCTGCGACGTGGAGTCCGTGCCGAACTCGGGCGATCACACTTTCATCGACCCTGGTTGAGTAGACTAGATAGGAAGAATAAGAAAATTCGGGGCTTTCGGGCACCAGCTCCAGCCGACCTTCCTCAAGGAAAGACTCAACGGCCGCCATCCGGAAATAGCCGCTTCCGCCGTGGGCGATGATGTAATCGAGCGCCAGCGGTCCATAATTGATGGAAACGACGCCGGTTCCAATATCGGGGAAGGCGGCATGATAACTGGCCGCGAAATCCTCCCCCCAGTCGACGTTCACATGATCCTCCGGCCCCATTCGACGATCGGCCGACATGGTCCTCACAAGCACGAGCCTTTCCTCGAACAGCAACTCGGCAACGACGCCCGGCCGGACCGGAGCGGCGTAAACGATCGCGACGTCGAGCGAGCCTTCCTGGACCTGTTCCATCAATCGTTCGGCTGAATCGATGTAGGCGCTGATCGCGATCTCGGGACACTCGCGCCGCATCCACACCAGCCAGTGTCGCATCAGCGGATTCCACTGGCTGAGCTCCGCACCGATGGTGACAACGGTCTCGCTTCCCGGCGCGACGGCCGCGGCGCGACGGGCGCGGTCCCATACTTGAACCAGGGATGTGGCGAAGCGGAAGAATTGCTCGCCCGCCGGAGTCAGCCGCGCCCCCGCCTTGTTGCGGATGAAGACCGTGCGGTCGAGGTTCTGCTCGAGTACGCGGATTCGCGCACTGACCGCGGTCTGGGTCAGGTTGAGATTGGCTGCGGCGTTGACGAAGCTGCCAGTTTTCACGACCTCGAGGAAGGTTCGCGCGACGTTGATGTCCATGTCTCGCCTCGCTCATGTGACGCCAGGGACGCGGGCACTGCGGTGAACTGGCCGATACAAGAAAATTTGAGTTGCTATCCAACAATATAATGCGTTCGCCTTTTTTCAAATGCAGGCGCATCGCAAGCTCTGGAGTCGATTAACCAGACCCTTGCAGGCACCGACTCCGCTGAGGGCCGCTGCGATGCCGTTGACTGACGATGCCAGGTCTTTGGATCCGCAGAAATCGAGCGCGGCGCTGGCCGATCATGTGCCTGCAGCAAGTGACATGCGCCGCGACCGAACCGTGCAATCGAGAAAGGAATCTTTACAATGCTCGCCGCTTTGGAGACCGACGATCTGAAAACCGTGCGTGAGCACGAACGGCTCCGCATTGAAGCAACCCGGCGAAATGACGCTGACGTGCTTGCGCCATTGCTTCACAAGCAGCTCATCTACGTCAACAGCGCGGGCGCGGTCTTCGACAAGGAACATTATCTTCGAAGCATCCGCACGGGTTCCCTGACGTACGACCGCGACTTTGACGTGCGCGAGACGGAAGTTCGAGTGCTCGACGATGTGATCATCATCGCGGGCGTGATGCTCGGTCACTCGCGCCTCGATGGAGAACAGCAAGTGTTCCATTTCCCCTGCATCGGAGTGTGGCGAAAGGATTCCGGCGAATGGCGAATGCTCGCCTGGCAATCATCGTCGGGCAGCATGGCTTTGTAGGTGCGAACCACCACGCCGATCTCCGCGGGCACCCGGCGGTCCTGTTTTGCATCAAATGGGGGTCATGGGCGCGCCGGCTGGCGCGCCGCGATTTGCTTCGGAGGATGAAATGAGCGCCGACCATGTGCAACTTGAAGGACCCGATCTCAGTCTCGGCGTCGAGGTCTCCGCGATTTAAGACGGCGCGATGCTGAGCGGCCATGTCGGTAATCGACCGGCGCTCCTTGCCCGGCGCGGCGATGAGGTCTTTGCGGTCGGCTCCACATGTCCCCACTATGGCGGGCCGCTCGCTGAAGGGCTCATGGTCGGCGAGACCGTCCGCTGCCCCTGGCATCATGCGTGTTTCAGCCTGCGCAGCGGCGAAGTCCTTCGGGCGCCGGCGCGCGACCCCCTGCCCCGCTGGCGCGTCGAAGTCAGCAACGGCATCGTCTATGCGCGGGAAAGGATCGAGCGCGAGCCCCGGCCGACGCTCGGGTCGACTTAAGTCCCCGAATCCGTCGTGATCATCGGCGGCGGCCCGGCCGGCAACATGGCCGCCGAAACGCTTCGCACCGAAGGTTATACAGGGCGCATCACGATGCTCAGCGCCGATACGGCGCTGCCCGCCGATCGGCCCAACCTCTCCAAGGATTATCTGGCCGGCCGAGCGCCGGAGGAATGGACTTTGCTGAGGCCCGCCGATTTCTACGAAGAGAACGCAATTGACGTCCGGCTCAGCACGCGCGTGGCGCGGATCGACACCGGACAATCTGCGGTCGAACTCGTTGACGGGAGTCGTCTGAGCTACGGCGCGCTTCTGCTTGCCACCGGCGCCGAGGCGGTCAAGCTCGACGTTCCGGGCGGCAACCTCGATCACGTTCATTATCTGCGCACGCTCGATGACAGTCGCGCGTTGCTTGCCGAGGCTGCAAAGGCCCGCAAGGCGGTGATCGTCGGCGCGAGCTTCATCGGTCTGGAAGTCGCTTCGTCGCTGCGCGCCCACGACGTGGAGGTCCATGTCGTCGGTCCCGATGCGGTCCCGATGGCGCGCGTGCTTGGCCCGGAACTCGGGTCATTCATCCGCTCGGTCCACGAACGGCATGGAGTCACGTTCCATCTCGGCCGGACCGCGGTCTCGATCGACGAGCATGGCGTAACGCTCGACAATAAGGAACGCATCGACGCCGATCTCGTCGTCGTCGGGATCGGAGTTCGTCCGGCGCTCGCTCTGGCCGAGCAGGCCGGCCTCACCATCGACCGTGGAGTGCTGGTCAACCAATTCCTCGAGACCAGCGCTCAGCATGTATTCGCTGCCGGGGACATCGCCCGCTGGCCGGATCCGCGCAGTGGCGAGGCCATCCGAGTCGAGCATTTCGTTGTTGCCGAGCGCCAGGGCGAAACCGCCGCACGCAACATGCTCGGCCGCCGTGAACCGTTCGATGCGGTCCCGTTCTTCTGGACCGAGCAGCATGACCTCTCGATTGCCTATGTCGGTCATGCCGAGAAATGGGACGAGATCGTGATCGACGGCTCGATCGAGGGCCGCGACTGCGCCATCAGCTATCTCAGCAAGGGCCGCAGGCAGGCGGTAGCGCTGGTCCACCGCGACTTTGCGGGGTTGCTCGCCGAATTCGAGTTCGAGCAGCAGGTTCAATCTCCGGACAGCCGCCGAGCCGTCCGCCAGCTATCGGAGGTGGCCTGAGGTCATCAACCGCTCGATCGCCGCTTCGAACATCGCGCTGAAGCGCGCGTACGAGCCGCCCGAAGGCTCGGACGGCACGCAAATCCTGGTGGACCGCCTGTGGCCGCGCGGGGTCAGCAAGGCGGAAGCCAGGCTCGACGAATGGATCAAGGACATCGCGCCGAGCGCCGAGCTGCGCACATGGTTCGGCCATGATCCGCGGCGCTGGGACGAGTTCCGCCACCGCTACCGGGCGGAGCTCGCCCAGCATTCGGAGATGCTGAAGGACCTCCGCCGGCGCGCCCGCAAGGGTCGGATCACCCTCGTCTACTCGGCCAGGGACGAGGTCTACAATGATGCCGTCGTGCTGAGGGACGTCCTGCTCGGCAGAGCCGACCGCAAAGGGAGCAGAACATGACGAGCGATCTCTATCCGCCGGCCACGCACGATCTCAGCCGAACCCGGCGCGAGCTCGCGCCCGGCCCTGCAGCGGCATTCGGTGATTTCGGCAAGGCGGTATTTGCCGATGGCGCCCTCTCCACCAAGACCAAGAACATCATCGCCGTCGCCGTCGCGCACGTCACGCAATGCCCTTATTGCATTCGCGGCCACACGCGCGCCGCATTGCGCGAAGGCGCTTCGCATCAGGAACTGATGGAAGCGGTCTGGGTCGCGGCGGAAATGCGCGCCGGCGCGGCATTCGCGCACTCGATCATCGCGATTTCCGAAATGGGTGAAGTCGCCGCCGCGGCGAGCGATCACCCGCAGCATGCGCCGGCGACAGGAGAGCATCATGGCCACACAATCTAGTCTCGAAAGCGTCTGCGAAGTCGTCGGAGTGTTCCACAATCCCGAGGATCTGGAATCCGCAATCGACGAGCTGCTGAGCTCCGGCTTCGATCGCGCGGAGATCAGCCTTCTCGCGAGCGAGGATGCGGTCGCGACAAAGCTCGGCGGCTATTACCGTCCGACCGGCGAGCTGGCCGACGATCCGGCGGTTCCGCGCGCAGCATTCGTCTCGACCGCAGCGATCGGCGATGCCGAGGGCGCGTTGATCGGCGGCCTTGGCTATGTCGGCGCAACGGTCGCGATCGGCGCGGTGGTCATGTCAGGCGGCGCACTTGCCGCGGCCGTCGCCGCCGCGGCCCTCGCCGGAGGCGCGGGCGGCTTGATTGGCGCGGCGCTTGCGCATTGGGTCGGCCATCACCACGCCGCCTATCTGCACGACCAGATCGACAATGGCGGGCTGCTCCTGTGGGTGCGCGCCTGGAACGAGTCCGATGAAGCGCGCGCGCTCGAGATCATCGGCAGGCATGCGGCGGACAAGGTTCATTCACTCAGCGTCTGCGCGGTACCGGCTTGATGCTGGGCTCCAGCCGGCCAGTGTTGTTGGGCATGCAGCTGCACGAGGAAATTTCTGGAGAAGCCGCCTTCAAGAGGCATGCGCAGGTCCGCCGATACGGCAGGAAACCTACGGAGTGACACGCCTGGAAGGGAGGTCATTGGCCGCCCGCCATGGACGCTGCTCATTTCCGTAGCCGGGCGAGACAATGCCGGGAACTCGCCAGAACCGCGCGGGATGAGGTTTCGCACCGGGAGCTCAACGACATCGCCGACGAGCTGGACGCCGAGGCGGAAAGGATGGAGGCGGAAGAATCCGGGTCCGCCGGCGCCACCGGGCGCTGAGCAAAGCTTTCCAACCGGCTGGCATTCCGATCAGCTTGCCGAGGGACTGACGCCACTCCGCGCCGTAACCCAAGAATGACTGCAATATCCCAAAGCGATGGCCGGACATGCCGGCCATCGATGCAGGCCTCGATCGGGCCGCGAGGGCAGCAAATCTTCGATCGCGACGCTAACTTGACTCGGTGGTCGATTCCATGTGCGATCGGGCGGCGCAACCGAACCTCATCTTCCGCGACCGGCCAAGGCGCTGAAGCGACGCGACGCCGCTTCCGGTCATCGGCTCCAAGGACGGAGAAGTGCCTCTCCTCGCCGTGCACGAGCCACATCGTTTCGGCTGCCTGGCGCGCACCGGGTTTCAGGAGCATCTCGAGCGCGTGTCTCGCCCAGGCCGTGAACGGTCCGGCAAGACGTTTGACCCAGCTCTCCGAGGTGACGGAGGGACGATCCGACGCGTAGGCACGGAATCCGTGATAGTCCATGTGGCCGCCTAGTTTCATTTCCGATCTCCTTCGGCTCTGGAGCGTGTTGGAGGTCGTTGGCTCCAGGAGCATTTTCCTGAGATGGGGCTTGGATATACAACATGCAAACGAATAGAATTGCTGGTTTCCAGCAAAGAAATTCATGTCCAGTCGTGGCGGTGAAAAGCAGTTCGGCGGGACCCCGACGGGCCAGGCTCCTGACGCGATTGTGTCCGCACGCAGACCGCACGCCTCGCGATCAGCCGGCTTCGGCGCTCGGGTGATAGCGCTTGACGCGATGCAGCGTGTTCTTGTCGGTATGGTGCATCTCCTCACCGGTCGCGGCGAGCTTCAGCACCAGACCGGACGTGTAGCTGATCGTGCCGTCGTCGTTGATCGTGAAGCCGCTCTTGAAGTCACGGATTTCCGCGCGCTCGAGCAGATACTTGTTCTGCAGGATGCCGTAGCACAGCTCGCTCGGCGCGGCGTCGAGCCTAAGCACCTTGTCATGAGGCTTGGCGTCGCTGCCGGCCAGAATCGCGATGCCGCGCCCGAACACCACGCTGCGCATCACCTGGCCGTTGGCCTTGTCCCACAACAGAAAGCCGACCTCGTCGTGGAACGGGTCCATCAATTCCTCGCCGTGGCGCCAGGCGGTCATTCCGTAATGGAGGCCCCACAGCACCTGCTGGCCGTTTTCCTGGACCGGAATCGGCTTGAAGTGGGCCTTTTCGAAATAGGTGGTCTCGGTCGTCCAGTCGTCCTTGTTGTGATAGGAGCGGTCGACCCCGTCATCGCCTTCCCATTCACCGACAAACGGAGTCAACGGCCCTATCTTACGCGAATAGGGCATATCGTTCGACATCGTTGCAACCTCTCTTTCTATTCGTGAGGGCGGCACGCCGGACCAGTCGGCCGGGCGATGGCGGTCAAGCGGCAAGCCACCTTAATCGATCCTCGGGAGCGTCGAGAATTGGTGGAACGGCGGCGGGCTCGGCAGAGTCCATTCGAGCGTGGTTGCACCCTCGCCCCAGGGATTGCCCGGCGCCTTCTTTCCGGCCGCCAACGACCAGAACAGGTTCACGAAGAAAATCGCGACGCCGGCGATAGTGATCATGTAGCCAACCGATGCGACATAGTTCCAATGCGCGAAGGCCGGCGTGTAATCGGGAATTCGCCGCGGCATTCCGTCGAGCCCGAGAAAATGCATCGGGAAGAAGATCACGTTCACCCCGATGAACATCAGAAAGAAGTGAATCTTGCCGAGCAGCTCATTGTACATGCGGCCGCTCATCTTCGGGAACCAGTAGTAAAAGCCGGCGAAGATCGCGAACACGGCGCCGAGGCTCAGCACGTAGTGGAAGTGCGCCACCACATAGTAAGTATCCTGCATGTAGGTATCGACGCCGCCGTTCGCGAGCACGACGCCGGTGACTCCTCCGATCGTAAACAGGAACACGAAGCCGATGGCGAACAGCATGGGCGTTTCGAAGGTGATCGATCCGCCCCACATGGTTGCGATCCAGGAGAACACCTTAACCCCCGTGGGAACGGCGATGATCATGCTCGCCGCGGTAAAGTACATCTTCTCGTCGACGCTCATGCCGGTGGTGAACATATGGTGCGCCCAGACGACGAAGCCGATCAGCGCAATCGCGACCATCGCATAGACCATGCCGAGATAGCCGAACACCGGCTTGCGGCTGAAGGTCGCGACGATCTGGCTGACCATTCCGAAGCCCGGGATGATCATGATGTACACCTCGGGGTGGCCGAAGAACCAGAAGAGGTGCTGGTAAAGCACCACGTTGCCGCCGCCCGCGGCGTCGAAGAAGGTCGTTCCGAAATTGCGGTCGGTCAGCAGCATGGTGATCGCGCCGGCGAGGACCGGAAGCGAGAACAGGAGCATGAAGGCCGTCACCAGCACCGACCATACGAACAGTGGCATCTTGTGCAGCGCCATTCCGGGCGCGCGCATGTTCAGAATGGTGGTGATGAAGTTGATCGCGCCCAGGATCGAGCTGATGCCGGCGAGGTGGATGGAAAAGATGACCATGTCCACGGCAGGCCCGCTCGACCCCGAGGTCGAGAGCGGCGCGTACAGGGTCCAGCCCGTTCCCGCGCCATCGCCGGTTCCTCCCGACACGAAAGTGGACCCGAGCAGCAGGAGAAAGGCGGGCACCAGCAGCCAGAAGCTGATGTTGTTCATCCGCGGAAACGCCATGTCGGGCGCTCCGATCATCAGCGGCACGAACCAGTTGCCGAAGCCGCCCATCATCGCCGGCATCAGGGTGAAGAAGATCATGATCAGCGCGTGGGCGGTGATCAGGACGTTCCAGTGATGAGTTCATTCATCGAAATTGGCGGTGCCGGAACCGATCGGCCAGGCGCGGTTGAGCACCTGGATGCCGGGCTCCATCAGCTCCCAGCGCATGATCCCGGAGATCGAGCCGCCGATCACGCCGGCGATGATCGCGAAGATCAGATAGAGCGTGCCGATGTCCTTGTGGTTCGTCGACATGAACCAGCGGACGAAGAACCCCGGCTTGTGGTCCTCGCGATGCTCCACGCCATGGGCCTCGTGGAGCTTGAGCGGGAGTGCCCCGGCAGGAACCGTACTCATCTCACTGTCACCGGTTGGAAATCATCGATCATTCAGCGCGGCAGCAGCGCGAACCGCCAGCGCGTTCCCGACAAAGGACGGGCTTGTTGAGCACGATCGTCTCCTGCCTTCTGAGTGGCCGGCAGTATTTTGACTCCGATCGATCCGCCAGGTTCCCGCGAGCTCGAAACGCCTCGGCCTGCGATGCCGGAAACGCCCCGACCCCTCGCGTCAACAATCGTCCACGTGACTCGGCGGTGAGCGCTCACGGGCTCCTGGTCGGAGCGTGCGCATTTTGAAACCGCAACCGCTGAAAGACAAACGAATAGAATTGGGCTTTCAAATCAAAAAAACGATTGTGAAACCGCGGCTTCTCTGAGCCTCGCAAAACCCAAAACATTCGCCGGCATCACGCAATAATATGCGTTTGTCTTTCGTCCCGAGGACTACCAGATGAGGTCCGTCCGCTTGCCGGTGCAGGCAAGGCCAGGATGGAGTGACATGCAGTGACGCAATTTCCCGAAGCGCGGCCACAAGAGGCCCCGTTCGACCAACCCGTGGAGGAGCCTGCGGAGAATCCGGTTCCCTACGCGGACCCCAATCCTGCGGAAACTCCTGGGCGACCCCGGGATCCGAGGGCGCCCAATTCACCGCCCGAATTTCCGCAGAACGAGATTCCCTAAAACGCAATTCGGTTTCCAGCGGAGTTCTGACTGGTCCGGACACCGCACGATCATGTCATGCGCTCGCGTCTATTTCGATCCGTCGAAAGACTGCTCCTGGTTCCCTGAGAGCGCCCGCTCGATTGCAGAGCGAAGTGCGGGAAGGACATCCTCAGCAAACCACGGGTTCTTCTCCTCCCACATTCTCGATCTCCATGACGGATGCGGAAGCGGGAAAGAATCGGGGAGATAATCGCGGAAGTTTCTCACCCGCGGCGCAAGCGCTCCCGGCCCAAGGACATGCTGCTGAGCATAGCTTCCGACGAGCAGGGTGAGGCGCACATGCGGAAGCGATTGCAGGAGCTGGTCGCGCCATAGATGGGCGCATTCCGGTCGCGGAGGAGCGTCGCCGCCACCCGCGCGACCGGGATAGCAGAAGCCCATCGGCAGGATGGCGATCCTCTTTTCGTCATGAAATTCATCGGCTGATAAGCCCATCCATTCACGCAACCGGTCACCGGATACATCGGAGAAGGGCACGCCGGTCTGATGCACTTTCAATCCGGGAGCCTGGCTCGCGACGAGGATGGTCGCGCTCGTGGACAATTGCAGGATCGGCCGCGGACCCAGTGGCAATGCGCCGGCGCAAGCGCTGCAAGCCCGCACCTTCGCGAGCAATGCGGCAAGCGTTTCCGAGGTTTTCTCCTGGCGAGCCTTCATGTGCATTTCCTGAGCGAGATCTGTTTCGCCGCGACCGAATGATCGTGCCGATGAGCATCCATGGCGCGGAGAGACCCGAGGGCGGTCGCCGTCGATGTGGAACCATGTTCAGGGCCGGGCCGCAAACGCATTTTCCCAAGATTTTGAAGCAAATGGATTGATATCATCGGGATTCCTCGTCGCCCGTGCGGGATTGGACGAAGTGTTTCGAAAGTGGCGGGAACCCTTTCCTCGAGCGATGATCCAACGAATGTAAGCATTGGTGGCCGTTTCCCCCCTCCGCGCCCCCGGCGGCCACCGATGCTTCGACCGGCCGACCGGCCTTTGATCACGAGTGCAAACCGAACTCGGATCACGGCCGGCCGGCACGAAGGAACGCCTGCTCGAGATCCGTGGCGAGGACCGTCTGGTGCAGAATAATCCGCCGCTCGATTCCTCGATCCGGCTGCGCCTGCCGTACATCGAACCTCTCAATCTCCTGGAGGTCGAGCTTCTGAAACGCTATCGCGCGGGAGAGAAGGACGTCCGAATCCACGAAGGCATCCATCTGTCGATCAACGCAATCGCGACTGCCCTTCGCAACTCTGGGCTGACGGGTTGAAAGCG
The DNA here is from genome assembly GCA_963849435.1 of uncultured Alphaproteobacteria bacterium. Lineage (GTDB taxonomy): Bacteria > Pseudomonadota > Alphaproteobacteria > Sphingomonadales > Sphingomonadaceae > Sphingomicrobium. The sequence continues at coordinate 100,482 of CAWKHO010000022.1, forward strand.
GCCGCCGGGACCCCATGTTGAACTCATGCACAGCTTGCCATCATTCAGGCGGTTTCTCGCTCATTCAGGTCAGCTGCTCGCGGGCGCCTAGCCCCAGACCCCGGAAGCAATCGTTCGGCGGGTCTGGGGGCTTCCAACCAAAGCAACCAATGTCCTTCGCTGCGCTGATTAGGCGCGGGAACGGCATCTCACGCAGCCTGCATTCATGAGACCCAAAATGGAAAACAACATGCACTCCGGAACGGCGAAGCCGCCGATCCATATCTCCGAAACCGACTATGCGCTGATCACAAGCCAGGCGATGCGCCTGGAAGCGACAGCTCCGCAAGTCGCCGAAATGCTGCTCGACGAAATCGATCGAGCGCGAAGTGCATTCGCGCGACGAGCTCCCCGGCGATGTCGTGACCCTTGGTTCGGTCGTCACATTCGTCGACGAAAGCACGGGTGTGCATCGGCGCGTGCAGATCGTTCTGCCCGCCGACGCGGATATCGAGCGCGGCTCGCTATCGATGGTTTCGCAGGTGGGCGCGGGATTGATCGGCCTCAGCGCCGGTCGGTCGATCGACTGGCCCTGCCCCGACGGGCGTCCGCGGACTCTCCGCATCGTCGACGTCGAGCAACATCCGGCTGAGGCGTCGACCGTCCGCGCGCGAAGCTCCGCAGGCTCGCGCGGTTGGGCGCAACTGGAATCGTGCGCGGCGGTAGAGAACGTGGACTGATCGGGGCTGCGAACTCGCGCATTGCAGTTCGCTCGTCCATCGTGGCAGCTGACGCGGTCGCCCGCGATCGAGATCCCGCGGGAACCTCCCCGAATCTCGGTCATCCAATGGAGTGACTGGTCAGGGAGGTAACCCGTGGAGTTTGTCGAAGGCTCCGTCGAACAAATCGATCTTGATTGCGTGGATCTCGCGTCGGCCCCGGCGCTGTGGCCGAACCGATCGGACATCGAGCTCGCAGTACGGACTCTGATCGCGGCGGCCGGCGATGACCCGCACCGGGAGGGCCTGCGCGACACGCCGGCGCGGGTCGCTCGCGCCTATGGCGAATGGTTTTCCGGCTATGCGGTGGATCCAGCGAAGCTGCTCCGCAGCGTCTTCACCGAAGCTGATGATTATGACGATACGGTGCTTTTGCGGGACATCCCCGTCGTTTCGACCTGCGAGCATCATCTGGCGCCGATCATGGGAAAGGCCCATGTCGCCTATCGGCCGGACGGACGCGTGGTGGGCATCTCAAAGCTGTCACGGCTGGTGGATGCTTTCGCGCGCCGGCTCCAGCTGCAGGAAAGGCTGACCACCCAGATCGCGCGCACGCTCGAGGAAGTACTGAAGCCCAAGGGCGTGGCGGTCATTATCCAGGCGAGTCATGCCTGTATGTCGACTCGAGGCGTCAATCAGCATGGCGTGTCGATGGTCACCAAATGCTGGTTGGGCGAGTTCAGGGACAATCCGGAACTGCGGCGAGAGTTGATGGAATCGATCGGCTGTCATGGAAGTTGCTGAGGCGGCCAGAGAGGGAGCCGGACGCGTGAGCGCGCAGTCGAAACTCGATTATCAGGCCATGGACGATGTGAGCCTGGCCCGGCTGATCAGCGAGCGCGATGCACAAGCGGTTCGTTGTGTCACCACGCGCAACAATCAGCGAATGTTTCGGGCTGCATGGAGTATCCTGAAGCATCGCGCCGACGCCGAGGACGCGGTTCAAACGGCGTACCTCAGGGCTTTCGCCGCGATCGAAGGTTTCGAGGGCCGTTCTTCGCTCTCCACCTGGCTCACACGCATCGTCATCAACGAGGCGCTTGGACGAAAGCGGGCAGCGAGCCGGCGGCGGGCGCAGTTGGACGACTCTTCAGTAACTGTTCTCGACGATTACCGGGAAAAGCTTATGCGTGGATCTACAAGCGGCACGTCACCTGAGACCGAGGTCGCCCGAATGCAGGTCCGGCGCCTCCTGGAAGACGCCATTTCAGCGTTGCCTGCAGGCTTTCGGCTGGTCTTCGTTCTCCGCGAGATCGAAGGCATGACGGTCGAAGCAACCGCTGAAGCACTCGGCCTCAAGGCCGGAACCGTCAAGACGCGTCTCTTGCGCGCCCGCCGCCGTCTCCAGGCGGCCCTTGCGCCCGAGCTTCGGTCGGCGCTCGCCGAATCCTTCGCCTTTGCCGGCGGCGATTGTGAGGCATTGACCGAGCGCGTCGTCGAGGCGTGGTGCGAGGACAGGTGTGCTTGAGCTGCAGCTGGGCAGCGGAAGTCTCCGGATCTAGCCACCGAACCGGGCAGCCGCACGCTGAAGCTGCGGATCAGGCCGACTGGCGACCGTTGACCAGCTTCAACATGACGCACTCGACATCGGTACGGCCGGAATTTCCTGGAACGGATTACGGTCGTGACCAGCTCATCCGGTGGCATCCGTCCGCTTTGACCGCGAACGGTCTGCACATGCGTGGCGGCCACCTGGCCGAAATGAAAGCGCTGGAAGGACACAAGCAAGGTTCTCACGTCTCGCCGCCCTCACGGAGCACGGAAAAAATGCAGAGCCGGAGGCTCAGAAGCGCAAGAGCATCCGAACCCGGACAATGCGCGAAGTAACAGAAGATGCCTGATATGGCTGCGGTCAAATGCCGATGAAAAACCTCATTGATCGAGATGGCGCGCTTTCAAGCGGTCTCGCGGACATCCGGATGCAATTTGGTGTTCCAGGCATCTTTCCGGCGAACGTGTTAACGGAAGCGGAGTGCGCTGCGGTTCGTCCAGTCTCGGCGCACGCGGACTGGACGGGCCGGTACTTTGCAACACTCGATCCGCAGGCATCCACCGATCTCGACCAGGCCTTCTCCATCGAGCGTTCGGGCGCGGACCTGATCCTCAATTATGCGATCGCCGATGTCGCCTGGTTTGTCATTCCTGGGGAGGCGCTCGATCTTGAGGCCTGGAGCCGCGGCACAACGATCTATTTGCCGGACGGCAAGGCAAGCCTCTACCCCAGTCGGCTGAGCGAGGGCGCCGCCAGCCTCCTGCCGGGCGTCGAGCGCCCTTCGATTGTCTTCACCGTCAGGGTCGATCCTTCCGGAAAGTCATCGCTCGACGGGGCGGTGAGAGCGATCATCAGATCGCGCGCGAAGCTCGCCTACGAAACTGTGAAACCAGCCGATTTGCCCGTCGAGTTCGCCGAGCTTTCTCGCCGCATCGAACAGGCCGAGGATGCCCGCGGAGCGGCACGGGTGGACGCGCCGCAGCAAGAGCTTGTCGTCGGTGGGGACGGTCGGTTTACGCTCGCCTTTCGGCCGCAGCAGCAAGCGGAACTCCAGAATGCTTCGCTGTCGCTCGCCGCCAACCTTGCCATTGCGGACGCGCTTCTGGCGCACCGGACCGGTCTCTTCCGAGTGATGCCCGAGCCGGACGAACGCGCCGTATATCGATTGCGGCATTCCGCAAAGGCGCTTGGACTCTCCTGGCCGAAGGACCTGCCGCTCAAGCAGTTTGTGAGCGGCCTCAACCGCGCAAATCCCCGCCACGCGGCCTTCATGACTGCCGTTCGGCGCGCCGGTCCCAAGGCCTCTTATGCGCCTTATCAGCCGCGAATGGTTCCGTGGCATTCCGCGATGGCCGCAACCTACGCTCATGCGACGGCTCCGCTGCGACGGTTGGCCGACCGCTATGTGATCGAAGCCGCCGTTCTCGTCGCCAACGGACAGGCTGTTCCTGAAGAACTTGGTGCGATCTTCCAGCGCCTGCCCGCGATCATGGCCAAGGCCGAGGAGAAGGCTGGTCAAATCGATCGCGCCACTCTGAACCTTGCCGAAGCGGTGGTTCTCGAGGGTCGCAAGGGATCGCGATTCAGCGCGGTGGTCACGGACCTTGATGAGCGCGGAGCACGCATCCAGCTTTCGGATCCCGCGGTGATTGCCCGAGTTGACGGCAAAGGCGCGATGCCGGGCGACACAATCCTTGTCGAGCTTGTGAGTGTCGATGTGGCGCACCGGCAAGTAACGTTCCAACGCGTCGACGGCTGAGGACGCGCGGGCGCGCCCGCATCGACTTTATATCGCAATGAAGCTCGCCCGGCGGAGCCATTGCCGCGATTTAACCGACTGCAACGCCGCGACGGCGGATGCCGCGGCCAAGGCGATCGCGAGGCAGATTGCAGATCGATTGCGACAGTATCCGGTGTTCGGGCCGGCGCGCCCACAATGGGACGGACATGCGGCGGAAGGCCCCGACACGCTGAGTCGTGACCATTCCTGTGCTGGTGAGCAAATTGTGACCCTGTGGTGTGCTGTAGTAAATTCAATGCCAGGGTGCAGCTAAGTGGCTGTTTTTGTTGGTTGTATTGCGAACTCTTAATCAGCGGGTCCTAGGTTCGAGCCCTAGTGCGTCCACCACTCCCATCCAGTCTCGCGGACAGGAAGAGCGTCGGCGCGTTCGCGGCCGATCACGTCCCAAACTGGCACTTGAGCAATTTGGTGCGAATGGAGTGGGTTGGCGGCGGGCGGAAGGTCGGGCTAACCTCTAGCCAACAGTGTTCGTTCAGAAGTCGGGGGACTCATCCAGATGAAGATCGGTTTTCTAGGGCTTGGCAAGCTCGGCCTGCCCTGCGCTTTGGCTGTCGACATGAAGGGGCACGACGTGATGGGGTACGACATAAACCCCAACGTCCTGCAGAAAGATCACGTCCCGTATCGCGAGGCCGGGCCGAATGGCGACGGGCTCGATGGAGCCGATCCTCAAGGAGAGCAATCTCAAGTTCGCAACGACCGTTCGCGAGCTGGTCGAGCATTCCGACATCATCTTCGTGCCCATCCAGACGCCGCACGAAGAGCGGTATGAGGGCGTCACCCGACTGCCCGACGAACGGAAGGACTTCATCTACCGCTGGCTTGTCCAGGGGCTGCAGGGCTTGTCCGACGAGATCGCGGCGGTCGGCGAAGACAAGATCGTCGTCGTGATTTCCACGGTCCTGCCCGGGACCATGCGCAAGTACATTTTCCCGCTGCTCAACGATCACGTGAAGATCTGCTACAACCCGTTCTTCATCGCGATGGGCACGACGATGCGGGACTTTCTCTATCCCGAGCTCATCCTGCTCGGCGTACGCGACGAGGATGCAGCCCAAAAGGTCGAAGAGTTCTACAAGACGTTCCTCGATGCGCCGATCTACCGTACGAGCATCGAGAACGCCGAAGCGATCAAGGTCGCTTACAATACCTACATCAGCATGAAGATCGCGTACGCCAACACGTGGATGGAGATCTGCCACAAGATTCCGGGGACCGACGTCGATCAGGTGACCGGCGCGCTCGAGCTCGCGACGACTCGAATCATGAGCCCGAAGTATTTGACGGGCGGCATGGGCGACGGCGGCGGCTGCCATCCCCGCGACAACATCGCGCTCTCGTGGCTCGCCCGTGAGCTCGACCTCAGTTACGACTTCTTCGAGAATCTGATGATTGCGCGCGAGCGCCAGACCGAATGGCTGGCGGACCTAATGGAGAGCTACGACCCACCAGGCGGCGAACGGCGGCTCAAGGTGATTCTCGGCAAGGCCTTCAAGATGGAGACGAACATCACCGTCGGCAGTCCGGCGGTTCTGCTCAAGAACATCCTTCAGGAGCGCGGGCACGACGTCGATATGTACGACCCGCACGTCGACGTCGGCGCGCCGATCCCTCCGTATCCGGCGAGCACGTTCCTTGTTGGAACGAACCATCCGGAATTCCGGACTATGAAGTTCCCCAAGGGCTCAGTCGTGATCGATCCGTGGCGTTACATGCCGCCACAGCCCGAAGGTGTGAAACTGGTGAGCGTCGGGCGCAACTCCGACGCGGCCTGAGCCGGAAGCCTTGGGGGAGCAGCAGGGGTGACGGTCGGCATCTATATCGATCCCGCGCAGAGATCGCTGCTGCAGGACCAACTGTTCACGCGGAACACGGGGCGCAATCAGTCGTCGCTGATCGGCTGCCTTCGCTACATGAAGGAGGTCTTCGAGCCGCAGGGTGTTCCGGTCCACAGCGCCGATCTGATGCCGCCGCCGAACGGTGTCGACCGGCACCTCTACATATCCATCGGCAATTATAACAATCACGAACGGATCGCCTCGCGGCCGGACGTGGTCATGAGCGCGTACATGGTCACCGAAGCACCGGTCGTGGAACCATTGATCTACGAGGACCTTCGCGTCGCCAAGCGCCGCTTCAAGCGCATCTACTCGTGCATCGACGCGGAGGCGATCGCCGAGTTCGTCGGCGAGCCAGTGCAGGCGCGCCCGCTGCGCTGGCCGATCGATTACCGCGGCGTTGATGAGGCGTTGTGGTCGCGCAGCGACCGGCGGTTCCTCGTCATGATCAACATGAACAAGCTGCCGCGCCTCAGCAAATATGAGCTGTACACCGAGCGCATGCGCGCGGTCGAATATTTCGGCCGCACGGGCGACATCGACCTCTACGGCATCGGCTGGGACAAAGCGTCAGAGCGCATGGGCCATACGCGAATGCCCTACACCTTCAGGCGCATGCAGATCGCGGCCGAACAACTGGCTCGACCGTATCCACCCCGATCCGCTGCTCGTTGCCGCGCGCAAGGTATTCAAGGGTGAGCTCGAGACCAAATGGGAGACGCTGTCCGAATATGATTTCGTGCTCTGCTTCGAAAACAACTTTCTGCCGGGCTGGTTGACCGAGAAGCTCTTCGACAATCTCCGCGTGGGCACGATTCCGATCTATTGGGGCGCGACCGACATCGCCGCGCTGGTGCCGGCCGAATGCTACATCGATATGCGCGATTTTGCCGGCTATCCCGAGCTTAAGGCATATTTGAAGTCACTCGATCGTAAGACAATCATGGCCTACCGCGAGGCGGGCCGCGCCTTCCTCGAATCCCCAGCCTTTACGCCGTTCAGCAAGGAGACGTTTGCTGGTATCTTCCGCGACTTGCTCGAGCAGGACGCGGGGGTGCGCGTGAGTGTTGGGTAACGTGGAAGAAGGGGGCGCCATAGCCGACAGCGGAGCCGCGGAAGTGTCGCCGCGATCCGCTGCGCCACTGGTTTCGATCGTCGTCCCGAGCTTCAACGGCGCTCCGTGGCTGCGTGAGGCGCTCAATTCCCTGCTTGCCCAGACCTACCCGAACATCGAGATCCTGCTGCTCGACGACGCCTCGACAGACGAAACGCCGGCGATCGCGGCCGAATATGAAGGCCGCATCCGCTATATCCGCCAGCCGCAGAACATGGGCATCTACGACAATGTGAACGTCGGGATTGCCCAGGCGAAGGGCGAGCTCATCGCAACTTACCATGCCGACGACGTCTATCTTCCAAGCATGGTCGAAAAGCAGGTCGCCTATCTCGAAGCGCATCCGGAAGTCGGCGCCGTGTTCGCAAGCGACATATTGGTCGACGCGGAAGGGCGGGAATATGGCCGGATCAAGCTTCCGAAGGAGGTGCAAGGCGAACAGCCCCTGCCCTATCCCGTCGTCCTGAACACGCTGCTGTCGTACAAGAACAATTTCCTCGTGTGCCCGACCGCAATGGTCCGCGCATCGGTGCACCGCGACGTTGGCGTCTATCGGCAGGACAAATATCGCAACACCAGCGATGTGGAGATGTGGCTGAGGATCGCCCGGCACTATCCCATTGCGGTGCTTGAAAAGCATTTGATGAAATACCGCCACTTCCACGGCAATTCGTCGCAGCGCTATCATCGCCTCCGCACCACGGTCGAAAACCACTTCCTCATCATGGACGAATATCTCGAGCGCGACCGCGGGTTGGCGACACCCGAGGCACTGGTGAGCTACGAAGCGCATCGCTCGCAGGACCGGCTCTGGGCGGCGATGAGCCACTATATCAAGGGTGAGTTGCCGGAGGGTCGCCAGGCGCTGCGCGACGTTCATCTCGGGCCGATTGTACGCTCGCGCCACGTGCAGAAGCGGCTCCTCGTCATCGCCGCCGGGCTCTGGGTCGCGCATCGGCTGCCGCGCAGCGAGTGGCTGGCCGAGCGGTTGCGCGAGCGCTGGCACGTCAAGCGCCCGCCCCGTTGCCGCTCGTGATCCGCGCCCTGCTTTCCATCGGTCTGCTGCAGTTCCTGTCGATGCTCCTGCTGCTCGCCAGGACGAAGATCATCGCGCTTGCGCTCGGTCCCGAAGGAGTCGGCGTGATTGCGACAATCGATCGGGTCACGGCGGTGATCGCGCAGACGCTTTCGCTATCCCTGCCGTTCGCCGCGCTGCGCTTCCTGCCCGCGGCGCACCGCCAGTCGCCGGACGAGGTCGAAGCGCTGTATCGGCGCATGCGCAACGTGGCTGTCGCCCTGCTCGTCGCCGCGAGCCTGGTCTGCGTCGGCATTACCGCTGTCGCGCCCCAAGTGTGGGGTGCAGCGCTCGTGTCGTACCAAGGCGCGCTGATCCTCGCGTTCGCCGCTTTACCGGTCATCGGGCTCGCCGCTTTTCTCACCAATGCGTTCGCCGCGATTGCGGGGCACGGGTCATCGATGCGCTTCACGGTGGCCAACAGCGCCGTGTTCGTGGTCGCCGCGGCCGCCGCAGCCGCTTTTGGCGTCGCCGGTTTCTACGGAGCTTATGCGCTGCTCGGCACGGCCTTGGTCGTGGCGGCAATCGTCAAGCTCCACGACCCGGCAGCGCGCAAGGTCCGGCGTGCTCGCTCGCTCGCGCAGGCCTTCAAACTCCCGCGAGATGTCTGGCGATTCGCCGTTTGGCTGTTTCCGCTGACCTTCGTCGCGCCCTACGCCGCGTTCTACGTTCAATATTCAACGCTGCGGCTGTACGGTGCGGGCACCGCGGGCATCCTCGTGGGCGCGATTGGCATCAGGGCTCTCCGTGCGCACCCTGCTTGGCGCGTCTCACGCGATCTTCCTCACTCCGAACGTAAACCGCCAAGCGGATTCTGTTGAGCGCATGGCATGGGCCAACGAGTACCAACGGCACATCGTCGTGATCTTCATCGCCGCATTGCCGCCGGTCCTGCTCTTCTCGGACGTGGAGCTGGCGGTGCTCTATTCGCCGCGATTCATCGCGGCGGCGCCCTTCGTCGCCCTGTTCGTCGCCACTGAAGTGATCACATTGCTGTCGGGATCCTACCAAGCGCTCATTCTTGCCGACAACCGGGTGCGTTTTCATGTCGCCCAGAACATCACCGCGCAAATCCTGACTGTCGCCATCGCAGCGCTGGCGATCCCGCGGCTCGGCCTGGCTGGCGCGGGCCTCGCAGTCATGGCAGCGCCAATCTTCATGTTCGGGTCGACCCTCTGGTATTTGCGGCGGCAATTCGGGGTCCGGCCGACGCGCGAAGCGGCGCACATGTGCTGGCTCGCGCTCGGCATGCTGCTAGTCTGCGGCACGATCGGCAGTTTGTTTCCAGGCATGACAGTCGCAAGGCTGGCAGCGAAGGCTGCAGCGTGCATTGCAGTATGGCTCATCGCCTTCGCGGCTATGCCGGCGGAAGACCGCGCCCGGGTGCGCCGGTCGCTCGACAGCGCACGCGTGCAGGGCCTTGCATTACTCGCGCGTCGCGGGCGGCTCGCCTGATGTGCGGCATCGCCGGCGCTCTGTCGCGATCCCCGTCGCCGAGAAGACGATCACGGCGATGCGCGACACCCTCGCGCACCGTGGTCCGGACGCGGCGGCTGTGTGGCGCTCGCCCGACGAGCGCGTGGCGCTTGGTCATCGGCGGCTCGCCATCATCGACCTCGATGCGCGGTCCAACCAGCCGATGGTCTCGCACGATGGACGGCTGGTGATCACGTTCAACGGCGAGATCTACAACTACAAGGCCCTTCGGCGGAAGCTTGAGCTCGAGGGAGTCGCCTTCCGCACCCAATCCGACACCGAAGTGCTGCTGGAGGCGATTCCGTCGCTGGGGACAGGCGATGCCCGAGCGGCTGTCAGGGCAGTTCGCATTCGCGATCTGGGACGCCGAGCACGCGCCGCCTGTTCTGCGCGCGGGACCGGGCCGGCGAGAAGCCGTTTCATTATGCTCTCGTCGACGGCGCCTTCCTGTTCGCGTCGGAGATCAAGGCGCTGCTCGAATGGCCTGGCTTCCCGCGCCGGATCGATCACCAGGCGCTGATCGACTTCCTCGCAATGGGCTTCATCGCCGATCCCAAGACGGTGTGGCGAGATGTCCGCAAGCTGCCGCCGGCGCACTGGTTGAGCGTTGAGCTCAGGGACAGCGGCCCGGCCGTGGTTGAGGGGCCGACCCGCTACTGGTCGCTGCGCTTCGCTCCGCGCGACCGCGACGTCAGTGCCGAGGAACTCCGCGCGGCGCTGGTCCGCGGCGGCGGACGAAACGGCCGTGGCCGACGTGCCGCTGGGCACCTTCCTCAGCGGCGGCGTCGACTCTTCGGCGGTGACCGCGGCGCTGAGCCTCTCGGGACACGACGTGCGCAGCTTCACGATCGGGTTCGACGAGGCCGGTTATGACGAGCGGCCGTGGGCTCGACTGGTCGCGGAACGCTATCACACGCGCCACACCGAGCGCACGGTCGACGCGTCGGACGTGGTGCCCGGTCATGGACCGGCTCAACTGGCATTATGACGAGCCGTTCGGCGACTATTCTTCCGTTCCCACTTACTATTTGTGCCGCGAGGCGCGGCAGTCGATCACCGTCGCTCTGTCCGGAGACGGCGCCGACGAGCTGTTCGCCGGATATCGCAAGTACCAGCGGCTGGTGCGGCGGGCCGAGCTGAATGGCATCGTGCCGCGCGGCGTTGCAGCGCTCGCCAGCAAGGCGCTGCGCGACGGGAAGCACTGGCAGCGAACGCTGGGGCAGTATGGGCTGCGCCGCGCCGCAAATGCTGGCCGATATGCTGTGCATCGGCTTTCCGCTGCCGCTCCTGCGGCAGGTGGCGCGGGGGCCGTTGGCCGAGGCGTTGCGCGATTATGATCCGAGCCTGCTCGTCGAACAGTTGCTGGCCGACGCACCGCCCGAAGAGGTGGGGCTGGTCAATGCGATGCGTCACCTCGATTTCGCGCTGACGCTCCCGGGCGACATGCTGGTGAAGGTCGACCGCGCGAGCATGGCCTCATCGCTCGAGGTGCGGCCACTGTTCCTGCAACGGGAGGTGATGGAACTGGCGGCCGCGATCCCGCCGCACCAGCTCGTGAACCGCGACGCTGCCAAGCTGCTGCTCAAGGACGCGGTGCGGCCGTGGTTGCCCGACGCGCTGCTCGACCGGCGCAAACAGGGCTTTGCGATGCCGCTGCCGCAATGGCTGAGGCAGGAATCGGCGCTGGATGGAGTGATGCAGAGTCCGGTCCGCGAATCGCCCGTGGACGAGCTGCTTGATGCCGGGAAACTGGCGAGCGTGCGGACGGCGCATGCGAAAGGCGCCCGCGACGCGACCGGCATGCTGCACGGGGTGTTTGTACTGGACCAGTGGTTCGAGCGCTGGGGTGGCGACGCAGCCCCGAGCACTTCCGCGGCATCAGCCCGCAGCCCGGGGCATTTAAGCCGAGCGTCGGGCTGAAAGATGGGAAGTACGATTCTGGTCACGGGCGCCGGCGGTTTCATCGGCTCGGCGGTTACGCGCCGCCTCGTCCGCTGGGCTGAGGCGGGCGCGGTCTTGTGGGACGGCGAGCCGGTGGACGCCGTCTGTGCGCTGCTTCGGCCGGGCTCGTCCGCCGAGCGGCTGGAGAACGCTCGCGCAATCACCGTTCCTCGCGATCGAACACGGGGACATCACGGACACCGCCGCATTGCAGGACATCATGGGTCGGCGCAGACCCAAGGCGGTTCTGCATCTGGCGTTCGACCCCTCCGGCTTCGAGCCGCAGACCGAAAGCGAATGGCGCGCGCGCCATTTTGCCCCCGTCGAGACGATGTTCGACGCGCTTTCGAGCGTTGACGGCGCACGGTTTGTGCACACCAGCAGTGCCTGGGTGCTCGCTTCCGGTGAGCAGCTGGCCGAGAATGCGCCCGTCGCTCCGACGCTCGATTATGCGAAGACCAAGGCGAAACTGGACGACGCGCTCGCCGCGCTGAATCGCGTCTATGGGGTGCCGTTCGTCAACCTGCGGCCGTTCAACGTCTTCGGGCGACACGAGGACATTCATCGTCTCCTGCCGCACCTGGTCGATCGATGGCGTCGCGGGCAACCCGCCCGGCTGACCCACGGCGAGCAGGTCCGCGATTTCAACGACGTCGACGATATCGCCGAAGGTTATCGGCTGGCGCTGGTCTGCCCGCCCTCGGCTTGCGGCGCGGTGTACCACATCGGCTCGGGCCGCGGCACAAGCGTGCGCGAATTCGCCGCGATGGTGCGCGCAGCGATGCAGGTCGCGGGCGAGATCGAGTTCGACACGGCACGAACGCGCGACCAGCATGTCCCGGCGCTAGTAAGCAATCCGGCCCTCGCGATGCGCGTTCTCGGCTGGCAGCCGCGCGACAATCTGGAAGTCCGCATTCGGGACGCAGTGAAATGGTGGCTTGCGAGGCCAAGCGCGCGTGAAGAAGATGCCGCGTGACCGGCGCAGCCTCACGTCGAGCGCAGAAGGCGTTCCGAAAAAAGGACTTGCGGAGAGAAGCTTAGTGGCCGCGAAGAGTACAAGAAGACTGCGCGTTCTGGCGCTGTCATGGAACTATCCCACGCCTGCGGCGCCGCAACGCGGCCTGTGGGTCGAGCGGATGTGCGACATCGCCTCGGCCGAGGCCGACGTCCAGGTGATCGTGCCGACGCCCTGGGTGCCTCCCCTCGTCCCCTCGCTGTCCCGCTTTCGTTCGGTGCCCAGGCGCGAGCGGCGGGGAGATGTGGAGATCATCTTTCCGCGCGTCCCCGGGTCCATCGAATACAAGACGCACGACTTCGACGCGCGGCTTGCGCTGCCGTTCGTGCGGGCCGCCGCCTTGCGCCTGCATCACGAGAAGCCTTTCGACCTGATTCACGCGCATTTCATTTACCCCGACGGCGTGGTGGCCAGCCGCATCGGCCGCGAGCTCGGCATACCGGTGATGACCTCCGAGCATAGCTTCTGGACGCCGTGGCTGGAGGACCGCCCCGGCGTCGGGCGGCAGGTGAGAGCGGCGTTGCCGGACATCGACCTCGTCGCGCCCGTTAGCGGCTTCGAGGAGGTGCGCCTGGCGGACTATGCCGGAGAGCGCATCAAGCGGATGGCGGTGCTGCCCGAACCGCTCGACGACGAGATCTTTCACCCCGACGGGGGACCGCGCGATCCCGACGAGCTGCTGTTCGTCGGGCTGATCCGCCGCTTCAAGCGCCTCGACGTGCTCCTGCGCGCCTTGGCCGAGGTGCGAAAGCAGCGGCCCAATGTCCGGCTCAGGATCCTGTCAGCCAAGGCGCTCAGTTATGCCGCCGACCGGCGTGAGATCGATGCGCTGATCGACGGAGTTGGACCTGACGTCCAGCCTTGACGATCGTGGAGGGAGCCAATGACGCGCCGCGGTCGCCGAGGCGATGCGGCGATGTTCACTGGTGGTCGTTTCCTCAGGCAAAGGGCGCGAGACCTTCTGCTCTGTCGCGTCGGAGGCTTTGGCCTGCGGCACGCCGCTGGTCGTCACGCGCTGCGGCGGCCCGGAAGATTTCGTGGGTCCGGAGGATGGCGTGATGATCGAGGCCGACGATCCCGCGGCAATGACGGCCGGCATCCTCACCGCGCTCGATCGGCGCAACGAATTCCGCGAGGCGGAGATCAGCGCGCGCATTGTCGCCCGTTTCGGCCGAACAGCCTGGCGCGCGCAGGCGATGGCGCTCTATGAATCGCTCGTCGCGGCGCATGGCTGAAGCCGATCCCACGATCGCGGAAGCGACCCAAACGAGCCTTCCGGTGCGGCAGCCCGCGCTCGATGGCGTCCGCGCCGATGGCAGTCATGCTCGTGCTCGCCGCCCATGCCAATCTGTTCAAGCTCGGCGGGCTCGGCGTCGACATCTTCTTCGGGCTTTCGGGCTACCTCATCACTGGCATCCTGCTCGACGCCAAGGCCGCCCACCCTTCGAAGCGCGACTATTTCGTGCCGTTTTATATGCGGCGCGCGCTGCGCATCCTGCCGCTCGCCTGGGCCGTCGCGCTCATCGCCGCGACCATCGAGGGCGAATGGAGCGGGCTCCTGTGGTACATGGGCTATCTCGTCAACTGGCTGCCCAACGATCCACCGCCGGACGTACTCGGCCATTATTGGTCGCTGGCGGTGGAGGAGCAATTTTACCTCGTGTGGCCAGCCGTGGTGCTGTTTGCCCCACGGCGGAAGCTGCCGGCGATCACCGTAGGGGTGATCCTGTTCGACATCATTTGCCGCTTGGCCGTTTCGATCTCGCCGCCCGCATTCGCGACTCCTCAGTTTCTCGATTTCGCGACCTTCGCCCGCGCTGACACCCTGGCCGTCGGAGCGCTCCTTGCACAGCTGGAGCGATCGGGGGGCTCCCTGTGAGGCGAATCGGTTGGGCGTGGCTCGCAGCGCTCGCTGCGGGGGCCGTAATTTTGGCTCTCCACCAGCTGGAGAACCGGGGCCTGGTGCCGCTGCTGACCTACAACCTGAAATGGCCGATCGTCGCCGCCGGTGTGGGTGCTGCCCTTCTGATCGTCCTGGTCCGGCCACCCGGCTTCCTCAAATGGTTCTGGATGCGGTGGATCGGTCAGATCAGCTACGGCGTCTATGTGATCCACGCGCTGCTCGGCAGGCCGCTGCACGCCCGCTTCGACTCTCCGATCGTGGTGTTCGTGCTGCTGCTCGCCCTCACGCTGCCGCTCGCAGCGCTGAGTTGGTATTTCTTCGAAGCGCCGATATTGGCGCAAAAGCACCGTTGGCCAATGCCGTCCGCGCGTCGGGGCTGAGCGCCCAGGCGACGTGAGTTTGTCAAACGGAACCGAAAGGCCGAATCTTCGTCGGGCGGTGCAGGCCGTTGGTCGAAGAGGGGGGTCAAGCTTGCAAAGAGTTCACCTAGCTGCCCGCGTCAGTTCATGTCGCGCGGCCCACGGGCGGGCGACCTGCAATCCACGCTTCGGGAGAAACGGCGCTTGAGCGCGATGGCAACTCGACCCACCGCCCTCGTCCGACGTCGGTTCGCTGTCCTCATTGGCGCCGCTATGCTGCTGGCCGCCTGCGGAAGTGGCGATCCCAAAGGAGGCGCCGGCGGGCGCGGTGGGCGCGGCGGCGCAATGGGTCCGACCCAGGTCGGCTATGTCGTCGTCCAGCAGGGCAGCGCGCCGATGGTTCAGGACCTTCCAGGCAGAGTTTCGGCTTATCAGGCCTCCGACGTTCGTCCGCAAGTCTCCGGCGTGATCCTTCGCCGGCTGTTCCGCGAAGGCTCGATCGTGCGCCAGGGCCAGACCCTCTATCAGATCGATCCGAGCGTCTATTCAGCGCAAGCGGCGCAAGCTGCGGCCAATCTGCAGAGCGCCCGCGCAAGCGCGGAAGCCGCCCGAACGCTGGCCGCCAGATATCGGCCGCTGGTCGCACAGCAGGCGATCTCGAAACAGGACTATACCAATGCCGTCGCCCAGGCGCGCCAAGCGGACGCCGCGATCGCACAGAATGCGGCGGCGCTCAGGGCCGCCGAGATCAACCTCCGGTTTACCCGAGTGCCGGCACCGATCACCGGCAGGATCGGCCTGTCCGCCGTCACCGAAGGCGCGTTGGTGACCGCCAATCAGACTGACGCTTTGACGACGATCACTCGGCTGGACCCCGTCTTCGTCGACATTCAGGAATCCGCGGCCGACCTGCTCGCTTTGCGCAATGCGCTTTCACAAGGTGGCGCGGTGCCGACCAGCGCGCAAGTGCGGCTGAAACTGCCCGACGGTTCCTTTTATGCTTACAGGGGAACGGTCGAATTCAGCCAGGTGCTGGTGGATCAGAACACCGGCACAGTCACTCTGCGCGCGCGGTTCGCCAATCCACAGTCGATCCTGTTGCCGGGGATGTTCGTGACCGCCGAGTTCGCGCAGGCGATCGATACTTCGGCGTTCCTGGTGCCGCAGCAGGCCGTTTCCCGCGACCCGCAGGGCAATGCGACCTTGTTTGTCGTCGGACCTGGAAATCGCGCCGTCCAGCGGACGATCGTCGCCGACCGCACCCAGGGTCCATACTGGGTCGTGACGCAGGGTCTCGCTCCCGGCGAAAAGGTGATCACCCAAGGTACCGCGAACTTGCGCGACGGGGCCGCAGATCAAGCCGGTTCCGCAAAGCGCGCCGCAGCCAGTCAAGGCCCCCCCGCCGGGCGCGATGAAAGCCGCAGCTGGCGGCAGGCGGGGCGGCTAAGCCCACCAATGGCGCGGATTTTCATCGAACGGCCGATCTTCGCCTGGGTTCTTGCGATCATCATCTCGCTGGGCGGCATCGGGGCGATCCTGTCACTGCCGGTCGGGCAATATCCGGACGTCGCGCCGACCCAGATCAACGTCCGTGCGACCTATCCCGGCGCCTCGGCGGCGACCCTCGAGAGCAGCGTCACGCAGGTGATCGAGCAAACGCTCACGGGCCTCGACGGCTTGCTCTATTTCAGCGCGTCCTCGAGCTCGCGCGGGCAGACCTCGATCACCGCCGTGTTCGACAAGAGCGTCGATCCGGACATCGCCCAGGTCCAGGTCCAGAACAAAGTGCAGCAGGCGATCGCGCGGCTCCCGCAGCAGGTTCAGCAGCAGGGCGTGACCGTGACCAAAGGGTCGCCCGACTTCCTGATGATCGTCGGCGTTTATGACGAGACCGACAAGACCACGAACGTCGACGTTTCGGACTGGCTCGCGAGCAATATTCAGGACGATTTGTCGCGCATTCCGGGCGTCGGCGACGTCAACGTCTTCGGCTCGCAATATGCGATGCGCGTCTGGCTCGATCCCGCCAAGCTGTCGAGCTTCCAGCTGATGCCCGGCGACGTCGTTACCGCCATTCAGAACCAGAATATCGACGTCGCGGCCGGCGAAATCGGCGGAATGCCGCAGCCGCAGGGCCAGATGCTCGATGCCACCGTGACGGCCCAGTCGCGGCTGCAGACTCCCGATCAGTTCCGCAACATCATCGTAAAATCGGATCCGTCCGGCGCCCGAGTGCTCCTGTCGGACGTCGCTCGGGTGGAGCTTGGAGCGGAGAATTATTCCGCGACAATTCGGATCAACGGCCATCCCGGCGCGGGCATCGGCATCTTCCTCGAGCCCGGCGCGAACGCTCTGACGACGTCGAAGCTCGTCAAAGCGAAAATGGCGCAGGTCGAGCAGTCGGATGCCGCCGGGCTATGCCATCGCCTACGCCAACGACAGTTCCGACTTCATCAAACTCTCGGTGATCGAGGTGGTGAAGACCCTGGCCGAAGCGATGGCGCTCGTCATCCTCGTGATGTTCGTCTTCCTCCAGAGCTGGCGAGCGACGCTGATCCCCGGAATTGCCATCCCGGTCGTCCTGCTCGGCACCTTCGGAATGCTCTATATCCTCGGCTTTTCGATCAACACGCTCACTCTGTTCGGGCTTGTCCTCGCCGTCGGTTTGCTCGTCGACGACGCGATCGTGGTGGTCGAAAATGTCGAGCGCATCCTCCACGACCATCCGGAGCTTTCCACCAAGGAAGCGACGATCATGTCGATGAACCAGATCCAGATGGCGCTCGTCGCCATCGCTCTGGTGTTGTCGGCGGTGTTCCTGCCGATGGTCTTCTTCGGCGGCTCCACCGGAGTCATTTACCGCCAGTTCTCGGCGACGATCGTCTCGGCAATGGGGCTGTCGGTTCTTTTGGCGCTGACGTTCAGCCCGTCGCTCGCCGCAAATGTGTTGAGGCGAAAGCACGCGAGCGTCGAAGAGACCTGGCTGGGCAAGCGAGCGCCGGCGGTCGCGCATTCGATCGAAACGGGGCGGCAGAAATTCAACTCGGGGTTCCAGCGTACGATCGACTGGTACGTCGGCAACGTCGGCAAGGTCGTCGATCGCAAATGGCTGTTTCTCGCCATCTACGCCGCCGTGTGCGTGCTGCTGATCTTCTTGTTCATGCGGCTCCCCACCGGCTTCATCCCGTCGGAGGACCAAGGGAATGCCTCGGTGCAGTTCCGGCTGCCCGCTGGAGCGACGTTCGGCCGCACGCAGCAAGTCGAGCAGGCGGTCGAGCATTATTTCCTCAAAGGCCCGGAAAACAAGAATGTGCATACCTTCTTCGCCGTCACCGGTGGCGGTGGCGGCCTTTCCGGGCAGAATACGGGACAGGCCTACGTCAACCTTGCGCCGTTCGGTGAGCGCAAGGGATCGAAGAACAGCGCTCAGGCCGTCGTCGACCGCGCCTCCGGGGCGTTCCGCGGCCTTCGCGACGCGCAGGTGTTCGCGCTGGTGCCGGCGGCCATCCGCGGCCTCGGCCAGTCCGCCGGCTTCACCATGGAGCTCCAGAACACCAGCGGCATGAGCCGCGAGGAGTTCGCCGCCGCGCGCGATCGCCTGCTCGCCGCCGCAAACGCCGATCCGGTCCTCGCGCAGGTCCGCCTCAGCGAGCTGCCCGACGTCGCCAGCCTCAAGGTGAATTTCGACCAGCAGCGGCTCGCCGCGCTCGGCCTCTCTTCGAACGACGTCAACTCGACGCTGTCGACCGCCTGGGGCGGCCGCTACGTCAACGACTTCATCGATCGCGGGCGGGTGAAGCGGGTCTATGTGCAAGGCGACGCCCCCTATCGCGCGGCTCCGTCCGACATCGACCAATGGTTCGTCCGCAACAATCAGGGCGGAATGGTTCCCTTCTCGTCGTTCGCCAGCACTGGCTGGCAGACGACGCCCACCACGCTCGACCGCTTCCTGGGATATCCGTCGTTCGAGGTGCAGGGGCAGGCTGCACCCGGAAAAAGCTCCGGCCAGGCCATGAACGAGATTGAGAAACTGGCGGCGGAGATTCCCGGCGTCAGTGTGGCCTGGTCCGGCCAGTCGTACCAGGAACGTCTCGCGTCCGGTCAGGCGCCCTTGCTCTACGCGGTTTCGCTGATCGTTATCTTCCTGTGCCTCGCCGCGCTGTACGAAAGCTGGTCGATCCCGCTCGCCGTCCTCCTGGTCGTACCGCTCGGGCTGGTCGGCGCGATCCTCTTCGTCACCTTGCGCGGACTCCAAAACGACGTGTTCCTGCAGATCGGACTGCTGACCACGATGGGACTGACGTCGAAAAACGCGATCCTGATGAACGAATTCGCCGAACGCGCCGAAAAGGAAGGGAAACGGGTCATCGACGCTGCGATCGAAGCTGCCCGAATCCGCCTTCGGCCAATTCTGATGACCAGCTTCGCGTTCATTTTCGGCGTGTTCCCGCTGGCGATATCAACGGGTCCCGGGGCCAACGGCCGTATCGCGATCGGAACGGCCGTCATCGGCGGGATGCTTACCGCGACCATCCTGGCAATCTTCTACATTCCGCTCTTCTACGTGCTCGTTAGAAGGGGTGCCCGCGACGGAATCAGGGTGATCCGGGAGCACTTCCGCAGTCGGCGAGCTGAGCCACAGGCATGAAGCGCGCCGCCGCATTCCTCGCCCTGCTCGCGACCGGCTGCATGACGATGGAGCCGAAGCTCGACCGCGCCGATCCGGGGATCCCGTCGTCGTGGCCGATAGGGAGTCCGTATCTGGCGCAATCCGAGGCCGCCCTTCCAGCGGTCACCTACCAGCAAATCTTCACCGATCCGCGGTTGCAGACGCAGATCGCGCAGGCGCTCGTCAACAACCGCGATCTGATGGCGGCAGCGGCGAACATCGCCGCGGCTCGCGAGCAATATGTCATCCAGAGAGCGCAGCAGTTTCCGCAACTCGATGCGGCAGCCGGCGCCACGGTTAGCGGCAACCGCTCGGGCTCCGGTTCTAACGTTGGATCCGGCTCCGGATCGGGAACCGGCTCCGGATCAGGCGGAGGCTCGAGCTCGAGAGTGACCGCGCAATATCAGGCCGGTCTTCAGGTTCCGAGCTTCGAGCTCGACCTGTTCGGCCGGCTGCGGTCGCTGACTCACGCGCAGCTCGAGCAATATTTCGCAACCGAGGCGGGCGCGCGGGCAACGCGGCTAACGCTCGTCGCCAATATCGCCGATGCGTGGCTCGACTATGCGACGGACTCGAGCCTGCTGCTGGTTTCGCAGCAGACCGTCGATACTGCGCAAAAGAGCGTGCGCCTGACGCGGCTCCGGCTCGAAGGCGGGATCGCGCCGCGCACCGATCTGAGCCAGGCCGAAGAGATCCTGTCCCAGGCCCAGGCCAACCTCGCACAGCAGCGCACGCTGGTTGCGCAGGACGTCAACGCCTTGCAGCTCCTGGTCGGAGCTCCGATCGATCCGACCCTGCTGCCCGCGTCGATCGATCAGGCGGGGCCGACCGTCGCCGAGCTTCCTGCCGGTTTGAATTCGTACGTCCTGCTGCGCCGCCCCGATGTGCTTCAGGCCGAGTTCCGCCTGCGTTCGGCGAACGCGGATATCGGAGCCGCGCGCGCCGCGCTCTTCCCAAGAATCACGCTCACCGGCTTGCTCGGCTTCGCCAGCACGGCGCTCACGAGCCTGTTCACCGGCGGAGCATTCGGCGCTTCAGCGAGCGCCAACGCTGCCTACACCATCTTCAGCGCGGGCGCGGGCCGCGCCAACATCCGCCTCAGCGAAGCGCAGCGCAACGCCGCGCTCGCGACATATCAGAACACGGTCCAGACCGCGTTTCGCGAAGTCTCCGACGCGCTCGCGCGCCGAGCAACGATGGACGCTCAACTCACGGCGACCCAGCGGCAGCAGGCCGCCGCCGCCGATGTGGTCCTGCTCGAAGAGGCGCGCTACCGCGCCGGCATCGACAGCTATTTGAACCTGCTCGACGCGCAGCGGTCTTATTACACGGTGCAGCAGGTGCTCGTGCAAGCCAAGCGCACCGCAGCCCAGAACCGCGTTGCATTGTACCAGTCGCTCGGCGGGGATTCGCTGATCGAGAATGCGCCCGTCTGTCCGGTGGCTTACGTCAACAGCGCCGCGGGCGCGACGCTTGCCACCCAGTGTCAGCCGGCCGCGGCGCGTTAGGCAGACTCAACGGCGTAGTCGTCGCCGTAGAACTTGCTGGTGCTGCGCGTGTGGAAAGTGATCGCCTTGATCGGCGGGTATTTGGGCGTGGCCCAGCCCCGGCAGCACCTCGAGGATCTTCATCCTCCCAAACATAGACGTTCATCGGAAACGACACTCTCGCACTGCGCAGATGCGATCCGTCGCTCGGCTTGCCCACGCGGTGGGTGGTTGAGGGCAGCCTGTCGTTCGAAATCCGCTGCATGTAGTCGCCGGTGTTGATGATGATCGATCCGCGCGGCGGGCTCAGGCGCACCCATTTGCCGCTGCGGTGATTCCACACCTGCAGGCCGTCGGTCCGCGGGGCCGGCAGGATCGTGAACAGGTCGACGTCTTCGTGCCCGAGCAGGCGCCCCGCGCCCGAGCGGTCCTGCTCCTCGCTGATCGACGGATAATAGTTCAGCCGCAGCCCGAAGTTCGTGCCGGTGAGCTTGCGATCATAGATGTACGGGTCACAACCGAGGCCCATGAACATCGCCTGCGCAATCGGCTTGAACAACGGCTCGTGCGCGAGGACGAGGCGGCGAAATTTCCGCTCATATTCGGCCCGAGGCCAATAATGCTCGGCGTGAAACCGGCCGTCGCGCTCCTGCGGAACATCGAAAGCGCGCCGGCACCACACCCACCCCTCAACGAGGTCGGGATGGATGTCGCTGGTCTGTTCGATCGGGAAATAGCCCTGGTTGACCGAGCCATAGCGCTCGCCGCGGAAGCGCATCTTCTCGGCGAGCGGTGTCGACTCGAACAGGTCGAGCACCGCGTCGTGCATCTCGTCGTACAGCGCCGGATCGACGCCGTGTCCGGTGAGCACGGCAAAGCCGATCTCATGGAGAGCAGCCCCGAAGGCCTCGGCGAAGCGCGCCTTGTCTGTCGCATCGCCGCTCAGGAACGGCTCGAAGTCGAGCGCGGCAATCTTATATTCCTCGTCGAACTCGTCCGCCTCATGCTCGGCCAGGCGATAGGTGTGCGCCTTCTCCACCTGATCGTATTTGGCGAAGTCCCGGTTGAGCGCGTCGACGTCCGTCATCTCGGCAGCTTAGCCCTCGGCAAGCAGCGCGAGCAATGCGAAGCTCGCCAGCCAATGCTCGCCCATATAGTCGCCGGCGAGGTGCGGCATCGCAGCCGCGAGATGCTCGTCGGCCGCGGCTTCGGCAATCGCCCGCTCGGGTTCGGCAAGCAGCGGCGCGAGGCTCCGCCAGCACCAGGCGCGGCTAAGGTTCAAGCCGTCGAGATGGGCGATCTTGCCGTCGCTGCGGTCGCTGACGATCGCCGGCGTGAACAAGGTCGCGGGCTCGCGCGCGGCAATTCGCGGCAGGAACTGCTCGAACCAGATCGGAAACAGCGCCTTGTGCGCGCGCGCCATGCACAAGGCCTCGATGAGCGCCGGCGACAGGAATTCGTCGCCGCCGGGCTCCCATGCCTGGCAATCGCGATCGGTGCCGAACCAGTGACGCGAGCGGTCGCGGATCTGCTCGGCGAGTGAGCCGTCGAAACGGTCGGCCCATTCCAGCGACAGGATGAGCGCAAAAGCCGTGTTGAAATGGGTTCCGACGCGGATCGGAGTAGGTCAGGATCGCGAGATAGTCGCGAAGGCGCCCAGCGAACGCCCGCGCGAGCGGCTCCAGCTCTCCCGCCCAGCTTTCTTCATGGCGCGTCGCTTCAAGGTGCAGATAGAGCAGCCAGGCCCAGCCATACGGCCGCTCGAACCCGCGGCTCAGCGGCCGGTCCAGATAGGCGAGCTCGGCTCCGACCTTCTCCGATGTGAATGTCTCGTCCGCGAGACCGCGAGATGCGCGTCCGCTTCCTCGATATGCGGGAACAAGCCGCCGAGGGTGAGCAAGGTCCACCAGCCGTGCACGCAGCTGTGCCAGTCGAAGCTTCCGAAGAAGACTGGGTGCAGATCGCGCGGCGGCAGCGCGTCCTCGTCCGAGAGCAGCACATGATCGAGCTTGTTCGGATAATCGCGCGTGACATGGTCGAGCGCGATGCGTGCCATGTTCGAGGCCATTTCGCGGTCGAGCCTCATCACAGGCGGAATCCCGCCACGTAAAGGATGACGATGTTGGCGATCAGCAGCGGAATGGCGGTTGCGACCTGCACCTTGATGACGCCGTACTGGTTTTTCAGCTCGAGGAGCGCCGCCGGCACGATGTTGAAGTTGGCGGCCATCGGCGTCATCAGCGTGCCGCAGAACCCGCTCAACATGCCCACCGCGCCGATCACCGCGGGGTTGCCGCCGTCCTGGTGGATCAGGATCGGAACACCGATTGCGGCAATCATCACCGGGAATGCCGCGAAGGCATTGCCCATGATCATCGTGAACACGACCATGCCCAAAGCATAGAGCAGAACGGCAGATAAGATGCTGCCGTTCGGAATGATCGCGCTGACGAGTGCGCCTATCGTCGTGCCGACCCCGGCCGCGGCAAAGATCACGCCGAGCGATGCGAGCATTTGCGGCAGCACCATGGCCCAGCCGATCGCATCGGCCAGCCGGCTACCTTCATCGATCGCGGAAAGCGCCGGCGGACGAAGCCATGCGTACGAGACGATCAAGGCGATGATGACACCGCATCCCAGCAAAACCAGGGTAACGGCTTTGGGATCGAGTAGCCCGGTCGACTTGAGCGACGTGTAGCTGAACAGCAGCGTGCCGACGAAGGCAGTGAACGGAATAAGCAGCGCCGGCAGAAAGAGCCTGTTACCGTAACGATCGGAGAGGCGCTCGCGCTCTTCGGCAGTGGTCGACTGCTTCGTGCCCCGGCCGAGCAGATGCGCCCCGGCAATCGCGACAAGAGCCAGAACCAGAACGCCATTGCCTGCGTCGCCGAGAAAATCGCCGAACCACAAGCTGACCCCGAGCAAGCCCCAGAAGGCGGCGTTTCCCCACCGCTTTGGATTGCTGCCGTCCCGAGCGCTGCCGATCGCAAAGCCGGCAAACACCGCGCCCGCCAACACGTAAAGCCAGTGCAGGTTGATCATTTGCCCCGCCCAAGCTGACGATCAAGCAGCAGCAGCCGCGTGCCGTGGATCAGGAAGGCGCAAATCGCCGTCGGAATTGCCCAGACGGACAGCTGAAAGGGCGTCAGCTGAATTCCGAAGCTCGCGAGCGAGCTCTGGATCAACAGGATCGATGCGATCGCAAGAAAGATGTCCTCGCCGAAGAACAGGCCGATGTTGTCAGTCGCGGCCGACATCGCCTTCACGTGCTCGGCCGTGGCCTCGTCGAGCTTGCCGTGCTGCTTCTCTGCCGCCGCCAGTGCCATGGGCGCGACCAGCGGTCGCACCGTTTGGGCATGCCCTGCTACGGAAGTGAGGCCCAGCGCGGAGAGGATTTGCCGGAACCCGAGGTAGACGATCAGCAATCGCCCGGCCGTCGCGCCACGCATGCCCGCGATCACCGTTCGAGCGCGCTGCTGGAGGCCGAAACGTTCGAGAAGCCCGACGACGGGCAGGATGATCCAGATGATGGAGACATAGCGGTTCTCGTTGAAACCGTGGCCAAGCGTCGACAGCACCTTCAGGAATGGCATGTGGCCGAGCACACCGGTGACGATCGCGGCACCGGCGACGACGAGGAGCGGATTGAACCGCAGCGCGAAGCCGACAACGACCAGCGCAATCCCGAGCAGCGGCCAGTAGTTGATCATTCTCCGCGCTTCCCGAACCCGCCGCCGCCAGGGGTTTCGATAACAAACCGATCCCCCGGCTGGACGTCCGCCGACGCAGTCGCGCTCAGCATCTCGACTTCTCCGTCCACCCGCTCCACCCAATTTCGTCCCGGCTGCGCGTCGCCGCCGCTCATGATCCCCCGCGGCGGAACGCGCCGGCGGTTCGCAAGAATGTTCGCGCGCATTGGCTCGAGGAAGGTCACTTCCCGAACCACTCCGTCGCCGCCCGTGTGTGCCCCCTGCCCGCCCGAACCGCTGCGGATCGCGAACTTGTCGAGGCGCACCGGCAGACGCGTCTCCAGAATTTCCGGGTCCGTCAGGCGGCTGTTGGTCATGTGCGTCTGCACCGCGCTTGTTCCGTCATGATCCGGCCCGGCGCCCGATCCCCCCGCGATCGTCTCATAATATTGGTGACGCGCGTTGCCGAACGTGAAATTGTTCATCGTCCCTTGGCTCGGCGCCAGCCGACCCGTCGCGGCGAACAGCGCGTCGGTGACGACCTGGCTGGTCTCGACGTTACCCGCGACCACTGCCGCAGGATAGCGCGGCTTGAGCATCGATCCTTCGGGCACGACCAGCTCGATCGGCCGCAGGCAGCCGTCGTTCATCGGAATTGCGTCGTCGACAAGAGTACGGACGACATACAGCGACGCCGCCCGGGCAATCGAGAACGGTGCGTTGAAATTGTCGGGCAGCTGATCGCTCGTGCCGGTGAAGTCAAATCTCGCGGACCGCACCGCCTTGTCGATGGTGATCCTCACCCGGACATGCGCACCATTGTCCATCTCGTAATCGAACTCGCCGTCCTCGAGCCGGCCCAGCAGCCGCCGTACCGACTCCTCGGCATTGGCGAGAACATGCTTCATGTAGGCCGCGACCACGTCCGCGCCGTATTCTCGCGCCGTCTGCGCAAGCACTTCCGCGCCGCGTACGCACGCCGCGAGCTGAGCTTTCAGGTCGGAAATGTTGCGGTCGGCATTGCGCGCGGGCCATTCGCCAGAGCCAAGGAGCACCCGGATCTCCGCCTCGCGGAAGTGTCCCTCATCGACAAGCAGCACATTGTCGATCAACACGCCCTCCTCGTCGATGGTGCGGCTGTCGGGGGGCATCGATCCCGGCGCAATTCCGCCGATATCGGCGTGGTGTCCGCGCGCAGCGACGAAGGCGTCAGGTAGATCCTCCCCGAGACGGGGAGGTGGCAGCTCCGGAGGAGCTGACGGAGGGGGGTCTGAGCCCTGCACGGCGCCCCCTCCACCACTCCGTGGTCCCCCTCCCCGTTCCGGGGAGGAATAGAAGACTGGAACGATGACGGTGATGTCGGGCAGGTGCGTTCCCCCGCGATACGGGTCGTTGAGCACATAAGCATCGCCACGGCGGATCCCGCGCCCGTCCCTGCCCTGTCCGCGTGTGTCGATGATCGTCCGGATGCTTTCGCCCATCGAGCCGAGGTGCACGGGAATGTGCGGCGCATTGGCGATCAGCGCGCCTTCCGCGTCGAAGATCGCGCAGGAGAAATCGAGCCGTTCCTTGATGTTCACCGATGTCGCTGTCGATTGAAGCGCGACACCCATCTCCTCCGCTATCGCCATGAACAGGTTGTTGAAAATCTCGAGCCGTACCGGATCGACGTCGGTGCGAATGGCCTTTTGGCGGTTGAGCGGAACCGCGCGGACCAGAACCAACGTGCCGTCGGCGACGCGTTCGGCGCGCCACCCAGGCTCGACCACCGTGGTCGAGGACGGATCGGAGATGAGAGCCGGACCAAGAATCTCCTCCCCGGGACGGGGAGGTGGCAGGTCTGAAGGACCTGACGGAGGGGGTCCGGAGCCCTGCACGACGCCCCCTCCACCACTTCGTGGTCCCCCTCCCCGTCCCGGGGAGGATTTACCAACAGCTTCGACCATCAGCGCATCGACGATAATCTCCGCATTTTCGTCCATGTAGCCGAAGCGGCGCTTGTGCAGCTCGGCAAAGGTCGAACGCATCTGCTCTGGCGCCGCGACATCGATCTCCAGCGTCGTATCGCTGCCTGCCGTTCGCAGGCGTGCACGGCGGAGAAGCTCGATACGCTCCGCATGCACGCCTTGCTCGATCAGCGCGTCATGCGCGCGCCGCTCCAGCTCCGTCAGCGCCTCCGAGAAATCCTCGCAAAGCGGCCGCAGCAGACTCGCATCGCGGATCGCCTTCACGTCCGCGATGCCGATCCCGTACGCCGAGAGCACGCCGGCGAGCGGGTGAATCAGGATCCGCTCCATCCCGAGCGCGTCGGCGACCTTGCATGCGTGCTGCCCGCCCGCGCCGCCGAAGCAGGCGAGCGTATAACGCGTGACGTCATGGCCTCGCGCGATCGAGATTTTGCGAATCGCGGCGGCCATGTTGTCGACCGCGATCTCGAGAAACCCTTCGGCGATCTCTTCGAGGCTCTTTTCTCCGACGGCGTCGGCGATCTCCTGCAGCCGGGCACGTGGCGCTTCCGCGTCGAGCGGCTGATCGCCGCCTGGTCCGAACACCGCGGGAAATTGCTCCGGATCGATGCGGCCGAGGAACAGATTGCAGTCGGTGACGGTGAGCGGTCCGCCATTGCGGTAGCAGGCAGGCCCGGGGTTCGCGCCGGCGGATTCCGGCCCGACGCGAAAGCGCATTCCATCGAAGCGGCAGATCGACCCGCCGCCCGCCGCGACGGTGTGAATCTGCATCATCGGCGCGCGAATGCGCACGCCGGCGGCGACGCTTTCGTCCGCAAGCTCGAACTGGCCGGCAAAATGCGATACGTCTGTCGAGGTCCCGCCCATATCGAAGCCGATCAGTTTGTCGGCCCCGTGCGGCGCGCTTGCAGCGACCATTCCGACGACTCCGCCGGCAGGACCCGACAGGATCGCATCCTTGCCGCGAAAGGCACTCGCTTCCGCGAGTCCGCCGTTCGACTGCATAAAGCGAAGATCGGTCGCGGACGGCAGGCCCGCCGCCACGCGATCGACGTAGCGCCGGAGCACGGGCGAGAGATAGGCGTCGACAACCGTGGTGTCGCCACGCCCCACCAGCTTGATCAGCGGCGCGACCTCGTGGCTGACCGACACCTGTGTGAAACCCAGCTCGCGCGCGATTTCGGCAATGCGCGCCTCATGCCCGAAAAAGCGCCAACCGTGCATCAGGATGATTGCGATCGCGTCGATCCCCGACGCCCGGACCGGGCTCAGCGCCTCGCGCGCCTGAAATTCGTCGAGTGGGATCAGGATGTCGCCATCGACGCCCACGCGCTCGTCAATCTCGATGACCATTTCGTAGAGCATCGACGGGAGCACGATGTGCCGCGCGAAAATCTCTGGCCGCGCCTGGTACCCGATGCGCAGCGCGTCTCCGAAGCCTCGCGTGATCGCCAGCGCCACCCGCTCTCCCTTGCGCTCGAGCAGGGCGTTGGTCGCGACGGTCGTGCCCATCCGCACTTCCGCAACACTGCCACCTTCGTCGCCGAGCACGCGCCCGATCGCCTCGAGCGCGGCATCCTCATAGCGGCGGGGATTCTCCGAAAGCAGCTTCTCGACCCGCAGCCGCCCATCCGACGAGCGCGCGACCACGTCGGTGAAAGTCCCGCCGCGGTCGATGGCGAAGGTCCAGCTGCGCTCCACGCCTTGCCTCTAGGGCTTTTCAGGAGCGCGCTGCACCCCCTATGGGGCGCTCATGGCTGTTCTCGTTACAGGAGCCGCGGGCTTCATCGGCTCTTCGACCGCACGGGCATTGCTCGACCGGGGCGATGACGTCGTCGAAATCGACAATCTCAACG
Source organism: uncultured Alphaproteobacteria bacterium (assembly GCA_963849435.1). Taxonomy (GTDB): domain Bacteria; phylum Pseudomonadota; class Alphaproteobacteria; order Sphingomonadales; family Sphingomonadaceae; genus Sphingomicrobium. Next base: position 128,922 of record CAWKHO010000022.1, read on the forward strand.
ATTATTACGATCCGTCGCTCAAGCAGGCGCGCCTCGACAATCTGGCGCGCCAGCACGGCAACCGCTTCCGCTTCGAACGGGTCGATTTCTCGGATGCAGAAGCGCTCAAGCGCCTTGCGGACAGCTATCAGTTTGAAAGCATCGTCCATTTGGGCGCGCAGGCCGGCGTTCGCTACAGCATCGAGAACCCGCAGGCCTATGTGCAATCCAACCTCGTCGGCCACTGCAACATGCTTGAGCTGCACCGCGCCATCCGTCCGAAACACATGGTCTATGCGTCGTCGTCCTCGGTTTACGGCGGCAACAAGAACCTGCCGTTCCGGGTCGAGGACCGCGTCGATCACCCGCTCTCCCTCTACGCCGCGACCAAGAAGGCGGACGAGCTCATCAGCGAATCCTACGCCAGCCTCTATCGCCTGCCCCTGACGGGCCTGCGTTTTTTCACCGTCTACGGGCCGTGGGGACGGCCGGACATGGCGATGTGGATCTTCACCAAGGCAATGTTCGCCGGCCAGCCTCTGCCGCTCTTCAACGGCGGCGAGATGCGCCGCGACTTCACCTACATCGACGACATCGTCCGCGGCGTCGTCGCCTGCCTCGAACTCCCCGCCGGCGGATGACGGCTCGACCAAGGCCGGCGGAAGCACGACGCCGCACGCGCTGTACAATATCGGAAACAGCCGCAGCGAGGATCTGATGCGTGTGGTCGAGCTGCTCGAACAGGCAACCGGCAAGAAGGCCCTGCTCGATCCGCAGCCGATGCAGCCCGGCGACGTGAAGGATACGTTCGCCGACATCAGCGCAATCGAGCGCGACCTCGGCTTTGCGCCGGCGACGCGCATCGACGAAGGCGTTCCGCGCTTCGTTGCCTGGTACCGCGACTACCACAAGGTCTGATGCGCTGAGCCTTCCGCCGATCCTTCAGGACCTGCGCATTCCGGTGATCGGCGCGCCACTGTTCATCGTTTCCAATCCGAGCCTCGTAATCGCCCAGTGCACGTCAGGGATCGTCGGCAGCTTCCCAGCGCTCAACGCCCGCCCGGCGTCAAAGCTCGACGAGTGGATTCACGAGATCACGGAGGCGCTCGCCGCGTGGGACCGAGACCATCCGGACCGTGTCGCCGCGCCGTTCGCGGTCAATCAAATCGTCCACCGCTCAAATGACCGCTTCGAGCAGGACATGGAGGTCTGCGCCAAATGGAAGGTGCCGATCGTCATCACCTCGCTCGGCGCGCGGGTGGAGCTCAACGAGGCGGTACACAGCTGGGGCGGGATCACGCTCCACGACGTGATCGACGATCGCTTCGCCCGCAAGGCGATCGAAAAGGGCGCCGACGGAATTATCGCCGTCGCCGCGGGCGCTGGAGGCCATGCCGGCCGTTGGTCGCCCTTCGCGCTGATTCAGGAAATCCGCGCCTGGTTCGACGGGCCGCTCATCCTGTCGGGCGCGATCGCCAACGGCGCTTCCGTGCTCGCGGCGCAAGCAGCGGGAGCGGACCTCGCTTACGTCGGCTCACCGTTCATCTCGACCGTCGAGGCAAACGCGTCGGAAGCGTACAAACAGGCGATTGTCGAGAGCGGCGCGGCGGACATCATTTATTCCGACCTCTTCACCGGCGTGCACGGCAACTATTTGCGGTCGTCGATCGTCAACGCTGGTCTCGATCCGGACAATCTCGCCGGAGTCGATCCGACGGCGATGAAATTCGGGTCCGAAGGATCGGCGAAGTCGAAAGCATGGCGCGACATCTGGGGCTCGGGCCAGGGCATCGGCGCGATCGACCGAGTCCGCCCCGCCCACGAATTCATCGACATGCTTGTCGAGCAATATGCCGCGGCCAAGGCGCGGCTGTGCTTCCCATAATCGTCATCCCGGCCTTGAGCCGGGACCCGCCTTTTCTTGTGCGCCGGAAGGCAAGCAAATCCGGGTTCAGGACCGTTATGATGAGAGCGCCTTTACTTCAGCGGAAGCGGTGGGAACCGGCAGTAAAAAAGAAGGCGGGTCCCGGCTCAAGGCCGGGATGACGGTCGAGGTCGCGAATGTTCGCGAATGTTCGTAGTGACGGCGTGGTTTTCAACAAAGACAAAGAGTCGCGCGCGAGCGGTGAGATTCGCGCCCGGACAGCCAAGCAGACGAAATCCTACTTTGCGAGCCTTTTTGCGTCTCATCGACTTGGGGGTTGTTGCGCGCTCACCGCAACTCCCGGCGGGTGACATAGTAAGTTGCGATTTGCCGGAACGGTCTGGAATGCCTTTTTAAAGACGAAGAATAGGTTCTCAGGAACAGCAAACGGGAAGAATTCTGCTTCGATTTCTCGGCTGCACCATGTTGCTGCCGGTCGTCGGTGCTGCTCCTAAAAGCAGGTGAAAAGTTCAGGCTGACCCGCCCGATAGCCCGCGCTCGAGGCGGCCCATCAGCGCCCGCGCCGGACTTTGCGGCACGGCCGCTTCCAGGCTGCCTTCGTCGATGCGCTTGATCCTGGCATAAAGCTCGGCGCTCGAAGTGATCAGCTTGCGCGCCGCCGGCGGCAGCTGGTCGACGACGGCCGGATCGCTCTCCTGTGCATTTCCGAGCCGCCGTTCGGCGCGGCGGCCTTCGCGCGCCGGGATCTCGCCCAACTCGATCGCCCGCTGCGTCAGCAGCCACGCAACAATGTGCATGATCCGCGTCGTCACCTTCAACAATTCGCACGCAAAGCCGACACGCGCGAACGGCTCCAGCATCGCTCGCTCATCACGCCCCGCATCGTCGAAATAGGATCGCGCTTCGTCGGCGAGCAGCATCGCCTCGGTGTAAAGCGAGTCGATAAGGCGCGACGTGATGCGCACTTGCGGCTCAGGCCGGTCTGATTCGTCCATCAGCATAAGACTGCCACCGTTCTAGGCCCAAGGAAACGTTCCGCGTATTCGGCTGGCCGCTTCGGCGCCGCGCACTGTCCCTCAGCGGGACAGGTCAGGCGATGATGTCGGGAATGTTCGAATCGGCGATTCTCTGAATTTTGTCCTTCAGCCGGAGCTTGCGCTTTTTCAGCCGTGCGAGCTCGAGCTGATCGGCTGCGCCGTCCGCGGAAAGCGCTGCAATCTGCGCGTCGAGGGCGCGGTGTGCGGCCTTCAGCGCCTGGAGCTCGGCCGCCGGACTTTCGTCATCGTTCACCGCGCAACTGTAACCGAGAGCCCCGGCGCAAGAAACTTAAACCCGTCGGCGACGACCCGCACGGCTCACCCGGCGAGCGGTGAAATGGGTCAAGACAAACGCGACAATTCGTGATTTATTATGCAGTGGTGACATCAGCCTGAAGGAAAGGACCGGCACCAATGGACAAGGCAGTGGTCGAGGAACTGGAGTCAAAGCATGCCGCTCTTCACGCCCTGATCGACGAGGAAGAGCACCGAACCCACCCCGACGAAGACCTTCTCCACCGTCTCAAGAAAGAGAAACTGAGGCTCAAGGACGAGCTGGCGGGCCACCTAACCCACTAAATTCACAATCAGTCAGCGGCGCGGCGCTCAGTCGTCGCGCGAGACACGCTCGATCCGCTCGTGGCGCTCCTGCGCTTCGAGCGTCATGGTCGCAACCGGCCGAGCTTCGAGCCGGGCAAGCGAAATCGGCTCGCCGGTGACTTCGCAATAGCCGTATTCGCCTTCGTAGACGCGGCGGATCGCGCAATCGATCTTGGCGATGAGCTTGCGCTGGCGATCACGCGTCCGAAGCTCGATCGACCAATCGGTCTCGCTTGAGGCACGGTCGGCAAGATCGGGCTCGCGAAGCAAGTCGACCTGGAGCTGCGCCATAGTCTGACGCAACTCCTCGATGATCGCTTCCTTCCACGCCTTGAGCTTCCTCAGGAAGTAAGCACGGTGCCGCGCGCACATGAATTCTTCGCCGTCCGAAGGGCGGTAGCCCTCGGGCAAAATGACCCGGTCGAAACGTTCGAAATCGTCGCCGCCATAAAGGTCGACTAGAGCGGTTGCCATATACCCTCCCCCGCACATGGACCGCCGCAAATTGCGGAAGTCCGCTACGCCCGCCGCCTGCTGCAGTCGGGACCACCGGTGCAGCCGGAGGCGATTAGAATAGACTTTTCCGGGAGTTAGCGCCGGATAAAGTCTGCCATCCCCAAGCCGGCCTATAGATAGGCTCCAGAACCTTAACAAGAACTGATGGCGACCCAGTGAAGAAATCGCCAAGCTGTTGCGAATATGGCGCAATGTCCCGCGTTCACGCTTGCTGTTGCCGCTTTTCGCCCGTGCGGCCATAGGCGACGCAGATGCGGATCCTGCTGACCAACGACGACGGCATCAACGCGCGCGGGCTACGTTTGCTGGAGGCGGTCGCGCGCAAGCTCAGCGACGACATCTGGATCGTCGCCCCGACCGAAGAGCAGTCGGGCGCCGGGCATTCGCTGACCCTGACAACGCCCGTTCGCCTCCGGCGCCATGACGAACGCCGGTTCTCCGTGACGGGCACTCCGACCGACGCCGTGATGCTCGCGCTGGCCCACATCATGAAGGATTCGCCGCCCGACGTGGTCATGTCGGGTATCAACCGAGGCGCCAATCTCGCCGAAGACGTCACCTATTCGGGCACGGTGTCCGCCGCGATGGAGGGAGCGCTCGCCGGCGTGCGCTCGATCGCGCTCAGCCAGGCCTATTCTCGCGAGGGCATGGGCGATACCGTGCCTTTCGCTGCGGCCGAGGTCTGGGCGGAGCGCGTGCTTGCGCCACTGATCGCGTTCGAGACCGAGCCCAGGACTCTGATCAACGTCAATTTCCCGGCGATGCCGGCCGATGACGTGAAGGGCATCCGCGTCTGCCGGCAGGGTTTGCGCGATTATGGCCGATTGCGGATCGTGCAACGCACCGACCCGCGTGGCTACGATTATTATTGGTTCGGTCTGGGGCCGATGGTCGAAACACCCGGCCATTCCACCGACCTAGAAGCGATCGCCGACGGCTACGTGTCCGTCAGCCCGCTGCATCTGGATCTGACGCACGAACCCTCGATCGCGGCGCTGCACGAACGTTTCGCGGCCACGCCCTAGGGGACGCAGCCGCGACAAGGTTCAGCGTTTCGGTTCGGCTTACTTGCCGCGTTCGCCCTTTTGTCCAGCCGGCGGCGGCGGCCCGTTGGTCGACGCGGCGAGCCAAGTCGAGGTCGAATTGCACGAGCTGGTCAAAGTCACCGGCTGCGCCGCCTGGAAAGGCGCGGTGTAGGGCCAGCATTCCTGCGCGGAGCCGTTGCTCAGGCACAATTGGCTATTGGCGGCGGTCCAGGTCCCCGGAACGGTGTTGCCGCCGGGAGTCATGATCCGCGCAGTTCCGCCGGCGTCCAGATACACGGTGTTGGTGACTCCGTTGGTCGTCACCTGGATGGGTTGGCCGATGATCTCCGTTGCGGCCTGAGCGAAGGCTACTCCCGGGAGAGCTGTGATCAGCGTCAGTCCAGCGGCCGCGCGTCCCAACGATCCGGATCTTCATGACGCCTCTTCCCTTCCGATCAGACCAAACCCGTTCGATATTCCCGATCAACCAGGACTGTTCGAGTTCTTTTTCTTCAAGAGGAAATACAGCCCCACGCCGGCGGCAACGGCGGCGAGCGCCAACAAAATGGGACTGACGCCGAACCCCGCGGCCGGCGCTTCGACCGGCGGCACCGGGATCGGCGGCGGCGGCGCGCTTTGCGCGACTGGCGGAGCGACATCGACGGCCGGGAGCACACATCCCGGGGCGGTAGTCTGCGCCGTTACCACCGCGGCAGACCCACAGAGCGCCGCCGCGGGTGCACCACCGGTGAGCGCCGTCAATGCGGCCCACGGGGCAACGTGCTGAGGAATGGGCGTGCTGGCCGCGGCCGCGGCGGAGCAAAAGACCATCGACCCGGCGACGAGGAATCCAACAACCCCCCTGAACCGCGAACTGGCCATACTCAAATCTCCTGGCGCAGCGGGTGCATTCCCCCGCAAGGAACGTTTCCGAAAACTCATTTTCGTAACGAAAGTTGCAACGTGTGTCTTCGGGCGCGACGTTTTGCACAGGTCAATGCCGAACGCAAACAACGCAGTTAAATGGCTGCGACGCTTGCATTATTTCGGCACATGTCGAATTGCTAGCGACCGCAGCGAGCGCATTCGTCTTTTGAAGCCGAAGGCGGCCTTCGATGCCGACCTTCTCCAGACCGACGGCATGGTCCGCTTTTCGAAGAGCCGCAGAAGCTCCGGGTGGCGGTCATACTGGTGAATGATTGCGATTTTCGACCCGTCGCGATTTACCAATTCATTGTCTTCGTTGAGTTTGTATCGTGGCTCGCTGCCGACGGTCAGGATCGGACCTTCGAAGTTGGCCAGCTTCTTTATCGGGTCTAGCTTGCCGTGGTGGAGTAGCAGATTGTGGGCCGCCTGATCAGCACAGGCGAACGCGTCCTTCATGCCCGCGATTTCGGCGAGCATCAGCTCAAGGTAGCGCATCATGTGCGGAACCGGCGCCGAGCGTCGTGCCGGCGCAGCTCATCTCCTTGTCTTTCAGCCGCTCGAGCACCTCGGGCGCATAGCCTGCGAGAAGCCACTGGCTGGTCCACGGACAAGCCCCCACGGGTATGTCGGGATTCTCCATCGCCACGTGGATTCGATCGGACATCGGAAATTCGAACGGATCCTGTTGAAAGACGACATCCCTCACGTCGGTGAGGAGCACATTGTGGAACTTGCGGCCGTGCTTCAGCAGATAATCGTAATAGAGGAAGTGCCGGTAATTATAGATGTGGATCGGCTCTGGCAGCGACTTCGGGGCATCCGCGTGCGGGTCCGCCACGAACGGGAATCCCCCGCTGTAAGGCACCACTTCGACGTCATATTGCCGGATCTTCCTGACTGTCCCGCAGCTGATGCCCGGGCCCACAAACAGGCAGATGTGCCCACGAAAACTCGTCTGTCGCAGACTGATCAAGAACTGTCGAAACTCGTAGAAGTCGTAATGCTCCACGGTCCCGAGGATCAGGTCCTCCGGTCCGTTGGGCTCTACCGCGGAAGTGCTCAGATCAACACCCCATGTCCAACATAGCCGCGCGGACATCGTGTCCGCGTAGCCTTGGCTTCGGCGAAATAGCGCAATGCGGCGCCGAAATCGCCCAGCTGCGCGATCCGATGCCGAGCGGGGTCGTAGACGTACAGGTCGCGTCCATACGGATAGAAGGCCGGATCCCCGTATATGGATGTTGCGAGGCCATTGCGCTGCAACGACATTCGAGGACTCACCGCGTCGCCGCGGATCCGCTTTCCGGCCGCCAAACTCAATGCTCCGGAGACGTCCCACGGCGCTTCGAAAATAACAGCCGGCCCATGGTAAGGACATACATTGTCGAGCATCACTGTGGATTGGGCGGGCAAATCCTTGAGGTCCGAACGTGCCGCGGCGAGGATCCTCCCCTCAATGGCAGGGGCCTGCGCCCAATAACTGGTGATTTGCAAAACCCTCAGCGTGCCGAGGAACACAATGATCGCTGTGGCCGCCGAAAAGATGAGCGGCGCGCGCGCCTCCCCGGCCAGGCCGCCGACATAACGGACGACGGCCACAAAGATGAGGGCCACCCCAACGGCTCCTGCGACCAGCGCCCAGATTCGCCATGCCGGTGGGCGAGAAAAAGATCGACGGAGCAATCACGAACGCCGCGTGACCCAGCACAAAGGCGGCACACCCCAACAGCAGCAGGCGACGGTTGCTCCAGGGTTGCGCCAGCGGAACCCCAGCCGCGCAAATCCGCCAGAACGCCAGCAGCGCAGCCGCGACGGCCGCGGCGGCTGCCGCCCAGCCGAGCGAACCGTCGATCAGCGCCTCTGCTCCCCGCGCCCAGCCGAGCACCGGCCACCAGAAATGCACGTCCAGCGCCGCGAAGATGTTCAGCGAATAGTCGGTGCGCCAATCGTAATCAGGCCGCACAAGCTGGATCAGCCCTTTCATGTACCGCGTCAGCTGGGGCGCCGGAGGGCGGTCGCTGATCGCGAATTTGGCGAGCACCAAAGGTGCCGACAAGGAACACCAAAGCGAGCAGCGCGAAGTCCCTGCGGTTGAGAGCTGCGCTCACGCGTATTGCGCCAGCGCACGGCCACAAGACCGATAGGGAAGGCGGCGATCAGCGGTGCGAAGATCTCGTAAGCAGCGATGCTCGCGGCTCCCGCAAGCGCCGCCGCGACTGCCCAGGCGATCTTTCCGCTCCGGGAGAAGCTCAGCTGGCAATGTAGAGATACCCACGCCGCCAGCATGCTGAGCGGGATTTGAAAGGTCAGATACCACACGCGGACTGTCGAGAGCTGCGGGAGGGTGATCAGCACCACCGCGGCGCCAATCGCCGTCGCGCGATCGATTTTCATGCGCACCAGCAGCCAATAGAAGAGCGCAAGCGCGGTCGCGATTACAGACGCGTTGACAAGGTGATAGCCGAGCGGATGAAGGCCGAAAAGCGTGTACAGCAGGGCAAGATAAAGTCCCTGCAACGGCCGATCGTAGCGGTCACGGAGGGCCGAGTGAATGCCGAAATTGTGCTGAATCGTGTCGGCGTGAAAGGTCCAAAGAACGTACCAATCATCGCTGTAGAAACCGAGCCGGGCGACATATGGGAGCGCTGTTATTAGCGTGATCAGAATGACGCAGAGAGCGTCAGTCCGGATCGCCCGCGTTGCGGGCTCGCTTTGAGTGTCCATAAAGATCAGAGGAGCCGGCGCTGACGCATTTCGAGAGTTTACCTGCCGCGCCGGAGCCGCCAAGTCACGCCGGATGAAGCCCCGCGTTTCAGTGATCACGATATTCTACAACACCGCCGAGTTTCTCGGCGAGGCGATCGAGAGCGTGCTTGCGCAGGACTATCGCGATTTCGAGCTGCTCCTTGTCGACGACGGCTCGACTGACCGCGGCAGCGCAATCGCGCAGTCTTTCGCCGACCGCGAGCCCGGGCGAATCCGCTACCTGCATCACCCAAGCGCCGAGAACCGCGGGATGAGCGCCTCGCGCAATCTGGGCATCGGCGAAGCCCAAGGCGAGCTCCTCGCCTTCATTGACGCTGACGACCGATGGAGGCCGCACAAACTCAGTGAGCAGGTCGCGATTTTCGACCGCGTTCCTGAGGTCGACGCGTCCTGCGGCACCGTCAATTACTGGCGCAGCTGGGCCGGTGGGGAAGACGAGCTCATCGCCACCGGACATGCCCTTGGCCGGCCGATCGCTCCGCCCGAGGCCATGCTTGCTGTGTACCCCCTCGGATCGGCGGACGCGCCCTGCCCGTCCGACCTGATGGTCCGTCGTGCGACAGCGCTGGCGCTCGGCGGGTTCGAAGAGAGCTTCACCGGCGCGCTGCAGATGTACGAGGACCAGGCCTTCCTGGCCAAGCTCTACCTCGAGTGCACGATCTACTTCGACGAACGATGCTGGCTCGATTATCGACGGCACGATGCCTCCTGCGTCGCCACGGTGTCGAAGGGCGGACGATACGATGAGGTCCGGTGCCACTTCCTCAAGTGGCTGGCGGCGTACCTGGCTGAACGGCCGGATCTTCAGAAGCTCGCCGTAATGAACGCACTGAACCGGGCGCTCATTCGGTATAACTTTCCACGCCTGCGCCAGCCGCTGCGTGCCGCCGGAAGGCTCGTGCGGAAGATCACGCGGCCGTGAGCACCGCCAAAGCTTGGCTCAAGAGCGGCATTCGCCGGGCCGCGCGCTTGGTTCCGCGCAAGCCGCGGCCAGCGATCCTGATGTACCACCGGATCGGGCGGGAAACCTTCGATCCCTGGAGCATGCTAGTCGAACCCGACCGCTTCGCCGCGCAAATCGAATGGCTTTCGGGCAGCCGGAAAGTCCTGCCCCTCACGGAATTTGCGCGATTGAATCAGGAGTGCAGGCTTCCGCGCGAAGCGGTCGCGCTGACCTTCGATGATGGTTACGCGTCCGTGTTGGAGGCCGTTCCCTTGCTCCAAAGGCTTGGGCTGCATGCCACGGTGTTCCTGCCGGCGGGGCTTATCGAAAGCGGAGGCGAGTTCTGGTGGGATGAGCTTGCCCGCATGGTCTTGAGTTGGCCGGCAGAATCGTTGCAGCTCGATAGCACGCGGCGGCCCGTCCCGCCCGGTCAGGAGCGCGACCGCTCGTGGTCGCCCGATGCGGCGCCGCAGACGCCGCGCCAACGCCTGTACCTGGCGATCTGGTCGAAACTTTGGACGCGGACACCGGCCGCGATCGGCGCTGCGATGACTGAGTTGCGAAAGCAGGTGCCGGCAATTGAACCAGACGGGGCGAACGGCCCGCTAACGCCCGAACAAGTGCGTTCGATGAGTCCCGCCACGATGTCCTTCGGCTCGCACGGTTTGGCCCATCCCTGCTTGCCCGCGCTCGACCATAAGGAGAAGTTGCACGAGATTGGCGAGAGCAGAGCGCGATGCGCGGCAATCACCGGTACCGCTCCGGAGGCCTTTGCTTATCCTTTCGGCAGACTGGACGAAGCGAGCAGGCGACTGGTCGAAGAAGCGGGCTACGGCTGCGGCTGTGCGGCGGGCGATAGTTTCGTGACCAAGCGCAGCAATCCGTTTGCCCTCCCGCGGTTGAATGTCGGCAATTGGGAACCTGACGACTTGCACGATATGCTCGGCGGATGACGCTCCGCTCGGTTGTCAATCGACTGACTGCGCCCCTCCGCCGCGCCCGCGGCGGCGACGTGATGGCGCGCGGCCGCGCCGCGAGCGCAACGCCACTATGCCGCGAGTTCGGCTACAGCCGCGGAACGCCGATCGACCGGCATTACATGGAAGCCTTTCTCGAGAAGAATTCCGCGGACATCCGCGGACGCGTGCTCGAGATCGGCGACGACACTTATTCCCGCAGGTTCGGCGGGGATCGGATTAACAGACAGGACGTCCTCCACATCCGTGCCGGTCATCCGCAAGCAACGATCATCGGCGACCTGGCCGAACCTGGCGTGCTGCCGCAGCAAACGTTCGATTGCATCATTCTCACGCAGACGCTGCACCTGATCTTCGACATGACCGCCGCGGTCGAGCAAATTCACGCGGCGCTGAAGCCCGGGGGCGTAGCACTCATCACGGTTCCTGGAATTTCGCCGGTTGATCGCGGCGAGTGGAAAGCGAGCTGGTACTGGTCGCTGACGGATCTCGCGCTCGCGCGGCTCTTCAGCGGGCCATTCGATCATGAAAAGGTGACAATCTCAACTCACGGCAATCTCTACGCCGCGACCGCCTTTCTCCACGGCGCTGCGGTCCAAGAAATCGAAACGGCCAAGCTTGCGCATTTCGACTCCGCTTATCCCGTGACAGTAACAGCACGGGCCGTCGCGTGACCCACGGCGACCACATCAGCGTCGTAATGCCGGTGCACAACGCGCTGCCGCACCTCGACGCGGCAGTCCGCAGCATCCTCGATCAGACCCACGCTGATTTCGAATTCGTCATCTTCGACGACGCCTCCACGGACGGCTCGGCCGCGCGGCTGCGCAAATGGGCAGCTCGCGACAGCCGCATCCGCCTGCTGGAAGGCCAAGAAAATCTGGGCCCGGTCGGAAGCTCGAGCTTGGTCGTCGAGCAGGCCAAGGCGCCGCTGATTGCGCGCATGGACGCCGACGACGTTTGCGATCCCGATCGCCTGCGCCGACAAGTCCAGGTGCTTTCCGAAAATTCTGATGCTGGCGTCGTCGCGTCGCTGTTCGGCGTCATCGATGAACGGGGCCGCGCGCTACGCGGTCCTGAGGTGTGGCGGTTGGCCCGCAAATCGCCCTTCGTCCCGTTCGCCCACGGGTCGATCATGTTTCGCCGCAGCATCTTCGATCAGGTCGGCGGCTATCGGGCGCAATGCGAATATTGGGAAGACCAGGATCTTGATCGTCCGAATGGCGTCAGTAGCCGACGTGCTGATCATCCCGGAAGCGCTTTACCAGGTCCGCCAGTGGACCAAGAACACGCGAGTCTGCCTCGGACCGTGAGCGGGTCGAGAATGCCGTCGACCTCATGTACCGGTCGATTGCCCGGCTGGAACAGAACCGGAGTTACGACGACCTGCTGCAAGGGTCGCAGCAGCCGAGCGCCAGGATTGACCCGCGAGTTTTCATCTCCGGCGGCTCGCTCGTTCTTTGGGCGGGCGGGCGACCGCGATTATTCACCCGGCTGCTGCGACGGGGTCGGCTGAGATTTGACGTCGGGACTTTCAACGCATTGGTATGGACCATCTGGGCATCCATCAGCCCGGGCTCGCTTCGGGCGTTCCTGAGCATGCTCCTGCGAACCCGAAACCTGCTCGCGACGCCCACGATGTCGCACAGTGCGCCGCTGCGCTGGTCGCCACCCATCAAGGGCGCCAAACGCTAGTCTTTCGCTATTTCAGGACCACGTGCCGCGTCGGCCAAAGGTCCGATCGTTCGCGGGCCACCGGAGCGCGGCGGTCGATGAGCAAAGCCAGGCACATCGCGAAAGCGGCGTCGATCGCCGCGGTTCGAAGCGGAAAATCGACGAGGCTGTGGACGAGAATGGCCGCTGTCGCGATCGACGCGGCGCGCGCGTAAATCCCTGCTTCGGCGTCTCGCCACGCGCGCCACACGGCACGCGCCCACCAGGCAAGGAATGCGATCATCAGGAGGATGCCGGCGACGCCCAGTTCCAGCGCCAGCTCGATGTAATCGTCATGCGCATGGATCACGTACGTGGTCGAGATCTGGTCGCGGCTTTCATAAAGCTGATAGACGCTCCTGAACGACCCGAGACCCGATCCCCACGGCAGGAAATCGCGGACTGCGTGCATTGTCGTGACCAGCATTTCATGCCGCGACTCCACGGACGTCGTCGCCTCCTGACCAAGCCCGGCGCTTCGGGTGGCGCTGGTCGCGATGGCGCCAATGGCTGCCACGAGCAGAAGGCCCGCCAAGGCCAGTGCCCCCAGCCGGAGCGACCTCTTGGGCGGCAGCACGAGCAACGCGGTGGTGATTACCACCGGAAGGGCAAGGCCATAGCCTGCAAGCGAGCGGTTCAGGATGATCCCGAGGATGATCACGAGCGTGGCGCCGCCAACGATTGCCATAATCGCCGAGTTGCGTTGTTTGTTGGCGCCTTTCGCCGAACCGAGGATGGCACCCAAGAATGGCAAGGTGATGACCAGCAATATGGCCATATGGTTGGCGTTGGCGAAGAAGCCGGTCGCGAGACCGAAGTTGCTCTGCGGGTAGAGATACCAGGGAGAAGCGGCGTAGTCGCTGCTCGCGACCTGCAGGGCTCCGAGGAGGATTCCAGCTGTCGTACCCCCAAGGAGCGCAGTCGTGAGCCAGCCAGTGCGGTACGCCTTCAACCGCGTGATGGCACAGAACAGCGCAAGCGGCGGGATCAGGCCGAGCAGCGAATTTAGCGATACGTACGGCGTCAGTGACAGGGGCTGAGCCGGCGTCGGAACACCCAGGGTTCTGAAGCCGCTGGCAATCGGCTCGCGTCCAGCGAGATGCGTCCACAAGCTGGACGGAAGCGGTACGAGCTGCAGGGCGACAAGCGCGACCGCGAGCAGAGCGAGAATCAGCAGCTGCCGAGCAGAAGGAAGCAGCTGCTCTTCGGCCGGTGCAAGCGCACTCCAGGCGAGAAGGGCGATCCCGAGCAGTTGCAGGATCATGTTCGCCCATATGCCTTGAGCGCTACCGCCCAGGATGAGACACAGGAACAAATAGGCGGGCGCTACGCCTTCGCGAAGCCGGCTAACCATTGGGACGCACCGGGACCAGCTTCAAATTGGTGATCATGACTTCGGCCTGCTGCGAGATGTCGGCCGAAGTGCCGGAAAGCTCGACCCATTGCGCCGCGCAGTCCGGTGGAACGGCGAAAATCCAGCCGCGGGCCGCGTCATCGAGGCCCGCCGAGGCGAACGGCTTTGACGTCCCATCGCAGCGCACAGACCAGTTCATTGCCTGGCCGGCTCGCGAAAGATCGCCTGAAACGGCCATTGTCAGGCGATAAGCCCCGGGCGGAAGCACGATGAGCTGCTGCGCCAATAGTCCGTCCTCTTGCCCGTAGTAGATTACATGAAGCCGCCCGCCAGGCTCACGCTCCGCCAGACCGACCGTCGACGATGTCAGGGTCCAGCTGAACGGCCCGTGCGAAGTCGAATCGGTGAACCCGCCGTCGTACACCGTAACGTCCGGAGGAAGGTGCACATGGGATGTCGCTGCCCAGGCCGCCCGCGCTTTGGCATATTGGCGGGCGCTTACCAGCGTGTTGACCAAAGTCGGCGCCCATTGACTGCCCTCGGCGCTTCGCATGTCGGCCAGCGCGATCACCGCATCCGCATTGGCCGGATCATGCCCGAGCTCCGCCAGTGAGGCGTCCGCCAAGCCCGAGTTCGATCGGAACAGATCGCGAAGGTACGGCCAGGCGGAACGGTTCTTCGCGTAAGCCGCGAGGTAAGGCGCGATGGCTTCAGAGCCGTTCGGAGTGAGCGTAGCGAGAGCCCCGATCTGCTCGAGTGTTCGCCGCGGGTCGCCCGCCCGGAAATAGATATCGGCGAGGAAATAGCGTGCAGGCACCGACCGTGGATCCCTCCGCTCGGCGGCCGCGAAAGCCTGCGCGGCGACATTGCTGTCGCCATTCAGCTCGGCTTGCACGCCGCGAACCAGGAATGGCTCGGGCGCGAGGGGCGCCTTGATCGCGGCGTCGTCGATGATCGCGAAAGTCGCCGGACCGACGGGCCTGCGCTCGTGCGCCGCAGTCCCGATCTCCGTCATTCCAAGCGCCAGCTCGGCGGCCGCATGAGTGGGCCACGCGCGAAATGCCGATGCGGGCGAAGTTTCGGCCCACTCGGCAACCGCCGCGTTGCGGACGACCTCGACGGCCAGCAGCAGCGCCGCCACGAGGACGAACAGGCGACGGACCATGATCAATGCTGTGTCGCCGAAATTGACCTCAGTGCCCGCTCCCAGATGGGATTATTCGGTTCCCTGAGGGATCATTAGGATCTCGGTCCGCTTCTTGTCTACATTCTGCAGCTGTCGGCCATAAGCATAGCCGTAACCATAGCCGTAACGGCTGTAGCCGTAGCCGCCGCTAGACGACGCTTTCGTCAGCGTCGCGCCGAGCACATGCGTGCCGGTCGCCTCGAGACGGTTCAAGGCCTCGATGGCGGCCCGCGTCCGAGTCTTTCCGCTTTCGACAACGAACAACACATTGCCTGCGGCCGCGGCAAGGAGCGGAGAATTGGCGAGACCCAAGCGTCGGTGGACCGTCGATCACGATGAGGTCGAACTGTTCATCGGCTTCCGCGATGATCTTGCGGATGCGCCCGGTCGACAGCAGATCCGCCGGATTCGGCGGCACCGGTCCGCTCGGCAGCAGCCAGAAATTGGAGTGTTGCGTTTCGAGCACGTGATCGCGGATCGGATCGTCGGTGGTCAGCAGCTTGCTCAGGCCGACCTTGTCGGTTGCGGCCTTGAACGCCGGCTTGCGCAGATCGGCGTCGACCAGCAGCACCGATTTCTCGCGGCGGGCGAAATTCTGCGCGAGCGCGAGCGCGGTCGATGACTTGCCCTCCCCCGACTGCGTGCTGGTGACCAGCAGGATTTTCGGCATGCCCGCTTCCGTGCTGAACCGGAGCGCCGCAACGATCGCGGAATAGGCTTCCGAAACAACCGACGCCGGGTTCTTCAAATCCTCGATGAATGTGTCGCGCGCAGCCGTCTTCGGCACCGCGCCGAGACACGGCAGGCGAAGCTTGTTGCGGACATCCTCGCGGGTCTTGATCGTGTCCGAAACGAACTCAAGGCCCACGGCGCCCGCGAGTCCGGCGAGCAGGCCGGCTCCGAGGCCCATCAGCAGGTTCATGAACAGGTTCGGCTTGTACGGGAATGTCGGCGCGTCAGCGCGATCGACGATCGATACCGGTGCGGTGCCCACGCCGCCGGCGACGCCAATCTCCTTGTAGCGCTGCAGAAGCGCATCATAGAGGCTGCGGTTGGTATCCACCTCGCGCTGCAGGATATTATACTGGATGCTGCGGCCACGAAGGTCGAGAACCTCGCCCTTCAACTGGCCAACGCGTGCACGAAGCGCATTTTCGGCCGAGACGGCGGCGCGGTAGTCCGCCAGCAAAGTGTTGGTGTGACCGGAAGACATCTGGCCGCTCGCGCTGGCGATCTGTTTGCTGAGCTCGTCGATCTGGGCCTTCAGGCTCAGCATCTCCGGATGCTCCGGCTTCATGAATGTGCGCTTTTGCTGATAATCCGCCTCAAGCGTCGCCAGCTGCTGACGCAGGGGCAAGGTGCTTGTCGTCACGTCGCTCGTCGGGCCGGTCGCCAGTCCCTGCCGGTAAGCGCCTTCGGCAGCGACCCGCCGGGCCGTCGCATCGGCGAGCGCCTTGTTGAGGGTGACGAGCGATTCGCCCTGCAGCGAATTAGCGTCGCCAATCGCCGGCTTGCCGTCGGCCCCGACGCCAGTGCTGATGATTCCCTGCTGCTGCGCGTAGAGCGGCAGTGAGCGTTCCGAGCGCTCGAGGTCGCCGCGGGTTTTCGCGATCTGCCGCTCAAGGAAATTGCGGGCGTAGGCTGAGGCCTCGTAGCGGCGCTGGAGCGCCGTGTTGATGAAGCTGTCGGCAACGCCGTTCGCGACCATCGCAGCCAGCTGCGGCGACGGCGAATCATAGCTGAACTTGATCAGCGTCCCCTGATCGGGAGGAATAACCTTTAGCCCGTTTGCGACCGCGGCCGTTGCACTCCGCAGCCGCTTCGAAGCGTCGGAGTCCTGGCCGACGATGGTCGAATTATTCGCGAGGTTGAGCTCCTGCGCGGTCCGTTCGGCCACGCTTTTGCTCGACAGAAGGCCGACCTGGGTGGCCACGAAGTCGTAGGAATTGACGTTGGCGGCGTCGCGCTCGCGGGACTGCTCGTCGGAGATCGCGACCGTCGGGGGATTGGCCTCCAACGTGACCCATGCGCGATAGACGGGGGTCGTCAGCAAGGTCAGGAGAATTGCGCCGACGAGCCCAAGCACCACGCCGCCGAGCACCAGCCAGCGCCAGTGGTGGATGATCCGCACGAGCGTGGAAAAGTCGAGAATGTTCGTCGCGGAATAGGTCCGTTGACCCGGGATTGCGCCCCCATCCCCCGCAAGTGGCGCGAGCGGCCAAGAACGTTCGTTCGGAACGGCAACGCTGTTGTTCATGTTCGCTCGCCCTGAGTTGCTCTGGCGGTCATTCAGAGAGGTCCAAAGATGGCCAGTAGCGGGATGCTCTGGAGAATCTTCTTCTCCGTCGCTTTCACCGACGAACCGTCGACGACCACAATGTCACCTGCATAGACCGGCGGATCCGGCGCCTCTCCGCGACGGATCGAGACAAGATCGAATGCCGCAGCCTGACGCTTACCGTTGACCGTCCGGAAGATCGCCACGCGGCGCGCATTGGCGTCCTCAGTCGTGCCCTTGGCCAGCGCCACCGCCTGCAGCAGGCTCATCGAACCCATGATCGGAAAAGACCCCGAATCCTTGACCGCTCCGTCGATCGTGACCAGCCGTCCCGCGGATTGCTTGATGCTGACGCTGACGTCGGGATGCTCGAGATATTTCTCGCCAAGCTTTTCGGTCAGCCGTTGATCGAGCTCGGCCGTCGTCATGTTCGCGGCCTCGACTTCCCCAACCAGCGGAAGCGAAATGTGGCCGGTGAGATCGACGTCGTAATCGCCAGAAATATCCTCCGATTTGAAAACCTTGACCGTCAGCTTGTCCATCGGCGCGATCTTGTAGTTCGACTCGAGGGTCGCGAGAGACGGCGTATCGGGAGCCGCGAGAGTTTGATCGTACGGGATCGGCCCGCCGCGCGTATCGGAGCACGCGGCCACCGATAAAACGATGAGCGCGGCACAGAATGGAAGATACCGGCGACCAGGATCAGCAGACACGATCGCTCCCTCACGAATATGCGTAAATGCCCAATAACGAATTTTGGTTCAATGTGGAGGGGGTTAAGCTCCGAAATGGAGCGATTTAGCCCGCTGCCGGAACGGTTTCGGCGCATTTCGCGCGTGTCGAGGTACCAGCGCTCGGTGCCTTCGAGCGCGAGCGCCGTGAGGATCCCGGTGCGATAAGCGCCGGTGTCGATGCCGATCCGGTTTGAGCGCTCCTCGACCTCCGGGCTGATCGTATGCCCGTGCACGACGACGCAGCCGTGATCGGTCTCGTCGAGCAGGAAGGGCTCGCGGATCCAGCGCAGGTCCGACTGGAGCTGCTGGTCGATCGAGACGCCAGGGCGAATGCCGGCGTGCACGAACAGGTAATCGCCAAAGCGGCAGGTATCGACAAAGCTCCTCAGGAACTGTTGATGCTCCTCGGGGATCGCCGCCTTGATCGCGTCGAGCGCTGTCGCATCGTCTTGGGCAGCAATCCGCCGCGGGTCGGCACCGTAGCTCTTGAGGCATTGGGCGCCGCCAAACCGCAACCAGCTGGGGATCAGCGAAGCGTCGCCGTCGAGAATCCGCAGCAGCACCTCCTCGTGATTGCCGAGCAGGAATACGGTCTGTGTGCCCTCGCGGCGATACGACCGCAGGCGCTCGACGACCTGCGCAGAGCTCGGCCCGCGGTCGATCAGATCGCCGAGAAAGACGAGCAAGATCTTGCGCGGCGGCCGAGACGCGATCTCGCGCGTCGATCTCGGCGAGCAGCCTGTCGAGCAGGTCGAGCCGGCCGTGGACGTCGCCCACGACATAAGCGCGAAACCCTTGCGCTGCCACTGGCCTGGACTCATTCGCCTGCATGAAACTGAAGATCCCCATCCGAGCTCGCCGCGCGTATCCTTCCTGTCGTACTGAACGAGCGCGCGACTAAAGCGGTTTCGCTAAACATCTGCTGAATTGGTAATCTCGGCTCAGGCGCCGAGAAGCTGAAAGCGCGGGATCGTGACATCGAACGCGGTGCCATCCTCGTCCACCATCCGGTAGCTACCGCTCATCTCGCCGATTGCCGTATCCAGCGGACAACCGGAAACATAATCGAAGCTCGCGCCTGGGGCGATCAGGGGCATCTCGCCGACTACCCCTTCTCCGACCACTTCGTGGACGGCCGCGTGCCCGTCGACGATCGTCCAGCGGCGCGACAGAAGCTGCACCGCGCGCTCGGAACCGTTCTCGATCCGCACATGATAGGACCAGAACCAGCGGTTCGACGATGGATCAGACTGTTCTGCAAGAAAGCTCACTGCGACGCGGACCGCGATTCCGCGGGTCACGGCGACATTGGGGAATAGCATTGCCAGCGCGTCGGTGCTCACTCGGCCAGCCTAGGCGAGACCACCGGCGCGGCGCAACCGGTCGACGAGCCTTTCACGCGCCTCGGCCATCGGCCGCCAGCGATCGGTGAGCAGGTCGCGCATGAGGAAATGGCCCGTCAGCTCGAGGCCCTTGGCGATCTCCTGCCACGACGCCTGCCCGCCTTCGCGAACGAAGGGTGGCAGCGGCAAAAGCTTGCCGGCATAGGGCACGGCCTCTGCGGCGCTCACGGCGCGCCCGGACTTGGGGCTCACCGCGACGAGGTTGTCGCTGGTTCCGGTGACTGCGCAGCGGTCGAGATCGAGGCCGAAGCCGAGCTCCGCCAGGAGCAGCAATTCATATTTGACGAGGGCAGCCCCCCAACCGCTTGCCGACGGCGCCGCCTCGATCGCGTCGAGCAGGCCCTCGAGCGCTTCGAACAGCCGCGGACAAGGCTGAGCCTCGGGCAGCGCTGTCGCGGTCAGCACCGTCGACCATTCGATCCCGGCAGCCGGGAGCGGTTCGGAGAGCAACGGACCGCGGCTGTGGACCAGCTCGATGGCCGCCTGCGGAAGCTGCGTGTGGGTGCGCGCACTGAGCTGCGCCTCGACCAAATTGCCGGCGATCAGCACCGGCCGCATCCGCCGGCCGCGCGCGCCGCGCACATAAGCCGCCTGCAAGCCATGCTCCGGAGTCATCAGCCGGACCACCGCGCCATGCTCGCCATGGCTGCGCAGCGCGCAGACGATCGCCGAGGTCTCGATCCTCATCCGCGCGGGTGGAAATAATCGTAGAGCTGGTGGGCGATCGCCTTGCTGATTCCGGGCGCCCGCTCGAGGTCGTCGAGCGCGGCGCCCTTCACCGCCCGCGCAGTGCCGAAATGCATCAGCAGCGCGCGCTTGCGGTTTGGGCCGATGCCCGGGACCTCGTCGAGGGTCGAAGTGGTCAGGCTCTTGGCCCGCTTCGCCCGGTGCGTTCCGATGGCGAATCTGTGCGCTTCGTCGCGCAACCGCTGGAGATGGAACAGCAAAGCCGAATTGGGCGGCAGAGTGATTTCCCGGCCGCCGGGGAGATGGAAGACCTCCCTCCCCTCGCGCCCGTGATGCGGACCCTTGGCAACGCCGACAACGGGCACGTCGTGAACGCCCATCTCCTCCATCACCTCGCACACGGCGGAAAGCTGACCCTTGCCCCCGTCGATCAGCAGCAGGTCGGGCCATTCGCCGCTGGTGCGGTCGGGGTCCTCTTTCTCCAGCCGCGCAAAGCGCCGCTCGAGAACCTCGCGCATCATCGCGAAATCGTCGCCGGGCTGGGTCTCCGGCCGCTTGATGTTGAACTTGCGGTAGGTGTTCTTGCGGAACCCCTCCGGCCCGGCGACGATCATCGCTCCGGTCGCGTTCGTGCCCATGATGTGGCTGTTGTCGTAAACCTCGATGCGCTTGGGGACGTCCGGGGAGCTCGAACGTATCGGCAAGCTCGCGCAGGACCTTGCCCTGGCTCGTGGTTTCCGCGAGCCGCCGGTCGAGCGCCTCTTCGGCATTGCGCTGCGCCTGCTCCATCAGCTTGCGCCGCGCGCCGCGCTGCGGAATTTCGATCACGACCTTGCGTTCCGCGCGTACCGACAGCGCCTGTTCGAGCAGCTCGCAGTCGGGAATGTCGCGGTCGACGAGGATCCGCCGCGGAGGCGGCATGTCCTCGTAGAACTGGACCAGAAAGCTAGCCAAAACCTCAGCTTCCGGGACGTCGTTGGTATGCGCCGGGAAGAATGCGCGGTGCCCCCAATTCTGTCCGCCACGAATGAAGAAGGCCTGGATCGAGACCGTCCCTGCCTTGCAGGCGAGCGCGAATACGTCGGCGTCGCCGAGCCCTTCGGCATGCACCGTCTGGCTGCCCTGGATGTAGGTCAGAGCCCGCAGGCGGTCGCGATAGACGGCGGCGAGCTCATAATCCTGTCGCTCGGCGGCCTGCGCCATCGACTTGCTCAGCCGCCCCTGCACGCCGGTCGACTTGCCCGAGAGGAACTCCTTCGCTTCATCCACCAGCTCGGCATATTCCAGCTCTCCGATGCGCCCGACGCATGGCGCCGAGCAGCGCTTGATCTGGTAAAGCAGGCAAGGCCGCGAACGGTTCTCGAAAAAGCTGTCGGAACAGCTTCTTAGGAGGAACAGTTTCTGCAACGCGTTAAGCGTGCGCGTGACCGATCCGGCGCTTGCGAACGGTCCGTAATAGTGCGCCTTCTTAACCCGCCGCGCGCCGCGGTGCTTCTGGATTCGCGGGAAGGCATGATCCTCCCGAAGCATGATGAAGGGGAAGCTTTTGTCGTCCCGCAGCAGCACGTTGTAGGCGGGCCGGAAACGCTTGATCAGCTGGGCCTCCAGGAGCAGCGCCTCGGCTTCCGTGCGCGTCGTGACGATGGTCATCGACCGCGTCTGCGACACCATCCGCTGCAGGCGCTTCGGCAGCTTGGCGACTTGGGTGTAGTTGGTGACGCGGTTCTTCAGCACGCGCGCCTTGCCGACGTAGAGGACGTCGCCGCGGGCGTCCTGCATGCGATAGACACCTGGCGTTCGCGGCAGCGTCTTCAGCACCTCGCGGATTGCGGCGACGCCGGTCTCGAGGTCCGGCTGGTCCGCACCACGTACTGCATAAGTCGCCTGCTCCTCGTTGAAGCGCTCGGCGGCTCCGGGTGATCGGGACGGTCGGCCGGTGTGCGGTCCATGACGCCGGAGGCTGAGGAGGTCGGAGCGCACGCCGCCTCCTCCAGCACCGCGAGAGCTCTAGGCGTTAGCGCCGCCCGCGCCTCTTCCTCTTCCGCGAGCATCCACTCGACCGCGGCACCCGCGTGGATCGCGGTGGTGTCGTAGACGGGAATGACATTGGCGCGCACGTCGACCGCGAGCACCAGCTCGGTGCAGCCGAGGACGACCGCCTGCACCTTCGCCTTGGCGAGCTCGGTAATCAGGGTCTTCAGCTTGCGCTGGCTGTCGCGGACGACGCGACCCTGGGCGAGCTCCTCGAAGATGATGCGGTTCACCTCGCCGATCCACCCAGCCTCGATCGGCGCCAGCGTGATTCCGCGCGCCTCCAGACGGCTGCGCAGGAACGGCTCGGTCATGGTGAAGCGCGTGCCGAGCAGCGCAACCAGCTTCCGCCCGTCGGCAAGCAGCCGATCGCAGGTCGCGTCGGCGATGTGAATTAGCGGTACGGAGACATTGGCCGCGATCGCGTCGAAGCATTTGTGGCCGGTGTTGGACGCGATCAAAAGCCCCTCGGCGCCGCTCGCCTGCGAGACGCCTGGCCGCTTCGATCTTGACCGCTGCGACGCCGTCCCAGTCGCCGGCCATCTGCATCGCGGCATAAGCGGCAAAGTCGAGGCTCTCGATTGAAAGGACCGCGCTGTGGAGCCCGCCGAGCCGCTGCGCCACGCCGCGATTGATGTGCTCATAGTACATGACGGTCGACGACCAAGTCGTGCCCCCGATAATTCCCAGCTTGCGCAACTTCATCCCCCTTGCCGCTCGCGATCAGTACTTGGATCAACTCAGCTGAACCGAAGCTGATGGAATCAGCCGCTCTTGACCAATGTTGTCAATCAAGATGCTGGCTGCGGCAAGTGGTAAACGTCTGATTATACGGTAATTTAATCTCGTTATCCTCCCCTGCTTTTGCAGGGGAGGGGGACCGCCGAAGGCGGTGGAGGGGCCTTCTTCAATCCGCGACAAGACCCCTTCACCAGCTACGCTGGTCCCCCTCCCCTCGAAGTCGAGGGGAGGAAACTGCTCAACCCAGCGCCTTGACGATCTCCTCGGTCATCTTCTTGGCGTCGCCGAGGAGCATCATCGTGTTGTCGCGGTAGAAGAGCTCATTATCGATGCCGGCATATCCGACGCCACCCATCGACCGCTTCACGAACAGGCAGGTGCGCGCCTTTTCCACGTCGAGCACCGGCATTCCGTAGATCGGCGAGCTCTTGTCGTTCTTGGCGGCAGGATTGGTGACGTCGTTGGCGCCGATCACATAGGCCACGTCCGTCTGGGCGAACTCGCTGTTGATATCCTCAAGTTCGAACACCTCGTCGTAAGGGACGTTTGCCTCGGCGAGCAGCACGTTCATGTGGCCCGGCATGCGGCCGGCGACCGGGTGGATCGCATATTTGACGCGCACCCCTTCCTTCTTGAGCAGGTCGGCCATCTCGCGCACCGCATGTTGCGCCTGGGCGACGGCCATGCCGTAGCCGGGGACGATGATCACCTGCTCAGCCTGCTTCATGAGGAAGGCGGCGTCCTCGGCCGAGCCGCGCTTGTACGGCCGATCGATCGCCGCTGCGTCGGCCCTGCTGGAGACCGCGCCGAAGCCGCCGGCGATGACCGAGATGAAACTGCGGTTCATCGCCCGGCACATGATGTAGCTGAGGATTGCGCCCGAGCTTCCGACGAGCGCGCCGGTGATGATCATCGCGCTGTTGTGCAGCGTGAAGCCCATCGCCGCGGCCGCCCATCCGGAATAGCTATTGAGCATCGAGATCACGACCGGCATGTCGGCGCCGCCGATGGGGATGATCAGCAGGAAACCGATGGCGAAGCTGAGCCCTGCGACGGTAAAGAACACCCACGGCGCCTGGTCCTGGGTAAAGTAGGCGATCAACCCAAGGATCGCGACGAGGGTGCCGAGGTTGATAATGTGCCGCAGCGGCAGCAGGATCGGCTTACCCGACATGTTGCCGTTGAGCTTGAGGAAGGCGATCACCGAGCCGGAGAATGTGATCGCGCCGATGGCGACGCCGAGGCCCATTTCGATGCGGCTCTGCGGGAAGATGCTGACGAATGAGGGAGCTGGCGATCGGGGTGATCCGAACCGCGATGCCGAATGCCTCTGGGTTCAGGTAGGCCGCCATCCCGACCAGTACCGCGGCCATACCGACGAGGCTGTGGAATGCCGCGACCAACTGCGGCATTGCCGTCATCTGGATCTTGCGGGCGGTGATCAGGCCGATGCTCCGCCGACCGCCATTGCGGCAAGGATCTCGCCGAACGTCGACCATTCGGAAACTGGCCAAGTCAAACGGACGAGGTCGCCAGTAACATTTCGCCCATCCATTGCGACTGTACTTGTGGGGAAGTGCACGATCAGAGTCGTGACGACCGCAATCGCCATGCCGAGCATGCCGGTGCGGTTGCCGCGGCGGCTGCTCTCCGGGCCCGAGAGGCCCCTCAACGCGAGGATGAAGCAGACGCCGGCGATCAAATAAGCGAGAAGCACCCAGGCGGGCGTCGCCGCCGCCTCAACCATCCTTGCGCTCCCGCTTCTTGTACATCGCGAGCATTCGGGCGGTGACGGCGAAGCCGCCGAAGATGTTAACGCTGGCCAGCGCCACCGCGAGGAGGCCGAGCCATTTCGACAGGCACTGCCAGCCGCGGCCGCCGCGATCAGCGCTCCGACAACGATGACCGAGGAGATCGCGTTGGTGACACTCATCAGCGGCGTGTGCAGCGCCGGGCGTCACCGACCACACGACATAATAGCCGACAAAACAGGCCAGCACGAAGATCGAGAGAATGGAGATGAAGTCCATCAGTCCTCCTCAATGGCGCGATGGGCGAATGTTCGCGAATGTTCGCAGTGACGAGCAGGACTCCGGCCACTCGCGAACGAACGCGGGCCAATCGACTGCGGCTGTATTGATGAAAGCTATACGACTGCATCGCCGGCGACATTGCACATTTGATCGTCTGTAGGACAGGGGCAAAATCCTCCCTGTTCCCGCGCCGCGGGAATGGGGAGGTGGCGCGGCGAAGCTGTGACGGAGGGGCCCCTCCACCATTGGGCTGCGGCGAACGGTTCCCCTCCCCATCGCTACGTAACAGGGAGGATGAGTCAGGGCGTTAATCGCAATGCGGTTAGCGATTTCCTAACCTTTCCCCGCGCATGCGTGAGCCGCAATTGGGAAGGAAAAGTGCGCAAGTGTCGAAGCGCCAGAAGACCGTATCCGAACCGGCGCCGTGGAAGCTGCTTCTGTGGACGGCGATCGCTGGCCTGGTGTTCGGTCTCATCGGCTTCGGCGAGATCGCCGAGGACTATTTGCGCGTTTGGAGGAACAGCCTTCATCCGCACCACGCCAGCGGCGACGTCGTCCTCGTCCTGATCGACGACCAGTCGCTTCGTCAGGTTGGCAATTGGCCCTGGCGACGGCAGCAGGACGCCGCGTTGGTCGACCGGCTCAATGTCAGCGGCGCCAAACGCATCTTCCTGGACATCAATCTTTCGTTCCCTTCGACCCATGAGGACGACACGGCACTGGGGGACGCGCTCCAGCGGGCGGGCAGGGTCACGCTCTTTGCCCGGTCCCGGGTCGGACAGCAGGAAAAAGCCAAGCACATCGATGGCCGACCGCTGCCGATCTTCACCCGCCACGCAAAGTTCGCAGTCGCTACGTTCTACTACAATTATCAAAATGCCGTTTGGCGGGTGCCTTGGTCCGCCAAAGTGGGCGGGCAGACTGTGCCGTCATTCGCCGCAGCGCTGGGCAACAGGAGCGGGCCGGTGGACGCGACTTTTCCTATCGATTATTCCATCGAGGTCGACAGCATTCCGGCGTATTCGGCGCTTGATGTCCTGAATGGCCGCGTCTCCGCGAAGGAGCTCACGGGAAAGGACGTGCTCGTCGGCACCGGATCCGAAATCCTCAACGATAACTTCTTTGTCCCCGGTTATGGCCGAGCCTTCGGCGTCCAAGTTCATGCTCTTGGTGCTGAAACGCTGAAGCATGGACGGCCGGTGGACCTCGGCTGGTTCGGCGCATTCCTCCTCGGACTCGCTGGGGCGGCGCTCGGCGCTACCCGCAGACGCGCGGGTCACCGAATTGTAGTATTCGCAGCCGCGATCACCGCGCTGCTCGCCGTACCGGTATTCCTCGAAGCACGCCTGATCTTCGCCGACATCACTCCCGCGCTCTTCGTCCTGCTCGTTGTCGGCGGAGTGCTGACCTGGCGCCGTTTCCGCGTGCGCGGCCTGGTCAATCCGGTGTCGAACCTGCCCAACCTCAACGCACTGCGGACCAACAAGGCGGGCCGGCAGCAGGCGCTGATCGCGGCTCGCATCCTCAATTACGAAGAGATTGTCGCCAACTTGCCTGCCAACAGCGAGCGGCAGCTGATCGAGCAGATCGTGTCGCGCCTTTCGGTCGGAGCTCCGAAGCGCACGCTCTACCAAGGCGACGGTGGAATCTTCGCGTGGTTCGAGCTGTGCAATGCGCCCTTCGGCAATCACCTCGACGCGCTCTATTCGCTCTTCCGCAACCCGGCCAAGGTCGGCGGACTATCGTTCGATCTCGCCATCGCGTTCGGGGTGGAGGTCGGGAGCAGCCGGTCACTGCCGAATCGCCTCGCCAGCGCCTTGGTCGCGGCGGAAGAAGCCGCCCACGATGGGCTGAAATGGAAATATCACGATCCGGACAGTTTGCAGGATGCGTCGTGGAAACTGTCGATTTTGAGCCAGCTCGACTCCGCAATCGACCGCGGTGAAGTGTGGGTCGCCTACCAGCCGAAGCTCGATCTCCGCACCCGCCAGATAATCGGTGCCGAAGCGCTCGCACGCTGGACGCACCCCGAGAAGGGCCCGATCGCAGCCTCGGAATTCGTAGCCGCAGCCGAACAGCACGACCGCATCGGCAAGCTCACCGACTTCGTGCTCGACAAAGCCGTTGCTGCCGCCGCGTCTATCAACAAGCGCGGCCCCGAGTTCGGAATTGCAGTGAATCTCTCCGCGAGGCTGCTGACGGACAAGGGCTTCACGCTGCGCGTGTCGGCCCTGCTTGCACGGTACCGCCTGAAACCAGAACATCTAACGCTGGAGCTGACCGAAACCGCGGCGCTGACAGACAGCGGTGAAGGGCTCGAGATGATCACCACCCTACGTGCGCTCGGAATCCGCATCTCGATCGACGACTATGGCACGGGACTTTCGACGCTCGAATACCTCAAGAAAATTCCGGCCAACGAGATCAAGATTGACCAGAGCTTCGTCAAAGCCATGGTCGACAATCGCAGCGACCGCCTAATGGTTCAATCGACCATCGGCCTCGCCCATTCGCTCGGCCGGCAGGTCGTTGCGGAGGGGGTGGAGCAGCGTGAAATTCTCGACGTGCTGGTGGAGATGGGCTGCGACATCGCCCAAGGCTATGCCATCGGCCGCCCAATGAGCCTCGACACGCTGATCAAGCGCATCGCCGGCGACCGCCGCCGCAGCGTCGCTTAACTTCTAAGTCCTGATCTTCGCCGAACAGTCATAAGCGCACCGCGTCGCGCAAACGCGCGCCCGTCCGAACCGGATGGTTAATCGTTTGCTTACCATATCAATTAAGGTTAATATCCCTGCATCTGCCGAATCGAATTTTATGCAGGGGTGACGAAATGAAAAAGCAAGACTCGCGGTTTCTGGGGTTGGTTGATGGGTGGCGGCTGGGCTTCCGGCGGATCCAACGGCTAAGACCGAACCCGCCCGAGGACATCGGGCGTAAAATCAATGCGTTATCGAGCGCTCGCCGCATGGCGGGCGCTTTTGTTTTGGGCCTGACCGCAGGTCTGGTTGCATCCGCGCAAATCCGCTAGCGCGCCCTCCTGATGAAGCAGGCCAGCGGCAATTTGAACGTGCGCGCGCCGAGTCGCGGATTGCACGAAATTACGCGTGAAATTGCCGGCTGGACCGCACAATCGGGTATTTCCGAAGGCCTCCTGACCGTCTTTTGCAGCCACACCTCAGCCTCGCTCGTGATCCAGGAAAATGCAGCTCCCGCCGCGAAGCGCGACCTTGAGCGCTACTTCGAGCGCATCGCCCCCGAAGGCGCGGATTACGAGCACGACGACGAAGGACCCGACGACATGCCCGCGCACCTGCGGAGCGCTCTGACGCAAACGCAGCTGTCGATTCCAGTGCAAGGCGGTCAGCTCGCGCTCGGTACCTGGCAAGGCATTTTCCTGTTCGAGCACCGCCGCAGCACGCCGGCGCGGCATATTACGCTTCACCTGATCGGCGAATGAGCGCGGAATCGGTGCGGGCTTGGCTCGCCGAACACGCTCCGGACCTGAAGCTGATCGAAGTCGAGGACAGCACGGCTACCGTCGAGACAGCCGCCAGGGCGCTGGGCGTCGAGCCGGGACGGATCGCCAAAACCCTCGCCGTACGCGCCGGCGACAACCTCTTTCTGCTCGTCGCGCGCGGCGATGCCCGGCTCGACAACCGCAAGTGCAAGGACGCCTTGGGAGCGCGGCCGCGGATGCTCGGCGCCGAGGAGACGTTCGAGGTCACCGGTCATCCAGTGGGCGGCGTCTGCCCGTTCGGGCTCAAAACGCCGCTGCCAGTCTATCTCGATGTGTCTCTGCAGGCGTTCGATGTGGTTTATCCAGCCGGCGGGTCGCTCAACAGTTCGGTCGAAGTGCCGACGCAGCGCCTGCTCGAGCTCGTCGGCGACCGCTGGGTCGATTTATGCCGGCTGCCGGGCGAAACGGCCGGGGTCTAGCTCCTCCGCCGTGACGTCGCTGACCGGCCACGGCTCTCCCGCAATCAGCGACACCGCAATGCGCGCCATCGCCGGCGAGGTTTGCAGTCCGAACCCGCCCTGCCCCGCCAGCCAGAAGAAGCCTTCGGCATCCGCGGCGAAACCGGCGGCTGGGTGACGGTCGGGCGTGAAGGACTTCGAGACCCGCCCAGCGGCTGTGGATCCGCTCGACCTTGGCGGTCGTGCGCTCCTCCATCCGATACGCGGCAAGCGCGACCTCGAGCTCGTCGGGCTGCGCGTCGACGGGATCGCTCGGCACCTCGTCCATCGGCGAAGCGAACAGCCGTCCACTCTCCGGCGCGAAATAGAGCTCGTCGCCGACGGTCTTGGCGAACGGCAGGCGATCGAGATCGGTGCCGGCAGGAGCATCGAAGGTGATGATCGTGCGGCGCTTGGGCTGGAGGCCCAGCGGCTGCACTCCGGCAAGCTCCGCGATCTTGTCCGCCCAGGCGCCCGCGGCGTTCACCAGCACCGGCGCGGAATAGCTCTCGTCCTTGTCAGTCGTGACGTGCCAGTCCGCGGAACGGCGCTCAATTCGCGCCACTCGCGCACCCGTGTGCAGCTCGCCGCCGTGCGCCCGCAGCTGGCGCAGATTGCCCTGGAGCAGGGCGTGCGGGTCGAGCCGAATGCCGTTGCGGTCGGCGAGTCCGTGCTGCGCGTCTTCCTTCAGCAGCGGACAGAGTTCGTGCACGCCGGCGCGCATCGAGCCGTTCGAGCTGGGCGAAGGACGAAAGCTCGCGCTCCAGCGCATCCAGCGCCTCACGCTCGTCCTCGCGCGCATGGATCAGCACCGGCATCCGGCGGCCGAGCGGAACGTCGCTGAAGCCCGCGGGCGGCGAATCGAAGAAGGCGCGGCTGGCAAGCGTCAGCGCGCGGACCAGCCGGTCCCCGAGCGCATAATGCAGCATGGTCGCGCTGCGGCCGGACGAATGGAAGCCGATCTGCTCCTCGGCTTCGAGGACGGTTACGCTGGCCCGCTTCGAAAGCTCCGCCGCGGCGGACAAACCTGCGATGCCACCGCCGATGACGAGGATGTCGGACGTATTCGGCACGTGTCAGGCGGCGGTCAGCCGCTCGTGCACCACTTTGCCGCTTTGCGTCAGGCGGATCTCTTTGACGATCTCATCATCGTCGGGAAGCACCGGCCGCGCCTCGTCCTTGTCCCAGAAGGCGCTGAGGAAGTTGTAGAGGTTGCGGGCGAAAAGCGCCGACGCGTCGGCGGCGAGGCTGCGGGCGAGGTTCGCTGCACCTATGATCGTGACGCCGTGCCTGACGACGCTCTCGCCGGTCACAGTCCCTTCGATATTGCCGCCGGCGTCCGCCGCCATGTCGACGATCACGCTGCCCGGCCGCATGCTGGCGACCTGCGCATCGCTGATCAGCCGTGGCGCCGGCCGTCCCGGGATCAATGCGGTGGTGATGACGATGTCCTGCTTGGCGATGTGCCCGGACACCAGCTCGGCCTGGGCCTTCTGATATTCCTCGGACATTTCGGTTGCGTAGCCGCCCGCTCCCTCGCCTTCGATCCCTGCGACATTCTCGACGAAGATCGGTTTTGCTCCCAGCGACATGATTTGCTCTTTGGTGGCGGAGCGGACGTCGGTCGCGCTGACCTGCGCGCCCAGACGGCGAGCGGTGGCGATCGCCTGCAAGCCGGCGACGCCGACGCCCATGACGAACACCTTTGTCGGGCTGATCGTCCCTGCCGCGGTCATCATCATCGGAAAGGCGCGGCCGTAGGTCGCCGCGGCTTCGATCACCGCTTTGTAGCCGGCGAGATTCGACTGCGACGAGAGGATGTCCATCGACTGGGCGCGGGTGATGCGCGGCATCCACTCCATGGCCAAGGCCTCGAGCCCGGCCGATCCGTAGCCGTCGATCGCCTCGCGGCGCCGCGCTGGGTCAAGTGCGCCGACGAGCAGCGCGCTCTTTTCAGCGCCCTTGAGCGCCGCGACATCGGGTCCGTTGATGCACAAGATGATGCCTGCGCCTTTAAGCACCTCCGCGCGGCTGCCGACTTTCGCCCCGGCGGTTTCGAAATCCCTGTCGGAAATGGACGCAGTCTCTCCGGCGCCCTTTTCCACCGAGACTTCCGCCCCGAGCGCAATAAACTTCTTCACCGTTTCGGGAATTGCGGCGCAGCGCGTCTCCCCTGGCGCTTCCTTGAGGACCGCGATCTTCATGCGATGCGACGGCCTATTTGTTGAGGATGAGCAGGACGATGAAGGCGATGACGAAAACCGTCAGCGCGCTCCATTTAAGCAATTTGGTGAAGCGCGCGTAATCGCGGACGTGCACCGCGACGTCCTGAGTGGGCGGACTGACGAGCAAAGGCTCTTCTTCGGCCATGAATGTTCCCTTCGGACTTCGGTCGGCGGTGTCCATAACAAGGGACTCCAGACTCCCCAAGTCCTGTCGCCAGGCTGCACGCCTCCTTAAGACGGAGTTTACCCCTTTCGGCATAGGCTGCTCGTCAAGGCACCTATGCGCGAAGAACCAACCCGCTCCCTTTTGCTGCTCGACGCCAGTGCGGACGAGCGCCGTCTGATCTCGGCCGTCGCCGCGCGTGCCGGCTGGAGCGTCATGGGCGCGGCGGACGAGGACAGCGCGCTCGCCGTCCTCGACGGTCCGCACGCGCGCGAAGTCCGCGCGGCTCTGCTTGCGGGCTGGGACGAGCAGCGGGGACCGATATTGATCGCCGCCCTGCGCGAAAAGCGTGAGAATCTGCCGGTCATCGTGATTTCGCAAGGCGAGAGCGTCTCGGTCGCAGTGGACGCGATGCGCGCCGGAGCATCCGATTTCCTCGTGCGGCCGGTCGCGCCTGAGCGAATGCTCGAGGCTCTCGCCGCCAATTCCGACCGCCGAATCGCTGCAGGCGAGCTCGCGCCGGTGTCGGAGAAGCTCGCGCCCGAGCTGGCGCTCGAGCAGCTGGTTGGTGCCGCGCCCGAATTCCGCGCCGCGTTTGGCGGTGGCCGCGAAGTCGGCCCGGAGCCGGCTTCCAATCCTGATCATCGGCGAACCCGGCACGGGCAAGGAGACGGTCGCGCGTGCGATCCACGCCGCGAGCCTTCGCGCCAAAGCCCCGCTTCTGTCGCTCGACTGCAAGGCGATCGCCGCGAACATCATCGACAGCGAGCTGTTCGGTCACGAGAAAGGCGCCTTCCCGGGTGCATTCGCACCCAAGGTCGGAAAGCTCGTGCAGTCCGACACCGGCACTTTGCTGCTCGACGAGATCGGCGCGCTCCCGGCCGAGACCCAGGAAACGCTCGACCGGGTCCTCGCCACCGGCGAAGTCCGCCCGGTCGGCCTCAACGGCAGCCAGTCGGTCGACGTGCGAATCATCGCGACCAGCAGCCGCCCGCTGCCGGAAGACTTCCACGCCGGCCTCGCCGAGCGGATCGGCGCGACGACCGTGTTCCTGCCGCCGCTGCGCGACCGCAGCGGTGACATCCCCTCGCTTGCGCGGCACTTCCTCGCCCGCCTGGCGGAGCAGACAGGCCTGAAGCCGCTTTCGATCGGCAATGACGCGCTCGCCGTGCTGATGCGCTACGGCTGGCCCGGCAACGTCCGCCAGCTCGCCGGCGTGCTGTTCCGCGCCGCCCTGCAATGCGACGGTCAGTCGCTGACCGCTGAGCATTTCCCGCACATCGCGATCCAGTCGCGCTATTCCGGACGCCGCACCGACTTCGCGCCCACGCTCAGCGAGGCGCGCAGCGAAGAGATGATTGCCGGCTCGCCTCAGGTCACTCTGTTCACCAGCGACGGCCATTTGCGCGTGCTCGAAGATATCGAGGCCGACATCATCCGCCTCGC
This sequence comes from uncultured Alphaproteobacteria bacterium, assembly GCA_963849435.1. GTDB lineage: Bacteria > Pseudomonadota > Alphaproteobacteria > Sphingomonadales > Sphingomonadaceae > Sphingomicrobium. The sequence goes on from CAWKHO010000022.1 coordinate 161,528, forward strand.
CATCGGCCATTATCGCGGCCGTATGACGGAAGTCGCGCGCCGCCTCGGGATCGGCCGCTCGACGCTTTATCGCAAGCTCGGCGACCTCGGGATCGACACTGCGGCCTGAGCCGGGCCGGAGGGTCGCGCCTCAATGTCCGCTTCGACCCATTGCGGACATTCAGTTCGAATGTCAGGCAACCACGTATGAACATCGATTAGGCGCAAAGCGTCGTAGTCATCGCCACGATTGACCTCCTATGTCGCGCACGGTCGTTCATCGGCAACAATGGACTTCATCTCTGAGCTTCGGTCACAATGCACTAGGGCAGGGCCATGAAGGTGTTTCTGGCAGGGTAACGCAGGCTCTTCTGGACAGCGCTTCGGATCGTCGAGTTCGCTTTGCGGTGCACTGTGTTCCATTACGCCGTGATCTTGGCTCTGGCTCACCCCGAAGGCACTGAAAAGTCGCTTTCCACCCAAAGCCGACACTTCGCCCAAGCGCATGATCAGACTCTCGGCGTAAGCGCCTGATCGCGCAGGCCCGCGCCAAATCCTCAAGCGCCTGCACACTTTCGAACACATCGTGGACGCGGACGATCTGCGCGCCCTGCTCCGCTGCCTTGAGCCCGAAGGCGATGCTTCCGCCGAGGCGTTTGTCGGCCGGCGCCTCGCCTGAAAGAGCGCCGATGGTGCGCTTGCGGCTGGCGCCGACGACAATCGGGCAGCCGAGCGAATGCAGCAGCGCGAGACCGTTCATCAGCTCGAGATTGTGGGCGACGTTCTTGCCGAAGCCGAAACCTGGATCGATGAGAATTTTGTCGCGCGCAATGCCGGCCGCTTCGGCTGCGGCAATGCGCTCTTCCAACCACAGATAAACCTCGACCAGCACGTCGTCGTAGCGCGGGTCGTCCTGCATCGATTCGGGCGCGCCCTGGTGGTGCATGAGGACGACTGGAACGCCCGCCGCCGCGATCACGCCGGCCGAACGGTCGTCGTAGGTCAGCGCCGACACGTCGTTGATCATCCGCGCGCCAGCCTCGAGCGCTGCCGTCATGACGTCCGCCTTGCGCGTGTCGACGGAAACTGCGGCGCCGCTTGATGCGAGCTGGCGGATCACGGGCGCGATGCGCTCGATCTCGTCGCCTTCCCAGACGGGCTTGGCTCCGGGCCGGGTGGATTTGCCGCCGACGTCGACGATCGCGGCGCCCTGGCTCGCCATGTCGGCGCCGGCCGCGGCGGCAGCGGACGCGTCGGCGAATTGCCCACCGTCGGAGAAGCTGTCGGGCGTTGCGTTGACGATGCCCATGACCTGCGGCTGATCGAGGCGGATGGTGCGCTCGCCGAGCTGCAGCGGCGCACGAGCGGAAGTGAGCGCCTGCCATTGCGCCCCCATCTCGTCGTCGAAGCGACTTTCAACGCCCTCCACCGGCACCAGGTCGGTCGAAACGCGCTTGTGGCCATCAACAGCGATCAGCTCGACCGCGGCGAACCAGTTCAACCCGCCAGCGAGCCGGGCGACCTTGCCGTCGTGATCGAAGGGCGAATCGACGAAGGCGGTGGGACGAATGAGGGTGCGCATCGGTCGCGCGCTAAGCGCGAGAGAGATACTGTTGCCGCAACGTGTCGAGCGGTTGAAGCGCGCCCGCCATGCTCGACATGCCAGAAGGTCCAGCCGTTGCACGAAGGGGCGCTCTGCAGCGCCGCGCCGACCTTGTGGATCGAGCCGGAGTGCAGCCCGCTCATGATCGAGCCGTCCGCGCGGACGCTCGCGCTCCAGCGGCGCTTCGCGTCGAGCAACGTGGTCCCCGCGGGAACGAGGCCGCTTTCGACCAGCACGCCGAAAGCGACGCGCGGCTGGTCGCGCTTGTCGGTCACCGTCTGCATCGCGCTTTCGTCGAGCGGCAGGGTCGAGGCGATCCGCTCGCGCGCGACCTTCACGTAGGCCGTCTCGCGTTCGATCCCGATCCACCGCCGTCCCAGCCGCCGCGCAACCGCGCCGGTCGTGCCGGTGCCGAAGAAGGGGTCGAGCACGACATCGCCCGGCTTGGTGCAGGCAAGCAGGATCCGGTAGAGCAAAGCCTCGGGCTTTTGCGTCGGATGCGCCTTCGCGCCGTCTTCGCCCTTGACCCGCTCGGGACCCGCGCAGATCGGCAGCAACCAGTCAGACCGCATCTGAAGATCGTCGTTCAACGCCTTCATCGCGCGGTAATTAAAGGTATAGCGCGCTTTCTCGTCCTTGGCGCACCAGAGCAAGGTTTCGTGGGCGTTGGTGAAGCGCGTGCCGCGGAAGTTCGGCATCGGGTTCGACTTGCGCCAGACGATATCGTTGAGGATCCAGAACTCGGCATCCTGCAGCAAAGCGCCGACGCGATAGATGTTGTGATAGCTGCCGATCACCCAGATCGTGCCATTGTCCTTGAGCATGCGCCGCGCCTCGGCGAGCCAGTCGCGGGTGAAATCGTCGTAGACGGCAAGGCTGTCGAACTTGTCCCAATCGTCGTCGACCGCGTCGACGCGGCTGCCCTCGGGGCGGAACAGGTCGCCGCCCAATTGAAGATTGTACGGCGGATCGGCGAAAATCATGTCGACGCTCTTGTCCGGGAGCCGCGCCATCTCGGCGATGCAGTCACCCTGGAGGATGGTGTCGAGCGGAAGCTCGCGCTTCGCCGTCTTTGCCGGGTGAAAGCTCGTCGGCTGCTCCGCGATGCGGGCGATCAGATTCATGGCCCCTTGCCCCTCTTTAAGCCGGGGAAGGTGAGTCAGCGCGGAACTTGCGGTCAAGCGCCGAAGGGTTAATGCGGCTGCTGAAAAACCCAAAAGCTAGGCCGCTGGGCGGGCTTGCTCCACAAGATGTTGAGTCTCGATCACCTCAATGGACTTAACCGGTGGTGTGTGTGACTAAAGGACTTGCCGGCGCCGATTTCGCTGAACACCAGCTCCGGCTCCGCCTTTCGCGCCTCCATTTCGCGCACCAGGCCGAAGCTTCGGCGATGAAGGGGCGTCAGGCCGAGCTCGCCGAGCGCGCGGCGGTGGTCGGGCGTGGGATAGCCGCGATTATGCTCCCAGCCGTAGCCCGGATAGTCGCGGGCATATTCCACCATCATGCGGTCGCGCGTGACCTTGGCGATGATCGAAGCCGCGGCGATCGAACGGCACTTGGCGTCGCCGTCGACGATCGCTTTCGACGGCCGCTGCCAGCGCGGAGTGCATTGCCATCCACCAGCACCCAGGCGGGCTCAAGCCCGAGCGCCTCCACCGCGCGGGTCATCGCGAGCATGCGCGCCCAATAGATATTGATCTGGTCGATCTCCTCGACCGTGGCGAGGCCGACGCCCCACGCCGAGCATTTGACGAGCTTCGCGTAAAGCGCCTCGCGCTTTTCGAGCGGCAGGTTCTTCGAATTGTCGATCCCGCGCGGGAATTTGTTGCGGTCGAGAATGCATGCGGCGGCGACCACCGGCCCGGCGAGGGGAGCGCACCCCGCCTCGTCGACACCGGCGAGCGGCTGCGGAAAGTCGAGCTCGAGCTTGAAGGTGCAGCTGCGGGGCATTGGCGCGCTTCACTTCGTCATTCCGCGAAAGCGGGATCCGTTCCTCCAGTGGATCCCCGCAGTCGTGGATAACTCAAGTGTCATATTAGTCCATCCGCCACGGCGGGAAGCGGCGCGCTTCGCCGGCCTTGTAGAGGAAGATGATGTTGCCGTCGGGGTCGCGGAGGCGGGCTTCGCGCCACATCCACGGCTGGTTGCGCGGGCCGTGCTCGAAGGCGATGCCGCTGCGCGCGAGCTGCTCGACGCGGTCGTCGAGATCGTCGCATTCGAGGTAGACGGCGGTGGTTGCGACGATCTGCTCTTCGGGATCGATTTGCACCGAGAAGGTCGCTCCGCCGGCGGTCTCGAACCGCGCATAATCGGGCGGATTGTCGACGATCTGCTTCAAACCCAAGGCGCAGTAGAATTCGACCGAGCGACGGTAGTGCGTGCCGGTCACGGTCACCTGATTGAGGCGCGGCCCGGCGCCGACGTCGAGGCGAACGTTCGCCTGGCCGATCGGCCCGGCGCCCTGCCCCAGCTCGGGCGCGTCATGCAGCGCCACGCGCACGAACTCGCGCGCCCGCGCCACCGCGTCCGCCAAGCGTCGCGCCGTCGGCGAGGAAGAATGCGATCGCGCTGGCCAGCGTGCAGCCGGTGCCATGCGTGCTGGTCGTATCGATCCGCTGGCCTTGCCAGCTGGTCATATTGTCTTCTTCGATGAGCGCGTCGGCGAGCGCGTCGCCTTCCTCGTGCCCGCCCTTGATCAGCACCGCGCAGCCGTGCTGACCAACGAGGTGCAACGCAGCGGCGACGGGATCGTCCTCGGACGTCAGCTGCTGCAGCTCCGGAAGATTCGGAGTCACGAGCGTTGCGACATCCATCAGCTTGCCGAAGGCGGCGACGGTCGCCTCGTCCGCCAGCGGCGCGCCGCTGGTCGCGACCATCACCGGATCGAAGACGATCGGCAGCTCAGGCTGCAATGTCTTGAGCTGCACCAGGCGGCGCGCAACCTGCTCGGCCGCGAAGGCGCTTCCGACCATTCCGATCTTCACCGCGTCGACTCCGAGGTCGCTGACCACCGCGTCGATCTGGGCGAGGATCATTTCCGCCGGGACCGGATGCACGCTGGTGACGCCGACGGTATTCTGCGCCGTTATGGCCGTAACCGCGGTCATCGCATGCCCGCCGAGCATGGTGACGGTCTTGATGTCGCCCTGAATTCCCGCGCCGCCGCCCGAATCCGAGCCGGCGATGATGAGGATGCGGGCGGGCTTCGTCACCGAATCCGCCTTCGACCCGCTTCCCGGGGCAAAGTTCTCCATGCGCACGATCAAGATCGTTTGGCCCACAATTACGAACAAAGCGTTCACGCGGCCGACTGAACGGCCTCGCAAATGTCGTCGACCACGCGCGGACGAGCGCTGCGTCGTCGCCTTCCGCCATCACGCGGATCAGTGGCTCGGTGCCCGATTTGCGGATGACAAGACGCCCTCGGCCCTCGAGCTCGGCTTCGGCCGCGGCGATACGTTTCTGGACGCTGTCGGCCTTCAGCGGCTCCGCGCCGCCGTTGAAACGCACGTTCTTGAGAAGCTGCGGGAGCGGTTCGAACTGGCGCAGGAGCTCGCTCGCGGGCGCTCCCGCCTCGACGAGCGCGGCAAGCACCTGCAAGGCCGGCGACGAGCCCGTCGCCCGTGGTCGCATGGTCGGCGAGGATGATGTGCCCCGATTGCTCACCGCCGACGTTGCAGCCGCTCTTGCGCATTTCCTCGAGTACATAGCGGTCGCCGACCTTGGTGCGCAGGAGCTTTAAGCCCGCGTCGCCGAGCTTCCGCTCCAGACCAAGGTTGGACATCACCGTCGCCACCACCGCATCGCCCTTGAGCTCGCCGCGGCGCTGCAGCCCCAATGCGATCAGCGCCATCAACTGGTCGCCGTCGATGATGCTGGCCCTTCTCATCGACCACGATCAGGCGGTCGGCGTCGCCGTCCAGAGCGATGCCGATATCCGCGCCGCTCGCGACCACCGTCTCCTGGAGCAATTGCTGGATGGGTCGATCCGCAACCCTCGTTGATGTTGGTGCCGTTGGGCGTGACGCCGAGCGGGATCACCTCGGCGCCAAGCTCCCACAAAGCTTCGGGCGCGACATGGTAAGCGGCGCCGTTGGCGCAATCGATCACCACCTTGAGGCCGTCGAGGCGGAGATGCTCGGGGAAGGTCGACTTGGCGAAGTGGATGTAGCGGCCGCGCGCGTCGTCGATTCGCCGGGCGCGACCGATCATGTCCGGCTTGGCGAGCTTCGGGCCGGTCTCGAGCCGCTTCTCGATCGCGTGCTCGTCCTCGTCGCTGAGCTTGTATCCGTCGGGGCCGAACAGTTTGATGCCGTTGTCGGCGAAGGGATTGTGCGACGCGGAGATCATCACCCCGATGTCGGCGCGCATCGATAGCGTCAGCATCGCCACCGCCGGCGTGGGCATCGGCCCGAGCAGCACCACATCCATCCCGACGCTGGTGAACCCGGCGACCATCGCCGATTCCATCATGTAGCCGGAAAGGCGCGTATCCTTGCCGATCACCACGCGATGGCGGTGATCGCCGCGCAGGAAATGCGCGCCCGCGGCCTGACCGACTCGCAGCGCCGTCTCGGCCGTCATCGGCTCGCTGTTGGTGGTCCCGCGGATGCCGTCGGTGCCGAAGAATTTGCGTGTCATGCGCCGCTCTTTAGCGCGGCTAGCCGATCCAGCGCCAGAAGCCTGCGGGGATCGGATGGATCCAGGTGACGAGAAAGAAGAAAATGGTCCCGCCGGCGAGCGCGACCGTTCCCGGGTAAGCGACCCCGCCCGTGAAGGGGACGAACGCGGTCTGGGCGGTCCATTCGTGCCACGCCTCGCCGAACTGCCGCGCCTTCTTGCGGTCCTGGCCAGCCGCGCCGGCGAGCGCGAGGAACAGGATCGACCCGTCGAGCACCAGCGCCTTAGGCGTGTAAATCAGGGCGAAGTGCACCGCTGCCCAGATAGCGAAGCTCCACATCATCGGGTGGCGGGTGATCGTGAACACGCCCGTTGGCCCACCTTTCGGCCCCGGCGCGCCGGGAAACGCCGGATTCCTAATGAAGGACCCGACGAGCAGGATCGACGCGAACCACATCAGGAGGCTGACGATGAACCACTCTGCATCGCTCGGCGCCCACAGACAGGGTTCCGAGCCGGTGCACGCCAGCGGCGGCTCGCGCCCGATCGCATGATAGAAATAGACCATCATTGCGAAGGTGATCAGCGACACGACGACGTAAATCGCCCGGAACGGCCCCTCGCCCACCCGGCCGGCGAGCGGGTCACGCAGGGGGTGTGACATTATGAAGTGCGTTCCGACGAACAAAATCGCCGAAAGCAGGAGCCACATTTGCAGGGTCAATGCCGGTACGCCTCCGGTAAATCGCGCCGCGGCAGATAGCGATAGCGCTCGAGGAGCCGAGTCTGGTGGGTCTCGAGCGGCTGGCGGACTCCGTCGATGAACACCTGCTCGGCCGCGCTGGAACCTTCGAGCGGATCGCCCGACCAGATCACTACGTCCGCCCGGCGCCCGGGTGCGAGGCTGCCGATCTCACCGCCGAGACCGATGGTTTCCGCCGGCTTCGAGGTGATCATCGCCAGCGCTTCGCCCCAGCTGACACCGGTCGCGCCCGGGATGCGTTGCAAGGCCACGAGGTTGCCCGCGTATTGGCGCTCTTCGAAGATGTTGCGCGTGTCGGTGTCGTCGATCATCCCGATCGAGACCTTGACTCCCGCGGCGCGCATGCGGCCGACGTTCGACTGGGTCGCAGCGATCTGCTCGAACGAGGCCGGCAAGTCGTTCACCGCCGAGGCGATCACCGGCACGCCCGAGCGGACAATTCGGTCGGCGACGGTCCAGCCTTCGCTCGCTCCGACCAGCACGATCTTCAGCGACGGGAATTCGCGCTTCAGTTCGAGGACCTGGAGGATGTCGCTCGCCCGTTCGGCGTGGACGAGCAGATACTGCCGCCCTTGCAGCACGGGCACGAGCGCGGCCGCATCGAACCGGGTCAGGAGCACATCCTCGCTGCGGCGCGCGTCCGGTCCGTAGAGCCGCGATTTGTTCGGATTGTGGACCACCGGCCGATCGCGCTCATCGGGACCGGCGCCGCGATTGGCCTGATTTGGGGCGGCGTAGCGCCCAAGCTCCGCAGCTTCGCGCAGAGCATTGCGGAACAGTACGTGCGCCGAAGAGCGCGAGCCGCCCGCTTTGTCCTTGCCGGTTTCGCCAAGCTCGACGAACTGGAAGACCCGGGGCCGAGTGATCGGGTCCATGTCGGCGCCGGTGTCGATCACCGCGCCCTGGCCGGCGAAGATGTTCTTGCCGACATTGGGCACGACGAGCGCGCGCGTGACACCATCGGCGCGATTGACCGCGATCGGCTCAGACAGCGGATTGACCGATGGGACCACGTCGAGCGCTGCGCTGAACGGTCCGTTGGCGGTGGTGTCGTCGGATCCCTCGGCGGACAAGTCGATCTCCGCGAGCCCTAGTCGGGTGAAGCCGCCGACGATCCCCGGAGTGACCCATTTGCCAGTCGCGTCGATCACCTGCGTGCCGGCGGGCAGCTTCATCCGCACGTCGCCCGCCGCGACGATCCGGCCATCGCGAACGACGACCATGCCGTTGGGGATCGGCTGCGTCCCGTCACCAAGCGCGACCGTTCCGCCGACGATTGCGAAGGTTTGCGCCGGCGGCGCGGCGGCTGCGACCAGCAGCGCGGCGAGAAGCACGGCGGATCACTTCACGTCTCCTTCGCCGGGCTGGCCGAGCTCGAAGTCGCTGACTGGCCGCCGCTTGGGATCGTTGGCGTCGTACATCAGCGCACCGTCGATCCACACCCGTTCTGGCCGGGTGTAATCGCTGTAGGGGTTGCCGTTCCACAGCACCACGTCGGCCATCTTGCCCGGCGTCAGAGTGCCGGTCTTGTCGAGGATTCCGAGCGCCTTCGCCGGATTGCGGCTGAGCCATTCCCAGGCGACCTCGTCGGACACGTTGATCCCGGCGCGCCGCCCGTCGGCGAGTGCCTTGGCGACCTCCTGGTTCAGGCGCTGAATGCCGTTGGGATCGTCGGAATGGACCATCGCGCAGGCGCCCGAATTGTGCACCAGCGGGATGTTCTCCTTGATCGCGTCATAGGCTTCCATCTTGAAGCCGTACCAGTCGGCCCACATCACCGCGCAAACGTCATTGTCGCGCAGCAGATCTGCGATCTTGTAGGCTTCGACCGCGTGGTGGAACGCCGCGATGTGGTAGCCGAACTCCTTCGCCATATCGATCATGTTGGCCATCTCGTCGGCGCGGTAGCAGTGGTTGTGGACGAGGATCTTGCCCTCGAGCACGCCTTTGAGCGTGTCCATCGCGAGGTCGCGCTCCGGCATGTCGCCGCCGTCTTTGTAATATTTGTCCCACTTGCGCTTGTAGGCCTGCGCCTTGATCCAGGTCGCCCGCGCAAGCGCGATATTGCCCATCCGCGTCTGCGGCATGTTGCCCTTTGAGCCGTAGACCCGCTTCGGATTCTCGCCGCACGCCATTTTCAGGCCGTAGGGCGCGCCCGGGAATTTCATGCCCTGCGACGTGCGAGCAGGCACGTTCTTCACGACCACCGACCGGCCGCCGAACAGGTTCGCCGATCCGGGGAGGATCTGCATCGTGGTGACCCCGCCGTTGATCAGCGCCCGGCTGAAGCCAGGGTCCTGCGGCCACACGCTGTGTTCGGCCCAGACTTCTGGCCGCACAGGCGATGTGGCTTCGTTGCCGTCGGAATTGGCGTCCACTCCGGGCGAAGGATAATCGCCGAGGTGGCTGTGGACGTCGATGATACCCGGCGTGACCCACTTCCCCGTGCCGTCGATCTCAAGCGCACCCGAGGGGCTGGCGAGCTCGGGCCCGCCGACCGCCTGCACCACCCCGTCGGCGAAGACCACGGTACCATTGTCGTACCGCCTGCCCTCACCGTCGAAGACCGTCGCGTGGCGGATGACCGTCAGAATGCCCGGATAGCGGACGTAGGTCGACGGGTACGGGTCCTCGTTGACCAAGATCGGCGGCGCGGGCTTGGGCTTGTCCTCAAGCGCGGCGCAGCCGGAAAGTGCAACGAATGCGGCGAGCGCCAGCGCTGTCCAGCTCTTACTTGGCACCATGCATCCACTTCTGAAGCGGCCAGGACAGGATAAACAACAGCACTCCGAGGCCGATCGCGATCCAGGCGATGGTCGTGAACGTCGCGAGATAGGTGTCGAGGCTCACCTTGAGGTTGGTGACCTGCCCGCCCACGGTCTCCACGCTGGCAAATTGGGCGACGACTCCGGCGAAATATTGCGCCACCGAGATCGATAGGAACCAGACGCCCATCATCAAGCCGACAATGCGCGCGATCGAAAGCTTGGTGATCATGCTGAGGCCCACCGGCGAGATGCACAGCTCGGCGATCGAGTGGATCACATAAAGCCCGGCGAGCCACCACAGTCCCACTTTGAAGTCGGGTCCAGCAAATTGGGCGCCGAACACCAAGAACAGAAAGCCGGCGCCGACGCCGATCAACGCCAGCGCAAACTTGATCGGAATCGACGGCTCGAGATTGCGTTTGGCGAGCGCGCCCCAGAGAATACTCATCAGCGGCGCCAGCAACACGATTGCGATGGGATTGAAGTTCTGCGTCTGCGGCGCCGAGATGGTGAACAGCCCGAAGACGCTGCGGTCGGTGTTGCGATCGGCGAACAGAGTCAGCGATGAGCCGGCTTGCTCGAACAAGGTCCAGAACACCACGTTGAAGGTGATCAGCACCATCGCCGCCACCATCATCTGGAATTCGGTTCGGCTGCCTTTGGCGTAGGACCAGACAAGGATCCCCGGAACGCCGATCAGGAAGGTGCCGAACAGCAATTTGCCCATCAGCGACAGCGACAGGATGTATCCGACAATCCCCGACCCGGGAGCGGGCTCGGGCGAATTCATGAGATTCATGAAGAGGAACACGAACAGCGGGATAGCGAGGACGGCAAGGCCGTAGATGATCAGCGCCTTGTCGCCGCCTTCGCGCCGGGTGTTTCACCGTAGCCGGCGAGCCGCCCTCCATCGAACTGAATCAGAGATAGCTCGTGAGCATTCCGACACCGGCAAGCGAAGAAGCCAGCCCACCAGCCGAAGTGTTTCGGCGAGGATTGGACAGAAGAACTGCCCAAGAATCGAGCCCAGATTGATGCCCATGTAGAAGATGGTGAAGCCAGCGTCGCGCCGACGATCGCCCTGCTCATAGAGAGCCCCGACCATGGTCGAAATGTTAGGCTTGAAGAACCCGTTGCCGACAGAGATGGTCGAAAGCGCGATCAGCAGGATTGCGATGAGCACCGGGCTCTTCTCGCTTTCGTCCTGCATTCCGCCCTTGGGAATCGTGCGACCGACGTGGCCATCCGCCGCCAACAGGCTGATGCTGCCGTCGTCATTGCCCTGGACCTTGAGCCGCTCTCCGGTCGGCTGGATGATAAAGCGCGCCTCATTGCGGCGCTGCTCGGCCGGTCGCGGAAATTATCGATCTGCACTTCGTAGCGATGGCCGTCGATGATCGCGTAAGGCTTCGATGGCTGGCCCCCAAAGGCGAGCGTTAGATAGCCGATTGCCATGAGGATGGCGCCGAACTTCACCGAACGCTTAGAGCCGAGATATTGATCGGCGATGAAACCGCCGATCAACGGCGTCAGGTAAACCAAGGCGGTATATCCGCCGTAGAGTCCGGTCGATGCGTGGTCGCCGAGGACGAAATGCTTGGTGAGATAGAGCGTCAGCAGCGCCCGCATTCCGTAATAGCCGAACCGCTCCCACATCTCGGTGGTGAAGAGGCGCGCGAGCTGTCGCGGGTGGCCGAACCAGGTTTTCTTTCCGGCGGGATTGACGTGACTTGATATCGGACGAAGTCGGTTCCTCGACCGCCGGTGTATCGACCATTTGGCTCTCCCCAGCCTGAAGCGCGCGACCGTAACGATCAAAAACCACTTGTGAAGCTGGATTGTTGCGCTTCCCGCGCGCCGCTATGCGCCCCGGTCGATGCTCAACGACCGTTCATCGATCCTCTCGCTGCTGGAGACGCGGCGTTCCGGCAAGCCGCGCGAACTGATTGGGCCGGGTCCGAGTGCGGAAGAGATGGAGCGCATCCTCGGTATCGCGACGCGCGTGCCGGACCATGGCAAGCTGTCACCCTGGCGGTTCGTGCTCGTCGGCGACGATCAGCGGGACGAGTTGGCGCAGCTGCTGGGCCGCGCGCTCGCACAGGAAGACCCGGGCGCAACGCCCGCCCACCATGGAGCGGAGGAGGAATTCGCGCGCTATGCCGGCCAGCTCATGGTGCTGATCTCCGCGCCGGTTCAGAATCACAAAATTCCGGTGTGGGAACAGGAGCTATCATGCGGCACCGTGGGCATGAACCTGCTCACCGCCGCTCACGCGCTCGGGTTTGTAGCCGGCTGGGTCACCGGCTGGCGCGCCTACTCGCCCATGGTGAACGCGGCTTTCTGCGCGCCCGGTGAGCGGATCGCCGGATTTATCTTCATCGGCCACGCCGGCCGCGAGCTGGAAGATCGTCCACGGCCTGCGCTCAATGCTGTCGTGCGAACGTGGCAGCCGCCGGGTCATTGATTTTCCGATTGAATTTGATGCGAGCCGCTGTATTATGACAGCATGACGCTTCGCACCTCGCACGACAAGCCCGTCTACGTCCGCCTGCGCGAGACGATCGCCGACGCGATCCTCGCCGGGCAATATACGGACGGGGACCCGCTGCCGTCGGTGCGCGCGTTCGCAGCGGAGCAACAGGCGAACCCGCTCACCGTGGCCAAGGCTTATCAGGGCTTCCAGGATGAGGGGCTGATCGTCGTCAAGCGCGGGGTCGGCATGTTCGTCGCTCCCGGAGCGCGGGCGCGGCTGAGCGACTCCGAGCGCAACCGCTTTGTGAAAGAGGAATGGCCGGAGATCCGCGCGCGCATGCGGCGGCTCGGGATCGATCCGCTGGAGCTGATCGAGCGCGAACGCGCCTGAACTTTCCGCAACGGGCGTAATCCTCTAGCCGCGTCGCATGGAGACGCGGGTCCTTCCCTTCAGCGACGGCAGCATCGCCGAAGCCGCGCGGCTGATCCTTGCGGGTGAGCCGGTCGCGATTGCGACGGAGACGGTCTACGGCCTCGCCGCCGACGCGACGAACGCCGAAGCCGTCGCGCGCATCTACGAAGCGAAGGGAAGACCGCCCTTCAACCCGTTGATCGTCCACGTTTCCGACTTTGCTTCAGCCGAGAGCATCGGCGACTTCAGCGCCGAAGCGCACGAGCTGGCGGACGCGCATTGGCCGGGCCCGCTTACGCTCGTCGTTCCGCTGCGAGATGATGCGGGGATCGCATCCATCGTGACCGCGGGGCTTCCCACCGTCGGGCTGCGCGTCCCGGCGCATCCGGCGATGCAGTCACTGCTGCGTACAGTCGGCCGCCCACTTGCGGCGCCATCGGCCAATGCGAGCGGATCGCTCAGTCCGACACGGGCCGAGCATGTGCTGAAAAGCCTTGGCGGCCGCATTCCGCTGATCATCGATGCCGGACCCACCGAGCGTGGTCTGGAATCGACCATCGTCGCAGCAACGGGAGGCGCGCTACGGCTCCTCCGTCCGGGGCCTATCCCGATCGAGGCGGAGAATCGCCACCGGCTCTCGCATTGAGGCGCCGGGGCAGCTGGCGAGCCATTATGCGCCGTCCAAGCCGCTGCGCCTGAACGCCACAAGCGCGGAGGCCGACGAATATCTCATCGGCTTCGGCCAGGTCCCAGGGGATGTCAGCCTCAGCCCGTCAGGCGACATGGTCGAGGCCGCGACGCGTCTGTTCGACCTGCTTCACCGGGCGGATGCGTCGCCAAAACCCCGGATCGCGGTCGCGCCGGTTCCGAACGAAGGATTGGGTCAGGCGATCAACGACCGCCTGCAGCGGGCGTCCGCCTAAGCCGTCGCGGCAGCGCTCTTCGTCCGCGCCTGGAAGCTCTTGCGCAATTTTTGCAGCTTGGGCGGGATGGTCGCGAGGCAGTAAGGGTTCCTCTGCCCCTCGCCCGCCCAATAATCCTGGTGATAGGTTTCCGCCGGCCACCATTCTCCCAGTGGCTCGATCGTTGTGACGATGCGGCCGCCCTGCTCCGCGTTGGCTCGGTCGATAGCTGCGCGCGCCTTGCGCTCCTGCTCCTCGTCCATGGGGAAGATGGCCGAGCGGTATTGCGGCCCGACGTCGTTGCCCTGCCGATTGAGTTGGGTGGGATCGTGCGTGGCGAAGAAGATGTCGAGCAGATCGTCGTAGCTGAGCTGCGCATTGTCGAAGGTGATCCGGATCGCCTCGGCATGGCCGGTGTCGCCGCCGCAAACCTGCTTGTAGGTGGGATTGGCGACGGCTCCCCCAGTGTAGCCGCTCTCTACCGATTTGACGCCCACGACGTCGAGAAACACCGCCTCGGTGCACCAGAAGCATCCGCCGGCGAGGACTGCGACTTCTTCGGCCATTTCTTTGCTCCTCTTACAGGAGCGCGAGATAGGTACTGCTCAGCCGCGCGGCAAATGCCGCTTCTTAATTCTTGTCGTAACTCGCTTTGAGGCTGGCGAGCTCAAGGCGCTTGCCGACCCATTCCGCGAGCTCGTCGAAATCGAGCGCCCGATCGAAGACGATTCCGGCGCGGCGGTCCGAATACCAGCGCACTTCGCCCTTCAGCGGCCGAAGGCTCTCGACGACCACGATCACCTTCTTGCCAACGCAATATTCGTCGATCGGCTCGACCTTCATCCCGCCCAGGGAAATGTCGTGCACGTCCACGCTGTAATAGACCTTGCCGACGCGGACCGAAGCCTTGCACGGGATCTGCAGCCGCGGCGGACGCGGGCGGAAGCCGTGGCGCGGCTTGCGTCCGGCGAGGAGCTCGCCGAGGTCGACATCCTGGTCGAACTTCAGGCCCGCGACGTCCCCGCGAAGCCACACCACAGAAGCGGGGATCTTCTGCGACGACAGCTCGATATCGACGTGCTGGCCGATCTCCGGGGCATTGACGACGATCGCCGCCAAGCCACCTGCCGAAAGATTCTTTACCTGGACCAGCTGCTGCACCCCCGAAGCGTCGGTCAGCTTGGCGACGCGAAGCATGGCCGCCACCCGCTCGTCGGCCCGGCGCTCGCTCGGCCGCGGAACGGCCGTCGAAAGCGACACGGTGGTCGACTCAAATGCAGCCTCGCCGCTGGCCTCGAGTGCCAAACCCGACTTCCTCCGGATGAGCGATGCGAACATGGTGACGTCTCCGCGCTAAATCGCGCCAAATTGGGACTTTATGGACACTCCGGTTAAAAAGGCGTTTCATCCGCTTGACCTTGCGCGCGCTTGCTGCGCACGCGGGCCATGGGGAGAGAGGAGCGCGAATTGACGCAGCCGCGCTTGCTGTTGATCGATGACGAGCCTGCGCTCGCCGCATTTCTCGCGGATGCCGCTCGCGGCTGCGGGTTTGAACCGATCATAACCTCAAACGACGCTGAATTCCGCGAACAATTTGTCGCAACGCAACCCGACATGGTCGCGCTGGACCTCGGAATGCCGGGAATGGATGGGGTCGAGCTGCTCCGGTTCCTGGCGGCGCAGAATTATCGTTCACCGGTGCTTATTGTCAGCGGATTCGACCGCCGGGTGCTCGAATCGGCCTTCCAACTCGGTGAAGCGCTCGGGCTCGCCATGGCTGGACCAGTGGAAAAGCCGGTGCGGCTGCAGGATCTCGAAGCGGTGCTCAAGCAACTCCGCACGACGCTCGACTCATGAGCCGCAACGGCAAGGGACGACTGGTCGGCGCGTTAAGGCAGGCGCTCGAGGAGCAGCGGTTGAAGATGGTCTACCAGCCTAAGGTCTCGCTGCGCGACGGAAGCATGACTCGGGTCGAGGCGCTGGTGCGCTGGGACGATCCCGAGATTGGGCCGGTCGAGCCCTCGCGCTTCATTCCGCTCGCCGAGGAGCACGGACTGATCGACGACCTCACTTTGTGGGGCTTGCGCAATATCCTGCGCCAATGGGTCGAGTGGAGCGACGAGGGCATCGACACCAACATCGCCTTCAACATTTCCGCGCTCAGCCTGCAGCACCTCGACTTTCCCGATCACGTCGAACGCATGTGCCGGGGGCTCGACGTGCCGTGCGACCGGCTGGTGCTCGAGCTCACCGAGGGCGCGACCCAGCCTTTGGTCAAGCTGATGGACACGCTGACTCGCTTTCGCATCAAGGGCATCGGCCTCGCCATCGACGATTTCGGCACTGGCTACTCGTCGCTGATGCAATTGCGCCATCTGCCGTTCACCGAGGTGAAGATCGACCAGGCCTTCATCGCCGACGCCGACCGCTCGAGCGATTGCCGGCTGATCATCAAGACGATCACCGACCTCGCCCACGGCCTCGGGCTGATCGCGACGGCCGAAGGCGTCGAAACGCTCGAGCAGCTCCACCTCGTGCAAGAGATCGGCTGCGATTTCGTCCAGGGATATCTGATTTCACCGCCGATGGAGCCTCAGGCGCTCAAGGGCTGGCTCGCGCGAGTTCCGCGCGCGCTGGCCGGCGATGCTGGCGAGGGAGGAACTCGCCCTATGGCGCGACTTCGAAGTGAATTCCCTGCGCTAAAGGCAGATCCGTCCCGTAATTGATCGTGTTGGTTTGGCGTCGCATGTAGGCGCGCCACGCGTCCGAGCCGCTCTCGCGCCCTCCACCGCTCTCCTTCTCGCCGCCGAACGCGCCGCCGATCTCCGCGCCCGAGGGACCGATGTTGACGTTGGCGATGCCGCAGTCCGAGCCGGCGGCGGACATGAAAAGCTCGGCTTCGCGCAGGTCGGTCGTGAAGATCGACGACGAGAGCCCCTGCGGGACGGCGTTATGCAGGGCGATTGCGTCTTCAAACTCGCGGTAACGGATCACGTAAAGGATCGGCGCGAACGTCTCCTGAAGCATTGTCCCTTCCTGCGACTCCACTTCAACGATCGCGGGGCGCACATAAAATCCACCCGCCACCGCATCGACACGCTCAATCTTGTCGCCAAGCACGCGCTTCATGCCTTCAAACGCGGCCTCGTCGATCAGCGGACCGATCAAGGTACCCGACTGGCGTGGATCGCCGACGGCCGCGCTGCGAACAGCGGCTTCAGGCGCGCAAGCAGCGCATCCGCGATGCTCTCGTGCACGATCAGGCGCCTCAGCGTCGTGCAGCGCTGGCCCGCGGTGCCCGCCGCCGAGAACAGGATCGCGCGTGCCGCGAGCTCGAGATCGGCCGACGGGCAGACGATCGTCGCATTATTGCCGCCGAGCTCGAGCAGTGCGCGCCCGAAGCGCTGCGCAACCCGCGGACCCACCGAGCGGCCCATCGCCGTCGATCCGGTCGCGGACACCAGAGCGATGCGCGCGATCGTCGACCAGCGCCTCACCGACGTCGCGGCCGCCCTGCACCACCTGAACGAGGCCCTCGGGCGCATCGCCGAATCTTTCCAAAGCGCGGCGGACGAGCGCCATCACGGCTTCGGCGCAAAGCGGCGTCTTCTCGCTCGGCTTCCACACCACCGGATCGCCGCACACCAAAGCGAGGGCGGCGTTCCACGCCCACACCGCGACCGGGAAATTGAACGCGCTGATCACCAGCACCGGGCCAAGCGGGTGCCACTGCTCCATCATCCGGTGGTTGGGCCGTTCGCTGGCAATGGTGAGGCCGTAGAGCTGACGCGACAGGCCGACCGCGAAGTCGCAGATGTCGATCATCTCCTGGACTTCGCCGAGGCTCTCCTGGACGATCTTACCCGCTTCGAGCGTGATCAGCTGCGCAAGGAGCGGCTTCGCGCCGCGCAATTCGTCGCCGAGCAAGCGCACCAGCTCGCCGCGCCGAGGAGCTGGGACCGAATGCCATTCAAGGAACGCCTTCGGCTGCGCGCGCGCACGCCGCATCGGCATCGCCAACGGGCACCCGCCCGATCTCCTGTCCGTCGATCGGCGAGCAGGAGAACAGGTCGCCCGCGTTCGCGCTCGCGCCAAGCTGCTCGAGGACCACCGCAGCTTCCTCGGCCGGACTCATGCGAGCATCTCCTTGGCTTTCGCCATTGCGGCAACTCCGGCGTCGATCGTCTCGTTTTTCTTGCCGAAGCATAGGCGCACGAGGTGCCGCGGCGGGTCCTGCTCGACGAAGGCGGACAGCGGAATCACCGCCACTCCTGCTTTCTCCACCGCGGCCGTCGCAAAGCTCTCGTCATCGAGAGCAATGCTCGACCTCTCCAAATCGACACACAGGAAGTAGGTCGCCGCGGCGTCGAGCACGGCATATCCGGCGGCGCGCAGCCCTTCGGTCATTCGGTCGCGGGCAACGGCGAACCGCTGCCGCATCGGCTCGATCCACTCGTCGCCATCGTTGAGCCCGTACGCCACCGCTGTCTGCAGATTGGGCGCGGTTGAGAAGGTCAGAAACTGGTGCGCGCGGGCGAGCGTCGCCGCAAGTTCGGGCGACGCAATCATCCAGCCGACCTTCCACCCGGTAAGTGAAAAGATCTTGCCGGCCGAGCCGATCTTGATCGTCCGCTCGGCCATTCCAGGAAGCGAGGCCAGCGAGGTGAAGCGCCGTCCGTCGAGCACGACATGCTCCCACACTTCGTCGCTGACCACGACTAGGTCGTGCTCGCGCGCGATCGACGCAACCGCCTCCAGCTCGTCGCGTTCGAACAGACGCGCAGTCGGGTTGTGCGGATTGTTGAAGAGGATCGCGCGAGTCTTCGGCCCAACCGCAGCTTCCAGCGCCTGACGTTCGATGCGCCAGCCCGGCGGCAGCAGCGCGACCTCGCGTACAATGCCGCCGGCCCGACGCACCATGGGCGCATAGCTGTCATATGCCGGGCTCGAGCAGGATCACTTCGTCGCCGGGCTCCACGGTTGCGAAGATCGCAGCGCCGAGCGCTTCGGTCGCGCCGCTCGTTACGCAGACCTGATCGGCGATGATCTCAAGGGCTTGGTGACGTTGATAATGCGCCGCGACGGCTTCGCGTAGCGCGGGCAGCCCGCGCGAAGGCGCATATTGATTCGATCTGTCCTTGAGCGCGCGCGCCGCAGCGTCGAGGATTGCCTCGGGCCAGCCGAAATCGGGAAAGCCCTGCCCCAGGTTTACCGCGCCGTGCTCCGTCGCGAGCAAGGACATGCGCTCGAACACGCTGGTCTTCATTTGCTCGTAAAGCGGGTTCATGGGTGCCGCATAGCGTGCAGCCGCGGCCGCGGCGAGGGAGGCTGGTCCGGTCAGCCGCCGACAGGCTTAGTCGACATAGCCGACCTCGGGTGCGAACTCGGCGACGTCGACGCGCTCATAGAGGTCGTTGGCATAAAAGGGACTCTGATTCAGCCACGCCTCCGCGTCCTCGAACCCATCGGCCTCGATAATGGCCATATAGCCCTTCCGCTTCCCGTCTTTGCCGCGCAGCGCGCCGGCGAGCGCGATCGTCCGAAACGGCTGCGCAAGATGCTCGTTGAACTCATTGTGAAGCGCCAGCATCTGGTCCTCGACACCGGCCTTGAGGATTCCTGCGACCAAATATTGCATCGGCTGGTCCCTTCCAATTCGCTGGCTGGGGCGGCAGGATTCGAACCTGCGAATGCCGGTACCAAAAACCGGTGCCTTACCACTTGGCGACGCCCCAGCAGGCGGTCCCTTATACGGGCGAGCGGGGCTTATAGCCGCGAAGCCGGCGGTTGAAAGGGGCGATGGGAGTTTGCCGCGGCTGCGCTATAGGGTGCGGATGGCCGAGCAAGCGATCCGCGATTTCCACGCCCACATCTATTACGATCCCGAACAAGTCGAGCAGGCGAAGCAACTCGCGGCGGCCGCTCAGGCGCGTTTTCCCGTGGCAGTGGGCCACTTCCACCTCCGTCCTGTCGGACCGCACCCTCGCGGAAGCTGTCAGATGACTGTGCCGACCTCTCTCTTCGGCGATGTCGCGCAATGGCTGGTGCTGAACCGCGGCGGACTGACGATCTTCGCCCATGCCAATACGGGCGACGATCTCGCTGATCACACGCGACATGTCATCTGGTTCGGAGAAACCGAGAAGCTTGACCTGTCGATCTTTGTCTAAGCGTTCGGGATGCGGCCGTTGACCAGGTCGTCATAGTCTTTCGACAGCTGACGCGTGAGGTCGCCGACTTCAAAATTCCACGGTCCGGCCGAGCGCACGGGCGTGACCTCGACCGCGGTGCCGGTCAGGAACATCTGCTGGAAACTCTCGAGCTCCTCAGGCCAGATAGCCCGTTCGACCACTTCGATGCCGCGCTTGCGCGCCAGGTCCATCACCGTCCGTCGAGTGATCCCGTCGAGGAAACAGTCGGGAGTCGGCGTATGCAGCGCGCCGTCCGCGACGAAGAAGATATTAGCGCCGGTCGCTTCGGCTACCTGGCCCCGCCAGTCGAACATCAAGGCGTCGTTGAAGCCCTTCTGCTCCGCCTGCTGCTTGGACAGGGTGCAGATCATGTACAGGCCGGAAGCCTTTGACTGTGTCGGCGCGGTGTAGGGCGCGGGCCTCCGCCAAGAGGCGATGTCGAGCGTGATCCCGTTGGCCGACTGGCGCGGATCGTAATATTTGCCCCATTCCCATGCGGCGATCGCGAGATGGGGTTTGGTGTTGCCGGGCGCGACTCCCATGGATTCCGCGCCGCGCCAGGCGACCGGACGCATGTAGGCGTCGCTCCAGCCGTTGGCCTTCAGCACCGCATTGCAAGCGGCGTCGATCTCGTCGGCGGTCCAGGGTATCTCGAACCCCAGGATCCGCGCGCTCTGCTGCAGCCGCTCGGTATGCTCGCGCAGCTTGAACACGGAGCCATTGTAGGCGCGCTGCCCTTCGAACACGGATGATGCGTAATGCAGCGCGTGGGTCAGCACATGAATTTTCGCGTCGCGCCACGGGACCAGCTCGCCGTCGAACCAGATCCAACCGTCACGGTCGTCGAAATTGCCTTGCTGCTGCGGTGCCATGAGGCGCGCCTAGTGCAGCGTCGCGTCCTCGGCAAGCGACGGACCCTTGCCTCCGCCGCAAGCTCCGCGCCGCGGTTTGCCGCCGCCTCTATCGTCAGCGCAACGAGCTGATCGAGCGCCTGCTCGCGGTCGAGCACCGCAAGGCCAGCCTGCGTGGTGCCTTTCGGGCTCGCGACGCGCTTCGCGATCGAATCCATGCCCTCGCCCGTGGTCGCCGCCATCCAGGCGGTGCCGAGCACCGTTTCAAGCGCGATCGTTGCCGCGATGTCGGTGCTGAGCCCGCGCTTCTCGCCCGCCTTGGTCAGCGCAGCGATGAACCGCGCGACATAGGCCGGGCCGGCGCCGGCGACGGAGCCGATCGCCGCGAATTTCGCCTCGTCGGCCGCCCACATTGCAAAACCCAGCGCGACAAAAAGGTCGCCAAGCTGCTGCTTCAGTGCCTCGTCGGCATCCTCACTGTACAAGCGCCGTGACGCCGCGGCGGATCGCGACTGGCAGGTTGGGCATCGCGCGAACGATCGCGCGCGCACCGGGGAACCGCTCGCGCAGGCTCGCGGCTTCGACACCGGCGAGGATCGATACGATGACGGTCTTGGAGGTGAGCCGCGAACGCAGCTCCGCGGCGATCTCGTCCAGCTTCTGCGGCTTGAACGCGAGCACCACCAGCTGCGGCGGAGCGCCGGCTTCAGCTGCCGACGCCACCGTCCGCACGCCTTCGACGGGCGTCCCGCTCGGACGAATGACCGCGACGCTCGACAAGTCGATTCCGGCCGAGCGCCAACCGTCAAGGATCGCCCCGCCCATATTGCCGCAGCCAACGAACCACGTCGGCGCGGGCAGCCTTGGACCTTCGCTCATGCTTCCCCGTGCGTGTCGATCAACGCCGCTGCGATCGCTTCGCCGGGCGACTTCCCGCCCCACAGGACGAACTGGAACACGGGATAGAAACGCTCGCACTCCTCGACCGCGGCTTCTGCGATGGCTTCGGCCTGCTCGAGGCTGAGCCCCTCGTCGCCGCGGGTGTCGAGGATCGTCGAGTGGCGGAACAGCACCAGGCCCGAGCCCGACCACATCTCGAAATGGCCGAGCCACAATTGCTCGTTGATCAGGCTCAGCGCCTCGAAGATCGCAGCGCGCTTCTCCGGGCCGACCTTGATGTCGGGAAAGGCGAGGAACTGCAGGACCTGGTCCTCGGGGCGCCACACGCCGCGAAGCTCGTATTGCGCCCAGCTGCCGGTTGCCGAAGCGACGATCTCGCCGTCGCCGGTGCGCTCGCACGCCCAGCCGCGCGCCTCGAAATATTGCTCGAGGACCTCGATCGGAGCGCCGTCGTCGCGCTCCTCTTCCTGGATTTCTTCCTCGCTCAGGATCAAGCCCCTGCCCCGGTCTTCTTGGGGCCGCGCTTGGTCGTGCCCGCAGCGGGACCGGCGACCTTCGCTTCGAGCGCTGCGATGCGCGCTTTCAGAATCTCATTCTCGTCGCGCGCGGCCGCGGCCATGGCTTTCACCGCCTCGAACTCGTCGCGGCCGACAAAGTCCTGGCCGCCCATCCATTGCGCGCATTTTCTCGCGCGCCGACGCTTCGGCTTCGCGGCCCATTCCGGCGAAGGTGCCGGCAAAGCCGTTCACCATCTTCACGAAGTCGTCGAACACCTTGTTCTCGGACTGCATCGTCAGTCTCCCTTTTCAGCCGCGCAGATAGGGACTTGGGCGGCTTTTCGCCACCCTCGGTCCGGACCTATCCCCAACTGGCTGAACTATCCCCAATTTTCTCGGCGCCGAGGAGGAATTCGACGTTGCCTTCGGGGCCGGTAATCGGGCTCGGAGTGGTCCCGAGCACGCTCCAGCCCTGAGATTCCACCCACGACGTGGTTTCCCCGCAGACGCGTTCATGGACGGCAGGATCGCGCACGACGCCGCCTTTGCCGACCTCCTCCCGCCCGCCTCGAATTGCGGCTTGATCAGCGCCACGAGCTTCGCACCGGGCTTCGCCAAGCTTCAGCGGGGCTTCGAGCACCTTCGCGAGCGAGATGAAGCTCGCGTCGCAAACGACGATGTCCACCCGCTCCGGCACCTGCTCGGTCGTCAGATAGCGGGCATTGGTCTGCTCAAGCACGATCACGCGCAGGTCCTGCCGCAGCTTCCACGCGAGCTGGTTGGTGCCGACATCCACCGCATAAACCTTCGCCGCACCGCGCGAGAGCAGCACGTCGGTAAACCCGCCGGTCGAGCTGCCGACGTCGAGCGCAACCGCTCCGCTCACGTCAAAGCCGAAATGGTCGAGCCCATGCGCCAGCTTGATCCCCCCGCGCGAGACCCAGGGATGATCCTTACCCCGCACCTCCAGCGGCGCGTCCTCGGCCAGCATCTCGCCGGCCTTGGCGAGCTTCCTCTCACCCGAAAACACCGCCCCGGCCATGATCAGCGCCTGAGCCCTGGTGCGGCTCTCGGCGAGGCCGCGGCTACGCGAGGAGCTGATCAGCGCGACCGTTTTCACTCAATGGCGTTTTAGACTGCAATAGACTCTTTAAATGCGTATAACGTGCCCAAGCAACATATCGGAGGTAAAATGGGTCAAATCCCCGTCGACTGACGTGATTAAGAGATTCAAGCGCTTTACAAGGGTAATGATGCGGCTCGCCGATTTCCTAGATTTGCGGCGCGACTGCTACGCGAGCAAGGCCAGCAGTATTGATCTGATTTCGCGCAGTCGGAATTTCCCGAGGCGAGGCCTGTGATCGCGTTGCGAAGGCACTGGAAAGCGCGGGCGCGGGCCAATTCGTGTCGGCAGACGAGGCTCGGCAAAATCTCGCTTCGTGCTGAGGCCTTCAGCTGCATCAGCCATGGGCGATTGGGCCGGTGAAGATCAGAACTTGCGGAGCGACCGATCCAGAGCCGGAAGACAATGCCGACGAAATGGCGGCCTTGTCGGTTTGCTTGCAACCAAATCACGATTCAGAGCGAGACGGTGCTGGCGATGAGCAATCGGAGTACCTGAGGCAAGCGTCGAAATTCACTGAGAGCTTAAGCCCGCACCTCCTCGATGCCGGCGCTGTTGATGCGCAGCGCCTTCAGCACCGTCTCGACGATGTGCGGCGCGTTCAGGCGCGCTTCGTCATACTGCTTCTCGGGCTTGTCATGCTCCTGGAAGCGGTCGGGCAGGCGCATGGTGCGGATCTTGAGGCCGGCGTCGACCAGGCCCTCGTCACTGGCCAGCGTCAGCACATGCGCGCCGAGCCCGCCGATCGCGGCTTCCTCGATCGTCACCGCGACCTCGTGGGTGGTCAGCAGCTTGCGGATCAGTGCGCTGTCGAGCGGCTTGGCGAAGCGCAGGTCGGCGACTGTGGTGGACAGCCCCTTCGCCTCCAGCTCGTCGGCGGCTTTCTCCGCCTCGGCGAGTCGAGTTCCGAGCGAGAGGATCGCGACCGTTTTGCCTTCGCGCACCACGCGGCCCTTGCCGATCTCCAGCGCCTGCGGCTGCTTGGGAAGGGCGATGCCCCGGCCCTCGCCGCGCGGGTAGCGCACCGCGATCGGGCCGCTGTCGTGCAGCGCCATGGTGTGGACCATGTGGCACAGCTCGGCCTCGTCGGCGGCGGCCATGACGGTGAAATTCGGCAAAGTGCAGAGGTACGCGAGATCGAACGCGCCCGCGTGAGTCGCCCCATCGGCGCCAACGAGCCCCGCGCGATCCATCGCAAACCGCACCGGCAGATTCTGGATCGCGATGTCGTGCACCACCTGGTCGTAGGCGCGTTGGAGGAAGGTCGAATAAATTGCGCAGAAGGGCCTGTAGCCCTGCGCGGCGAGGCCGCCGGCGAAGGTCACCGCATGCTGCTCGGCGATACCCACATCGAAGGTTCGGCGAGGGAACTTCTCGGCGATCTTGTCGAGCCCGGTGCCGGACGGCATCGCGGCGGTGATGGCAACGACCTTCCCGTCGCGTTCCATCTCGCTTTCGAGAGCCTTGGCGAAGACGCTGGTGTAGCTCGGCGCGCCCGCCGCCGCTTTGGCCTGCACGCCCGACACGACGTCGAACTTGACCACGCCGTGATATTTGTCGGCCGCATTCTCCGCGGGCGCGTAGCCCTTGCCCTTCTTGGTGACGACGTGGACGAGCATCGGCCCGACGTCGGCATTGCGCACGTTCTCCAGCACCTCGACCAATGCGCGAACATCATGACCGTCGACCGGCCCGACATAATAAAAGCCAAGCTCGTCGAAGAGCGTCCCGCCGGTGACCATCCCGCGGGCATATTCTTCCATCCGGCCGGCGATGCGGTGCAGCGGCTCGGGCATTGCGCGGGCGAGCTTCTGCGCCAGCTTGCGGGGGGTCAGATATTTGCCGGAGCTGACAAGCCGCGCGAGCGAATTGCGCAGGCTTCCGACGGGCGGCGCGATCGACATGTCGTTGTCGTTGAGGATGACGATTAAGCGGTTGCCGGCGGCCACGGCATTGTTCATCGCCTCATAGGCCATCCCGGCGCTCAATGCCCCGTCGCCGATCACCGCGATCGCGCGCGTCGGATCGTCCGAGAGCTTGCTCGCGATTGCAAAGCCGAGCGCCGCCGAGATCGAAGTCGAGCTGTGCGCGGCGCCGAACGGGTCGTATTCGCTTTCACATCGGCGGGTGAAGCCGCTGAGGCCGCCGCCCTGCCGCAATGTACGGATGCGGTCGCGCCGGCCGGTGACGATCTTGTGCGGATAAGCCTGATGGCCGACGTCCCAGATCAGCTTGTCCCGCGGCGTGTCGAAGACATAATGGACCGCGACGGTCAGCTCGACCACGCCGAGGCCTGCGCCCAGATGGCCGCCGGTCACCGACACGGCCGAGATCGTCTCCTGCCGAAGCTCATCGGCGAGCTGCGGGAGCTGGTCCTTCGAGAGGGCTCGGATGTCTGCCGGGACATTTACGGTGTCGAGCAGCGGCGTTACGGGACGATCACTCATCGGCGCAGGGACTTACCGGCACAAGCCGCCAAAGTCACCCTCGCGCTCCCATGTCAGGCGGGCGCGGGCACCGCCGTTTTGAGAAACGGCACGTCGAAGCTGGTGCGCGTCGCAGCACGCCACAGCCATTCGAGCGGGCCGTAATAGAAGCGCCGGAACCACAGATGCGCGAGGATACCCTGCACAATGACGGCCGCGGCCCCGATCGCGAGCGACTGGCCCGGAGTGAGAACCGCGTTGAGGCCCAGCCCGTAGCCGTAATAAATCGGGCAGAAGACGAGAGATTGGCCGACATAAAGCGTTAGCGTCATCCGGCCGGGAATCGCAAACACGCGTCGCGAGCGGCCTTGCGATGCTCTGGAATAGCTCGACGAAGAGCAGCAACTCAGTCGCTGTGATCGCCAGCGCCGTCCACTTATCGACGACCGCGCCGAGATTCTGCCGCACGGGCCCGTCCGGTACCAGCGAATTGACGGTATCGGAGCCGTAGAAATAGAGCGGCACCGCAAGCAGGATCGCAGCGACCAGGACTGCGCGCCGCTGGAGCTTGAAACGATCGGGATCCGCGAAGAAGCCGACCCGGGCGAGCACGAGGCCGACGATGAACAGGCCGACCATCTGAATGAGCCGGCCGCTTTCGACAGCATAGGACCAGTTCATGACCAAAGCGGCGCGAAAGTTTGCGCGCACGACCTCAAGAAACGTGCCGTGGAGCAGCGCAGCCATTCCCGGATCGTTAAAATACAGCGGTTGCGCGGCTGCCCAGCCGACGCCTTTCGCCGCCAGCCACGCGCGCAGCAGCAATGGCGCCTCGAGGAAGCAAATCGCCGCGAGAACGAGGAGCACGCGATTGTTTCTGATCCGGTCGAGCACAAGCATCAGGAAACCGAACAGAGCGAGCATTTGCAGGATGTCGCCGCGATAGAAGATCGTGTGCAGCAGCCCGATCCCGAACAAGGTCGTCAACCGCCAGGCAAACCTCCAGCGGAAGTCGTGCCCGCGCCGCGCCGCGCCCTGCATGATGAGGTAGAAGCTGACGCCGAAGCATAGCGCCATCAGCGCATAAGCTTTCCCGGAGAACAGGCCGAAGGTCCATTGGTAGACCGGGCCGTAGTCCGGGTGCGACCAGAAGGTCTCGTACATCTCGACCGAATGGACGAGGAACAATCCCATCAGCGCGAACCCGCGGACAGAATCCAGCAGCTCGAGCCGCGAAGCGTTCGACGTCGATCCGTTGCGCAATGGTCCCCCCAACCGTGGGTGGGCTGCTAGGTGACGGTCAGTGTGTCCGCAATCACCGGAGCGTGCGAAAAGTTCGCGTGCTGGTTCGCAGCATCGCCCATTTGACCTGAAGCACGGAGAGGCGCAGCCTGCCGCAGCCGAATCGTGCGTGTCGTGGGGGAACGCATGGCAGCGAAAACGGAAGAGATTGGGCTCCTTCTCGTCCACGGGATCGGCGAGCAGGCGCGGCTCGAGCATTTGCGCGAAACGGCGAACGCAATCGCCTCCTACGTCGAGAGTACCCAGGGCCTCCTGAGGCTAAGCGTCTCTGACAATTCCGCGACCGCGAATGTGATCATCATCGACGCGGAATTCGCCGATTCCGGCAAGACACGGCACGTTCGTGTCAATTGCCGCGAAGTCTGGTGGGCCGACCTGGGCGCAAGCGGCGGTCTGGGTGCTCAGGCGGCGTTTTGGTTCTGGGGTCTCGGCCAGTGGGCGGCTGAAATTCACTTCAAGGGGAGAAAGCTCAGCAACACGAGCGAACTCATGAATCTCCCACATTTCGCTGGAGACAAGGCGGACAAACCGCCTGGCCGGCGACACCGCGCGCTTTCCCGGATTGACCTGTTCTTCGCGGGGGTTCTCGCGCTGCTCACCTTGGTGACGTGGTCACTGGTCAAACGCATCGGCAGCTTCGTGGCCGGTCAAATCCCAGACACCAGCCTGATTTTCCTCTTTCTTGGAGACGTCAAAGCCTATCAGCAGCCGGGCGGCCCGGGGCGAGGCACAACCGAGGACCCGAATATGCCGCGGCGGGCGACCATCCGACGGCGGATGATCGCGGAAATGACGCGCATGGCTGCGCAGCGCCACGACCGCTGGTACATTCTCGCCCACAGCCTTGGCAGTGTCCTCGCATTCAACGGGCTGCAAGAGACAGAGCTGGCGCTGCCCAACTACCTGGAACAGACGGAATGGTCGGCGCTGCCGAACTGGCTGAAGACGACAACGCCCTACGTGCCGCCGAAGGCAAACCCGTCGGTTACGAACATGATGCCGCGCCGGCCGCCATGGCTCAACGACCAGGACGGAATCTCACGCGAGGCAATGTTCGACAGGTTTTCGGGAATCGTCACTTACGGAGCGCCCCTCGACAAGTTCGCGGCGCTGTGGCCGCGGATGGTCTGCCTCAACAAACAGAAGGCCGTCTTTGGCAATCAGTGCGAATGGCTCAACCTTTACGACCCGACCGATCCGGTCGGCGCTTCGCTCGAGGGCTTCGGCTCGCACCGGCAATCGAACGGGTCGAAAATCTCGCTCGTGCCGAGGAATTTCGGATGCCGGTCGAGCAAGCTCTTCCTGCTTTCGCACATTCGCTATCTCAATCCGCGAAAACGGCGCAAGCATCCGATGGCGCAAGCGCTGGTCGACGCGCTGCTTCGGGACGAGCAGCTGGCCGCCGCAGCTCGCAAAGCTGCCAACTCGCAACTACGCAACGCCCATCGGTTGGCACTGGCGATTATTCAGGTAATCGGCCTCTTTGCGCTGCTTACCCTGGCGGCGACCGGCGTGCTGATATTTGGAAAGCTCGTTATTTTTGGAAAGCACGTCGGCTTTCCGACCTGCCTCGACGGTTGGCGAACGGTCGCGTGTGCGAAAACGACGGGGATAGTGTCATTAGTGTTGTTTGGCGCGGCGAACGCTTTCGTGCTCCTCGCCGGAGTTCTCCGCTTCATCGTCTACGATTGGCGGCTCCAAGGGAAGTAGGCGCTAGTCGCAGACGAGTCAGTTCCCTTCGCAATCCCCGCACGTCCCCCGCACCTCGATGACCGGGCGCGGGGCGGAGAAGCCGGCGCTCTTCGCCGCCTGGCGCACTCCGCCGGACAGGCTGTCGTCGTCGATGTGCACAGTCTGTCCGCACTGGTCGCAGATCAGGAAGATGCAGTCGTGGAGGCAGTCCGGATGCGCGTTGGCAACATATGCGTTCGCGCTTTCAACGCGGCGGGCGAGGTTGGCGTTCACGAAGAGGTCTAGGATCCGATAGACGCTGTTGGCGGCGACTCGGCGCCCCTGCCGCTTCGACACTTCCTCGGCGATGTCATAGGCGCTCGCCGGCTTGTCGAAACTTGCGAGCGCTTCGAATACCGAGGCGCGCATGTCGGTCCATTGCTCGCCCTGCTGGGTCAGCCGGTCGCGCGCCGCAGTCTTGAGCAATTCGCCTTCGTGGAGTTGGTGATCGTGACGCGCCATGTGTCTGTTCCGAGATAATCCTGGTGCCCTCGCCGGGCAAGCAATCAGAAGCCGTGCTCGGTCGCCATGACATTCAGGCGGTGACCGAGCGCAAGGATCATGACCCCGACGACCGTGTAGATCGGCTCGTGCCCGCCCTCGGGCAGGCTCAATGCGCCGGCCATCACTCCGAGGCCCAAGGCACCGATCGCGCTCGGCATCATGAAGCCGTGCTCGAGGATTCCGCGGCCGAGCGCGAAGGAGCCGATGAGCATCGCCAGCGTGAGACCGACCTCGTGCACGATCGGCGATCCGAGGAAGCCGCCCGCCGACGCGAGCAGTCCGAGCAGGATCGCGGTCCCGACGCAGTGGACGAGGCACAGCCCCGACAAACCCATCGCGATCCGGTCGAGCCGGGAGGTCTAAATCGACAGCTGCGGCATAGCGAGCGGTGATATAGGGTAATGGCCGAGAAGTTACAACATTACATCAGCGCGAATCCGACGCTTGCCCCTCGGCCCGCCGCACGCGAATAGGCGCTCGCCGATGGACTCCGCCCTGCCCTCCACCCCTGACACTCGCGCGCAGCCGCAGAAGCGGCCGCGCGAGCTTTCCAATCTGCTGTTCCTTGTCGCTGCGCTGGTGTTCGCGATGGTGGTGATCGGCGGCATCACCCGCCTCACCGAAAGCGGCCTCTCCATTACCGAATGGAAGCCGGTCAGCGGGATCGTCCCGCCGCTCACGCAGGCCGATTGGCAACGCGCGTTCAACCTGTACCAGCAGACCCCGCAGTACCGGCAGGTCGCCGGGCCGGCGGGAATGACGATCGCGGGCTTCAAGTTCATCTTCTTTTGGGAATGGGTACACCGGCTGCTCGGCCGAATCCTCGGACTCGTCTTCTTCGCCGGAGTCGGCTGGTTTGCGGTCCGCCGCGCGATCCCGAACGGCTATGGCTGGCGCCTCGCGGCGCTGTTCGTGCTCGGAGGAATGCAGGGCGCGGTCGGATGGTTCATGGTGATGTCGGGCCTGGAAGGGCGAACCGAGGTCAGCCCCTATCGCCTTTCGGCGCACCTATTGTTCGCGCTGTTCCTGATGAGCGCGCTGATCTGGACCTCGCTCGACCTGAGACAGCCCGATTCCAAACCCGCGCGCCTCACCCGCTGGGCGGTGCTGGCGCTCGGCGCATTGTTCATCCAGCTGATGCTCGGCGCCTGGGTCGCCGGCTTCCGCGCAGGGTACGTGTCGAACACATGGCCCGACATGAACGGCCATTTCGTTCCGGAAGGGATCGACTGGTCGCCCGGAGTCGGGTTCGCGCTGACCCACGATCTTTTCCTGCTCCATTTCATGCACCGCTGGTGGGCTTGGGTCGTGGTCGCGGTGCTGGTGCTGTTCGCGCGCAAGGTGCGGAAGGTTCCTGGCGCGAGGGCCGCATCGATTGCGATCCATTCCGCGTTCGGCACGCAGATCATCCTCGGGATTCTGACAGTGCTCTCGGGCATCGCGATCTGGCTAGCCGTGCTGCACCAGGCGACCGGCGCGCTGCTCGTCGCCGCCACGGTGTGGGGCGCGCATCAACTCGGACGAGCCAGAGCATGAGCGTAGTTTCTGTCTACGCGGTGTTCGCCGACGCGGAAGAGGCCGAACGTATCGGCCGCATCGTCGTCGAGGAGCGTCTCGCCGCCTGCGTGAACATCCTCGGGCCAATCCGCTCAATCTACCGTTGGCAAGGCGCGATCGAGACTGCCGACGAAGCCGCCGCGATCTTCAAGACCGAGCAATTCCAGGCCGAGGCGCTGATCGAACGCGTGACCGCGCTGCACTGCTACGAAGTCCCGTGCGTGGTCAGCTGGCCGGTCGACAAGGTGCTGCGCAAATATGCCGAGTGGGTCGACGAAAGCGTCGGTTGAAGCGGACGCGGCTGAGTTAAGTTGATTAGGAAACTGCCCCGGTCCTTTTTGCGTTCATTGGGGTCGCCGGCCGAGCGTGCGACCGACAGGTGACAAGAGGAGCTGGCCGTGATCATTTACGATTTCGGCATGAACAACGGCGACGATGTTGAATATTATCTGACGAAAGCCGAGCAGGTCGTTGGCGTTGAGGCGAATAGCGCCTTGTGCAATCAGGTGCGTAAGCGTTTCGAGGCGGAAGTTCGTAGCGGACGCCTCACAGTTTTAAACGTTGCGCTTTCCGAATCAGACAAGCCGCTGACCTTCTACATCAATAGAACGAACCACGTTTTGAGTCAGCTGCCACGTCCGGACGACGATGTGATCCATCATTTCGATCCGATTACTGTGCCATGCCGCACTCCAGTAAGCATAGTTCGCGAGTTCGGTGATCCGCTCTACATAAAGATCGATGTCGAGCATTATGACGCAGCAGTTCTTCGGAACTTATTCGCTGCGGGTGTCTTCCCGCCTGAAATATCCGCTGAAGCTCATACAATTGAAGTATTCGCACTGATGGTCGCTAACGGCTACACATCATTCGCGCTGGTCGACGGGCCAAGCGTTACCGAGAAATATGGCTTCAGACCGCATTCGGCGGGACCGTTTGGTCCAGATATCCACGGACCCTGGTATGATCCCGAAGCATTTTTCTATCTGCTTGCGAGCGAGGGGCTTGGATGGAAGGATATTCACGCTGCGAAGGGCCCTGGTGAACAGCTCCGCCGCAAGGATCTTGTTCTAAGACAGGCTCGCGGACTTGCGCGGAATGTTTGTGAAGCCGTTCGCGCACGTATCCGAGCCGCCGGCTGATCGGCCTAGCCGCGCTTGGCTTTTCGCAGCTTGTACGGAACCTCATCGAGCTTACGCCTCAAGCCTTCGATCGCCGGATCTTCCGCGTCTGCATATTTGGCCTCGAGTTCGGCTTCTTCCGGAGTTTGCCGACGAAAATAGGTGATCGTCAGCCGCCGCCCGAAGACGTCGTCGCCGCGGATCTTGAGCTCGGCCTCATGCTCGGGCGGGAGACCATCGCGGATCGCCTCGAGGTAGCGGATCAGGTCGTCGAGCGAAGTATATTCGCTGATGTCGATGAAGTCCTTGACGCGTCTCGGCACGGGCGGTTGCTCTCCGAAGGAATCAGGATGGCGAGGCGTGGAGCACCCGCGTGATTAGGACGCGTCCACACCGCAGGCAACGCTGCCGGGCCGCAAATTTTTCCCTCCGGAGCGGCGGAGCGCGCCGCTCGCGCGTTCAGCGATCCTGACGCAGGATTTCTGACGCCGCGTGCGCGGGGTTTAGATTACGCCGAGCAGCCAGAGCACCAGGATCAGGATCAACAGACCGCCAAGACCGATATACATTGCACGCTCCTCTATTTGTGTGTCGCGTAGCAAACTGGCGCAGCGGTCCTGCCGTTCCCACCGTTACGGCTGCGTCACCATCTACTTTCTGCCGAGGCCGCGGGTGAGGAAGATCCCAATTCCAAGTGGCAGCCACAGCGCGAAGCCGCGGTACAGCAAGGTCGCCGAGAGCCCGGCTTCGAACGGAACGCCCATCAGGCGCAACACCGCGATGCTCGTCGCTTCGAACGATCCGAGTCCCAGCGGAACAGCCCCAAGCAAGGTGACGACCGCCGCCATGGTGAAGGCAACAAACGCGGCGGCGAACGACGCCTGCACGCCAAGCGCGAAGAGGCAGAACAGCAAGGTGCCAGCGTCGGCAACGAACACCGCGAGGTTGAGCAAAGTCAGTTGGACGATCAGCAGCGGATCCCGCACCAGTTCGCGCGGCGCTTCGCCCAGCATCTCGAACGTCTCGCGGATCGTTCCCCGCCGCCGCAGCCAGCGCGGCAGCGCCGCTTCGCCCTTGTCCTGCAACCACAGGGCTGCCGCCGGAATGGCGGTCGCAACCATGAGCAGCAGGGCCGCGATTCCGAGGAGCCACAGGCTAAGCTTGCCCTTCCACCACAGCATCGCCACGGCGGCGATGGTCCCTGCCGCATAGGACAAATAATAAGCGATGATCGCCAGGATCACGGCCGCGACCGCACGCTCGCGCGGCACTCCTATGGCCTTAAGGCGGTCGACGAGCAGGACATTGCCGCTCACGCCCGCGGTCGGCACGACCTGGTCGGCGAACAATTTGGTGATTGTGAGCGGAAGAAGCTTGAGAATCGATCGCTGGCTCCCCGCCTTTTGCAGCACGAGCCACCATTGGGCAGACAGCGAGAGATAGGTCAGGAACTGCAGCAGAAGCGCGCCCGCGAGCCACATCGGCTCGGCCTTCGCGGTCAGCTCGGCGAACTTCTTGACGTCGCCCCAGTGCAGCGCCGCGAACAGGATCGCGCCGGCGATCAGCACGGCCAGGAACCAGCGCCGCCATTGAATACCGCCGCCGCCCTTCCGAGCCTCGCGAGCATCCTTCCGGCTGTGGCTGTTTTTGGGCATGGCTCATGGCTTAACGCGGGTCTGGCGGAGCCGTGCCATCTCGCCCGAAGCTGACTTGGGTATTATTTTACCCGCTCGCAAATGCCCGCTTTTACTTGACTTTCTTTGCCTCACCCGCAAATAGCGCCTTCGCAGCGCTGCCCTTCCGGCGGCGCGCTTTCACTTCAGAGGGTTCGATAGCCATGAAGGCGCTGATGAAGATGACCAAGTCGGCCAAACCGGCCGAGGTCGAGAAGAAATGGCATCTGATCGACGCCGACGGCCTGGTGGTCGGACGCGTTGCGACGATCATCGCCAACATCCTCCGCGGCAAGCACAAGCCGAGCTATACGCCCCACGTCGACTGCGGCGACCATGTTGTCGTCGTCAACGCCGACAAGATCCGCTTCACCGGCCGCAAGCTGCAGCAGAAGCTCTATTACAAGCACACGGGCTACCCGGGCGGGCTCAAGGAAGTCACCGCCGGCAAGGTGCTCGAGGGCCGCTTCCCGGAGCGCATCCTCGAAAAGGCCGTCGAGCGCATGATCCCGCGCGGCCCGCTTGGCCGCGACCAGATGCGGGCGCTGCATCTCTATAACGGCGCCGAGCATCCGCACGGCGGCCAGAACCCTCAAGTCCTCGACGTCGCGTCGATGAACCGCAAGAACAAGGTGGGCGCATAATGGCTGACAAAAAGTCTCTTTCAGATCTGGGCGAGCTGACCAGCCCCAAAGCCGAGAACTCCTGAAGTTCCCGGCGACGGTGCCACGACAGCGGAAGCTGCGGCGGACGCAGTTGCCGCGAGCACCGCTGATCAAGGCGCTTCGACCCAGGGTCCGCAGATCCAGGCGGTGCTTCGGGAGCAGCAGCTCGACAAGCAGGGCCGCGCTTATGCTACTGGTCGGCGCAAGGACGCCGTCGCGCGCGTCTGGCTCAAGCCCGGCTCGGGGCGAATCGTCATCAACGGACGCGAACAGGAAATCTATTTCGCGCGTCCGACTCTGCGCCTGATCATCAATCAGGTGTTCGATATCACCGACCGTCGCGGGCAATATGATGTCGAAGCCACCGTCAAGGGCGGTGGCCTGTCGGGCCAGGCAGGCGCCGTTCGTCACGGCATCTCAACGGCACTGACTCGCTACGAACCGGCTTTGCGTACGACGGTGAAGCGTGAAGGCTTCCTTACCCGCGATCCGCGCGTCGTCGAGCGGAAGAAGTACGGCCGCGCCAAGGCCCGCCGCAGCTTCCAGTTCTCGAAGCGCTAAGCCCAGCTACAAACAATGAGGGCGGCCTGTTTCCAGGCCGCCCTCTTTTTCGCACATCGGTCGTTCGTTAAGCCGCCTGCGTGAGCAGTGCACTGCGGCGGCGGCGAAGCTGCCAGCCGATCGCGCCGAAGCCGAGCAGCATCAATCCCCAGGTCGCGGGCTCGGGAACGTCGCCGGGATGCGCCTCGAAGGAGACGTTGCCGCCATACGAGCCGATCTCGCCCCTCGTGCCCTCAACCGTGAGGGTGTAGGTGCCGGCCCCAAGCTGCTGGCTGAGCAAGCGGAATGTCTCAGTCATATCAGTGTTGGTCGGATCCGGGTTCAGATCCATCTGGCCGAATATGCCGGTGCCGGTCAGGAATGCCGCACTAATGTCGACATCGGTTGGACCGTCCGCGGTTACCGCGCTGGTCGTCAGCGAGAGCGAATAAAGACCGGCCAGGTCATTCATCCACGACACCGTCTCGGAGAACGGGGAAGTCGTGTCGGAATTGCTGTAGCCGAAGGTAAAATCGATATTGTTGACCGTGTTGGGGCCGCTCACCGACACCGACGTTGGTGTCGTGATGACAAGGGTCGCACTGGCTGCCGATGCCATGGTCAGCGCGGTTGCACCGATCAAACCCAAAACAAGCCTGCGCATGCCGCACCTCTGCAAAAGGATGCCCCCGCATGTGATGCGGAAGTGCGGCGGTTAACAATGTGCTAACCAGCTGAGTTCCGACTGCTGATCGGCTTTTTTTCCGGCGCGACTGTTCAATTTTGGGACACTCCGGCACGGGGCATTCGCAGAGGACTCGACCGTTCGTTCCCGCCGCTTGATTGCACCCCCGTTAATCCCGCTATTAAAGTGCCGCGTAGCGATCGTGGTGACACCACCAATGGCCGTTTTCGTTGCGGCCTTTGGGTGCACGGTCGAGCCACGGATACATGCCCCAGAGCGCGTCAAGGCCGCGGGCAAGGTCGAATAGGTGTGATAGACATCGCTTTCGTCGAGGATGAACGCGCTCATCCCCGGCAGCTCCTTCAGATAGGTGCGAAAGGTCGGCACCGGTACATGGGCGGCGTGGCCGCCCGCTTGCTCCTTGAGCACGTCGGCGGGATCGCGGACTTCCCTGAAAGTTATACTCGTATTCCCTTTGTCCTGTTGATCCTCGGTGAGGCACGACCGCGAAATCCAGGTTGAAGCCGCTCCCGAACGGAGAGGCCCACGGGAAGGTCCAGCCCAGCCGCTGCTTGTAGGCTTGCAGCTTCGGAAGCGGCGCTCGCGAGACGGCCCAGAACATCACGTCATGGTTCGCAAGATGGGTCGCAAAGCCGTTGAACCCGTCGGCAATCGCCGAGCAGGACGGGCAGCCAGCGTCGTAATCTGGCCCGAACATGAAGTGATAAACGAGCAGCTGCGAGCGGCCGCGGAAAAGGTCGCTGAGGCTCGCCCGCCCCTCATCCGTGTCGAACGCATAATCCTTTTCGATTTTCACCCACGGCAGTTGTTGCCGCCTGAGCGCCAGTTCGTCGCCAGCGTGCGTATGCGCCTTCTCGGCCTCGAGCAGATCGAGCCGCGCCTTGAGCCATTCCTCACGGCTCGCGACCGGATGTGTCGTTGCAATCGTCGCCATCGTCTTTTCCTTTCCTCCGGATCACCGCCACAAGCGCAGCGAGGCTGGCCGCCGAGCCGCCACCGAGGCCGAGCCATGCCGCGGCCGACAGGCAGAGCGGGCACATGGCTCAGCCCTCCAGCGCCTGTTTGACCCACTCTTTCGATTGCGCGTGCAACGCCCAGAAGTTCTTCACACCGCGGCCGGCGAGCTTCTCCTGAAGCACGGTCAGGTGCGAATTCCAGCCGCTGCCGAAATCCTGCGCGCCGGTGCCGCTGGTGATGCCGCTATGGGTGAGCACCAGCCGCGTACGTTCGCCCTCGGGGAACAGCTCATAAGTGACCGTGCCGTTCTTGCCGCCCTGGAAGGTCGTTGCGAGCAGCCGCGGGGGCTCGAATCGAACAACCTTCTCAGACCAGACCGCGCCTTTGAAAGACTGGTGGCTCTCCGGATACGGAACCTCATCGGTCGAGAGATTGTCATGATCGACAACGAGATCGAATTCGCCGTCCGGGCGGGCATCCGTACCGCCCATGAACCACTCGCGGCGAAGGTCGGCTTCGGCGAGATACCGCCAAACCGTCTCGACGGGCGCATCGAGCATGCGCTCGAGCCGGATCGTGTCGGCAGCGGTGCGCTCGATCGGCGCGCGAATTTGTGCCGCAGCTTCAGCCATCTGAATTCTCCTTCTTTGCTTTGTCTTGTTCGATGAGCGCTTCGAGGCGACCGAGGCGCACGTTCCAGAATCTCTCCCATTGCCGCAGCCATTTCTCGGCTTCAGCCAGCGGCCCGGCGTTGAGCGTGCAAATCTGCTTCCGCCCCGCCTTGCGGCGAGCGACGAGCCCGGCGCCTTCGAGGACTTTTACATGCTTGGCGGCGCCCGCGAAGCTCATGCGGAATGGCTCGGCGAGCTCGCCAACCGACTTCTCACCCAAAGCGAGATTGGCGAGCATCCCGCGCCGGGTCGGATCGGCCAGAGCGTGGAACACCGTGTCGAGTTCGATTATCAACCATTTGGTTGAATATGTGCGACACGGACTAAACTGTCAACCGTTCGGTTGAACGATGGGCTCTTTCCACCGCTGCCCTGCTTCGCATAGGCTCCCGCGATGCACCGCCTGATCCTGTTCTTACTCGCGCTCATTCTCGCAGTTCCAGCTTCCGCCGAACCAATCCTGCTGAGACCCGCGCGCGTTTTCGACGGGGTGAACCGGCAGCCGCATGCAGGTTGGATGGTGCTGGTCGACCGCGACCGCATCGTTGCTGTCGGCCCGAACCTCGCCCTACCCGCCGGAGCACGCGTCATCGATCTTCCGGGCGAGACACTGATGCCCGGCATGATCGAGGGCCACTCGCACCTCTTCCTTCATCCGTACAACGAGGCCAAGTGGGACGATCAGGTGCTGCACGAGCCGCTCGCGTTGCGCACTGCCCGCGCGGTGGTGAGCGCCGAAAAGACGCTGATGGCCGGCTTCACAACCGAGCGCGACCTTGGAACCGAAGGCGCCGGCTATGCCGACGTCGGGCTCAAGCAGGCGATCAACCAGGGTATCGTCCCCGGCCCAAGGCTGCTCGTCTCAACCAAAGCGAACGTGGCGCGCGGCGCATATGGCCCCAAAGGCTTCGAGCCCGGCGTCCATGTTCCGCAAGGCGCCGAGGAGGTCAGCGGACCCGACGAGATGACCAAGGCAGCGCGCGACCAGATCGCGGCCGGCGCCGACGTCATCAAGATGTACGCCGACTACCACTACCTTCCGGGTGAACCGAGCCGCCCTACTCTAACCGAAGCGGAAATGGCTGCTGGCGTTGCGGTTGCCCACGATGCGGGACGGCTCGCCGCCGCACATGCGACCACCGCGGAAGGGATGCGCCGCGCGATCCTTGCCGGCGTCGATACGGTCGAGCACGGCTACGGCGGGACCGCCGACGTGTTCAAGATGATGCACGACCGCAGGATCGCGCTTTGTCCGACGATCGCCGCCTCCGAAGCCTATGCGCATTACTTCCAGGGCTGGAATGGTCAGGAGCCGGCGCCCGAGAGCGTCCAGGAGAACCGCCACTCGTTCCAGCTGGCGATGAAAGCCGGAGTCCCCATCTGCATGGGCGGCGATGTCGGAGTCTTCACCCATGGCAAGAACTGGCTGGAGATGGAGGCGATGCAGCGCGCCGGAATGCCCGCGGCCGACGTGCTGATCGCGGCAACCTCCGGCAACGCGCGTATTTTCCATTTGACCGATCGCGGGGAAGTTCGGCCGGGGCTGCTCGCCGATCTCGTCGCAGTCGACGGCGATCCGACGCGCGACGTCTCGGCCGTCGAGCATGTCCGGCTAGTGATGAAGGGCGGACTGATCGTCAGGGGACCATAGGTTGGATATCGAACGAAGGGCATTTCTGACGAGCGCCGGTGCGCTGCTCGCCGCCTCCGCCGCGGGGGCGCAGGAGTATAAGAGCCCGGCCATCGTTGCCGCGGAACCCGGCACGCCGCTGTGGCCGCCCAAAGAGCGTTTCGCGCTGTGGCCCGGGACTCCGCCGGGGGCGCCGCACCCGCTCCCGGCACCTGGGTGGCAGATGTTTCCCGACGGTCCGCAGCTATGGATCAAAGGCATCCCGAGTCCCGGAGGTGAACGTGTTCCGGCCGGCGCTGCCCGACGGTTCGGCCATCTTGGTTACGCCGGGCGGCTCTTACACTTTTCTCGCCGTCCAGAACGAAGGACTTCATCCGGCCGAGCGCTTCAATGCGGAGCGGACGACCGTGTTCGTGCTCAGCTATCGCCTGCCGGATGAGGGATGGGCGAACCGGTCGACGGTAGCGCTTGCGGACGCGCAGCGCGCAATGCGCCTGATCCGCGCCCGCGCGGCCGAATTCAAGATCGATCCGAAGCGGCTTGGCGTTCTCGGCTTCTCCGCCGGCGGGCATCTCGCGGCGGATCTGGCGGTTTCGCACGCGCAGCAGGTCTATGCGCCCGTCGACGCCGCCAACTCGCTGTCCGCGCGGCCGGCATTCGTTGGATTGATCTACCCGGTCATCAGCCTCGACACGGCAATATCGCACGGCGACACCGCGCCGAACCTGCTCGGGCCGAATCCTTCACCCGAACTCATCGCCGCGCGCTCGCCCGCGCTTCACGTGACCAAGGAGACGCCGCCGAGTTTCGTCGCTGCCGCGATGGACGACGGCTTCATCCTGCCGGAGAACAGCCTGCTGTGGACCCAGGCCTGCCGCAAAGCGGGGGCGCCAGTGGAAGCGCATTTCTTCGCCGAGGGCGGCCACGGCTTCGGACTGCATCTGCCAAAGGAGATGCCCGGCTCCCGCTGGCCCGATCTGTTCGCGCTGTGGATGCGCAAGCACGGCGGCTGATGAGGGCGTTTACGAGAGCGGTCAGTCCGAGGCTGCCCGAGTGCGCGCTCACGCATCTCGATCGCACGCCGATCGATGTCGACCAGGGCGGTCGCGCAGCACGCCGCATATGAGCAGGCGCTGGCGGATGCCGGAGCAGAGGTGATTCGCCTGCCCGAGCTTGCGGATGATCCCGGACGCGGTGTTCGTCGAGGACACGGCGCTGCTGCTCGATGGCCATGCGGTCATCACCCGCCCCGGCATCGCGTCACGCGCGGGCGAGACCGAATCCACGGCAGAAGGGCTGGCCGGGCATTTCGAAGTGCACAGGATCACGTTCGGCTATGTGGACGGCGGCGACGTCCTGCGCATCGGTCGAACGCTCTACGTCGGCCTGTCCAGCCGCACCGACGCCGATGGCATTCGCGGCGTTGGCGGAACTCGTCAGTCCGTTAGGTTACACTGTGGTGCAAGCCGAACTTCGCGACTGCCTCCATCTGAAAACGGGCGCGACATTCGCGGGCCTGGACCCGAATGGAACGCCGGTGCTGCTGTACAGCGAGCGCTCGGTCGATCCGGCGCAGTTCGCCGGTGTCGAGCCCTTAGCCGTCGACGAGCGTGAACCCGCGGCCGCGAACTGCCTGCAGGGTCTCCGACCGGCTGATCCTCCCCGCCGGCAATCCCCGAACCGCCGAGCGGCTGCGAGAACGCGGCTTTCAGGTCGTTGAGGTCGATGTCTCCGAGCTTCAGAAAGCCGAAGCCGGAGTCACCTGCATGAGCCTGATCGACGAACGGTCCTAACGGTTGATCGTCTCCATCCCGCGCGCATGGTAGCGGGTGCCGGCGGCGGCGCCCGGCGGAAGGATTTCGTCGAGGCGCTTCAGATCCTCTTGTGTTAGCTTCACCTCCAGCGCGCCGATATTCTCGTCGAGATATTTGATGTGCCGGGTTCCGGGGATCGGAACGATATCCTCGCCCTGCGCGAGCACCCAGGCGAGCGCGAGCTGCGCGGTCGTGCAGCCCTTCTCCTGCGCCATGCGCTCGACCTCGCGCACGAGATCGAGGTTCCGCTGGAAATTCTCGCCCTGGAAGCGCGGGTGATTCTTGCGGAAATCATCCTCGGCAAAATCGTCCGGCGACTTGAACTGTCCGGTCAGGAAACCGCGGCCGAGCGGCGAATATGCGACATAGCCGATGCCCAGCTCGCGCACCGTCGGAATGACTTCGGCCTCCGCGTCGCGGCTCCATAGCGAGAGCTCGGTCTGGACGGCGGTGATCGGGTGCGTCGAATGCGCCCGCCGGATCGTCTGCGGCGCGGCTTCGGAGAGGCCGAGGTAGCGGATTTTCCCCTCGTCTTTGAGCCGCGCCATTTCCCCGACCGTATCTTCGATCGGAACATTGGGATCGACGCGGTGCTGATAATAGAGATCGATCGTATCGACGCCCGAGCCGCTTCAGGCTCGCCTCACAGGCGGAGCGGACATATTCGGGGTCGCCGCGCACGCCGAGGAACTCGCCATTCGGGCCGCGCACGTTGGCGAACTTGGTCGCGAGGAAGACCTGGTCGCGGCGGCCGCGGATCGCGCGCCCGACCAGCTCCTCGTTCTTGAACGGCCCGTACATGTCGGCGGTGTCGAGGAAGGTGACGCCCTGATCGAGCGCGTGATGGATGGTCGCGATCGACTGCTCGTCGTTGCCGCTTCCGTAGAACTCGCTCATGCCCATGCAGCCGAGACCGATCGCGGAAACTTCGGGGCCGTTGCGGCCGAGCTGGCGCCTCGCGAACATGAACATAGATCTTCTCCCTTTTGATCAGCCGCGCGAGATCTGGCGACTCAGGCGACGGCGTGCTTCACGCAGATCAAATGGGATCGACAGGCGCTTATGACGACTGGTCTCGACCCGAAATGATCGAAACTTCGGAACGGCTGATCCCGAATGCTTTGGCGATGAGCCTAATCGCGGCGTCGTTCGCTGCACCGTCGGAGGGCGCTTCGGCTACCCGGACCTCGACCTCGCGGCCGTCGCCACCGCGCGCCAGGCGATGCCCGGCTGGCCGAACGCGGAGTACGCGAACGGCGATACCCATCATCCAGCGTGCGCCGGACCGCCGGTTCCGACCTTGTTTCCGCGCTTCATGAACAGCAGCAGCGGAAGCACCGCGAAGGTGACGATCATCATCAGTTTGAAGTCGTCGAGATAGGCGATGAACAAAGCCTGCTTGGTGATCATCGCATTGATGTAGGCGAGCGCGGCCGGGCCGGCGACCGGGACGATTGTTTGCAGGATCTCGGGGTTGGCGGTCGGGATCGTCTGCTGCGTGATCGCCTGCGCGAGGTCTGCGTGGGCGACCTGAGTCATCCGCACGAGCTGCGTGCTGACGATCGAAATACCAACCGACCCGCCGATATTGCGCGACAGGTTGAGCAATGCCGCCCCGGTCGTGCGCATGCGGACCGCCAGCGTCTCGAAGGCGAGCGTTTGCAGCGGAACGAAGATGAGACCGAGCCCAAGCCCCTGGACCACGCCGCTGACGATCACCGGCCGCGACGGCTGGTCGATTGCAAAGCCGGTCATCATGTAGAGGGACACACCCATCAGCACGACGCCGATTCCGACGAGCAGCCGAGCGTCGATCTTGCCTGTGAGGCGGCCCGCAATCAGCATTGAGAACAAGGTGCCGAGGCCGCGCGGCGCGGTCAGGAAGCCGGACTGCAACACCGAATAGCCGTACATGTTCTGCAGCAACGGGGGCAGCAGAGCGAGACCGGCGAGCAGGAGCACCCCGGTCACGGCCATGAACAGCAGGCTGGTCGCGAAATTCCGGTCGGTGAACATCGCCCGCTCGAACAATGGATGCTTGGCGGTGATCATGTGCACGACGAACATCCATGCGGCGCCGATCGCGAGTCCGGCTTCGATGATCGTCTCCCAGCTCGAGAACCAGTCGTTCTGCTGCCCGCGGTCGAGACAGAATTGCAGCGCTCCGAGCGCGATCGCGAGCAGCGCGAAGCCGAACATGTCGAACTTGCGTTCATGGGTCTCGGTCTTGGGCATGAAGCGGAGCATCAGCAGCAGACAGATCACGCCAACCGGAAGGTTGACGAGGAACACCCAGCGCCAGTTGTAATTGTCGGTCAGCCATCCGCCGAGCACCGGTCCCAAAATCGGCCCGATCATCACACCGCCGCCGAACAGGGCCATCGCCTGGCCGTGCTTCTCGCGCGGGTTGATGTCGAACAGAGTTGCCTGGGCAAGCGGCACGATGAAGGCGCCGCCGACGCCCTGCAGCGCCCGGAACAGCACCATCTCGGTCAGCGACGTCGCGGTCGCGCAGAGCACGGAAGCGACTGTGAACACGACGACCGAGATCAAAAGCAGCCGCTTGCGCCCGACTTTGTCGGCGAGCCAGCCGCTGATCGGCAAAGCGATGGCCGACGCGACGATATAGCTGGTCAGCACCCAATTGATGCTGTCCTGCGTCGCGCTGAGGCTCGCCTGCATATGCGGCAGGGCCACGTTGGCGATCGTCGTGTCGAGCACCTGCAGCAGCACAGCCATCATCACCCCGACGGTGACGATCAGCCGCTGCCCGGTCGGAAGCGGATGGGTGGCGACGCCCGGCGCGCTGGCCATTCGCGGCTACTTCTTGTCGAATTCGACCGTTGCGGTCACCGACAGGCCGGCGATCATCGGCCTGGACGGAGTGCCGTCGAACGCGATTCGCACCGGCACGCGCTGTGTGACCTTGACCCAGTTGCCGTTGGCGTTCTGCGCCGGCAACAGCGAAAACTGGCTGCCGGTGCCCATGCCGATGCTCTGGACGTGCGCCGCGAACTTCACGCCCGGGTAGGCATCGACCTTGATGGTCGCCTTCTGGCCCGGAACCATGCGGCCGACGTCCTTCTCCTTGAAGTTCGCCTCGACCCACGGCGCCCTGCTGTGGACGAGCGAGAGCATGCCAAGTCCGGTCACGGCCATCTGGCCGATCTGCAAGTTGTCGGCATTCTCGACCACGCCATCCATGGGCGCGCGGACTTCGGTGCGCGACAGGTCGAGCTTCGCCTTGTCCACGGCCGCTTGAGCCTGCGCGATCTGCGGCTGTTCGCCGGGCGCAAGCGCCGCATGCGCATTCGCCGCGCGAGCGCGTGCGTCCGCAAGGTCCTTCTCTGCCGTCCGCACTTCGTTCAAGGCGTCCTCGTAGTTGGCACGGGTCGTGAAGCCCTGCTTCAGCAGCGCCTG
Source organism: uncultured Alphaproteobacteria bacterium (assembly GCA_963849435.1). Taxonomy (GTDB): domain Bacteria; phylum Pseudomonadota; class Alphaproteobacteria; order Sphingomonadales; family Sphingomonadaceae; genus Sphingomicrobium. Next base: position 205,326 of record CAWKHO010000022.1, read on the forward strand.
CTGCCGAGCGAGGGCGTTGCGCTTGATGTCGACATTCGCCTGCTCGCCGACGATATCCGCGCCGGTCCCGGCGGCGGTCGTTTGCAGCTGGGTCGTCTGGAGCTTCGCGCCGGCGAGCTGCGCCATCGCCTGCTCGAGCGCGACCCGGTAGGGCGCAGGATCGATGCGGAACAACGGATCGCCGCGTTTGACCTGACTGCCGTTGCGGACGAAGACCTGCACCATCGGGCCGTTCACCTGCGCGCTGACGGAGACGATGTCCTGCTTCACCTGCGCGTCGTCGGTCGAAACGCTGCCGCCGCTGGTCAGCCAATAATAGCCGCCGCCGATCACGAGGATGGCGGGCACGATCAGCATCAGGATCGTTCGCAGCATACCTTTGTTGCCGGCGACTCGGCGAACCTTTTTTACGGCCGTTCCTGTCAGCTTTTCAGTGCTGATCTTGTTCATTGATTCGACGCCCTTTTGATTGCTCCGGTCCGGCCGGCGTTGTCGCGGATGCGCGCCAGGACCTGACGCGTGAGTTGGATGTCCTTGCCGTCGATTCCGGCAAACGCATGCTCGACGAGGTCGGTGCCGATCGCCTGAAGCTTGTCGACGAGCGGCTGCGCCTTTGCGGTGACGTGCAGCCGCCACGCCCGCCGGTCATCCGGATCGCGCGCGCGTTCGACCCAACCAGCTTCCTCGAGACGGTCTACGATGCGGCACAAGGTGATCGGCTCGAGATCGAGCATGTCCGCCAGCTCGACCTGGCGAAGGCCCGGAGTGCGGGTCAGCTTGAACAGCACCTTCCACTGCGCGCGCGTGACTCCGAGCCCGACTGCAAGGCGATCGAAGGCCTTGCGCAAGGCGTGCGCCGTCTCGCCTATTTCGAAGGGGAGTGTTTCCATGGTTCGAACATAGTAAGGGTACTTATATTAAGCAACGACTAAACCTCTCATGCGTTCCCAGGGTTGCGCAGATTTCATCTCACGTTGACGGGATTTGACCTGCACCTTAACTCAGCGGCCGGCGAGCGGGCGTAGCTCAATGGCAGAGCAGAAGCTTCCCAAGCTTACGACGAGGGTTCGATTCCCTTCGCCCGCTCCATTCTCTCGTATTCGCCAAAGATCGGACGCTGTGGCATACACTCCCCATCGCCGGGGGATTGCCAATGCCGTTGCTTTTCGCGCCGATCGTCCTCGGCCTCGCGCTCGCCGCCCAACCGGCGCCGGCCGAGCAGCAGCAAGCCGCAGGGATACCGTGGCAGGCGCAAATCTATAGCAGCAACACCAACTGGAGCGCGGAAGATCTCGCGACCGGGCGTGACGGCTGGGACCTGGCCCACAAGTGCGGCGGCTCGCTGATCGCGGACGGATGGGTGCTCACCGCTGCCCACTGCATCAACGAAACGCGCATCGAGAACGGGCATCGCGTGAGGCTCGGCGCGACGCACATCGACAGCGACGAAGGCGCGACCTACCGGATCGACCGGATGGTTCGCCACGCCGACTGGAACAAGGACGAGCACCTCTACGACATCGCTTTGGTCCACTTCGTCGCCGACGATCAGACCAACTTCGACACCGCCGGCCCAATCGAGCCGATCCCGCTCTATGACGGAGCGCCGCTGGAGCCGGGCGTGGACGTATTCGCAACTGGCTGGGGTCAGCTCGAGTCCGGCAGGGGCAAAGGCTTCCAGTCCGAGCTTACCGAGGTCGACCTCGTCACCGCCGATTGCGCCGATTACCCCCAGTATGCGGGGCAGGTGCAGGATTATCAGCTATGCGCGACCGGCCGCACCCCGGGCGACGATGCCGACACATGCACCGGCGACAGCGGCGGACCGCTGGTGACAGAAGGCGACCACCCGCAGCTGGTCGGCGTCGTCAACTGGGGGATCGGCTGCTATCGCCCCGATAGCGCCGGTATCTACCTTCGCATTGATAACGAGCATTTCCGGGACTGGATCGAGCGCGCCATGGCGGCCGATCCGTCAATCGACGAGTTGCGTTAGCGGTCGTCGTCGTTTCCGCGATCATCGTTGTTGCCCCGATCGTCATTGTTGCCGCGATCGTCGTCATTGCCCCGGTCCTGTTCCTCGTCCTCGGGGCCGGCGTGAAATTCGTCGCGCGTGATCATGATCCCTCTCCTTGAAATGAACTTCGCAGAGTCTCACGAATGGCGGAGTTTAGATAGGGCCGCTCAGGCAAACCCGATGTCTTTGACAAAGCGGGTGAATCTCGGGTCGCGTGCGATCGGGTCAAGCATCGGATCGGTGGCGGCGAAGATGAGGCCCGAGTCGCCGACCGCTCGCGCCCGCGCCAGTAGCCGCAGCGCTTCATCAGTGCGTCCCCACTGCGCCATCACCTGCGCTTGCTGATAGGTGGCCGCGTCGCCGACCTCGCTCACCAGCTGCGCGAACGCGCGTTCCGCCGCGGGCTGGTTTCCGGCGCGATGCTCGAGCACCGCCTGTCCGGGCAGCCGAAACATCGCTTTGGGCTCCGCCGCATAAGCGGCGCGGGCCTCCTGCATTTTGCCCAATTGCATCAGCGCATCGCCGAGCCCCGCGTGCGCACTCGACATCTGGGGATTGAGCTGAAGCGCCCGCTGGTACTGCGGCACCGCATCGGCAAAGCGGCGCGACGTGTAGGCGATTGATCCGGCTGCGCGGTGGGTCCGCGGGTTGAGCGGATCGAGCGCCAAGGCCCGCTCGATGGCCGACCGCGCTTCCCCAAAGCGGCGCGCGCGCACCATGTACAGCGCGTAGAGAAGCACGATGTCCGCATCGCCGCGCCCGTAAAGGTAAGCCTTGTCGAAAGATGGCGCGCGCGCCCTGCACATCGAGCCTGCCCGAGAAGAGCGCGAAACCCAGGGCCAGGTGACCTTCGGGCAAGGTCGGCGCGAGCTGCGTTGCGCGCTGGGCTTCCGTGATCGCGCCGTCATAAAGTGACTTCAACTCGCTGGCGCTGGCCTCGTTGGCGGCGAGCGACGCAAGCAAGCGCGACAGAGCGGCATGCGCCAGCGCAAAGTTGGGATCCGCGGCGATCGCGAGTTCGTAATTCGCGCGCGGCCTGCAGATCCGTTTCTTCGCCCTTGGCCAAATTGTAGAGCGCGCGTCCGCGCAAATAGGCTTCATATGCCTTGACGTTGCGCGTGCCTCCCGAGCGCCGGCGCATCCGTCGCCATCCGCACGGACATCGCATTGGAAATCGTCCGTGCGATCTCGTCTTCGAAGGCGAAGATGTCGCTCAGCGGATGATCGACGGCTTGCGACCATTCGCTGAAGCCGGTCGCCCCGTTGGTGAGGTCGGTCGCGACCCGCACGACATCGCCCGCGCGCTGCACCGAGCCTTCGAGTAAGTAGGCAACGCCGAGCTTGCGCGCGATGGACACCGCGTCCACCCGTTCGTCCCCAACCGTATTCGACGAAGCGGAGGCCAGCACCATCAGCCCCGCGTTGCGCGACAGCGCCGAGCGGACCTCCTCCGTCAGGCCATCGGAAAGATACGCCTGGCCCGCGTCGCCGCTCAGATTCTTGAAGGGCAGCACGGCGATGCTCCGCGCCTGGGCCCTCCCGGCGCCGATCAATCCCGTCTCCCAGGCAATCAAACCGCCTCCGGCAAGCACGGCGACGGTGCCGGCGCCGGCGGCCAGCGCCGTCCTTCGGCTGATGCGGCCTGTGGCTTTTCCGCAGCGCGCGGCGGCACCGCCTGACCCATCGCAGCCGCAATTCCCCGCCGCACCGCCTCCAGCTGCGGCGCGTTCGACCGCCCGTTCCAGCCGGAAATGTCGATCATCTGGATTTGCCGGAAGCCCAAAGGCGGGTGGGTTCCGTCGAGCGACAGCGGCACGAGCCGGTGCCGCTCCCGCCCTTGCGCAGCCTCGTCCCGCACCCAATCGGAATTAACCGAGTTGCGCGACCACAGAACGACAACAGCATCGGCCGTTTCCAGCGCTTCATCGATCGACGCAGCGTAGCGCGTGCCGCCCTCGATCAGCGCGTCCCACCAGACGGTGTAACCGCCGCGCTGAAGCGCCGCGGCGAGGCGTTGCGCCTGCGCGTGATCGCCATGCGCGTAACTGAGGAAAATCGTCGGTTGAGCGACATCGCCCGACATTTGCCCGCCCCCGTGGTCCGGCCCCGGCTTACCCCTTCGCGCCGAGGCAGGGAAGGCTCGTGCCAAATGCCGCTCGCCGGGATATATCCCGATCGCAGAATGAGGGGGGGTGGGGTGCCGCAAGTCTTCGTCTCCTACGCGCGGTCCGACAAGCGCCAGGTCGGCAAACTGGTTTCAGCGCTGCGCAAGAGCGGGTTCGAGCCGTGGTGGGACGACGATATCGCGGCGGGTGCCAGCTGGGAACAGACGATTGAGCAGGCGCTCGCCAGCGCCGAGGCCGTGATCGTCTGCTGGTCCCCTGCGTCCGTTGCCAGTGAGAACGTCCGCTCGGAAGCGCGGGTCGCCCGAACTCGCGGACGGCTCGTCCAGATCTTCATCGAGCCTTGCGAACCGCCTTTGTTCTTCGGCGAGCGTCAGGGCATCGACCTCAGCGACTGGAACGGCTCCATCCGGCACGCGCAAGTCCAGCGGCTGAAGCAAGCGCTCAATGGCGTGCTGTCGAACTCCAGTCCGGAGTCCGACCACGCTCCTGCGGTGCGGAAACGCACGCGTTGGAATCTGACGCCAGTACCCGCGGCCGCCGGTCTGGCGCTGGTTGCATTGGTGCTGGGCGGCTGGTGGTGGACGAGTTCGTCACCCGCGCAGGCCGCAGCCAAGATCGCAGTAATGCCCATCAAGGGCCTTGGCGGCGCTCCCGATCTGACCTCAGTCGCCGACGGCCTCACCGATCAGATCAACACGTCGTTAAGCGACGGACACATTCCGACTATCAGCAGGAGCGACAGCGATAGCCTGAACGGCAATGAGGGCGATCAGAAGCTGAAATCCCTCGCGGTCGGATATACCGTCAGCGGAACCGTCGAGCGCAATGGCGACACGTTCCATGCCCGACTTCACGTCGATGATCGTCTCCGCCACTCCAGTCTCTGGAGCTTTGAAACCAGCGGACCAGCCGACGACCCCGCATCGCTCAACTACGCGATCGCTCACAGCATCGCCGGCGTCATCAGCTGCGCTTACCGTGCACTCAGGCCCGGCGGGCTTACCGATACGGAGCTCCTGTCGCGGTACCTTCGAGTGTGCGACCTGTTCGTCAATCACGACGATGCCGAGGATGCCAAATCCACTTTCGAGCTCCTCGACGATCTTCGCCTGATCATGGCCAAGGCGCCGAACTTCGCACCCGCCCAATCAGATTTTGCGAAATTCGCGGCATATCTGGCGCCGCACCTGCCCGCCGACCAGGCGTCCAAAGTTCGGGCTGAATCCGCCCGGGCCGCGAAGCGCGCGCTCCAACTCGACCCTCGTGCCGCCGATGCCTATGTCGCCCAAGAAATGCTGCTCCCGCCAACCCAATGGGCCCGGCGTGAGGAGATTCTTCGAAAGGCCGTCTCGGTCAACCCCAATTGGCCGCACGCCAACGGCTTTCTCGCCATTTTTCTCACTGAAACCGGACGTATGGGCGAGGCTGCGACCTACGGACAGCGTGCGGCGGCGGCGGACCTTCAGCTCGAATGGAGACCCTTTGGAGCCAAGATGGCGTGCGATGAAGGGCAGGCCGCCGGGCTCGCGGCAGAGCTGAAAGAGCGCGTAGCCAACTCGCCCCGTGACACTGACCTCAAATGGGCGTTGCGCTGGTGCCTGCTCGATGCTGGTCAGATCCGGGAAGCACGGTCGACCGAGGATCCCGCCGCCATGGACACGATCACTGGATCGGGGCTGCGGCAGGCGGCTGAGCAAGCGCTGATTACCCGTCGGCCTGACGACCGCGCAAAGGCGTTGGAGATCGGGCAGAGACTGGCAGCCGAGGATCCTTCGCTAGCAACCTTTGCCGCGCTCTGGAGCTCGGTCCTGGGCGATACGAACGTCGCTTTTCGGCTTCTTGCTAATTTTCAGCCGGGGTATACGACGACCGGAACCACCGAATTCCTCTTCGTTCCGCAAGCCGACGCCCTGCGCCGCGATCCGCGGTTCTTCGTGCTGATGAAACGCTATGGCTTGGCGCAATTCTGGCAATCGACTGAGAGATGGCCGGATTTCTGCGCAGGCCCACGCCTTGCAGGATGCAAGTCAGCCGTCGCGACGCAACTCGCGCAGCGCTAGATCCCGCCCTCGACGGGTTCGTACCCTGCCTCCGTCAGCCGCACAGCCAAATCGTCGCCCGTCACCCGCGCCAGCTCGCTATCCTCCGAGCGGATCACGAAATTGGACCCGTAGCCGCCGTCCTTGAAGAACGGATAGCTGCCGATTGCGACACCCGGATGCGCCGCCTCGGTCTCGCGCAGCAGGTCGGCGACGTCGCTCTCCGCGGCCCGGGCACCGACCGTCACCGACACCACCGGACGACCGCCCGCGAGCTTGCCGGCCAAAGCCTCGAGCATGCTCGCCGCGATGTTCGGCACTCCGGCGAGGATGTAGACATTTTCCATCTTGATGCCCGGCGCACCCGAGTGGGGGTTGGGAAGCAGCTCTGCGCCGTCCGGCGTCCGCGCCATCCGCAGCCGTGCCGGGTTCAGCCCGCCCGCCCGATCGCGGTAATAATCCTCGAGGATCGCCCGCGCCTGCGGATGAATGATGACGGGCACGCCGAACGCAGCGGCGATCGCGTCCACCGTGATGTCGTCATGCGTCGGCCCGATCCCGCCCGTCGTGAACAGATAATCGTGCGCCGCCCGCAGCGCGTTCACGGTCTCACCGATGCGGGCGAGATCGTCGGGAACGATCCGCACTTCGGCAAGCCGGATTCCTTGGTCGTTGAGCCAGGTCGCCACCTGCGCGACGTTCTTGTCCTGTGTCCTGCCCGAAAGGATCTCGTCGCCGATCACGACGAGCGCGGCGGTCCAGGTTTTCATTCGTTCGCCCATGCGGGATCCCTAGCGATCTTATTATTGCCAGTGCAGCCCCTCGCGAAGAAGCCTACGTTCGCGCGACGGGGGAGATTACCATGTCATTTTCCGATCTGGCTGCGTTCGGCTCGTTTATTTCCGGCGTCGCCGTCGTCATCTCTTTCATCTTCCTGGCGCTCCAGGTGCGGCAGGCCACCCGTAACCAGAGATCGCTGATTCAGCAGGGCCGGACCGCCAGAAACGTCGACATAATGCTGCGCATGTCGGATTCGTTCATGAGCAAGACCATCGCCGAAGCCGACGTCGATTGTGCGGCGATGAGCCCGGAGAAGATTTGGGCGTTTTACGGCTTTGCCGGCGCCATATTCTGGACTTACGAAGATTCCTTCCTCCAGTTCCAGGCCGGAACGCTGGACGCCAGCAGCTGGGAGTCGGACGCCGTTATCATCACCAGGCTCGTCGGGCACCCAGCTTTTCGTATGGCGTGGAAAATGGCGCGCGATGGCATGGCCGGGCCTTATCGCGACTGGGTCGACACGCAGATGCGCGAAGTTAAGGTCGATAAGAAATCAAACCATGGCCGACCTGTTCAAGATGTACGTGGCGGAGGAACTGACGGTGACTTCGGCCCGTGCAATGCCTATTTAGGCCCCATGACTCAGTACATCACAGTTGCGCCTGACGATCGCCTGGAGCCGAAGAACGGCATCATCAAGCTGCACGGGCCCGAAGGGTTTGAAGGCATGCGCCGCGCCGGGCAGCTCGCCGCGGAGATCCTCGACGCGCTCGTTCCCCAGGTCGTCCCGGGAGTCTCGACTCAGGAGCTGGACGACATCGTCCATAAGATGACGCTCGACGCCGGCGCGGTTCCTGCGACGCTCGGCTATCGCGGCTACACCAAGAGCTGCTGCATCTCGATCAATCACGTCGTCTGCCACGGAATCCCGAGCGACCGCACGATCCGCGATGGCGACATCGTCAATATCGACGTGACCCCGATCGTCGACGGCTGGCACGGCGACACCAGCCGCATGTACCTGGCCGGCGACGTGCCCTTGAAGGCCCGCAAGCTGGTCGACGTCACCTACGAATGCCTCATGCTCGGGATCGAAGCCGCGAAGCCCGGCAACCATCTCGGCGACGTCGCCAATGCGATCCAGCGCCAAGCCAAGTCGCACCGCTACAGCGTAGTCCGCGATTTCTGCGGCCACGGTGTTGGGCGGCTGTTCCACGACAGCCCCGAAGTGATCCACGCCGGCCGGCCCGGCACCGGCCCCGAGCTCAAGCCGGGCATGTTCTTCACCGTCGAGCCGATGATCAACATCGGCCGCCCCGACGTGAAGCTGCTCGACGACGGCTGGACCGCGGTCACGCGCGACCGCTCGCTCTCAGCCCAGTTCGAACATTCGATCGGGATTACCGATACCGGCTGCGAGATCTTCACGAAGAGCCCGGCGGGGCTCGACAAACCCCCTTACGCCTAGCTGCCCGATGGGGGCGAACGGCCGGCTGCGCATTGCAGTCCTGATCGGGGCCGAGGCGTACCAAGCCTATCATGTTGCCGACATCGCGTTCGAGCTGGCGGAGCGCGAGGGCCTCTATGTCGAGATCATCGCGCTTGCGGCCGAAACGCTCGATCAGGTCCGGCGCCTCGAAAGGGACGATCGGGACCGGCAAATCCCGCGGCTCCTGCTCCACGTGCCTGCGCACCTGCGGCTCCTTCAGAAGCTGCGCGTGTTCGGCAGCCTGAAGACGTGGGTGATGCGAGACAGGCGCAATGTCGAATTGCTTTCGGAATTCGACGCCATCGTTACGCCGACAGACCACGCGCGGTTCCTTCGGCCGCTGCTCGATCCGCTGCCGGCGATGATCTACGTGAACCACGGGATCGGCGGCCGCGCGGCATCCTATTCCAACAAATATCTCGGCTTCGACTTCGTGCTCCTCGCTGGAGCCAATGACGAGCGCCGCCTGCTTGAGAGCCGCCGCATCCAGCCAGGCCATTACGCGGTCATCGGCTACCCCAAGTTCGACGTCGCCAGGCGGCTCTCCCGCCGAGCCGTGAAGCTGTTCGCCAACGACCGCCCGACAGTCCTCTTCAACCCCCATTCCAAGCGCGCGCTGCGCTCGTGGGAAAAATTTGCCCGTCCGCTGATCGACCATGCGGCCCGGACCGGCGAGTTCAACCTAATCGTCGCGCCGCACGCCAAGCTGTTCGGCCGTCGCCCGCGATCCGAGTGGCGCCGCTGGCAAAGCCTCGCAATGCCTGGCCACGTGCTCGTCGACCTCGGCTCGGAACGTTCGCTCGACATGACCTACGCGCTCGCGGCCGACATCTATGCCGGCGACGTCAGCAGCCAGGTCTACGAGTTCCTCGCCGAGCGGAAGCCGTGCGTGTTCCTCAACGCTCATGGCGTCGTGTGGCACGGCAACCCCGACTTCCCCAACTGGGGCCTGGGCGACGTGGTCGACACGCCAGCCGCGGCGATCGAGGCAATCCGCACTGCCCCGGAGCGCCACCCGCTTTATGCCGACCGCCAGCGCGAGCGCATGGCGGCCGTTGTCAATCGCACGCCAGGCGCGGCGAAGCGGGGAGCCGACGCGGTCCTTGCCTTCCTCCAGTCACACCGTGCGTCGATGCGCCCGGAGCGCGTAATGATCCTCATTTCCGACCTCGGCACCGGCGGCACTGCGCGCGCAACCTTGCTCGTCGCCAATGGCCTGGCCGAGCACGGCTACGACGTTTCATTGCTGGTCACCGCGCCCGGCGGCGTGCTGACAGCGCAGCTCGACCCGCGCGTCAAGCTGATTGAAGTGAAGGCGCGGCGCGGGCGCGGCGCCTCGATGCTGCTCGGCGCCCGCGCAGTCGCCCGCTGGATCCGCTCCGAACGACCCGACCGCGTAATCTCCGCCGGCAACCACATGCACGTCGCCGCGACCACCGCCCATCGGTTCGCGGGCAAGTTCGGTGGCGAGCTCGCGCTCAAGCTCACCAACCCGATCGAACGGCCGAATGGTGGCGTCTTGCGCAACGCCGTCCGCCGCGCTTGGTACGGCCGCTCGTTCCGCCGCGCCGCGCGCGTGCTGACCATCACCCGCGCCGCAAGCGAGCAGCTCGCCGCCTCCTTTCCCGACGCGCGGGCCAAATTGCACGTCGTGGACAATCCTTACATCACCGATGAGATGCTCGCGCTCGGCGCTGCACCGCGCAACGTCGCGAACGGTCGGCTACTCGCGATCGGCCGTCTGGTAGAGCAGAAAGACTACCGGCTTCTGCTACGCGCCCTTGCCCGCGTCGGCCCCGACGAAGAATGGATGCTCGACGTCCTCGGCGACGGGCCGCTGCTCGAAGCGCTCCAGCGCCTCGCCGATCAGCTAGGCATCGCCGACCGCGTCACCTTCCATGGCTATGTCCCGGATCCGCTGCCTTTCCTCGCGCGCGCCCAGGCGCTGGTGCTGTCATCGGCGTGGGAGGGCCAGGGCGCGGTCCTGCTCGAAGCCCTCGCCTGCGGCTGCCCGGTGATCGCTACCCGATCGACCGGCGCGGTCGGCGACGTACTCGATGAGGGCCGCTTCGGCACGCTCGTCCTGCCCGGCGACGCCGAAGCACTCGCTGAGGCGATCGCGCGCGAGCTTCGCAACCCCGGCACCCTTGCCCCAGGGACTCGGGAGTGGGTCGAACGCTACCGCCTCGAAGCGGGTATTCAGTCGCACATTGAGGCGCTGGGCCTCAGGCCGCGCTAGGCGGCAGCCGTGCTTGCCTCGGGTGGCGCCGCGCCGCCCCAGCGGGCGATGTCTTCCGGCCGGTCGATTTCAGTCCACTGTCCGCCTTCGAAGCTGACGGCATGAACGCCCTCTTCGTGCGCGATCCGGTCGACGATCGCATGGTGAAACGCCTGGGTGCCGTCGACGCCGCTGATCACCGATCCAAGCGCTCGGGCATAGCGCTCCACCCCCTCGCCGTGCCACGCGACGAAGCCGAGGCTGCGGTGATGGGCGAGAAGCGGGCTTAAATCCTTGCCAACGGCGACGACGCGCTCGCCCGCAATGCGTACGAGCATGTCGTCGTGCTCGGCCGACGTGATCGGTTCCACGAACAGGTTCAGACCCGGCTCGAGTTCGCGAAATCCCCTCGGCGACCAGCGCCGGATCGTACACGGTGTCGCCATTGAGGAGACAGAACTCGCTCTGGAGTTGGTGACGGGCAGCCCAGACGCTGCCGATGCTGCTCGCCACGGCGAAGAAAGGGTTGAAGACCAGCTCGGGCCGCTCCTCGGCGGCCCAACGCTCCTCGACGAAGCGCTGGAGCTGGTCGAAACGATAGCCGCCTACGACAGTGATTTCGCCGACACCCGCGGCGCGCAGCGCTTCGATCTGGTGCTCCAGGATCGTGCGCCCGGCGACCTCGATCAGGCACTTCGGCCGTTCCGCTGTCAGCGGCAGCAGACGCGAGCCAAGCCCGGCGGCGAGAAGGATGGCACGGTCGATCATTGCAGCGCGCTCTGCCCGAAAAGTGTGGCATTGATGCGGCACACCCTTGTGCGCCTTGCGGTAAAGCCAACTGCCGCCTTATGGACTTTCACTCAACGCCGAGCGGCGACAGGGGACCCCGGGTGAAAAAGATCGAGGCGATCATCAAGCCATTCAAGCTCGACGACGTGAAGGACGCCCTGCACGAGGTCGGAGTCTCCGGAATCACCGTCGTCGAGGTCAAAGGCTTCGGCCGGCAGAAGGGCCATACCGAGCTCTACCGCGGCGCCGAATATGTGATCGACTTCTTGCCCAAGGTGAAGGTCGAGGTCGTCGTCGAGGATTCGCTCGCCGAAAATGTCGTCGAGGCGATTGAGAATGCGGCGCGAACCGGCCGCATCGGCGACGGCAAGATCTTCGTCATGGACCTCGAGCAGGCGATCCGTATCCGCACCGGCGACCGCGGCGCCGACGCGATCTGATGGCTTCCCGAATGGACGAGCGCCTTGCTTCCATGTCCCCGGATGAGCTGCGGACGTCGATGCGCAGCCTCGGCTATCGCACGCAGAACGACCTCGCCCAGGCGATCGGCGTGTCGCGCTCGGCGGTCAGCCTGTGGCTCGAAGGCAAGGTCGGAGTGCCCCGCCCTGTTGCCATGCTGCTGCGGATGCTCGTCGCCGCCCAGCGCCGCGTTTATTGAGGAGACGAAAATGGAGCCTCCCGGTTTCATCATTGTTCGCTCGCCGGAGCAGACTTCAACGACGTCAACCTCGGCGATGCGCGTTTCAACAACGTCAACCTCGCCGGTGCGCGGCTGGAGCAACGTCAACCTCTCCGAAGTCGCGATCACCGACGCGAACATCAGCGGTCTCACAATCTTCGGCTACGACGTCGAAGGCTGGCTCAAAGAGCAACTCGCCAAGGACGGCTGCCACAACGATTGAACCAATCCGCGCGGGTGTTTACTGCCCGGGCTTCTGCGCTGCCCGCTCGGCCTTGAGCTGCGCCCTCTCCTGTTGCCGTTCCGCGACCGTCACGGTTCCGTCGTGGTTGAGATCGTCTCGGTCGAACCGAGCGAGCGCAAACCCTCAAACTGCTGCAGCGTCAGCGATTGGGCAGCGCCGAACACCCGATCGATCATTTTTTCCGCGCGGTCGCCGGCACCGAACTGCGACGCTGCCTGCTCGGCCTCCTGCCGCGTAACGCTACCGTCGTGGTTGAGATCGAAGCGCTGGAACATCATGTCGGCACGCCGCTGCGCCTGCGCGCGCGTCTGGTCCTGCATCGCCCAGCCGCCACGTTCGCCGCCGCCATCCTGCGCCAATGCCTGAGTTGAAATCATCGCCGCGCCAAGCGCGATAGTGACAAGCAAGGTCTTCATTGTGCTCAGTCCTTTGAATTCGCGACCCCTGCGGCCGCGTGAACTGCCGCCTTCGCGGTGAACCGCAGCTTTATGATTCCTGTTCTGGACGATGAATTCTCTGTCATTCTGCGGCTTGCATCCGCGACTACTCCTAGTGAATGAGGCGCCCATGCTTGCCCCCGACGATCAGCAGGAGGCTGCGCGCGCCTGGTTCGAGTCGCTCCGTGACCGAATCTGCGCCGCCTTCGAGGAGATCGAGCGTGAGTCGGAGAGCGATGCCGCGTTCGTCTACTCGCCGTGGGAGCGCACCGACGTAACTGGCGAGCCCGGCGGCGGCGGGGTTCGCGGCCAGATGATGGGCAAGGTGTTCGAGAAGGTCGGCGTGAACGTCTCGACCGTAGGCGGGCAATTCTCGCCCGAATTCGCGCAAGGCATTCCCGGCGCAGAGAAGGATCCACACTTCTTCGCCACCGGGATCAGCCTCGTCGCGCACATGGCCAACCCGCACGTGCCCGCGGTGCACATGAACACGCGCTTCCTGACCACGACCAAACGATGGTTCGGCGGCGGCGCCGATCTCAATCCGGCGATCCCGTACAAGGAAGACACTGAAGCCTTCCACGCGCGGCTGCGCGCCGCCTGCGCAGCCCACGACCCGACCTTCTATCCGCGTTTCTCCAAATGGGCGGACGAATATTTCTGGCTCCCCCACCGCGGAGTTCCCCGGGGCGTCGGCGGCATTTTCTACGATCACCTCGAATGTTTCGAGCCGGGCAAGGGCGCGACTTTCGACGCGAATTTCACCTTCACCCGCGATGTCGGCGAAGCCTTCCTCGACATCTTCCCGAAGATCGTCCGCAAGCGGATGGAAATGCCATTCGCCGACGAAGAGATGCAGCAACTGCTCGAATTCCGTGGCCGCTACGTCGAGTTCAACCTGCTCTACGACCGCGGCACGCTCTTCGGCCTGAAGACCGGCGGCAACATCGACGCGATCCTGATGAGCCTTCCGCCGCTGGCGAAGTGGGCATGAGCTACGAGAGCGTCCCCGATGGCGAGCTCGCGGCCGTCGTCACTTATCTCGAAATGCGCTCGCCGCCGGAACAGGACGTGCCCGCCTCGCCGCTCTCTTTGCATCGCACCGAGATCCCCGATCCGGAGCATTACCGCGCCCTGTTCCGGCTCGTTGGCGCACCGTGGCTGTGGTTCTCGCGGCTGATCCTCGACGATCCGCATCTCGCGGCGATCATCCAGCACCCAAAGGTGGCGCTGTACTCCGTCGTCGACGAAAGCGGCCGCGACGTCGGCATGCTCGAACTCGACTTTCGTGAACCGCATGAGTGCGAGCTCGCGTTCATCGGCCTGGTTCCTGAGCTGTCGGGCAAGGGCCACGGGCGCTGGCTATTGTCGGAAGCCATGCGCCTCGCCTGGCGCGAAGGCGTCGACCGGGTTCACGTCCACACTTGTTCGCTCGACCATCCGGCGGCTCTGTCCGCCTACCGCAGCGCCGGCTTCATCCCGTACAACCGTGCGATCGAGCGCTTTCCGGACCCGCGCATGCTCGGCATCCTGCCGCTCGACTGCGCGCCTCAGATTCCCGTGATCACCGGCTAGCGGAAGACCTCGGCGACGTCCTTTCGGTCGGAGAGCTGGACGTAGATGCGCGCGAGCATGACCGCGAGGCACGTCGTGACAACCGTGTTGAACAACGCTTGGACCAACGCGACGACCAGCGCACCAGTCGACAACGGCGTGATCGGCCCGACGAGCAGCCTGACGACAACTCCGGTCGCGGCGCCCAACCCGCCAACCAGCGCAATCGCGGCGACAAGGAACAGGACGAAGAAAGCGAAAAGCCGCCACCAATTGCCCGCCGTCAGTTCCCAGCTGCGCCGAATGATGGCCACGGGCCATGCGGGTTCAGCGCTTGCGACCGGGGCGCTCATCAGCATGCGCACGGCGACGAAGCAGATCAGCGCCACGTAGAGCATCGCGGCGACCAGAGCCGGCGGCGTCGGCGGCGCGCCATTGGCCGGCAGCGGCACGCCCAGAAGCGTCAGGACGACGGCAAAAGGCATTGCGGCAATGAACATCGCGATCAGGATCAGGAACGCAGCGAGAAGATAGATCGGCATCCGCCGTACGCCGTGAGCGATTGCCCCGCCGACGGTGATCGACGGTCCCAGCGCCAGCCGGATCAGCGCGAGTTGCCCCGCGAGCGCGATCAATGACGCAGCGATCTCTACTGCGTCGACCCACCATGGCGCCGACGCGTCCATGCCTCTCGGGCTGACGAGGCCCTCGATCGCCGCCGGAAGCGCGACCAACGCCAGCGCAACGCTGGCGAACAGCCGCCCGTCCCGCGTGATGATCGCCTTCGTGTCGTCCCAGGCCTGGGAAAGCGACAGTGCCCGCATTGCAACCCCTTTTTGGCTGTTCATCGGCACTTATGCGGGCGTCCGTGGCGCCGTGCAATCGTCCTTGCTCCCTCGCCGCCTCGACGCCATCTGATGCTCGGCATGGAGCTTCTGGCCCAAATCGAATGGCGCGTCACCGATGAGCCCGTACCCTATGCGGAGGCGCTGGCGTTCATGGAAGCACGCGCGGCGGCGATCCGCGAGGGTACTGCGCGCCGAATGCATCTGGCTGCTCGAGCATCCGCCCTTGTTCACCGCCGGCACCAGCGCCGATCCGGCCGAGCTCACCAATCCGCTCGATTTCCCCGTCCACGAGGCGGGCCGCGGCGGGCGCTACACCTACCACGGTCCGGGCCAGCGTGTCGGCTATGTGATGCTCGACCTCGAAAAGCGCGGAAAGGACATCCGCTGCTTCGTCCATAGCCTCGAGGGCTGGATGATCGACACACTCGCGGACCTCGGCGTTGACGCCCACCGCGCCGAAGGCCGGATCGGGATTTGGGTTGGCGAGGGCGCGAACGAGGCCAAGATCGGCGCGCTCGGGGTGCGCGTGAAGCGGTGGGTGACGCTGCACGGGTTCGCGCTCAACGTCGCTCCCGACCTGTCGCATTTTGGGGGTATCATTCCGTGCGGGATCGCCGAATTCGGGGTCACCAGCCTCGCCGAACTCGGGAAACAAATGCCGTTGGCGATGGTTGATGCCGCCTTGAAGCGCAGTTTCCATCGCTTTCTCAACGGGTTGGTTCGTGAGCGTAAAGTCTCTTGATGGAAGCGCGCGCTTCAGACTATGGTCGCCGCGATTTGCGAAGTGGGAAACTGCTGCAGATCGCAATAATTAGGGAGTCTTGAATGCGTGCTCTTATCCTGGTCGCTGGTGCGGCCCTGGCGGTTTCGGCTTGCACGCAGCAAGGAAAACGCCAACAACACTATGAACGTCGAAGAGAACCTCGGAACCGAGAACATGGCAGCGCCTGAAATGAATGCGCCTGACATGAACGCAACCGACATGAACGCGACGACGAACGTTGAAAACACAACGACGACCACCACGACGAACACGACCACCAACAACGCGATGTAATTTGACGCCTCCCTTGCGGAGGCGTTGGCGTTTTAAGAGGCTGCCGGTTATGCCGGCAGCCTCTTTTTTTGGCCTCAGCGTTTTTCGGAGTAGCTCATGCGCCTTCTCATTCTCGTTGCGGGCTCGTCCCTAATCCTCACCGCCTGCGGCAATAAGGGGCAGTCCGACAACACGCTCAACGTCGATGAGAATCTCGCGGCGGAAAATATCGTTTCGAATGACGTGACCGCGATCGACGCAGTCACCGGCGACGCCTCCAACATGGCCGCCGATGTCATGAATTACACCGAAGCCGACGAATATTGGCGAAAACACCGGCAACGCGGTCCGAGAAGATGCCGACTCCGCGGCACCAAATCGCCCGGCAAGCCGCCGCTCGAGGAGACCGCTCCGGACGAGCCGGTCACCAACAACGCGACTAGCTAAGCCAGCCCGACCACCTTGTGCGCCTGTAGCGAAAGGCGCCATTCGGCCGCTCCATCGCAAGCCGGATCGCCGCCTCGACCGCTTCGTCGCGCTCTGCGCAGTCCATCGGCTGCACGAGGAAATGATCGAACTGCCAGCGCTCGAGCTCGGCCGGATCGATCCCCTCCTGCGGCCACACCAGCTTCAATTCGTCGCCGCTCTGCTGGACGACCACGGTCCCGGCCTTTGGGCTGACGCAAATCCAGTCGATTCCCGACGTCGCCGGAAGCGTTCCATTTGTTTCGGCGGCAATGCGAAAACCGCCACCATGAAGCGACTCGACAAGCTCGCGGTCGAGCTGGAGCATCGGCTCGCCGCCAGTGATCACGACCAGGCGCCGTTCGCGCTCTGGGCCCCAAAGCGAGTCGACATGTCTCGCAAGCGCGTCCGCGCTGGTGAACTTGCCGCCCCCCTCGCCGTCGGTTCCGACGAAGTCCGTATCGCAGAAACCGCACTGCGCCGTGGCGCGATCGGCCTCTCGCCCCGACCACAAATTGCACCCGGCGAAGCGCAGGAACACCGCGCGGCTACCCGACTGCACGCCCTCCCCCTGCAGCGTGAGGAAGCATTCCTTGACGGCGTAGGTCATGCGTAGGCCGTCGGATCCTTGAGCCCCGCTTCGGCAAAGCCCTTCGAGCGCAGGCGGCAAGCGTCGCAGCGGCCGCAATGGGCGTGCCGTCCGGAAGCGGATCGTAACAGCTGTGGCTGAGCGCCGCGTCGAGCCCCAGCCGTTCCGCCTCGCGAGCGATCTCGGCCTTGGTCATCTCGAGTAGCGGCGCGTGGATCGTGAACCCCTCCCCTTCAACTCCCGCCTTCGTCGCGAGGTTCGCCAGCCGTTCGAACTCGGCGATGAACTCCGGGCGGCAGTCGGGATAGCCCGAATAATCGAGCGCGTTGACGCCGATGAAAATGTCGCGCGCGCCGCTCGCTTCGGCGAGGCCGAGCGCGAGGCTGAGGAAGATCGTGTTGCGCGCGGGCACGTAAGTCACCGGAATGCCGGGTGCGACACCGCCCTTCGGAACGTCGATGTCGCTCGTCAGCGCGGATCCCCGAACTCGCGAAGGTCGAGCGGGAGCACGATATGCCGCTCGGCGAGCTTAGCCGCGATCGCGCGCGCGGCATCCAGTTCAACCCAATGGCGCTGGCCGTAGTCGATGGTCAGCGCGGTGACCGAGAAGCCCTGCTCGCGGGCGAGCCCGGCGCAAACCATCGAGTCGAGCCCGCCCGAAAGCAGGACGATGGCATGTCTGCTCACAGCTTCAGCCCAAGCCTGGGCGCCGCCCAGAACATCAGAGCATAGAGCGCCAGCGTCCCCGCGACGACGATCGCCATGCTGAGCCAGAATCCGAGCCGGACCGGAGCAGCAACGGAAGGACGAAGAACAGCGGCAGCGACGGCAGGATGAACCAGAAGGTGCCCATCGAAAGCTCCGCCACTCGCTCCGGATCGCTCGTATCGCGCCACAGCCACAGCATCGCCAGCAGCGAAGTCAGCGGCAGCGAAGCGACCAGCCCGCCCCAGCCCGGATAACGACGCGCGATCTCCGACACGAGCGCGACGATCACGCCGGAGATGGCGGCCTTGACGACGAGATAAAGCACGGCGCGCCCTCTAAGGCGTCACACCGCGACAAAAGAAGGGCCGCCGATCCGAAGAAGGGCGGCCCAGGGAATCAGGCATACATGCCCGATTGGGAGGAAAGCGTGCCAAATCCGGCACCTGGCCTTCTTACGCGACAATGGTTAAACGCCGCCTTAATGGCGCGCGGCGGTCTTGACCGTGCGCAATCGCCGACGCGCCGCGCCTGCAGCACATAGCTGAACGGCAGATTGTCGGAGACGCCCTGGGTCTCGATCCGCAGCGAACGCGGAGTGATCAAATCGATCTTGGTGTGACCGAACCCGGCGCCGCCGCAGCTATAGTCGACGACAGTGGAGCTCGGGCTGTCGCTGGTCACCTTCATCGTACAGGAGCGGCTCCTGTGCTCGTATCGCGCGAGCGTCGCCGATATCCATCACGCACTCCCGCGCGGCGGCCTTGGCGCCGGGAAGGCCGGTGATTTCCCACAAGCCCGGCGCAGTTTGGCCAAAGAGCGCCGGCCGCTGCGCGCCCATCAAAATGAGCGCAGCCGCCATCCCAGCGACGGTAAGGCCTGCGAGAGTCTCAACCGGTCCACGCGCGGCAGTTTACCACCGGCAGCCGGCGGATTGAAAATGACAAATTTACTCAGGAGCTGAGCTCCTTCGGCTCGATGGCGAAGCTCGACGAGCAGAACGCGCAATCGACTCGGATCAAGCCGTCGTCGCCGACCATCGCTTCGCGCTCGTCCTCGGGAAAGCGCGCGATCACCGAGCGGACGTAATCGGGGTCGCAGCGGCAGCCGCGGCCGAGGCGGACCGCGGCGAGCGTCCGCACCTCGTCCTCGTCATGGAACAGCCGCCAGATGACATCGTCGAGCGGAAGCTCGGGATCGGTCAGCTCCTCCGGCTTCACCGATCCGCCGAGGATCGCGATATGCGGCCAGTCGGGATGATCGAGGCGCGTATGCAGCCGGTCGCGCCCTTCCTCGCCCTCCGGCAAGTGCTGGAGCAGCAGCCCGCCCGCGGTCCAACGGCCGTCGCGCTTCTCGGCCGCGAGCCGCACCAGGCTCGGGATCTGCTCGGACTGGGCGAAATAACTCTGCGCCGCCTCGCCGAGATTCCGGCCCTCCAGCGGCACGATCCCCTGATAGCGCTCGTCGGCGATCGGCTGGTCGAAGGTGATCGCCAGAAAACCCTCGCCGAACAGCTCCTTCAGCGACGGCTCGGCCGAAGCCGCGGCAAGCCGCTCCGGATCGTGCCGCACATAACCGCGCAGCTCCCCGCCGAGATAGTCGCAGACGAGCAGGTCAACGATCCCGCCCCCGGTCTGCGCCTGCAGCGTCAGCTGCCCCTGCGGCTCCTTGAGCAAAGAGCCGAGCAGCGCCGTAAGGGTCAGTGCCTCGGCCAGCAGCTTCTCGATGGCCGGGGGATAGTCATGGCTGGTCAGGATCGCATCGACCACCGGCCCAAGCCGCGCGATCCGGCCGCGCGCGTCGCGTGAAGGGATCGCGACGCCGAGCGCGACGTCGGTCTTGAGTTCGATCTCCGGCATCGCGCTTAGATAGGAACCGCCTGGTTAGCGCTCAACGGCTCACGCCGCGGCGGCGGCGGGCACCTCATATTCCGCGGCCGCGGCCGACAAGGTGTCGACGAACTCGCGAATATGCTCTTCCTCGATGACCAAAGGCGGAAGCACGCGCATCACATTGTCCCCGGCCGCGACGGTCAGCAGGCCCTTTGTGCGCAGGTAATTCACGAACGCGCGGCTGTCGGTCTTCATCCGCACGCCTAGCATCAGCCCGACTCCGCGGACGCTTTCGAACAGATGGTCATGGTTGGGGATCATCTGCTCGAGCGCCGCGCGCAGCCGCTCGCCCTTCTGCCGGACGTTGGTCAGGAATTCCTCGTTGGCCACGACATCGAGCACTGCCTGCCCTGCAGCCATCGCCAGCGGATTGCCGCCGTACGTCGATCCGTGCGTGCCGAACACCATCCCTGCCGCGGCTGTTTCGGTGGCAAGGCACGCGCCCATGGGAAAGCCGCCGCCGATGCCCTTTGCCGACGCCATGATGTCCGGGACTACACCATATTGCTCATAGGCGTACAGCGTGCCGGTGCGCGCGACCCCGCACTGCACCTCGTCGAACACCAGCATCAGGTCATGTTCGTCGCAAGCGGCGCGCAGGCCCGAGAGGAATTCGCGGGTCGCCGGGCGAATTCCGCCCTCGCCCTGGATCGGCTCGAGGAGAAACCCGGCGGTATTCTCGTCGATCGCCGCCAGCGCCGCGTCGAGGTTGTTGAACTCGACGACCTTGAAGCCGGGGAGCAAGCGGCGCGAACCCGTCGATCATCTTCGCCTGATCGGTGGCGCTGATCGTCGCCATCGTCCGCCCATGGAAGGCGTTGGAGAAGCTGATCAGGTCGTGCTTGTGCCGCATTGCCCTTGGCGTAATGATAGCGGCGCGCAGTCTTGATCGAGCATTCGACCGCCTCCACGCCCGAATTGGTGAAAAACACCGTGTCGGCGAAGGTCAGGTCGCACAGCCGCTGCGCCAGCGCCTCGCCCTGCGGACTTCCGTAGAGGTTCGAGACATGCATCAGCGTCGCGACCTGCTCCTGGATCTTCTGCGTCAAATATGGGTGCCCGTGCCCCAGCAAATTGACCGCGATGCCCGCTGCGAAATCGAGGTACCGCTCGCCCTCCTCGCCATAGAGATAGACCCCCTCGCCGCGCACCGGCCGGACCGGAGAACGCGGATAAACGGGCATGAGCGGCGTGATGGCCATGGATGGCGGCTCCTTGCTGGAAACGGTTGTGGAGCGGCTCCGGGCCGCTTGCGGCGCCTATAGCCAGCCGCTCTGCAAAGGGCAAAACGGCCGCCGCTGAGCAAAGAAAAAGGCGCCGCGGATGTTCCGCAGCGCCTTCTCCATGGATCAACGTTTAGTCGTTGTCCCGGTCCCAACGGCCGTCATGGTCGCGGTCGCGGTCGCGGTCGCCGTGGTTGCCGTACGCGTTATAACCGTAGCCGCCGTAGCGGTTCGCAAGCGAGTATTGCACCTGCTGCTCGAGCCACGCGATCCGTCCGTTAATGGCGTTCGCCTCATACGGGTTCAAGCCGTTTCGCGCGGCGTAATGCAGCTGGCGCTCGACGTTGCGGGCTTCATTGCGCAGGCGGTCGGCGCGGTAGTCTGGGATGACGTCGCGGCGATCGAGACGGCGGATCTGATACTCGACGGAGTTGATCCGCGCCTGGAGCGACCGCATCTGGCCCCAGCCATTGTTGCCGTAGCCGTTATACCCGTACCCGCCGTACTGCTGACCGTAGCCGTACTGCTGCGGATAATATTGCGCTGCGGCGGGCGTCGCGAAAGCGAGAGCCGTTCCGGCAGCGGCGAGAGAAATCATCAGTTTACGCATCAGGGCTCTCCTTCCGAGCACTTGGTTGATGCGTGGAGTTGTGCGCCGATTCGCTTGATGCAGGTCTGAACGCGACCGTTATCAGCCGTTCAACATCCTTAACTCTCTAAGTGGCTGAAATATTTAGTTCTTGATCTTCCAGCCGCTCTTGAGCAGCGGGTAGCAGACGGCCCAGAGCACGATGTTCAGCACCAGAAGCCCGATCGCGCCGACCAGCAGCGGCGAGTCGCTGATCCCGAGGAAGCCCGCGCGGAAGCCGGAGATTACGTAGAAGAAGGGGTTGGCGTGGCTCACCTTCTGGAACGTCGGTGCGAGCTGGTTCACCGAATAGAATGTGCCCGAAAGCAGCGACAGCGGCGTGACCACGAAATTGGTGACCGCCGCGGCATGGTCGAACTTCTCCGCCCAGATCGAGGTCAGGAGCCCAAGGAACGCCAACAGCAGCGAACCCATCAGCCCGAACCAGAACACCAGCTCGGGACGGCGCACGTCCACCGACACGCCGGGCCACAGCAGCATCACCAGCCACACCGCGAAACCCGACAAGGAACGCCCGCGTGACCGCTGCTCCGACGAGCCCCGCGATCAGCTCGCCGGTCGACAGCGGCGGCATCAGATAATCGACGATGTTGCCCTGGATCTTGCCGACCAGCAGCGAGAAGCTCGCATTGGCAAACGCGTTCTGCAGCATCGCCATGACGATGAGCCCGGGAGCGATGAAATCGGCGAACGGAACGCCCGAGCACCGTGCGTCCCGCGCGGCCCAAAGCGACCGTGAAAATCGCGAGATACAGCAGGGTCGTGATCGCCGGCGCCCAGACGGTCTGCATCTGGACCTTGAAGAACCGGCGCACCTCCTTGATATAAAGGGTCTTGAGGCCTCCCCAATTGACGCCCTTCAGCACCGGCTCGCCGGGCGCGAAGCGCACCCAATTATTCGTTTGGTCGTCCACGGGTGAGGCGACTATCGGCTGCAGAACAGCCGAGCAAGTTTGGAGCAGAGTTTAAAAGATGTCCTGGACCGACGAGCGCATCGAGCGCCTGAAGAAGATGTGGCACGACGGCGCGACCGCGAGCCAGATCGCCGACGAATTGGGCGGAGTGAGCCGCAACGCCGTGATCGGCAAGGCGCACCGCCTCGGCCTCGAGCAGCGCCCCTCGCCGGTGAAGGCGGGCGAGGAGAAGGAAGCGAAGAAGGCCGCGCCCGCTCCGGCGGCTGCGGCGCCCAAGCCGCAAGCCTGAGCCGCCGGCTCCGCAGGCCGCGACGGCTGCGCCCGCCCCGGCTGCGCACGCCGCGCATCCCGCCGCTCCGCGCCGCCCGCACACGGAGATGCAATATCGCTCGATCGGTCCCGGCGGCTTCATCCGCCAGGGCCCCGGCGAGCAGCAGGCGCCGATCCCGCCCGGCTCCGCCGCGCCGCCTGGTCCCGGCCAAGCCGAGCCCCGAGGTCGCCGACAAGACCGGCCTGCTCGATCTCAACGACCGCATCTGCAAATGGCCGATCGGCCATCCCGGCGAGCCCGACTTCCACTTCTGCGGCAACCCGGCCAACCCCGGCTTTCCCTATTGCGTCGACCATTGCGGCGTCGCCTATCAGGCGCAGCTCCCGCGCCGCGACCGCCGCCCGCCGCCGCCGCTGCCGTTTGGCGGACCGCGCGTACGCTGATTTGCTCCTCCCCCCTCTGCGGGGGAGGATAGCGGAGCTTGGCGGCTCCGCCGCTTAGCGAAGCTTGGAGAGGGGGCGTCGTGCTGAGCCAACGCGACATCGACCGGATTGTCTTCGGCTGCGGCAATTTCGGCGGGATCGGCTCCGCGCCGCGCTTGCGCAGCGCCGGCGACAGCGAGGAGCAGGCGCTTCAGCTACTCGATCATGCGCGTCGGGTCGGCATTCGCCGGTTCGACACTGCGAACACCTACGGTGGCGGATCGAGCGAGATCGTGCTTGGCAAATGGCTTCGTTCGCGGGGCGCTGCCTTCGTCCACGGCGCGCAAATTGCGACCAAGGTTGGCAATCCGCATGGCTGCCCACCCGGAGAAACGCCGCTCAGTCGGACTCAGATCGCCGATGCATCTCGATCAGTCGCTGGGCCGACTGGGACTGGAACGCATCGATCTCTATTACATTCACGAGTTCGACCGCGTAACGCCGCTGCAAGAAACGCTCGGCGCCTTCGAACGTGCTGTCGAAGCGGGCAAGATCGACCGCTTCGGGATCTCGAACGCGTCGCTGGACGACGTGAAGGCGGTTCGCGAGCTCGCCGGCGCCAGCCTCGCGTCACGCTTCGAATATGTCCAGAACGAGTATAACCTGCTCGCGACGGCGGATGAGGAGGCGCTGATCCCCTACTGCGCCGAACATGGCCTGCGCTACACCGCCTTCAGTCCGCTCGCCGGCGGCTTCCTCACGGGCAAATACCGCTTCGGCGAGCAGCCACCGGCAGGCAGCCGCCTGGCTCACGCGCCGGAATTCGGCGCTGGCTATTCGAACGAAGAATTCTTCGCGGCGGTCGAGCGGCTGAGACGGTCAGCCGACGCACGCCATGAGACGCTGGCGCAAGCCGCCCTGCGCTTCGTGCTCGACACGCCCGGTGTAGACGCCCTCATCATCGCCCCGCGCCGGATCGAACATTTCGCGAGCCTGGGTCTCGAGCCGCAGTGACCTCCGACGTCAGCCCCTCTGGCGCGCCGCGAAGTAAGACGCCGCGAATGCCTCCGGAACGCCGATGTGAGTTCCAAGATCGCGCGCGCCACAAGCGCTGTTGATCTCGTCATAAACGTTCGTGCGGGGGACGGCCCTAGCAGTCGCTCGTGATGCCCAGCGGCCGAGCGGCCTCTGATTATAAAACAAAAGGATGTTATCGAAGCGATAAATCAGCGCGCTGCAATTGGCCGTGACCGACGCGCTGACGCGGTTCATCCCGCGCGTTCTGCGGCTGAAATAGGTCGAGGCCTGAAACGAAACGCGGCCATGGCCTCCACGTACGGACGACACGTCAATGAAGGCGAGACTGGTTCCGTAGTGGGTCGATCGCATCGCCGTGAATCGCCAATCCGCTGAATAGGCGGCGGTTGAGGGCGCGCAGAGAAAGAGCAGCAGCAACGCCGCTCTCGTCATCACGGTCGATCTGAAAATCTTCTTCATCAGCGGTGCTCCGTCCAAAAGCCACCGCCACGCCAGCTATCTCAGCTACGCCACGCAGATTGACAAAGTGCAAACAAAAGCCCCGGCGAGTCTCACTCACCGGGGCTTTCGCGCTTCAGGCGTGCTCCGCCTCGGCGTCGACGGTCTGCTGCGACGCGTGCCCGCGTTCGCCGCCACCGATCGCCGAACGCTCCTCGCGCCCGGCGCTTCCGCCGATGTTGATCTTCTTCGGCTTCATCGCCTCGGGGATCTCGCGGACCAGATCGATCGCGAGCAGTCCGTCGCGGATATCCGCGCCCTTGACCTGGATATGGTCGGCGAGCGCGAAGCGCCGCTCGAACGAGCGGTTGGCGATACCGCGATAGATATAGTCCGACTGCTTCTCTTCGGATTCGTCGTTCTTGCGGCCGGAGACGATCAACACGTTCTGCTGGGCGGTGATGTCGAGCTCGTCGGGCTTGAAACCGGCGACCGCGAGCTCGATGCGATACTCATTCTCGCCGACCTTGATCAGGTCGAACGGCGGATAATTTTCCTGCGGCTGGCCGAAGCTGTTGTTCTCGAGCATGTCGAACAGCCGGTCGAAGCCGACGGTGGAACGCCGGAACGGCGCGAAATCGAAAGCACTACGCATGTTGTCCTCCAATGTGAGCGACTGGCGGGGCGGACATGCGCGTATGGAGCACGCGCGCCCCGTCGCCGGACCCGATTGGCGTCCGGCACGCGTGATTTGGAAATGCCCTTTTCGTTTTCAAGACGTGTTGGAAACGGCCCGTCGCGGCTTTCGCGCAGCTCTGCTTACCGGTTCGCTCAGCGGCGTGCACGTGAAGACGAAGTCGTCGCGCGTGACCCCGTGATAGGCGCGCGTCTCCGGGCTCAGCTGCTCGTCGGTAGATCTCCATTTCGACGCCGAACCCGGCCTCGCGAAGCCGCTCCATGAAATCGTCGAGCGCGTAGACGCGGACATGGTCCCACTGCCCGAACAGCCGCTGGCGCTCGTGCGGGTCGGTGATGCTGAGGTCCTCGAATGTTTCGGGGCGGTCGGCTTCGACCGGGTGCATCGAATAGAGCACGCCGTCCGGCCTCAGCACCCGCCTCAGCTCGCGCATCGCCTTGCGGTCGTCGGGCACATGCTCGAGCACGTGGCTGCACAGGATCACGTCGAATGACGCGTCCGGCATCGGGATGTCCGTCATGTCGAAGGTCAGCTGAGCCGACGACTGCGGGTCCATGTCGGCGCTGACATAATTGACGTTGGGGAGCGAGGCGATGCGGTTCGCCAGCCCCTCCTCCGGCGCGAAGTGAATGAGCCTGATCTCCCCGTCGCGCCTGCCCAGGCGGTCGAGCAGGAAAAGACACATCGCGCGGTGACGGCTGAGCGAGAGGCATTTGGGGCAGAGCCCGTCATAGTCCCAGCGCGGCACGAACTTGCGGAACGCTCCGCCGCAGCAGGGGCAGCCGACGCTTTTCCCCATGTACAGCAGCGGCAGGATCCGCCGCGCGATCGAGCGCAGCCGATGGTTGTAATAAGGCTAAGTCACTGTCTGTTTCCGCCCCTTCCCCGCACTCCGGACGTTCCCCTAGAACCCGCGGTTTAACGCCACGATAACACAGCGCACGCAGGGCTTTAAGACGCCGCTTGGCACGGCTCGAATCCGCGCCCTATAGCTCTCCTCAGATGGCCGACCTCTTCTCTTCTTCCGCGGCAGCGACCCCCGAGAGCTACGACGCGTCCGCGATCGAGGTGCTGGAGGGGCTCGAGCCCGTCCGCCGCCGGCCCGGCATGTACATCGGCGGGACCGACGCGCGCGCGCTCCATCACCTCGCCGCCGAGGTCATCGACAACAGCATGGACGAAGCGGTCGCCGGCTTCGCCACCCGCATCGAGGTCGAGCTCGGCCCGGCAATCGCCTGACCGTCAGCGACAACGGCCGCGGAATCCCCGTCGACGCCGCACCCGAAATATCCCGGGCAAGTCCGCGCTCGAGGTCATCATGACCACGCTCCACTCGGGCGGGAAATTCGACGGCAAGGTCTACTCGACCTCCGGCGGACTCCACGGCGTTGGCGTGAGCGTCGTCAACGCGCTATCGACCGAAACAATCGTCGAAGTCGCGCGCGACAAGAAACTCTACCGCCAGACCTTCTCCAAAGGCGTCGCAACCTCGAAGCTCGAGGAGGTCGGCGCCGCCCCGAACCGCCGCGGCACCACCACCGCCTTCACCCCCGACCCGGAAATCTTCGGCGCCGACGCCCAGTTCGATCCGCGCCGCATCTATGAGCTCGCCCGCTCCAAGGCGTACCTCTTCGCCGGGGTGGAGATCCGCTGGCGCTGCGATCCGTCGCTCGCCTCCTCGGACGTCCCGAAACAAGCCGTCTTCCAGTTCCCCGGCGGCCTCGCCGACCATCTCGCGGAGCAAATCGGCGACCGCCCGTGCGTCACCAACCAGCCTTTCATCGGCAAGCAGGCTTTCCCCAACGATCAGGGCAGCGCCGAATGGGCCATCGCCTGGCCGCTCTACTCCGACGGCAGCGAAATCCTATTATTGCAACACCATCCCCACGCCCGACGGCGGCACCCACGAAGCGGGGCTGCGCGCCGCGCTGACCAAGGGCATCCGCGCGTTCGGCGAGCTGGTCGGCAACAAGCGCGCCAAGGAAATTACCGCCGACGACGTGTTCAACGGCGTCGAGCTGATGCTCAGCGTATTCATCCGCAACCCGCACTTCCAGAGCCAGACCAAGGACCGCCTCACCAGCCTCGAGGCGGCGCGCTTCGTCGAGGCCGCGGTGCGCGACCATTTCGACCATTTTCTCGCCGACAATATGGACCGCGGCCGCGCGCTCCTGGGCTCCATCGTCGACCGCGCCGAGGAACGCCTCCGCCGCCGCGCCGAGCGCGAAGTGCAGCGCAAGACCGCGACCTCCGCGCGCAAGCTGCGCCTCCCCGGCAAGCTCACCGACTGCGCCAACGACGATGCCGAGGGCACCGAGATCTTCATCGTCGAGGGCGACAGCGCGGGCGGCTCGGCCAAGCAGGCGCGCGACCGCAAGACCCAGGCCATCCTCCCGATCCGCGGCAAGATCCTGAACGTCGCCTCGGCAACCGCGGAGAAGATCCGCTCCAACAGCGAGATCGCCGACCTCATCCTCGCGCTCGGCTGCGGCACGCGCGACAAATGGAACGAGGATGCGCTGCGCTACGAGCGCGTGGTCATCATGACCGACGCCGACGTCGACGGCGCCCACATCGCGACCCTGCTAATGACCTTCTTCTTCCAGGAAATGCCCGAGCTCGTCCGCCGCGGCCACCTCTTCCTCGCCCAGCCCCCGCTCTATCGCCTGACCGCCGGCGCCAAGACCCTCTATGCGAGAGACGACGCGCACCGCGCCGAGCTCGAAGCCACCGAGTTCAAGGGCAAGAATGTCGAGGTCTCGCGCTTCAAGGGGCTGGGCGAAATGAACCCCAACCAGCTCAAGGAAACGACGATGGACCCGGGCACGCGCTCGATGCTCAGCGTCACCCTGCCCGGCCCGTACGAGGAGCGCCAGGCGGCGCGGGACATCGTCGAGCGCCTGATGGGCCGCGACCCGGCGCTGCGCTTCGAGTTCATCCAGAACAGCGCGGCAGCGGTGGATGAGGATGCGATCGACGCATGACCTCGCGACCGTACCGCTGGTCGTCGGAGCTGTGATTGCCGTGGCGGTGGTCCTCTTCGCCCGCTTGAGCGGCTTCGATCGCTCGCAGGTCTTCTACCCGACGGTCCTGATCGTGACCGCATCCTATTACATGCTCTTTGCCGTGATCTACGGAGGCGGGTCCGAGCTCTGCGCGGAGGCATTCGTCATGGCAATCTTCGTCGCCTTCGCGGTCATGGGCTTCCGGACTAGCCTGTGGGTCGTGGTCGCCGGGTTCGTCGCCCACGGCGTGTTCGACGTGTGCCGTCATTGGTGGCTTGTCGGTGCCGGCGTGCCCTCATCATGGCCGGCATTCTGCCTTGCCTTCGATATTATCGCCGCGGTCGGCATGGCGGCATTGCTGCTCGCTGGACGCGATCGCGTGATGGTCGAGCGAGTTAGGGACGAGGCGATCGACGCCTAACCCCTCTCCCCGCGCAGCAGCGGGAGAGGGAAGAGCCGCGAAACGGCGGAGGGTGAGGGGCTCACTGTCGTTGCCGCCGCCCTCCCGCAGGTCTATGCCACACGGCGGAGGGTCGAGATGCCGTTCGCGCTCAAGCTCCGGGAGTTGCTCAGTTTCCGCGAGAATCTGCTGCCCGGCGAATTCGCCAAGGGCGACACGCTGGAGTCGGTGCTCGACAATTATCTTCGCGATATCGAAATGTCCGGCGACGCCGACATGCGGACGTCGATCCTGCTCCTCGACGGCACCACACTCCACCACGGTGCGGCCCCGCGCCTTCCGAAGCGCCTATCGCGAAGCCGTCGACGGGTCGCAGATCGGACCCACCGCCGGCTCGTGCGGGACCGCGGCCTTCCTCGGCCATCCGATCTATGTCTCCGACATCGCCAATGATCCGCTGTGGGAGAATTACCGCGACCTTGCCCTCCCCCATGGGCTCCGCGCCTGCTGGTCGACGCCAATCCGCAACGAACAGGGCCGGCTGCTCGGCACCTTCGCCATCTACAACATCCGGCCGCGCGAGGTGCTCAAGGAGGAGATCGAATCCATCCGGATGATCACCGAGCACGTCGCCCGCGCGATCATGTGGTACCGTGGGTCGGAGTACGAGGCGGATACGGCCGGCGAGAGTGAGGGGGACAGCGCGCCGCCGACGCGGCCGAACCTGCGGCTGGTCAGCGATAACGACGGCTGACGCGGGCCGTGCTTCATCCCGGGCCGCTACTGCGGGAGCGTCTCCACGGCGATACGATTTCCGATCGCTGGCGGCGTGTCGATACTTGAGCATATCGCGGGCGTGAAGCGATTGGTCTTCCACGTCAGGCGGGCCCGCTGTCGGAAAGCCTGATAGTCCGGATGAAGGCCGTCGCTTGCGCCGAGCCCGAGTATCTGCCGGGTGAGCGTCCTCATGTTGTAATCGAGCGTACCCGCGTCCTGCAGCGCCGCGCGCACCAGCGTCCGGTCGGTCGCCGACAATGCATCGGGGCCGGATTGCAGCTCGCGCAGCTTCGCCCAAACCAACGCTTCCTGTGCCTGGTTCTCGACAAAGATGCGCAACCCTGTGACCATGAGCCCGAGCTGGAACTGCTCATCGTCGGGTAGAAGGGCGAGCCGGCCTGCCGCCGACGCCGCGTCGTAGCGCGACAGCGTCACTCCGATATGCGGCGGCCCGGCGACCCATGTTGGAGTCTCGAACCGGCCGGTTCTCCCCATCCGTCAATGATCCGCCGCAATTCGCTTAGGCGCCGGTCAATGCAGGGCTCGGCCTGTTGCCGGAATGCGAACGACGCGAGGCCGGTCTGCAGCTCGGCGCGGACGGAAGCGCGCGTTTCGGCGGCGACGTGCCGCTCGTGGATCGTCACAACCAGCTGCTCGGCCCCAAGCGCGATCAGCACGCCAATGACGATGATCCCCACTTCGCCAACGAACGCGCGCCAGCCGTGCAGCGGTTTGGGAAGGTGGACATGCATGCAACTGGGCCCCCAGCGCGTGGAGCCTATCAGAAGGATTCCGCTTGGCAATTGCCGTCAACAAAGTGCAATCGTGAGCACTCACGCGGAGCCTTCAGTTAATGAGCCCCTTTGAGAGCTTTCCTGACCGCGGTACCATCAAAGGCCTGCGCCAGTTCCTCGATCCCGAGCAGCAGCGCGCGTGGCTGGAAGGCGAGGCAGGCCTGCCCGACGCCGCCGAACGCACCGAATCCCTCGAACAGCGCTTCAAATACACCGCCCGCTTCGAGAAGCTGCTCCAGCGGCCGCAGGCGCAGGACGTCCTCGAAATCCTCCGCACCTACGGCGAAACCTGCATCCCAATCCCGCGCACGACCGAACGCTTTTACTGGTCCGTGTCCTGCCTGCCCTCGAGCCCCGACAGGCCGCTGGTCCGCGTCAACGCGGGTTGGATGGAGCTGTTCGCGTTGCACCCGACGCCTGCCCTGCCGGTCAGGGCGTCCGCGCGCGCATCATCCTCCATTTGTCCGATTTCACCGCCGACGGTTCCCCCGATCCCGACCAGGTCGACACTGACCTGCTCGAAAGTCTGGTCGAACGACCCGAGGACGTCAGCCACACCGTCTGGAGGAACGGCAGGGAGATCATCATCGTCAAAGTCCGCGGAGCCGCATCGATCCGCGCGTTCCTCAGCGACCCCCGCGGCTTACGCGCCATCCGCCGCTTCAACCTCACCCACATGAACCGCGGCCGCAACGCCTATCAAGCGAGCCACTGCCACAGCCTGGCGGATGTGATGGTGGGAGATTGAGCGCCTCTTATTGTTCCCCGGCGGAGGCCGGGGCCCAGGGCAGCGGGAACCGCTGCTTCACGCAGCCGCCTGGACTCCGGCCTACGCCGGAGAACGATGACAGGAATTGCCCCGACGCGCCGTCCGTGTATCGTTCCGCCGACACGCAAAGGAGCACAGAGTGACCGCAACGCTGTTCCCGCGATTGGCGCTTGGTCTGGCGCTCGCACTGGCGACACTGGCCGAGCCGGCGCGGGCCGCTGGCGGTCCGGTGGTCACGGTCGAGAGCGGCAAGCTCCAGGGCGTAACCGAGACAGGCCCATCGCCTCTGCGGATCTTCCGGGGCATTCCCTTTGCGGCGCCGCCGACAGGCGATTTGCGGTGGCGCGAGCCGCAGCCCGTCGCCCGCTTGGTCGGGCATTCGCAACGCGACCGAGTTCGGTGCGCGCTGCATGCAGCAGCCGCTCTTCTCCGACATGATGTTCCGCTCGCCCGCGCCGAGCGAAGACTGCCTCTATTTGAACGTCTGGACGCCGGCCAGGCTCGACGGCCCGCAGCGGCGCAAGTTGCCGGTGCTCGTGTACATCTACGGCGGCGGCTTCATGGCCGGGGACGCTTCGGAAAAGCGCTATGACGGCGCCTCGCTTGCAAGGCGCGGGATTGTCGTCGTCACGGTCAATTATCGGCTCGGCGTGTTCGGCTTCTTCTCCCATCCCGAGCTGACCGCGAGCTCGCCGCATCACGCATCCGGCAACTACGGCCTGCTCGATCAGGTGGCGGCGCTGAAGTGGGTGAAGCGCAACATCGCGGCGTTCGGCGGTGACCCGAGCCACATCACCATCGGCGGCGAATCCGCCGGGTCGATCGCGGTCAGCGCGCTGATGGCGTCGCCTTTGTCGCGCGGCGATATTGCCGGTGCGATCGGCGAGAGCGGCGGCATGATGCAGAGGCTGACTCCGCGCCCGCTCGCCGAGGCTGAGCAGAAAGGCGCGGCCTTCGCGCAAAGCATAAGCGCACCCACCCTCGCCCAGCTGCGCGCGCTCCCCGCCGACAAGCTCCTCGCCGCGCAGGGCAGCGCCAAGGACATGCCGTTCGACGCGGTGCTCGACGGCTATTTCCTGCCCGAACCGCCTCAGACGACATTCGGCCATGGCAAAGCGGCGCACGTGCCGCTTCTGGCCGGCACCAACTCGCAGGAAGGTGCGGCACAGGCGATATTGGGCGACGCGCCGCCGACAATTGCCAACTATCGTGCCGGCCTTGCGCGATGGTCCGGCGACAAGGCGGACGCGCTATTCGCGCTCTATCCCGCGCGAACCGACGCCGATGTGATCCCCGCGGCGACCGTCCTTGCGAGCGACGATTTCCTCGCTGCGTCGACGTGGAAATGGTTCGATCTGCATCGCCGCACCGGCGCGCCGACTTATTATTACTATTTCGCCCGCGTCCGCCCGCGCTGGGTCGAGGACACGTCCGGCAATCCGCAGCCGTGGGGTGCGGTGCACAGCGCCGAGATCGAATATGCGCTGGGCAACCTCGACACCAATCCGCGCTACGCCTGGACTGCCGAGGACCGGAAGGTCTCGGCAACGATGAGCGCCTATTTCGCGAACTTCATTAAGACCGGCAATCCGAACGGCAAGGGCTTGCCCGCCTGGCCCAAGGCGTCGCTCGATGCGGCCAAAATCCGACGCCAGGTGATCGACGTCCACACGCACAGCGTGCCCTTCCCCGAGCAACGCCGCTACGTCGCCGCCGAGGCGCTACTGCATTGAGTGCGGTCAGTTCGGGCCCGGATAATTCACCGGGTTATCGTTGTAGGCCTCCGCCAGGCTGACCGGCCCCCATGCGATCGTCTTGAAGCTATGGTCGTGTTCCCACGACGCGGCGGCGAGTCCGCACATCAGCCAGATGAATACGAATAAGCCGATAGCGTACTTCATCGCGACCCTCGCTCAGCCAACGCAAGCAATCACGGTTCGGCCGCTAAGTCAAAGCGCTATCGTGTCAAAGCCGGATAATAGATCACCGCATAAGCGATGACTCCGGCGAACAGCGCCGCGGGCGCGAGGACCTGAGCCCATGCTCGCTTGACCAGCATCGCGAGCAGGATCGGCGCGAGAAAGCCGATGACGAGATTATTCTCGTTCCCCCAGTTGCTCACCCCGAGCAGAGAGCCGGCGAGAAAATTCGCGGCGATCGAGGCGGCGATCAGCACCAGCGTCGCGCCGATGTACGTCGGTCCCTCGCACTCGTGAAAACGCCGCATGTCGTAGGTTTCGCCCCCCTCAAAATCCGGGCTCACCAGGGCGCACACGAAATAGTTGATGATCACGAACAGGAATCCGGCCGCGATCGTGCCGAGCGGAAGGCTGCCTCCGGTGCGGAAATCCCAAAGGCTGATCCAGTTGATCGACAGATTACCGAGCGCGACCAGCATCCACAAAAGGTGCGGCCAGGAGAAAACGAGCTGGCGCCGGTGGCGGATCATCCGCGTCCACGCGAACAGGAGATGGGTCAGCGCAAGCGTGTAGATGAACGAGAAGAACAGGATGATGAATTCGAACGGGTTCATCGCCTACCCGCGCCAGCCGTGCAGCGGTTTGGACAGGTGGAGGTGCATTTAGCTGGTCACCAACGGCCGACAAATCTCAGCCAGCCGCTCGCGATCGGCGGGCGGCACCTCGACGTTTAGCTTCCGCGACACACCAAGCTCCTCGCTCGCGATATCCGCGATGATGTCGTTCTCGAACAACGCATGCTTGATTGCGACGCGCAGGCCCGAAATATCCGTCGGGCCCAACCGGTCGGGATTGCCCTGCAGGACCTTGATGATGCCCCAGTCCCCGACCTCTTGCCCCATAAACGCCTGCACGTTGTCGACCTGCATGTAATATTCACCGTAGAGGCGCAGCGGTTCGCGGCTGAAATGCGTCAGCGTCTGGGCGGCGCGGCTGGTCTCCCATGCGTTGTTCGACAGCGCATTGCCAATGTCGGGGATGACTTCAGGAACCGGGGGCAACGGATCATGCTTTGCGGCACGCTCAACAATGGCTTCGAGCTTTGACAAGCGCGCGGCGATGCAATCGTGGGCCGCAACCCGGAAGGCGAACGCCCTGTTCGTGTGGGCCATTTCTTCATCAAGCGTGATGCGGGAGTTTGCGACCTGATTGTTCCAGTGGATGGCCTGGACGACCTGCTCAGCGCCCAGCGCAATCAGCACGCCAATCACAATGATGCCGACCTCGCCAACGAACGCGCGCCAGCCGTGCAGCGGTTTGGGGAGGTGGACGTGCACGGCTCAGCGTTCCAGCGGCTCGCATAGCCGCCTGTCATCGGGACGGACGGTCAGCTGGCTCTCATCCGGCTTGATCCCGAGCGCGTTGAAGCGGGTGAAGAAATAATCGTAGTTCACCTGCCGCCGCGAAACCATGTGACGGGCCTCAGCGATGTGGAAGGCAACCTGCCTGCGGTTCTCCGGCTGATCGGCGGTCGCCAGCAGCCCGGTCAGGATCTGCGAATTCGCATTCTCTTCGTTGATGAACTGCCGCCAATTGTCGATCGCGCCATAGAGACTCGCATAGGTCAGTCGATCGCGAAGCGGGACGTGCGCCACCGCCGGGCTCGTCTTGGCCAGGTCCCATGCGCTCGAATGCATGTTCCACAGAAACAATCGATACGGCTCCTCGAGCTTCGCCCCCGCCGGCGCGGTCGCGAGCCATCGGTCAAGCGCGTCGAGCCGCTGGAGCGTGCATGGATCGGAGGCGCGGATATGCTCCCATCGTGCGCGGTCATCGCCCAATTCCGAGCGCAGAGCGTCGACGAGCTGCGTCACATCTTCGTGCTGGTGAATGTCCTCCACCACCTGCTCCGCCCCAAGCGCGATCAGCACGCCGATCACGATGATCCCCACCTCGCCGGTGAACGCGCGCCAGCCGTGCAGCGGTTTGGGGAGGTGGACGTGCATTCAGCGGGCACTCACCGCATTCCCGCCGCCGCGGCACAGCGCGCTCAGAGCATTGGCGGTGAGCGATGTCTCTTCGACAGCGGCTGGCTTGATTCCTAGCCTCGCGCCCGCGGCGATGATTCGCGGCAGGTAAGCGTTCAACTTGTCCGCGGCGACTTGGGCGCGAGAGCGGGCTTGCCTCACCGCCGCGACGTCCTCCGGTCCAAGGCCGCCGGGATCGTCGATCTCCGCGAGGACACTCCAGGCGTCAGTTTCATCTTCCGCCTTCTGCGCGTACCATTGGAACCGGCTGTAAAGCTCGGCGTAGCCAAGCCGTGTCGCCAGCGGCATGTGCTCGGCGACCTGGCCTGCCACTGCGGCCTGCCACACATCGGTTCGAGGGCGCCACAGTTGGGGCTGCCCAAGCGCAGAGCGCGGCGCAGTGCGGAGGCCGGAGCTGCGCCCCGCCAGCATAACGCGTATTGCATGCAGGCGGCGATCGATGCACGGTGCCTCGTCCTGACGCTTTTGGACCGCTCCGAGGTCGTAGGCCACTTCGTGATCCAGCGCCCGGCGGGCATCCGCAACTTCATTGCGCCAATGCACCCATTCAACAAACTGCTCGGCGCCAAGCGCGATCAGCACGCCAATGACGATGATCCCAACCTCGCCAACGAACGCGCGCCAGCCGTGCAGTGGTTTGGGCAGGTGGAAATGCATACGACTGGCCCCCGGCGGGAGCAGCGTATCAGACAGGCGCGGCTTGGCAACCGCGGTTAGTGTCGCGCGCGTAGATTGAAATTTAATGGCGGAAGGAAACGATCAGCCCGAACAGAATGCCGAGCAACAAGAGGAAGAAGACGCGCCGCCAGGTCATCCGCCGGGTCTACGCCAACATCTCCTTGCACGCCAGCGGCCGAGCGCCCGTCAGCCCTCAGCGTCACGCCGCCACTTCCCGTCCGTTTCGCGCAGCAGCGGGGTGCCGCAACGCCTGCAGAAGCTGCGCCAAACCCCCAGCGACGGGTCGAAATACGCGCGGCTCCGTGATCGCCGGTGCCGCAGGATCCAGCACAAGAAGAAAATGACGCTACTCCAATCTCGTGTTGGATTGGCATTCGCCGAGTGAACGGACGTTATCAAGTGGATGAACTTTTCCCCGCGGCCGCCGGCGCCCCGCGCGCCAGCGTTCCCGGCGAAGCTCAGATGTCGTCCTCATCGCTAAACGTCTCGCGCGCTTCGTCCTTGAGGCTGCCCCACGCATTCTGCAGCTTGCCTTCGCCCTGGTCGGCCTGGCCTTCGCGCTTCATCTTCTCGTCGCCGAACAGCTTGCCGGCGCCTTCCTTGAGCTTGCCGCCGGTCTGCTTGAGGCTGCCTTCGGTGCGATCTTCGTCGATCCCGGTCGATGTGTCGTCGTCATTGATGTCATGGTCGTTCATTGTGGTTTCTCCATGGTGTGGACCATCAACGCATCAGCCGCTCACCAATATCCTTGCGCCTGATTGCCGCTCCATTCGTTGTTGTTCGAATTCCAGGCAGGAGCAGGAGGACGGGACATGAACCAGACCCTTTTGATTGTCATCGCGCTCGCGGTGGTCGCGGTGCTGATCGTCGCGTCGATCGGGATCGCGCGGCGGCGCCGTTCGGAGCATCTCAAGTCCCGCTTCGGCCGCGAATATGAGCATGCGCTCGAAACGAAAGGCGGCCGCACCAAGGCCGAGGCCGAGCTCGCCGAGCGTGAGAAGAGGGTCGAGAAGCTCGACATCCGCCCGCTCGACAATTCCGAGCGGCAGCGCTTCACCACCCGCTGGAGCGAAGTCCAGGCGCGCTTCGTCGACGATCCGCCCCGCGCAGTGGCTTTCGCCGATGCGCTATTGGCCGAAGTGATGAAGGCGCGCGGCTATCCGGTCAGCGATTTCGAGCAGCGCGCTGGCGACATTTCGGTCGACCACCCGAACGTCGCCGAACATTATCGCGCCGGGCACGATATCGCGATGCGGCACGAGCGCGGCCAAGCGAACACCGAGGACCTGCGCCAGGCGATGATCCACTATCGCGCCCTGTTCGAGGATCTCGTCGGAGCGGCGCCCGCAGCGAAGGAGAAAGAAGCGACGCACTAGGTTCCAGGCGGCTGGCTTGGCCGGCAGCGGTCACTTGCCGCCCGTTGCGTCCTTCGCGGTTAGATAATCCGGCGCCGCGACCGTGGATGGGCTCGTGACGGCCTTTGCTGGCTGCAGCAGCTTGAGGTTGAACTTCTCCCTGAACTGACAGCCGAATTGGGTGCCCTTGGTCCAGATGACCTTGGCATCGATCAGCCCGCCCGCGGCGAAGTCCAGCTGGATCTCGGCGCCGACCGCGACCTCCTCGCGGCTTTCGACCAGCGCTCCACCGCTCGAGATGTTGCGGAGGCGCGCGCCGCGGACTTGGCCCTCGTAATGGAGCAAGGTGGCGCGAATGATCCGCATGCGCGGTTCGCGCGGCGGCAATTGCTCGGGCAAGGCTGCCGAGCCTTTCGCGGCGAGCACGTTCGCTTCCTCGGCCGGCATCGGCTTGCCGAAGATATAGCCCTGGACGAGGGAGCAGCCGAGGCTTCGCACAAGCGCCAGCTCCTCGTGCGTTTCGACGCCTTCGGCGGTGGTCTGCATGTTCAGATCCGACGCGAGGCCGACCATCGCGCGGATCAGTGCGGCATTGCGGCCCTCCGGATCCGACGCGCCGGTGACAAACGATCGGTCGATCTTGATCTTGTCGAACGGGACGCGCTGCAAATAGCTGAGGCTCGAGTAACCGGTGCCGAAATCGTCGAGCGCGAGTTTCACGCCGATCGCCTTCAACGCGCCGATCATCTCGTGGACGTGCTCGTCGTTGCTGAGGAACACGCCCTCGGTGATCTCCAGCTCGAGCCGCTTGGCGGACAAGCCGGCTTCGCCGAGGATCATCCGCACCATCGTCGGAAGCGCGGGCGATTTGAACTGGATCGGCGACAGGTTCACCGCGACGGAGACATTCGACGGCCATTTCGCCGCCTCGGCGCAGGCCGTGCGAAGCACCCACTCGCCGATCTCGTTGATGAGGCCGATCTCCTCGGCAAGCGGGATGAACTCCACCGGGCTGACCGGTCCGTGCGCCGGGTGGTCCCAGCGGATCAGCGCCTCGAACCCGGTTACGTCCTCGCTCGAAGCATCGACGCAGGGCTGATAGGCCAGCCACAACTGCCCGCGCTCGAGAGCGACGCGCAGATCGGATTCCATCAGCTGCCGCACCCGCGCGGCTTCGTGCATTTCCGGCTCGAAAAAGCGGTAGCAGCCCTTGCCGGCAGCCTTTGCCGCGTAGAGCGCGAGGTCGGCGTCGCGCATCAGATCGTCGGCTGTGCGGTCGTCATAATCCGAGGTTACGATTCCAATCGAAGCCCCGATCGACACCGCGGTGCCGCTGATGGTGTAGGGGCGCGAGAGGCTGTCGATGATGCCTTGCGCAAGCTTCGACAGGTCCGGCTTCGCCGAAACGGCCGGCAGCACCACCTGGAACTCATCGCCGCCGAGCCGCCCGACCTGCCCCTGCTCACCGACCACGTCGGTCAGCCGCAATGCGACGAGCCGCAGCAGAGTGTCCCCCGCCGGGTGGCCGAGCGTATCGTTGACGGCCTTGAAGCGGTCGAGATCGAGCAGGAACACCGAGCAGCGATGCTTCCGCCGGACTGCGCCCACGAGCGCATCGTCGAGCGCGCGGCGCAGGGCTTCGCGGTTGGCGAGTCCCGTGAGCGAATCCTGGCGCGCGAGGCGGTCGAGCTCGACCTCCGACTGCCGCATTTTGGTGAGGTCGGAAGCGAAGCCGCGAAAGCCAAAGAAGTGGCCGAGCTCATTGTGCACTGGCCGGCCCGAGATCGACCACCAGATCTCATTCTTGGTCTTGGCCCGGACAATGAGATCCTGAAACGCGACGTGCGACGACAAATAGAAGCCAAGCGTCCGTTCGGAAGTCGCGCCGCCGTCGGCAGTGTCGGTCGAGATGAGGTCGGTGAACGGCCGTTCGAGCAGATCGGCGGGCTCACGTCCCACCGCTCGGGCGACGCTGTCGCTGATGTACGACAATGTTCCGTCGCGCGTGGTCTCCCAGAACCAGCCTCTCTCGCTATTCTCGAATTCCTCGATGAGCCCCTCGGCTCGCGCGGACTGCGGACGCGCCTCGTCCTCGGCAGAACTGCCCGCTGACCTCAGGATGCGACTAAAGGTCCCCACAACAACTCCTCGTCGTCGAAACCTCATGATCGACGTTGGTTTAAATTACGTTAGGTTTGACGAGGAAAATGGGGCGGCGATGACGAACGGCGTGCATACGACGAGTGAAGTTAAGGTCGCCATGTCCCGCGGCTCCATGGCCGTCGCGGCCTTCTCGACCATCGTCGAATGGTACGATTTCACGCTCTATCTCTATTTCGCGACAGTGCTTTCGCGCGTGTTTTACGGCGGCGGCGCGCAATCGCTGCTGACCACCCTCGCCGGTTTCGCCGCCGCCTATTTCCTGCGGCCGCTCGGAGCGATCGTCTTTGGCCACATCGGCGACCGCTACGGACGGCGGCGGATGATGCTTTCGTCCGTGGCGCTGATGACTGTCGCGATGCTGCTCATCGGCCTCTTACCAACACGCGCCGCGATCGGGCCTGCGGCCGGCTGGCTCCTCTTCCTCCTGCGCTGCGTGATGGGCTTCTCGGTGGGCGGCGAATATACCGGCGTGGTCGCATATTTGCTCGAAGGCGCGGCCGCGAAGCGACGCGGGCTGATCACCTCATCGGCCGCGGCGGCAAGCGAGCTCGGCGCACTCCTGGCGGTGGGCATCTCCGCCGCGACCGTGAGCGCGATGAGCACGGACAGCCTCGACGCGTGGGGCTGGCGGATCCCGTTCCTGTTTGGCGCCGCTCTCGCGGGAAGCGTGTGGATCGCCCGCTCGACGATGCAGGAATCGCCCGACTTCGACCGGCAGCTTGCGGATGGCACGGTCCCGCTTCGTCCACTCGCCCACGTTTCCGCGAACTACCGCGGCGCGATCGCCCGCGCCTTCTCGATCTCGGCGCTCGGATCGATCACTTATTATGTCGGCATCACGTACGTCCCCGCGTTCCTCACCTCGGCAGGCGCGCTCGCCGAACGCGAAGTCCTTGTGGCTCTCGACCATCGCGGCGGTGGTCGTGATCCTCGTGACGCCGCTGATCGGCGCCTGGTCCGACCGCATCGGCCGCAAGCGCGTGCTCGCATTTCTCTGCCTCGCCAGCGCAGCGCTTCCGATCACGCTCTTCTCGCTGATGGCCAGCGGCTCGCGCGTCGAGGCGCTGCTCGGCGCAGTCATACTTGCGGCAGTGGCCGGTGGAGTGAGCGCGGTCGGCGCAGTCGCCACCGCCGAGCAATTCCCGGGCGAGGGCCGGCTCACCGGCCTCGCGCTCAGCGCCACCGTTGCAACAGCGATCTTCGGGGGGCTGACCCCGTGGATCGCCCAGCTGCTGATCGCCCGCACTGGCTGGTCAATGGCGCCCGGCGCGATGATCGCCGCAGTCGCGCTGTGCGTCCTCCCAGTCTTCCTCACCATGCGCGAGACCGCGCCGGCGGTGCCTTGAAAGGCGTGCAAGGTCGCGCCACGTGCAGCCGATGACCGGTCCTGTCGCTTTCCTCTTCGACCTTGACGGCACCCTTGTCGACAGCGTCTACAATCACGTCCGCGCGTGGCACCTCGCACTCAGCGAAGAAGGGCTCGATCTCTCCGTCTGGCGCATTCACCGCAAGATCGGAATGAGCGGGGGGCTGTTCACCCACCAGCTGCTGCGCGAGCTTGGTCGTTCGGTCGACGACGAAACCATCCAGCGGCTGCGCGCACGCCATGCGGAGCATTTCCTCGCGATTTCCGGTGAAGTCCTCCCGCTACCCGGCGCGGTTGCACTGTTGAAGACGCTGACGGACCTCGACCTGCCGTGGGCGATCGCCACCAGCGGACGCATGGTCACCGCGGAAGCGAACCTGCGCAGCCTCGGCGTCGATCCGTCGCAGGCGACCGTCGTCACGCGCGACCAGGTCAATTACGCCAAGCCCGATCCCGACCTGTTCGTCGAGGCTGCCCGGCGGCTCGGCACCACCACGCAAGGATCGTACGTCATTGGCGACAGCATCTGGGACATGCTCGCCGCCGCGCGTTGCGGAGCGCTTGGCATCGGGCTGCTGTCCGGTGGCTACGGGAGCGACGAGCTCGAGCGGGCGGGAGCGCTGCGCGTCTACGAAGACCCCGCCGACATGCTCCTGCACCTTGACGAAATCGCCCCACGAACACGCGATTAGTTTGAACCGTTCGGCGCGTTCGAGCCCCTCGGCATCGCGGCCACCGGCCTTCACTCATCTGCCGTTCAAGTTCGTCAGCCGTATCCGGCGGACGCCCCGAAATGCGGAGACTCGCCATGGATCTCAATTACCTTTTCCTCCGCCAACAAATGGAGCGGAGCCTGGCCGCGGCGGCCAAGAACGCCGCCGCCCGCGCCGCCCATGAGGAAATGGCGCGGCAGTATGAGATCGAGATCGAGCGCAAGAGCGGCGGTCACATCGTCTTTGCATGGCATGGCCAGCACGCGGCCGCGGAACAGCGGATCAGCGCGCGCCCCAGCCCGACAGCATCGTCTTGATGGTCCGGAATACGATCAGCACGTCGAGCCACGGCGAGAAATATTTGATGTAATAGAAGTCGTAGTGGAGCTTGAAGTAAACGTCCTCGACCTCCGCGACATGCCCCTGGTTGACCTGCGCCCAGCCGGAAATGCCCGGCTTCACCACGTGGCGATAGCGATAGAACGGGATTTCGCTGGTGTACCAGGCTGAGAGCAGCTCAGCTTCCGGCCGCGGACCGATCCAGCTCATCTCCCACTTCAGGATGTTGAAGATTTGCGGCAGCTCATCGAGGCGCAGCGTGCGCAGGACTCGTCCGACGCGGGTGATACGATCGTCGTCGTCGCTCGTCATCAACGCGCGGCGCTCATCCTCGACATCGACCGAGCGCATCGTTCGGAACTTGTTGACGATGATCGGCTTGCCCGCGTGCCCGACGCGCTTCTGGCGGAACAAAGCCGCGCCCTTGCTGTCGATGCGGATCGCGATCGCGACGAGCGCCATGACGGGCAACGCAAGCGGCAACAGCAAGATCGCGAAGACGAAGTCGATGAGGCTCTTGAGATAGAAATAGCCGCGAGCCGGCACGAGCGAACCGAAGCTGTTCTCGGACAAACGCTCGATCTCGACCTTCCCGGTCAGCGATTCCCACAGCTGCTTCACCTGATAGACGATCCGCCCCTCGACGGCCGCGTCGGCGAGGAAGCCTTCCCATTCGTCGGGCAACTCGGCCGCGAAATCGGCGACGATCGCCGAGCAGGCCCGCGCATCGTGCAGCCTTGGCCGCGACATCGGCAGCCAATCGACCTGCTTGATCGACATGAGCCGCTCGATATCGCCGAACGGGACCACTGCGATGTGCCTGCCGAACCCGCCGCTCCGCGAACACGTACAAGGTGTACAGCCAGCAGACGTGAAGGGCGAAACCCAGCGCCAGTTCGAGGCGGTCGTAAGGAAAGCGGGTCAATACAAACCACACGAGCACCAAACCGTGCCCGGTCAGCGCCGCCGGAAAAATGACATAGCTGCGGCGGATACCGGGGTAGATCTCAACCGAGAGCCGCATCCAGAACGCGATCGAGATCGCGATGACATTGCCCGTCAGCGCGTTAAGGCTGGAAGCCTCGATCAGCTTCCCTGGGAGGAAAAGGCGCAGCGCCCATGGCAGGATCGCGCCGAGCAGCAGCGCTCCGGCAAACTGAAAGCGCTTGCGCGTCAGGAT
This sequence comes from uncultured Alphaproteobacteria bacterium, assembly GCA_963849435.1. Classification (GTDB taxonomy): domain Bacteria; phylum Pseudomonadota; class Alphaproteobacteria; order Sphingomonadales; family Sphingomonadaceae; genus Sphingomicrobium. The sequence goes on from CAWKHO010000022.1 coordinate 248,391, forward strand.
CGATCGGCGCTCGGCTGTTCGCGCATGATCATGCGGTGCGGTTTCCAAAACGCGCTTGCCCGCGACCGCTTCCGGCATGATACCTCCGGCTGAGCCTCTGCCGGCGTCCGTTTTAGCGGCAAATCCATCCGTTTCGAACGCAATATTATCCATTTCGGACTTAGTTCTGCGCACCCTCGTCGAATGCGACTTTGAAACGAGCGCGTCCTCCCCCACTTCCGCCGGTGGACCGCCGCGTTCCATCTAGAGCGTCCAGCGGTCGATCGAGGGATCGAGCCGACGATCGCGCCACATGCCTTTGAGATCGGCCAGCGTCCCGCCGGGCGCGAGCAGCCCCGTCAGCCTCTCGTCGGCAAGATCGCGATATTCGCGATGCGCGACGGCGCCAACCACCAGGTCGTAACGGCGGTCGTCCGGCTCGGTGACCTTGAGGCCGTGCTCGCGCTCGACTTCCGCCGCCGAAGCCAGCGGATCGGTAACCTCGACCTGGTGCCCGAGCCAGCGCAGCCGGCGGACGAGATCGAAGCAGCGGCTGTTGCGCAGGTCCGGCACGTTCTCCTTGAAGGTGAGGCCCAAGCACCAGCGCAGTCCCCGCCTTCCGCCGGCGGTCGTGCAGCGCGTCGGCAATCCACGCGCCCATCAGGTCGTTCGTCCCGCGCCCTGCGAGGATCACCTGCGGATTGTGCCCGACCTGCTGCGCGAGGTGACTGAGATAATAAGGATCGACGCCGATGCAGTGCCCGCCGACAAGTCCGGGCTCGAACGGCAGGAAGTTCCATTTCGTCCGTGCCGCAGCCAGCACATCCCACATCGACACGCCGATCCGGGAGAATATCTGCGCGGCCTCGTTCATAAAGGCGATGTTGATGTCGCGCTGCGCATTCTCGATCGCTTTCGCCGCCTCCGCGGCCTTGATCGATGCCGCGCGGAACACGCCGCCGCTGGTTACCGCGCCGTAGATTTCGGCCAGCTGCTCGACCACCTCATCGTCTTCGCCGGCGATCACTTTCGTGATCTTGTCGATGCGGTGCTCGCGGTCGCCGGGATTGATCCGCTCCGGGCTGTAGCCGAGACGGAAGTCGCGCCCACGGGTGACCCCGGAGATCCGCTCGATCTCAGGCCCGCAAATCTCCTCGGTCACTCCTGGATAGACCGTACTTTCGTAGACGATCGTCGGACGTCGCGCCGGATCGATCAGCCCGGCGACCATCCGCGTCGCAGCAAGCACAGCCGTGAGGTCGGGCCGGTTCGCCGCGTCGACCGGCGTTGGAACCGTGACGATGTACACGTCAGCCCCGGCGCAAGCTTCCGCTTCATCGCCGAGCTTCAGCGTGCTTTGCCGAAGCTCGTCTTCTTCGACTTCGCGGGTCCGGTCGCGCCCCTCGCGGAGCTCCGCGATCCGCTCTCCATCGATGTCGAAGCCGATAGCGTCGAACTTGCGCGCCAGGGCGACAGCGAGGGGCAGTCCGACATAGCCGAGCCCGATCACAACGATCCGCGGTGCGTGCATCGGATGCTTACGCCGGCCGGAGGCGACCGCGACCGACGCCGGAATAGGCCAGCCCAGCTTCGGTGGCGTCGTCGCGGTCATAGACATTGCGCAAATCGACGAGGATCTTCCCACGCATCACCTGCGCGAGCTTCTCCAGATCGAGCGCCCGGAATTCGTCCCACTCCGTCACGATCACAAGCGCATCGGCGTCGCGCGCCGCGGCATAAGCGTCGGATGCGAATTCGACCTGCTCAATGACTTTCTCCGCTTGCTCGCGTGCGACCGGATCGAACGCGCGCACCCTCGCCCCACCTGCGATGAGGCCATTGATCAAGGGGATTGACGGAGCGTCGCGCATGTCGTCGGTATTCGGCTTGAAGGCGAGCCCGAGCACTCCGATACTCTTGCCCTGGAGCTCGCCGCCGAGCGCGCGGGCGACCCGCGCAACCATGGCTGCCTTGCGGTCGTCATTCACCTGCACCGTGGTGCGGACGATGCGCTGATCGACGCCGAACTTTTCGGCGGTCTGCAGTAACGCGAGAGTGTCCTTGGGAAAGCAGCTGCCGCCGTAGCCGGGGCCGGCATGGAGGAACTTCGGCCCGATGCGATTGTCGAGCCCGATTCCCCGGGCGACATCCTGCACGTCGGCGTCGACCGCTTCGCACAAGTCCGCGATCTCGTTGATAAAGCTGATCTTGACCGCGAGAAAGGCGTTCGCGGCATATTTGGTAAGCTCGGCCGTCCGCCGTCCGGTTATCAGGATCGGCGCGCGATTGAGGAACAACGGCCGGTAAATTTCCTTGAGCACGTCCTCGGCGCGCGCGATCTTCGGCGCCGACCACGATCCGGTCGGGGTGCTTGAAATCGGCGATCGCGGCGCCTTCGCGCAGGAATTCGGGGTTCGACGCGACCGAAACGTCCGCCACCCCTTCCTCCTGCAGGATTTCTCCGATGCGGTCGCCGGTCCCGACCGGCACGGTGGACTTGGTGACGACGACCGTTCCCGGCTCGATCACTTTGGCAAGCTCGCGCACCGCCTCGAACACGAAGGTGAGGTCGGCATGGCCGTCGCCGCGGCGCGCGGGAGTACCGACAGCGATGAACACCGCCTCAGCGCCTTTGACTCCCTGCGCCAGCTCCTTGCTGAAGGTCAGCCGCCCACGCTCGACATTGGCCTTGACCAGCGCCTCGAGCCCCGGCTCCCAGATCGGCATCCGCCCTTGGTTGAGCCCGTCGATCTTGCTGCTGTCCTTGTCGACGCAGCACACTTCGTGTCCGAAATCGGCAAAGCACGCGCCGGAGACGAGCCCGACATAACCGGTGCCGATCATTGCTATGCGCATGGAAAGTCAGACGCTCCCTGTTGGATGAGCGCAGGGCCATAGCGGCGCGTCGCGGCGCGGCCAAGCGCCAGCGCTACTCCGCGTTTGCCTCCACCGGCGCATCCGTCTGATTGGACTCCGCTGTGTTATCGGCGGTAGATTCGTCGGCGGCATTGGCGTCGCCGACATTCTCGCTGTCCGTAGCCTCCGGCTGATTGGCGCTCGCGATGTTTTCCGTTTGTGCGGCATTTGTCGTCGAGCTGTCATCCGAATCGAAGAAGAGCACGAGTCCGATGGTGCCGACCACCAGACCGAAGATCGCCAGCAGGGCCTGCCGCCAAATCGATGGCACGCTGCCGACCTCGATCTCCTTGATCTTGATCCCGCCGCCGACGATCGCGGCGAACAGCGCCACGACACCGATCACAAGCAGTGCAGCCCCCGTCATGCCCGTCCCCTTATAGGCCGGGCTGGACCATAGCCTTTGCGCGCGGAATTGCCATTGGCGCCAAGCACCTAGTTTTCGGCGCAGAATCCCTATATTGGCGCCGCCCTCCCGATGAACGTCACCACTCTCCCCAAGCCCCCGCGCGTCGGGCTGGTCTCGCTCGGCTGTCCCAAGGCTCTGGTCGACAGCGAACGGATCATGACCAAGCTGCGCTCCGACGGCTACGACATGTCGCCCGACTACGCGGGCGCGGACGTGGTGCTGGTCAACACCTGCGGCTTCCTCGACAGCGCCAAGGCCGAGAGCCTGGAGGCGATCGGCGAAGCCATCGCCGAGAACGGTCGCGTCGTCGTCACCGGCTGCATGGGCAAGGAAGCCGACGTGATCCGCGCGCGTTTCCCACAGGTGCTCGCGGTCACCGGTCCGCAGCAATATGAGGAGGTTGTCGCTGCGGTCCACGAAGCCGCGCCGCCCGTTCCATCGCCGTTCGTCGACCTCGTGCCGGAAGCGGGGCTGAAGCTGACTCCGCGCCATTACAGCTACGTCAAGATCTCCGAGGGCTGCAATCACCGCTGCGCCTTCTGCATCATCCCCACGCTGCGCGGCGACCTGGTCAGCCGCCGCCCCGACGCAGTCTTGCGCGAGGCCGAGAAGCTCATCGCCGCCGGCACGAAGGAGCTGCTGGTGATCAGCCAGGACACGAGCGCCTACGGTGTCGATCTCCGCCATCGGGCATGGCCGTGGAAGGGCGCCGAGGTCCGCGCCCACATGACCGATCTCGCGCGCGAAATGGGCAAGCTCGGCGCGTGGGTCCGGCTGCACTATGTCTATCCCTACCCGCACGTCGACAATGTCATCCCGCTGATGGCCGAGGGACAGTCCTCCCTTACCTCGACATCCCCTTCCAGCATGCGAGCCCCAAGGTGCTGCGCGCCATGCGTCGGCCTGCGAACGACGCGAAAGTGCTCCAGCGCATCCGCAATTGGCGCGAGCAGGTGCCGGACCTCGCGATCCGTTCCAGCTTCGTCGTCGGCTTCCCCGGCGAGACCGACGAGGATTTCGACTATCTCCTCGGCTGGCTCGAGGAAGCGCGGCTCGACCGCGTCGGTGCGTTCAAGTTCGAGGCCGTGGAAGGCGCACCGGCGACGGCGATGGACGATCAGGTGCCCGAGGACCTGAAGCAGGAGCGCTACGAGCGCGTGATGGCGCTCTCCGCCCGCATCAGCGCCGAGAAACTCGCGGCGAAAGTCGGTTCGACGATCGACGTGCTGATCGACGCGGTGGATGACGAAACCGGCGGCGCTACGGGCCGCTCAAAGGCCGACGCGCCCGAGATCGACGGCGAAGTTCACCTCCGCGACGCCGGCGGGCTCCAACCTGGTGAAATCATCACCGCCAAGGTCGAGGATAGCGACGAACACGACCTTTACGGCGTTCCCATAAGCGCATAATCTCCCGTTCGATCAGTCACTTGGCGCACCTTAGAAAGGCGCAAAAGTGCTGTGAAAAAGGGGGAATCATGATCAGAATCAGTGCCGCGTTTGTAGCGGCAATTATCATTGCCGCTGGCGTAGCTCCGGTCTTGCCGGCTTCGCCCGCACTGGCCGATCCCAAACCGGCGATCGATCTTTGCCGCGATGTCCTTCTTCCGGCTCGCCCCGCATCCAATCTCGGCGAGTGCCTGTCCTACATCAATGTGGCGGCGAACCAGTCGCAGGGTGAAGCGTCGCACCAGTGCGACTTTCTGGAGGAGAACGACCCCTTCACCTTCGACCTTCTGTTCGTGACCAGGTCAGAGTGCATCCAGGCCTTCGGGGGTCGCGGGCACTTCAAGTGAGCCGTGCCGCCATGCCGGGGCATGGCGGCTGTGCGGCCACTCCTCACGCGATTTGCATGATCGCATTCGTGCTCCGATTGCGCCGAAAGCGCATCGACCCGCCCACTAGACCGAAACCAAGAAGCATCGTCAGCCACGTAGCCGGTTCTGGAACAGGGTGGACAATCCCATGCGCGCTCAGCAGCGCATTGTCCGGCGCGAAATCGGTGATCTGGCTGTTGCCGGTCACCGTCGCGCCTTCGCGCGGCCAGATGTTGAACCCATAATTGGCTGCCGTCGCCCCGGTCGACGACAAAAGCGCGACTGGCACTGTGACCATGAACTGATTGTCGGAAAGCGCGACGTCGAGCGGGTTCCCGCCGAGCGTGGCAGTGCCGTTCTTCTGTACGATGATGACCTGGTCGAAGCGGACGTTGGGCTCGCCGATGCCGCCGAAAGGCGCGATCGCCCCGGCGCCGGTGTCCACGCCGATCACATAAAAGCCGGCAAGCGCGGGATTGATGTCGCCGGCCAGGACCGCCGCCAACGAGAATGTCGCGGCGCTCGGATCGAGGTCGACCGAAAAGCTAGTCACATCGAGATCGGGGCTTCCAGTTCCAACAAAGCTGGGAAGGATGTCTCCAGCGGGATCGGTGACGGTCGTCGAGAACGCCGGTGAGCTGATGATGACCGGCAGTAGGGCCAGAGCAATTTGGATCGTTTTCATGGGAACCCCTGTTGCGGTGCACCCCCCCGAGCCGATGAGTGGTCGGTTGCCTGTGAACGGTTCAAAACCGGCGCACTTACCCGCCGTCGGCGTCGTTCAGAGCAGCCCCGGCAACTGATGCGCTGACGCAACGGTTGCAAATTCTTTGCTCCGAATGCATCTGTGACGGAACCGGATCGGGCTGGCGCTGTTGTCGAAGCTGTTATCGATATGGTAACCGTGGGCTGTGCTAAATCTGCGGTGGGGCAATATCGCTCTATGGGCCGTGTTAGCGTAGTAAGCGCTTGGCAGGGAGGATTTCGAATGCGTATCTTGGGGTCTAGGATTGCATCGGCGGCCATTGCTGCAGCCCTTATTTTCGATTCGACTGCCGGCATCGCCGCAAGTGCCCCGCCCGCCACGCCTCCGCAGACATCGCAGGCAAGCTGGCTGACGCTGAGCATGCTCAGCCCGTCGGGTGCCATCGGTCTCGCCGGCGCCGCCGCGCAGCCCGCGACCGATGTGCCGCCGCCCCCGCCGGGTCCGCCGCCTCCGCCCGAGGACAACGCCTACCGCGGAGTGCCGCTGCCGGTGATCGGCATCTGGCTCGCCGGCATCGCGCTTGCGGTGTATATCGCGACGCGGAACCACAGGGGCCGCTTCAACTTCCCGGTCAGCCCCTTCTGAGAGCGCCGCGGATCAGCGAAGCTGAACCCGGTTCGAGTTTGAAAGAACTGTAGGTCGCCCCACGCGATTGGCTCGCGTGAAAGCGGTGGATTTCACTCGGCTGGCGACTTCGCGCCCGCGCCTCTCATCCGGTGAAACAGCGGTTTCCCGTCATTTGTCAGCATCGCGGACGCCCAGGCGGTGCTCTCGAACTGCGCGAACACCATCATCAACATGAGCGTCATCGGCACCGCGAGAAAGGCGCCGGGCAGCCCCCACAGCCAGCTCCAGAACGCAAGCGACAGCAACGTCGCGACCGGGTCGATATTCTGCGTCTGCGCCTGCAGCCGCGGGTAGATGAAATTGCCAACCACGGTCGCCACGACCTGGATCACCACGAAAACCGTGATTGCTTGCCACACGGTCGGAAACTGGATCAGCGCGAACAGGCTCGGAGCGATTGAGCCGATCGTCACCCCAATGTTCGGGATGAAGGTCAGGAGGAAGAAGATCACCGCCCAGAACAGCACATTGTCGAGGCCAACCGCGAGCATGACGATCACTGCCGCGAGCGTGAGGATCGTTCCGGTGATCGTCTGCACCCAGACGTAGGTCTCGATATCGGCGGCAATGCGCTTGACGGTGTTCTTGATCGTCTCTGCCCGGTCCGAGGATCCGGCGACATTCTCGACCTTTCGCCCGATCCGTTGCCGCCCCGCGAGCATGAAGCCGAAATAGACCACCATCAGCAGCAGTCCCGAGAGCAGCCCCTGCATTCCCGACAGAACAAAGCCGGCGACCTCCGCCACGCTGACCTTCCCGACAACCACGCTGAGATGCAGCGGCTCGCGCAGGTGAAGCGACTGGCCGAGATCGACAGCGATTGCGTCGAGCCGGGTGACCACCGCCGGCCCCTGCGCGACCATTTGCGCGGCGCCCTGCGCCATCACGAAGATACCGCCTGACGCCGCCGCAATCACGACCAGGCCGGCGAGCAGCGAAACCGCCCACGCCGGCGCCGGCGCCCAAAGATTCTGGATGAACCGCACCAGCGCGTTGACCAGCACCGCGAGCACGAAGGCGATCACGAATGGGATCAGGATCGAGGCGAGGAAGTGCAGCAGCGCGATAGCAGCGGCAACGGCGGTGATGATCTGCGCAGCGCCGACGGTTCGCCGCGCTTTCATTCCTCGAGCAGAACCGCCTCGCTGCCGTTCGGGTCGCGGATGAACCATATCGTGCAGAGCGCGAGAACGATCAGCAGTGCAGCTTCAATGATCCGGCTGACAGTGGCCGGACCGACCATCGCCTGAAGAATGACGATCGGTTCATACAGCGATGCGCTTTGCGCTAGCGCAAGAAGGACCAGCAGGATGATAACGATCGCCGCACCACGCACCGAGGATGAAGGCTTCGCCCGCGAAACAGGAACAGGCCAGCCAGGCCGCGGAAAGGGCCACGCCCGCGACAACCACCAGATAGGGGCCAGGCCTGAAGCCGGTGGAGTGGGAGAAAGCGCGAATGGCGTGGCTGACAGCGATATTCGCGTCGAACGAGCGCAGGACCGCGAAGACCGCACAGAGAACAGCAATGCGCAGCCAGAATGGGCCGGTCCGTGCCGCCGCGCGCCTGGCCCGCCCCGTGAGGCCACAAACGCCAGTAGCGCGCAAGCGGCGTAAGCAGCTGCAAAGAAAAATCGGACGTCCGTTGTCCCTCCCAGGATGGCGTTCGGCGATATCGATAACGCCCGAAAGCCGTTCGTCATCCGGCCTTGAGCCGCGACCCGCCTTTTTTGACGCGTGATACCGCTCGTCCGCCCGGGCTGGCAAAACCGTCCGATTGGTGCAACGTTCCGCCGGCGAATCAAACGGGAGGGAACCGTGCCTGAAGACGCAGCAATCGTCGTAACACCCGCCGCCAATCCAGCCGGCCTCGGCCTCGTCGCGTTCGGCCTCACCACCGTGCTCCTCAGCCTCGTCAACGCCGGCGTCCTTCCCGCCGGGGCGAAGGCGTCGTCATCCCGCTCGCGCTCGCGTTCGGCGGGCTCATGCAGATTTTCGCCGGAGCGTTCGAGTTCAAGCTCGGCAACACCTTCGGGATGACCGCCTTCCTCAGTTACGGCCCTTCTGGTGGTGGCGATTG
>CAWKHO010000023.1:0-165742 GCA_963849435.1 uncultured Alphaproteobacteria bacterium
CACACCAGTTCCATCCGGCCGGTATCAGTGACTTCGCCGATTATCGCGAAGTCGAGCTCCCATTTGCGGAAAATGGCCTCGGCCTCGGCTTCGCGGCCGGGCTTGAGGACCATGAGCATGCGCTCCTGGCTTTCGGAGAGCATCATCTCGTAGGGCGTCATGCCCTCTTCGCGGCACGGCACCTTGTTCATGTCGAGCCGGATGCCGACGCCGCCCTTGCTCGCCATTTCGACCGACGATGACGTGAGCCCTGCCGCGCCCATGTCCTGGATGGCGACGATCGCGTCCGAGGCCATCAGCTCCAGGCAGGCTTCGATCAGCAACTTCTCGGTGAACGGATCGCCGACCTGAACGGTCGGGCGCTTCTCCTCGCTGTCCTCGGAGAAGTCGGCGCTGCGCCATGGTCGCGCCGTGAATGCCGTCGCGGCCGGTCTTCGAGCCGACGTACACGACGGAATTCCCGATGCCGGCCGCGGCCGAATAGAAGATCTTGTCGGTTTTCGCGACGCCCACCGTCATCGCGTTGACGAGGATGTTGCCGTCATAGGCCGCGTCGAAATTGACCTCGCCGCCGACGGTCGGGACTCCGACGCAATTGCCGTAGCCGCCGATGCCCGCGACCACGCCCGCAACAAGGTGCCGCGTCTTCGGGTGGTCCGGCCGGCCGAAGCGGAGCGCGTTCAGGTTGGCAATGGGCCGCGCGCCCATGGTGAAGACGTCGCGCAGGATCCCGCCGACACCCGTCGCAGCGCCCTGATAAGGCTCGATGTACGACGGGTGGTTGTGGCTCTCCATCTTGAAGATCGCCGCGTCGCCGTCGCCGATGTCGATCACGCCGGCATTCTCGCCGGGACCGCAGATCACCCACGGCGCTTCGGTCGGAAGCTTCTTCAGATGAATGCGCGAGCTTTTGTAGCTGCAATGCTCCGACCACATGACCGAGAAGATGCCCAATTCGACCAGGTTCGGCTCGCGGCCGAGCGCTTTCAGCATGCGCTGGTATTCCTCGTCGCTGAGGCCGTGCTCGGCGACCATTTTAGGGGTGATGCGGGAAGCTTCGAGGACGTCCATGGCGGCGCTCCTAGCCGCCCCACCGGCGCAAGCCTAGATGTCGTGCCGGAGGAACTTCTCGCCGGAGAAGATGAAGGTCTGCGGGCGTCCGTCGATGAAATTGGCGAAGCTCGCTCGCTCGGGCGACCAGCTCTCTTCGCCCACGCGCCAGAGATTGTCGCCGACCGGGGCCATCGGAGTCTCGGTGCCGATCCACAATCTGCCGCCGCGCTCCACGACGATTGCCGTGCCCACCCAGGGACTGTCGTTGACGTAGCGGCCGGCGAGCCGCGCCAGTGCCGGGTTGGACGGTGCAATCCGCGCCGTTGAGCCCTGCCGCGTAAAGCTGCGCGGACCCCAGCTCGCGCCGGTGATCGCGCCCCTGGTGCGCTCGAACAGCAGTGAAAATTGGCGGAATGCAGGGTGCGTCGTGCGGAAGAGGTCGTCGCCCCAAGGCTGGAGCGGCGCCGATTGTCCGTTGGCGACCAACGTCAGCGGACTGCCGGGCCGCACCTCCATTGCTCCGCTCGCGCCCGAATAGAGGCCGACGTAAGCTGCGGCATTTGCCAGCGGTGGATCCAACGGAGGCGCTGACGGGAGCGGCTTTCCCGCCGCCGCATTGGTCAGCGCATCGACGGCGAAGCGCGTGAGCAGGCGTGGGCGGTATTCGGCGAAGGCGCTTAGCGTCGAGCTCGCGAACGCGCCGACGCCGCTCGCCACGTCCACATGGAAGGACGAGGAGAAGCTGACCATCCCGCCCGTGTGGTGGAGATAGGATCGGCCGCCATTGCCGACGTGCATCAGGCCGTTGCCGTAGCTCATGCCGGGTGCGTCGCTCGGAACCGCATGCATCACGAAAGCTCGCGCTTGCTCCGGCGGAAGGCCGAGTCCGCCGCGGCCCTGCGCGGCATTGGCGAGGAAGCGCAGGTAGCGGGTCATGTCCTCGGCGGTCGAGGCGACGCTGCCGGCGCCGAACGTCACGTCGACCCAAGCCGCCGGAGCGAGCGGCAGACCCCATACGAAGACCCCGGTTGGGTCCGCGGCCTCATAACCCTGCGCATACAGCGTGCGGTCGGCGCCGATGATTGCGCCATGACTGCGGCGCATGCCCAACGGAGCGAAGATGCGTTCGGCGAGCAGGCGGCTCGAGCGGCTTGCCGCCGATATGCTCGGCGAGCTTGCCCAGCATCTCGTAAGCCGTGTTCGAATAATGCCAGTGCGCGCCGGGCGCATAAGCGGTCCACAGCCCGCCGTCTGAAAACAGCGGGGAATTGCCCGGAAGCCCGGCGGTGTGGTCGAGCATGTGCTGAACGGTGATCGTATTGCCGCGCGGCAGCGGGAATTCGGGCATGATCGCGCTGATGCGGTCGCTGAGGTTGAGCCGCCCTTCGGCCGCGAACTGGTGCAGCAGAGTCGAGGTCATCGATTTGCTGATCGAGCCGATCTGGAAGAGCGTGTCGGCGGTGATCGGGGTCCGCGCGTCGGCATTGGCGTAGCCGAAGTCGAGGACCGTCGAGAATCCGTCGGGCGTCGTGACGCCGAGCGTCAGACCCGGAAGCCCGAAGCGCCTGTGGTGCGCTTCGCCATAGGCGCGGATCGCTGCGAGCGCCGGCGCAAGGTCGGAGCGCGGCTTGCGCGAAGGCGGGAACGCCCAGCTGACTGCCCAGCGCGAAACTAAGCGCTCCGCCGGTGAACCCGCGCCTGCTGATGTGCATCAAAGGAACTCCCCCGCCGCCTCAGCGCGACTGAAGCGGCGAAGGCTGTTCGTGTAAAGCCCGAATCAGGCCTTGCAGCTCTGCGCCGGGTGGCCCGGAACCGCGATTTGCGCGGAGCCCGAACTGGCGGAACCTTCGATCGAGTAGCCGGCGGGGCCGGTCATCGGCTTGCCCGGTTCGGCCGCGGTGACCTGTGTCGGCGAGCCCGCCTTGTCGGTGCGGATGTTCGCCGACTTATTATCCGACAGCCAGTCGACGTAGACCACCTTATTGTCTTCGCAGCGGTAGATCTTGCTGGAGGCGATCGTCGGCGGCAGCTGCACATTGGCATTGGCCGTGACGTTCGTGTCGTCGGCGGGTTCCCCGCCTGCGACGATATTGTGGTCGCTGTTGTTGCAGCCGGCTAGCGCGGCGGCTGCAACAAGCGTGAGGGTGGTGAGAGGGGTGCGAGTCATAACCGCGCCCTGCGCGACCGGAGGGGCAACCGTCAAGGCCATCCGCTTGCATATTGTCGAAGTGGGACATAGCTTCGTCGATTGCGATGCCGTACCAGCCCGGAAGCAGCGCGCAGCGCATCCGCATTGGGCTGACGAGTCTGGCTTTCGTCTTCCTGATCGTCTTGATCGCTTCGGTAATCACGCGCGCCGGCAGGGATGAGACCAACGCCACTCAGCAGGCCTCGGCGAACGAACCGAGCGAGCCGCTCGCGGAGCTCGGCGTCGCGCCAGGCGCGTCGGGTGAAGAGGCCAACAACACCAGCGTCGCGAACAAGAAATGAGCCGCGCGCGGCTGCGCGTGCTGATCGGGATTTCAGCCGTTTTCGCCATCGCCGTCGCGCTCGCTCTTGCGACTGGCTGCGCGTCGATCACCGGAGACTGAACCGCGCCCCGCCGCACAGCGCCCTGCTTTGCTCCTGCTGACCAGCCTGCCGCTCGTCTTCGGCGAGCAATTTTCGTTGCAGGGCGGGGGCTCGCCGGCGCTGAAGGCGCTCGACACGCGCTATCGCGTGGTGCCGATCAGCGTCACCGACCCGACCGAGCTCGGCAAGGGCCACTTTCTGTTGATGGCTCACCCGCTCGCGCAGCCGGCCGAGGACCTTGTCGCACTGGACGAGTGGGTGCGGAGCGGCGGGCGCGTCCTGCTGCTCGCCGACCCGATGCTCGAATGGCCGAGCTCGCGACCGCTCGGCGATCCGCTGCGGCCGCCGCCGATGTTCATGGACACGGGCCTGCTCGCGCATTGGGGGTTGCGGCTGGACGCGCCGGATGAGCGCGGAGCCAAGGCCGAAACGCTCGGCGGCTACAACGTCCTCACCGTCTTCGCCAGGCTCCCTGTACGGGGGCTGCGACATCAGCGCGGACCGGCTGGTTGCACGCTGCCGTATCGGCAAAGGCGCCGCCACGGTCGTTGCCGACGCGGATCTGCTCGACATCCAGCACCTCGGCGGGAGGGCCGCGCACAACCTCGACGGCGCTGCTGAGCGAGCTTGCCAGACTGGAGCGCATGTGATTCGCTCCAGAGTCGGAAAGTCACAGACTTATCCACAGGGTCGAAGCACCAGAACAAGCCGGGAACGTGCGTTCTCATCGGCCCAGCGAGCAGCCGCGGAAATCCGCCATTTTCCACCTATTGCCCATAAAAACCCATAAAATCCCATTGTATCCCGCAAACCCTTGAGTTACCAACACAGCCTGTAGCGCGGGGGAGTAACCCTTTGATTCGAACCCGGACGCGGTGCGCGCGTGAAGACGCGCGTCCGCGAAGGACGGTCTGCGCGCTGCGAACGGGGAGTGGACGTGGCGCTAGAGCATCTGTTTCAGGGCAGCGCACTGAACGCGGTCGATGCGAAGGGCCGCGTCTCCATCCCGTCATTCCTGCGCAGCGTCATCGAGCGCCGCGGCGACGCCCGCACCATCACGCTCGCCAAGCACGAAGCCTTCCCCTGCCTTAGCGCCTACGACCCCGCATACGCGGCGCTGAAGCACGCAAAGCTCGAGCGGCTGCTCGAGAAGGAAGAAACCAACCCCGACGCAGCCCTCGAATATCAGCAGCGCAACCTGATGGCCTTCGCTGCGACCGAGGAGGTCCCCTACGACAGCTCCGGCCGGATCGTCTTCCCGCCGATGATGCGGCGCAAGGGCCAGATCGGCGAGCTCGCGCTGTTTCTCGGCACCGGCGAGACCTTCCAGATCTGGAACCCGCAGCTTCTGCTCGCCGAACCGCGCATCCCCGAGGACCTCAAGGACATCGCCCGTTTTCGCCTCGAAGAACGAGGCCAGTCATGACCAGCGCCGGCACTCAACAGGCCCCACATGTGCCGGTGCTGGTCAGTGACGTGATCGCTGCCCTCGGCATTCAGGGCGGCGAGACCATAGTCGACGGCACCTTCGGAGCAGGCGGCTACACGCGCGCCATGCTCGGGGCGGGGGCGGGACGAGTGATCGGCTTCGATCGCGACCCCGATGCGATCGAGGAAGGAAGGTCGCTCGTCCCGGACCCGCGCCTGACCCTGGTCAATGAGAACTTCAGCCAGATGGATCGCGTGCTTGCCGAACGCGGCATTGGGCTCGTCGACGCCATTGCCCTCGATGTCGGCGTCAGCTCGATGCAGCTCGACCGTGCCGAGCGCGGCTTTTCTTTTCAGGGCGACGGGCCGCTCGACATGCGCATGAGCAAGTCGGGACTGACCGCCGCCGAATTTCTGAATGCGGCCGACGAGGCCGAGATCGCCCGGGTCTTGCGCGACTATGGGGAGGAGCCGCGCGCCCGGGCGATTGCCCGCGCAATCGTTGCTGCTCGGCCGGTCGAGCGCACCGCCGAGCTGGCCGCCATCGTTCGTCGCGCCGCCGGCTTCCGCCCCGGCCAGAAGGCCGATCCGGCGACCCGCACATTCCAGGCCATCCGCATCCACCTCAATTCCGAGCTCGACGAGCTCGAACAAGGGTTGGCTGCGGCCGAGCGTTCGCTGCGCCCCGGCGGACGCTTGGCCGTGGTCACGTTTCACAGTCTCGAGGACCGCATCGTGAAGCGCTTCTTCCGCGAACGCAGCGGAGGGACGCCGGCCGGTTCGCGCCACCGCCCCGTGCTTGGCGACCCGAAGAGCCGACCTTCGAGCGGGTCGCCAAGCCGGTTTCCCCGGCGGAGCGCGAGCTGGCCGCGAATCCGCGCGCCCGGTCGGCGCGGCTGAGGAGCGCGGTCCGCACGTCCGCACCAGCATGGAAGGAGAAGAGTGCAATGAGCGGTGGGAGGACTTCCGTTCGCTGTTCATGGTCGCGAGCTGCGCCGGCGCTGCGCTCGGCTGCTACCTGGTGTCGCTGCGCGTCGCGTCCGAGCGCGCGGCGGTGGAGAATGTCGAGACCAAGATCGTGCTCGCCCAGCGCGACCTGCGGATGCTGCAGACGGAGATCGGCACGCGCGGCCGGCTCGCTCAGCTGGAGCGCTGGAACGCCAGCGTGCTCGCGATGTCGGCCCCTTCGGCGGACCAGTTCCTCAACGGCAGCTTCGAGCTGGCCGAGCTGACCCAGCCTGAGCGCAAGGTCGATTTCCAGGCGCCCGTGGTGCTGGCTTCGGCACCCGCGCCCAGGCCCGAGAAGCCGCCGATTGGCGAAGCGGGCGACCGACGATGTCGGTGCGCCGACGGCGGTGGCGCCGGCGAACACTGCTTCATCAGGCTAGTCATGAAAACCGAGACGCGCGAGGTCCCGGCAAAGCCAGCCGCTGAGATGCCCCCAGCGGCTGGCTCCAAGTCCGCGGAAAGGCCGGCCACGGCGGCAAAGCCGGCACCCAAGTTTCCTGACGAACTTCAAGCCGTGGATAAACCGGGCCTCGCGGCCGCCCAGCCCGTTCCAAAGAAATCGGTGGATAAGCCGGTCATCGCGGGCGGCTAAACCGGTGACAAAGCCGCTGCGGCTTGCGAAAAATGACCCGCTTGCTCCGTTACCGGAGAGGCGTTCGGCGAAAACTTCCAAGGACCTGCATCCCGGCCGATGAACGCCCCGTCGCCCGCTCTCGTCGCGCCACGGCCCGAGCGGCTCCAACTCGTCGGTCAGCGCCGTCAGATCCTCGCGGTCATGCACCAGCGGCTGATGTTCGGCATGCTGGTCTATGCGGGCGTGATCGCGCTGATCGCGCTGCGGATCATGTGGCTCGCGGCCTTCGGTGACCATGCCGGCCGCAAGGAAGGACTGACGTGCCTGGTCCCGGAGCGCGGGGACATCGTGGACCGCGACGGCCAGCCGCTTGCGCGGACGATCGACGCGTGGACCATCGCGATGCATCCCGACAAGGTCATCGGCGACAAGCTCACGATCGCCAGCCAGCTCGCCCAGCTAATGCCGGAGCGCGGCGAGAGCAATATTTCGCCATGCTGCGGTCGGGAAAGCCGTTCTTTTACCTTCGGCGCCGGGCTTCGCCGAGACTGGTCGAAGCGGTCAATGCGCTCGGCGAGCCGGGCCTTGCAATTCAGCGCGAACCTGACCGGCTTTATCCGCAGACCAGCCTTGCCGCTCATGTCATCGGCTATCACGGATATCGACGGCCACGGAGTCGCGGGCATGGAGCGCGCGTTCGACAAATATCTGTCGGATCCGGCGACGCGCGGAGAGCCGCTGACACTCACCATCGACAGCCGGCTGCAACAGGCGCTCGAGGCCGAGTTGCTGGGCGCGATGAACCAATTCTCGGCCATTGGCGCGGCCGGGGTGATGATGGACATCCGCACCGGCGAGGTGCTGGCGATGACATCGCTTCCGCAGCTTAATCCCGAATGCGCGCGGGCGAGGGTACAGCCGAGGCGCGGTTCAATCGCGCGACCCTTGGCGTTTACGAACTCGGATCGACCTTCAAGCCGTTCACCGTCGCGATGGCGATGGACAGCGGGATCATCAAAAGCTTCGGCCAAATGTACAATTGCCCCGAACGAGCTCCATGTCTACGGCCACGCCATCCATGACACCGATCCGTTCGGGCGCCAGTGCTCGGTCGCTGAGATCATGAAAAACAGCTCCAACATCGGCACCGCGCAGATCGCGGCCCAGGTCGGGGCTCGAGCGGCAGCAAGATTTCCTCAAGAAGATGGGCTTTCTCGATCCCGATCGAGATCGAGCTCAGGGAACGCGGCGCGCGACACTGACGCCGGGCTCGCGCTGGGGCCCGTTCGAGACGATGACGGTGGGATTCGGTCACGGCATCGCGGTCACTCCGCTGCACCTCGCAACCGGCTACGCGACCTTGTTCAACGGCGGCATCTATCACCCGGCGACGTTGCTCAAGGTCGACCGCAACCATCCGATTGCGCCCGGGCGCCGCGTTTTTTCCGAGGAGACGAGCTACAAGATGCGCGCGCTCGTGCGGCTCGTCGTGACCACGGCACGGGCCGCAAGGCCGACGCGCCCGGCTATCGCGTCGGCGGCAAGACTGGAACGGCCGAGAAGCTTCTCAACGGCCATTATACTTCGTCGGCGGTGGTCACGAGCTTCGCGGGTGTGTTCCCGATGGACGACCCTCGCTATGTGATGGTGATGATGCTGGACGATCCCAAAGCGACCGCCGAGACATATGGCTTCCACACGGCCGGCGTGGAACATCGGCCCGGCGTTCGGGGTGGCGGTCAGCCGTATCGCGCCAATGCTTGGAGTGCGTCCGGACAAGACCCGCGAGCCGGACATGTCCGCAGTGCTTCCGTTCGTCCACGACAAGCCTGACGGGAAGTAAGTTCCGGTGCGCCTTTCCGAGCTGTCGGACGTCCATAGCGATTCCGAAGTGACGGGCTTTGCGATCGACCACCGCGAAGTTGCGCGCGGCAACGTCTTCGGAGCATTCAAAGGCGCTGTGTTCGACGGCGAAGATTTCATCGGTCAAGCGGTCGAGCGCGGGGCGGTCGCAGTGGTGGCGCGGCCGGAGGCGAAAGTCGAACGCGTGCCGCTTCTCCCGGACGCACAGCCGCGGCGGCTCTTCGCCGAGCTCGCCGCCAGGTTCTACGCGCCGTACCCCGAGACCGTCGTCGCGGTGACGGGCACCAACGGCAAGACTTCGACGGTCGAAATGACGCGGCAAATCTGGCGCATGTCAGGCCACCGTTCGGCGTCGATCGGCACGCTTGGAGTGACCACTTCCGATGAGCAGGTGAAGACTGGGCTGACGACTCCCGACATCGTGACTTTCCTCAGCAACATGGCCGGCCTGAAGCGGATGGGGACGTCCCACGTCGCCTACGAAGCGTCGAGCCATGGGTTGGACCAGCACCGTTGCGAGGGCGTTCCGCTTGCTGCGGCGGCGTTCACGAACTTCAGCCGTGACCATCTCGACTATCACGGCACGATGGAGGCTTATTTCGAAGCCAAAATGCGGCTGTTCGAGGAGCTGCTGCCGCCGGGCTCTCCGGCTGTGATCTGGACCGACGATCCCAAGTCCGCCGAAGTGATGGAACGGGCGCGCAAAGCGCGGGCACAAGCTGGTGACCGTCGGCCGCAATGGCGAGACGATCCGCCTGGTCGAGCAGACGCCGACCGCGCTCGGCCAGAAGCTGATGCTCGAACATCAAGGCAAGCCCTACCGCCTCGCGCTGCCGCTGATCGGCGCTTACCAGGCGGCGAACGTGCTCACCGCCGCAGGCCTGGTGCTCGCGACGGGCGGCGAATGGGATTCGACCTTCGCGGCGATGCAGCGCGTCGCGCCGGTCCGCGGCCGCCTCGAACGCGCCGTGATCAGCCGCGGCGGAGTGCCGGTGTATATCGACTACGCCCACACCCCCGACGCGCTTGAGGCGGCGATTGCAGCGCTGCGGCCGCATGTCGAAGGGCGGCTGATCACCGTCTTCGGCGCGGGCGGCGACCGGGACCGGGGCAAGCGCCCGGAGATGGGCGCCGTGGCTTCGCGACTGTCCGACGTCGTGATCGTGACCGACGACAATCCGCGCAGTGAAGACCCCGCGGCCATCCGCTCGGCGATCATGGCGGCCGCGTCCGGCGCTACCGAAGTGCCCGGCCGCCGCGAAGCCATCGCCGAGGCGATCCGCATCGCCCGCTCGGGCGACATCGTGCTCGTCGCCGGCAAGGGCCATGAAACCGGCCAGATCGTCGGCGACCGTGTCCTTCCGTTTGACGATGCGCTTGTGGCGCGGGAGTGCGCCGCGTGAGCTTGTGGACGTCTGGCGAGATCGCCGCCGCGACGGGCGGCACGGCCAGCGAAAGCTTCGAAGTCACGGGCGTTACCTTCGACAGCCGCGAAGTGGGGCCGGGCGATCTGTTCGTGGCGATGCCGGGCACGGTCTACGACGGCCACAAGTTCGTCGACGCCGCCTTCGCCGCGGGAGCCGCGGGTGCGATCGTGTCGCAGCCGGTCAGCGGACCGCATGTGCTGGTCGAGGACACGTTCGCGGCGCTCAAGGCGCTCGGCCGCGCGTCCCGTGAACGCTCGCATGCGACGGTCTTCGGGGTCACCGGATCGGTCGGCAAGACCAGCACCAAGGAAGCGCTTTATGCCGCGCTCGACCGCTGCCGGCCGGGCAAGGTCCACCGCTCGGTCAAGAGCTACAACAACCACACCGGCGTGCCGCTGTCGCTCGCGCGAATGCCGCGCGACGCGGAATATGCGGTGCTCGAAATGGGCATGAACAACGCGGGCGAAATCGCCGCGCTGACCCGGCAGGTCCGCCCGCACGTCGCGATCATCACCGCGATCGCGCCAGCGCATATCGAGAATCTCGGTTCGGAAGAGGCGATCGCCGACGCCAAGGCGGAAATCTTCGAAGGTCTCGAGGGCGAAGGGATCGCCGTCATCCCCAACGACACGCCGCACCGCGACCGCCTGGTCAAGGCCGCGCGCCGCTGCGCCGATCGCATCATCACCTTCGGCGGCGGCGATGCCGATGTGCACGCGGTGCATGCGGTTTCGGCGGAGAGCGGCGGAAGCCTGATCAGCGCGGCTTTGCTCGAGCGCGAGCTGACCTTCACCATCTCGCAGCGCGGCGAGCATTGGGTGTCCAACTCGCTCGCGGTGCTTGCAGCGGTGGAAGCGGTCGGCGCGGACGTTGCGGTGGCCGGGCTGGCGCTCGCCGACATGGGCGGTCTCAAGGGGCGCGGCCAGCGCCATCGGATCGAGATTGACGGCGGCGAAGTGCTGCTGATCGACGAAAGTTACAACGCCAACCCGGCATCCATGGCGGCGACCCTGAAGAGTCTCGGCGCCGAGCGCGACGTCGAGCGCCGCATCGCCGTGCTCGGGCCGATGCGCGAGCTTGGCGAGCATAGCGGTGCGCTGCACGCGGGCCTCGCGCCGGCAGTGCTCGACGCGCACGTCGACGAGCTCATCCTCATCGGCGACGAGATGCGTCCGCTTGCCGAGCAGGTCGTCGGCAAGCTCGCGCTCGACCTCGCCTCCAGCGTCGAGGAGGCGACCGACATCTTGATGCGTACGCTGCATCCGGGCGACGCGGTGCTGGTCAAGGCGTCCAACTCGGTCGGCCTTGCCCGGCTGGTCGAGCGGGTGGCAGGGGGGCTCGAATGCTCTACCTGATCGGCCAGCAGCTCGGCTTTCCCGGGGTCCTCAATCTCATCCGCTACATCAGCTTCCGCGCGGGAGCGGCCAGCGCGACCGCGTTGCTGATCGGGCTGCTGCTCGGCCCCAAGTTCATCAGCTGGCTGCGCGTGACCCAGGGCAAGGGCCAGCCGATCCGCACCGACGGGCCGCAGAGCCATCTCGCCAAGCGCGGCACGCCGACGATGGGCGGCCTGCTCATCCTGACCTCGGTCTCGATCTCGGTGCTGCTGTGGATGGAGCTGACCAATCCCTACGTCTGGGCGTGCCTGGTGGTGACCGCGGGCTTCGGGCTGATCGGCTGGCTCGACGATTACGACAAGGTCAAGAAGGCGCACCACGCCGGCCTCTCGGGCAAGACGCGGCTCGCGCTCGAATTCCTCATCGCCGGCTTCGCGACCTGGCTGATGGTCCGCACCGGCAATTCCAACCTCTATCTGCCGTTCGTCAAGGAGCCGATGATGGACCTCGGCTGGGCGTACATCGCCTTCGGCGCGTTCGTGATCGTCGCGTTCGGCAATGCGGTGAACCTGACCGACGGGCTCGACGGGCTTGCGACGATGCCGGTGATCATCGCCTCGATCGCCTTCCTGCTGATCTCCTACCTCGTCGGCAACGCGCGCTTCGCCGAATATCTCGGGATTCCGCACATCCTCGGCGTCGGCGATCTGACCGTGCTGCTGCTGGCGATCGTCGGCGCGTGCCTCGCCTTCCTCTGGTTCAACGCGCCGCCCGCGGCCGTCTTCATGGGCGACACCGGCAGCCTCGCGCTCGGCGGAGCCCTGGGCGCGATCTCGGTCGCGACGCACCACGAATTCGTGCTGGTGATCGTCGGCGGGCTGTTCGTGGTCGAGGCGCTGTCGGTCGTGATCCAGGTCGCGGTCTACAAGCGCACGGGCAAGCGCGTCTTCCTGATGGCCCCGATCCACCACCATTTCGAGCATCTCGGCTGGTCCGAGCCGACGGTCGTGATCCGCTTCTGGATCATCAGCTTCGTGCTCGCGCTGGCGGGCCTCGCAACGCTGAAACTGCGGTGATCACCGCGCGCGCTTTCGCCGGCAAGCATTACGCCGTGTACGGGCTTGCGCGGTCGGGGCTTGCGACCGTCGAGGCGCTGCTCGCCAGCGGCGCAAAGGTGACCGCGTGGGATGCGAAGGAGGAGGCGCGGGCTAAGCTCCTCTCCGGGACGGGGAGGTGGCAGGCTGAAGGCCTGACGGAGGGGGTTTGGAGCCCTGCACGACCCCCCCTCCACCACTCAGCTGCGCTGAGCGGTCCCCCTCCCCGTTCCGGGGAGGATCTAGTCATCGCGGACCTCGACACCGCCGACCTCACCCAATTCGACAGCCTCGTCGTCACGCCCGGCCTGCCGCTCAACCGCCACCCGATCGCGCGGCGCGCGCGAGACGCGGGCGTCGAGATCATCGGCGACATCGAACTGTTCGCCCGCGCCCGGCCCGAGCTTCCGCCGCACAAGGTGGTCGGGATCACCGGGACCAACGGCAAGTCGACCACGACCGCGCTCGTCCACCACATCCTCAAGACCGCGGGCGTGCCGACCACGATGGGCGGCAACATCGGCCTGCCGATCCTCGCCCAGGACCCGCTGCCGGAAGGCGGCGTCTATGTGCTCGAGCTGTCGAGCTACCAGATCGACCTGACGCAGAGCCTCGACTGCGACGTCGCGGTGCTGCTCAACATCACGCCCGACCATCTCGACCGCTACGAGAGCTTCGAGGCTTATGTCGGCATCGAAGGCTGCGGCTGTTCGAGATGCAGTCCGACAGATCATACTGCGTGATCTCTCGGGACTGCGACGAAGCCAGCTTAGAAGTCTGATCGAGGTTGCGAATGGCTCGATCATCGGATGCCCGCATGACGATGTCCTGAGGTCAGTGCATCGACAGACTATCCGGATCAATCAAAATGGCCGAGCGCTTCAGGGTCCACACAATGCGCCAAAATGCTGGCGCGCGGCAAGTGCGTGCTTGTAGCGTCCTGGGCGTCAGCGACGGCCAAATCGAAGAGGGCCTCCGCACCTATCCCGGCCTACCGCACCGCATGGAGCGCATCCGCGAACGCGGCGGCGTCGTTCTTCGTCAACGACAGCAAGGCGACCAACCCGACCGCCACCGCGCCCGCGCTCGCCGCGTTCGAGCGCATCCGCTGGATCTGCGGCGGGCGGGCGAAGACCGACAATCTCGACGAATGCGCGCCGCACTTCGGCCATGTGCGCAAGGCCTATACCATTGGCGAAGCGAGCGAATTGTTCGCTTCGCTCTTGTCGCCGCACATGGCTGTGGCAGAGTGCGTCACGCTGGAGCGGGCGGTGGGAGAAGCGGCGGCCGAGGCGGAGAGCGGGGACACGGTGCTGCTGTCGCCGGCGTGCGCGAGCTTCGACCAGTTCCGCGACTTCGAAGACCGCGGGGATCAATTCCGGGAGCTAGTGGGGGCCCTATGATCGCGAGCATTTCCGGCAAGATCAAAGCCAAGGCGGCGCTGATGGACCCGGGCCATTACGGCCGCTCGGACACGTCGCGCGATCGGCCGCTGGTTCTGGGAGATCGACAAGGTCCTGCTGCTGCTGATCGCAGTGCTGATCGGCATCGGGCTGATCGCGGTCGCCGCCGCCTCGCCCGCCGCCGGGCAGCGCTACTCGGGCGGCAACGTGCGCTTCTCCGACCTCTATTATTTCTGGCGACAGCTGGCGTGGATCGGCGTCGGAATCCCGGTGATGATCGGCATCTCGATGATGCCGCGCGAGCGGGCGCGGCGGCTGTCGCTGTTCGGCGCGGCCTTCTTCTTCGCGCTGCTGATCTTCGTGCCGATCGTCGGGCCCGAGCATAATGGCGCCAAGCGCTGGATCGAGTTCGGCGTTGGACAGGTGCAGCCGTCCGAGTTCCTGAAACCGTTCTTCGTCATCGCCATGGCGTGGCTGCTGAGCCTCAAGGACGGCGACAAGTCGCTTCCGGTTTATCCGATCTCGGCAGTGATCACCGGCGGCATCGCTTATCTGCTGATGAAGCAGCCCGATTTCGGCAGCACGATCATCTTCGTCGCGGTGTGGATTGCGATGCTTGCGCTGGCCGGCGTGTCGATGCGGCTGCTGGTCATCCTCGGCGTCTGCGGCCTCGTCGGCGTGGTGCTCGCTTACTTCTTCTACGACGTCGCGACGCAGCGCATCGACGAGTTCCTGTTCAAGACCGGCGACACCTTCCAGACCGACAATGCGATGCGCACGCTGACCGCCGGGCGGCCTCTTCGGAATGGGTCCGGGCGGCGGCACGCGCAAGTTCGGGCTGCCGGAGCCGCACACCGACTACATTTTCTCGGTGATCGGGGAGGAGTTCGGGCTCATCGCCTGCTTTGCCATCGCCGCGCTCTATCTCGGCATCGTCGCGCGGGTGCTGATCAAATTGCTCGACGAGGACAACAGCTTCGCCATCCTCGCCGCCGCAGGGCTGGCGATCCAGTTCGGGCTGCAGGCGCTGATCAACATGATGGTCAACGTGCAGCTTGCGCCGTCGAAGGGCATGACGCTGCCGTTCATCAGCTACGGTGGATCGTCGATGCTGGCGCTGTCGATCGCGATGGGCTTGCTGCTCGCCTTCACCCGCCGGAACCCCTATCTCACGCGCTCGCCCTATGTGGTGAAATGGAGCGGGGAGAGCCTGACGGCATGAATTTCGTTCTCGCTGCCGGTGGGACCGGCGGCCATATGGTCCCGGCCCATGCGCTCGCGGCGGAATTGAAGAGCCGCGGCCACGGAGTCCTGCTGATCACCGACGACCGCGGCGCGCGCTTCCCGGGTCTGTTCAAGGACGTGCCGGTGCACATCTTGCCCGCCGGCCGTCTCGGCGGTGGGCCGATGGGTTGGCTGAAGGCGGCCGGATCGGTCCTGAAGGGACGCGCGCAGGCGAAGGCACTCTATCGCGAGCACCGGCCCGACGCCGTCGTGGGCTTCGGCGGCTATCCGGCGTTTCCGGCGCTGCTCGCGGCGAGCGCGATGCGCATCCCGGCGGTGCTGCACGAGCAGAATGCGGTGCTCGGGCGGGTCAACCGGCTGCTCGCAGGCGACGCGACGGCAATCGCGACCGCGTTTGACGACGTCGATCGGCTGAAGACCAAGTATGCGGCCAAGACGGCGCTGGTCGGCAACCCGGTACGCGAGGAGGTCGCGCGCCTTGGCGAGCTTCCGTTCCCGCCGTTCGACGAAATCGCTCCGTTGAAGATCCTCGTCACCGGCGGAAGCCAGGGTGCGGCCGTGCTCGGCGAGATCGTTCCCGCGGGACTGGGCCTGCTGCAGCCGTCGCTCCGGCGGCGCCTGCAGATCGTCCAGCAATGCCGCCCGGACGACATCGCCGAAGTGCGCAAGCGCTATGCCGATCTCGGCATTCCCGCCGAGCTGATGACCTACATCGAAGATATGCCGGAAATGCTCGGCGACGCGCATCTGGTGATCGGCCGCGCCGGCGCTTCCACGATCGCAGAGCTCACCGCCGCCGGCAGGCCTGCGATCCTGATCCCGTTTCCATCGGCCACCGACGATCACCAGACCGCCAACGCGCGCGAGATGACCAAGGCTGGGGGCGCGCGGACGATCCAGCAGGAAAGCTTCACGCCCGAGGTGCTGGCGCGGCAGATCGAGGCAATGGCCGCCGATCCGATCGCGCTCAACAATGCCGCGGCGCGCGCGCTTTCGGTCGGACGGCCGCACGCCGCGCGCGACCTCGCCGATTTGGTCGAGCGCGTCGGCAACGGCCTCTCGCCGCTTGCCGTCGGGCCCGACTTTGACTCCGCGCGTCCGCACCGCCTTCGCCGGAGGTGTGCCCGCGTGATGAAGGCGTTGGGCACGGATATCGGCACGATCCACTTCGTCGGGATCGGCGGCATCGGCATGTCGGGAATCGCCGAGGTGATGCACCAGCTCGGCTATAAGGTGCAGGGATCGGACGTCTCCGACAGCTACGTCGTCGAGAAGCTGCGGAAAGCCGGCATTCCAGTGACCATCGGCCATTCGGCAGACAATCTCGGCGATGCGGCGGTCGTGGTCTGCTCATCGGCGATCAGGGACAATAATCCGGAGATCGCCGCTGCGGCCGAGCGGCGCCTGCCGCGCGTCAAACGCGCGGAAATGCTCGCCGAGCTGATGCGGATGCAAAAGACCGTCGCGGTCGCCGGCACGCACGGCAAAACGACGACGACCTCGATGGTCGCCGCGTTGCTCGACAGCGGCAATCTCGATCCGACGGTGATCAATGGTGGGATCATCAACCGCTATGGCTCCAACGCCCGGCTCGGCAAAAGCGAATGGTGGGTGATCGAGGCCGACGAAAGCGACGGCAGCTTCCTTCGCCTAGACGGGACGATCGCGGTCGTGACCAACATCGATCCCGAGCACCTTGAACATTATGGGAGCTTCGACGCGGTGAAGGACGCGTTCGTCGAGTTCATCGAGAACGTGCCTTTCTACGGCCTCGCGGTGCTGTGCGTCGATCATTCCGAAGTGCAGAATATCATCGGACGAATCCGTGACAGGCGCATAGTGACCTACGGCTTCTCCGCGCTCGCCGACGTGCGCGCCGATAACATCTCACACATTCCCGGCGGCAGCCGCTTCGACGCAGTCGTGCTCGAGCGCGATGGAGAACGGCGGACGATCAAAGGCGTGGAAGTCTCCATGCCGGGCCGGCACAATATCCAGAACGCGCTGGCGGCGATCGCGGTAGCGTTGGAGATGGGGCTGAGCGACGAAGCGATCCTCCAGGGGTTCGAGCGCTTCGACGGCGTCAAGCGCCGCTTTACGCGGGTCGGCGAGGCCGATGGTGCGATCATTATCGACGATTATGCGCATCATCCGACGGAAATCCGGGCGGTGCTCGCCGCTGCGCGCGAGGGCGCGGAGGGGCGGGTAATCGCGGTGATGCAGCCGCACCGGTATACGCGGCTCCAGGCGCTGATGGACGACTTCCAGAACGCGTTCAACGACGCCGACGTGGTGTTCGTGACGCCGGTCTATCCCGCCGGCGAGGAGCCGATCGACGGCGTCGATTCCGCTGCGCTTGTCGACGGCCTGCGCGCGCACGGCCACCGCATGGTTCGCGAAATCTCCGGGCAGAAAGAATTATGCCGCGAGCTGCGCGATCTTGCCGCCGAGGGCGACATGATCATCTGCATGGGTGCTGGCGACATCACCAAATGGGCCGCCGCGCTCCCGGACGGAATTCGGCAGTCGAGGCAGAGCAAGTGAGCGCGCTCGCGACCATGCCCAAGGTCCGCGGGCGACTGACTGCGAATGCGCCACTCGCGCCGCTTGTCTGGTTCAAGAGCGGCGGCAATGCCGAATGGCTGTTCGAGCCGGCGGACGAGGAGGATCTGACGCAGTTCCTGCGCGAGCTGGATCCCCACGTGGCGGTGATGGCCCTGGGCCTCGGCTCCAACCTCATCGTCCGCGACGGCGGAGTGCCGGGCGTTGTCGTGCGCCTCGGCAAGGCGTTCGCGAAGATCGAGCTGATCGATGAGGTCAGCTTGCGCTGCGGCGGGGGCGCCAGCGGGATTTTCGTTTCATCGACCGCGCGGGACAAGGCTATCGCGGGCCTGGAGTTCCTCCGCGGCATTCCAGGCACCGTTGGCGGGTTCGTGCGGATGAACGGCGGCGCCTACGGCCGCGAGGTGAGGGACATCCTCGTTTCGGCGCGGCTGGTCCTGCGCTCAGGCGAGGTCGTCGAGTGGCCGCTGGAAAAACTCGGCTACACGTATCGCCACAGCGATATTCCCGAAGGCGCGGTGGTGATCGAGGCGACGTTCCGCGGGTCGCCGGGCGATCCGGCTGCGATCGGTGCTGAGATGGACGCGATCGCCCGCGCTCGCGAGGAATCGCAGCCGCTGCGCAGCCGCACCGGCGGTTCGACCTTCAAAAATCCGCCCGGTCACAAGGCTTGGGCGTTGGTGGACGCGGCGGGTTGCCGCGGTCTTCAAATCGGCGAGGCCCAAGTCTCGGAAAAGCATTGCAATTTCCTCCTGAATCTCGGTAGCGCTTCAAGTGCCGACATCGAGGCGCTGGGCGAGGAGGTCCGCCGCCGAGTGGAGGCAAAAACCCACATCACCCTCGAATGGGAAATCCAGCGGGTCGGTCGGACATGAACAGGGATTTGCATGTCGTCGTCCTGATGGGCGGCTGGTCGAGCGAGCGGGAAGTCTCGCTGACGAGCGGACGCGGGGTCGCTGAAGCGCTGCGCGAGCGCGGGTGGTCCAATGTCACCGAGCTCGACATGGAGCATGACGTCGCGCAGCGGCTGGCCGAGCTAAAACCCGACGTGGTGTTCAATGCGCTTCACGGAACGCCGGGCGAGGACGGCACCGTGCAGGGCATAATGGACCTGATGGGACTCCGCTACACGCACAGCGGGCTCGCAACCTCCGTCATCGCTATCGACAAGGAGCTGACGAAGCTCGTGCTCGTGCCCGCGGGGATTCGAATGCCGGCGGGGAAAATCGTCGCGAGTGAGAGCATCTACCGCGAAGACCCGCTCGCCCGGCCGTACGTGCTCAAACCGGTGAACGAAGGCTCCTCGGTTGGGGTCGCGATCGTCACTTCGGACGGGAATTACGGGACTCCGATTGGGCGCGACGTTCCGGGACCCTGGCATGACTTCGACGAGCTGCTTGCCGAGCCGTTTATCAGAGGCCGCGAGCTGACGGTCGCCGTGCTGAACGACGAAGCGCTCGCAGTCACCGAACTCAAGCCGAAGGCGGGATTTTACGATTACGCGGCGAAATACACCGACGGCCTGACCGAGCATATCTGCCCGGCTGAGATTCCGGACGATATCGCGCAATCGATGCTGGAGATGGCGGCCAAGGCGCACCGAATCCTCGGCTGCAAAGGCGCGTCGCGCTCCGACTTCCGCTGGGACGACGAGCAGGGAGAGGCCGGCGTCTATCTCCTCGAAGTGAACACCCAGCCGGGGATGACTCCGCTGAGCCTCGTGCCCGAGCAGGCGAAGCTTAAGGGCATTCCCTACGGCGAACTGGTTGAGCGGCTGATCGAGGAGGCGCTTCAATGAGCGCCGCGCACGTTCGCCGCGGCGGGGCTGCGCGCACGAAGCCGCGCAAGAGCGCCAAGGTCTCGGTCCCCAGGAAGATCGCCAAACGGCTACCAGTCGACCAGCGACGGGCGAACAAGCTCGCGGGTTTGGTGTTCGCCGCGTTCCTGCTCGCGATCGGGGTGGTGGTGGTCATCGCGCTCGATATTCCGGCAAAGGCCGAGCGCGCCGCTGGATCGGTGATCGGGCGGGCCGGGTTTACGGTGAACGGCTACCAAATCGTCGGGCTCAGGCACATGAACCGCGCGCTCGTCGACGGAGTTGTGACCGACGAGCTTCGTCGCGCTGCCGATTTCGCTGGTGGCGACAAAGCGCCCCAGGCTTTGGTCGACGTTTCGGCCATTCGTGAGCGGCTGCTGCAATTCGGCTGGGTCAAAGATGCGCGCGTGTCGCGCCGCCTGCCAGACACGCTGGTCATCGATATTGTCGAACGCACGCCGGCGGCGATGTGGCAGAACGAAGGTCAACTCGCTTTGATCGATTCCGAGGGAGTCGTGCTCGCCCGCGTACCGGTCGACAAGATGCCCGATCTGCCGCTGGTTATCGGACCCGGCGCGAACAGCGAGGAACAGCAGCTCGAACGGCTGATGGCCGCGGTCCCGACCCTGAAGCCGCAGCTTGCTTCCGCGACCTGGGTCGGCGGGCGGCGCTGGGATCTGAATCTCCAGTCGGGCGAAATTCTGGCGCTGCCGGAGGGCGAGGAAACCGCCCGCGCGGCGCTGACGAAATTTGCCCGCCTCGATAAATCTTCGGGGCTGATCGGACGCGGGATCGTCCGCTTCGACCTGCGCGTTCCCGGGAAGATGATCGTGCGCCTCCCGCGTGCCCCCGGCGAGCCGATCATCCCAGTGCCGCAACCGCAGCAGGGATAAGCAGCAAACAGTGGCCGCGCCCTCCGAACAACAACTGATCGCAGTTCTCGACATCGGTTCGTCGAAGGTCAGCGCCATGATCGGGCGGCCCGATGCGGACGGGCGGCTGACGGTGCTCGGTACCGGCCAGCGCGAGAGCCGCGGCGTGAAACGCGGCTACATCACCGACATGGCGGCGAGCGAGTTCGCTGTGCGCGAAGCGGTGGAACTCGCCGAGCGGATGTCGGGAGTCACCGTCGAGGACGTCTGGGCGAGCTATGGCGCCGGCGGCCTCGTCAGCGATCTCGCCAACGTCGAAGTGGAGCTCGGCGGCCATCCGGTCGAGCAGGCGGACATTGATGAGCTGCTGAGTGCGGGCAAGAATGCGATCGACCGCAATGGACAGGTCGTACTCCACGCCCACCCGGCGCTGTACACGATCGACCGTGCTCAGGGCGTCCAGCAGCCGATCGGCCTGTTCGCCAATCGGCTTGGCGTCGACATCCACGTAATCGCGGCCGACCCGTCGCCGCTGCGGAACATCGATACGGTGATCCGTTCCGCGCACCTCGGCGTGAAGGCGATCGTCGCCTCGCCGATCGCCGCCGCGCTGGCCTGCCTCAACGAGGAGGAGCGCGAGCTCGGCGTCGCGCTGGTCGAGCTTGGCGCCGACGTGAGCAATGTCTCCGTGCATTTCGGCGGGATGCTCGTCGGCCTTCGCTCTATTCCCTTGGGCGCGCGGGACATCACCAATGACATCGCCTGTGCCTTTGCTGTCCAGCGGCGCGATGCCGAGAGGCTGAAATGCTTCTACGGCTCGGCGATGACCAGCCCGCGCGACAATCACGAAATGATCGAGGCGACCCAGATCGGAGCGGAGGCCGGGGCGGAGCCGATGAAGATCACGCGGGCGCAACTGATGATGGTGATCCGCCAGCGCATCGAGGAGCTGACCAACGAGATCGAGGCTGCGCTGAAGGGCCTCGGTTTCACCGGACCCGTCGGCCGCCAGGTCGTGCTCACCGGCGGCGGCGCCGAGCTGAAGAACATCGCCGATTATATGCAGGGCGTGCTCGGCCGCGCCGTTCGCGTCGGCCGGCCCAAGCAGATCACCGGATTGCCCGACGCGCACAGCGGGCCTGCGTTCTCGACGCTAGTCGGCCTGGCCTTGCTCGCCGCCTCGGGCACCGGCGATATCCGGGACATCGCGCTAGGACCGATCGCCCAGCGCAAGCCCGCAAGCGGCATGATCGGGCGGCTCGTCGCGGCGATGAAGGGCGGGTTCTAGGCCGTCCGAACCCGTGCTACGCATCGGCCATTGAAGGAGCGGGGATGGCTACAGCGACTATCGCGCGAGCTCGGCAGACCGGGTCGGCGCTGGTGTTCCTCCTCGGAACCGCGATTTTTCTCAACTATGTCGACCGGGGCGCGCTTCCCGTCGCCGCGCCGCTGCTGAAGGGCGATCTCAAGCTTTCCAACGAAGCGTACGGCTGGGCCGTCTCCGCCTTCTTCTGGATCTATGCGCCCATCCAGTTGTTCGCCGGTTGGCTGTGCGACCGCTTCTCAGTGTACAAATTGCTTGCGGCCGGGATCCTGATCTGGGCCGGAAGCACGTTGCTGATGGGCTTCGTCGGCGGATTCGCTTCCCTGTTCGTGCTGCGGGTCATGCTCGGCGTCGGCGAAAGCCTCGCCTTTCCGGGCAGCTCCAAGATCATCGCCCGGCATGTGCCACCGGAGCGGCGCGGAGTGGCCAATGCGTCACTCGCGATGGGCATAGCCTTGGGTCCCGCGGTCGGCACGCTGGCGGGCGGACTTATGGTTGCGCATTGGGGCTGGCGCGCGATGTTTTTCGTCTTCGGCGCAGTGACGTTGTTGTGGTTGCTCCCGTGGGTCCAAGCGGTTCGCGGGATTGCCGATGGTCCTCGGCGCGACGACGGCCCCCGCGTCCCCGCCAGCGCTCTGCTCAGCAAATGGCCGCTGTGGTCGATGTCGATCGTCCACTGCCTCGGCAATTATTGCTTCTATTTCCTTCTCGCCTGGCTGCCTTTGTTCCTGACCAAATCGCGCGGATTCTCGATCACCGAGATGACTTTGCTCGCGACCCTTGGCTATGCGGCGCAAGCCGTCTGCGCTTTCGCTTACGGCCATTTTTCGGACTGGTGGACCCGGTCCGGCCGATCCGAAGCTGTATGTCGCCGGTGGATGATGGTCGCCAGCCAAACGCTGGCCGCGGCAGCAATCCTTGGCCTCGCCTTTGCGCATTCTGCCGCGGCGATCGGGCTGCTGCTTTGCCTCGCCGGAGCAGCCTCGGCGTCACTGTCGATGAACCTGTACGCGATCGCCCAAATGTTTGCCGGCCCCCGCGCGTCGGGCACATGGGTCGGTTTTCAGAACGCCCTCGGCAACTTGTCCGGAATCTTCGGACCGATCGTGACTGGAATCATTGTTGACCGCACCGGCTATGCGAACGCCTTCTATCTGACAGCGGCTATTGCGGCCGTCGGCGCCGTCTGGTGGGCTGTCGGCGTGCCGCGCATCGAGCAGGTCGAGCTCGACTGATTTACGAAAGAATGTTTTCTTGAACGGCCGCGAAGGTGCATAATTGCCTAGCGTTCGTGAGGTGAGCCGATGAGAAAGCTCCTGTTGCTGTGTTTTGCGCCGCTGTTGATTGGCGGCCAAGCTGCTCCGCCTAAGCTGGACGGCGAAACGCCGATCGTGTCCGATGGGGACTTCAGTCTCTCACTTCAGAGCGCTCCCAACGGCGGTGCTATTCCTGGCTCGGCCGCGCCCGATGACATGGGCGCTTTCCGGTTCATCTGTAAGGCTGGGCAAGTGCTTCCCGACGATCCCATCGTCTATCCGGGACAACCGGGCAAATCGCACCTGCACCAATTCTATGGCAACGAGGCGGCGAACGCCTTCTCGAGCTACGCCTCGCTCCGGGGCGGAGGAAACAGCACTTGCAACCGTGGTCCGTTTGCAGCGAACCGTTCGGCCTATTGGATGCCCGCCATGCTCGACGGGGCCGGGAATGTCGTGAAGCCCGCCTTCGTATCCATCTATTACAAGCGGCGTCCGGCCGGCGATCCCAAATGCTCGCTCTCAAGCGGCAATCGCCAAGCCGAAGGAGATTGCCTGCCGATCCCGAATGGCATCAAATTTATCTTCGGCTACGATATGTTGACGCACAAGTCGCCGACCGGTTCACTGTGGTTCAACTGCCAGGGGCCGGGCGCGGTTGAGGGCCACTACCCCAACCTCAACGTCGCCCTCGAGAACTGCCCGGAGCGGCCGCGCACGCTGGTCGGAGCGATCATCGAGGCGCCGAGCTGCTGGGACGGCAAGAACGTCGATAGCCCGAATCATCGCGATCACGTCGGCTATCCAAGCTATGGGTCGTGGGGCTATCAAAAGTGCAACTCCGCGCACCGGTATGTGATCCCGACGTTCACGCTGGGTGCGTGGTATCCGGTAGCCTCGGGAATGCACTTTTCGAGCGACGCGATGGTGCCCAACGCTGTTCCGGGGGCCACCTTCCACGCCGACTATTTCGAGGGCTGGGACCCGAGCGTGAAAGCGATGTGGACCGACAATTGCATCAACAAGATGCTCAATTGCTCGGCCGGCGACCTCGGCAACGGCCGCCAGCTCAAGGGCGCGGCGATCTCAAACTGAGGTCGCGCGGCGGCTAATGCCGCGGTTTGATGAATTTGAGCGCGTACTGGTCGGTGTGGCCCTGGATCGACTTGTCGAAAATCGATTTCGTGTGGTCGTCGGTTGGACGTCGGAGGAACTTGCCTTCGGCCGCCAGTTTGAACCCGGCGGACGTCACCTCGCGAATGACGACGTCACGGTCGATCCGGTGGACTTTCTCGATGTCCGCATCGGTCATTCCCGGAACGCCCTGATGATCGAGGATGAAATATGTGCCACCGGGCTTGAGGGCCGCATAGACCGCGCGATCGAACACCAGCGTGTCGACCGTGCCGTACTTGGCGATCTTCAAGTCGTGATAGTTCTGGGTGACCCAGGCAAAGTCGAGCGGCTTTTCAAATTTGACGGTGCCGAACGGCTGGACGTCGACGGACACGTTTTTCCTGTTGCCTTCGGCAAGCATCGCCCGGTCTGCATCGACCGCGCCCTTCCAGCCGACATTCTCAATTCCGTAGACGTGCCCTGATGGGCCGACGACGTCGCTCAGCATGCGAGTAAAATAGCCGCCGCCGGGATAGAATTCGCCGACAGTCATTCCAGGACGAACCCCGGCGAAGGCGAGCGTTTCAGCCGGCTTTCGCAGGGTGTCTGCGGCCCTGGAATCTGCCGGTCGCGTTGGGTCGGCGACCGCACGAGCGATGACATCCGCGAGCTTCGGTGACGCGGCAACGTGCGTGCAAAGCACAGCAACCATGAGCGGAGCGAACAATCGGATGGTGTAGCGCATCAAGTCCCTCCGTTTCGGGCGACTTAACGCAGTTGCGGCTACGAGGAATGTTGTTTTCTACCGACGACAGTTTTGCACCTCCCGACAGCAGCTCCCCATCGATGAGGCGCGTGAATTCGCCCGTGCCTGTGGATAAGTGAGTCATTCCGGCGACACTTCTCCCCACTTTTTTGGTGAATTCGTCGCTCTGGTTAACTTTTTCGCTTGGCTTGCGACTCGGGATGATTCAAAAATTTACCATGAAGGCTCAATGCGTTGTCGCTTTGGGGGGAGTTTGAATCATGAGCATCGATTTCATCCGGCCGGAGGTTGATGAGCTCCGTCCGCGGATTAGCGTGATCGGGGTCGGCGGCGCGGGCGGCAATGCCATCGCCAACATGATGCGGGCCGACGTCCAGGGCGTCGACTTCGTGGTCGCCAACACGGATGCTCAGGCGCTCAATTCGTCGCTCGCGGACCGCCGGATCCAGCTCGGGCTCAAGATCACGCAAGGGCTCGGCGCCGGCTCGCGGCCGGAGATCGGCCGTGCGGCCGCCGAAGAGACGCTCGACGAGATCATTGCATCGCTCGAGGGCGCGCACATGTGCTTCATCGCCGCGGGCATGGGCGGCGGCACCGGCACCGGCGCGGCGCCGGTGATCGCCAAGGCCGCGCGCGATAAAGGCATTCTGACCGTCGGCGTGTGCACCAAGCCATTTGCATTCGAAGGCGCGCGCCGCGCCCGCTCGGCCGAGGCCGGCCTCTCCGAGCTGCAGCAGCACGTCGATACGTTGATCGTTATTCCCAACCAGAACCTGTTCCGCCTCGCCAATTCGGAGACGACCTTCAAGGAAGCCTTCGAAATGGCCGACGAGGTGCTCCAGCAGGGCGTTCGTGGGATCACCGACCTGATGGTCATGCCTGGCCTTATCAACCTCGACTTCGCCGATGTCCGCTCCGTCATGAGCGAGATGGGCAAGGCGATGATGGGCACGGGCGAAGCCGACGGCGACAACCGCGCCATCGAGGCCGCCGAGAAGGCGATCTCCAACCCGCTGCTCGACGGCGTTTCGATGAAGGGCGCCAAGGGCGTGATCATCTCGATCACCGGCGGCGAGGATATGCGGCTGATGGAGGTCGACGAGGCCGCCAGCCACATCAAGGAGCTCGTCGACCCCGATGCCAACATCATCTGGGGCTCGGCATTCAACAACGACCTCGGCGGCAAGATCCGCGTCTCGGTGGTCGCTACCGGTATCGAAGCCGAGGTTGGCGTCCAGCCGCAGCCGGCGAAGGTGTTCAGCTTCCCGACGCGTTCGACTCCGGCGCAAACTGCTCCCGAACTCGTGACCGCAACCGGCACGGAACAGGAAGGCGAAGAAACCGAGACGTCGGAAGTGACGGAGACAGACGAGCTTCTGCTCGACTCCGACGATATCCTGACGTCGCCGGTCGGCTCCGCGCCGATCGCTCCGCCCGAGGACGAGGACACCGCCGAAACGACGACGAGCGGCGGGACATTGTTCGAGCGGATGTCAAACATCGCCCGCGGCGCGTCCAAGGCGCAGATCGACGAAGATGGCGAGAGCGATCACCGGCGCGACCCGATTGACATCCCGCGCTTCCTCAACCGCCAGAACAACCAGTAGTTTCGGTTAACTCTCCTCTCGATTTCGAGGGGAGGAGACCGCGCGCGCTGTTCTAAAGGCGGATTCGCGGCTTCCTGCCGTTTCGCCAGCACGGCTCACCGTAAAGCCTCTAGGCAGAAAGCTTCGAGCAAGATTCTCTGCCGCACGGGAGGATGATGCGGGGATTGCTGTTTACCAGATTCATTGGGGCACTCATTGGATGCGCGGCCGCGGCGGCGATCATGAGCGTGCCTGCATCGGCTCAGGGCAGCTACTCGCCCTACGCCGAGAGCCCCGCAGCGGCGCTGGCGCGCTATGTGCGCACCCTTGCTTCGGACCCCAAGGATTTTCAGGCGCTGATCGGCGCCGGTCGTGCCGCGCTCGAACTCGGCGACGCGCAGGCGGCGGCGGGTTTCTTCGCCCGTGCCGACGACGTGAACCCGCGCAGCCCGTTACCGCAGGCCGGCATGGGGGCGGTATCGGTGGCGAACGGCAACGCGCAAGGTGCGCTGCCCTATTTCAAGCGCGCGCAGCAGCTCGGAGCGAGTCTCGCGACGATCGGCTGCGACCTCGGCCTCGCCTACGACCTGCTCGGAAAGCAGGCCGTTGCGCAGACGGATTATCGCGCGGCTTTGAACGGGGTCGATGCCGATGAAGCGCGCCGCCGACTCGCGCTGAGCCTGGCGATCAGCGGCGACAAGGACGGAGCCCTCACGACGCTCGCACCGTTGATGGCGCAGCGCGACGTTGCGGCCGGACGGGTTCGGGCGTTCGTGCTCGCGCTGACTGGCGATGCAAACGGCGCAATGGTCGCGGCGGACGCGGCGATGCCCGGCAGCTGGGCGCGCGTCGCGCCATTCCTGCAACGCCTGCCGTCGCTTCAAGCGGGCCAGAAGGCGGCGGCCGTGAACCTCGGGCTGTTCCCGGATTCCAACGATACGGCTTACGCATACAACACCGCTTCGGCGCGAAATTATGCGGCGTCATCGCCAACCGTTACGTCGAGTGTGAGCACCGATCGTCTTGCGGGCGTCGACGAACTGCTCCGGCAGCCTGCTCGGCCAGTGCATTCGACTTGGCAACCCGCGCCGCCGACGGCTCTGCCGAGTTGGAACGACACACCTCGGGCGACGCAAATTGCCTATTCCGCGCCAGTGACACGCCAGCAGCTGCCGCCGCCGCCCGCGCCGCAGTTCGCACCGCAGAAGATCTGGCTACAGCTGGCGAGCGGATCCAACGCGGACGCGCTCCCAAGCCAGTTTGAGCGGATCCGGTCCAAGGACACAGAGCTGTTTAATGGTATCACGGGCTATGTAGCGAAGAGCCCGAACCGGGTGCGGCTGGTCATCGGCCCCTTCCGCGGCCAATCCGATGCCGAGAACTTCGCCGAGGATCTGCAGACGGTCGGCGTCAACGCATTCAAGTGGAGCAATTCCCCAGCTGACGAGATTGTGCCACTCGGCACCGAATGAAGCTTTCCGAACGGCTCGCTGCGCATGCGTCGCGATCGCGCGGTCGTCTGCACCGGGAATCCGATTCCGGCCCGCGCGGTCCGCGCGACATTTTTCAGCGCGACCGCGACCGCATCGTCCACTCGGTGGCGTTCCGCCGTCTTCGGCTATAAAACCCAAGTGTTCATCGCCCCAGACGGCGACCACTTCCGGGTGCGCCTGACGCACAGCATCGAAGTCGCGCAGATCGGCCGCACCATTGCGCGAGCACTCGGCCTTAACGAGGACCTGACGGAGGCTTTGTGCCTCGCCCACGACCTCGGCCATCCGCCGTTCGGCCATGCAGGCGAGCACGCGCTCCATGCTGCGCTCGCGGATGCCGGGGGGTTCGATCACAACGCACATACCATCCGCATCGTCACCCGGCTTGAAACTCCGTACCCGGACTTCGACGGCTTAAACCTCAGCTGGGAAGCGCTCGAGGGGCTCGCCAAGCACAATGGTCCAGTGCGCGAACCGACTTGGGCGATGGCCGACGCGAACGCCGAATGGGACCTCAAGCTCGACAGCTGGCCGTGCCTCGAGGCGCAGGTGGCGGCGATTGCCGATGATATTGCCTACGACAACCACGACATCGACGATGGTCTCCGCTCAGGCCTGCTTGATCTGGGCGAACTCATCGAGCTGCCGCTGGTTCAGCGGCATTGGTCGGCAATCGGCGAGCGGCATTCGGGCATCTCCACGGAGAAACGCCAGCGCGCGCTCGTCCGCGACATGATCGGCACGATGGTCAGCGACGTCCTTGCCGAAACGCAACGCCGAATCCGCGAGTTCTGGTGTCGAGACGATCGACGACGTGCGTGCCGCGGGCCGGGCGCTCGCCGGATTCTCCGAAGCGCTTGCCACCGAGGAGCGCGAGCTCAAACGGTTCCTCTACGCGCGGCTCTATGATGCCCCCGAGCTCAACGCGGTGCGCGAGGAGGCGGAGCGGGTCGTATCAAATCTTGCCGCCGCCTACCGCGCCGATCCATTCTTGCTGCCCGACCCTTGGCAGCGCTCGGGCGATCGGCTCGGCGAGCTACGCGCCATCAGCGATTTCATCGCCGGGATGACCGACCGTTACGCAATTTCGCGGCACATCGAGCTGATTGGGCCGGTCAATCTCCCTGCGGACCGTTTCTGATCGCGAGTGACCGCTGCGCCACCTACTGATCGCGTCACCAACCAACTCTTGAGGTTTGACCGTCCCCTCGCGTCTTGTAGGCTGATGCCGCTCGCGTCCTCTAGGTCCAAGAGCGGGCGCGGAAGGGGATCGCCGTGAGGGTTGCCGGATGTGTCTTCGTGGTGGCAGCGATGCTGCCGGTCGGCGCAAGCGCCCAGATTTTCCGCGACCCTTCGGTGCCAATCGAAACACGGGTTAGCGATCTCGTCGGACGCATGACGCTCGCGGAAAAAGCGGCGCAGATGCAGGACAATGCGCCGGCCATCCCACGGCTGGGCGTGCCTTCCTACACCTACTGGAACGAAGCGCTGCACGGGGTCGCCCGGGGCGGCGAAGCGACGGTCTTTCCGCAGGCGATCGGAATGGCGGCGACCTGGGACAAGGATCTGCTCCACGCCGAGGGAAACGTGATCGGGGTGGAGGGACGCGCCAGGTATAATGAGGCGCAGCGCCAGGGGAATCACGGCCGCTATTTCGGGCTGACTTTCTGGTCGCCCAACATCAACATCTTCCGCGATCCGCGCTGGGGGCGTGGACAGGAGACTTATGGCGAGGACCCATATCCTCACCGGCACGCTCGCCACTCAGTTCATTCGCGGGATCGAGGGCGACAATCCGCGCTATCTGACGGCGGCTGCGACCGCGAAGCATTTTGCAGTGCACAGCGGGCCGGAGCCGTCGCGCCATAGCTTCAACGTCGATCCATCTCCGCAGGATCTCAGCGAGACCTATTTGCCGGCGTTCCGGCGGACGGTCGTGGAGGGCAAGGCTGAGATCGTCATGTGCGCCTACAACGCCGTCAACGGCAAACCGGCCTGCGCCAATCCCGAGCTGCTCAAGGATACGCTTCGCGGCAAGTGGCGGTTCGGCGGGCACGTCACCTCGGATTGTGGAGCGATCGACGACATCACGACCGGCCATCATTTTACCCGCACCAATGTCGAGGCGGTCGCAGCGGCAGTGAAGGCGGGCACCGACGTCGGCTGCGATTTCAAGGATGAGTATCTCGACCTGCCGAAGGCGGTCGCCGCCGGGCTGATTAGCGAGGGCGAGGTCGATACGGCGCTGAAGAGGCTGCTGAGCACGCGCTTCCGCCTCGGCATGTTCGACCCGCCGGGGTCGGTGCCGTTCGACGCGATCGCGTATTCGGCCAATCATTCGGGCGAGCACAGGGCAGTCGCGTTGCGGGCTGCGCGCGAGTCGATCGTGCTTCTGAAGAACGACGGCATCCTGCCGCTTTCGCCGAACAAGAAGATCGCAGTGATCGGCCCGACCGCGGCGTCGCTGATCGACCTGGAGGGCAATTACAACGGAACTCCGGTTGGTGCGGTCCTGCCCGTGGATGGGGTGACTGCGGCGTTCGGCGCGAACCGCGTGCGCTATGCCCAGGGCTCCCCGTTCGTAGCGGAGCTGCCGCTGCCGGTGTCACGCACGGCCCTTGGTGAGGGCGTCACGGCGACGTTCTTTAAAGGCACCGAGCTTGCCGGAACGCCGGTTGCGACCGCGCGATACCGCGAGCTCGACGTCAACTGGAACTGGATCGCTCCGGCGCCGGGAGTCGATCCGAGCGACTTCTCGGTCCGTTTCACCGGCACGATCGCGCCGCCCGAGCCGGGTGTCTATCGCTTCCAGCTGGAACGTAGGCGCTGCGACGCGAAGGCGGAGCTCGAGCGTTACACGATTCGCATCGAGGGCGCGGCTCCGGTGACCGTCAGCGACCTCTGCAGCGCGCGCGACGCGGGTGGCGGGGCAAACGCCGTGGAAGTGCGGTTCGAGAATACGAACCCGCGGCCGTTTGTCGTCGAATATGCCCATCGTCACAAGGCGCCCGGCTCGGCGCCGGCGCTGACCTTCGTCTGGAAAACTCCGGATGGGGCGTTGCAGCGCGAGGCCGTCCGAACGGCACAGCAGGCGGACGTCATCGTCGCCTTTGTCGGGCTCAACGCCTGGCTGGAAGGCGAGGAGATGGACGTGAAGGTTCCCGGCTTCGCCGGCGGCGACCGGACCGACATTGCGCTTCCGCGGCCGCAGGCGGAGCTGGTCGAGGCGCTGGAGGCGACGGGGAAGCCAGTCGTCGTCGTGCTTCAGAGCGGCTCGGCGGTGGCGCTTGGGGCGGCGAAGTCCGCTAATGCGGTCCTCGCCGCCTGGTATGGTGGAGAGCAGGGCGGCCGGGCAATCGCGGACGTTCTGAGCGGCTCGTATAACCCCGGCGGCCGCCTGCCGGTGACCTTCTACGCGTCGGTCGGCGAGCTGCCGGCGTTCACCGATTATGCGATGAAGGGCCGCACCTACCGTTATTTCAGCGGCAGGTCGGAATATCCGTTCGGCTACGGCCTGAGCTACACGAACTTCGGTTATTCGGCGGCGACGGTATCGCGGTCGGGTACGGACCGCATCGTATCGGTGCGGGTGTCCAACAGCGGGCGGCGCAGCGGCGACGAGGTCGTCCAGCTCTACGTCACGCCGCCGGGCCAGCGGTGCGCCACTGCGCTCGCTCAAGAGCTTCGCGCGGATCGCGCTCGCTCCGGGCGAGACGCGCACCGTCAGCTTCCACCTGACACCGCGCGACCTCGCGTTCGCGGACAGCAAGGGGACGATGCGCACTCGCAGTGGCGATTATGGTCTCTGGATCGGCGGCGGGCAGCCGGACACCGGCAGCCCCGGCGTGGCGGGCGCAATCAAGCTCGCCGCAAGCGTGGCGGTCGCTCCCTAGAGCCCGTTCGCGCCTTCGCAGGAGCGCGATCATGCGCTAGAGGCGCCGCTTTCCAGCAGCGGTGAAATGTGATTTGAGCCTGTACGCCCAATATGCCGCGCTTCTCGACGGGGTGCTCGACGAGCTTGTTGCCGAAGGGGCGCTGCCGGAGGGTCTCGAGCGCCGTGGAGTCACGGTCGAGCCGCCGCGCGATTCCTCGCACGGCGATCTTGCGACCAACGCGGCGATGGTTCTGGCCAAGGGCGCCAAGACCAATCCGCGCGCGCTTGCGGAGGCGATCAAGCCCAAGCTCGAAGCGCTTCCGCCGGTCGTCTCGGTCGAGGTGGCGGGGCCCGGCTTCATCAACCTTCGGCTGACGCCGGACGCGTGGCGTGATGAGCTTCGGACAATCCTGCGAGAAGGCGAGCGTTACGGCCTCTCCGAGGCAGGCAAGAACGAGCGGGTGAACGTCGAATATGTGTCGGCCAACCCGACCGGGCCGCTGCACGTCGGCCATTGCCGCGGCGCCGTGGTCGGGGACAGCCTTGCGCGGGTGCTCGAGGCGGCGGGTTTCCGCGTAACGAAGGAATATTATCTCAACGATGCGGGCGCGCAGGTCGATACCCTCGCCCGGTCGCTGCACCTCAGATACCGCGAGAAACTCGGCGAAGACATCGGCGAGATCCCGGAAGGTCTCTACCCCGGCGACTATCTTGAGCCCGTCGGAGCCCTGCTCGCCGCGCAATATGGCGACAAATTCGCCGCCGCCCCCGAATCCGAGTGGCTCGAGCTGTTCAAAGAGGCAGCGATCAAGGCGATGCTCGACCTTATTCGCCACGATCTCGCGCTCCTCGACATTCACCATGACAAGTTCGCGTCCGAGGCCGAGCTGCAGCGCAGCGGCGCGGTCGACGAGGCGATGGCGGTGCTGCGCGCTAAGGGCATGGTGTACGAGGGCGTGCTCGAGCGGCCCAAGAGCCTCGATCCGCACGACGAATGGGAGCCGGTGGAGCTGACTGCTGTTCCGGTCGAGCCAGTTCGGCGACGACCAGGACCGGCCGATGAAGAAGTCCGACGGCAGCTGGACCTATTTCGGCTCCGACGCGGCCTATCACTGGCAAAAGGCGCAGTCGGCCGACCACCTCGTCAACATCTGGGGCGCGGACCACGCCGGCACGGTCAAGCGGGTCCAGGCGGCGGTGAAGGCGCTGACCGACGGCCGCGTCGATCTCGACGTGAAGATCATCAACATGGTGCGGCTGTTCCGCGGCGGCGAGCCGGTGAAGATGTCGAAACGTGCGGGCGACTTCGTTACGCTCGCCGACGTCGTCAACGAAGTCGGCAAAGACGTGGTGCGCTTCATGATGCTGACCAAGCGCGCCGACACGCCGCTCGACTTCGATTTCATGAAGGTCGTCGAAGCGTCGAAGGACAATCCGGTCTTTTACGTTCAATACGCGCACGCGCGGATCAGCTCGCTGAAACGCAAGTCCGCCGACGCGGGGGTCGATCTTTCCGACGAGGCCGATCTGTCCCTGCTCGATGACGAGGAACTGGGGCTGGTGAAGCGAGCGGCGCAATATTCCCGGGTGATCGAAGGCGCGGCGATGGCCCACGAGCCGCACCGGATCGCCTTTTTCCTCTATGACCTCGCGGCCGAGTTCCACGCTTTGTGGAATCGCGGCAACGACGATCCGTCGCGGCGCTTTCTCGTTGAAAATAATCCACAACTTTCTCGCGCGCGGCTGGAACTGGCGCTAGGCATGGGGCAGATCATCCGGAGCGGTCTGGACCTGATGGGCGTTGCAGCGACCGAGGAGATGCGTTGACGATGAGCGATAGCCGAGCGGCGACCGGCCTGGACCGGCTCCCATGGCTCGCCGACGAACCTTCGCCGAAATCGCCGCGTGCGAAGCGGCGAGTACGCGACCTCACACCCTGGGCCGTGGCCGTGATGCTGCTCGTTGCGGGCGTGGCCTTCTGGCTCGGGACGCGCACCGAG
The DNA here is from genome assembly GCA_963849435.1 of uncultured Alphaproteobacteria bacterium. GTDB lineage: Bacteria > Pseudomonadota > Alphaproteobacteria > Sphingomonadales > Sphingomonadaceae > Sphingomicrobium. The sequence continues at coordinate 33,669 of CAWKHO010000023.1, forward strand.
GCGCCACAGGAGCTGACCAAGACCGCTCAGCCAAGCGCGACCGTGCCCTTGCCGCAGCCGCGCCTGCCGTCGCAGGAAGTCGAGATCGCGCCACAACCGCAAGTGTCGCCGGCTCCGCTGAGAGAGGTTCGTCCCGCTCCGGCTCCCGAGGTCCGCGTTGCGGCAAGACCGCGCGTAATTCGGCAGACGACAAGCGAACCGGCCGAGGACCGGCGCGTGGCCGTCGAACGCGCGGAGGCACCCGCCAAAGCGGAAACGGTTTCTACGCCGGCGCCCGTCGCGGCAGCTCCGCCTGTTGTTCGGACGGGCCCGCTGAAGCCCTGGCAACCGCGCGTGGTCAGCGGCGCCGCGGGCAGGCTGGTGGAGATTGGAGCCTTCGGGTCGGTGCCTCAGGCGAAACTCGGGTGGCGGCACATGGTAGGCGCATATCCAGCAGTCGCCCGTCTGCCGGCCGTCGTCCGGTCCGACCGGAACTCTAAAGGGCGGGTTTTCTACCGTTTCCGCATTGGGACGACCTCGCAGGCCCACTCCGAAGTGCTCTGCCAGCGCATGCAGCGCATTCGCTTCAGCTGCGCGGTCGTGGGGCTTCCGTGGAAGGCGAAGGTCGAGCGGTGAGCGACCATCGCGCCGCCTATGACGAGGGCCAGCTGCCGTGGCTGCAGGCGGTCGAGGACGAGGACGAGCCGCGCGGCGTCTCCGCGCGCAAGATGCTTGCCGCGCTAGGAGTCGTGCTGCTCGCCGGCCTGCTGGTCGCTGCCACCTTCTTCTGGCTCGGACGCCGCGACACCGCGGTGAACGGCCCTCCCGAACTGATCCATGCCCCGCCGGGGCCGTACAAGGTGAAGCCGCCGACTGCTGGCGGGCTGGACATAGCGGGCGAGAGCGAGACCGCGTTCGAGACGAGCGCCGGCCAGGACAAGGACGCGCAGCTCGACCTCAGCAAGGTCCCCGAAACGCCTGTCGCAAAGCCGGCCAAAGAAGAGCCGAAGCCTGGATTTTCGACGGATGTGAAAGCGCCGGTGAAAGCTGAACCTGCGCCTGAGCCGAAGCCGACTGGCCCGCCGGGAAGCGTGATCCAACTCGGCGCATTCGCTAACCAGCCGCAGGCCGAGCGCGCCTGGTCCGCGCTGTCGGCGCGCTTCCCTTCGATCGCAGCGATGAACAAGCTCGTCGATTCCGTTCACGGGCGGAATCCGGCTGCGCGCCGCTGCCCCGTCGCCAGCGGAAGCCAAACAGGCGTGCCAGACCCTCAAAGCGGCGGGCGAAAACTGCTTCGTCGCCCAATAGAGCAGGGCTGATGCAGGCCGCGATCTACGCCCCCGCAGGGCTAGAGCTGACGGATGATGAGCGGCGCTTCTTCCGCGACTCCGATCCCGCGGCGTACATCCTGTTCAAGCGCAATTGCGGCGACCCGCGGCAGCTGCTCCGGCTCACGGATTCGCTGCGCGACCTATGCGGCCGGGCGGATCTGCCGATCCTGATCGATCAGGAGGGCGGGCGCGTGGCGCGGATGAAGCCGCCCGAATGGCCCGCCTTCCCGGCCGCCGAGAAGTTCGCGCGGCTCTACCAGGCGGCGCCTTCATCGGCGATCGAGGCCGCGCGTTCCAACGCGCGGGCGCTCGCGCTGATGCTGCGCTCGTGCGGGATCAACGTGAATTGCCTGCCCCTGCTCGACGTGCGGCAGGAAGGCGCGAGCGACATCATCGGTGACCGCGCGTTGGGCTCCGAACCGATGCAGGTCGCCGCGCTCGGCCGGGTCGTGCTCGACGGCATGGCGTCCGCCGGCGTGGTCGGCGTGATTAAGCATATTCCGGGTCATGGCCGCGCGTTGGTCGATAGCCACAAGGAACTGCCGGTCGTGAGCGCGACCAGCGAAGAGCTCGAGAGCGACCTCGAACCGTTCGAGCGGCTGTCATGGGCGCCGATGGGGATGACCGCGCACGTGGTCTACACCGCCTGGGATCCGGATCGCCCGGCGAGCATGTCGGCCACGGTCATCGGCGATATCATCCGCGGGCGGATCGGCTTCGACGGCTGGTTGATGAGCGACGATATCGGGATGGAAGCGCTCGCAGGCGATTTCGGCAGCCGCGCAGCCGGAGTGGTCGACGCGGGCTGCGACGTGGCGCTGCACTGTTCGGGCAAGATGGACGAGATGATCGCCATCGCAAGTGCGGTCCCTCAGATGTCTTCTGAAGGCGAAGCGCGGCTTGCCCGCGCCATGGCTTCGACCATGGTCGAGGAGGACGGCCCCACCTTCGCTGATGCGCTCGCGAAACGGGACGCGCTGCTGGCGCTGGTGTAGGCTGCGTCTGTGGAAACCGAGGACGATTTCGACGAACCGCCGATCCGGCAGTCGGACGAGCTGACGCTTGCGCTCGACGGCTGGGAAGGGCCGCTCGACCTGCTGCTCAACCTCGCCCGCGCGCAGAAGGTCGATCTCGCGCAAATCTCGATCCTTCAACTGGTCGAGCAGTACCTCACCTATCTTGCCGACGCGCGCGCGCTGAAGCTCGAGATCGCCGCCGACTATCTCGTGATGGCGGCGTGGCTTGCGTATCTCAAATCCTGCCTGCTGCTGCCCAAGGATCCCGAGGCCGATCCAAGTCCGGAAGAAATCGCGCTTCGCCTGCAGATGCGGCTGCAGCAACTCGACGCAATGCGCGAAGCCGGCGCGCGGCTGCTCGGTCGTGATCGAGTTGGCCGCGACGTGTTCGTGCGCGGCGCTCCCGAAGGTCTCCGGCTTGTCCGTAAGGCCGCGTGGCAGGTGCGGGAATTCGACCTGTTCGCCGCTTACGGGGCGGTTAAAGCGCGGACCCAACCGGCGATGCACGTCGTCCACGCCCGGGCAGTGCTGACGCTCGAGGAAGCGCTTGAGCGGCTCGGCCGCATGATCGGCGCCGTGCTCGACTGGGCTTTCCTCGAAAGCTTCCTTCCGCAGACGCAGGATCCGCAGTTCCGGCGCTCGTCGCTCGCCTCCAGCTTCCTTGCGATGCTCGAGCTTGCGCGCCGCGGAAAGCTCGAGTTCGCGCAGGATGAAGCGTTCGCGCCGATCAAGCTCCGGGCCGCGTGATGGACGAGTTCACGCGCGCCGTCGAAGCGACCCTTTTCGCTTCCGCTATCCCGCTCTCGGTCGACGAGATTGTCGAACATGTCGGCGAAGGCAGCATCGAAATCGCGCTCGGCAACCTGGCTGCGCATTACGAAGCACGTGGGATCGAGCTGGTCGAACGCGGCGGCCGGTGGCATTTCCAGACCGCGCCCGATCTCGCGCACCTCCTCCGCCGCACGCGCGAAGAGCCGCGGCGGCTGTCGCGCGCGGCGACCGAGAACTCTGGCGATCATCGCTTATCACGAGCCCGTCAGCCGCGCCGAAATCGAGGCGATCCGCGGCGTGCAGATCTCGAAGGGCACGCTCGACGTGCTGATGGATGCGGGGTGGGTGCGCCCTGCGGGTCGGCGCGAAGGACCGGGAAGGCCGTTGCTCTATGCAACGACGCAGGAGTTCCTGACCCACTTCGGCCTTGCGTCGCGGCGCGACCTTCCGGGCATCGACGATTTGAAGGCCGCGGGACTGCTCGACCCGCTCGACGAGGCGGTTTTCCAGCTTCAACTGGAAAGCGAGAGCGAGGAGGACTAGATACCTCCGCAAAGGAGCTTCTGATGGGCGGTCTTAGCATTTGGCATATCCTGATCATCGCGATCGTCCTGCTGCTCTTGTTCGGCGGGAACCGCTTCTCATCGATGATGGGCGACGTCGCAAAGGGGCTCAAAAGCTTCAAGCAGGGCATGGCGGACGATGAGGAGGAGAAGCAGCGCCGCTTCAACGAGGAGCGCCGCAACGAGCCCCCACGCCAGCTGCCCCGCGATCAGGTCCGTCCCCAGGAGCCGATCGACGTCACTCCGCGCCCGGCCGAACCCGCTGCGCCGCCGCCGCGCCGAGACGACGAAGCCCGCTAAGCTTCTCCAGCCTCGCATGTTCGGCTTCGATTCCGCCGAGATCGCGATCATCGCGGTCCTCGCGCTGATCTTCATCGGCCCCAAGGAACTGCCCAAGGTCATGCGCACAGTCGGCTATTGGGTCGGCCGTGTGCGCGGGATGGCGCGCCATTTCACCGCCGGGATCGAGGAGATGGTCCGCGAAGCCGAGCTCCAGGAAATGGAAAAGAAATGGCGCGAAGAGAATGAGCGCATCATGCAATTGCACCCGGCGAACGCCGAATATCCTGAGCCGGATCAGCCCGACCAGATGCCGCCGCTAGCGGAACCTGCGGAGCCGAGCCTCCCGTTCGACGAGAAACAGCCGGGGGACGAGCTTCCGCCCGAGGAGCGGCCATTGCCGTGAAGGAGATTGACGATACCAAACAGCCTTTGCTCGAGCATTTGATCGAGCTCAGGCGGCGGCTGATGTGGTCGCTGGCCACGCTGGTCGTCACGTTCTTCGTCTGCTTCCACTTCGCTCGAGATATTTTTGCTGTCCTGGTCCAGCCGCTGCTGCGCGCGGGCCAGGGCAAGCTCATCTACACCGACGTTTTCGAGGCCTTCTTCACGCAGGTGAAGGTGGCGCTGTTCGCCGCGTTGATGGTGAGCTTCCCCGTCATTGCGACGCAGCTGTGGCGGTTCATCGCTCCGGGGCTGTACGCCAAGGAGAAGAATGCTTTCCTGCCGTTCCTCCTCGCTACGCCCGTGTTTTTCGCGGCCGGGGCGTGCTTCGCTTACTTCCTGGCGATGCCGTGGGCTCTGAAGTTCCTGCTGAGCTATCAGGGTGACATTGGTGGCGTTCAGCAGGAGGCGCTGCCGGGCGTTGGAAACTACCTGAACTTCGTCACGCATTTCCTGTTCGGCTTCGGCGCGGCTTTCCTGCTGCCGATCCTGCTGATGATCCTGGAGCGTGCGGGCATCGTCACCCGCGAGCAGCTGGCGCGCTCACGGCGCTATGCGATTGTTGCGTCGGCGGTCGTTGCCGGAGTGCTCACCCCGCCGGATGCGGTTTCGATGATGCTGCTGATGGTGCCGCTCTACGGTTTGTACGAATTCGCCATTCTCGCGATCCGCATCACGCACTGGCGCGCTGCGCGGAAGGCCGCGCGTTCAAACTCGGTCGTTGCTGAGCCCCAGACAGAAGAGGGCCCGGAAGCGCCACCGGGGGGGGGGAGGGTTGGCGGTTCCGGGCCCATTTAAACGGATAGCGAGAGCGGGGGGGCAAAAGGTCACTATCCAAACAGCACAACGCCGCTTGTTCGCGAACAGTTCCGAGGCCCTGAAACATTTTTTTGACTACAGCCGTAACGAATGGGCCTGTTGCTACGGTTGAGGAAATACAGGCAAATCAACGCTGTAGCGGCCAAATTTGCGGTCAAGAGGGGAGCGAAGTTGTTTCGCAAGCCCAGCGACGATCCGTTCGAATTGCACCTTTTGCTGAGTCTCGGAATCCTCAGGATTCAGAACCGGGCTGCCGAACGTGAGCTTCGCGGTGAGCTCGCTAACGCGGCGCAGAGAGATCTCGATCGGATCCATCGGACGGTTGAGCATGGCGAATTCTACGATTTCGGTGACGAGGAAGGCAACCGCCACGGCGACGTCCTGCGTCGTGCTCACCGTATCCAGCTCAAGGTCGATCCTGAGTGTGCGCGCAGCCTCGGGTGCTCCGGCGCGCAGCTCGGCAGCCAACTCCGATACGAGCGGCCGCAGCGCGATTCCGCGATTCTCCTCCATCTCGGCGAAATGGCTGCGGTGGACGATCGACAGCGCTCCGACCCTGCGGCCAATTCCGGCATAAGCCGCGCGCGCGGCGTCCGTGTCCGCGCTCCGGCCGTGGATGTTGAGCAATGAGGCGACCACCTGGAGGTTGTTCTTGACCCGGTGATGGACCTCGCGGACCAGCCGGCGCTGGCCCTCGAGCGCGGTGGTCATCTCGCGCTCGGAATCATCGACGCGAGTGACCGCGCGCGTGAACGCATGGCGAAGCTCCTGGATTTCGGTTGAGGGACCGAGCTTGCGGGGAAGGTCGAGCGCGGCATCGCCGGGCTGATAGCGCACCACCGCGCGTTCGAGTCGCTTCAGCGGCCGGACCAGAAGTCGGCTGACGAGCAGCCAGCTGATCAGCGCCGCTGCCACCCACATAAGAACGGGCAGGAGAAGGATCAGGCGGTCAACCGTGGTGATTCTCGCCTCGGGCGATGCGATTCGAATGAGCAGCGCGCCGTTTGCAATCGGCCAGTCGCGGGACGTGAATGGCGAAGGCGGATCACGCCGGTTGATCGGCAGTTCGCTCATCCCGTCAGTCACGATCAGCGATTGAATTTTTCCGCCGCTTTCGAGCGCCGCGCTTCGAATCTCCTCGCTGGGCAGACTGGCGGTCACCATTCCTCCGACGACGCCGACTCGGATGTCGAGCGCGAGGTCATCGATGTCGACCCAAGCTTTGATATCGCCTGGCGCGACGAGCGGGGTCGAATTTTTCGGTTTGAACCCGCCGGTGACGCACAGCAGCTGGCCCTCGGCATTGCGGAGGGTGAAACGGCGAGTGATCGCGGGGGCGGTGGAGAGTTCCTGCAAAGCTTCGGCGCATGGGTCCGCGCGCCCGTTGCGAATTGCTCCGGCAGCCGCAACTCGCAACGCCAACGCGTTGCGCGCGATGAGACTTTCGATCGACCGGGCGGCAGCACGTTCCTGGTCTTCCGTCCGACCCTGAAGCGCCGCGTTTGCCTGCCAGATGCCCGTCTCTCCGATCCACACCAGCGCGATCCCGATGGGGAGGATCGCTGCCGTAAGAATGAGGAGCAGCTTCGCGCCGGTTGGAAGCCTTGCGAACCGGTCGGCCAGGCTCATGCTGCCGTCCAGCTTAACGAGAAGGCCGTAGCGGGGAGCGCCTCAGCGCAACTTGCCGATGAGATTGACGAAATCGTCCGGGATCGGTTCACGCAGCGTGTCGTCGTAGATGGAGCGAAGCGCACGGCCAAGGTCGCTGGGGCGCTGCTTGCGGGCGTTTTTCTCAGGCATGTCCGATTTTCTTGAGCGCCGTGACTGCGCCGGCCCGTCCGACTCGGTTCGCTTTTTGGCACTCAACCTCTCGTCCCCCCTCGCGCGGGTCCAGTCGCGCGTCTTCCCAAATCTGGTCCTGCGGCGCAACGGCCTCGATCGGCGGTGTCCAATAACGGAATACACGTCGAGCCGACGCGCTGCGTGAGTTGATCAGGCTCTGCAGCTTGCCGGCGCACCACGGAAACCAAATCGCCGGTCCTTTGTTCCAGTGGCAGGTCACATCTCTGGGGGTGGCAAGCCGGCGCAATCGGACGGTTCTTCCAGGGTTGCAACAATCAGGTGCCGCCGCCAAAGACGGCGCCAATAGTCTTTTGACGGAGAGCAATCACCTATGTCCCTAGGCCAGGAACTTGCTCCGCACCTGCCGTTCCTTCGCCGCTACGCGCGCGCATTGACCGGCAGCCAGGCGCACGGCGACGCGTTTGTCCGGGCGACTCTTGAAGCGATCGTCGCCAAGCCCGACGAATTTCCGCGCGACGTGGATCCGCGAATGGGGCTTTACAAGACGTTCCACGCAATCTGGTCGACCGCGAATATCGAGGAGGGCGAGGAGCCCGCGGACAACCCACGTGGCGCCGAAGGTATCGCGCATGCGCGCCTGTCGCGCATCACACCGCTCTCGCGGCAGGCGCTGTTGCTGACGTCACTCGAAGGATTCTCATCGGAAGACACTGGCTACCTGATCGGCGCGAAGCCCGAAGAGGTCGACAATCTCGTCGCCGAGGCGCTCGAGGAAATCGAACGTCAGACTTTGGCCGACGTGCTCATCATCGAAGACGAGCCGATCATCGCAATGGACATCGAGACGATCGTTCGCGACCTCGGCCATAACGTCACCGGAGTCGCGGTCACGCGCGACGAGGCGGTTGCGCAGGCGCGGCAGAATCCCCCCGGGCTCGTCCTCGCCGATATCCAGCTGGCCGACGAATTCGAGCGGGATCGACGCCGTGAAGGACATCCTCGCCGAATTTTCGGTGCCGGTTATCTTCATCACTGCATTTCCGGAGCGGCTCCTCACCGGCACACGGCCCGAGCCGACATTCCTCATCACGAAGCCGTTCCAGCGCTCGACGGTCAAAGCGGCGATCGCTCAGGCCCTCTTCTTCGACGCAGCCACAGTTCCGGCGGCGTAAAGTCGGAACACGACCCCAGCCAACGCGTTGGCCGGAGGAACAGTGATTTCGTGACGAGAAAAATAATGGCTGACCCGCGACACCGCGACGCTCCGGTGACTGAGACGACGACGGAAGCGCGCGCTGGCTCGACGCCCGGCGTCGCCCGTTATGTTCTGACGATCGGAACGGTGCTGGTGGTAATTTTATTTGTGCTGATCGTCTTGGTCGGACGGTCCTGAGCACCTAGCTTCTGTCAGATCCACTGTTCATGTTGGATCAAACCGCGCAGGGCCACGGTCCGGCGCCGAAAAAGGGTGGGGTTAGTTTGGCTGAAGACAGCGAAGAGGACGGACCGGAAAGCCCCCTGGCGACCGCTTCGGCCGATCCGGTTCCTTTGTCCGATCCGGAATTCAAGGATCAGCTTGCGCAGGTTATTCCCCATCTGCGGGCGTTCGGCCGGTCGTTGTCCGGAAGCCGCGACCTAGCCGACGATCTCGTCCAGGAGACGCTGCTAAAGGCCTGGGCGGCGCGCAAGCGCTTTCAGGCCGGTACCAATATGCGCGCATGGACCTTCATCATTTTGCGCAACCTGTTCCTCAGCCAGATGCGCCGCGCCCGCTTCAAGGGCGAGTGGGACGACATCACCGCCTCGAAGATTCTCGCTGCGCCAGCGAGCCAGGACCGGCACATCGAGCTTGGTGACATGCAGCGCGCGCTGATGCATCTGCCCCAGCCGCAGCGTGAGGCGCTGATCCTCGTGGGCGCCGGCGGTTTCGCTTATGAGGAGGCGGCCGAGATCTGCGGCTGCGCAGTCGGCACGATCAAGAGTCGCGTGGCCCGCGGCCGCGTTGCGCTCGAGCAGCTCTTGTCCAGCGGCAAGCTGCCCTCGCGCCGGCAGCATAAGACCGATCCGGGCAAATCGGCGCTGCAGACGATCATGGGCGAGGTCGACGAACTCAGCCGCGATCACGAATAGCTTCGTTTGTTCTCCTGCGAAGGCAGGAGCCCAGACTGGATCCCCGCTTTCGCGGGGATGACTCGCACGCGGTCAATTCAAGCGGCGCAGCAGCTCGGCGAAGTCGCGGTCGCTTGGCTCCGACGCGGCCGCTTCGAACGCGCGGCGCAACGCGGCCATGATTTCGGTGTGAGCGGGCGGCACGTCGACGCGAATGATTTGCCGTCCGATGTCGTTCAACTCCGCCGCTGTGACATTCTCGTGTTCGCGCATGATTGGCCTTCTGAACGACCCGACACGTGCGGAAGTTTCGTCAAGCACGCAATTCGGGCAATGACTCGCGCGCGATGAAGTCGAAGAGTTCCCGGCAATCAAGAGAGAATGCGCTGCGGCGCGCCGAGGGCCATTCGCCATTTTTGCGCCAGGCGCTGCAGGCGCTTCCCCCAATCGCGGATGTCTTCCTGAGCGACGGCGCGGCCGCTGCCGCGGAATTCGCGCTTGCGGCAGAAGCCGAGAATCTGGAGGCGGAACTTCGTCGGAAGCGCCACGGACTCGCGCTTGCGGTGGCGCTCGGGGACCTTGCGGGTGAGCTTCCGCTGGAGGACGTCACGCGGCTGCTGTCCCACTTCGCCGATTCGGCGATCGATCGCGCCGTCGATGCGGCCATTCGCGAACGCGTTCCGGATGCCGAACCAACGGCCTTTGCGGTCATCGCCATGGGTAAGCTCGGCAGCCACGAGCTCAATTACTCGTCCGACGTCGATCTGCTGCTGCTGTTCGATCCCGATACGCTGCCGAGGCGAGCGCGTGACGAGCCCGGCGAAGCGGCCGTGCGCATCGGGCGGCGGGTCATAGAGCTGCTGCAGAAGCGGACCGCCGACGGATACGTGGAGCGTGTCGATCTCCGGCTTCGCCCGTCGCCCGAAGTCACGCCGATCGCGCTGCCGCTGCACGCCGCGATCTCCCATTATGAATCCTCCGCTCTGCCGTGGGAGCGAGCGGCATTCATCCGGGCTCGTGCGGCGGCCGGCGATACCGCGCTTGGGCAGCGCTTTCTCGATGCCATCCAGCCCTTTGTCTGGCGGCGCTCGCTCGATTTTGGAGTGATCGACGAAGTTCGTCAGATTTCCGCGCGAATCCGCGATCACTTCGCGCAAAATGCCCAAATCGCGCCCGGATTTGACTTGAAGCGCGGCCGCGGCGGGATTCGCGAGGTCGAGTTCTTCGTCCAGATCCAGCAGATGATTCATGGCGGCCGCGACGCTTCGGTGCGCGCGCCCGCGACGCTGGATGCGATCGAGGCGCTCGTTGCGGCGGAGAGGCTGGACGTGGAGACCGCGCGCGAGCTTGCGGAAGCGTATCGTCTGCTGCGCACGATCGAGCATCGCGTGCAGATGGTCGAGGATGCGCAGACGCACCTCATTCCGGCGCAGCCGCAAGCGCTCGACAATGTAGCGCGCCTGCACGGACTGGCGAGCGGGCCCGAGCTGATCGATCTCTTGCGGCCCCACGTCGAGCGCGTCGGAGAGATCTTCGACAGTGTCTCGCCCGCCGAACGGCGGCAACTCTCCACCCACCGGGCCATTCTGCGCAACGAGCTGAAAGAGCTCGGATTTGCCGACATCGATGGTGCGGCAAGGCACATCGGCCACTGGCGGTCCGGAAAGGCGCGCTCGCTGAGGACGCCCGCCGCGCAGCAGGCGTTTGAGTCGATGCTCCCCGGTCTCCTCCAGGCGATCGCCACCGGCGCGGATCCGGACCGCGCGCTGAATCGCCTCGGCGACATCGTCGAACGCCTGTCGAGCGGGGTCAATCTGTTCCGCCTGCTGGAGGCGCGCCCTCCGCTGGCGCAGCTGCTCGCCAAGGTGCTGGTGCATGCGCCGGCGCTCGCGGACCAGCTCAGCCGGCGGCCCGAGCTCTTCGAGGGACTCTTCGACGCCTCCAGCTTCGAAATGCCCCCCGACGCGGCGGGCTTTGCCGAACTCCTCGGCGACGCGATGCGCGGTCAGTCCTACGACGTCGCGCTTGACCGTGTGCGACGGCTTGTGAACGAGCGGAGGTTCGCACTTGGAGTCCAGCTGATCGACCGGCGGCGCGACCCGCTTGAGGTCACCGAGGGCTATGCGCGCGTTGCAGAGGGTGCACTCGTCGCGCTGGCCAAAGCCGCGGTCGATGAGTTCGAAAAGGCACACGGCGTGTTCCCGGGCGGTGAGCTGATCGTGCTCGCGCTTGGCCGGTTTGGCGGCCATTCGCTGACCCACGCGTCGGATCTCGACGTCATTTACCTGCACACCGCCGCGCAGGGCGGCGTATCCAATGGCGCCAAGCCGCTCGGCCCCAACGATTATTTCAACCGGTTGGCGAGCCGCGTCACAGCCGCCCTGAGCGTGCCCACCGCCGCGGGCCGGCTTTACGAGGTGGACACGCGCCTCCGGCCGGAGGGCGCAAAGGGTATGCTCGTGGTTTCGCTCGACGCCTTCGAGCGGTACCAGCGCGAAGAGGCGTGGACGTGGGAGCATATGGCGCTCTGCCGTGCGCGCCCGGTGTTCGGCTCGCCGGCAGCGCGGGGGCGGGTGGCGGCAATGATCGGCGGCATCCTTCGCATGCCCCGCATTTTCGCCGCCGTCGCTGCGGATGCGGCGAAAATGCGGAACGAGATCAGTCGGCACAAGCCGCCGCAAGGTGGCCTCGACGTGAAGCTCGGTCCCGGCGGGCTGGTCGATCTCGAATTCGCGGTACAGGTCCTGCAGCTGACCAGGCACATCGGGCTTCATACGCGCCTCGAAGTCGCGCTCGAGGAGCTTTTGGCCGAATCTTTGGTACACGCAAATATTGTCAGTGCGCTAAAGTTGCTTTCTCGGATATTGGTCATGTTGCGCCTTGTTGCGCCCGGCGATGTGAAGCCCACGCCGGAAACCTGGCAGCTGGTCGCGGAAGCGTGCGGGGCGGCGAGCTGGGACGCGCTCCTTGCCGAACACGACGCCGCGCGGCAGAGCGTCCGCGAGCTTTGGGACTCGATAAGGAAAGAGGCGTCATGACCATCGGCGAAGGCGACAAGGCCCCTTCAATCACCGTAACCGCGAGCGACGGAACCACCATCGACCTCAGAGCTCCGGGCCAGCCGCTGGTGCTCTATTTCTATCCGAAGGACGATACTTCGGGGTGCACCCGCGAGGCGCAGGATTTCACCACCCTCGCTTCCGACTTCAAAAAAGCCGGCATGAAAGTGGTCGGGGTCTCGCGCGATCCGATGAAGAAGTCACGAGAAATTCATCGGCAAATACGATCTCGCGGTGCCGCTCGTGTCCGATGAGGAGGGCCGCATTTCCGAAGCGTTCGGCACCTGGGTGCAGAAGTCGATGTACGGCCGCAAATATATGGGGATGGAGCGCGCGACCTATCTAATCGGCGCCGACGGCCGCGTCCTGCGCGAATGGCGCAAGGTCAAGGTGCCGGGCCACGCCGACGAGGTGCTGAAGGCGGCGCGGGAGCTGACTTAGCTCCTCTCCATCGCGCAGCGATGGGGAGGGGACCATTGAACAAGATTTAATGGTGGAGGGGTCGGCGCCGAACCCCTCCACCACTCGACTTTGTCGAGCGGTCCCCCTCCCCACGAGCTACGCTCGTAGGGAGGAGCGAGGTTCAGCTCGCCAGCGCTTTGAAGATCATCTCCCAGTGCAGCACGTCGTCGTACATCGCGCGGACGGGGAGGCGCTCGTCCAGGCCGTGGGCGCGGTCGTCGAGCGGGGAAATGCCCCAACTCCCGTCCACGTCGTAGACTGGAATTCCCTGCGCACGGAAGAAACTGCCGTCGCTCGCTCCGGCCTGCATGACTGGGAACACGTGCATCTCAGGCCCGTGGAAGCGCTGAATTGCCGCAGTCACCGCCTTCAGCACATCGGGCCGCAGCGGCGACGCCGGAGTCGGTACGCCTTCATAGTTCGGATCGGGCTTCACCTCGACATTGGGGCCGACGAGCTGCTGGAGTTCGGCCTGCACCACTTTCGGTTCCACGCCCGGGAAGATCCGGCAATTCACGGTCGCTGTTGCGGACTGCGGCAGCGCATTATCCGCATGGCCGCCCGAAAGCATGGTCGCGACGCAGCGGGTCCGCGTCAGGCCGAGGTCGAGCGGGCTCGCCTCGACGATGTCGGCTGCTTCGCCATCGTTGGGATTGGTGAGCCAGCGGCGGATCGCCTGCCCCAGCGGGCTATTGCCCTCCTGCTTCGCGCGCTCCTCGAAATAGCCGCGATTGGCGTCATTCTGCATCGGCTGGAAGCGGTACTTGCGCAGCTTCTCGAGCGCGTCGGCGAGGTCGTAGATCGCATTGTCGGGACGCGGCCGAGAGCTGTGGCCGCCCGGATTGTGAGTGGTGAAAAAGTAAGTCTGGAAAGTCTTCTCGGCGACCGAGACGCCGCAGCCCAGCGGCTTGAAACTCGCGTCATAGGCAGCGCAGCCGCCGTCGGCGTTGAGGCCGAATTCCGCGTCGGTGAGGTTGCGCCACTTGGTCGAGCCGAGCGTCGCACCGACCCCGCGCGTTTCCTCGTCGCCGCTGTAGAAGAAGATGATGTCGCGATCGGGCTTGAAGCCTTCAGATCATCAGCTTGACCGCGGCCATGGTGGTCGCGACGTCGCCGTTCTTCATGTCGCTGGTGCCGCGGCCGAGGAAATAACCGCCCTCCTCGCGGAAGACGAACGGGTCGAACTTCCAGTCCTCGCGCTTGGCCTCGACGACGTCCATGTGGCCAAGGACCAGCATCGGCTTCTTCGTCGGATGCGGCGAACGCCAGCGAACGATCAGCGCTTCGGTCTGGTCGCCCGGAAGCGCCTCGTAGGGCATGAAGTGAATGTCGGCGTCGGGAATGCCGGCGGCGCGGAACTGGCCGGCGAGCAGCTTGGCGACGCGCGGCACCTCGCCCCGGTTGTGGACGCTCGGGATCTCGATCGCCTGCTTGAAGACTTCGCGCGTCTTCGTCTGCCACGCCGGGGGTAGCTGGGTCGAGATCGTTCGCGGATCGACCGCGGCGAATGCGCTGGTCGCCAGCGCAGCCGAGAGCACGAATGCGAGAGCGCGTTTCATTCAATAGCCTCCTACTTGCCGGCGAGGTCGCTCAGCATCATCTGCCAGTGGACCACATTGTCGTAGAGCGACTGGACCGGAAGGCGTTCGTCTTTGCCGTGCGCGCGGTTGTCGATCGGAGTGACGGTCCAGCCGCCGTTCGTGCCGTATACCGGAATGCCCGCGACGCGGAATGGCCGCGCATCGCTCGCGCCGGTCGACATCTCCGGGAAGACGGGCATGCCGGGATGCAGCGCCTGAACGGCGTGCGTGAATGCGGCGGTGACATCCGGCCGCAGGGGGGAGGCGAGCGAGGCAACATAGTCGTCGTTGCGGGTGACGACGACGGTCGGGTCCGCGACGACGCGCTCCAGTTCCGCCTTGGTTGCGTTGGGATCGACGCCAGGGAAGATTCGGCAGTTGATCATCGCTGTCGCGAGTTGCGGCAGCGCATTGTCGGCATGGCCGGCGAACAGCCGGGTCGGCACGCACCGCGTCCGGGTCAGGGCGACTTCGCTCTCGCTTGCCTCGATAAAGTCCGCTGCCTCGCCGTCGTTCGGGTTGGCCAGCCAGCGGCGCATCGCGTCCCCAAGCGGACCTTTCTCCAGCTTCTCGCGGCCGGAGAAATAGGCGCGCGTCGTCTCGTTCATCATTGGCGTGAAGCGATACGCCTCGATCTTGTCGAGCGCGTGTGCGAGGCTGTAGATCGCATTGTCCTTGCGCGGCTTCGACGAGTGACCGCCGCGGTTGCGGACCGTCAGCGTATAACTGGCGAAGGTCTTCTCGGCGGTCTGCATCGTTGCGCCTGCGGGCGACCGATCTGTGTTGAACGATATTCCGCCGCCGTCTGCATTCAGTCCGAATTCGGGATGACCGAGCAGCTCGAGCCATTGGCTGGCGCCGTTCTTCGCGCCGATCCCGTTGGTCTCCTCGTCGCCGGTGAACAGGACGACAATATCGCGGTTCGGCTTGAAGCCGGCTTTCCTGAGGTTGATCATCGCCTGGGTGATGGCGACGATCCCGTCCTTCATATCGATGGTGCCGCGGCCGTAATAATAGCCGTCCTTCTCGACCATCTTGAACGGGTCGGTGGCCGACCAATCCTCGGCTTTCGCTTCGACCACGTCCATGTGGCCCATCAGCATGATCGGCTTTTTAGCCGGATTGCCCGAGCGCCAACGGACGATCAGCGCCGCGGTATCGTCGTCACCCGTCGTGGCGCTTCCTGTGTGGTAAGGAACGACGTGAATGTCAGCCTCGGGGAAGCCGCCCGCCTTGAACTGGTCGGCGACATATTGCGCCTCTTCGGGCACCCGGTGGCGGCCGATGACCGTCGGGATGTCGATGATATGCTCGAACATGGCGTGCGTCGCGTCGTGCTGCGCCTGCGTCAGCTTCGGTGGCGCCGCGGCGGCGACACCGGTCAATGCAACAGCGGACACGCTGAGTGCAAGCATTTGACGAATCATGGAAAAACCCTCCCCGGAGAATCAGTTGCGCGACGCTACTCGTCCTGAACTTGGCGTCAAGCAGCTCTGCTCAGCTGCGGTCGGCGGAAGCGTCCTCGACGTAGCGCCGGTCGCCGGTCGCGGGATCGAACCAGACGGTCAGCAGCTTACCGCTTTCGGGATCGACGAACTTTTCATCCGTCGGGCGCCAGGCGCCGCCCAACGGGCGGTTCGTGGCGCGGCCATAGACCGGCTCCAGAAGTACGCTGACGATGACGACCGCGCCCAGGATCGACAGCATCCACCCGCCGCCGCTGGCCCACAAGGCGACGCCGCAAACGGCGAGCAACGCGCCAGCGGTTATCCCCCAGCCGCGCCAGCCGCTCATGCGGGCTCGACCCTGACCGCGGTGCCATAGGCAACCACTTCGCTCATGGTCTGGCCGATCTCCCCCGAGTCAAAGCGCATCATTACCACCGCGTTGGCGCCCATCGCGGTCGCGTTCGCAACCAAGCGATCGATCGCGTGCCGCCGCGTCTCTTCGACCAGCGCGGTATATTCCTTGATCTCGCCGCCGCCGATCGAACGCAGCGCCGCGACGAGATTCCCGCCGATGCTCCGGCTGCGCACGACGACTCCGAAAACCTGGCCGAAGCTTTCGACTGTGCGATGACCCGCGACATTCTCGGTGGTGGCAACGATCATGGATTCCCCTCCCTTGCTGACCCGTTGACGCTAGTCCGTACCTTGGCCTTGCGCCAGATACGGGGTGCTTCGGCTTAGCGTCGCTGCTCGAGCGTGCGATAATAATCGGCAAGCACGTCGAATGCCGCTTTCCGTGTGCCGGTTTCCGATTCCAGCCCTTTGCGGTTCCAGCCCTGCTGGTAGATCGGATGCTGCCGCCGCGGCGAGCGGAAGTCCTTGAGGATCCACGGCGACAGCCCGCGAAGGAAGGGGATCTTGGACGCCATCGCGAGAGTCTGCCGGTAATATTCGGCCTGGAACTCCTCGCTGAACTTGTGCGGATTGGCCGGGTCGTCGTGGTAACCGGCGACCGCCCCTGCGCCGAACTCGGAGAAGATCAGCGGCTTATCGTAGATCGAACGCCACTGAATCGATGGAATTTTGGGCAGCGGGTCGGGCGTGTACCAGCCATTGTAGGTGTTGACCGCGAGCAGGTCGACGTCGCGCCCGAGCGGATCGTCGATCGTCTGTACGTCGTCCTTGCGGCCGCTCAAGAGCGCCGCGCTTACGAGGCGGCTCTCGTCGAGCCGGCGGGCGTTGGCGACGAGCGCGCGCAGGAACGCATTGCGCGCGTCGCTCACCGGCGTTTCGTTGCCGACGCTCCAGATGATGATCGAAGCGCGGTTACGATCGCGAAGGATCGACTCCGTCTGCATCCGGAGCGCGGTCTGCAACGTATTCGGATTGGCGAAATCGACCTGCCAATAGACCGGGACCTCGCTCCACACGAGGAGACCGATCTCGTCGGCTGCGCGAAGCATGGTTTCGGGATGCGGATAATGCGCGAGCCGCACGAAATTGGCATGGAGACCCTGTTTGGCTTCTGTCAGCAGTGCGCGGGCAGCGGCCGGAGTGATGTCACGCGTCGGGTTCGCGCCGAATTCCTCGGCGTGGATGTCGATCCCGCGCAGGAAAATCGGCTTGCCGTTCAGCAGGATGTCGGTCCCACGCACCTCGATCGTGCGGAAGCCAACCCGGTCGTTGAGAACATCATCGCCCGCTTCGACGCGCAGGTCGTAAAGCGCGGGGTCTTCGGGCGACCAGCGGCGGAGACCTCGCGGCGCAGGCGCGGCCCCGTTCCACGTGCCGTCGGCCGAAGTCCTGCCCGTCAGCGCGAAACCGAGAGCGGGGATTCTCACCCGCACCTCGCGGGCACCAGCCTCAGGTCCGTCGAGCTTGACCGTGGCGGCGATGCGGCCGTCGCGCGTCAGCCGCACCCAGGCGTCATCGATATAGGTCGCCGGTGTGGTGACGAGCGTTACGGGCCGCGTGACGCCGCCGTAATTCTCCCAGTCGGTGACAACCGGCGGCACGTCGGCGGCCGTGCGCTCGGAATCCGCGCCGGCGGTGATCCGGTTGTCGCCGTCGCGCAGCAGATTGGTCACCTCGAACGCGAATGGCGTGAAGCCGCCCAAATGCTCGCCGACGAACTTGCCGTTGACGTAAACGTAGGCGTGATAATCGACCGCTCCGAAGCGCAGGAAAGCGCGCTCACCGCGCTTCGGATGCGCGGTGAAATGGCGCTGATACCAGACGAGCCCGTTGTACCTGCGCATGTCGGGCGAATGGGTGACGAAGGATTGCGGCAGTTGGACCACGGGCGAGCGGTCCATGTCATATTCGTAGAGCGCCTTCGGGTCCGCGCGCATGGCCGCGGTGGTGTCGATGTCGTCGTAACGCCGGTGCCCCGGCGCAGCCTCGCCGCCATGGAACCCGGAGAGCCCATCGCGATACGGGTCGACCGACCAGTTCCACGGCCCGTCGAGGTCGATCGCGTGTCGCATGTCGGCGCTAACCAGCACCGGCTGCGCCTCAGCGGCGGCGGGCGCCAGGAGGACAGCCAAGAGCAGGAGAAGCCAGCGTATCATGCGTTCAATCATGCTGAGTTCCGTGCCCTTGCGCCAGATATTCCGCGCTGTGCATCTCTTCCAGCCGGCTGACGGTGCGCTGGAATTCGAAGGTGCCGTCGCCAGCCGGGTAAAGCGCTGAGGGCTCCGCGTCGGCCGCCGCGAGCAGCTTCACCTTATGCTCGTAGAGCGCGTCGATCAGCGTCACGAAGCGCGCCGCTTCGTTGCGCATCTCGGGACCCATGACCGGGATGCCGACGATGATCACAGTGTGAAACCGCTGGGCGATCGCGAGATAATCGGCGGCGCCGCGCGGCTCGCCGCACAGCCGCTTGAACGAGAAGACCGCGACGCCCTTGAGGCTCTTGGGCACATGGATACTTCGCCCGCCGCCGACGCTGAGCTCTTCCGACGGGACTTTCGCCCGGTCCTCCACCGGATAATCGGTGAGCTGGAAGAAGGCGCGGGAGAGCGCGGCCGTCGCTTCGGGGCCGTTGGGCACGTGCCACACCTTGACGCCGGCCAGCCGCTGCAGCCGGTAGTCGGTCGGCCCGTCGACGGGTACGACCAGCATCCGCCGCTCGATCAGCGCGATGAACGATAGGAACAGCTCGCGATTGAGCCCCCCGAGATAGAGGTCGCGCGGCGGCCGGTTCGAAGTGGTGACGACCTTCACGCCAGCCTCGAGCAATTTTTCGAACAGTCGCGAGAGGATCATCGCGTCCGCCGGATTGGTGACCTGCATTTCGTCGAAGGCGAGCAGTTTCGCTTCGGCTGCGATCTGCTCAGCAACCGGTTCGATCGGATCGCCTTCCTCGCTTTCGCGGGCCTCGCGGAGGCGCTGGTGCGTCTCGAGCATGAACGCATGGAAGTGGACCCGCCGCTTGGGCTCGATCGCGATATGCTCGAACGCGAGATCCATCAGCATCGACTTGCCGCGCCCGACGCCGCCCCAGAGATAGACGCCGGCTGGCCCTTCGCTGCGTCGCTGGAACAGCCGCGAGAGAAGACTCGGCTCCTCCATGCTCGCCGCCAGCCGATCGAGCGCCGCGACCGCCCGCGCCTGCGCCGGCGTCCGGCTTCAGCTCGCCTGCTTGCACCAGCTCCGCATAAGCGCGGCCGACCGGCCCGGTCATGCGGGGGCGTTGCGCTCGCGGATGCGCTTCAACGTCCCGCTGAAGCTGTAGCAGGGCGCTTCGTTCTGCCTGACGACGCCCTGCAGAAAAGCGTGGCCGCGGGTCTGCTTCACCAACTCGACATGCGCGTCGAGCGGCGAGCCGGGTTTTCCGCGGGCGAGGAAATGCGTGGTGAGGTCGAGCGTCACGTAGTGGCCGCGCTCCATCCCGGCGCACAGCCCGCCGGCAAACATCGCCATGTCGATGAAGCTCATCACCGACCCGCCGTGGAGCGAGCCGCCCATGTTCATATGCGCTTCGGTCGGGAACATGCGGCAGATCGCGCGGCCGGCGCCGTCGGGCTTGAACAGCAGCCGCCCGGTCGCCGCGGCGAAGGATCCGCGCGGAAAATCGCCCCAGCTGAACCAGCCCGGATTGTCGGCGTCTGGAGTCGCCCCCGTGGGCACGCCGACATCCTCAAGCCCTTCCGCGTCGGTAAGTGTCGTCGCTCACGCGGCCCGTTCGGCGATCAGCTTCTTGGTCTCGGCGATCGCTTTGGCCGGGTTGAGCCCCTTGGGGCAGACGTTGGTGCAATTCATGATCGTGTGGCAGCGATACAGGCGAAACGGATCCTCGAGCTGGTCGAGCCGTTCGCCGGTCGCTTCGTCGCGGCTGTCGACGATCCAGCGATAGGCCTGGAGCAAGATCGCCGGCCCAGGATAGCGGTCCGAGTTCCACCAATAGCTCGGGCAGCTCGTCGTGCAGCAGAAGCACAGGATGCACTCATAAAGGCCGTCGAGCTTGGAGCGGTCCTCAGGCGATTGCAGCCGCTCGCGCGAAGGCGCCGGGCTCGAGGTCTTCAGCCACGGCTGGATCAACGCATATTGGGCATAGGCGTGGGTTAGGTCGGGGACGAGGTCCTTGACCACGTCCATGTGCGGCAGCGGACTGATCTGCACCTCGCCCTTCAGGTCCTCGATCGGCGTGGTGCAGGCGAGGCTGTTGGTCCCGTCCATGTTCATTGCGCAGGACCCGCAAATCCCTTCGCGGCACGAGCGGCGGAAGGTGAGGGTCGGGTCGATCTCGTTCTTGATCTTGATCAGCGCGTCGAGGACCATCGGCCCGCACTTGTCGAGGTCGATCGTGTAGCGGTCGAAGCGCGGGTTGGCGCCGCTGTCCGGGTCGTAGCGGTAGATTTTGAACGTCCTGCAGGCGCTTGCCCTCTTCGGGCTTGCATTCCGGCCCTTGGTGATCTTGCTGTTCTTGGGAAGCGTGAACTCGGCCAAGCGATCAACTCCTTGCTTGGCCGAGCCGCTAGCACGCGAAGCGCACGCATAAGAAAAGGCCGCCCGTGCAGGACGGCCTCTCATTGCCGGGTCTGCAGCAGCGCGCTGATGATCTGCTCGACCAGCATCGTCCTGGGGTCGACCGGTAGAGATAGCCATTGCTGTAGTAATAGCGGTACGAGGGATCGAGACCGTAGCGGTGCCGCACGTCGTAGGGGATCCGCCGATAGGAATAGCGGGTGCCGAAGCCGCACGGGCAAGCGCTGGCCGCGGTAGAGCTTCTTCGCCTGGCCCGGGCGGCATGCAGCCGTTGTGCTTCTTCGCGAGGCCAGGCGGGCAGCCGCCGTCGTTGTAGCCATACTTGGTCATAGCCGTGGCCGTGGCCGTGGCCGTGGCCTGGCTCGGCCAAGCGCCGGTCCGGCGCAAGCCGAGCGCCGCGGCGCCGGCAAGCAAAAATCAGGGTTTCATCAGTCGACTCGCAGCTTACCGGCCAAGGAGTTCGAGGCCCGTCGAATGAACGCTCGTCCGAGCGACGATAGCTACCCGCTGTCGCGGCGCGGTTGCGGCGCGGTGGCCACCCCGCTAATCGGGCGCCGCGCTCCTGAAAGCGGCGACTCCCCACGCATCGCCGCGGTGAAAGCAAGAAAGGTTGGAAAGCGGCCTCATGGCTCGGAAGAAGATCGCGCTGATCGGCGCGGGAATGATCGGCGGAACCCTCGCCCACCTCGCCGCGATGCGCGAGCTCGGCGACATCGTCCTGTTCGACATCGTCGAAGGGCGTTCCCGAGGGCAAGGCGCTCGACATCGCCCAGGCCGGGCCGGTCGACGACTTCGACGCCAAGCTCAAGGGCACGTCCGATTATGCCGACATCGACGGCGCGGACGTGTGCATCGTCACCGCCGGCGTCGCCGCGCAAGCCGGGGATGAGCCGCGACGATCTGCTCGGCATCAATTTGAAGGTGATGAAGGCGGTCGGCGAGGGCATCAAGCACGCATGCGCCCGACAGCTTCGTCATCTGCATCACCAACCCGCTCGACGCGATGGTCTGGGCGCTGCGCGAATTCTCCGGTCTGCCGCACAACAAGGTCGTCGGCATGGCCGGCGTGCTCGACAGCGCGCGCTTCCGCCACTTCCTCGCCGAGGAATTCGACGTCAGCGTCGAGGACGTCACCGCCTTCGTGCTCGGCGGCCACGGCGACACGATGGTGCCGATCGTCGAATATTCGACCGTCGCCGGCATCCCGATCCCCGACCTCATCAAGATGGGCTGGTCGACGCAGGAGCGGATCGACGCGATCGTCAAGCGCACCCGCGGCGGCGGCGGCGAGATCGTCGCGCTGCTGAAGACCGGCTCGGCTTATTACGCGCCGGCGACCAGCGCGATCGCGATGGCCGAGAGCTTCTTGAAGGACAAGAAGCGCGTGCTTCCCTGCGCCGCGCATCTCACCGGCCAATATGGCGTCGACGACCTCTATGTCGGCGTGCCGGTGGTGATCGGCGCCGGCGGCGTCGAGCGGATCGTCGAGATCGAGCTCGACGAGCAGGCCCGCGAGAATTTCAACGTCAGCGTCGAGGCGGTGAAGGAGCTGCTCGTCGCCTGCAAGCAGATCGACAAAAGCCTCGCGTAAGGCTGAAGTCGATCGCTTACCGGCGAAGACCGGTAGCGCAGCAAGAGCGAGAGGCAGCAGACTCGCGTTCGGCACTGCCGAAAGAGTTCAGACGTTAGGCGATAGAAGGCAGCAAGTAGCTTGGAATGTCGATTGACCGCGACAGCATGACGACCATGGGTGGCCGAGCGATCTACTGACCAGCGGCATGACAGTAGAAGACAAAAGTGGACTCCAGTGAGAGGTATCGTATCGTGCAGCCGTTAAAAACGGCTGCAAAGTTTGTGAAAGGTAGATCGACTATCGGAATCCTCAGGATAACGAACAGAAAGCTGCGATTGGTGAGCGAGAAACTGAAATTCAAAGAATGGGACAAAGAGAGATGTGATACTCGCGGATCACTCGGCGAAGCAGATGCGAACCTGGAATTGGAACGGCATCTGCTATGACGAACGGATCTGAGGCAGCAATACGGCCGCGCCCGCGTAGTAAATCGCTTTCAAAGAATTGGCCCAAGAGCACGGAGTATCGATGGCATTCTCGTCGACACGAACACCAAGGTCATCACTCAAGGCATGACCGGCGAGACCGGCACGTTCCACACGCGGCAGGCGCTCGATTACGGCACGCAGATGGTCGGCGGCGTGACGCCGGGGAAGGGCGGGCACGACGCACCTCGGCCTGCCGGTGTTCGACACGGTGCATGAGGCGGTCGCGAAGACCGGCGCGACGGCGTCGGTGATCTACGTCCCGCCGCCGTTCGCCGCGGATTCGATCCTCGAGGCGATCGACGCCGAGGTGCCGCTGATCGTCACCATCACCGAGGGCATTCCGGTGCTCGACATGGTCAAGGTCAAGCGCGCGCTGTACGGCTCGAAGTCGCGGCTGATCGGCCCCAACTGCCCCGGCGTGCTCACTCCGAACGAGTGCAAGATCGGGATCATGCCGGGCAACATCTTCAAGAAGGGCAGCGTCGGCGTCGTCAGCCGATCGGGCACGTTGACTTATGAGGCGGTGTTCCAGACGACCAACGAGGGCCTCGGCCAGTCGACCGCGGTCGGGATCGGCGGCGATCCGGTGAAAGGCACCGAGTTCATCGACATCCTCGAGATGTTCCTTGCCGACGACGAGACGCAGTCGATCATCATGATCGGCGAGATCGGCGGGAGCGCCGAGGAGGACGCGGCGCAATTCCTCGCCGACGAAGCCAAACGCGGGCGCCGGAAGCCGGTCGTCGGCTTCATCGCCGGCCGCACCGCGCCTCCCGGCCGCCGAATGGGCCATGCCGGCGCCATCGTCTCGGGCGGCAAGGGCGATGCCGAAAGCAAGATCGCGGCAATGGAAGCGGCTGGAATCACGGTGTCCCCAAGCCCATCTGAGCTCGGCAAGACGCTGAAGGAGTTGCTCGCGCTAGCATGAACGACATCGCCACAGGATTTGTCGAACGCGAGGCCGGTCCGAGCTGGGAGCGGCCGAATTGGCCCGTCGAGGAGCTCGACGAGCTGAACCTCGGGCTCGATCCGACGCAGGCGACGATCGAGAAAGTGAAGCAGGCGGTGACGCAGCGCGCCGCTGCCGCAGGCGCGAGCCCCGACGAAATCCGCCGCGCCGCCGAGGACAGCATCCGCGCGATGATGCTGATCCGCACCTATCGCGTGCGCGGGCACCTCGCCGCCAATCTCGATCCGCTCGGCCTGACGCGCCGCGACGTTCCGGCCGACCTCACGCCCGCCTGGCACGGCTTCACCGACGCCGACCTCGACCGGCCGATCTTCGTCTGCGGAGTGCTCGGCTTCGAGACCGCGACCGTGCGCGAGATCGTCCGCGTGCTCCAGGCGACCTACTGCGGGCACATCGGCTTCGAATATATGCACATCAACGAGGTCGAGGAGCGGCGCTTCATCCAGGGGCGGATCGAGAGCCCCGAAGAGACCGTCCAGTTCACCACCGAAGGCAAGCAGTCGATCCTCACCAAGGTCATCCACGCCGAGCAGTGGGAGAAATTCCTCGCCAGGAAATATGTCGGCACGAAGCGCTTCGGGCTCGACGGCGGCGAGGGTGCGGTGCCGGCGCTGGAAGCGGTGATCAAATATGGCGGGCAGATGGGCGTCGAGGAGATCGACGTCGGAATGTCCCACCGCGGCCGCCTGAACATCCTCTCCAACGTGATGGGGAAGTCGGCCGAAGCGATCTTCCACGAGTTTGCCGGCGGAGCGACCAATCCCGCGGACGTCGGCGGTTCGGGCGACGTCAAATACCATCTCGGCACGTCGTCCGACCGCGTGTTCGACGGGATCAAGGTGCACCTTTCGCTACTGCCCAACCCGTCGCACCTCGAAGCGGTCGATCCGGTCGTGCTTGGGAAGGCGCGCGCGGTCCTGACCTGCAAGGGCGATCTCACGGGCAAGAGCGTGCTCCCGGTCCTGCTTCACGGCGACGCCGCGTTCGCTGGCCAGGGCGTGGTGTGGGAGTGCCTGAGCTTCTCCGGCCTGCCGGGCTACGCGACCGGCGGGACGATCCATTTCATCATCAACAATCAGGTCGGGTTCACCACCAGCCCGCAATTCGCGCGCTCGTCGCCTTATCCGTCGGACGTGGCCAAGGGCATTCAGGCGCCGATCCTGCACGTCAACGGCGACGATCCGGAGGCCGTAACCTGGTGTTGCAAACTCGCTACCGAGTTCCGCCAGACCTTCCGACGGGACCTCGTAATCGACATGTGGTGCTACCGCCGCTTCGGCCACAATGAGGGCGACGAGCCGAGCTTTACGCAGCCGCTCATGTACGCCGCGATCAAGCAGCACCCGCCGATCAGCGAGATCTACGGCAAGCGCCTGATCGACGAGGGCGTGGTCGACCAGGCGTGGATCGACCAGCGCACCAAAGAGTATCTTGCGCACCTCGAGGAGCAATTCCAGACGGCGCTCTCGTACGAGCCGAACAAGGCCGACTGGTTCGAAGGCCGCTGGACCGGCTTCGGCCGTCCCGAAGAGCCGGTGCTCGGACGCCGCAATACCGCGACTGCGATCAACGATGAGGAAGTCGGCTATCTCGCCGAAATTCTGACGAAGGTCCCCGAAAGCTTTCAGATCCACAAGACTCTGCAGCGTATTCTCGATGCCAAGACGGGGATGTTCGAGAGCGGCGAAGGCTTCGACTGGGCGACCGCGGAAGCGCTGGCGTTCGGCAGCCTCATCGCCGAAGGCCAAAGCGTGCGCCTGTCGGGGCAGGACAGCGGTCGCGGCACCTTCAGTCAGCGCCACGCGGTCTGGGTCGATCAGCAGACCGGGGCCAAGTACATTCCTTTATGCGAGGTCGACGGCGGCCGCTTCGAGGTGCGCGACAGTCCTTTGAGCGAGTTCGGCGTGCTCGGCTTTGAATACGGCTATTCGCTCGCCGATCCGCAGACTTTAGTGCTGTGGGAAGCGCAGTTCGGCGATTTCGCCAACGGTGCCCAGACGATCATCGACCAGTTCATCGCCGCGGGCGAGGCGAAGTGGTTGCGCGCGAGCGGGCTTGTAATGCTGCTTCCCCACGGTTTCGAAGGGCAGGGGCCTGAGCATAGCTCGGCGCGGCTGGAGCGGTACCTGCAGCTTTGTGCCGAGGACAACATGCAGGTGGCGAACTGCACGACGCCGGCGAATTACTTCCACATCCTCAGACGGCAGATGCGGCGCGATTTCCGAAAGCCGCTGATCCTCATGACTCCAAAGTCGCTGCTGCGGCACAAGCTCGCGGTGTCGAACATCGCCGACTTCACTGGTGAGAGCCATTTCCGCCGGATTCTTTCGGACCTGAACCCGCCCGCGGAGGGGGAGACGAAGCGCCTGGTTCTGTGCTCGGGCAAGCTCGCCTATGAGTTGATCGAGGCGCGCGACAAAGCCGGCGACAAGACAACCGAGATCGTCCGTGTGGAACAGCTTTATCCGTTCCCGTCCGAGCCGCTGGTCAAACGCCTGAAGGCGATGCCCAAGCTCGAGACCATTTTCTGGGCGCAGGAAGAACCGAAGAACAACGGCGCCTGGACATTCGCCGAGCCGCTGCTCGAATGCTGCCTCGATGAGGCGGGCTTTACGGGCCTACGCCCGCAATATGCCGGGCGCGACGCCGGTGCATCGCCGGCGACCGGTCTCGCCAAACGTCATGCGGCCGAGCAGGCGGCCTTGATTGCCGCGGCGCTCGGCCATAGCAGCGCGCCAAGCTCCGCCGTCGCCGCGGAATAAAGGGAAACGATGGCCACTGACGTCAAAGTCCCCGCGCTCGGGGAATCGATCACCGAGGGCACCCTCGCCCAGTGGCTGAAAAAGCCCGGCGAAGCCGTCGCGGCCGACGAGCCGATCGCCAGCCTCGAGACCGACAAGGTCAGCGTCGAGGTACCTTCGCCAGTTGCCGGAGTGCTCACCGAGCAGCTGGTCAAGGAAGGCGACAACGTCGCGGTCGGTGCGGTCATCGCGCGGATCGACGACAAGGGCGAGCGTCGGTGCGCAGGCTCCAGCCGTTGCTGCGGCGAGCGCGACGACCAATCCGGCCGGCGCGGGCGAAACTCCCGCGCTTCGCGGAGACGAGCACGCGCCCGTCGCTGAGCGCCAGGATGAACATGACGATCAGGTGATGACGTTGTCACCCGCGGTGCGCCGCGCAGTGCTCGAATATCATGTGGATCCGACTCGGATTAAGGGCACCGGCAAGGACGGACGGCTGACCAAGGACGACGTGCTCGCGGCCGCCGAGGCGCAGAAGAGTTCCCCGGCGCAGACCGGGGCACAGGCGCCGCAGGCGAAAGCGCCTCCGGCTCCACCTCCAGCACCGGCGGCAACCAAGGCCTGGGCTCCCGCCTCCGCCGGGGACCGGAAGGAAGAGCGCGTCAAAATGTCGCGCCTCAGGCAAACCATCGCGAAGCGCCTGAAGGATGCGCAGAACACCGCGGCGATGCTGACGACGTTCAACGACGTCGACATGTCGGCGGTGATCGAGGCGCGCTCGCGCTACAAGGATCTGTTCGAAAAGAAGCACGGCATCCGCCTCGGCTTCATGGGCTTCTTCGTGAAGGCCTGTGCGCTCGCTGCGCGCGACGTGCCGTCGGTCAACGGAAGCATCGAAGGCGACGAGATCGTCTATCGCGACTATTTCGACGTCTCGATCGCCGTCTCCGCACCCAAGGGCCTCGTTGTTCCGGTCGTGCGCGACGCCCAGGCAATGAGCTTCGCCGAAATCGAAAAGACGATCGCCGACTTTGGCAGCCGCGCGAAGGACGGCACGCTCACCGTCGACGAAATGCAGGGCGGCACGTTCACGATCTCGAATGGCGGCGTGTTCGGGTCTTTGCTGTCGACCCCAATCATCAACCCGCCGCAGTCGGCGGTGCTCGGGATGCACCGCATCGAGGAGCGGCCGGTGGTCGAGAAGGGCCAGATCGTCGCCCGGCCGATGATGTATCTCGCGCTTTCGTACGATCACCGCCTGGTCGACGGCCGTGAGGCGGTGACCTTCCTGGTGCGGGTCAAGGAAGCGATCGAAGACCCGACGAGACTGCTGATCGACCTTTAGTATCCCTGCGAAAGCAGGGACCCAGCCTGAGAACAATATCTGGGCTCCTGCTTTCGCAGGAGAACAATCAAGCGGCGACGCTCATGCTCGGCGACATGTCCTGCGCGAGGCGTTCGGCAGCGCCGGTCAGCACGGCTTCGTGCTGGTCCACGCGCCAGGCCGGCGCTCCGATAATCAGCCGGCTGAAGTTGCGGCGCGTTGCGAACGCCGATTCGAAATAGACCTTGTTACCGGACTCCAGCATACGTCCTGCGCGCGAGCCAGTGATCATGACCCCCTGCCAGGCGCCGAAGCTGTGCATCAGGTTGATCGCGAAGCGGCCGAGAAGGCCCGCGAGCAGGCGCGGACGCTCAGGTTCGAGAAGGTCCGGGCAGGCCTGGCCCCAGACCGGGTCCTGGCGGTCGAGCATCAACATTTTTTCCCAGCTCACAACCGGGGCATTGCCGCGCAGCGTCTTCAACAGCCGTTCCTCGCGCTCGTTTGTTGGTGCGAAATCCATATGGCCGGCCTCGGTCTCGAGCACCCGCACGCCGAAGTCGCGGTCCACGTCGACGATGGCGGCGCCGACGCCTTCCTCGACCATCACCATTCCGTACCGACCGGGGCGGCTAAAGCTTGGCATGCCGACGCCACGCAGCGGTTCGATATTCGCTGTGCCTGAGCGAGTTGCCCACGCGCGTGCAGCGACGTCATTGAGGATCACCGGTTGCGTTCCGAAGATCGCCATCAGGCCGGCGCGGCTGATCGTCCAGCGCGAACGGACGAGCGAGATCGTCTCCCCGCTTGCGGCTCCCGCGATCGCCATCGCGCATTGCAGCCCGCGCAGCGGAACGCCTTTTTCGCGTTCGAACTGCTGCAGCGCGTCGGTGAAGGTCGGTACGCCCGCGATCGCGATCTCGTGGATCGCGGAGACGCGGGGCCGCGACGACGGCATCACCGTTGCAAAGCGCAGTACGCCTTCGATCGAAGCCTCAATCAAGAGCCACGGGTTGACGCCCGATGTCGCTGGACCCATCATTTTGAACCGCTCCCCATTCCGGTTTTGATAGCGCTATCACGACGGGAGTTAAGTGCAGGTTACCGTCGCCCGAGCTTGCGGGCGTCCGGCCCGCCCCCTAAGTCGCCCCGCAAATCCAATATGCGGAGCATTTGATGGCCGAGGGCTACGACTTTGACGTTCTGGTGATTGGCTCCGGCCCCGGCGGCTATGTCGCCGCGATCCGCGCCGCACAACTTGGCCTGAAGACCGCCTGCGCCGAGAGCCGGGAGACGCTCTCGGCGGAACCTGCCTCAACGTCGGCTGCATCCCATCCAAGGCCCTGCTCCACGCGTCCGAGCTGTTCGAGGAAGCCGCGCACGGGACGCTCGCCAAATGGGGGATCAAGACGAGCGGCGTCGAAGTCGACCTGGATACGATGCACGGCGCGCGGAAGGACGCGGTGAAGGGTCTCACGCAGGGCGTCGAATTCCTGTTCAAGAAGAACAAGGTCGAATGGCTGAAAGGCCACGCGAGCTTCGCAAGCGCGGACACCGTGAAGATCGGCGACCGCAAGGTGCGCGCGAAGAACATCGTGATCGCGACCGGCTCGTCGGTCACGCCTCTACCGGGCATTACGATCGATCAGGAGCGGATCGTCGATTCGACGGGCGCGCTTGAACTTCCGCAGGTGCCCAGGCGCCTCGTCGTGATTGGCGGCGGAGTGATCGGACTCGAACTCGGCTCGGTGTGGCGGCGATTGGGCGCGGAGGTGACCGTCGTCGAGTTCCTCGACCAGATCCTGCCGGGCTTCGACGGCGATGTGCGGAAGGAAGCCAACAAGATCTTCAAGAAGCAGGGGTTCGAGTTCCGCTTGTCGACAAAGGTCACCGCGGCCGATCGCAACGGCGACACGGTGGCGCTCACCGTCGAACCGGCGAAGGGCGGAGCGGCGGAGACGATCGAAGCCGACGTGGTGCTCGTTTCGATCGGCCGCAGGCCCAACACGGAGGGGCTGGCGCTCGACAAGGCCGGGCTGCAGACCAACGGCAAAGGCCAGATCGAGACGGACCACGCCTTCCGCACCACCGTTCCCGGCGTCTGGGCGATCGGCGACGTGATTCCCGGCCCGATGCTCGCGCACAAGGCCGAGGACGAGGGCATCGCGGTCGCGGAGAATATCGCTGGGCTCACGGGCATCGTGAATCACGACGTGATTCCGAGCGTCGTCTACACCATGCCGGAAATCGCCGGCGTCGGCCTCACCGAGGAGCAGGCGAAGGAGCACGGCGAAGTGAAAGTCGGGAAGTTCCCGATGCTCGCCAATAGCCGCGCCAAGACGAATCGCGAGCCCGACGGCTTCGTCAAGGTCGTCGCCGACGCGAAGACCGACCGTGTGCTCGGCGTGTGGATGATCGCCTCGGTCGCCGGAACGATGATCGCTCAGGCGGCGCAGGCGATGGAGTTCGGGGCGACCTCGGAAGACATCGCCTACACCTGCCACGCCCACCCGACGCACAGCGAGGCGCTCAAAGAAGCGGCCATGGCGGTGACTGGGAAACCCATCCATATTTGAGACAGAGGGACGTCTGATCTAACAGGGGTTCTTGCGCTCGTTGCCCGAACCTGCACTCCTGTGGTTCCCCGCAGGGATAAAGCGTTTGACGATCGAGAGCACGCGGCAGGACATCATCCCAATTCAGATGCTGCGCGGGATCGCGGCATCGATGGTCGTTTTTGTTCACCTTGACGTCCAGCTAAAGCGGCTGGGCTACGGCACACTCGATGCGCCCTGGCTTGCCTCCGGCGTCGATATTTTCTTTGTCATCAGCGGCTTCATCATGTGGGTGTCGGTGGCGCGCCGGCCGGCCACGAGCGCGGGCGAGTTCATGCGCAATCGCCTGATCCGGATCGTACCGATCTACTGGCTCGTCACGGCCGGCGTGCTGGCGATTACGATCGCTGCGCCGCAATTGCTGCATTCCACGATTTTCAACGCGCCGCATGCGCTGGCTTCGTTTCTCTTTCTGCCGATGCGACATCCGGTGACGGGCGAGTTCTGGCCGTTGCTGGTCCCCGGCTGGACCCTCAATTACGAAATGCTGTTCTACCTGCTGTTCGCGGCAGCGATCGCGGGCGCCGATGGAGTTCCGCGAAGGCGCCTCGCGATCATTGCAGTCCTGATCACTTCAGTGATCCTGCTCGGCACAGCGCTCGAGAACCGGATCGACGTGATGCATTTCTACGCGAATCCGATCCTGTTGGAGTTCCTCGCCGGGATTCTGATCGGAATCGTCTACCTCGAACGGCGCGTCCGCAGTTCGTGGGCCTGGTTTGTGCCCCTCGGAGCAGGGTTTGTCCTGCTTTGGCTCAGTCAGCGCACGGAATCCCTGGCTCCCGCGATCAATCTGGTCGCTGCGTCCATGATCGTCGCCGGCGCTTTGTTCGCGCCGGCATTTTCGAATCGCGGGCTGAAAAGTCTGGGTGACGCGTCCTATTCGCTTTACCTGACCCACGTGGTCACGCTGGCGGCCGTCGGGCAAATATGGGCGGGCGGGCTGCAAAGCCTAGGAGCTCCGCTGTTTGTGATCAGCGCACTTACCTCGTGCGTCCTCGGCGCCTGGCTTTGCTATCGGCTGCTGGAGCGCCCGATCACGGCCGGCCTGAAGAAAATGTGGACACCGTCGACTCGGCGTCTTCCTGCGGTGTGATCGCCAGCAAACCTATCTACATCTGAGTTGACGTCGGGGCTTGATTCTGCCTCCTGCCTTGGGGAGACTATCGATGATTGCCGTTGCTCTCGTCCTCGCCGGCGCTACCCCGCCGGCGCTCCAGCCGCTTCAGTTCCTTGTCGGCCATTGCTGGCGCACCACCCTGAAAGAGGGCCCGACGGACACGCACTGCTTTGCGTCCATCGCCGCCGGCCAGCAGATCCGCGACCGGCATGCTGTCCGCAAGGATGGACAGGTGATCTACACGGGCGAGTCGATCTTCTCGGTGAAAAACAAGCGGCTCACTTACGTTTATAGCGGATCGACCGGCTTCCATCTCGCCGGCCCGATGCACAGCGACGGCGCTAGGCTCGTGTTCGACGACACGGACAGGACTGGAAGCGAGACCTTCTGGCGCCAGATCGACGCTAGCCATTTCGAAGAGGTGACGACAGCCTCGCCGAAGGTCAAAAATCCTGAAGAGCGGAAAGCTTACGAGCTCGTCGGCGATGAGACGCCCTGAAGGCAAAAGTCTCTGTACGGCTGAGGCTCGACGGGGGCCCCGATGCGCGCCGTCAGGTCGTTCTGCCATCGGCCGACATCGACCCATTCGCCGAGCTTGAAACCGACTCCGCGCTCGATCCCGGACAGCGTGAAGCCGAGCTTTTGATGCAGCGCCACACTCGCTTCATTGGGAAGCGCGATCCCGGCGATCACGGTGACGAAACCCTGCCGTTCGAGCAGGTCGAGGTGCGCACTGAGCAGTTGTCGTCCGAGCCCGCGGCCTTGAGCCGCGGGATCGAGATAGATGCCAGTCTCGACGCTCCAGCGGTACGCCCGGCGATTGCGCATCGGCGAGGTGGATGCGTAGCCGAGCACTCGGCCGTCTTCTTCGGCGACGAGCCATGGATGGATCGGGCTCGCCATTCGCTGCGCCACTTCCGCGGCGTCAGGCGCCTCTTCCTCGAAGCTGATGCGGCTGTCCTCGACGTAGGGCTGGTAAATGGCTGCAATCGCCGCCGCGTCAGCTTCGGTCGCCAGTCGGATCAGGGCGGTCATTGCGGCCAAATACACCGGAAGCGCGGCGCGGCTGGCGCGAGAAGTTCACACTCGCAGCGATCCGTTAGCGGGCCGGCTGCCGCCCATCCAGGAAGCCGCTGTCGGCGAGCCAGTCGTAGAGACGATCGGGCCAGTGCAGGATCGAGATCCGGTTCGACTCGTCGAGATTAAACGCATGCCCAGTGTCGGCGTACATGTGCAGCTCGGCGGGCACGCCGGCCTTCTGCAACAACTCGTAGAGCGCGACCGTTGGCGGGCCGCAGCATTCGTCCTTGCTCCCGGCGACCAGGAACGCAGGCGGCGCGTTCTTCGGCACCGGGCCCCGAACCGCGGCGGGACCGGGGAAGACGAGAACCTGGAAGTCGGGTCGCGCGCTGACGCGGTCGAGCGGGTCGCCGCCGGCGGGCGCTCCGGTCATGCCGTAATCGGCGAGCATTCCGACCAGCTCGCCGCCCGCCGAAAAACCCATGAGACCGATCCGGTGGGGGTCGATTTTGTACTCGCCCGCATGCGCCCGCACCCACTGCACTGCGCGGCGCACATCGGCCGTCTCGTCGCGCTCGACCGAGTAAGTGCTGCCCGGCTCACCCGCGAGGCGATATTTCACGACGAAGACGCTGATCCCCATCCGGTTGAGCGCCCGGGCGACATTCACGCCTTCGCTTGTCCAGACGATTTCCTGGTGCGCGCCGCCGGGCAGGACGACGATCGCAGTGCCGCTGTTGTGCGAAGGATCAGCAGGAAAGGCGGTGACCGTCGGATCGTGGATGTTCTTCACCCACCAGTCCTTCGCCCGCTCGGGTTCACCGCGATGGGCTGCAGACCCCGGCGCTCCGTTGGGCCACAGCTTGACTACACGCGGCGCGGGCGCCTGGGCCGTGGCCGCAGTCGAGATCAGCATTGCCGCGGCGGCAACGACCCTCAGCAGGACGCGCGGTCGCGCATTTTTCGCAAGCCGGATCAGAACAGCCAGTCCTTCAGCAGTTCGAGCAGCGTCAAATCGCGCTTGTCGAGCCGGGCGGGCGCAGCTTGTGGGCATTCGAGGCAACGCGCCTGGATGCTCGGGCCGGCGAGGACCGAGCGGATCTCGGAAATGGCGCCAGCGAGCTGCTGCTGCGGTTGCTGCACGAGCGCGCCAAACGCGTCACCCGAAGCTGCGCTGTCGTCGTCCTTTTGGTTGGCGAGGGACTCGATCAGCTGCTGGCTGAAGCTCTTCGGGGGTTCGAGGTAGCGGACCCCGCGCTCGTTGCCGAGGTGCGCGAGCGCGGCGGCCTTGGCGATCGCCTCCGGCATCCCGCCGAAGCCGTCGACGAGGCCAATTTGATGCGCCGTGCCGCCGTCCCACACGCGGCCCTGTGCGATCTTGTCCACGTCGGCGGGCGTCTTGTGCCGCGACACAGCGACGATGTTGAGGAAGCGGCCATACATCGATTCGACGCCTGTCTGGATCAGCTTGTTGGCTTCGGGCGATGGGCCCTTGAGCAGGTCCGGCTCACCCGCGAGTGGAGTGGTCTTAACCCCGTCGGCGCCGATCCCGAGCTTCTGCAAGGTTCCCTGGAAGCTCGGCAGGATTCCGAACACTCCGATTGAACCGGTAATGGTCGACGGCTCCGCGTAAATGTAATTGGCCGGGGTCGAGACCCAATAGCCGCCCGATGCCGCGACATTCCCCATCGATACGACGACCGGAATGTTTCGGCCGCGCGCCTGGAGCAGCGCCTGGCGGATGCGTTCCGAGGCGAGGACCGAGCCACCCGGGCTGTCGACGCGGACAACAAGCGCCTTAATGCCCTTGTTGCGGATGCCATCGTCGATCTCTTTGGCAATCGTATCGCCGCCGGCGGTGCCGGAACCCGCTTTACCGTCGACGATCGTACCGGCGATGGTCACGATCCCGATCGGACCGTGCGGCTTCTGGTCGACCTTGTCGGCAATGTAGGAGGCGAGACGGATTCGGCTGTATCCACCGGGCTCCTTGGTTTTGCTGCCACCGAGCTGGGCAAGCCGCGCTTCGAATGCGGTGCGATCGCCGATGCGGTCGATCAGGCCTGTTGCGAGCGCCGCTTTCGCCATGTCGCCGCCTGCCGCAGCAATCGCGCCGTTCATGTCTTTGAGCAAGGCGTCGACGTTCGCCTTCGGCCGCGCCTGATGGATACCCTGGCGCCACGACTTCAGCTCGGCGCCGTCGAGCGCCATGTAATTCTGCCGCGCCTCAGGCGACATGTCGTTGCGGATGAACGGCTCAACCGCCGACTTGTAGGTCCCGACCCTATAGACGTTGGCCGTGATTCCGAGCTTGTCGAGGAGGCCCTTGAAATAGAGGTTGGAGCCGCCTGGGCCGGCGATCGCCACGGCGCCGAGCGGGTTCAGCCAGATTTCGGACGCCGCCGAAGCGAGCTGATACGTGTCGTTGGTGTAACCCACCGCATAAGCGACGACCGGCTTGCCGGTACCGCGCACTCGGCGAACCGCGTCGGCGAGATCGCCCATCGCCGTCTGGCCGCCGCCGGTAAAGCCGTCGAGGTCCAGCGCCACAGCCTTGACCCGGTCGTCGTCCTTTGCCTGATCCAGCGCTGCGACGAGGTCGCGCAGGCGATATTGCCGCCTTGCACTTCCATTCGCGACTTCCGACCATTGGGCACGTGCGGGCTGCTCGACGACGTCGCCGTTGAGGTTCAGGTCGAGAACGCCTTCGCCCACCGGCGGCGTCCGGGTGGACAGGACGCCGTACAGGCCGGCGAAGAACAACACCATGAAGATGAGGACCAGAACATCCTTGATCCCGACCAGCAGCTTCCAGACGGCGCGAACGAATTTCATTGCGATAACCTCGGCAAAGAAGTTGGCGTTCGCTAGCGCAGGAGAACGCGCGCGGCCAAACCTTTTCGACGGATGCCCTTACAGCTACCCGCGTTCGACATGGATTCAGGCGCCAACATTTCGCCAGGCGTAACCAGCGTTCTCTGGCGGCAGGAGCTGCGCGCAATGTTCGCGCTCGCGTGGCCGCTCATCCTCGCCAACCTCACCCAGCAGACGATCCAGGCGACCGACATCCTGCTCATGGGCCGCCTGGGCGCGACCCAACTCGCCGCTGCTACGCTCGCGCTCAACCTCACTTTCACCTTCAATCTTCTTCTGCTTGGGCTCCTGATCGCCTCGTCACCAATGATGGCGACGGCGCTGGGCCAGCGCTCCAACGCGGTGCGCGACGTGCGCCGTACCTTCCGCGCGGGGCTGTGGCTGCTCGCGCTGTCTATGCCGCCATACTGGCTGCTTCTATGGCACGTGGGCACGCTGATGCGGCTCTTCGGCGAATCTGCCGAGCTCGCGCAGCAGGGACAGACGTTTCTTCGCGCTTACATGTGGTGCGCCGCGCCGTGGCTGCTGTTCCAGCTTCTACGCAACTTCGTCTCGGCGCTTGAGCGACCGCGAGTTGTGCTGTGGCTCAGCATCGCCGGCATTGCGCTGAATGCGCTGCTGAGCTGGTCGCTGATTTTCGGCCATTTCGGACTGCCCGCGCTCGGTCTCGTCGGCGGCGGCCTCGGCAGCACGTTGACCTGGCTGATCATGTGCGGCGCGCTGATCGGCGTCGTGCTTACCCATCGCCGCTTCCGCCGCTTTCACCTGTTCGGCCATTGGTGGCGATTCGACCCTCAGCGGTTGCTTGCGATGACGAGGCTAGGCTGGCCGATCGGCGCCACAATGGCACTCGAGATGGGGGTGTTCGCGCTGGCGGCTTATTTCATGGGCTGGATCGGCGCTCCGGCGGTTGCCGCTCATGCCGTCGCGCTACAGCTCGCGGCGCTCACCTTCATGGTTCCGCTGGGGCTTGGGCAGGCGGCGACCGTTCGCGTGGGGCTCGCGCTCGGCCGCCGGGACGAGGCCGGGATTACGCGCGCGGGGTGGACCGCTTGGGTCATGGGCGTGAGCTTCATGGCAGCCATGGCGCTCGTCATGTGGAGCGTTCCGCGGCGGCTGGTCACATTGTTCCTCACCGACGCGCCGGCGAATGCGCTCGCGATCGGCCTCGCGGTGAGCTTCCTGAAGGTCGCGGCCGCGTTCCAGCTGGTGGATGGAGCGCAGGTGATCGGCGCCGGTATGTTGCGTGGTCTCCACGACACGCGCTGGCCGCTGATGTTTGCGCTCGTTGGCTATTGGGGGATCGGGCTGGGCATCGGATCGTGGCTGGCGTTTAGCCGCGACTGGCAGGGCGTCGGCATCTGGACAGGACTGGCCAGTGGGCTAGCCGCCGTGGCGCTTCTGATGCTTGGGCGGTGGCTCTTGCGTGAGCGGATCGGTCTGACCCGCCTTCAACACGCATAAACAAAAAGCTCCACGACAGCCGTTGACGGATGAACGGTGCACAACCATATGCGCCTCATCGCTGGCACTCTCATGGGGAGAGTGCCAACGCTAACGTTCAACCAGCTCAGTAAGAGGGGCCAATGGCTATGGGTTTCAGGCCGCTTCATGATCGTGTCCTCGTCCGCCGTGTCGAGGCCGAGGAGAAGACAACGGGCGGGATTATCATTCCCGACACCGCAAAGGAAAAACCGCAGGAAGGCGAAGTGATTTCGGTCGGCACGGGCGCTCGCTCGGACGAAGGCAAGGTCACTCCGCTGGACGTCAAGGCCGGCGACAAGATCCTGTTCGGCAAATGGTCCGGCACCGAAGTGAAGATCGACGGTGAAGACCTCATCATCATGAAGGAAAGCGATATTCTGGGCATTGTTGGCTGACGCCAACGGGCTCGGGATCGTCATTGAACTTCGAACCATTCACGCACTCAACAGAATGAAAGGGTAGCCAGATGGCAGCCAAAGACGTGAAATTCAGCCGCGACGCGCGCGAGCGCATTACGCGCGGCGTCGACATCCTCGCCGACGCGGTGAAGGTGACGCTGGGCCCCAAGGGCCGCAACGTCGTCATCGACAAGAGCTTCGGCGCTCCGCGGATCACCAAGGACGGTGTCACCGTCGCCAAGGAAATCGAGCTCAAGGACAAGTTCGAGAACATGGGCGCGCAAATGGTGCGCGAGGTGGCCTCGAAAACCAACGACATCGCCGGCGACGGCACGACCACCGCGACCGTTCTTGCCCAGGCGATCGTTCGCGAGGGAATGAAGTCCGTCGCGGCCGGAATGAACCCGATGGACTTGAAGCGCGGCATCGACCTCGCCGTCACCAAGGTCGTCGAGGATCTCAAGAACCGCTCGAAGCCCGTTTCCGGCTCGAATGAAATCGGCCAGGTCGGCAGCATCGCCGCCAACGGCGACACCATCGTCGGTGAAAAGATCGCCGAGGCGATGGAAAAGGTCGGCAAGGAAGGCGTCATCACCGTCGAGGAGGCCAAGGGCCTCGAGTTCGAACTCGACGTGGTCGAGGGCATGCAGTTCGACCGCGGTTATTTGTCGCCGTACTTCATCACCAACCCGGAGAAGATGCAGGTCGAGCTTACCGATCCGTACATCCTCATCCACGAGAAGAAGCTGTCGAACCTTCAGGCGATGCTTCCGATCCTCGAGGCGGTCGTGCAGGCGGGTCGTCCGCTGCTGATCATCGCCGAGGACATCGAAGGCGAGGCATTGGCGACCCTGGTCGTCAACAAGCTGCGCGGCGGCCTCAAGGTCGCGGCAGTGAAGGCGCCGGGCTTCGGCGATCGCCGCAAGGCGATGCTCGAGGACATTGCAATCCTTACCGGCGGCGAGCTGATCAGCGAGGATCTCGGCATCAAGCTCGAGAATGTCACCGTCGACATGCTTGGTACCGCCAAGCGCGTCACGATCGACAAGGACAATACCACGCTGGTCGATGGCGCCGGGACGCATGAAACGATCAAGGCGCGCACCGAGGCGATTCGTCAGCAGATCGAGAACACGACGAGCGACTACGATCGTGAGAAGCTGCAGGAGCGGTTGGCGAAGCTCGCCGGCGGCGTTGCGGTAATCAAGGTCGGCGGGGCTTCCGAGATCGAGGTCAAGGAGCGCAAGGATCGTGTCGATGACGCGCTGCATGCGACCCGCGCCGCGGTCGAGGAAGGCATTGTCGCCGGCGGCGGCGTTGCGTTGCTCTACGCAACCAAGGCTCTCGAGGGGCTCAAGGGCCAGAACGACGATCAGACGCGCGGAATCGATATCGTCCGTAAGGCGCTTTACTCGCCGGTCCGGCAGATCGCCCAGAACGCGGGACATGACGGTGCGGTCATTTCGGGCAAGTTGCTCGAGGGCAAAGACGAGGCCATCGGCTTCAACGCCCAGACCGAGGTTTACGAGAACCTCGCCAAAGCCGGCGTGATCGATCCGACCAAGGTCGTCCGCACGGCGCTCCAGGACGCGGCATCGGTTGCCGGCCTTCTCATCACCACCGAAGCGGCGGTGAGCGAGATGCCGGAGGACAAGCCGGCGATGGCCATGGGCGGCGGCGGCGGCATGGGCGGAATGGGTGGAATGGACTTCTAAGTCCGGCGCTCAGTCCGACGAATTGGAAGGGCCGGCGGACCGATCCGCCGGCCCTTCTTCATTGGCGGCCTCGGCGTTGAGCATGTTCTCGGCGTCGTTGAGCTGAGCGGACTGCTCTGAGGTGGGGCCGGGTGGCCGCTGATCGCGGCACGCGCCGAGCGACAGCAGAAGGCAAAGTGCTGCGGTTCTCACTTCGCCAAGCTAACATCCGCCCAGCATAAAAAAAGGGCCGCCCGGCCGGGCGGCCCTTCCGTTAGCGAGTAAGCGAAAAGCTTACTTGTTCTCGGTCGCGTTGGTCGCCGCGTTGCCGGTGTTGGCAGAGGCGTTCTCGACGGCATTGCCAGCGGCGTTCAGCTCGTTCTCGGCAGCCACAGTAGCGTTCTCAGCGGCATTGATGTCCGTGCTCGCGGTGTTCTCGACCGCAGTGTCGTTGGCCGCAGTGTTGTCGGCCGCCTTGTTGCACGCGGCGAGGCCGAGCGCGAGGACCGCAACGGTCACAGCAACTTTCTTCATGATCGCTCCACTCCCTATCAAAATGCCCGTGGGTGGGCACCGGTCGCGGCCTGCTCGAGCGAGTTGCTCAGGCCAGGCGAGGGGCCATAGCTGCGATCCCTACCGACGCACAAGGGATTATTTTTACTAGCGGATTTGACCATATAAAGATATCTTTATATCCTTATGCCAGTGACCGCATGCCAGTGACCGCTGTTCTCCCGCTCGCCGACCGTTTACAGGCGCTCGCCGATCCCACCCGGCTGCGCATCCTCGCGCTTCTGCGGATCATGGAGCTGTCGGTGGGCGAACTTGCGCAGGTGCTCGGCCAGAGCCAGCCCCGCGTTTCGCGTCATCTGAAGATCCTCGCGGATGCCGGCGTGCTGGAGCGGCGCAAGGAAGGCAGCTGGGTGTTCCTCACGCTCGCCGATGCGGAGCGGGTCGAGCCGATGTTCGCGCTCGTCGATGCCTGGTCCGACGCGTCCACCGCGGCGCTGTTCGCCGCGGACGCAGCGCGCATCGAAACGATTCGCGCCGAGCGCGCCGAGGCGGCGAATCGCTATTTCACTGGCCATGCGGATATGTGGGACCAGATTCGCTCGCTGCACGTCGCCGAAAGCGAGGTCGAGCGAGCGATCGACCGGGTGCTTGGCAAACGGCCGCTCGGGCGGCTGGTGGACATTGGCACCGGCACTGGACGTATGATCGAGCTGTTCGGCCCCCGCGCAAGCCAGGCGATGGGCATCGACCGCTCCTCGGAGATGCTTCGTCTCGCCCGCGTGAAGCTCGAGGCGGCGGGAATCCAGTCGAGCCTGCGCCAGGGCGACATGTACGCGCTTCCGCTCGCCGATCATTCGGCGGACAGCGTGATCATCCACCAGGTGCTGCATTACGCCCACTCGCCGGCGGCGGCGATCGCCGAAGCGGCGCGAGTGATTGCACCCGGCGGCACTCTTCTGGTGGTCGATTTCGCCGCGCATGACCGCGAAGAGCTGCGCGCGACCGATGCGCACATCCGCCTCGGTTTCGAGGACGAGGTGATGGCCGGCTGGTTCGCGGCGGCCGGACTCGGCGTCGATCACGTCGAGCATTTGAAAGGCGGCGAACTGACCGTCACCTTGTGGCGCGGCGCCAAAGAGGGCGTGCGCCAGCGGAGGGCGGCATGAACGCCTTCGAACAACTCGACCGCCACCAGCCTTTATTCGCGGAAGCCCGCGGGGACATCGAGGTCAGCTTCGAATTCTTCCCGCCGAAGAGCGAAAAAATGGCCGAGACGTTGTGGGAGTTCGATCCAGACTCTCGCGCCGCTGCAGCCGCGCTTCGTCTCGGTCACGTATGGCGCGGGCGGCTCGACCCGCGAGCGTACCCACGCAACGGTCGAGCGAATCCTCAATGAGACCGAGCTGACGCCGGCCGCGCACCTCACCTGCGTCGGCGCCACGCGCGAGGAAGTGGATTCGGTTGCGCGTGAATATTGGGAGCTCGGCGTTCGGAACATCGTCGCGTTGCGTGGCGACCCGTCGGAGCCCGGGACTAAGTATCGGCCGCACCCTGAGGGGTATCGCGATGCCGTCGATCTTATCGCAGGATTGAAGACTGTCGCGCCGTTCGACATCTCCGTCGCGGCCTATCCGGAGATGCACCCGGACTCCTCGACACGGGCGTTCGATCTCGAAAATCTGAAGCGGAAGGTGGACGCGGGGGCGGACCGCGCGATCACGCAATTCTTCTTCTCCGCCGATTGTTTCCTGCGCTTCCGGGACGACGCCGCGGCGGCGGGTATCGACGTCGAGATTGTGCCGGGCATTCTGCCGGTTTCGAATGTCGCGACCACGCGCCGCTTCGCGCAGACCTGCGGAGCAAGCATTCCGCAATGGCTCGACTCGCTCTTCGAAGGGCTCGACGACCTTCCCGCGGCTCGGCAGCTCATCGCAGCGACCGTCGCGGCGGAGCTGTGCGGGCAGCTCTATGCGGGCGGTGTCCGCCACTTCCATTT
The DNA here is from genome assembly GCA_963849435.1 of uncultured Alphaproteobacteria bacterium. Lineage (GTDB taxonomy): Bacteria > Pseudomonadota > Alphaproteobacteria > Sphingomonadales > Sphingomonadaceae > Sphingomicrobium. The sequence continues at coordinate 75,129 of CAWKHO010000023.1, forward strand.
CTACACGCTCAACCGGGCCGAGCTCAGCTACGCGATCTGCCATTTGCTTGGAGTGAGGGCGAAATAATGAGTGCTGCCAAATCCCTCCGCATCGAGGCCGCCAGGCGCATCCTGATCAAGGACGGCGCCTATGGCACGCTCATCCAGCAGCAGCGGCTGCAGAGCGGCGACTATCGTGGCCAGCTCGACCTGATCAAGGACCAGCGCGGCAACAACGATTTGTTGAATATCACCAGGCCCGATCTGGTCCGTTCGATCTGCGAGAGCTTCGCCGGCGCGGGAGCAGACCTGCTCGCGACCAACACCTTCAACGCCAACGCGATCAGCCAGGCGGATTACGGCGCGGAAGAGCTGGTGCAGCGAATCAACCGCGCCGCTGCGGAGATCACTCGCGAAGTCGCGGATCGCTGCACCGCGAAGGACAGCAAGCCGCGCTGGGTCGCCGGAGCACTTGGTCCGACCAACAAAACGCTGTCGCTGTCGCCAGACGTCAACGATCCGGCCTATCGCGAGGTCGATTTCGACCACGTCAAAGCCGTCTATCGTGAGCAGATCGACGCGCTCGTCGAGGGCGGTGTCGATTTCATCCTTATCGAGACCATCTTCGACACCTTGAACGCGAAAGCCGCAATCATGGCCGCACTCGAGGCTGAGCAGGCACTCGGTCGTGAGCTTCCGCGGATGATTTCAATGACCCTGACCGACCTTTCCGGTCGCAACCTTTCCGGCCACACGGTCGAGGCGTTCTGGGCGTCCGTTCGTCATGCAAAGCCGGTCACCATCGGTCTCAATTGCTCGTTCGGAGCGGCGCAGCTGCGGCCGCATCTCGCCGCGCTTTCGGCGGTCGCGGACACGTTGGTGATGGCCTATCCCAACGCTGGCCTTCCCAACGAACTGGGCGAGTATGATGAAGCCGCCGCCGAGACCGCCGCGCAGGTGCGCGAGTGGATCGAAAGCGGGCTCGTCAATGTGGTTGGCGGCTGTTGCGGGACGACTCCTCTGCACATCGCCGCGATTGCCGGGGCGGCGCGCGATTGCACGCCGCGCGCCGTCCCGGCAGCACGCGACGGAACCCTGCTGGCCGGCCTCGAGCCGATGCTGATCGCCGCCTGAAATGGAACTGCAGAAAGTCGAACAAGCGGGCGCGGGCGCGCGCTTCGTCAACATCGGCGAGCGCTGCAATGTCACCGGCTCGGCGCGGTTCAAGACGCTGATCCTCGCCGGCGATTACGACGCCGCCGTCGAAGTCGCGCGCGACCAAGTCGAGAACGGCGCGCAGATCCTCGACGTCAACGTCGACGAGGCTTTGTTGGACGGCGAGCAGGCGATGGCGACGTTCCTCAAGCGGATTGGCGCCGAGCCGGACATCGCGCGTATTCCGGTGATGGTCGACAGCTCGAAATGGACCGTGATCGAAGCCGGCCTGAAATGCGTGTCGGGCAAGCCGATCGTCAATTCGATCAGCATGAAGGAAGGCGAGGGGCCATTCCTCGATCTCGCGCGTAAATGCCGCGCTTACGGCGCCGCGGTGGTGGTGATGGCGTTCGACGAGGTCGGCCAAGCCGATACCGCCGAACGCAAGGTCTCGATCTGCGAGCGCGCGTACAAGCTGCTCACTGCCGACGGCACCGAACCGAACGACATCATCTTCGACCCGAACATTTTCGCTATCGCCACCGGAATTGACGAGCATCGCCGCTACGCGCTCGACTTCATCGAAGCGGCGCGCGAGATCCGGAGGCGCTGTCCCGGCACGCACATCTCCGGCGGCCTCTCCAACCTCAGCTTCTCGTTCCGCGGCAACGAGCCGGTCCGCCGCGCGATGCACAGCATCTTCCTCTATCACGCGATCCCTGCCGGCATGGACATGGGCATCGTCAACGCCGGCCAGCTCGACGTCTATGACGCGATTGACGCTGAGCTGCGCCAGGCGTGCGAGGATGTGATCCTCGACCGACGTGCCGACGCCACCGAGCGGCTGGTGACCTTGGCCGAGAAGTTCCGTGGAACCGATGAAGCGGCCGAGAAGGCGCTGGCCGAATGGCGTTCGCTGCCCGTGGGCGAACGGCTCTCCTACGCGCTCGTTAAAGGCATCGATGCGCACATCGTCGACGATACCGAGGAAGCGCGGCAGCTGTTCGCGCGCCCGATAGAGGTGATCGAAGGCCCGCTGATGGACGGCATGAACGTCGTCGGCGACCTGTTCGGAAGCGGAAAGATGTTCCTGCCGCAGGTGGTGAAATCGGCGCGCGTGATGAAGCGCGCCGTCGCCCACCTGATTCCGTTCATCGAGAAGGAAAAAGAAGCGACCGGCGCGACGCAGGGTAAGGGGCGGATCGTCATGGCCACCGTCAAGGGCGACGTTCACGACATCGGCAAGAATATCGTCGGCGTGGTCCTGCAGTGTAACGGCTTCGAGGTGATTGACCTCGGCGTCATGGTGCCGTGGCAGGACATTTTGAAGGCCGCGAACGACAACAATGCGAACATGATCGGACTGTCGGGGCTGATCACGCCGTCACTGGATGAGATGGTCACCGTCGCTGGTGAAATGCAGCGCTTGAGCCTCAAAACGCCGTTGCTGATCGGCGGCGCGACCACGAGCAAGGCGCACACTGCCCTTCGCATCGACCCTGCGTACGAAGGACCGGTCATCCATGTGCTCGACGCCAGCCGCGCGGTCGGTGTGGCGTCCTCGCTGGTGTCGGACACGCAGCGCGCGCCGCTGATCGCGACGACCGCAGAAGATTATGACAAGCTGCGCAAGTCGCGCGAACGCAGCGGCCACAGCGAATTGGCAACGCTCGAGGAAGCCCGAGCCAATGCCTTTCCGTTCGATCCCTCCGGACAGGCGCGGCCGCCGCAATATCCCGGGTTGCATCATTTCGGCGACTGGCCCCTGAAGGATCTGAAGACGTCGATCGACTGGACGCCGTTCTTCCGCGCCTGGGAGCTCGCCGGCACTTATCCGTCGATCCTCGAGGATCCGGTCGTTGGCGAAAGCGCGACGAGCCTTTTCGCGGATGCGCAAGCGATGCTCGATCAGATCATCGCCGAGCGGTGGATCACGCCCAAGGCTACGATCGGATTATGGCGCTGCAAGCGCGAGGGTGACGACGTCCTCGTCCTTGCCGGCAACGACTGGACGCGGCTGCCCTTCCTTCGGCAGCAGGTGAAAAAGCGCGAGGGACGGCCGAACATGTGCCTCGCCGACTTCATCAATCCCGAGGGCGAGGACTGGATCGGCGGCTTTGCCGTCGGGATCCACGGGCTCGAGCCTCACCTCGAACGGTTCAAGCAAACCGTCGACGATTACGACGACATCCTGTTGAAAGCGCTCGCCGACCGACTTGCGGAAAGCTTCGCCGAAGTCCTCCATGCCCAGGTGCGCAACCGCCTGTGGGGCTATGCCGAAGAGCATTTGTCCAACGAGCAGCTGATCCGCGAGAAATACCACGGTATCCGCCCGGCGCCCGGCTACCCCGCCTGTCCCGACCACAGCCTCAAACCCGTGCTGTTCGACATGCTCGGCGGCAATCCCGGCGAGGTGACGCTGACCGAGAATTTCGCGATGCTGCCGACTTCGGCCGTCTCCGGTTTCTACTTCGGTCATCGCGACAGTCAGTATTTCGGAGTCGCTCGTATCGGCCGCGATCAGCTCGTCGATTATGCCCAGCGGCGCGAAGTGACGATCGAATGCGCCGAGCGCTGGCTCCGGCCAAACCTCGACTAGGTTCGTCATTGCGAGCGCAGCGAAGCAATCCAGTACGACGGCAGAAGTGAACTGGATTGCTTCGTCGTTGCACTCCTCGCAATGACGTCTGAAATGTTGCTGCGCCATCTCCTCATTCTGATCGCTCTCCTTCTCACGCCGGCGCTGGCGCAGGCTCGCGGCATCGAGCCGGAGCTGGTCGCGGAAGGTCCGGCGCCGCCCGGCGGCGAGGTGGATGTCGCGATCCACATGCGCACGAACCCGGGTTGGCACGGCTACTGGCTGAACCCCGGCGACGCTGGGCTGCCGATGGACGTGCAATGGCAGCTTCCGCGGGGCTTTTCGGCTGGACCGTTGCGCTATCCGGTGCCGAGCCGGCTCACCGTCGCCGACCTCATGAACTATGTTTACGAGCACGATTATGCCGTGCTCGTCCGGCTAAAGGTGTCGGCGGACGCGCGCGGAACCTTGCCGATCCGCGCCGGCGCGCGCTGGCTCGCGTGCACCGACAAGATCTGCGTGCCCGAGCATGGGCAGCTCGCGCTCGACCTGCCGGTCGGCAGCGGAACTCCGAACCGTGCGCAGTTCGACGAGTGGCGGCGAGCCTTGCCGCAGCCGCTGGCAACGGTCGGCCATTTCCAAGCGTCCGGCGACATGATCCGCGTCGCAATTCCGCTTCCGGCGAGCGTCAGCGTCGGCCAGCCGTACCTGTTTCCGATCACCGACAAGGTGGTCGATTACGAGGGAAAGCAGGACTTCCGCCGCTCAGGCGACATGCTCATTGCCGAGCTCAAGCGAACGGGGGCAACGCCCACGCAATTCGCCGGCGTGCTCGCGCTCGGCGATGGGCGCGGGCTCGAATTCCATGCCGTGCCCGGATCGGTGCCGGCCGACGGAACGCCGATCGGCGGTCTCGGTGCGAACGCGATCCTCTGGGCGGTGCTTGGCGCGCTGGCCGGAGGAATCCTGCTCAACCTGATGCCATGCGTCTTCCCGATTCTCGCGCTCAAGGCCCTGCACCTGTCGCGCGCCGGGAGCGGTGCGGCGCACGCGCGCTCGGATGCGCTCGCCTACACGGCGGGCACGGTCGTCGGCACCGGCGCGCTTGGCGCAGCCTTGTTGGCGCTGCGAGCTGCGGGTGCCGCTGCGGGCTGGGCATTCCAGCTGCAGGACCCGCGAACGATCATGCTGTTGCTCCTGCTGGCGGTCGCGATCACGCTCAACCTGCTGCGCGCGTTCGAATTGCCGACGCTCGGCGGACGCGCGCAGCCCGCCGGGAGCTTCGGCACCGGCGCTCTCGCCGCATTCATCGCGACGCCCTGCGCGGGACCGTTCCTTGGCGCAGCGCTTGGGACCGCCTTGCTGCTTCCATTGGCCGGCGCAGTGCTGGTGTTCGCTGCGCTCGGATTCGGCCTCGCGTTTCCGTTCCTGCTCATCGCGTTCGTTCCGGTGCTCAGGAACAGGCTCCCCGAGCCCGGCGCGTGGATGGCGCGTCTGCAACGATTTCTCGCCATTCCAATGGCGGCGAGCGCCGTGGCGGCAATCTGGCTGCTTTACCGGTTGGGCGGCCAGCCCGCGCTCATTGCCGGACTAGCATGGACGGCAATGCTTCTGGCGCTGCTCGTTGCGTTCGGCTTCGCGCAACGCGCTGGACGGACTGTCGGCATTCCCGTCGCAACGCTGGCGCTCGTGTTCACGATCGTCGCGATCGGAACTGTGCCAAGGCGGAGCGCGGTTGCGGCGAGCGTGCCTTCAGGCACCGAGGCTTGGAGCGAGACGCGCGTCGCCGCTGACGTTCAGCAAGGCAAACCCGTGTTCGTCTATTTCACCGCCGACTGGTGCCTCACCTGCAAGGCCAATGAAGTTGCGGCGATCGACCGCGACGAGGTCCGCGACGCCTTCGACAGGGCAGGCGTGAAAGTGCTCGCCGGCGACTGGACGAACGGCGATCCGGCGATCACCCGCTTCCTTGAAAGCCGCGGGCGGGCGGGCGTGCCGCTCTACCTCTGGTATGCGCCGGGCAGGGAGCCCGAGGAGTTGCCGCAGGTGCTCACGCCGTCGATGCTCATTTCCCGCGCTCAGCAGGCGAAGCGCTAGCCGTCCGCGCCCAAACCCTTTTTCCCGCAACCCAGGTTTCCAGCACCTCTGTCCGCGCAAGCTCCTGCGGGTTCGCCTTTGTCGGGTCGCGATCGACGAGGATGAAGTCGGCCCATTTGCCCGGCTCGAGCGCACCGATGCGGTCCTCGGCGAACCCGGCGTAAGCGGCGCCGCGGGTGAAGGCTTGGAGCGCCTGTTCGAATGTCAGCCGCTCGGATGGAAACCATCCGCCGGGCGGCTGGCCGTTGATATCCTGCCGGCTGATTGCCGCGGACAGGCCGGGAAAGGGATTCGGCGACTCCACCGGGAAGTCGCTGCCGAACGCGAGCTTTGCGCCGTTCTTCAGCACCGTCTGCCACGCATAAGCGCCCTTGAGCCGATTGGGCCCGAGGCGCTTCTCCGCCATCAGACGGTCGCTTGTCTGGTGCGTCGGCTGCATCGAGGCGATGATCCCCGCCGGCGCGATCCGCGGAATGTCCGCCGGATCGACGATCTGGAAATGCTCGATCCGCCACCGCCGCTCGCGGCCGTACTTCTTCGACAGCCGCTCATAGATGCCGATCACCTGCGCATTGGCCGCATCGCCGATTGCGTGGGTGGCTGTCTGGAAGCCCGCCGCGGCCGCGCGATCCTCCATCGTCAAGAGCGCGGGATCCGAGTGGCGTGGAAGGCCGCGCGTCTCTGGCTTGTCCGAATAGGGCTGCTTGAGCCACGCGCCGCGCGAGCCGAGCGCACCGTCGGCGAAGAATTTCGCGCCGATCATGCGCAGCCGGTCTCGGTAGAGCCAAGGCGTCGGGTGCGGCACCTCCGGCAGCGGACCATTCAGCGCATAGGCCATCAGTCGGACCCTCAGCCGGTCAGCTTGGCCGGCGCGGCGATAGGCGTTCCAGTCGTCAAGCGATACGCTCATCGAAGCCACGCCAGTGACCCCGAAGCCCAGCAGAATCTCCTGGGCTTTCTGGAATGCAACATCCGCTTCCTGCGGCGTTGGCGCCGGAATGGCCTTCTCAACCAGCGTCTTTGCATTATCAACGAACAGCCCGTTCTCGATGCGGCCGCCCGGCGGCGCGGGCGTCGATTGAGCGACGCCAGCGGCATTCATTGCAGCGCTGTTGGCGACAAGCGCGTGTCCGTCGACGCGTTCCAGCACGACTGGCCGGTCCGGCACGACAGAGTCGAGATCGGCCGCGGTGGGGAAGCGTTTCTCCGTCCACAGTTCCTGATTCCATCCGGCTCCCAGGATCCACTGCGCTTCGGGATGCGCCGCCGCATAATTGCGCAGCCGTTGCTGCAGGTCGGCAACCGAGGTCGTCCCAATGAGCTCGAGTTGAAGCGCATCGCGGCCAAGCTCGGTCACATGGCCATGCGCGTCGATCAATCCGGGCAGCAAAGTGCGGCCGTGCGCATCGACGGTGGCGGTGGCCTTTGGCCGTGAGTCACCGGCGCGCAGCACGCGAACGACCTTGCCGCCGTCGCCGACCAACAATCCGGTGAAATGCTGCAGGTGACCGGCGCCATCGACCTGGATGCCGTTGGCGTTCTCGATCAGCGTGTCGGCGGCGGCCGACGAGGCGAGGAGCGCTGCGGCGAGCGCGAGGAGCGGCTTGTGCATGGCCGCCGCATAGCATTGTCCGGGCCCAAGTGAACCGCTACGCCTCCCGCCAGATGTTGCAGCCTCCGACAATCGACGACATCCGCGCCGCCGCCGAGCGCGTAAAGGGCGCCGTCATCCGCACCCCGATGCTGGTCAGCCGCACCTTCTCCGAGATCATCGGCGCCGAAGTCTGGCTGAAGTTCGAGAACCTCCAGTTCACCGCCGCCTACAAGGAGCGCGGCGCGCTCAACAAATTACTGCAGCTGACGCCCGAGGAGCGCGCGCGCGGAGTGATCGCAGCCTCGGCCGGCAATCATGCGCAGGCGGTTGCTTATCACGCTAAGCGCCTCGGCATTCCGGCGACCATTGTCATGCCCGCGTCCACGCCGACGGTGAAGGTCACGCAAACTGCCGGACATGGAGCGACCGTGGTCCTCCACGGCGACATGTTCGACGACGCCTACGCCAAGGCTCGCGAGCTTGCGCTGGAGAACGGCTACGTGTTCGTCCACCCGTTCGATGACCCGCAGATCATCGCCGGCGCGGGCACGCTCGGGTTGGAGATGCTCGAGGACGCGCCCGATCTCGACGCGATCGTCGTTCCGATCGGCGGCGGCGGGCTGATGTCCGGAATCTCGATCGCCGCGCGGGCGCTGAAGCCGGACATCGAGCTGATCGGAGTCGAGGCGGAGCTCTATCCGTCGATGAAATGCGCCATCGAGGGCTGCCACATGCCGCTCGGCGGCGACACGCTCGCCGAGGGCATCGCGGTCAAGCAGCCGGGCGAGCTGACGTCCCGCATTCTGGCCGACCTCGCCAATGAGGTGGTGCTGGTCAACGAGCGCGATCTCGAACGCGCCGTCGCGATGCTCGTCGGGGTTGAAAAGACCGTCGTCGAGGGCGCGGGCGCGGCGGGCGTCGCGGCGATGCTCGCCGACCGCGGCCGCTTTGCCGGCAAGAAGGTCGCGACGATCCTCTGCGGCGGCAATATCGACATGCATTTGCTCGCCAACGTGCTGGTCCGCGACCTGGTGCGGCAGGGGCGGATCGCGCGGCTGCACATCGCCGCGCACGATCAGCCGGGCGCGCTCGCGGCGATTACCGCCAAGGTCTTCGAGGCGGGCGTCAACGTCATCGAGATCAACCACAGCCGGATCTTCACCCGGCTGCCGGCGAAGGACACGATGATCGAGGTGGAATGCGAGGCTCGCGACCCGGCCTCGATCGACGACGTCGTGGCGCGGCTCGAAGCCGCCGGCTTTCGCGTCGAGCGGGCTTCACTGGATTAACCCTAAACACGAGCTCCGCTCGCAGAGATGAGGGTGCCATTCCGAGACACCCCGCCACCTCTCGATGAAAATAGACGCGTCCAAACTCTTTTCTTCGGCGTTTACCAGCCGCATAAAGAGTGACGTAACCATTTGAGTGAGGACCGCGGGTGAGCGCACCCTTCCGCTTCCCGAAATTCTTCGTCACGAACCCGAGCCCGTGCCCGTATTTGCCGGGCAAGGTGGAGCGGAAGGTCTTCACCGAGCTCAATGGCCGGCACGCCAGCGAATTGAACGAAGCTTTGGGCCGGATCGGCTTCCGCCGCAGCCAGTCGGTCGCCTACCGCCCGAGCTGCATCGATTGCTCCGCCTGCGTCTCCGTCCGCGTCCTCGCCGCCGAGTTCGAGGCCAACGCAACTCAGCGCAAGCTGCTGCGCCGCCATGCCGACCTCGAAGTCAGCGCGTGCAAGCCGTGGACCACCGAGGAGCAATACCGGTTGCTGCGCCGCTACCTTGCGATCCGCCATCCCGGCGGCGGAATGGCCGAGATGGACGAGGGCGACTTCTCCGACATGGTCGAGCAGACGCCGGTCCGCACCTATGTCATCGAATATCGCGAGCCCTCCAAAGGCGGCCGGCCCGGCCGGCTGGTCGGCGCGTGCCTTGTCCGACCAGCAGTGCGACGGCCTTTCGATGATCTACAGCTTCTTCGATGTCGGCCCGGACGCGCGCAAGGGGCTCGGCACGTACATCATCCTCGACCACATCGTCCGCGCAGCCCGCGCCGGGCTGCCCTATGTCTATCTCGGTTACTGGGTCCAGGGCTCGCCGCGCATGGACTACAAGACCAGCTTCCGTCCGTTCGAGCGGCTCGGCCGCGACGGCTGGCGGCGGATGGACGAGCTCGAGCTCGAGCCCGAAGGCAACGAGCCGCTGACGCTCCCCACCCGCCGCATCCGCCACCGCCTGCTGATCGACGCGTAAAGTATCCTCCCCGCGCCGCAGGCGTGGGCTGGGGAGGAATGAAAAAAGGCGGAGCGATTACGCGCCCCGCCTTTCCCCTAGACCTGATGAAGTTTTAAGCGACGGCGACTTGCGGCTCGGTCTCGCTCGTCTCTTCGGCGTCGCGCAGCACGTAGCCGCGGCCCCAGACGGTTTCGATGTAATTGGCGCCGCCGCACGCAAGCGACAGTTTCTTGCGCAGCTTGCAGATGAACACGTCGATGATCTTGAGCTCGGGCTCGTCCATCCCGCCGTAAAGATGGTTGAGGAACATTTCCTTGGTCAGCGTGGTGCCCTTGCGGAGCGAAAGCAGCTCCAGCATCGCATATTCCTTGCCGGTCAGATGCACGCGCGAGCCGTCGACTTCGACCGTCTTGGCGTCGAGGTTCACGGCGAGCTTGCCGGTGCGGATGACCGATTGCGAATGACCTTTCGAGCGACGTACGATCGCGTGGATGCGCGCGACCAGCTCGTCGCGGTGGAACGGCTTGGTGACATAATCGTCGGCGCCGAAGCCCAGTGCGCGGACCTTCGAAATCCATCTCGCCGATGCCGGAAAGGATCAGGACCGGGGTCGAGACCTTCGCCGTGCGCAGCTTCTTGAGCACGTCGTAGCCGTGCATGTCGGGCAGGTTCAGGTCGAGGCAGATGATGTCGTAATCGTAGAGCTTGCCGAGATCGAGGCCCTCTTCGCCAAGGTCGGTGGTATAGACGTTGAAGCCCTCGCTCCCGAGCATCAGCTCGATGCTCTTGGCGGTCGTCGGCTCGTCTTCGATCAGCAGCACGCGCATTGCTGGCTCCCCCGTTTCAGGCCCAAAGCGTAAACCGCCCTTAATGGCCTTGAAGCGCTCATTAACCATTCGATGTCTGAAGGGAAAAGGTTAATATTGTGTAACGCGCTGGATTCCCTCGTTTCGTTGCGCGGGGGCACAAAGACGTCATGCGGCGGGCGAAGCAATCCAGGAGTGCCGCAGGTGGATTGCTTCGTCGCTTCGCTCCTCGCAATGACGAAAGGGTGCTGGACCACCGTATCCTCTTCATCGACGCCGAGGCGATCGTGCTCGACAAGCCGGCCGGATTGCCCGTCGACGCGCCCCGCCGCGGCGGCGATTCCATTGCCGCGCGCCTCCATGAGCTGAAGTGCGGATTCAAGCGGCCGCCGGTGCCGATGCATCGGCTCGACACCGACACCAGCGGGTGTCTGCTGTTCGCGCGAAGCCCCAAGGCGCGCGCGCAGTTTCAGAAAGCCTTCGAGGCGCGGCAGGTCGAAAAATACTACATCGCGGTCGTCGGCAGCGAGATTGCGGAAAGCGAGGGCGTGATCGACGTTCCGCTGGCGAAAAAATCGAGCGCCGAAGCCGGCTGGCGGATGGTTGCGGACGAACATGGGGCCATAAGCGACAACGCGCTGGCGGCGGCTTCTTGTCCGCGATGGGTCCACTATGGTCGAGTTTCGTCCGGTAACGGGGCGGACTCACCAGATTCGCGTCCACGCGCGCGAGGCGTTCGGGCGCGGCATAGTCGGCGACCGCGTCTACGGAATTCCCGGCGGGCCGATGCTGCTGCACGCGTCGCGGCTTGTGGTTCCGCGAGACGGCAAGCCGGCGATCGACGTCACCGCGCCGCTGCCGGATTATTTCGGCGAGTGGGCCGATGCGGCCTGAGGACGTCGTCATTCCCGAGGAGGCGCTCAGCGAAAGCTTCCTCGCCGCGACGGGACCCGGCGGGCAAAACGTCAACAAGGTCGCGACCGCGGTCCAGCTGCGCGTCGACCTGTTCCGGCTCGGGCTGCACCCCGAAGTCTACGAGCGGCTGAAGGGCATCGCTGGAAGCCGGATCACCGGCGCCGGCGAGCTGCTCATCACCGCTCGCCGCTTTCGCACGCAGGACGCGAACCGCAGCGACGCGCGCCGGCGGCTGGCGGAAATGATCGCTGCGGCCCATATCGCCCCGCGCAAGCGCAAGCCGACGCGGCCGAGCCGGGCCGCGAAAGCCGAGCGGGTCGACAAGAAGAAGCAGCGCAGCGCGGTCAAGCAGACGCGCGGAAGGGTGGAGCTGGACTGATGTACGACTTCAAGATCGCGGCCGCGGACACGCCACCATGTACCGCGACCTCGCTTCGGCGCTCGAAGGTCTGGTCGCGGGCGAGACCGGACGCCGATCGCCAACATGGCCAATGCGGCCGGCGCTGATTTTCGAGACCTTGCCCGACGTGAACTGGGTCGGCTTCTACCGCAATATCGGCGGGGAGCTGGTCGTCGGCCCGTTCCAGGGCCGTCCCGCGTGCATCCGCATGACCTTCGACGAAGGCGTCTGCGGCGCGGCCGCGAAGAGCCGGCAGGTCCAGCGCGTCGAGGACGTCCACGCCTTCGCCGGCCACATCGCCTGCGACAGCGCTTCGAACAGCGAGATCGTGGTTCCGCTGATCCGCGACGGCGAATTGCTCGGCGTGCTCGACATCGACAGCCCGAAGTTCGCGCGCTTCACGGAAGAGGACGAGGCGGGCGTGTAGGCTCGGCGATCTCGAAGGCTCAGTCCCGCGAAGATCGCCTTCTTATCGCGCGCCGGCGGCCTTCGCTGGGACGTCAGCTCAACTGCTCCAGCCGCTCGTCGCTGAGGCTCCCCGGGATGATCATCACCGGGCACGGCAGCCGGCCGGCGTCGGTGTTGGTGAAGTGATCGACCAACGGTCCCGGGTGGCCGCTCGGCGCCGCGCCGAGCACCAGCGCGTGCACTTCCTCGCGGTCGCCGACATATTCGCGCACCGCCTTCACCGGCTCGCCCTGGCGGACGACGATGTTCGCTTCGACTCCGCTCTCGTCGAGGATCTCGCCGACGGCCGAGCTGACCACGCCTTCGATCCTCAGGCGCTGCTCTTCCTCGATCGCCGCCTGCACTCCGCCGAACTGGACGAAGTCCTGCGGCTCGACGATCCCCAGCACCTCGATGCGGCCGTTGGTCTTGGCCGCTCGCCGGGCGGCGAAGCGCAGCGCGACGCGCGCTTCGGCGCTGTCGTCGATCACGACGAGATAGGTGCGTTTGGCCTCGTCCCCCATTGAGCCGTAACTGCTGCGTTAAATCCGCGGTAAGTGCAAGCGCGGGCCTGCGATATTCGGCTTTCCCTTGACCCGAACCGCCGCATTGGCTTTGAGCCGCGCGACGCCTTCAGCGCTAGGACGCTCCATGCCCATCGAACTCAAGATGCCCGCGCTCTCCCCGACGATGGAGGAGGGCACGCTCGCCAAATGGCTGGTCAAGGAAGGCGACGAGGTGAAGTCGGGCGACATCCTCGCCGAGATCGAGACCGACAAGGCGACGATGGAGTTCGAAGCGGTCGACGAGGGCACGATCGCGAAGATCCTGGTCGCAGAGGGCACGGACGGAGTGAAGGTCGGAGCGCCGATCGCGATTCTCGCGGGTGAAGGCGAGGACGCGCGGCAAGGCCGCCAAGTCAGCCCCTGCCCCCTCCGCGGGGGAGGGACAGCCCAGCGCAGCTGGGCAGGGAGAGGGGGCAGCGCCCAAGCCCGACACGCCAATCAGTTCAACGCCGGCCAAGGCTCCTGTCGAAACTCCGCCAGCACCGGCGCAACTCCGGCCGCCCCCTCACCCCAGCCCTCTCCCGCGAGGGGAGAGGGGCGAGTCAAGGCTTCGCCTCTCGCGAAGAAGCTCGCCCAAGCCCAGAACATCGACCTTTCGTCGCTGAAGGGCAGCGGCCCCGGCGGACGTATCGTGCGCGCCGATGTCGATGCCGCCGCCGGCAAAGCGCCTGCCGCAGGCTCCGGCCGGTCCGCGCCGCAGCCTGCCGCTCGCCACTCACGCGGTGCTCCCCGGCGCAATCGAGCAGGCGATCCCGCACGAAGCGATCAAGCTCTCGAACATCCGCAAGACGATCGCCCGCCGCCTGACCGAGTCCAAGCAGCAGATCCCGCACATCTATCTGACGGTCGACATCAATCTCGACGCGCTGCTCAAGCTCCGCGGCGAGCTCAACAAGGGACTCGAAAGCCGCGGCATCAAGCTCAGCGTCAACGACCTGCTGATCAAGGCGCTCGCCCAGTCGCTGATCGAAGTGCCCGAGTGCAACGTCAGCTTCGCCGGCGACCAGCTGTTCAAGTACAGCCGCGCCGACATCTCGGTCGCGGTGTCGATCCCGGCGGGCCTGATCACCCCGATCATCGTCGGCGCCGAGAGCAAGAGCGTGTCGGCGATCTCGACCGAAATGAAGGAGCTCGCCGGCCTCGCCCGCGACGGCAAGCTCCAGCCGCAGGAATATCAGGGCGGCACCGCCAGCCTCAGCAACATGGGCATGTACGGCATCAAGAATTTCGAGGCGGTGATCAATCCGCCGCAAGGCATGATCATGGCCGTCGGCGCGGGCGAGAAGCGGCCCTACGTGATCAATGACTCGCTGCAGATCGCGACCGTGATGAGCGCCACCGGCAGCTTCGACCACCGCGCCATCGACGGCGCCGACGGCGCCAAGCTGATGCAGGCGTTCAAGCGCCTGGTCGAGAACCCGCTGGGGATGCTGGCTTGAAGCGCTGTGGGTACCTCGCTGCTCATACCGCCGTCAATGCGGCTTCTGTGATCGCTATCGATTAACTGTGAGCGATGCGCTTCGATGGCGTTGCGATTCGCGTTGGTCTGCGACGTGTCGACTTCACCGTGCATCATGGTCGTTCTTCGGTCATGCGGGCGGCTTGCTTGGTCCTTGATCGGGCTTGCGTGCGCCTGCACGCGAAGTTGCTGCAGTTTGGCGCGCTCCTAATCTCGCTTTGGGCGCTGCGCTGACGCTGCTGTGGCGGGACTGGCGAATCGACTTCGGGTCCAAAATTCTGGCTGGTCAGGCGTTGTCGCTGGGAGTCGCTGTCTGGCTTTCAATGGTGGTACTTCGTGCGAAAGGCACCCGACAGACGTGCTGACTATGACTGAACGCACGCCCTACATCCGCGTCACCGCGATGCCGGCCGACACCAACCCCTATGGCGGCGTGTTCGGCGGCTGGCTGATGGGGCAGATGGGCCTCGCCTGCGGCTCCTTCGCCTCGCGCCGCACGCGCGGCAAGGCGATCCTGGTCGCCGCGGACGCGATCAAATTCCCCGGCGCAATGGCGGTCGGCGACGAGCTCAGCGTCTACGTCGATTTGCTGAAACAGGGCCGCACGTCGCTGCGGCTGCAAGGCGGAAGCATCGCGCGGCAGCGCGACGGCGAAAGTGAAACGGTGGTGGCGGAAGGCGAGTTCACCTTCGTCGCGCTGGACGAAACGGGCAAGCCGCGGGAAATCGCCGATGACTAGCCCCTCTCCCCTCGCGGGAGAGGGAAAGCTGTCGCGCAGCGACAGCAGGGAGAGGGGGCGTCGCATCTCGAAGCTGCGCGGCCGGGCCAAGGAGATGCGTTCCGATGCAGACCGACCGCCGAACACCGACTGTGGCAAATCTTCGTGCGAAGCGCTCGCCGGCTACAAATTCCATCGCCAGCTCCCGATCGACTTTTACATCGCCGATTTCGTCTGCTTGCAGCGGCGACTGATCGTCGAAGCTGATGGCGGGCAGCATTGCGACGAGCCCAGGTGATAAGAGGCGCGACGCCTACCTGCCGCGCAAGGCTTCCGAGTCCTCCGCTTCTGGAACAGCGAGCTTTTCACGAATGAAGAAGGGGTGGCGGAGACGATTCTGTCGGCTCTCCAAGCGCCCCCTCTCCCCAACCCCTCTCCCGCGAGGGGAGAGGGGCTAGTTGGAGACACCCATGCCTGACACTTACGATCTCATCGTCCTCGGCTCCGGCCCCGGCGGCTATGTCGCCGCGATCCGGGCGGCTCAGCTCTGGCTGAAGACCGCGATTATTGAGCGCGAGCTGCTCGGCGGCATCTGCCTCAATTGGGGGTGCATCCCGACGAAGGCGCTGCTGCGGAGCGCCGAGATCTTCCACTATCTCCAGCACGCCGACTCCTACGGCCTCAGCGCCGAGAAGCCGTCCTTCGATATCGCCAAGGTGGTGGCGCGCAGCCGCGCGGTGGCGAAGCAATTGAATCAGGGCGTCGCGCACCTGATGAAGAAGAACAAGATCACGGTGGTGATGGGCGAGGGGAAGCTCACCGGCAAAGGCAAGCTGTCGGTGACCGGCGCCGATGGGAAGGCGACCGAGCTCTCTGCCAAACACATCATCGTCGCGACCGGCGCGCGGGCGCGCGAGCTGCCGTTCGCCCAGTCGGACGGCAAGCGCATCTGGACCTACCGCCACGCGATGACTCCGCCCGAAATGCCGACGGAGCTTCTGGTCATCGGCTCGGGCGCGATCGGGATCGAGTTCGCCAGCTTCTATGCTGACCTCGGCGCCAAGGTCACAGTGGTCGAAATGCTCGACCGCGTCGTGCCGGTCGAGGATGCCGAAGTCAGCGACCAGCTGGCGAAAAGCCTGAAGAAGCAGGGGCTGACGATCCACACCGGCGCGGGCGTCGAAAGCCTCAAAGCCGATGCCAAGGGCGTCGCGGCGAAGATCAAGACCGCGGATGGCAAATCGGCCGAGCATCGCTTCAGCCACGCGATCGTGGCCGTCGGGATCGTCCCCAACAGCGAAAATATCGGGCTGGAAGCGCTGGGGGTCAAAACCACCAAGGGGCACATCGACACGGACGGCCTGTGCCACACGAATGTGGCCGGCATCTGGGCGATCGGCGATGTCACCGCGCCGCCATGGCTCGCGCACAAGGCCATGCATGAAGCGGTAACCGCCGCCGAAGCGATCGCTCAGGAGATGGGCAACAAGGACGTCCACCCGCACGCGCTCGACCCGAAGAACATCCCCGGCTGCACCTATTGCCGGCCGCAGGTGGCGAGCGTCGGCCTCACCGAAGCCGCGGCCAAGGAGAAGGGATATCAGGTCAAAGTCGGCAAATTCCCGGCGATCGGCAACGGCAAGGCCATTGCGCTGGGCGAAGTCGAAGGGTTCGTGAAGACCGTGTTCGACGCGAAGACCGGCGAATTGCTCGGCGCGCACATGATCGGCGCCGAGGTCACCGAGCTGATCCAGGGCTATACCATCGGCAAGACCGCCGAACTGATCGACGAAGACTTCATCCAGACCGTCTTCCCGCATCCGACTCTGTCCGAGATGATGCACGAGGCCGTGCTCGCCGCCGACGGGCGGGTGCTGCACATCTGAGCCGATCCGCGACAGCATTGCTCACCGGCGGCGCGGTGGCGCTGCTGATCGCGGGCGTGGCGGCGCTCTTCTGGCCGGGCGTGCCGATGTACGACACGGTCGCGCAATATAAGCAGGTGCTGGGCGGGCCGGTCGACGATTGGCACCCGCCGATCATGGTGCGGCTGTGGCAGCTGCTGCACGGCGTCGGCGGCCGGCGCGGCGCCGATGTTTGTGGCTGCAGGTTGCGCTTTATGCGCGCCGGCTTCGCGCTCCTTGTTGGCGCGCTGGTCCGGACCGGACGCTGGGCCTCCGCGCTCGCCGTCGCGGTCCTCGCAGTTTCGCCGCTGCTGCTCGGCTGGCAAATGGCCGTGCTCAAGGACACGCAGATGCTCGGTGCGCTCATGGCCGCGACCGGGATTGTTGCTCATTACCGCCTGCCGGGACGACCAGTTCCGATCGCCGCCGCGGCGCTGGTCGCGCTGCTGATCGCCTATGCGACTTTGGTCCGCGCCAATGCACTGTTCGCGACCGTTCCGTTCGCCGTCGCTGCTCCTGCCGACGAACAAGCGCCCGCTGATCTCGCTAGCGATTGCCGTCGGCGGCTGCGGCGGTCCTGGCGCTGACGCCGCTCATCAATCACGACTTGCTCCGTGCCGAGCCAAGCGGCGTCGCCAAGTCCGAGCCTCTGTTCGATCTCGCCGCGATCGCCGTCGCCACACCCGCCAGCGCTCCGTCGCCGTTCACGCCCGAGGAGCGCGCGGCAAATCGGCGAGCGGCATTGCGTCAGAGCCTTTTTCTGGGACCCGCTCGGCGATCCGGCGGGCTGCTCCGACTTCACGGATCGGTTGCTCGATCAGCCCGCGGGCAAGCTCTATCTCGAGCTCGCCAAAGCGGCCGCCGCGCACCCGCTCGCCTATGCTGAGCATCGGCTTGCGCACTGGAATTCGACCGAGCGCTGGTTGGTGCCGCCCGACCTGCCCGAGGCGGGTCCACCCGACGAAGCGGAACCGAACGACATTGGTCTCAATGGCCCGCAAAACGCCGCCGCCACGGCGTGGCAGGATGCAGCGGCGCTCGAAGCCGGCACCCCGTTCGGCTGGCCGATCGTATGGACGGCGATTGCGCTGCTTCTCGTGCCGGCCGCGTGGCGCAGGCGCGACGAACCCGCCGGCAGCCTCGCGCTGGCGCTGCTCGCCTCCGCGCTGACCCTCGAAGCGAGCTTTCTCGTCATCAGCATCGCCTCGGACTTGCGCTATCATTTGTGGCCGATGGCGGCTTCGGCACTCGCGCTGATCCTGCTCTCCGACCGCATCTCCCTGAACCGCCGCTCCTCGATGATCTCCGGCGCCATGCTGGCGCTGGTCATTGCCGGAGGGCTGATCGCGCGATCGACCTTGCCGCCGGCGCCGGACACATATGAAGCGATGATCAAAGCGCCATCTGGATGAAGTCGTTTCGGCCAGCTATCGAAGCTCAATGATCAAAAATTTGCTCGCCTGCGCGGCCGCCCTCCTCGCCGCCGCACCTGCCTCCGCCGCAACGGTCGTCACCGCCGACCGGATGCTCGACGTGACGACCGGGCGCTATGTCGAGCAGCCCGCGATCCTGATCGGGGACGACGGCAAGATCGCGCAGATCGGCACGGACGGCTCGCTGCAAGTGCCCGCCGGGCGTGAGGCACATCGACTTGCCCGGCGAGACGTTGCTGCCCGGGCTGATCGACATGCACGTGCACCTGACCAGCGTCGCGGAAATCGGCGGCTATCAGGGCCTCAAATATACCGACAGCTTCTGGGAAGCCGCGGGCGTCGCCAATGCGCGCAAGACGCTCGACGCCGGCTTCACCACGGTGCGCAACGTCGGGTCGAGCAACTTCGACGACGTCGGGCTGAAGCAGGCGATCGACGGCCGGTCTGGTCGCCGGGACCGCGGATCGTACCGGCGACCTACGCGGTCGGAGCAACCGGCGGCCATTGCGACGACACCGGCCTGCCGCCTTATTACGACAAGAAAGCGCCCTCGGTCGTCAGCGGGCCCGAGGACGCGCGCGAAAAGGTGCGCTGGATGCACAAGTACGGCGCCGAAGTGATCAAGATCTGCGCGACTGGTGGTGTGTTCTCGATGGGCGACAGTGTCGGCGCGCAGCAGCTCAGCTACGAAGAGATGAAGGCGATCGCTGACGAAGCCCACATGCTGGGGCTCAAGGTCGCAGCGCATGCGCATGGCGACGCCGGAATCCATGACGCGATCCTCGCCGGCATCGACACCATCGAGCACGCAAGCCTCGCCAGCGACGCTACGATCCAGCTCGCCAAACAGCACGGCACCTGGTTCGACATGGATATCTACAATGACGACTACATCCTCGCGACCGGCACTTCGAACGGTACGGAGCAGGAAAGCCTCGACAAGGAGCGGATGATCGGCCGCAAGCAGCGCGAGACATTCCAGCGGGCGGTGCGCGCGGGCGTGAAGATGATCTTCGGCACTGACGCCGGAGTCTACCCGCATGGGCAGAACGGCCGGCAATTCGCCAAGATGGTGCAATGGGGCATGACCCCGCTCCAGGCGATCC
Source organism: uncultured Alphaproteobacteria bacterium (assembly GCA_963849435.1). Taxonomy (GTDB): domain Bacteria; phylum Pseudomonadota; class Alphaproteobacteria; order Sphingomonadales; family Sphingomonadaceae; genus Sphingomicrobium. The sequence continues at coordinate 94,520 of CAWKHO010000023.1, forward strand.
AGGCCGCGACCAGCAGCGCCTCCGAGGCCTTGAGCCGCAATGACGTCGGCGTGCTCGCCCCCGGCCGCTATGGCGACATGGTCGCGGTCCGGGGCGACCCGACGCGTGACGTCACTTTGCTCGAGCACGTCGACGCCGTAATCAAGGGCGGGGAGCTGGTCAGAGGTCCCGGTATCGCGCGATGAGCGCAGCGACGACGAGCACCCGCACTCTGGTCATCGCGCTTGCCGCGAACCTCGGCATCGCCGTGTGCAAATTCGTCGCCGCGTGGATCACCGGCTCCTCGGCGATGCTGACTGAAGGCGTTCATAGCGTCGTCGATTCGACCAACCAGCTGCTGCTGATGTGGGGGCGCCGCGCAAGCGAAAAAGCCTCCGACACGGCTTCACCCGTTCGGATTCGGCCGCGAGCTCTATTTCTGGAGCTTCGTCGTCGCGGTGCTGGTGTTCTCGCTCGGCGCCGGAGTGTCGGTCTACGAGGGCATCCTCCACATCATGAACCCCGAAGAAGCGGTGTCGCCGATCTGGGCTTATGGCGTGCTGTTCGTCGCATTCCTGCTCGAAGGCTGGTCGACGGTTGAGGCGTTTCGGGAATTCAAAGCCTCGAAGGGGAAGCTCGGCTGGTGGGACGCAATCCGCCGCTCGAAGGACCCGCCCGCGTTCATCGTACTCCTGGAAAATGGCGCTGCGATTGCCGGGATCGTCGCCGCGGCGTCCGGCGTGTTCCTGTCGCAGCTGACCCAGAATCCGTTCTACGACGGCGCCGCGTCGGTCGTGATCGGGCTCGATCCTTGGCGTGACCGCGCTGGTGCTCGCTTATGAGTTCAAGGGCCTGCTGATTGGCGAAGCGGCCGATCCCGAACTGGTCGAGGAACTGCGCGTCTTGGCCTGCGGCTGCAAGGGAGTCGTCGGCGTCGGCGACGTCCTCACCATCCACTCCGCCCCCGACATGATCACCGCAATGCTCAGCGTCGATTTCGACGACAATATTTCCGCCGGCGAGGTCGAGCGGATCGTTCTCCACATCGAGGAGCAGGCGGGGCAGCGCTGGCCGCACGTGCGCCGCCTCTTCGTGCGTCCGCAGCACGACGCCGCGCAGTTGAAGGCGTAAGCGGACGCGATGGCACAGTCGATGCACGACGTCTCCGACCCCAGGAACGCGTCGATCCTGATCAACGTCAACGGCGAGTTGAAGCCTCGGGCCGAAGCGGTCGTCTCCGTGTTCGACAGCGGGTTCATGCTCGGTGACGGCGTGTGGGAGGGCCTGCGGGTCCACAAGGGCAAGCTCGCGTTCCTCGACCGTCATCTCGACCGGCTGTTCGAAGGCGCGAAGGCGATCGCAATGGACGTCGGCCTGTCGCGAGACCAGCTGGCGAAGCGGCTCTACGACACGCTTGACGCCAACGGCATGAGCGAAGGCGTCACACGTTCGGCTGATGGTCACGCGCGGCGTGCGCTCGACGCCATACCAGGACCCCCGCGTGGTGGTGTCCCCGGCGACGGTCGTCATCATCGCCGAATACAAGGAGCCCGATCCGACGGTGTACGAGCGCGGGCTCAAGCTCTTCACCGTCCACGTCCGCCGCGGCGACCCGGCGGTGCAGGACCAGAAAATCAACTCGCACTCCAAGCTCAACTGCATCCTCGCCTCGATCCAGGCGACGCAGGCGGGCGCCGACGAGGCTTTGATGCTCGACCCGCACGGCTTCGTCGCGACCTGCAATTCGACGCATTTCTTCATCGTCCGCAAAGGCGAGGTGTGGACCTCGAGCGGCAAATATTGCCTCGGCGGGATCACGCGGTCGGTGGCGCTCGAGGTCGCGCGCGAGGCGGGCATTCCGGCGATCGAAAAGGATTTCTCGCTGACCGACGTCTACGGCGCCGACGAGGCGTTCGTCACCGGAACATTCGCCGGCATCGTGCCGGTGCGTGAGATTGACGGACGCAAGCTCACCTGCCGCGGCCCGATGGTCGAGCGGCTGCAGCAGCTCTACCGCGCCCGTGTCGAGCGCGACGTGAGGAACAGCAGCGGCCGTGACTCGCCTGCCTTTCTTCCCCTCCCTTTCAAGGGAGGGGCGCAGGGGTGGGTTGCTGCCGAGTGGGCTCGATGCCCGCGAGGAAGCTCATTCAGCGGCATCGAGCCGCTTCAGTCACCACCCACCCCCTGCTCCTCGCATCGCGATGTGGTCGGGGCCGCGAAACCTCTCCACCGCGATGATGCGCAGCTTCGGCAGCCGGGCGGACACGTTCGTCTCCGACGAGCCCTTCTACGGCTGCTTCCTGAAGACCAGCGGCACAGATCATCCGATGCGCGACGAAGTCATCGCTGCGATGGATTGCGATTGGCGGAGCGTCATGCAGTCGCTCCGCGGCTCGATCCCCAACGGCTCTCCCATCTGGTATCAGAAGCACATGTGGCATCACATGGCCGGACCGATCGGCTATGACGATTTCGCGGGGTTCACGCACGCGTTCCTGATCCGCGAGCCCGAGCGAATGATCGCCTCTTATCTGCGCAAGCGCGAGTGCGCCGCCTTCGAGGACTTTCGGGCTGGAGCGGCAGGCGGAGTTCTTCGAACGCGAGGCCGACCGCCTCGGCCAAGCGCCGCCGGTGATCGATGCCAACGACGTGCTGGCGAATCCGGAAGGTGTGCTGACGAAGCTTTGCGCGGCGCTCGACATCGCATGGGACCCGGCGATGCTGAGGTGGGCTCCGGGGCGGCGCGACACCGACGGCCCCTGGGCGCCGCACTGGTATGGAGCGGTCGAGAACAGCACGGGCTTCGGCACGCCCGAGACGGTGCCAGTCGATCTGCCTCAAGAAATGCAGCACCTCGCCGATCGCTGCCGCCCTTACTTCGAGCGACTGGCGGGGCATAGAATCACCGCTTGAAGTTGACCCGCCGTCAACGTGTACAAGTGCAGAATGGACCAGCCGCTCGACATTCGCGACGTTGTCAAACGCACTGGCCTGACCAGCCGCGCATTGCGCTTCTACGAGGCGCGCGGGCTGCTGAAGCCGCTCCGCACTTACAGCGGTCGCCGTCTGTACGGCCGCGGCGAGCTCGAACGCATTCAGCAGATCCTCGCACTGAAGCGCGCCGGGCTCAGCCTGGCGCAGATCGGCAAGCTGACCGCGCGCGGCAACATGGACCTGGGCGCGATCGTCGACGCGCAATTGAAAGTCATCGAGGAGCGCAAGGCCGAGCTCGACGAAGCCCGCGCACTGCTCCTCTCCGTCAAGTCCCGCATCGACCGCGGCGAGCCTGTCGATGCCGAGACCTTCTGCTCGCTGATCCGTCAGGGAGACAAGATCATGGAAGCGCAAGACTGGAAGAAGGTCACGGACCGCTATTTCTCACCGGAGGAGAAAGGCGCGTTGGACGGAGAGAATGAAGGAGGCGCCGGCCGAGTTCGATCAGGAGGAATATGGCCGCAAGTGGAAGGACCTCGGCGCCCGCGTCGAGGCGGCGATTCCCAAGGGCCCCGGACAGCGCGGAAGCGCAGGCGCTATACGATGAATGGCAGGCGCTGCTGGCGCCGTTTACGGCGGTCGCAACGCCCGAGATGATGGCGGGAGCGACCCGGCTCTACGAGCGCATGGACGAATGGCACGGAGACGTGCCGCAAGCACCGTTTACGCCCGAAGCGTTCCGCTTCATCCGGGAGATCGGGCGGCGACGGAAAGCGTGAATTCCTCCCCAGCTTTGGCTGGGGAGGGGAACCATGCGCAACATGGTGGAGGGGATCGAGTGAGCGGCATGCGGGCATCCTAGCGTGGCAGTCGGCGTCCTCTACCCCTCCACCATCGAATCTCCGTTCAATAGTTCCCCTCCCCACGAGCTAGGCTCGCAGGGAGGAATTATTCGTCTCATGCGAGGACCCGGACTCCGTTTTCCGCCCACTCCTGGTCGACGTCGACCTCAAGCGACGCCCAGTCATCGCGGGTCCGGCACTGGATCGTTTCAAGGCGGCTGCCGGTGATCGGGTCCACCCGTAGGCAATATCGCGTGCCTGGGGCGCCGGCCGGAGCGCCTGCGGAGGTCGGTTCAGCTGCCGCTGGGGTCAGCGCCAGCGCCGCCATCCCAATGCTCAGAGTGACTGCTAATCCTTGAAGTGCCATGTCGTTTCTCCTGAATCCGACGACATCCTTCCTTACTTCCGCTCGTATGTTCCGACCAGCTCGGCCTGACCGATGGCATGCTGCCGCGCTGCGTTCTCGATGTCGACGATCTTGGCGTCTGGCGAGAGCCCCAGTCTATCCACCTCGAGCGCGAACAGTTTGAAATGATAATGGTGCGGACCGTGTCCTTTGGGCGGGCAGGGACCGCCGTAGCCGGGCTTGCCGAAGTCGTTCGCAACCTCCGTCCCGACCCGCTGATTCCCGCCGATCGACCGCGCCGAAGCCGGAATGTCGAACACACCCCAATGCCGAAAGGTGCCGCTCGGCGCGTCCGGGTCGTCGATGACCAGAGCGAAGCTCTTCGTGCCCTGCGGCGGCTCGCCCCAGCTGAGCGCCGGCGTCTGGTCCTCGCCATCGCAAGTGTACTGGAGCGGGATCGGCTGCCCGTTCTGAAAGGCGTCGCTGGTCAGTTTGAGTTTCGTGAGGGTAGCATTCTCCACGGCTGTTTCTCCATTCGATGTTTGGTTCGCGGCGTGGTTGCTGGCGCCGCAGCTCGACAGGGCGATGAGCGTCAGCGCCGGCGCAAGCTTTGCGAGCGTCTGGCGATTCATTCGAAAGCCTCCTATCCGGAAGCGGTCCACGAACGAGCCGCCTCGCCGTCCAGTTCCTTTCGTTTCGGCTCCTGCGGTTGACCGTTCACCGCACCGTCGCTATGTGCCCGCCCGTCCGAGCGTCCTGTGATTCACTCGCGCCGGGCAAGAGCTGAACATTGCTCAACATGCGCGTCGCCAGGCGGCCCAACCTCTTAAGAAAAGGGGGATGCTGCTTCGGCTCCGCGCTTTTTCTGTTGAGCAAAGTAACCGCGGGGTCTTCCCGCAACGAAAGGTGAAGGGCTTCATGCCGACGATTAACCAGCTGATCCGCAAGGGTCGCGAACCGCAGAAGGCCAAGTCGAAGGTCCCTGCGATGGAGCAGAACCCGCAAAAGCGCGGAGTCTGCACCCGTGTCTATACCACGACCCCGAAGAAGCCGAACTCGGCGCTGCGCAAGGTGGCCAAGGTCCGCCTGACCAACCAGCGCGAAGTGATCAGCTACATCCCCGGGGAAGGCCACAACCTCCAGGAGCACAGCGTCGTGCTGATCCGCGGCGGCCGTGTGCGCGACTTGCCCGGCGTGCGCTACCACGTGCTCCGCGGCGTGCTCGATACGCAGGGGGTCAAGGACCGCAGACAGTCCCGCTCGAAGTACGGCGCCAAGCGTCCCAAGTAGCCGAGCGAAGCATGGAGCTACCCCGGCGAAGGCCGGGGTCCAGAAGAAAGAAGATGGATCCCGGATCAAGTCCGGGATGACGATTTTAGAGCAGCAGTAAGCCCCGGACGGGTTCCGGACCAGGCTGAAGAGAAAGGAAACATCCAATGTCTCGTCGTCGCCGCCCCGAAAAGCGCGAAATCCTTCCCGATCCGAAGTTCGGGGACATCGTCCTTTCCAAGTTCATGAATTCGGTCATGCTCGACGGCAAGAAGTCCGTCGCCGAGGGCATCGTTTACGGTGCGCTCGAGAGCGTCGAGAGCCGCCTCAAGCGCGAGCCGGTCGGCGTGTTCCACGACGCACTCAATAATGTGAAGCCGGGCATCGAGGTCCGCTCCCGCCGCGTCGGCGGTGCGACCTATCAGGTGCCGGTCGAGGTCCGTCCCGAGCGCGCCCAGGCGCTCGCCATCCGCTGGCTGATCACGGCTGCGCGCGGCCGTTCGGAAAAGACCATGTCCGGCCGCCTTTCGGGCGAGCTGATGGATGCCGCCCAGAACCGCGGCAACGCCGTCAAGAAGCGCGAGGACACGCATCGCATGGCCGAAGCGAACCGCGCCTTCAGCCACTACCGCTGGTAAAAACCGTACCTATATCGTGGTGAGCTGCTGCTCGGCGGCTCCCCACATCGCCAAGGAAGAATTGAAATGGCCCGCAGCCATCCGCTCGATCATTATCGCAACATCGGCATCATGGCGCATATCGACGCCGGGAAGACGACGACGACCGAGCGCATCCTTTATTACACCGGCAAGTCCTACAAGATCGGCGAAGTGCACGAAGGCACCGCCACCATGGACTGGATGGAGCAGGAGCAAGAGCGCGGGATCACGATCACGTCCGCCGCGACGACCTGTTTCTGGAGTTCGGAGGAGGGTAAAGGCCCCGAGCACCGGATCAACATCATCGACACTCCGGGGCACGTCGACTTCACCATTGAGGTCGAGCGGTCGTTGCGCGTGCTCGACGGCGCGGTCGCCTGCTTCGATGGCGTCGCCGGCGTCGAGCCGCAGTCGGAGACGGTGTGGCGCCAGGCCGAGAAGTATCACGTGCCGCGCATGTGCTTCGTCAACAAGCTCGACCGCACCGGCGCGAACTTCGAAATGTGCGTGGACATGATCAAGGACCGCCTCGGCGCTCGCCCGGCGGTGCTTTATCTCCCGATCGGAATCGAGAGCAGCTTCAAGGGCCTCGTCGATCTCGTCGAGAACCGCGCCATCATCTGGCTTGAAGAGAGCCTCGGCGCGAAGTTCGTTTATGAAGAGATCCCGGCCGAGCTGAAGGATGCCGCGGCCGAAGCGCGCATGCACCTCATCGAAATGGCGGTCGAGCAGGACGACGACGTGATGGAGGCGTATCTCGAGGGCACCGAGCCCGACCGCGACACGCTGAAGCGGCTGATCCGCAAGGGCACGCTCAACTTCTCCTTCGTGCCGGTGCTGTGCGGCTCGGCGTTCAAGAACAAGGGCGTCCAGCCGTTGCTCGATGCCGTAGTCGATTACCTCCCGTCGCCGCTCGACATTCCGCCGGTCGAAGGCCTCAAGCTCGACGGCGAGACGACCGATACCCGTGCGCCATCAGACGACGCACCGTTCTCCGCGCTCGCGTTCAAGATCATGAACGACCCGTTCGTCGGGACGCTCACCTTTGCGCGCATCTATTCGGGCAAGCTCGAGACCTCGTCGCAGGTCACGAACTCGGTCAAGGACAAGAAGGAAAAGGTCGGGCGAATGCTGCTCATGCATGCCAACGACCGCGAGGACATCCAGATCGCCTACGCGGGCGACATCGTCGCGCTTGCGGGCCTCCAGGACACCACCACCGGCGACACTTTGTGTGCTTCCAACGCCCCGATCATCCTCGAGCGGATGGAGTTTCCAGATCCCGTCATCGAAGTCGCCGTGGAACCCAAGACCAAGGTCGACCAGGAGAAAATGGGTGTCGCGCTCAACCGCCTGGCGCGTGAGGACCCGTCCTTCCGGGTCACGACCGACCATGAGTTCGGGTCAGACGATCATCAAGGGGATGGGTGAGCTCCACCTCGAGATCCTGGTCGATCGCATGAAGCGCGAGTTCAAGGTCGAGGCCAATGTCGGCGCTCCGCAGGTCGCCTATCGCGAATATCTCGCGAAGCCGGTCGAGCTGACCTACACCCACAAGAAGCAGTCGGGCGGCCGTGGCCAGTTCGGCGAGATCAAGATCAACGTGGTCCCGGCCGCGCGCGGAACCGGCTTCCAGTTCTTCGATGAGGTCAAGGGCGGCAACGTCCCCAAGGAATATATCCCGGCGGTCGAGAAGGGGATTCGCGAGACCGCCGAGACCGGATCGCTGATCGGCTTCCCCATCATCGATTTCGAGGTTCACCTCGTCGACGGCAATTCACACGATGTCGATTCTTCGGCGCTGGCGTTCGAGATCACCGGGCGCGGCGCCATGCGCGAGGTCGCCCGCAAGGCCGGCATCACGCTGCTCGAACCGATCATGAAGGTCGAGGTCGTCACTCCCGAGGATTATCTCGGAGACGTGATCGGCGACATCATGAGCCGGCGCGGCCAGATTCAGGGTACCGAAAGCCGCGGCAACGTGAAGGTCGTCGAAGGCATCGTGCCGCTCGCCAACATGTTCGGCTACGTCAATCAGCTGCGCTCGTTCACGCAGGGGAGAGCGCAGTATACGATGCAGTTCTCGCACTACGAAGAAGTGCCGCAGAACGTCGCCGACGAGGTAAAGGCGAAACTGGCGTAACCGGTAAATTGTAGCTAAGGGCGCGTCCGCGATGAGGGCGGGCCGCCCGAATTTCTAGAAAAGAAGAGGCGTAAAATGGCGAAGGCTAAATTTCAGCGGACGAAGCCGCACTGCAACATCGGGACCATCGGTCACGTCGACCATGGCAAGACGTCCCTGACGGCGGCGATCACCAAGGTGCTCGCTGAGACCGGCGGCGCGACCTATGTCGATTATGCCAATATCGACAAGGCTCCCGAGGAGCGCGAGCGCGGAATCACCATTTCGACCGCTCACGTCGAATATGAGACGCCTGCGCGCCACTATGCGCACGTCGATTGCCCGGGCCACGCCGATTATGTGAAGAACATGATCACCGGCGCCGCTCAGATGGATGGTGCGATCCTCGTCGTCTCGGCTGCCGACGGCCCGATGCCGCAGACCAAGGAGCACATCCTGCTCGCCAAGCAGGTCGGCGTTCCGACCATGGTCGTCTATTTGAACAAGGTCGATCAGGTCGACGATCCGGAGCTTCTGGAGCTGGTCGAGCTGGAGATCCGCGAGGAGCTTTCCAAGCGCGATTTCGACGGCGACAATATTCCGATCATCACCGGTTCGGCCCTCGCCGCGCTCGAGGACAAGAACCCGGAGATCGGCAAGGAATCGATCCTGAAGTTGATGGAAGCGGTCGACAGCTGGATCCCGCAGCCAGAGCGTCCGCTCGACAAGCCGTTCCTGATGCCGATCGAGGACGTGTTCTCGATCTCCGGCCGCGGCACGGTCGTCACCGGCCGCGTCGAGACTGGCGTCATCAAGGTCGGCGAGGAAGTCGAGGTCGTCGGCATTCGCGACACGCAGAAGACCGTCGTCACCGGCGTCGAGATGTTCCGCAAGCTGCTCGATCAGGGTCAGGCAGGCGACAATATCGGCGCGCTTCTGCGCGGCGATTGGCCGTGAGGACGTCGAGCGCGGCCAGGTTCTGGCCAAGCCCGGCTCGATCACTCCGCACACCGACTTCAAGGCCGAAGTCTACGTCCTGTCGAAGGACGAGGGCGGCCGTCACACGCCGTTCTTCGCCAATTATCGTCCGCAATTCTATTTCCGGACGACCGACGTCACCGGTGAGGTTGTGCTCCCCGAGGGCACCGAGATGGTGATGCCGGGCGACAACGTGAATCTGGGCGTGAAGCTGATCGCCCCGATCGCCATGGACCCGGGCCTGCGCTTCGCCATCCGCGAAGGCGGCCGGACCGTCGGCGCAGGGGTTGTGGCCGAGATCACGAAGTAATATAGGGCGCCAGCCGCGCGGGTCGTCAGAGTCGCGCGGCTTGCAATTTGTAAGTAGTTTTTTCAGCGGATCGCGGCCCCGGCTGCGGTTCGCCGGCTCTTTCGCATCGGTAGGGATATGGAAACGCAGAACATCCGGATTCGCCTGAAGGCGTTCGATCATCGAGTGCTCGATCAGGCGACTGGCGACATCGCCGACACGGCGCGCCGGACGGGTGCTCTCATCCGCGGTCCTATTCCCTTGCCGACGCGCATTGAGAAGTTCACCGTCAACCGCTCGCCGCACGTCGACAAGAAGTCGCGCGAGCAGTTCGAGGTGCGGACTTACAAGCGGCTGCTCGATATCGTGCAGCCAACGCCGCAGACGGTCGACGCGCTGATGAAGCTCGATCTCGCCGCCGGCGTCGACGTGGAGATCAAGCTGGCCTAACAGCCGGTGCGCACCGCGAGGTGCGCGAAATTGGGTGATACCGCCGGAGACTAGCTCCGGGCTGCGTCCCCGCCGTCCCTACTCGAGGGGGCACTAGCCCAGGCGGGGCACGCAAATATTTGGATGGGCTGCACGCACCCGGAAATGGCCGGGTGCCTCTGTTGAGGAGTTTGGATCATGCGCACCGGCGTGATCGCGAAGAAGGTCGGAATGACCCGCCTGTTCCAGGCGGACGGTCGGCACGTGCCGGTTACCGTCCTGCAGCTGGACGACGTGCAGGTCGTCGGCCGCCGCGAAAAGGACCGCGACGGCTATACCGCCGTCCAGCTCGGCGCGGGCAAGGCGAAGGCGAAGAACGTCGCCAAGCCGCAGCGCGTCGCGTTCGGCAAGGCCGAGGTCGAGCCCAAGGTGCGGGTCGTCGAATTCCGCGTCGCCGACGATGCGCTGCTCGACGTCGGCGCGCACATCAGCGCCGATCACTTCGTTCCCGGCCAGCTGGTCGACGTTGCCGGCGTGACCCAGGGCAAGGGCTTTGCCGGCGCGATGAAGCGCTGGGGCTTCAGCGGTCTTCGCGCGACCCACGGCGTTTCGGTCTCGCACCGCTCGCACGGTTCGACCGGCAACCGCCAGGATCCGGGCCGCGTGTTCAAGAACAAGAAGATGGCCGGCCACATGGGCGCGCGCAATCGCACCCAGCAGAACCTCGAGGTCGTCCGCACCGACCCGATCCGCGGGCTGCTGTTCATCAAGGGCTCGGTGCCCGGCCACAAGGGCAGCTGGCTGACCGTCAGCGACGCGATCAAGCTGCCGCGCCCCGATGCCGCGCCTTATCCGGCCGGCATCCTCGAAGCGCTGAAGGCCGAAGAAGTCCGAAGTGCCCGAGGCCGGCCTGGTCGACGAAGCCGCGGTCCACGAAATCCCGGCGCTGCCGAGCGACGAGGAAGTCGCGGCGATCGCCGCCGAGCAGGAAGCCGGCGCTGCCGCCGAGGCGGAAGCCGAGACTGCGAGGCTGCCGAACGAAGCCGCTCAGGAAGCTCAGGCGGACGAGGCGAAGCCCGACGAGCCGACGAGAGCAAGGAAGGCTAAGATGAAGGTCAAGGTACAGACCCTCGACGCCAAGGCTGGCGGCGACATCGAGCTCAACGACGAGATTTTCGCCGTCGAGCCGCGCGCCGACATCCTCCACCGCGTCGTCACCTGGCAGCTCGAAAAGCGCCGCGGCACGGCCCGCGCCGCTCGCGAGCGCTAGCGACGTTGCCCGCACCGGCAAGAAGTTCGGCAGGCAGAAGGGCGGCGGCACCGCTCGTCACGGCGATCGCCGCGCTCCGATCTTCATCGGCGGCGGCAAGGCGCACGGCCCGCGCGTCCGCGATTTCAATCCGTCGCTGAACAAGAAGGTTCGCGTGCTCGGCCTCAAGATGGCGCTGTCGTCGAAGGCCAAGGACGGCAATCTGGTCGTCATCGACAATCTCGACGTCGCGGAAGGCAAGACCAGAGACGCTGCGCGAGCAGCTCGGCAAGCTCGGCTTCGGCAAGACCGCGCTGGTGATCGACGGCGATGCGCTCAACGTCGGTTTCGCCCGCGCTTCGTCGAACCTCGAGAGCATCAACCTGCTGCCGGCGGTCGGCGCCAATGTCTACGACATCATGCGCCACGAGACGCTGGTCCTGACCCGCGCCGCGGTCGAGAAGCTGGAGGCCCGCTTCAATGGCTAAGAAGCCGCAGAAGGCGGCGCCCGACGCGCGCCACTACGACGTCGTGCTCGCGCCGCACATCACCGAGAAGTCGACGATGCTGTCGGAGACACAATGCGGTCGTGTTCAAGCGTCGCGCACACGCGCGACCAAGCCGGAGATCAAGGCCGCGGTCGAGGCGCTGTTCGGAGTGACGGTGCTCGGCGTGAACACGATCGTGACCAAGGGCAAGACCAAGCGCTGGAAGGGCAAGCCCTACCAGCGCTCGGACGTGAAGAAAGCGATCGTTCGCCTGGCCGAAGGCCAGTCGATCGACGTGACGAGCGGGATCTAAGCCATGGCTCTCAAGCAATATAAGCCGACCTCTCCGGCCCGCCGCGGCCTGATCCTGGTCGACAAGTCGGCGCTGTGGAAGGGCAAGCCCGTCAAGGCGCTGACCGAAGGCAAGCGCAAGACCGGCGGCCGCAACAACAAGGGCCATGTGACCTCGCGCGGCATCGCCGGCGGCCACAAGCAGAAGTATCGCCACATCGACTTCAAGCGCCGCACCTGGGACGTCGCCGCGACCGTCGAGCGGCTCGAATATGACCCCAACCGCTCGGCGTTCATCGCGCTCGTCACCTACGAGGGCGGCGAGCAGGCCTACATCATCGCTCCGCAGCGCCTCGCGCCGGGCGACAAGGTGATCGCCGGCAAGAAGGTCGACGTGAAGCCCGGCAATGCGATGGAGATCGGCCAGATGCCGGTCGGCACCATCGTCCACAATGTCGAGCTGAAGCCCGGCAAGGGCGGCCAGATCGCGCGCGCCGCGGGGACCTATGTCCAGGTCGTCGGCCGCGACCGCGGAATGGTCATCGTCAGGCTGAATTCAGGCGAGCAGCGCTACGTCCGCTCGGACTGCATGGCGACCGTCGGCGCGGTGTCGAACCCCGACAACGCCAACCAGACGTTCGCCAAGGCCGGCCGCACCCGCTGGATGGGCAAGCGCCCGCTGACCCGCGGCGTCGCCAAGAACCCGGTCGACCACCCGCACGGCGGTGGCGAAGGCCGGACCTCGGGCGGCCGTCATCCGGTCACTCCGTGGGGCAAGCCGACCAAGGGTGCCCGCACCCGTCACAACAAGGCGACCGACAAGTTCATCATCCGGTCGCGTCACGCGAAGAAGAAGGGTTAAGCCATGGCCCGTTCCATCTGGAAAGGTCCGTTCGTCGAGCTTTCGCTGCTGAAGAAGGCGGAAGCTGCGCAGGACAAGCAGCAAGCGCGCGCCGATCAAGACCTGGTCGCGCCGTTCGACGATCCTGCCGCAGTTCGTCGGCCTGACCTTCAATGTCTACAACGGCCGCAAGTTCGTGCCGGTGTCGGTCAATGAGGACATGGTCGGCATGAAGCTCGGCGAGTTCGCGCCGACGCGCACCTTCCACGGCCACGCCGTCCGACAAGAAGGGCAAGCGCTGATGAGCAAGCCAGCAGCACCCCGCAAGGTCGGCGACAAGGAAGCGCTCGCGGTCGGCAACACGATCCGCGGCTCGGCGCGCAAGCTCAACCTCGTCGCGCAGCTGATCCGCGGCCGCAAGGTCGAGGAGGCGCTCAACATCCTGAAGTTCTCGCCCAAGGGCATGGCCGAGGACGTCCGCAAGGTGCTCGCCTCGGCGGTCGCCAATGCCGAGAACAACCACAACCTCGACGTCGACGCGCTGGTCGTCGCCGAGGCGAGCGTCGGCAAGTCGATCTCGATGAAGCGCTTCGCGACCCGCGCGCGCGGCCGCTCGTCGCGCATCGTCAAGCCGTTCAGCCGCATCCGCGTCGTCGTTCGCGAGCAGGAAGAAGCGTAATGGGTCAGAAATCCTCTCCGATCGGGCTTCGCCTGCAGATCAACCGGACCTGGGACAGCCGCTGGTTCGCGGAAGGCCAGGATTACGGCCGGCTGCTGCTCGAGGACCTCAAGATCCGCAAGTACATCATCAAGAAGCTGCCGCAGGCGGCGATCTCCAAGGTCGTGATCGAGCGTCCGGCCAAGATCTGCCGCATCTCGATCTATGCCGCGCGCCCGGGCGTGATCATCGGCAAGAAGGGCGCCGACATCGAGAAGCTCAAGAAAGAGCTTCAGAAGATGACCGAGCTCCGAAGTCAGCCTCAACATCGTCGAGATCCGCAAGCCGGAGATCGACGCCAAGCTCGTCGCCCAGGGCGTCGCCGACCAGCTCGAGCGCCGCATCGCCTTCCGCCGCGCCATGAAGCGCGCGGTTCAGTCGGCGCTGCGTCTCGGCGCCGAAGGCATCCGCATCACCTGCGCGGGCCGTCTCGGCGGCGCCGAGATCGCGCGCACCGAATGGTACCGCGAGGGCCGCGTTCCGCTGCACACGCTGCGCGGCAACGTCGATTATGCCGAAGCCGACCGCGCACACCGCTTACGGCGTGTGCGGCGTCAAGGTGTGGGTCTTCAAGGGCGAGATCCTCGGCCACGACCCGCTCGCTCAGGACCGGCTGATGATGGAGGCTCAGACCTCCGGCGTCCGCCCGGCGCGCGAAGAACGCGGCAACCGGTAAGCGCGAAGGACTAGAAACAGATGCTGCAACCCAAGCGCACCAAGTTCCGCAAGGCCTTCAAGGGCCGCATCCACGGCAATGCCAAGGGCGGGACCGAGCTCAACTTCGGCGCCTTCGGCCTCAAGGCCATGGAGCCGGAGCGGATCACCGCGCGCCAGATCGAGGCGGCCCGCCGCGCGATCACGCGTCACATCAAGCGCTCCGGCCGCTTGTGGATCCGCGTGTTCCCGGACGTTCCGGTGAGCTCGAAGCCGGCCGAAGTCCGCATGGGCTCGGGCAAGGGCGCGCCCGAATTCTGGGTCGCCCGGGTCAAGCCCGGCCGGATCCTGTTCGAGCTCGACGGCGTCCCCGGCTACGCTCGCCAAGACGGCGTTCGAGCGCGCGGCCGAGAAGCTGCCGATCAAGACCAAGGTCGTCGCCCGCCTCGGCGAGAGCCTGGCCGAAGAGGAAAAGTAAGATGCCTGCGATCGACGATCTCAAGCAGAAGACCGACGACCAGCTGCAGCAGCAGCTCGGCGAGCTGAAGCGCGAGCAGTTCAACCTGCGCTTCCAGTCGGCGACCAACCAGCTCGAGAAGCCGAGCCGCGTGCGCGAAGTTCGCCGCACCATCGCGCGCATCAAGACGCTGCAGCACCAACGCGCCCGCGCCGAAACGGCGAAGGCCTGAGGAGAGTATAGAGATGCCAAAGCGCGTCCTCACCGGCACCGTGGTGTCCGACAAGGGTGACAAGACGGTGGTGGTCCGTGTCGAGCGGCGGGTGAAGCACCCGCTCTACGGCAAGATCATCAAGCTGTCGAAGAAGTACCACGCCCACGACGCGGCCAACGAGTTCCACGTCGGCGAGATCGTGCGCATCGAGGAATGCGCGCCGATCTCGAAGCTGAAGACGTGGACGGTGCGTCGACCGCATCGGCGCCGCCAAGGCGGCGGCGGTCGAGATCGCCGAGCCGGAAGCGCTGATCGCCGGACGTCGGCAGCCGGCGAAGCCGGCCGAGGAAAAGGCCGAGAAGAAGCCCGCCGAAGAAGCCGACGAAGAAGGCCAAGGCCGAAGACGTCGCCGAAGCGGACGCCTGAGAAGAATTTGAGAGGATAAGGGTCGAACCATGATCCAGATGCAGTCCAACCTGGACGTTGCGGACAACAGCGGCGCCAAGCGCGTCCAGTGCATCAAGGTGCTGGGCGGCTCGAAGCGCCGCACCGCCGGCGTCGGCGACATCATCGTCGTTTCCGTCAAGGAAGCGGCGCCGCGCGGCCGCGTGAAGAAGGGCGACGTTCACCGCGCGGTGATCGTCCGCACCGCCAAGGACATCCGCCGTCCCGACGGCTCGGTGATCCGCTTCGATTCGCAACGCCGCGGTGCTGGTCAACAAGAACGAGGAGCCGATCGGCACCCGTATCTTCGGCCCGGTCGTCCGCGAGCTTCGTGCGCGCAAGCACATGAAGATCATCAGCCTTGCGCCGGAGGTGCTGTAACCATGGCCGCTGCAGAAGATCCGCAAGGGCGACAAGGTCGTCGTCCTGTCCGGCAAGGACAAGGGCCGCACCGGTGAGGTCGTCAGGCGATGCCCAAGGAGGGCAAGGTGATCGTGTCGGGCGTCAACGTCCACGCGCGCCACCGCAAGCCGATCGCAGACGAACCCGCAGGGCGGGATCGAGCGCAAGGAAGCGCCGCTGCACGTGTCGAACGTCGCGATCGCCGACCCCAAGACGGCAAGCCGACCCGCGTCCGCTTCGAGGAGCGCGACGGCAAGAAGGTCCGCGTCGCGGCCAAGACCGGAGAGCTGATCCATGGCTGACGAAGAAAACAAGGTCGACGAGGCGCAGGAGCCCGCGACCGAGCAGGTCGAGGTCGAGCTGCGTCGGCGAGGCCGAAGAAGGCCGAGGCCGAGGCGATCGAAGCGCTGCCCAAGGTCGAGGAGGCCGAGGCGCCGAAGCCTGAGAAGGTGGCCGCCAAGCCGTCGAAGAAGCCGGCGGACTACACGCCGCGCCTGCAAGGCCGACTATGACGAGCGCATCGTCGCGGCGATGACCGAGAAGTTCGGCTACAAGAACAAGCTCGAGGTCCCGCGGCTCGACAAGATCGTCATCAACATGGGCGTCGGCGAGGCGACCCAGGACAAGAAGCGCGTCGAGACCGCGGCTGCCGAAATGCAGGCAGATTTCCGGCCAGAAGCCGGTGATCACCAAGGCCAAGAAGTCGATCGCCCAGTTCAAGCTGCGCGAAGGCATGCCGATCGGCTGCAAGGTCACGCTGCGCCGCGAGCGCATGTACGAGTTCCTCGATCGTCTGGTGACGATCGCGCTGCCGCGCGTCCGCGACTTCCGCGGGCTCAACCCGCAAGTCGTTCGACGGCCGTGGCAATTACGCCATGGGCCTCAAGGAACAGATCATTTTCCCCGAGATCAACTACGACCAGATCGACAAGGTCCGGGGCATGGACGTCATCATCACCACCACCGCGAAGACGGATGAAGAGGCGCGCGAACTGCTGCGCCTGTTCAACTTCCCCTTCCCGGCAGAGGAGCAGCGGCAGGCCGCGTGAAGCGCGTCTGCTCGATTAGGAGAAGAACTTAAGTCATGGCGAAACTGAGTTCGATCAACAAGAACGAGCGTCGCAAGAAGCTCGTTCAGAAGAATGCGGCGAAGTACGCGAAGCTGAAGGCGATCGCGGACGATGAGTCGAGGGACGAGACCGAGCGCCTGATCGCGCGCCTGAAGATGGCCGAGCTGCCGCGCAACGGGAACCCGACGCGGGTTCGCAACCGCTGCGAGCTGACCGGCCGGTCGCGCGCTTATTACCGCAAGTTCCGCCTGTCGCGGATCATGCTTCGGGAACTGGCCAACAAGGGCCTGATCCCCGGCGTCATCAAGTCGAGCTGGTAAGGGATTACAAGATGGCGATGACCGATCCTCTGGGTGACATGCTCACCCGCATCCGCAACGGCCAGCAGGCGCGCAAGGATTCGATCCTGACGCCGGCGTCGAAGCTGCGCGTCCGCGTGCTCGATGTGCTTCAGCGCGAAGGCTATATCCGCGGCTATTCGGAAGAAGAGCTTGCCGGCCAGAAGGGCCTGCGCATCGAGCTCAAATATTTCGAGGGCCAGCCCGCGATCCAGCATCTGGCGCGCGTGTCGAAGCCCGGCCGCCGCGTCTATTCGGCCGCGCGCGAGCTTCCGCGCATCCGCAACGGCCTCGGCACGATCATCGTGTCGACCCCGCGCGGCGTGCTGTCGGACGCCGAGGCGCGCGACCAGAATGTCGGCGGCGAAGTGCTGGCGGAGGTGTTCTGATGTCCCGTATCGGCAAGAAACCCGTTGCCGCTGCCGGCGGGCGTCACCGCGACGATCGAAGGCGGCACGCTGACGGTCAAGGGCCCCAAGGGCACGCTGGCGATGCAGATGCTCGACGATCTCGTGAAATATGAGATCGCCGAGGGCGAGATCCGCGTCACGCCGCTCGACCGACGCAGCAGCGCAACCGCGCCGCCTGGGGCATGCAGCGCACCATGGTGCAGAACCTCGTCACCGGCGTGACCGAGGGCTTCACCAAGGTGCTCGAGATCACCGGCGTCGGCTATCGCGCCCAGGCCCAGGGCCAGCAACCTGCGCCTGCAGCTCGGCTACAGCCACGACGTGAACTTCCCGGTGCCCGAAGGCGTCGACGTCAAGACTCCCGACCAGAACACGGTCGAGATCAGCGGCATCGACAAGCAGAAGGTCGGCCAGGTCGCGGCCGAGATCCGCCGCTGGCGCAAGCCCGAGCCGTACAAGGGCAAGGGCATCAAGTATCGCGGCGAGTATATCTTCCGCAAAGAAGGCAAGAAGAAGTAGCCATGGCGAAACTCTCCCTCTTCGACCGCCGCCGCCGCCGCGTCCGCACCGCGCTTCGCGCGCGTGCCTCCGGCAAGCCGCGGCTTTCGGTCCACCGCTCGGGCCGGCACATCTATGCGCAGGTCATCGACGATGCCGCCGGCACGACGCTCGCCGCGGCCTCGACCCTCGACAAGGATCTCAAGGGCAAGACCGGCGCGACCAGGGACGGCGCCGCCGCGGTCGGCAAGACGCTTGCCGAGCGCGCCAAGAAGGCCGGCGTGTCGCAGGTCGTGTTCGACCGTGGCGGCTTCCTGTTCCATGGCCGGGTGAAGGCCCTCGCCGACGCTGCCCGCGAAGGCGGACTGGAGTTTTAGAATGCAAGACGAGAACCAGCAGACCAACGAAGCCAACACCGACCCGGCCGAGGCCGGCGGTCGCCGAAGCTCCGGCCCAGGCCGAGGCTGCGGCCGAGGCCGCCGGCCGACGGCAGGCTCGCAGCCGCAGCAGCCGCAGCGGCCGTGGTCCGCGCGGCCGCGCGGCGGCGGCGGCGGCCGTGGCCGTGGCGGCGGCGATCGCGGCGGCGGCCGCGGCCGGCGTGACGATCGCCGTCGCGGCCGTGGCGGCGACGACGACGGCGGCGAGGAGCTGATCGAGAAGCTCGTCCACATCAACCGCGTCTCCAAGACCGTGAAGGGCGGCAAGCGCTTCGGCTTCGCGGCGCTCGTGGTGGTCGGCGACGGCAAGGGCCGCGCCGGCTTCGGCCACGGCAAGGCGCGCGAAGTGCCCGAAGCGATCAGCAAGGCGACCGCCGCGGCGAAGAAGGCGATGATCCGCGTTCCGCTGCGCGACGGCCGCACGCTGCACCATGACGGCCTCGGCCATTTCGGCGCCGGCCGGGTGACGGTCCGCACGGCTCCGGCCGGAACCGGCATCATCGCCGGCGGCCCGATGCGCGCGATCTTCGAGAGCCTCGGCGTTGCCGACGTCGTCACCAAGTCGGTCGGCACGTCCAACCCCTACAACATGATCCGCGCGACCTTCGAGGCGCTGAAGGAGCAGACCAGCCCGCGCTCGGTTGCCCAGCGGCGCGGCAAGAAGGTCGCCGACCTGCTCGGCCGCGGCGGCGCCAGCGCTGCCGAAGCCGAGGCCCAGGCCGAAGCGATCGTGGAGTAAGCAGCGATGGCGAAGATCAAGATCACGCAGACCGGATCGCCGATCCGCCGCGACAAGACCCAGCGGGCGACGCTGGTCGGCCTCGGCCTCAACAAGCTGCGCCGCACCGTCGAAGTCGAGGGCACGCCCGAAGTGCTCGGCCAGGTCCGCAAGGTGCAGCATCTGGTGAGCGTCGAAGAGCGCCGCCTGAACCATAACACTGCCCCTGACGGGGGCATGCGCGACAAAAGCGAAAGCGAGTGCAAGACATGAAACTCAACGAACTCAAGGACAATAAGGGCGCGCGCCAGGGCCGCGTGCGCGTCGGCCGCGGCATCGGCTCGGGCCTCGGCAAGACCGCCGGGCGCGGCCAGAAGGGCGCCAAGGCGCGCTCGGGCGTGTCGATCGCCGGCTTCGAAGGCGGCCAGATGCCGCTCCACATGCGGCTGCCGAAGCGCGGCTTCAACAACATCTTCGCCCGCGACTATGCCGAGGTGAACATCGGCGCGGTCCAGAAGGCGATCGACGCCGGCAAGCTCGATATCAAGGGCACGCTCGACCATGACGCGCTCAAGGCCGCGGGCCTCGCGCGCGGCGGCAAGGATGGCGTCCGCCTGCTCGGCAAGGGCGAGCTCAAGGCCAAGCTGGCGTTCAAGGTCGCCGGCGTGTCGAAGGGCGCGCGCGAGGCGGTCGAGAAGGCCGGCGGTTCGATCGAGCTGATCGAGCGCAAGAACCCGGCCGAGCTCGCCGCCGCCAAGAAGGGCAAGGTCGCGCGAGGCGCGGCTCGCCGACAAGGCGGCCAAGGCCAGGCCTAACCGCATTGCAGGAGCGAAGCGACGCGGCAATCCACTGATTACTTCGGCGGCGCTCGCAATGACGCGAATGCGGCTTATATGCCGCCGTTTGTTTCTCCGGGGAATTTCATCGAATGGCATCCGCAGCCGAACAACTCGCCTCCAGCATCTACGCTCGCGAATTTCCAGAAGGCGACCGAGCTCAAGAAACGGCTGTGGTTCACGATCGGCGCGCTGATCCTGTTCCGCTTGCTGTCGTTCGTCCCGGTGCCGGGCATCGATCCCGGCGGCGATGAGCGCGCTCTACGCAGACGCAGAGCGGCGGCATCCTCGACGTCTTCAACACCTTCTCCGGCGGCGCGCTCTCGCGCTTCAGCATCGTCGCGCTCGGCGTGATGCCCTACATCACGGCGTCGATCGTCGTTCAGCTCGGCGGGACGCTCTACGGGCCGTGGCAGGCGCTCAGGAAAGAAGGCGAGACCGGCCGCAAGAAGCTCAACCAGTACACCCGCTACCTGACGGTGATGATCACGCTGGTGCAGGGCTATCTCGCCGTCCGCGGCCTTGAATCGCAGTCGGTCCGGCAGGGCATCCAGGCGGTGGTCATGCCGGGTATGCTGTTCGAGATCGCCGGCACCGTCAGCCTCGTCGGCGGCACCTTGTTCCTGATGTGGATCGGCGAGCAGATCACCAGCCGCGGCATCGGCAACGGCGTGTCGCTGATCATCATGGCCGGCATCGTCGCCCGCCTTCCGCAGGGGGTCGGCCAGCTGCTCGAGGGCAGCCGCACCGGCTCGCTGAGCCCGATCATCGTCGTCGGCATCATCGTCCTCGTCGGCAGTCCTGATCCTCTTCATCTGCTTCATGGAGCGCGCCCAGCGCCGGGTGCTGATCCAATATCCCAAGCGCCAGACCGCGCGCGGCATGCAGCAGGAGCGTTCGCACCTGCCGATCAAGCTCAACACCGCGGGCGTGATCCCGCCGATCTTCGCCTCGTCGCTGCTGCTGATGCCGCTGACGGTGCTGCAGTGGGCCGGCAAGCCGCGCCACGACCGAAGGCGGCGCCAGCGACTGGCTGATCACCATCAGCACCTTCCTGCAGCACGGCTCGCCGACTTACATGGCGCTCTACGGCCTCGGCATCGCCTTCTTCTGCTTCTTCTACACCGCGGTGCAGTTCAACAGCGAGGAAACCGCCGAGAATCTGAAGCGCCACGGCGGCTTCATTCCCGGCATCCGTCCGGGCAAGGCGACCGAGACTTATTTCGATTATCTGCTCAACCGCATCACGGTCGTCGGCGCCGCCTATCTGGTGCTGATCTGCCTGATTCCGGAAATCCTCTCGGCGCAGGCCGGCCTACAACCTCCGCCTCGGCGGCACCAGCCTGCTGATCGTCGTCAACGTGACCATGGACACGGTCAGCCAGATCCAGAGCCATTTGATCGCGCACCAATACGGCGACCTCATCAAGAAGGCGAAGCTCAAGACGACGCCGCGCCGGCGGTAATCGGCTCGTCTGCAGGGGAGACCGCGACCATGATGAACATCATTCTCTTGGGCCCGCCGGGCGCGGGCAAGGGCACGCAGGCGGCGCGGCTTCAGGCCGAGCGCGGGATGATCCAGCTGTCGACCGGCGACATGCTGCGCGAAGCGCGCGCCAGCGGCTCGCCGATCGGCGACAAGGTCAAGGCGATCATGGACGCCGGTGAACTCGTCAGCGACGCGATCGTCACCGCGCTGATCGGCGAGCGGCTCGACACGTGCATCGGCTGCGGCGCGATCTTCGACGGCTTTCCGCGCACCAAGGCCCAGGCCGAGGCGCTCGACCTGCTGCTCGCCGAGCGCGGCCGCAGTCTCGATCATGTCATCGAGCTCGCGGTCGACGAGGACGAGCTGGTGCGGCGGATCACCGGCCGCTTCAGCTGCGCCAAATGCGGCGCGGGCTATCACGACAGTTCAAGCCGACCGAGGTGCCGGGCGTCTGCGACGTGTGCGGCTCGACCGAGTTCATCCGCCGCCCCGACGACAACGAGCAGACCGTGCGCACGCGCATGGCCGAATATCGCGCCAAGACCGCGCCGATCCTGCCCTATTACGAGGAGCGCGGGCTGGTCCGGCGGGTCAACGGAATGGCGCCGGTCGATGAGGTCGCGGCGCAGATCGACGCAATTCTCGACGGCGAAGGCTAGACGCGGCATCCTCCCGCGCGGGAGGGCCCCATGAAACTCATCGCCGCAATTGTGCTGCTGCTGGCCGCGCCGGCCACGGCGGCGTCGTTCATTCCGACAATCACGCCTTTGAGGTCACTGAGTCGGTGGATGTCAGTCTATCGCCGGCGGATGCGCTGGCCGCCTTCACCCGCGTGTCCAGCTGGTGGATGGCCGATCATACCTATTCCGGAAACCCGGCCAATCTGTCGCTCGATCCGCGGCCCGGCGGCTGCCTGTGCGAGAAATTCCCGAGCGGAGGCGGGGTCGAGCATTTGCGCGTCACCTATTTCGAGCCGGGCAAGATTCTCATCCTGACGGGCGCGATGGGCCCGCTCCTTCACGAAGCGGTCGATGGCGTGCTGATCGTCCATGCCGACCCGGTGGCAGGCGGAGCGCAGCGTGACGCTCGACTATCGCGCGTCCGGCTTCTTCAATGGCGGCGGCGAGAAATTCGCGGCGATGGTGGACAGGATGCTTGGCGACAGCATCGGCCATTATCAAAAGTTCGCCGACTGCCGACCGCAGGTGATTTAGGCGCCGCTCGAGCGTCACGAAGCGGAACGGCGGACGGCCGTCCTCCGCCGGATGATCTTCGCTCCAGGTTTCGCGCCATGCGCCGCTCGCGCGCGGGTCGGGCAGGACGGTGTCGCCCTCGACGTCGGCGAGCACGTCGGTCAGCTCGAGCCGGTCGGCGATCGGCAGAAACAGTCCGAAGATCTCCGCGCCGCCGATCACCGACACCCGCTCGCCGCCCGCTAGCGCAAGCACTTCATCGACGCTGTGCGCGACTTCCGCGCCCTCGGCCTGCCAGCCGCGGTCGCGCGTCAGGACGATGTGCCTGCGCCCGGGGAGCAGCCCCGGCAGGCTCTCGAACGTCTTGCGGCCCATCACCATGGCGCTGCCCATGCGTCAGCGCCTTGAAGCGCTTGAGGTCGGCGGGGATGTGCCACGGCAGCTTGCCGTCGCGGCCGATCACGCCGTTCTGCGCGCGGGCGACGACGAGGGTGATCGGTGGCCTGTCCATTGCGCCGCTTTGACGGGAGTGGGCGCTCGTGCCAAGCGCCACGCGCATGGACGCGACAGGCGCAACTGATCGCCGAGGCTGGGCAAACGCTCGGTCCAAAGGCGGTGATCACCGACCGTGCGGACATCGAGCCGTGGCTGACCGACTGGCGCGGACGGGTGCACGGCGCCGCGCCCGCGATCCTCGCGCCGGCCTCGACGGAAGAGGTCGCCGACATCGTCAAGCTCGCCGCCGAAGCACCGCGTGCCGCTCGTTCCGCAGGGCGGCAACACGGGGATGGCCGCGGGGGCGACTCCGCCCGCCGACGGAAGCGCTCTGATCCTGTCGCTGCGGCGGATGAACAACATCCGCTCGCTCGAGCGCCGAGAACCGCCTCGCCGTCGCCGAGGCCGGCGTGATCCTCGAGACAACTCCACCGGGCGGCGCACGAGGCCGGGATGCGCTTTCCGCTGACGCTCGGAGCGCGCGGCAGCTGCACCATCGGCGGGCTCACCTCGACCAACGCCGGCGGCACGCAGGTACTGAAATTCGGCACGATGCGCGCGCTCGTCGCGGGCGTCGAAGCGGTGCTTCCCGACGGCTAGCATCCACGACGGCCTGTCCGGCCTGAAGAAGGACAATCGCGGCTACAGCCTCGACCAGCTGCTGATCGGCGCCGAAGGGACGCTCGGCGTGGTCACCGCCGTGGCCCTTCGGCTGGTGCCGGCGATCGCCGCGCGTGCGGTCGCCTGGGCGGCCGTCGAAAGCCCGATGCGCGCGCTCGAACTGCTGCGCTTTCTCGAAGCCCGCACCGGCAGCGTCGAAGGGTTCGAGCTGGTGCCGCAGGATACGCTGCGAGCTGGTGCTGAAGCACATCCCCGGAACGCGCTCGCCGCTGTCGGGCGAGCATCCCTGGCACGTGCTCGTCGAAGCGACGACGGCCGATGCCGACGCGAACATCTCGGCCGAACTCGAAGCAGCTGCTTGGCGCGGCTCTTCAGCAGGGCATCATCGCGCGACGCTGCCATCGCTTCCAGCGAGGCGCAGGCCGACGCTTTCTGGCGCCTCCGCGACTCCATCTCCGAAGCCGAGCGCAGCGAAGGCCAGACGCTCGCGCACGACATCTCGGTCCCGGTCGCGGACATGCCGCGCTTCATCATCGACGCGGCGGCAGAAGTCGAACGCGCCTTCCCCGGCGTAATCGCCAGCGGCTTCGGCCATCTCGGCGACGGCAACATCCATTTCCACGTCCGCGCCGGCGGCCATGCCGAGCCCGACTGGTACGAGCGCGAGGGCGCGGCGATCACGCGCATGGTCGACGATCTCGTCACCGCTGCGGGCGGCTCGATTTCGGCCGAGCACGGCATCGGACAGCTCAAACTCGCCGAATTTGCGCGCCTCGCTCCGCCCGGCCGCATTCACGCGCTGCAGGCGATCAAGCACGCGCTCGATCCGCTCGGGATCATGAACCCCGGAAAGCTGGTGCCTTAGGACCAGTCTCAATCAGTTCGGCGCTCCGTCGGCGACGATTCACCCGCTCGCGGGCGGAAAATCGTGCCTGTCTCAGCTGCTTACAGCAGCATGGCTTCACACTGCTGCCGAGACTTCACAACCGGGCGGAAGAATGCCGGAACCGCGGCGTCGCTAGCTCCGGATGAACGGCCTCGGGCCGAATGAGATCGATCTCGCGCCGCATTTGAGCGAAGAGCCCAAGGACGAGCGAGAGGGCACGTTCGAGGAGGCGCTATCAGGATGGGGATGTCAGCGTCGCCGAGAACCGATCCTCTGCCCGAAGACCCCACCGCAGCCGCTGCCGAGCGAGGAGCGCACGCCCGACAAGGGCTACATCTACGGCACCAGGTGACGTGAAAGGAAGCCTGATCAAGGCCTAGAATTGTCATTCGCCGGGCGGTGAGCGCCGAGTGGTTCGCAACCGCGGGGAAACCCTTAACTGTTTGAGCGCAAAAGGGGTTGGCGCATCATCCTCACAAGGAATGAATTTAGACGACTAACTCAACATCAAGTCGCCTGGCCATCATCTTCGGACTCGCCGTCTTTGCACTCATCGTGGTAATCGGATGGCGAAGCGTTCAGAACCGCCGTCATTCTCCACTTTGCATGGCGCGAGACTGCCAGGAAATTAGCATCGTCGCCGGTGAAGACGATAGTGTCAGCAGCATCGTCACCACCGCCGAGTACGCAGCCGGCATCGGCTCCGTCCCCATCCGTGGTCGTGGTGAACACTGGCGTCGCCGACACCCCGCCAGCACCTGAGTTCGGCCGCGGCGCATCGATAGGGCGAACCGGCGGTTCGACGTCGCAGGCCGACGCGCCCGGACGCAATCGCCTCAACCGGATGGTTTCGTTCCAACAAATCACGAAAATTGGCCGCCGGAGAAGGATTGGCCCCGTCCGTCTAATGAAGTGGCGCGCCCGGAAGGATTCGAACCTACGACCTCAAGCTTAGAAGGCTCGTGCTCTATCCGACTGAGCTACGGCGCGCGCGTACGCACGAATTAGCCGCGATTGACGCGAAGCGGAACCGCGCTAGGCCTTTCGCGCATGAAAGCGGAAGGGGAGGGCCTGCGCCACGTCGAAGCGCGCGCGATGCACGGCGCGCGGTTCCGCTATTTCGATTTCGTCATGGTTGCGTTTGTGGTCGTGCTGCTGCTGTCGAACGTCATCGGCGCCGAGAAGCGCTCGTTCGTCGACCTTCCCGGAATTGGCGCGTGGCCGTTCGGCGCCGGGATCCTCTTCTTCCCGATCTCCTACGTCATCGATGACGTGCTGACCGAGGTCTACGGCTATGCCCGGGCGCGGCGCGCGATCTGGGCGGGGTTCGCGCGCGCTCGCCTTCATGGCGTTGATGGAATGGACGGTCGTGCATTTGCCGGTCGCTGAAGGCTGGACCGGGCAGCCCGCGTACGAACGCGTTTTCGGCGCCGGATGGCGGATCATTCTCGCCTCGATGATGGCCTTCTTCGTCGGCGATTTCCTCAATTCGGTCGTGCTCGCCAAGATGAAAATCTGGACGCAGGGCAAACATCTCTGGACCCGCACCATCGGCAGCACCGTGATCGGCGAAGGCGCCGACAGCCTGATCTTCTATCCGCTTGCGTTTCTCGGCATGCCCGACTGGCCCGCGCACATCATGATGCAAGTGATGCTCAGCCAGTTCGTCCTGAAGGTCAGCTGGGAGGCGCTCCTGACGCCGGTCACCTATGCGGTCGTCGGCTGGCTCAAGCGTAAGGAAGGCGTCGACGTTTACGATGTCGGCACGGACTTCACGCCGTTCACCGTCGACGACTGACGCTCAGGCGTTCACCGTCTCCAGCAAGCCTTCGAAAAGCCGTCGTCCATCGATGCCGCCATGCGCCGGCTCGATGACGCGCTCGGGGTGCGGCATCAGGCCGAGCACATTGCCGGTGTCATTGAGGATTCCGGCGATATCGCGCGCCGAGCCGTTGACGCTGTCGAGGTAGCGGAAGGCGACGCGGCCTTCGCCCTCGAGCCGGTCGAGCGTCGCTTCGTCCGCCTGATAATTGCCGTCGTGGTGCGCGACTGGAAAGGTGACGGTCTCGCCAT
Source organism: uncultured Alphaproteobacteria bacterium (assembly GCA_963849435.1). Lineage (GTDB taxonomy): Bacteria > Pseudomonadota > Alphaproteobacteria > Sphingomonadales > Sphingomonadaceae > Sphingomicrobium. Next base: position 121,189 of record CAWKHO010000023.1, read on the forward strand.
TGTCATATTGCGACGTGAACAGGCTCTGGCTGTTCTCGACGCGCAGCGGCACCGGCCGGCAGACGAAGCTGAGGCGCGCATTGCGCATCAGCGCTCCGGGCAAAAGCCCCGCTTCCGTCAGCACCTGGAAGCCGTTGCAGATTCCGATCACCGGCACGCCCCGCGCCGCGGCGTCTTTGACCGCGGCCATGATTGGGGACCGGGCGGCCATCGCGCCTGAGCGAAGATAATCGCCGTACGAAAATCCCCCCGGTACACCGATGAAATCGACGCCGTCGCGGAAGGGCGCTGTCCTTGTGCCAGACCATCGCTGGCTTGCGCCCGGTCACTTGCTCCAGCGCAACGGCGAGGTCGCGGTCGCAGTTCGAACCGGGGAAGACGATGACCGCACTCTTCATTTCACTCAGCTCCGTGACTGCTGCGCTACCATATCCCGAAAATATGCGGGAATCGTGGCACGCCAGGCGTTCTCAGCCCTGTCCTGAGCTTGCCGAAGGGCGCTCGATCCGGAAATTCTCGATGACCGTATTCGCCAACAACTTGCGGCACATGTCCTCGATGTCGGAATCGCTTGTATCCTCGGCAAGATCGAGCTCGATCAATTTGCCGGCGCGGACGTCGTTGACTTGGGGAAACCCGAGGCCCTCCAGCGCATGATGGATCGCTTTGCCCTGCGGATCGAGGACGCCGGGTTTCAAGGTAATGAACACGCGCGCTTTCATTGGTTCGCCTGCCAGGTTGCGAGTGTGCCAGCCCTATGGCCGCGCGCCATTCCGGCGGCAAGCTTTACCATCTGTTTACCGTGTCGGGCGCATTTTGCGATCACCGGAAGAGCATCTCCGGCACACTGAAAGGGACCGACATGGTCTTTCTCGCAGTTGCCATCTTCATCGCCTTGTTCGGGTGGGGGGCAAGATTTGTCGGCTGGGACGATCCTGGCGGGAAGATCCAACTTGCGCTCGCGACCAGCTTCATCCTCGGTATTATCAGCGGCTACAAAGCCAAGATCGATTGAGCGGGAGCGCGCGAGCGCCAGTCTGCTCCACTTGCAAGGCTGTAAGCAGCGGCTTAGCGCCCGTCGTCGGAGGCATGCATGTCCGACGTTCTCGATAAGCCGACCACCAGCCCGATCTCGACCCGCAAGCACGGCGATGTACTGATCGTCCTTTCCAACAACCCGCCCGTCAACGCGCTTTCGACGGCAGTCCGGCAGGGCTTGGTCGATGCGATCGCGGAGGCGGAGGCGGACGAAAGCGTCAATGCGGTCGTCATCGCCTGCGAAGGCCAGACCTTCTTCGCCGGCGCGGACATCACCGAGTTCGGCAAGCCGCCGCAGCAGCCGTGGCTCCCCGCTGTGGTCGACACCATGGAAAATTGCAGCAAACCTGTCGTCGCGGCGATTCACGGCACCGCGCTCGGGGGTGGCCTCGAAGTCGCGCTCGCGTGCCATTACCGCGTTGCCGATCCGACCGCGAAGCTCGGTACGCCCGAGGTGAAGCTTGGGCTGCTTCCGGGAGCGGGCGGAACGCAACGGCTCCCGCGCGTCGCCGGAGTGAAGAAGGCCCTCGAAATGTGCGCCACCGGTAATCCGATCGGCGCCAAAGAGGGATTCGCCTGTGGCCTGGTCGACCGGCTGATCGAAGGCGAGCTGATCCCGCATGCCGTCGGCTACGCCGAAGAGGTGCGCGACGTGCGCCCGCTGCCCAGATCGTCTGAGCGGCAGGATAAGCTCAATGAATGCGATCCGACCGTGTTCGACGAGTTTCGCAAAGCGAACGCCAGGCGCTTTCGCGGCTTCGTCGCGCCCGAGGCCAATATCAAGGCGGTGAAGGTCGCGTGCGAGAAGCCTTACTCGGAAGGCGTCATCGAAGAGCGCAAATTGTTCATGGAGATGATGAGCGGCGAGCAGTCCGCGGCGCAGCGCTATTTCTTCTTCGCCGAGCGCAAGGCGGCCAAGATCGACGGCCTTCCCGAGAACACCGAACCGCGGCCGATCCGCAAGGTCGGCGTGATCGGCGCCGGCACGATGGGCGGCGGCATTTCGATGAACTTCCTCTCCGCCGGCATTCCAGTCACGATCATCGAAATGGCTCAGGATGCGCTCGACCGCGGGACGAGCCTTATGCGCAAGAACTACGAGGCGAGCGCGGCCAAGGGGAAGCTGACTGAGGAGCAGGTGTCGAAGGCCATGGGCCTGCTGACGCCGACGCTTGATTTCTCCGCACTCGCCGACGCCGACCTCATCATCGAGGCGGTGTACGAGAACATGGACGTGAAGAAGGAGGTGTTCGGGCGCCTCGACAAGATCGCCAAGCCCGGTGCGATCCTCGCCTCCAACACGTCATACCTCAACATCAACGAGATCGCGGCAAGCATCTCGCGACCCGGCGACGTCGTCGGCACGCACTTCTTCTCGCCGGCGAACGTGATGAAGCTGCTCGAGGTCGTGCGTGGCGAGAAGACCGCGCCCGACGTGCTGCTGACCGCGATGCAGCTTGGCAAGAAGATCCGGAAAGTCCCGGTTGTCGCCGGCGTGTGCCACGGCTTCATCGGCAACCGCATGCTGATGCCGCGGCAGATCGAAGCGACCAAGCTCCTGCTCGAGGGCGCCACGCCCGAGCAGGTCGACCGCGTTCACGTCGAATTCGGCATGCCCATGGGGCCGTTCCAGATGGCCGACCTCGCCGGTGTCGACATTGGCTGGCACCGCGACCCGAACCGGATCGAGAGCATCCGCGATGCGCTGTGCGCGATCGATCGCTGGGGCCAGAAGAAAGGCGCGGGCTTCTACGATTATGACGAGAAGCGGCGGCCATCGCCCTCGCCCAAGGTGCAGGAGATCATCGACGATTTTCGCGCAAAGGCTGGCGTCACGCCACGCGAAATCACCGACCAGGAGATCATCGAGCGCACGCTCTACACGATGGTCAACGAAGGCGCGAAGATCCTCGAGGAAGGCATCGCCCAGCGCGCGTCGGACATCGATGTGGTGTGGGTCTACGGCTACGGCTGGCCAGTCTACCGCGGCGGCCCGATGTTCTGGGCCGACAGCGTCGGACTCACCGAGATTGTCGAAGGCCTAAAGCGCCAGCAAGAGCGGATGCAGCCCGAATTCAGCTTCTCGAAGCTACTCCTCGACAAAGCCGCGGCCGGCGAAAGCTTTACGCGCTGACCTCCCCTCCCTTTCAAGGGAGGGGAAAGGGGTGGGTTGTGACTGAAGGGGCTCGATGCCGCTGAAGGCACTTCCTCACGGGCATTGAGCCCGTTCGTTCGTCACCCACCCCTAGCCCCTCCCTTGAAAGGGAGGGGAAGCCTCCTCCTCCAGCAAACTCAACATCGCCAGCGCCATTGCCGCGACGCCGGCGCTGGTCGCGAAGGTCGCGCTGCTGCCTTCGCGGTCCCACAACATGCCCGCGCCTAGGCTCGCGAGCAGACCGGCGATCCCGCTGACGAACCAGAATGCGCCAAAGCTCGTCGCGCGGAGCTCTTCCGGCGCGGCGTCGGCGATCATCCGTGAGAAAATGCCCTGCGTAAGCGCCATGTGCGCCCCCCACAAGCCGACGCCGACGAACAGAAGCGCGTAATTGTCGGCTTTCGCGAGGACGAGATCGCCGGCGACGAGCACCGCCATGCCCGCCATCAGGATGTGCCGCGGCCGCATCCGGTCGCTGAGCGCGCCTGCGGGATAGGCGAGGACCACGTAGGCCAGATTGAACAATGCGAGGGTGAGCGGCGAGAGCCCTTCGGTGAGGCCGATCTCGATGCCCTTGAGGATCAGGAACGCCTCTGAGAAGCGGGCGAGGGCGAAGAGGAAGCCGACGGCGAGCAGGCGCTTCGTCTCGCGGTTGAGGTTGCGAAAGCCCGCGAAGAAGGGCGAGCGCTTCAGCGGTGCGCGGTGCTGCTCGGGTTCGCGCAGCGCAAGCCACGCCAGGAGGAACGAACAGGCGGCCGGTACGACCGCGATCCAATAAACGGCGCGGATGTCGCTCGCGAACCAGACCATCAACGCCGATCGCGGCGATCGGCGCGAGCAGTGCGCCGACGGTGTCCAGCGCCTGCCTCAGGCCGAATGCGCGGCCGCGGATTTCGGGCGGCGTTTCGTCGGCGACCATCGCATCGCGCGGGCTGCCCCGGATGCCCTTGCCGATACGGTCCGCGAAGCGCGCGGCCATGAGCGTGATCGCGCTCGTCGCGAGCGGGAACAGTGGCTTCGAGAGCGCTGCGATGCCGTATCCGGCCATCACCCACGGCTTGCGCTTGAGGCTGCGGTCGGAAAGGCGCCCCGACCCGAGCTTGGCGAAATTCGCGGTTGCCTCCGCAATCCCGTCGATCGCGCCCAGCGCCGTCGCTGGCAGCCCGAGCACGATCGTCACGAACGCCGGCAGCAGCGCGTGATAGATCTCGCTCGATAGGTCCATCAGCAGGCTGACGAAGCCGAGAACCCAGACGTTGCGCGGCATTGGCGGGCGCGTGCTCACGGCGCGGCCATTGCGGCAGGACGCGCCGAACGCAAGCCGCAGCCACTAACCTGCGTGAATACAACATTGCGCGCAGCCGAATGTTTGTTAGACTACAATCATGTACGGCGGATCCCCAAGCGCACTCGCGGCGCGGTTCGCACGCCTGGTCGAGCGACTGGCCGGGGACATGGCCGCGGCCAAGGCGCAGGGCCAGCAGCGCGAGCTCCTCGCCGCCGTCGAACGGGCCGAGCCGGCAACGCTCAACCAGATCGCCGCCAAGGTGAAGCGCGGCGCTCCGGCCGTCAGCCGCGCAATCGACGCCTTGGTGCGCGCCGGCCTCGTCGATCGCCAGCCCGATCCGGACAATCGTCGGCGGCTTGCGCTCAGGCTGACCGAGGAGGGCCGGCAGCGGCTGCACAGCCCGCCCGCGGCCGACGCTTCGCTCGAAGGCCGCATCGGCAAGCTCGCGCACAGCGAAATGCGGGCGCTCGAACGCGGCTTCGAAATTCTCGAACGGCTGCCGCGGTAAGCGGCCGGCGCGCTCGTGCTGCATTGCAACATGAGCCATAATCGCCTACATACGAGGCCAGTTTTTCCCGGGAAATTGTAATGAACCTGCGCAACGTGGCGATCATCGCCCACGTCGATCACGGCAAGACGACGCTTGTCGACCAGCTCTTCCGCCAGTCCGGCACCTTCCGCGACAACCAGCGCGTGGAGGAGCGGGCGATGGATTCGAACGATCTCGAGAAAGAGCGCGGGATCACCATCCTCGCCAAGTGCACGAGCGTCGAGTGGGCGCCTCCGGGCGCGAAATCGGCGACCCACATCAACATCGTCGACACGCCCGGTCACGCCGATTTCGGCGCCGAGGTCGAGCGCATCCTGTCGATGGTCGACGGCGTGATCCTGCTCGTCGATGCCGCCGAAGGGCCGATGCCGCAGACCAAGTTCGTCACCGGCAAGGCGCTCGCGCTGGGCCTTAAGCCCATCGTCGTCGTCAACAAGATCGACCGCCCCGACGCACGCCCCGCCGAAGTGCTCGACGAGATTTTCGAGCTTTTCCTCAACCTCGACGCGAGCGACGAGCAGCTCGATTTCCCGACGCTCTACGCCAGCGGCCGCGCCGGTTACGCCGGGACCGACCGACGACGTCCGCTCGGGCGACTTGACGCCTTTGTTCGAGACCATCGTCAGCCACGTGCCCCCGCCGCGCGTCGATGCCGGCCCGTTCCGGATGCTCGCCACCTTGCTCGACCGCGACCCGTTCCTCGGCCGCATCCTCACCGGCCGGATCGACAGCGGCAAGCTGACGATGAACATGCCGATCAAGGCGATCGACGTGAACGGCAATCCCGTCGAGGAAGGCCGCGCGACCAAGATCTTCGCCTTCCGCGGGCTCGAGCGCGTCCCCGTCGAGAGCGCCGAAGCGGGCGAGATCGTCGCCATCGCCGGGCTCATCAAGGCGACCGTTTCCAACACCTTTGCCGACCCTTCGGTCAGCGCTCCGCTCCCCGCGCGCGAGATCGACCCGCCGACCCTGGCGATGAGCTTCAGCGTCAACGACAGCCCTTATGCCGGGCGTGACGGCGACAAGGTGCAGAGCCGCGTCATCCGCGAGCGGCTCGAGCGTGAGGCCGAAGGCAATGTCGCGATCCGCGTCATCACGGGCGCCGACAACGACAGCTTCGAGGTCGCCGGCCGCGGCGAGCTCCAGCTCGGAGTGCTCATCGAAACGCTCCGCCGCGAAGGCTTCGAGCTGTCGATCAGCCGCCCGCGCGTCCTCTTCCGCGACGGCCCGCAACGGCCGCGAGGAGCCGTACGAGACCGTCGTCATCGACGTCGACGACGAATATTCCGGCACCGTCATCGACAAGATGGCGCTGCGCAAGGCGGAGATGACCGACATGCGCCCGTCGGGCGGCGGCAAGACCCGCCTGACCTTCTCGGCGCCCTCGCGCGGCCTCATCGGCTATCACGGCGAGTTCCTGTCGGACACGCGCGGCACCGGCATCATGAACCGCCTGTTCGAGCGCTACGGCCCGTACAAGGGCCCGATCCAGGGCCGCCAGAACGGAGTCCTCATCTCGATGGAGAAGGGCGCCGCCGTCGCTTATGCGTTGAGCGCGCTGGAGGAGCGCGGCGTGCTGTTCATCTCGCCCGGCGACATGCTCTACGAAGGCATGGTCATCGGCGAGAACGCCAAGCCGCAGGACCTCGAGGTCAACCCGCTGAAGTCCAAGCAGCTGACCAACTTCCGCGCCTCGGGCCCCAAGGACGAAGGCATCCGCCTGACCCCGCCGCGGCGCATGAGCCTCGAGCAGGCGATCGCCTACATCCAGGACGACGAGCTGGTCGAGGTGACGCCCAAGGTGGTGCGGATCCGGAAGCGGTACCTGGACCCGCATGAGCGGAAGCGCGCGGCGCGCGAGGGCTGAAGCCGCGTAAGCCGCCGAGTATAAGGCCGCCGGCGCGTAGCGTCCGGCGGCCTAAGCGAAGAGACGGCGTCGCTCGGCGAGCGGGTTGCCGAGGGACTGATCCGGGGAGCAACCCGTTCGACGTCACGAAGTGAGCGGCAACAATGCGCTAGCATGGTGAGAGCGAGCGTTAGTGACCTAAGCGTCAGGCGCGACGGGTCGAAGCGGCTTAGCAGGCGTGTTCGCTGTTTGTTCTTGACGAATTATCCACAGGAACTTTACTGGTGCGCTTCACCACCCGCACGGCGACCGGCAAGGTGAAATTATGGGGAAGAAGGCGAGCGCAATTCGGCCAGAAGCGCACGTCTCTCTTGAAGCTTCTTCGAGACTATCCCGACTTTCAAGGTCGTCCGAGAACGCTCTTAGCCGGAGCGCTTCTTGGCAGTCGGCGTGACGAGTGTCGCGAGTGGGCCGGCAAGATTGAGCAGGCCCATCGCAGCGCCACTTCCGCTCAGTTCACTTCCGCCGCTCTCAACGCATTCGCGAGCCACCTCTGCATAAATGGCCGGTGTAGGGAACGCCTTGCGAACCTTACCGCAGACCTGGACCGAGAGGCCCTCGAGCTGGCTTGGAGGATGGCTGAAGAAGCGGCAGCATTGCCGCTCGACGAAGCTCTTCACTTCGTCACGAGCCTCTACCCCGCCCTGCTGGCGCCCGAAACACGAAGTAAGTTGGGTGCATTTTATACGCCACCTGCACTTACCAATCGGCTTGTCGAGCTCCTTTCGGAACAAGGTGTTGATTGGTCGAAGGCACGGGTGCTCGATCCAGCCGCCGGCGCAGGCGCATTCTTGATCGCGGCGGCACGGCCGATGATCTCGGCTTTGACAGGATCGGAAGCTGCGTTCGTTTTACGGCAATTGGGTGCTCGCCTTCGAGGCCTGGAAATTGATCCGAATGCAGCCGTCCTTGGCCAAGCCGCGATCGAAATTCTCCTAGCAGAAACCATCGAAGCGCATGAGTTCGTTCCCCAGTTCATTCGCGTCTGCGATAGTTTGGCCGAAACTCCGCAGGAGTGCTTCGATGTCGTGCTCGGCAATCCGCCCTACGGTCGCGTTTCATTGGCGGCGGATCAACGTCGTAAATTTGCTCGAAGCCTTTACGGTCACGCCAATTTGTATGGCCTATTCACGGATGTGGCACTGCGCTGGACTAAATACGATGGGTTGATCGCATTTCTCACCCCGACAAGCGTGTTGTCCGGGCAGTACTTCAGTTCGCTTCGTTCTTTGCTCGCGGCGGAAGCGCCGCCAGTAAGCATCGATTTCGTGCATGCGCGAAAAGGCGTTTTTGAGGACGTCCTGCAGGAAACGATGCTCGCAGTGTATCGTCGGACGTCAAGTGCGCACCGAGTGCAAGTCCATTATCTAAATGTTCGGGACGAGGCGACCGCTGAGGTTGTGCGAAACGGGACGGTTGCGCTCCCAATTAGACCGAACCATCCTTGGCTCGCGCCGCGAGATCCCAAACACTGCGCGCTCATCGCCAATGTAGAAAAGATGCCAACTAGGCTAAGCGACTGGGGATATGAGGTGTCGACGGGGCCTCTGGTGTGGAACCGGTTTAAGGGTCAGCTCCACGACGGTCCGGCTCACAGGGCCTTTCCATTGATCTGGGCCGAAGCTGTAACAGCCGATGGTCGGTTCGTGCACCGGGCTCAAAGGCGCAATCACGCGCTATATTTCCGCTTGGATAAAGGCGATGACTGGTTGCTCGTAACAAGTGGCTGTGTTCTTCTTCAGCGCACGACAGCGAAGGAGCAGCCCCGTCGGCTGATCGCCGCCGAGATGCCGAACGAATTCGTCGCCAAGCATCGCGGCGTTGTCGTTGAGAATCACTTGAATATGGTCCGCCCGACGGGGCGGCAGCCTGCCGTAAGCCCTTCTGTAGTGGCGGCCGTGCTAAATAGTCGGGTCGTGGACGAAGTTTTCCGCTGCATTAGCGGAAGCGTCGCAGTTTCAGCATTCGAACTGGAGTCACTACCGCTACCAGGCATCGAGGCCATGGGTCCAATCGACCGCCTAGTTGTAAGCGGTGCGGGACGAACAGAGGTCGAAACAGCAATCGCAGCCCTTTATCAGCAGGTCAATTCGTGACGTTACCGCCGCTGTCGAGTTGGCAGAACATCCATAACCGCCTGTCTGTGATCTTTCCGGCAGGCACTCCCGGCCGAGACCATTCGATCTGGGAAATTGCTGCGAAGACCATCTTTGTGATGCTCTACACGGGCGCGATCGAAACACGGGGCTACTGGCTGAGGCCCGATCAAGTCTCCCGCATGACCGATGATCAAGCCCATGAGGTCTCTGACGCTGCGCGACTGGGTTGGTCCAAGGCTTCAACTCAGTCGAGCAAGGGCGACATTCCGGGGAGATGGTACGGCGTCAATACGCGCGAATCGATCCGCGATGACACTATCCGTTACAGTCTGATCCCGAATGGCGCCGTGATCGAGTGCGCCGGTCTTCCAACAACCTCGCCTGCAGGTCGATATGCGTTGCAAGCTGATTTTGCTGACCTCTTCGATCCTGGAATGGACGAAGCGACTTTCTTGGCGAAGGCAGAAGCGTGGCGCGAGAAGCACCTCAATCCCGGTGCTCTTGCGAGAATTGCTGTAAATCGTAAGCGGGCGGTCGAAGGCTGGGGACCGTGTTCTTATCTCTTTCCCGAATGGCGAGACGCGCGCGCTCGTACCGGGTCCGAGCACCGATATTGTTAAAGCGGTGGTGGAGGTTTTTGCTCCGACATTTCTCGCTAAGCCTGGTGTAATTTCGCTGAGCGAGAGCGGCAACAAGGTCGTGGCTCGTGATGAGCAACTATCTAAGGCAATCGGACTGAACATCGCAGCGGACAAGAATTTGCCTGACGTTGTGCTCGTCGATGTTGGCCCGGAGCATCCGCTCCTCGTCTTTGTCGAAGCTGTCGCCAGCGATGGCCCTGTAAACGAATTACGCAGGGCGGCGCTGTTAGAGATTTCCGACGAGGCTGGATTCCCTGCGGAGCACGTCGCCTTTGTCACGGCTTATCTTGATCGAAGCGTGCAGCCTTTCAAGAAAACCGTGGGCAGCCTAGCCTGGGGAACTTACGCGTGGTTCGCGTCAGAACCCGATAAGCTCATGGTGCTGTCATCAGGGCCCATCTCTTTGACTGGCTCCAAAGTCTGACTGAGCCGAAGACACCAACCACAAACCATTTTCCTACAGCACCCCTTCTGTGGCTTAAGCTCGCCGATGCCTGTCGTGAGCCTGTCGAACCGGCCTGTCCTGAGCTTGTCGAACCGGCAGCAAGGCGATCAGCCCCGCCGATCTTCCGCCCACAGGCGTAGGATTCCGACACATCCGACGACCCCCCGTTTCAACACGAACCTGTCGGAACGTGTCGGATCCCTCGCGCGGGCGCGCGTAGGGTCGCGACGTTTGCGACCTTTCGCCCAAAATGGGACGGAATCGAAGATGACCGAAGGGCAAACCGACAAAGCCGACACCCCTCCGCAGACATTCCATCGGCGGGTCGCCGCTGGAGCCTGGAGGTCTGCTCCGCCCCCATCCACCCCGTCGAAACTCGCGCCGTCACTGCGAACATTCGCGAAGATTCGGACTCGTGATGCTGGCGGCGCAGGACCGTAACGATTTGCCGCCTTCCGCGTTGAGCCGCAGTGCGCCGAAAGAAGCTCCTGCACCTGGCCATTGGCGCGGCGATCGCGATCGTCGTGATCGTGCCGCTTGGCGCGTTCGCGTTCATCAAGTCGGGCATCTACGACGTTGCCGCGTTCAAGCGGCACACCCGCGTCACTTTCTATGTGACCAACGAGACGATGACCCACTCGGTCAAGCGCCGCGCGGCATCGCTTGCGCTTCCTCCCGCATCATCGCCGGCGCAGGTGGTCGGCGGCTTCTGCCAGTACGAGACCCACTGCGTCGCCTGTCACGGAGCCGCCGCCGTGGCGCGGCAGGAATGGGTGAGCGGCCTCGAGCCGGCGCCGCCCTACCTGCTCGACGTGCAGCAGAAGTTCAAACCGCGCGAGCTGTTCTGGATCGTCAAGAACGGGATCAAGATGACGGGAATGCCGTCGTGGCGGGAGTCGATGTCCGACGCTCAGATCTGGGACGTCGTGGCGTATCTCGAAGCAAGCGCGAAATTGCCGCCGCAAACCTATGTGCAATGGCGCGCGGCCGGCGTGTGCGCTTCGCTTTCCCCTCCCTTTCAAGGGAGGGGGCAGGGGGCGGAGCAGACTTCAAGGCTCCGTCGGCGTTCTGCCGACGGAATGTCTGCGGAGGGGGGTGGCGGACGAGCGGGCTCGATGCCCGCTCGGAAGCTCCTTCAGCCGCATCGAGCGGCTTCGAGTCGCACCCCACCCCTAACCCCTCCCCTGAAGGGGCGGGGAAGCGCCGGCCATGCCGAGGATCGTCTTCCACTCGTCGTCGCGCACTGGTGCTACGGACAATCGCGACTGGCGGATCAGTTCCATTTTCGCCAGCTTGGGCTCGTCCTTGATCGCCTTGAGCGTCACCGGGCCGAACGGCCGCACCGGCTCGACCGCGACCGAGACCCAATTCGCGTCCTTGGGGTCGGGCTGCGCCTCGCGGGCGATGCGCATGATCCCGACGATCTGCCGCTCGTCGCCGCTGTGATAGAAGAACGCCTCGTCGCCGGTCTTCATCGCCTTGAGGTGCAGCCGCGCGGCGGGGTTGCGGACTCCGTCCCACTCGGTCCGGCGATCGCGCACCAGATCGTCCCAGCTGTAGCTTCCGGGCTCGGACTTCATCAGCCAATGGGCCATTTCGGGACGCCTCCTTTCGGCGATTCCGTTAGCCCCACGGTGAAGCGAGTGGAAGGGGCGGTGGGCCGAGCTCAGCGCTGCTCAAAAGCCGGAGAAAACTGAACGAATTGAAAGGGTTCCGAATTCCGTCCCGCGACTCAACCGGTTCACCGATGATTGGTTGGACTTGGCGAAATCGTCGCCTATCTCCTCATCAGCGATAGAGAGCGAGCGAGCCAAAGGCGCATTGAGACGCCGGGCTCCAGGGCAAGACGGACGAACTTCCCCGCTGGGTAACCAAGAGCGCTTTTAGCGCCCCCAGCGGCTTATCGTCCGCCAATTAGGGCAAGGAAAATAGTGATCAAGTTGTTGGGTAGCCGCGGCGCGTCCGCGGTGCTGGGGATTTTCATGCTTGCGATGGGTTCGAGCGCAAGCGCGCAGAACTACGGCGCACTGAACGTGCCGGCCGCTGTTCGGGCGCTGGACGTCAACTCGGCGGCAAAGCCGCTGGGGACTGCCGCGCAGACCGTCGCCAACACGCTTGCGCGGCCGGTCGTCGCGGCGACGAGCGCGGTGGCGACGCTGAGCGGCGCCGTCCTGCAGACGCAGCCGGCGCGTTCGGTCACCGTTTCGCTGAGTCAGTCGATCGCGACCGAGGCTGCGTGGCTCTACCGCGCCGGCTGGCCGCTTTATGCTTTGGTCGACCGCTACAGCGCCGGCGCTCCGCTCGACGAGCAGGGCAATTGCCTCGCGACTGCGGTTTATTTCGAGGCCCGCGGGGAGTCGGTCGAAGGCCAGCTCGCCGTCGCCCGGGTGGTGATGAACCGCGCGACCTCGGGACGGTACCCGCCCGATTGGTGCGGCGTCGTCAAGCAGCCCGCGCAATTCTCCTTCGTTCGGCACGGCGAGTTCCCGTCGATCGACACGAGCTCGGCCGCGTGGGCACGTGCCCAGGGCGTTGCCCGGCTGGCGATGGCGAATGTCGTCCCAAGCGTCGGCAGCGACGTGCTGTGGTACCACGCCGAACTATGTCGCTCCGTCATGGGGTCACCACCTGAACGTCGTCGAGAAGATCGGCGCACACATCTTCTATCGCGCTTAAGGGCCCCTCGTGGCTCTATCGCGGAGGCGCTTCGGAGCAATGCTCCGGGGCGCCTTTTGCTTTAGTTTCCACGGTTCGGCTCGGGCGCTCTTCGGCTGGGCGTAAACTTGGTTCACGGGGGATTCGCACGGCGATCAATCCGCGCGAGCATCAAGTCACGGATTTTCAGCCGATTTTTTGCGGTGGGAATGTTCGTGAGTTCGGGGAGATTCGCGGTGCTCAGGATCCTGGTGGTCGAGGACGACAAGCAGCTGGCGGAAACGCTCAAATATCTCATCGAGGATAATCCGCGCTACCGAGTTGTCGCGACCGCCGCTGATGCCGACGGAGCCATCGCCGCGGCCGAACAGAGCGATCCCGACCTCGTCCTGCTCGACTTGCATCTGGCCCGCGGCACGACCGGGTTTCCAGTTGCTGTGCGGCTCCATGAGCTCGACGTTCCGTGTCTCTTCGTCAGCGGCAAGGCGCCGAGCTTTTCGATGCCGGACCTGGCGCTCGGCTGTTTGATGAAGCCCTTCACCGCGGAGGAGGTGCACCGCTCCCTCGCCATGGCCGAGGATCTGTTACGCGGGCGCGAGACGGTGCGCCCCAGACCTCCGCAAAACCTCACGCTTTACGAGCCTGAGGAAAGCCTGCCCATGGTTGAGCCAGGCTATATCCCCTCGAAGCGGTCGCTGCGCACGCGCCTTGAGCATTGGATTTCGCGCCACCCGCGTCTGGCGAGCTGAGCACCTCGCGCGCGAGTGTTGCGCGTGTAGGCAGTTCGTTAACAAAACCTTGGCACAGGGGCAGTGAATGCCCACGGAATCGTCTCTGTCGGTGCTTTACGGCAGCCGCGCGCCCGTGCGGCTGTCGAGCCAATTGTCGCGCACCGCGTTCGTGATGCTGCTGGCAGTGGCGGTGGTTTCGATCGCAGGTCTTTACTGGTCGACGCGGCAGAGCGACGAAGTATCGGTCGAGCGTCAGGTCCGGGTCACCCGCCATTCGATCAATATCGCGCTGGACGAACTTGCGCAGCAGCAAGAGACGGTGGCGATTTGGGATGAGAGTGCGCTTTACATGACGCGGCCTCACCCGGACCAGCGATGGCTGCACGACAACATCGGATTTTGGCTGCACCGCATCTTTGCGCACGACGAAACCTTCTTGCTCGACGGCCGTGATCGGCTCGTCCAGGCCGACACCGAGGGCGTACTCGTGCCGGCGGCACGCTATGAGACGCTTCGCGCAGACATCGCGCCGTTGCTGCTGATGGTGCGCGGGAAAGCGGCCTTGCGTGAACGGCAGCCACGACCGCCACGCTGGCCGGCCGCTGCTCCCCAATTCGACCGTTCGCACGACCGAGCGCGCGGTCCACGAGACACACCTGACGATGGTCGGCGGGCGGCCCGCGGCCGTCAGCGCCATGCTGATCAAGCCGTCGACCGAAGGCTATGTGAAGCCGAATCCCGATTGGCCGGTCCTCATCAGTGTCCGTTATCTCGACGGAAGCTTCATGAGTGAGCTTCAGTCGCGCTACCTCATCGATGCGCCGCGCTTTTCGCTCAGTTCGGGGCACCAGCCGGCCGAAGTGGCAGAGCCGCTCGAGACCGAAGCCGGGCGCAGGCTCGGCTACATCATTTGGAAGCCCGAGCTGCCCGGCAGCCGCATCCTGGACGCCGTGCTGCCGTTCGCCATCTCGGCACTTGCGCTCCTGGCGCTGCTGATGCTGCTGCTCACTCGGAGCCTCAAGCAGACGCTGAATGAGCGCGCTGCGTTCGAGGCGCGCGCTGCACACCTGGCTTATCACAATTCGTTGACCGGGCTTCCCAATCGCGCGCTCCTCAACGAGCGGCTGCAACATTCACTGGCGGCGCTTCAACGCGGCGGAGCTTTGTCGCTACTCTTGATCGACCTGGACCGCTTCAAGGAGGTCAATGACACGCTCGGGCACCTCGCCGGCGACCAGTTGATCCGCGATTTCGCCGCCCGGCTCCAACGGCTGGTGCGGCCCAACGATACCGTTGCGCGCCTCGGCGGCGACGAGTTTGCGGTGATCCTCTGTGATGGTTGGGAGCGGGTCGAAATCGACGCCCTGTGCGCCGCGATCATCGAAGAGTTCCAGGTGCCCTTCAACTTGTCCGACACGCAGGTGTTCGGCGGCGCGAGCATCGGTGCAGTGCATGCGGACGCCTCACCGCGCGATTCGACTGAGCTGATGCGCCGGGCCGATGTCGCGCTCTATCGCGCCAAGGCTGAAGGGCGCGGCTGCCACCGCGTCTACGAAGAAGGCATGGACGAGAGCGACCGTGCGCGCGCACGTCTCGAAGCCGATCTTCGACTTGCGCTTGAGGAGGGTCAGTTCGCGGCCTGGCGCCAAGCACAGGTGGATCGTGAGGGCCGGCTCATCGGGCAGGAACTACTCCTCCGCTGGAAGCACCCGTCGCTCGGCTGGATTGGAGCGCAGGACATCATCCCGCTTGCGGAGGAAACAGGCTTGATCCTGCCGATTGGCGAATGGATTCTCCATGAAGCCGCACAGACTGCGGCCGCGTCGCTCGAGCTGTTCACCGCAGTGAACCTGTCACCAGTGCAGCTCGCCGAAGTCGGCTTTGCTGAGCAGGTGATCGCGCTGTTCGTCGAAGCCGGAGCGGACCTCCGACGGGTCGAGCTCGAGGTCACCGAGCAGGTGATGCTCGACGACGGAGCAACGGCGAGCCGCAACCTCAAGCAGCTGCGCGACGCTGGGTTCCGCATTGCGCTCGACGATTTTGGAACGGGCTATTCGTCGTTGAGCTATTTGCGCCAGCTCGCCGTCGACAAGATCAAGATCGACCGCAGCTTCGTTGCCGACCTCCAGCATTCGCGCGACGCGCGGGCGATCGTCGCTGCGATCGTCACGCTCGGTCGGGCGATCGGGTTGACTGTCTCGGCTGAGGGCGTTGAGACCGTCGCCCAGATGGAAATCCTGCTCGCCGCTGGCTGCGACCAGCTGCAGGGTTTCCTCTTCGGAACGCCTCAGGCCACGTTGAGCTTTCAGCCGCGCCTAGCAACGGGCTAAAGGCGCATGATGCCCCTCCGCGGCTCGCGCGTACCCATCGTCTCGACGGTGAGCGGCGCGCCTGCGTCGAGCAAGGCGTGACGCCGGCGCCGGATCTCAACCCCGCGCTGCACGTCCTCAAATGGCAGCAGAGAAGCGATCGCCGGATGTTCGAGCACTTGCGCGACGAACGCCGCTGTGCGCGGCCAGCGCTTGGGGTCTGGCTCGAACCCGGCATAAGCGGCGTTGCGGAACATGCTTGCGATCGCGATGTCCGCGAGCCCGATGTCATCGAACAGATAGCCGGAGGCGGGGAGCTCACACTCCAGATAATCGACTGCGGCGGGAATGTCCTTTTCCAGCGTCCTTGCCACCCGCTCCTGATCGCCAGGCTCGCCCCACACCAGTTGATGCACGACTTTGGGATAGAAGAAGCCCCAGATGAATACGTCGCCAAGGCGCGTGTCGGCGAACTCCTCGAACCAGCGTGCGCGAGCGCGATCCTTCGGGTCCGCGGGGAGCAACGGGATGGCCGGGATACGCCTCGTCCAAATAGAAACAGACTGACCGAGGAATCGCTGACTGAAAAATCGCCGTCAATGAGCACCGGGATTCGGCGGAGCGGGCTCAACCGCTCGAACTCGTCGTTGCCGAAGAAAGGCGTGATCGGGTCGATCTCGTACGCGAGTCCCTTCAGGTTGAGACAGGCGAGCACCTTGCGGACGTAAGGGCTGACGAAGCTTCCGATGATCGTGAGCGGCTGGGACATGATGCCGGAATGCCGCGGCGGCGCGGCATGTGCAACGGGGCTAGACACGCTGCATTTGTAGCGCTACAAATGTAGCGTAACCGATTGAAAGGAGCCCGCCATGCGTTCGACTATCCCGCTCTTTGCACTCGCTCTTGCTGTCTCGGCTCCGGCGGTGGCGACCGAGCTCGTTCCGGTTCCGCCATTCCGCTCGGTTGAGCTTCGCGGCGGTGGCAATGTTGAGGTCGTGCCCGGGCCGGTTCAGCGGGTGACGATCGTCGATGGGAGCAGCCGGTTCACGCGATTCCGAATTGAACGTGACGGTCAGCTGAAGATCGACACATGCAATGAGCAGTGTCCCCGATTGTATCACCTGCGGATTCAAATTCAGTCGCCGCGTGTGCCCGACCTGGCGATCTCCGGCGGCGGCGCAATCGCCGTCCAAGGCGGGTTCCGGCCACAGTCGCAGCTGTCGGTGGCCATCGAGGGCGGCGGCAAGATCTACGGCCGTGCCGTCGAGGCGACCGATGTGTCCGCCGCCGTGAATGGCGGCGGAGAGATTTCCGTCCATCCTCGCGCGACCTTATCGGCGGCGGTGCATGGCGGCGGAGCGATCCGTTATTCAGGCAATCCGCAAGTCACGACGGCGATTGCCGGCGGCGGGCAGGTCGGGCCCGGCAATTAGAGCTCGACAACCTCAACTCGTTCGCGGCTGAACTTCAATCCCACCGTGAGCAGAGCACGGAAGGCATTGTAACCGCCGGTCCCCGGATGGAACGCATGGAAGAAGAGCTGCGGTTCGCCATTCAATCCGAGCGCCACAGATGCGTGGCCCGGCGCCGTCCACTCGCGGGTCGACTTGAGCAAGGGCTCGCCCTGCTTGGCGTACGGCCCGAGCACATGATCGGCGACCGCCACTCCGATGCCGTAGGACGGCGTCGCGAAATCGTTACCCGCGTAGAACAGCCAGTAGCGGCCCTCTTGCCGAGTCACGAATGGGCCCTCGATCAAATGGCCTTCCCAGTCGAGGTCATTGGTGAGAACGATTGTGTCCTTACCGAGCAGCGACTGGCCGTCCGCGGCGATCCGCTGCGCTCGAACGGGCGTGCTCATCGCCTCGAGGATCGCGGGGGCAAGACCGAATTCCACAAGCGCGCTCTTGACGCGCTGCCAATTGGCAAGCGCCGCCTCGATGAACGGATGCATGAGGAAGAAGCGGACCATCGGCCGCTGCAGATTGGCCCAGGACACGACGGCCGCAGCGAAAGCCGCGGTGCGGCGGTCCTCGTCGGCTTCGAATAGCCGCTCGATCAGCTCGGGATGGCTGCGAAGAAGCATGGCGAGTGGTCGCGGCCAAATGCTGTTCGTGTCGTCCTTCCAGAACAAATAGGTCTCGCCTCCGGCGTCGACGAAGATGTGCGAGTCGATCACACCGCCGCTCATCTGCGGTTTGGACGGATCATAGCCTAGGCCCGTAGTGTTGAGCGACTTGCCAGTGATCAGCGGCTTTCCATTGTCGCCCCACGGCCCGAGTGGCGTCGAACTGCGCGCGAGGCCAATGGCAAGTGCATTGTTCGCCTGCCGCCCGGTGAAGCACAGCCAAAATTCGTCACCGACTTTTGCCATTTCGGGGGCCCAGAAGTCGGCGACGTTGCGGCCCTTCGCGGCCCATCCGGGCTCCCGATCTTGCGGGAACACGAAACCCTTGGACTGCCAATGTTCAAGATCGTTGGAATGAAGGAGCGGGAACGCGTCCGGCGCGTCGTTGGACGTCGCGACGAGCCAATAACCGTCATCAGTCTGCAGGACCGCCGGATCGCCATAGCCGGCGAGGATCTGCGGGTGGATGTTCTCTGTGAGCAGCGGCCGCCACCGGATCGCCGGCTCGGGCCGCTCGAGCTCGTCGCCGAAGATCTCGGGCGTGCGCGTGCCGAAGTCAGTGGAGAGCTGGCGGTAAAACTCCGAAAAGTCCTGCTGCGAACCCGTTGAAACGGCATAGGTCCGCTCCTGCCCGTCCGAGCGAACGAGGATGCGGAAGCCTTCGCCTTCCTGCGCGGCTTCGACCGAGAACCCTGGCGTTTGCACGGGCGGGGCAGGCGCGTGGGGCATTGGACGCTAAATGCTCGCTCGAAGAGATGGATGCCCCGCGAGGATTCGAACCTCGATTGACGGAGTCAGAGTCCGTAGTCTTACCATTAGACGACGGGGCACCAGCCGAAGTACGGCGGAGTGCGGGCGAGATAGAAAGGGGTCCTTGAGCTGTCAACGCCGCCTCCGGAGCGGCTCGCCCTTGCCCTGACACCCTCATTTGTGATTAAAACCGGTTCAAGTCAGCCGCGTATCTTCGCGGTGAAGGACAGAAACGGGCGTGTTTCATGGCGCAGGGTGTCGCCAGTACGCCGGCCCCTCAGCAGGATTATGCTGAGGCGGGCGGGCCGTCGGAACCAAGACCGCAGTGGAAGCGGGACGGTTACCGCCGCACCTATGGCGCGATCGACCTCGGAACCAACAATTGCCGTCTGTTGGTTGCCCGTCCGACTGAAGGGGGCTTCACGGTCATCGACGCCTTTTCGCGGATCGTCCGTCTCGGCGAAGGCTTGTCGCAATCGGGGCGGCTGTCGGACGAGGCGATGCACCGCGCGGTCGGCGCGCTTTCGATCTGCGCCGACAAATTGCGGCGGCGCAATGTGTCGTTATCGCGCTCGGTCGCGACCGAAGCCTGCCGCAGGGCCGTCAACGGCCGGGAATTCACGGACCGGGTGAGGGACGAGACCGGAATCGTGCTCGACATCATCGAGCCCGCGGAAGAAGCGCGGCTCGCGGTTCTCGGGTGCCATAAGTTGCTCGAGCCCGGCGACGGACCCGCCCTGATCTTCGACATCGGCGGTGGGTCGACGGAGCTGGTGCTGGTCGACCAGGAGGAAGGCACGCCGCGCATCCGTGCGTGGTGGAGTGCGCCTTGGGGGGTCGTGTCGCTGACCGAGAGCGAAGGGAAAGAGGCACTTGAAGGCGCTGACCGGCTCGCTGCCTACAAGCGGATGCGCGAACGCGCCCGCCATGCGTTCGCCCGGTTTGCGACCATGCTTCCGGAAGGCCGCGACGGGATTCGCCTGCTCGGAACCAGCGGCACGGTGACGACGCTTGCCAGCGTCCATCTCGCGCTCCCAACCTATGATCGGCGTGCGGTTGACGGCCTCCACGTGCCCATCGAGGCGATGCAGAAGATCAGCAGCATGATCGCGAGCATGGACTATGAGGAGCGCTCGGGACTGCCCTGCATCGGTGCGGAACGCGCGGATCTGGTGGTTGCCGGTTGTGCGATTCTCGAGGCAATCATCGAAATCTGGCCCGCCAAGAATCTCGGCGTCGCCGACCGCGGCATTCGCGAGGGAATCCTCCGCTCGCTGATGGCGCGCGACGGCTGGATCTTGTGAGGCGGCATCAGGACCGCCAAGGGCCGAAAAGTCTCGTCGACGCGCTGGCTCGAGCGGCAGCTCAATGATCCTTACGTCAAGCGCGCGAAGGCGGAGAATTACCGCAGCCGGGCCGCGTACAAATTGCTTGAGCTTGACGAGCGTTTCGGGCTGCTCAAGGGCGTGAAGGCCGTCGTTGACCTCGGCATCGCACCTGGCGGCTGGAGCCAGGTCGTGCGTCGCCGCGTACCGCAGGCGAAGGTTGTCGGCATCGACCTGCTGCCCACCGATCCGATCGAGGGCGTCGCCATCCTGCAAATGGATTTCATGGACGAGGATGCGCCCGACAAGTTGAAGCAGGCGCTCGGCGGACCGGCCGACCTTGTGCTTTCCGACATGGCGGCGAATACCGTCGGGCACCCGCAGACGGACCATCTCAGGACGATGGCGTTGGTTGAGGCGGGGTTGGAGTTCGCCACGGAAGTGCTGCGCCCGGGCGGCGCCTATGTCGCGAAGGTGCTCGCCGGCGGGACCGATGCGCAGTTGCTGGCTGAACTGAAGCGTCACTTCGCCAACGTGAAGCACGCCAAACCGCCCGCGAGCCGAAAGGATTCGAGCGAATGGTACGTGGTCGCTCAGGGATTTAAAGGGGCCTAGCCGCTACCCTTAGCCCGTGCCTGAGCGATGGCCTGTTTGAGCGCGGGGTATCCGACCGCGCCGTTCAGCACCTTGTCTCCGACAACAAACAAAGGCGTCCCAGTCGCGCCGAGCTGGCCGGCGAGCGTGAAATTGCGCTTGAGCTCGGCTTCGATCAGCGGATCGTTTGGAGGAGCAGGCGCTACGCCGGCCGCCTGGGCCGCGGTGGCGATCGTGTCGGGAGCAGGGCGGCCGGCGGCCCACAAAGCATCATGGAATTGTGCGAAGTGCCCCGCCTTCGACGCTGCGAGCGACACGCGCGCGGCGGTGAGGCTGTCGGGTCCGAGAATGGGCAGCTCGCGATAGACGATGCGCAGGCCTTTATCTTCCTGCACCAGCCGGTCGAGATGCGGGTTGCTCGCTTTGCAATATGGGCAGGCGTAATCGTAGAATTCGACCAAGCGTGACTTGCGGTTGGGGTGCGCCTTTCCACGAGCTTCCGAACGGCGTTTCGATTGCCGCGCGATTGGCGGCGAGTACCGGCGTATATTGCGCGTCCCGCAGCGCATCGATTGTGTCGGAAAGGATGCGCGGGTCGGATAGCAGCCCCTGGCGGACGATCCGGCTGCTGAGATAATTGGGCGCGGCGAAGACGAGTAGCGCGGCGGTCGCAGCCGAGCCGATCAGGCCTCCCGCGACTGCCGCTCCCAATATTCCCCGCTTGGGCGGCGGCCTGGTGTCGTTCACTCGCGGTCTTTCCTGTTCTTCTTCTTGGCCAATTCGGATTTCGACACCATGGCGATATCCTGCGCGCGAAGCCAATCCGGCGTGCCCGGCGGGATGCCCTTCATCGCCATATTGGCGTTGGCCAGCGCCATCTTCGGATTATTCTCGAGATTGCTGCGCTCCGCCGTCGCCAGCGACGCTCGTGCCTGGTCGCCTTCGCGGTCGTAAATAATCCCGAGCTGATACCAGGCGAACGGGTCCTGGTTGTCGCGGTTCACGGCGACCTTCAGGATCTGTTTGGCCTCGGCGAAATTCTTGGGGTCCTCGGTCGCGACTAGCGCATGCCCAAGCATGGCGGCGATCAGCGGCGCCTCGTTTGACCGCTGGGTCGCTTCGCGAAGGATTGGGAGCGCATCCTTCGGCTTGCCGCCCTCAAGTAGGATCTGGCCCTTCAGTTCTAGGAAGAATGGGTCGTGGGGGCTCGTCGCCAGCAGCGAGTCCGCCTCGGCGATCGCCTTATCCGGGTAGCCGCCAAGGTGATAAGCGTAGGCCCGCGCGTAGTGTGCCGGAACGCTTTGATCGCTCTCGGGATAATGCACGACCGCCTGCTTCGGATTGACGAAGCCGAGCAGCTTGGCCTTCACCCGCTGAAACCGCGCCTCGAGTGCGATGTCGACCGGCTTGCCCCACGCGGGGTCACTCTTCAGCTTCTGCTCTAGCGCCTGTATGCGCTCGGAAGACAGCGGGTGGGTCTGGTCAAAACTGTCCTTCGAATAGATCGCGAGGCGGTATTCCTGGTTCTGCAGCTTGTTGAAGAAATCGAGCATGCCCTTGCCGCTGATCCCGGCTTTCGAGAGCAGGCGGGAGCCGGTCGCATCCGCAGTCGCCTCCTGACCTCTGGTGAAAGCGAGCATTTCGCCGAGAGCGGCGCGCTGGCCGGCCATCATGATGCCCATTCCAGCGTCGCCGGCTCCAGCGGCTAGAGCGACCGCTCCAAGGACGAGCGACAATATGCTGATCCCGGTCGCCTGCTTCTCACCTTGCCCGCTGCGGATCGCATCGCCAGCCACAACGTGCCCGAGTTCGTGCGCAACGACGCCTTGCACCTGGTTCACATTGTCGGCCGCCTGGATGAGCCCGGACTGCAGGTAAACGGTCTGGCCGGTCGCGACGAAGGCGTTGATCTCGGGGTCGTTGAGAAGCACGACGTTGACGCTGTTCGGATCGAGTCCGGCAGCTACGATCAACGGCCGCGACATGTCCTTGAACAATAGCTCCGTCTCAGTGTCGCGGAGAACCGACGGGCCGGCATCGCCCTGATCCTGCTGCGCAAGAGCCGGATGCACCGTGGCGATGGCCAGCAGCGTCGCCGCCATGAACAGGCGCGCGAAACGGGCGAGCGGCGATTTCATCGGGCTCGGCTTACCATTTTCCGCCCTGAACGCGCGATGAAAGGGCGAGGGTTGCCGTCTTCGCCTTCACTCAACCGAAGGTCCGCTGCCACCACCCGGAACGCCGCGGTTGCCCCGAATCGTCCTCTTCGGCCGTGTCGTCGTTAGCAGTGGAGACACGGACTGGCTCGAGAGCAGGCGCTTCCGCCTCGGTCGCCGCGGCTTTCGTGCGACGCTTGCGGGCCGGCTTGGTCGGTGGCGCTGCCTGATCCGCAGTCTCCGCAGGCGCTGCTTCCGTTGGCGCTGGCTCCACGACCGCCACCTCGGCCTCTGCTAGGGCTTTCTTGCTGCGGCGGCGTTTCGGCTGCGGCTCCACTGTCGCCTCGGTCTCGGCGATCGGCGGCTCTTCGTCGAGCGGGCGCTCGACCATCGGGGAGCTGTCGGGCTCAACCGCAGCCTCAGCTGCTTCGATCGCCGCTGCGCCGCGGCCGCGGCGGCGCCTACGGCTCTTGTTGGGAACAGGCTCTTCCACCCGGAGCGCGGCCTCGGGCTCAGCTTCAGCGGCCACGACTTCCTCATGCGCCGGGCCGCCTTCGCCCTCGGCGACCCTCTCGGCGGCGTCCACGTCCGCCGCGGCGGCGACGACGCCGACGACGGCCCGGGCGCTCACCCTCGATCGGGGCCTCCTGCCCGCTCGCGGTGGCCTCTTCCTCTTCGTCCTCGAATGCGTCTTCCTCCATCTCGGGCTCGTCGGGCTCTTCCGCGACCGGCATTTCAGCGCGGGGCGCGGCGGTCGGCCGTGGACCGGAGCTTTCGACGCTCATTCGCGCGCCTTCGAAGGTCTCGTCGATCGCGATCTCGATCGACACTCCATAACGGTGCTCGATGTCGGCAAGCTCTGCTCGCTTTTTGTTGAGTACGTAGACCGCGGCTTCGCGGCCTGCGCGCAGCACAATCTTCTCCCCGCGTCCGCGCGTCGCCTCGTCCTCGATGATCCGAAGCGCCGAGAGACCTGCCGAGGCGGCCGTGCGCATCAGCCCCGTGCCTTCGCAATGGGGACAAGGCTTGGTCGAGGCTTCGAGCACACCGGTCCTGAGCCGCTGGCGGCTCATTTCCATCAGGCCGAAACTCGAGATCCGTCCGACCTGGATGCGCGCTCGGTCGTTCTTCAGCGCCTCCTTCATCGCTTTCTCGACTTTTCGAACATGGCTCGACTGTTCCATGTCGATGAAGTCGATGACGATGAGTCCGGCCATGTCGCGCAGTCGCAGCTGCCGCGCGATCTCGGCCGCAGCTTCGATGTTCGTGCTGTACGCGGTCTGCTCGATGTTGTGCTCGCGCGTGGACCGCCCCGAGTTGATGTCGATCGAGACCAGGGCTTCCGTCGGGTTGATTACGAGATAGCCGCCCGACTTCAGCTGCACGAGCGGCTGGTACATAGCGGAGAGCTGATCCTCGGCTCCGTAGCGCTGGAACAAGGGAGTCGTTTCGGTGTGGAGCTGTACCCGGCGGACGTGGCTCGGCATCAACAGCTTCATGAAGCCGCGCGCTGCTTTAAAGCCTTCCTCGCCCTCGACGATGACTTCGTCGATCTCGCGATGATAAAGGTCGCGGATCGCGCGCTTGATGAGGTCGCTGTCGCGGTAGATCAGCGCCGGCGCGGTGCTCCCCAAAGTCCGCTCGCGGATCTCGTCCCACAGGCGGGCGAGATAATCGAAGTCGCGCTTGATTTCGACCTTGGTGCGCGACAGGCCGGCTGTGCGAACGATCAGGCCCATGGTCTGCGGCAGCTTCAGATCGCTCATGATCGATTTCAGCCGCTTACGGTCGGCGCCGTTTGAGATCTTCCGCGAAATGCCGCCGCCGTGGCTCGTGTTGGGCATCAGGACGCAATAGCGGCCGGCGAGCGACAGATAGGTGGTTAGCGCCGCACCCTTGTTGCCGCGCTCTTCCTTTACGACCTGGACGAGCAGCACCTGGCGGCGCTGGATGACATCCTGGATTTTGTAGCGACGGCGCAGGTTCTGGCGCTTTCTCCTCAGCTCGTCGGCGGCGGATTCATCGACCGGGGAACGGTTCGATCCCGTGCCCGCCTCGCCGGCGTCCTCGCCTTCTTCGCCTTCGTGGTCAGGGGCATCGTCGGCGAATTCTTCGTATGCTTCGTCGCCGTGGCCGCCGTTGCGCTCGTCCTCCGCAGCGCGGAGCCGCTCTTCTTCGGCCGCGTGTTCGGCTTCCTCCCGCAGCAAGGCTTCGCGGTCGGCCTTGGGGATTTGGTAATAATCCGGGTGGATTTCCGAAAAAGCGAGGAAGCCGTGACGGTTTCCGCCGTAGTCGACGAATGCAGCCTGAAGCGACGGTTCGACCCGCGTAACCTTGGCTAGATAGATGTTCCCTTTGAGCTGCTTGTGCTCGGCCGACTCGAAGTCAAATTCCTCGATCCGGTTTCCCTTGACGACTGCGACCCGGGTCTCCTCCGGGTGGCGCGCGTCGATCAGCATGCGCATGGACATTGAAAATTCTCCGGGCGCGCGGGTGCATCCGGCTGAGCCGGCGGCGCGCGATGATTAGGGCCACTCCGGCCGGCAACGAGCCGCGGGTGGTGGCGTGATTATTTGAAAGCGCTTCTGCTGCCTTTGCCATCCCGCGCCTCGGCACGGGGAACGCGCCCGCCGTCTCTTCGGAGAGCGGCTGAAAAGCGTTCTGTAGCATCATGACAGCGTCAACCTCGTGAAGCCGCGGACACTTGCACTGGTCGCGGCCATCAATCTTCGGAAAGAAACCGGAGATCTATTTTCGGTTAGCACCCCCGGTTCAGGGCCGCAACAGTTGCGGCACGCCTTGGTGAGGAGCCGAAGCCTGTTCCGCGGCCGCCCGCCGGGCTATCGATGCAACGATGGACGGCGGGACCAGGAACATTCTGATCGTCGGCGGCGGGACGGCCGGCTGGCTCTGCGCCGCTTACCTCGCCAAAGCCCTTGCGTTGCGGGACAACCCGCACCTCACGATCACGCTGCTGGAATCGCCAGAAATTGGCATCATCGGCGTTGGGGAAGGCACGTTCCCGACGATCCGCGAAACATTGCGTTTTCTCGACATCGACGAGCGAAAGTTCATCAGGGAATCTTCGGCGACGTTCAAGCAGGGCATTCTCTTCACCGATTGGCTTCACGAGCCGAGCTCAGGAAAACGGCATCGCTTTTTCACCCGTTCGAGGCTCCATTTTATACCGAAGACACCAGCCTCGTGCCCTATTGGCTGCTACAGGAGGCCAACTCGCGGCCGTCGTTCGCCGACGCGGTCACCATCCAAAACCGCGTTGCTGGAGCAAAGCGCGGGCCCGAAGCGGTTGGGCGAGCCGGACTTCGATGGGCCGCTCAATTATGCCTACCATATCGACGCTCGTAACCTTGCGCGCCTCCTTGGTGAGCGCGCGCGGCAGCTGGGCGTGGTTCACCTGACGGGCGAGCTCGAACATGCCGAGCTCGGAGGCGATGGCGCCATCGAGAGAGTCGTACTGAAGGACGGCAAGGAGGTGCGCGCCGACCTCTACGTCGACTGCAGCGGCTTTCATGCCGAGCTGATCGGACGCGCACTGAACAGTCCTTTTCGTTCGGTCCGCGAGTATCTGTTCGCCAACAAGGCGGCCGTCTGCAAGATTTCTTACAATGACCCCGAGGCGCCGATCGAGAGCTATACGCTCGCCAATGCTCATGAAGCTGGCTGGACGTGGGACATTGGTCTCGCCGACGCGCGTGGGATCGGCTGCGTCTATTCAAGCGACCATATGGGGGACGAGCGCGCGCTCGCCACACTGAGCGGCTATGTCGGGCCTGGGTTCGATGAGAGCTCGGTAAGGATTCTCTCGTTCGACACAGGCTATCGAGAGCGGCAGTGGGTCACCAATTGCGTCGCGATTGGCCTGTCGGCGGGCTTCCTCGAACCGCTTGAGGCGACCGGGCTGGTACTTATCGAAGCGGCGGTCGGCATGCTCGCCGAGCTGTTCCCGCACCAGGGACCGGTTGATGCTCCGGCGCATCGCTTCAACCAGCTCATGGCCGCACGTTTCGAGAACATCGTGAAGTTCCTGAAGTTACACTACTGCTTGTCGCAGCGGGCCGAACCCTTCTGGCGCGAGAACGCCGATCCGGCGACCATACCCGACGAACTGCAGGAGCTGCTGCGGCAGTGGCGTTACCGACCGCCCGGCCGCTTCGACTTCATCCTCGACGTCGAAACCTTCGCCTTCTTCAACTACCAGTACATTCTTTACGGGATGGAATTTCCGACGGACCTTTCCCCCGGCCGTTGCGACTTTCCAAATGTCGCGGCCGCGCGGAAGCTCTTCGATCGCATTCGTGTATTCGGGGAGAAAGCCGCACGCGACCTGCCCTCGCACCGCGATCTCGTTTCAGAATTGGCAGCAGCCTGATCATGCCCGAACAAACAGGTTCTTGAGCCAGATCGGCGCGCTGTGAGGCGCGCGACGCCAATCGAGATCTTCGGCGTCCGGCGTGTAGCTCCATGGATTGACCGTCTTCAGCTTGCCCATACGGAAATTGCCAAGGTCGCGCGTCGCGAGGATCAGCCCGTGCTGGAGCGCGGTCGCGGCGAGAATCCCATCGCGGAAGTCCGAATAGCCAAGATGCGACCAGCTGCGCACAACTGCGTCGTCGATGGCGATGATCCGTCCCTCGAACGCCGGCCGCAGTCGCGTTTCGATCCACTTGCGTATGGCAGCAGCCGCCGGCTTGTCCTTGCGTTCCAGGAGCCGGGTGCCGTTCTCGAACTCCATCATCGTGATTGCCGACGCAAAGAGCGTGCTCGGCATTTGGCTGGCGACCCATTCGAACAGCTGCTCGTCGACATGACCGGGCTCACGGCCCCGGAAAGCCCAAATCACGTCCGTGTCGAGGAGGTACATTTCAGGCTCTCCGTGCCCAGGGGCCGGCGGCCCTCCAGTCTGGGTCGGCGGTGATCGGCTCTGCGGCTGACAAGAGGTCGGCGAGCGTGTCGGATTTGCCGACGAGATGACGATAGGCGTCGATGCTCAATAGAACGTGGGTCGGCTTGCCGCGGTCGGTAACGAACACAGGCTCGTAGATCGCGACTCGCTTCGCTTTGCTAACGTCCTGGTTGAATTCGCGGCTGCTGAAGCTCTTCAAAGTCGCCTCCAAACCGTTCCCACGTTGCTACATTTCAGCGTAAGATATGTAGGTACGTTACTACTTCGTGACCTGTACGCAACAGAAATTGTCGGCGCGGCGGAATTTAATGTTAGCGTTATCAGATCGTAGTTGAACCGGACCACGTTTCACTCCTCATGGCCGTTGGGAGTGGGACAGCCGGGGACTTGATGATCAGCACCAGCACGCTTTCCGATCGCCGAGGCCTGTGGGCGTTCGCCCTTGGGGTAATCCTGGTCACCGGCGGCGTACTGATGCACGCGCCGATGTTCCTGATGGGCCGGCACAATCATTTCATCCTTTACGGGATGCCTATCGGCTGGGACATGATCGCCGGGATGGTCGCGATCGTCCTGGGCTGCGGCATCGCCGCCTATGGCTTGCTCCCAAGAGATATCGGGCGGCAGCTCGCCGCCAGCCAGGAAATCGTGGTTTCGCCGCCCGAGGATACGCCCCTCGGTTCCGCGCACTGGGCCCTGATGTCGGTGCTCGTGATCGCTCTGATCATCGACATCATGAAGCCTGCAACCCTGGGCTTCACGCTTCCGGGCATGATGACGGAATATCATGTAACCAAGGCGACCGTATCGTCATTCCCCTTTTCCGCGCTCACAGGAACCGTGCTGGGATCTATCATCTGGGGCGTGCTCGCCGATATCTACGGCCGCAAGGCGACGATCCTGCTTTCCGCCGTGATGTTTGTCGGGACCTCAATTTGCGGCGCGATGCCTTCCCTCGCGTGGAATGTGGGCATGTGCTTCATGATGGGCGTTGCTGCAGGCGGGATGCTTCCCGTCACTTATGCGCTGCTGGCCGAGATGATGCCGACCAAGCATCGCGGCTGGAGCCTCGTGCTGGTGGGCGGTCTGGGCGCGGTTGGCGGTTATTTCGCCGCCAGCGCTTTCTCGGCGATCCTGCAGCCCTTCTTCGGCTGGCGGATCCTCTGGATCCTCAACTTGCCTACCGGCCTTTCGCTTGTGCTGCTCGGCACGTTCATTCCCGAATCCGCCAAGTTCCTGCTGGCCCGCGGCCGCAGGGAAGAGGCGCGAAACGTAATGGAGCGCTTCGGCTCGAAAGCGCGTCAGACGCGTGTTGCCGAGCAGACGGCACTCGAGCAGGGTCCTTCAGTCGCGCTAACCGGCCATGCCTTTTTTGGAAAGTTGTTCGCTCTCAGCCTTGGCGCCACTTGCTTTAGCCTGATCAACTTCGGCCTGCTGCTCTGGCTCCCAGCGGATCTGATCGCAAAGGGCTACAGCGTCGGGCTTTCGAGCAAGCTGCTGGCTGAAGTCGGCGTTGATCGCTTTCCCGACGGTCTTCATCGTTGCTTATCTTTACAGCCGCTGGAGCACGAAATGGTCGGTCGTCGCTGCGCTCACGGTGACGCTTGCGGGGCTCGCAGGTGTGCTGAGGCTTGAGCTTACGGGCGCGGGCAACCCGGTGCTGCCGGTCGCTCTTCTGATCATTGGCACCAATGGCCTCATCGCGATGCTCCTGCCGTACACGGCGGAAAGCTTCCCGCTGCGCATCCGCGGCCGCACCACGGGGACCGTCGCCGCCTGCACCAAGGCGGGCGGCATGTTCGCTCAGCTAGCGGCGATGTTCGCGCTCGTTCCGACGCTCGACGTCGTTTCGCTCATCATCATCGTTCCCACCACGGCGGCGCTGATCCTCGTCGCCTGGTACGGCAAGGAAACGCGGGGGCGCGATTTGCGCGATCTCGACCCCGATGGCCGCACCTTTGCCGCCACCGGCATTTAGGCGGATTGCAGTTCGCGTGAATTTTTCCCCATTTGCCTGACACCCTGACCGCCTCTAGGCACGCGCGCATGGCGGAGAAGGCATCCACCCTGCTGTTGTTCGGAGCGACCGGCGATCTCGCCCGGCGCATGCTGCTGCCGTCGCTCTACGGGCTCGATTCCGATGGGCTGCTTCCGGCCAACCTGCGGATCATCGGTACCGCGCGAACGGAGCTCGACGACGCAGCCTTTCGCGAGCGCGCCAAGGCCGCGCTCGAGGAGCATCTCCCCGCCGGCTTTTTCCAGCAAGGCATCGCCGGGCGGTTCCTGGAGCGACTCCATTACGTCGCGCTCGACATCAAGGATCCGTCCGGGTTCGAACGGCTCGCCAGGAGTATCGGCGATCCGTGTCATGGCGTCGCGATCTTCCTTTCGACTGCGCCCTCGCTGTTCAAGCCGACCATCGACGGGCTTGAAGGTGCGGGCCTTGCCTGTCCGACAGTCCGCATGGCGCTCGAGAAACCGCTCGGGACGGACCTCGATTCCAGCCGC
The DNA here is from genome assembly GCA_963849435.1 of uncultured Alphaproteobacteria bacterium. GTDB lineage: Bacteria > Pseudomonadota > Alphaproteobacteria > Sphingomonadales > Sphingomonadaceae > Sphingomicrobium. The sequence goes on from CAWKHO010000023.1 coordinate 151,391, forward strand.
GAGATCAACGACGCGGTGGCGAGCGCTTTCCCCGAGGACCGCACGTTCCGCATCGACCATTATCTCGGCAAGGAGACCGTCCAGAACCTGCTCGCGCTGCGGTTCGCCAATCTGCTGTTTGAGCCATTGTGGAACGCCGCGCACATCGACCACGTCCAGATTACAGTGGCGGAGACGGTCGGTGTCGAGGGCCGCGCCGATTATTACGAGAGCTCGGGCGCACTTCGCGACATGGTCCAAAACCACATGCTCCAGCTGCTCTCGCTCGTTGCCATGGAGCCGCCGACCAATTTTGATGCGGCCGCGGTGCGCGATGAGAAAGTAAAGGTGCTGCGCGCGCTGCGCCCGATCACCGCGGCGGATGCCGAGGCCCACACGATCATCGGACAATATACGCGCGGCGCGATCGATGGTCAGCCCGTCCCCGGCTACGCCGAGGAAATCGGCCATGAAAGTGAGAACGAGACCTTCGTTGCGCTGAAGGCCCACGTAGACAATTGGCGGTGGAAGGGCGTGCCCTTCTATCTCCGCACCGGCAAGCGCATGCCCCAGCGCGACACCGAGATTTTCATCCAGTTCAAGGACGTGCCTTATTCGATTTTTGCCTCGCGCGGCGCTGCTACAAAGCCGAACACGCTGATCATCGGACTTCAGCCGGAGGAGACGATCAGCCTCACCATTATGGCCAAGGCTCCCGGGACTGGACCGGCACGGTGTGCGGCTTCGCGAAGTCCCGCTCGACATCGGGCTTGCCAACGCATTCAGCGAGTACCGCCGGCGCATCGCCTACGAGCGGCTGCTGCTCGACCTGATCGAGGGCGACCCAACCCTGTTCGTCCGTCGCGACGAGGTGGAGGCGCAATGGACGTGGATCGACCGCATCCGTGCGGCCTGGGTGGAGAAGGGGATCACGCCGCGTCCTTATGCAGCCGGCACTTGGGGTCCATCGGCGGCAATCGCGCTGACCGAGCGCGACGGCATCAGCTGGCACGAGTAGACCGCGACCATGGCCCTCAACCCCGCAATTTCGACAGTAACCGATCGGATCATTGAGCGGTCGAAGCCGACCCGCCGCCGCTACCTGGAACTGATGGCCGAGGAGAAGGAGCGGGGGATTAGCCGCCCGCGCATGAGCTGCGGCAATTTCGCCCACGGCTTCGCAGCATCGGGCGAGGACAAGGAGACTATCAGCCGCCTTGCCGGCCCAAACATCGGTATTGTTACCGCTTACAACGACATGCTCTCAGCGCATCAGCCTTACGGTCGCTACCCCGAGCAGATGAAGATTTTCGCGCGCGAAGTGGGCGCGACGGCGCAGGTCGCGGGCGGAGTCCCGGCGATGTGCGACGGCGTAACTCAGGGGCAAGCGGGAATGGACCTGTCGCTGTTCAGCCGCGACGTCATCGCGATGGGAACAGCGATCGCGCTGAGTCATGGCATGTTCGATGCGGTGGCGATGCTCGGAATCTGCGACAAGATCGTGCCGGGGCTGCTGATCGGCGCGCTCCGCTTCGGGCATTTGCCAATGCTGCTCGTCCCAGGCGGGCAGATGCCGACCGGGCTGCCGAACAAGGAGAAGCAGCGGATACGACAGCTGTACGCGGAAGGGAAAGCGTCGGCAAGGACGAGCTCCTGAAGGCCGAGAGCCGCTCCTATCATGCGCCGGGCACCTGCACCTTCTACGGCACGGCCAACTCGAACCAGATGATGATGGAGCTGATGGGGCTGCATATCCCCAACGCGGCCTTCATTAACCCGGGTACGCCGCTCAGACAGGCGCTGACGCGCGCTGCGGTGCATCGTTTGGCCGACCTCGCTCGGGCAGGCGGGCGGCCGCTGGCGCACGTCATCGACGAGAGAGCCATCGTGAACGCGATGGTCGGGCTGCTCGCGACCGGCGGATCGACGAACCACACCATTCATCTCCCGGCGATCGCCCGCGCCGCGGGAATCCTCATCGACTGGCAGGATTTCGAGGAGCTTTCGGGTGCGGTTCCTCTGCTCGCGCGGATTTACCCAAATGGCGCGAAGGACGTGAACGACTTCCAGGACGCGGGCGGCATGGCGTTCGTCACCTACACCTGGCAGCGAGGGACTGATCCATACCGACCATCCTGACCGCGGGCGCGGATTCGATGGAGGCGTGGATCGGCAATCCCGAGCTTCACGGCGACGAGCTGATCTGGAAGCCGGCTGAGGAAAGCGCCGATATCGATATGCTTCGCCCTGTCTCGCAGCCGTTCCGGGCGGACGGTGGAATGCGGCTGGTGAAGGGCAATCTCGGCCGCGGCGGTGTTCAAGACCAGCGCGGTCGACGATGAGCGCTGGACAATCGAGGCGCCGGCGCGCTGCTTTGCCGACCAGAACGAAGTGCTCGAGGCGTTCAAAGCGGGCGAGCTCGACCGCGACGTGGCAGTGGTCGTGCGATTCCAGGGACCGCGCGCCAACGGCATGCCCGAGCTGCACAAGCTGACCCCGACGCTCGGCGTGCTTCAGGACCGTGGGCACAAGGTCGCGCTGGTCACCGACGGCCGCATGTCGGGCGCGAGCGGGAAGGTGCCCGCCGCCATCCACGTCTCACCCGAGGCGCTGCCCGATGGACCACTGGCGCGGGTTCGCGATGGCGACGTGATCCGGCTCGACGGCCGTACGGGACAGCTGGACGCGGTCGGCGTCGATTTGGCTTCGCGGCCACCCGCCAATTCGCCGCCGCCGCCTGTGGGCACTGGGCGTGAGCTGTTCGCGATGATGCGGCGGACTGTAACGAAGCGGAAAAAAGGAGCATCGGCGATGCTTGCGGAAATGGCACTGGAGCAGGACGTGAGGCATGATCGCCAACTTCGGATATCGGCGGGACCCACGCGCGCTTTGCAATCGCCGAGCTCGACGGCTCCCGGGTCACTGTCTCTTGGGCGCCGACCACGCTCAAGACCAGCCAGCATGCGAGCTTCCAGACCGCCTGGGAGGAGTTCGCGCGCGCTCACGACGGGAGCCTTCCGCATGAGCTGGCGATGGCCTTTGCTGGCCCTGTCGGCGGCGAGGTGCTCAAGCTCACCAACAACCCGTGGGTGATCCGACCGTCGCTGATGAGCGAGCGGCTCGGGGTCGAGCGCTTCACTGTCGTCAACGATTTCGGCGCGGTCGCGCATGCCGTGGCGACGCTGTCGCGACGAGCGATTTCGCACATCTTGCGGACCCGAAGCGCCACTCCCTGAAGAGGGGATGATCAGCGTCATCGGTCCAGGCACCGGTCTCGGCGTCGCAGCGCTGCTCAGCGCACGGGAAGACTATGAGGTGATCGAGACCGAGGGCGGCCATGTCGACTTCGCGCCGCTCGATTCCCTCGAAGACCGAATCCTCGCGGAGCTGCGCAACAGTTCCGCCGAGTCTCGGTCGAGCGGCTCGTCTCCGGGCGCGGGCTGACGAATATTTACGAGGCGCTCGGCGCCATCGAAGCCGGCCGCTGCAGATCCGTGAGATAGGAATTGTGGGCGGCGGCCTGGACGGCCAGCGACAGTCTCGCATCGCGGCGCTCGACCGTTTCTGCCTGACCCTGGGTGCGTTTGCGGGCGACGTTGCGCTCGCGCAGGGCGCCAACGCGGTCGTGATCGGCGGCGGCGTTGGCTTGCGGCTCGCCAATCATCTGGTGCGATCGGGGTTCCGCGACCGCTTCATCGCCAAGGGCCGCTTCGAGCGGCGCATGGACGAAATGCCGGTGAAGCTGATCACTTATCCGGAGCCGGGCCTGTTCGGCGCCGCAGCGGCGTTTGCGCGAGAACACCATGACGATCGACGAGATCATGCGCACCTCGCCGGTGATTCCGGTGCTGGTGCTGGACGGCGAGGCGGACTGGGCAAGGCTTGCCGAAACATTTGTCGGCGCAGGCCTGAGGGTGCTTGAAGTGACGTTGCGCACGCCCGTGGCGCTCGATGCAATCCGCGCGATGGCGAAGGTGCCCGGCGCGATCGTCGGGGCAGGTACGGTCCTCAATACGCGGCAGCTCGATGAAGCGGTGGATGCGGGCAGCCAGTTCATCGTGTCGCCCGGGCCTCACCGAACCCCTCGCGCAAGCCGTGCATCGACCGGCGTCGCTTATCTGCCCGGCGTGGCGACCGCCGGCTGACATCATGCGCGGACTCGATCTCGGGCTCGACCGCTTCAAATTCTTCCCGGCCGAGGCTTCGGGCGGGATTACCGCGCTGAAGGCGCAGTCGGGCCCTTCGGCAAGTCCGCTTCTGCCCGACGGGCGGAATCCGTGCCGACAATGCAGCCGAGTGGCTCGCGCTTGTCGTCCGTGCTCTGCGTCGGTGGAAGCTGGCTATATCGCGGCGTAGAGGACAGTCTTGAGGCGGTCGCCGAGCGCTCCCGCGCTGCTGCCGCACTACGCATCTAAATTTCGCATTAACCATTCGGGCGTGATAAGTTCGTTTGGCCTCAACGGCGTGGCGGAGCTGCGTGAACATTCGTCTTACGAACCGAACGACAATGGCCGGGGTGGCGGTTGTCATAGTCGTCGCCACGGCGTGATCACCGCCGTTGGAGTGAATGGTAGCGGCGCGGCTTCGCCGAGCGGACGGCGCTGGTCGGCGAAGCCCGACAGGCGAAGCTGACCGTTGACTTGCCTGCCACCTACTCGGACAGGATCTATGGCGCGCCGATCGCTCGCGGTCGTCCAATCGTCGTGATCGATGCCGGTCACGGCGGCCGCGACCCTGGGGCGAGGAGCGTTTCCGGAAAAGTCGCCGAGAAGGAATCTGACGCTCGCGCTCGCCCGCGAGCTTCGCGACGATCTCGTGAAGCGCGGGCGAGTGCGCGTCGCGATGACTCGGGACGACGACCGGTACCTGACGCTCGACGACCGAGCAGCAGTCGCCCGGCGGCTAGATGCTGCGATGTTCGTCTCCCTCCATATCGACAGCGCTCCCAATCCGCTCGCCCGCGGCGCCAGTGTCTATTCACTATCCGACGTTGCCTCCGATGCCGAAGCGGCGCACCTCGCCGCCTCCGAAAATGGCGCAGGCATGCCGGGCGTGAAGGGCGGCCCGGTCGAGGCGATGCTCTCGGATCTCGTGATGCGCTCGCAAATGAGCGCGTCGGCCGACCTCGCGTCGCGGCTGGTGAACAAGTCGGCGGGGCGCTTCGACCTTCGGCCGGAGCCGCATCGCTTCGCCGCTTTCTACGTCCTCAGGAGCGCCGGTACGCCGGCGGTCCTGTTCGAAGCCGGCTATCTCAGCAACACCGACGACGAGGTGCTTCTGAGAGACCCGAGCACCGCGTCGGACATCGTGCTGGCGCTGGCCCAGGCGATCGAGGCCGATGTTGCCCCGCTCCCGTCGTTAAGGGACTTCCGCCCGCCTTTCGAAAGGCTAGACGCAGCGCCGAATGAAATTCGAGCGTCTCAACGTCCCCGATTTGCCGCTCCCCGATCTCGTCGCCTTCAACAACAAGGTGCACGAGTGGGTCGATCCGTGGTGGGCACGCCGCTGGGTGCGCTTCATTGGCTGGTCCGGCGCCGCCCTCTTTGCCCTTTTCGCTGCGGTCTGGATCTATTTTGCAACTGGATTACCGTCGTCGGAAACACTGCTTGCCTATAAGCCGCCGCTCCCGACCAACATCCGCGGCTATGACGGAACGCCCGTTCAGACCTTCGCCCGCGAGCGGCGAGTAGAACTTTCCTACGACGAATTTCCGCCGGTGCTGGTTCAGGCCTTCACTTCGGCCGAGGATAAGACTTCTTTCAGCACCACGGCATCGATTCACCGGGCCTCATCAAGGCGGTGTTCGACTACACGGTCAAGACGTCGGCCGGCGGCGGCCGTGCCAGGGCGGATCGACGATCACGCAGCAGGTCGCCAAATATCTGCTTCAAGGATTCAAGCTATAACGTGGGTCGGAAGGCTCGCGAGGCGATCCTCGCCTTCCGGCTCGAATCGACGCTCAGCAAGCAGCAGATCCTGGAAATATATCTCAACTCCATCTTCCTCGGCCGCAACGCTTATGGAGTGCAGGCCGCCGCCCGCGCCTATTTCGACAAAGACGTCAATGAATTGACTTTGCCCGAGGCCGCTTATCTGGCGGTCCTTCCCCAAGCCCCATCCAATTACGACCCAATTCGAGCAACGCAGAAGGCCCTGGATCGCCGCGACTATGTGCTCCGGGAGATGTACCGCAACGGCTACGTCACAGAAGATCAATGGAAAGCGGCCGCCGCGACGCCGCTCGGGACAATCCGCTACGGCAGCAACGAGAAGTTTCAGCAGCAGGGCGGCTATTTCATGGAGGAGGTCCGCCGCGAGCTGATCAAACAGTTCGGCCAGGACGCCAAGGACGGGCCGAACAGTCTCTATTCCGGCGGCCTGTGGGTTCGCTCCTCGATGGACCCGAAGCTCCAGGACGCGGCCGCACAGTCGATGCGTGACGGACTTGTCCGCTTCGACGGCGGCCGGGGGTGGAAAGACCTCGGCATGACCATCGACCTGACCAAGGACTGGGCCGCCCAGCTCGATCGAGCGCCGGTTGGAACCGGCTATCCCGATTGGTTCAAGGCCGTCGTTCTTTCGAAGGCAGACGGTCAGGCGACAGTGGGTTTCACCAACGGCTTAACCGGCACTTTGCCCGCTCCGCCGCGTCGATGCCTGTGCGGGGCGTCGGTGGTGCAGCGTTCGATTCGTTGAAGCCGGGCATGGTCATCATCGTCAAGCAGACCGGACCTGGTACGTACCAGCTTCGCTCGGTTCCGGAGGTTTCGGGCGGGATGCTGGCCGAGGAAGTGCACACCGGCCGCGTGCTCGCCATGCAGGGGGGCTTCGACGTCGTCGGTTCGAGCTACAATCGGGCCACGCAGGCGCTCCGCCAGCCGGGATCGGCGTTCAAGCCGGTCGTCTATGTGACTGCGCTCGAGAATGGCTTCACGCCGGCGACGATCGAGCTCGATGCTCCATTCTGCGTCTGGCAGGGGGCAGGTCTCGGCAACAAATGTTTCGTCAACTTCGACCGCCGATCGGCCGGACCGCACACGATGCGCTGGGGCGTGGAGCAATCACGCAATCTAATGACGGTCAGGGCGGCGTCGACCGTGGGAATGCCGAAGATCACCGACACCGCGCGCAAGCTCGGGGTCGGCGACTATGGCAATTATTTGTCGTTCGCGCTCGGAGCAGGTGACACGACCGTCTCGCGGCTGGTCAACGCCTATGCGATTCTCGCGAATCAGGGGCGTTCGGTGAAGCCGACGACGATCGACTACGTCGAGGACCGCGACGGGAAGGTCGTTTACCGGACCGACAACCGTTGCGCAGTCATGGGCAATTGCGACGCTGCGGATTGGGACGGCAAGCCAATGCCGCGTCCGCCAAGTCGGACCAGGCAGTTGGTCGATCCGATGGCGGCCTTTCAGATGGTCCATATCATGGAAGGCGTGATCATCCGCGGCACCGCAGTGGTGCTTCGGGATCTCAATCGGCCGCTGTTCGGTAAGACCGGAACGACGAACGGACCGACGAACGTCTGGTTCGTTGGTGGAACCCCGACATCGTCGCCGGGGTGTATTTGGGCTACGACCAGCCGCGGCCGATGGGCGGCTATGCCCAAGGCGGACGCATCGCGGCGCCGGTGTGGAAACAATGGGCGCTCGCCGCGCTTAAGGACCAGCCCAAGGTGCCGTTCGTTGCGCCGCCTGGCATCCGCTGGGTTCGAATCGACCGGGCAACCGGCAAAGCCGTGTTCGGCGTTTTCCCAACCAGGAAGAACCGAATTCGCCGGTCATCTGGGAGGCCTTCCAGCCGCAAACCGAGCCGCGCCGCAGCTATACTGCGAGTACTGGCGATCCGTATAACCTCACGGCAACAGCAACAACGCAAGCTGGCTCAGCGGAGCGCAGCGCCGCGGCGTCAGCGCCACGTCCACCCGCCGATGGAAACTCCGCCGAGCCGCAGGCGAATGGCTTGCCAACGGAGAACGGCCTCTAATAGGGCTTCTCGCGAGCTAGCTTTTCAAAGGTCCTTGAACATGCGCGCCGAAGCGCAGGCCCATATCGACCAGATCAATGCCGCGACCGCGCTGCTGCGCCGGTTCCTCGACTGGGACCGCGCGGTGAAAAGGCTTCAGGAGCTGAATGCGAAGGTCGAGGATCCGGCGCTCTGGGACGATCCAAAGGCGGCGCAGGAGGTGATGCGCGAGCGTCGCGCCTCGAACAGGCGATGGCCGCCACGCGCGCCATCGAGCGCGAGCTGGCCGATACGTCGGAGCTTATGGAGCTCGCTGAAAGCGAGGGCGATGACGCTCTGGTCGACGACGGCGTCCGCAGCCTCGGCGAACTCGCCGAGCGCGCCGAGCGCGACAAGGTCGCCGCGCTGCTCGCCGGGCGAGGCGGATGCCAACAACGCTTATGTCGAGATCAATGCCGGCGCGGGCGGCACCGAGAGCCAGGACTGGGCCGAGATGCTGCAGCGCATGTACACGCGTTGGGGCGAGCGGCACGGGATCAAGGTCGAGCTGATCGACCATCATTCGGGCGAGCAGGCCGGGATCAAGTCGGCGACCGTGCTGGTCAAGGGTGAGAACGCCTACGGCAATCTGAAGACCGAAAGCGGGGTCCACCGGCTGGTGCGGATCAGCCCGTATGACGCCAACGCACGGCGCCACACCAGCTTCTCGAGCGTCTGGGTCTATCCCGAGGTCGACGACGACATCGATATCCAGGTCGAGGAAAAGGACCTGCGGATCGACACCTACCGCGCGTCAGGCGCGGGCGGTCAGCACGTCAATACGACCGATAGCGCTGTCCGCATCACCCATATCCCCACGGGCATCGTGGTCGCGTGCCAGAACGAGCGTTCGCAGCACAAGAACCGCGCCTCGGCGATGAAGCAGCTGAAAGCGCGGCTGTACGAAGCCGAGCTGCAGAAGCGCGAAGCCGAGGCCGACGCCGCCAACGCCGCCAAGACCGACATCGGCTGGGGTCACCAGATCCGCTCTTACGTCCTGCAGCCCTATCAGCTGGTCAAGGATCTGCGCACCGGCGTGACCTCGACCAGCCCGGGCGATGTGCTCGACGGCGATCTCGATCGGTTCATGGCCGCGGCTTTGTCGCAGCGGGTGACCGGCGAAACGGTCGAGGTCGAGGATGTGGAGTAGAGCGCTGCCGCCGCGGCGGCGGTTCTCGCGCTTGCCGCCTGCCGCGCGCAGCCGAGCGAGCCGCATTTCCCCAGCGCCCAGCGCGATGTCGCGCCGATCGTCGGCAACGCCTTCTCGACCGAGGATGCGCGCGACCGGTTGGGGAGGCGGAACAAGTGATGCAGCTTGCCGGCGTGAAGCCCGGAATGTCCGTCGCGGACGTCGGCGCCGGCGAGGGTTATTACACCGTGCGCCTCGCGCCGGTCGTCGGTCCAAGGGGAGGGTGCTCGCCGAGGACATCATGCCCGAGGTGCGGGATGCTCTGAGCGAGCGCGTCCAGCGCGAGCGGCTCGACAATGTCGCGGTCAAGCTCGGCACGCCCGACGATCCGATGCTTCCGCGCGCAGTCGTTCGACCGGATCTTCCTCGTGCACATGTATCACGAAGTGCAGTCGCCCTACGCGTTCCTGTGGCACATGCGCGAGGGCTTGAAGCCGGACGGCGAAGTGATCTCGTCGTCGATGCGAATCGACCGGTGAAACAGCACGGCATTCCGCCGGCGCAGGCTGACATGCGAGTTCGCGGCGCTGGGCCTGGAGCCGGTGAAATTCAGCGTGCTGAGCGGCGGCGAAGTTTATCTTCACGGCTTTCCGGCTCGCGCGGCCGCGGCCGGAGCCGGACAAGATCCAGCCCTGCAAGGGCTAGAGCAAGCCCATTCTGCCGGAAGCTGGTGCACTCGCTTCCGGCGAAGACCAGATGATCGAGCACGGTGCAATCGAGCGCTTCGGCGGCGGTCGCCAGCCGGCGGGTCGCGCGGCAATCGGAATCGCTCGGCCGTGGGTCGCCGCTCGGGTGGTTGTGCGCGAGCACAATGCCCGCGCTGCCGTGCTCGGCGGCATCGATGATGATGGACCTCAACGGGAAGGCGGCGCCGGTCTCGTCGCCCTGGATAGCGCGAGAGGTGGACGCAGCGCGCCTGGTCATCGACATGCGCGACCCACAGGCTCTCGCGCGTCGGGATCCGCATCGGCAAAGCAGCCGGCAAAGAATGTCCTGCGCCGCCGCCAGACCGTCGAGCTTCAGAGGGAGTTCGGCACGCTGATACCGCATGCCGCGATACTTAAGCGCAGTGGCGTCGCCGACCTATTCGAACCGCGTCCGAAATGGACGTCCAGTTAATTGGATAAACCTCGCGCGCTTTGACGCGTCGCAGCGGCCGGTTAGGGTGAGCTGCGATGCGCCAATATCTCGACCTCATGCAGCGGATCCTCGACCAAGGCGTCGCGCAGCAGGACCGCACCGGAACCGGGACGCTGTCGTGGTTCGGAGCGCAGATGCGGTTCGACCTTGCCGACGGTTTCCCGCTGCTGACGACCAAGAAACTGCACTTGCGATCGATCATCGTCGAGATTCTGTGGTTCCTTCGCGGCGACACCAACATCGCGCTGGCTGAAGGAGCGCAACGTCAGGATCTGGGACGAATGGGCGGACGAGAATGGCGATCTGGGTCCGGTTTACGGCAAGCAATGGCGCGACTGGGAAGCGGCCGATGGCCGGCATATCGATCAGATCGCCAATCTCGTCGAGCTGATCCGGCGCGATCCCTCGTCGCGCCGCCAGATCGTCACCGCGTGGAACCCCGGCGAAATCGACCGAATGGCGCTCGCGCCATGCCATTGCCTGTTCCAGACGCAGGTCGCCGGCGGGCGGCTCAACCTCCAGCTCTACCAGCGCAGCGCCGATATTTTCCTGGGCGTGCCGTTCAACATCGCCTGTTACGCGCTTTTGACCCACATGCTGGCGCGCGAATGCGGGCTCGAGCCGGGCGTCTTCGTTTGGACGGGCGGCGACTGTCATCTCTATTCGAACCATCTCGAGCAGGCCCGGCTGCAGCTAGCGCGTGATCCCCGGCCACTGCCGCGCCTGGTGATCAAGGATCGCGGGCAGGGCTCTTCGATTATGAGGCCGACGATTTCGTCTTCGAGGACTACGAGCCGCACCCGCACATCGCCGCGCCGGTCGCTGTCTAACCGCGCTCGCCGATAAGCTCACGAAAATTGCGGAGCCGGAATGGAGCCGCTTCGCCCGCAGCCGCGTTTCAGCAGCCCGAAGAGGAGGATAATCATGTTCCAGAAAGCAGTGACTGTGGTTCTGATCGGCGCCGCGCTCACCGTTGCCGCGTGCAACACGGTTCGCGGCGCGGCGCGCGACGTGAATTCGGTCGCCAACTGCACCGAGAATCAATCAACGGCAGCAACTGCAAATAAGCGGCGGTAGACAAACAGCCGTTGGATCGGCCATGGTCGTTTCGCAACCAAACGGAGGAGCGACATGGTTCGGAAGCTGGTGACCGTGGTGTTGATCGCGGCGTGTCTGGGGCTCGCGCGTGCAACACGGTCCGCGGTGCCGCGGCAGACGTCAACTCGGCCGCAAACTGCACCCAGAACACGATCAACAGCGGCCACTGCAAGTAACGTGAGGCCCAAAAAAAAGCCCCGCCGGCATCGCGCCGGCGGGGCTTTTTTTTGCGGCTGCCGAGCGCTTAGCTCTTCAGATACTCGCCGGCGTCGGCGTCGAGCCCGTGCCCGATCGGGGCCACCTCGCCAGCGGATCGTCGCCGGTCCCGGCGTCTCGCGCGGCCTGCGCGCGAGTTCGGCGGCCGCAGCTCTTCGGCCGTATTCGGAGCGATCAGCGATTCCTGAATCTTGCGCTGGGCCGCACGGAGCGCGGTGTCGCGGCCGATGCCGCGACCCGCATGCGGTTCATGCCCGCGCCCGTGCCCGCCGGGATCAGGCGGCCGACGATCACATTCTCCTTGAGACCGTTGAGCGTGTCGACCTTGCCCTGCACCGCGGCCTCGGTCAGCACCCGCGTCGTCTCCTGGAACGAGGCGGCCGAGATGAAGCTGCGGGTCTGCAGGTCGCCTTGGTGATGCCGAGCAGCACCGGCTTGCCTTCCGCCTTCTTCTGCTTCTTCTCGAGCCGGGCGTTGATCTCGTCCATCTCCTCGCGATCGACCTGCTCGCCCGGAAGCAAGCGTGGTGTCGCCGCCGTCGGTGATCTCGACCTTCTGCAGCATCTGGCGAACGATCACCTCGATGTGCTTGTCGTTGATCTTCACGCCCTGCAGCCGATAGACCTCCTGGATCTCGCTGACGAGATATTCGGCGAGCGCCACGACTCCGAGAACTTCCAGGATGTCGTGCGGATCGGGTGAGCCGCCGACGAGATTGTCGCCGCGCTTCACATAATCGCCTTCCTGGACGTCGATCACCTTCGACTTCGGCACCAGATATTCGACCGGCTCCGACCCGTCGTCGGGGACGATCGCGATCTTCCGCTTGGCCTTATAGTCGCGCATGAAGGTGACCTTGCCCGAGACCTTGGCGATGATCGCATTCTCCTTGGGCTTGCGCGCCTCGAACAGCTCGGCGACGCGCGGCAGACCGCCGGTGATGTCGCGCGTACGCGCCGCTTCGCGCGGCATGCGGGCGAGCACTTCGCCGGCCTCGACCTTCTGCCCGTCCTCGATCGCGACGATCGCTCCGGGAGCGAGGCGATAGACGCCGGCTTCCTTCGCGTCCTTGCCGGTCAGGGTGAGCCGCGGATGGAGCGAGTCCTTCTTGGACTTGGCCGTGTCGTCGGTGACCACGCGCTGGGTGATGCCGGTCAATTCGTCGACCTGCTCGGTCATCGTCCGGTTCTCGATCAGGTCCTGGTACTTAACGGTACCGGCCTTCTCGGTGATCACCGGGCTGAACGACGGATCCCATTCGGCAATGCGGTCGCCGCGGCTGACGATATGGCCGCTCTCGCACAGCAGGTGCGCGCCGTAAGGGACGCGGTGCGTCGAAAGCTCGCGGCCGTCCATGTCGAGGATCGCGATTTCGCCCGAGCGCGACAGCGACACATGCCGCCCGCGCGGGTCGATGATCATCGGCATGTCGCGGAACTCGATCGTGCCGTCGACCGGCGCCTCGAGGTTCGACTGCTCGTTGAGCTGCGCCGCGCCGCCGATGTGGAAGGTCCGCATCGTCAGCTGGGTGCCCGGCTCGCCGATCGACTGCGCGGCGATAACTCCGACCGCCTCGCCGATGTTGACCGGGGTGCCGCGGGCGAGGTCGCGCCCGTAGCATTTGGCGCACACGCCCTGCTTGGACGCGCAGACCAGCGGCGAGCGGATCTTCACGCCCTGCAGCCCGATTTCCTCGATCTTCGCCACCATCGCCTCGTCGAGCAGGGTGCCCTCGGGGATGATGACTTCGTCGGTCTTCGGATCGACGATGTCCTCGGCGGTTGTGCGGCCGAGCACGCGGTCGGCGAGCGAAGCAATCACCGCGCCGCCCTGGACGATCGCGCGCATCTCGAGCGCTCGATCGGTGCCGCAATCCTCCTCGATGATCACCGCGTCCTGGCTGACGTCGACCAGGCGGCGGGTCAGATAGCCCGAGTTTGCCGTCTTGAGCGCGGTGTCGGCGAGGCCCTTGCGGGCGCCGTGGGTCGAGTTGAAATATTCAAGGACGGTCAGGCCTTCCTTGAAGTTCGAGATGATCGGAGTCTCGATGATCTCGCCCGACGGCTTGGCCATCAGGCCGCGCATGCCGGCGAGCTGCTTGATCTGCGCCTGCGAACCGCGGGCGCCCGAGTGGGCCATCATGTAGATCGAGTTCAGGTCCGCCTGGCGCCCGTCCGGACGCTTCGGCGTTGCCGAAATCTCCTTCATCATCGCGCCGCGACTTGGTCGCCGCAACGCGACCAGGCGTCGATCACCTTGTTGTACTTTTCCTGCTGGGTGATCAGGCCGTCCTGATACTGCTGCTCGTAATCCTTCACGAGCGTGCGCGTATCCTCGACCAGCTTCTCCTTCGCTTCCGGGATGACCATGTCGTCCTTGCCGAAGGAAATGCCGGCGCGGAACGCGTGGCGGAAGCCGAGCTGCATGATCGCATCGGCGAACAGCACCGTCTCCTTCTGGCCGGTGTGGCGATAGACGATGTCGATGACGTCGCCGATCTCCTTCTTGGTCAGCACGCGGTTGACCGTTTCGAACGGCACCTTGTGGCTCTTCGGCAGCGTTTCGCCGAGGAGCATGCGGCCGGCGGTCGTCTCGAACCGCTTCATGTAGGTGTTGCCCGCCTCGTCGGTCTGCGGGACGCGGCTGACGATCTTCGAATGCAGCGTGACCGCGCCGGCGTTGAGGGCCTGGTGGACCTCGGCCATGTCGCTGAGCATCATGCC
>CAWKHO010000024.1:0-8559 GCA_963849435.1 uncultured Alphaproteobacteria bacterium
TGCCCTTTTTGACTTCGACATTGGTTGCTCCAAGGCGGACCGCACGCTCATGCGCGGCCTTCGAGTCCTTGACTCGGAAAGCCATTGCGCAGGCGCTGGGGCCATGCGCCTTGGCATACTCCTCGGCGTAGCTTCCGGGCTGAGCGTTGATGACGAAGTTGCAGTCGCCCTGCTTGTGCAGCGTTACGTTCTTGGTCTTGTGGTGGCGACCTCGGGGAAGCCCATCCTGGTGAACAGCTCGCGCAGCAGGTCGTGTCCGGGGCGGTATATTCGACGAACTCGAAGCCGTCGGTGCCCATCGGGTTTTCGAGCCCGAGGACAGACGTTTCGGCGACCTCAGTGGCCATGTCAGTCTCCTTTGCGGGCCAGTTGCGCGCGTGGGGGCTGCATTTCAAGCGGCGCGAATGTTCGCGAATGTTCGCAGTGACGCGCAGGAAATGGCCTGCGCGTCGGGGCGGGCAGTTCGCGGCGGCAACCGCGCCGCTCTGGCGATGGGCGGGAGCTTAGTCCAAGACGACCGCTGTAGGACAGGAGAATCGGGCATGGAGGTTCCGCAGGGCTGGACATTCGAGGAAGGCGGCAAGGCGCTGGTCCGTAGGTTCATGTTTGAGGATTTCAGCGAAGCGTTCGCCTTCCTCACCCGAGTCGCGCTGCACGCCGAGAAGGTGGATCACCACCCCGAGTTCACCAATGTGTGGAACCGCGTCGACTTCCGGCTGACCAGCCACGACGCTGGCGGAGTGACGGAGCGGGACCGCAATCTGGCCGAGGCAATCGATCGGCTGGCGGCGCGGCAACCAGCAGTTGGCGAATAAGAGAAGGGCGGCCCGTTTCCAGGCCGCCCCGAATACGCAAGGTGAAATTCTGCTTAGACTGCCTGAGCAAGCGTCTGGCTGGTGCGGCGGCGGCGAAGCTGCCAGCCGATCGCCCCGAAGCCGAGGAGCATCAGCCCCCAAGTACCGGGCTCGGGAACCGCGTTTCTGATCGTCACGGTGCCGGCGAGCGCGCCGGAATCGCTGGTTTGGCCCATGATCGTCAGCGTGTACGTACCCAAACCGATCAACGTGGAGGGCCGAGTCCAGAGTTCAAACGTGCCGTCGTCGAATGCACTGCTCAACGCGTAGTTGTTGACGCCGTCGCTCAACCACGCGCTCGTGAAGTTCACAGCTGCATCGCTCGTGTCCAGGGAAATCGTATAGAGCCCGGCGAGCGAGTTCGTGAAGCTCAAGGTCTCCGTGAAGGGATTGGTCAGACCCGACTCCGAATAACCGATGGTTGTGGTGGTTCCAACCGTAGATGGCCCGGTGCAGCTCATCGAGCACGTATCAAGGGTGATCGTCGCACTCGCCGCCGACCCCATCGCCAGCGCCGCGGCGCCAACAAGACCAATAAACAACTTGCGCATTTTGCCCTCCAACAACTCGGCCGCCCCTGTCGCGACTCGTGCCAAGCTGCGTTAATTACGAGTTAACCAATTGAGAGTCACTCCCGTAATGACTAATTTTTCAGCGAAGCGTCCCATTTCGGGATAATTCAAATTGCTGAGCTTGGCGCAGGCTTCGCCCGCGCATCTTGCGAGAACCTCTGTTGCGCCGTCTGCGCCCCGGGCTGCAGGAATGGTCGATTGGCGCTTGTCTGCGCCGATGGTCAAAGGGGCCAAGTCCCTTCCGATCGGAAGTTGAACGGCCCGGCGAAAGGGGCATTCCAAACGCCGGGCCGGAGACACGCCACTCTTGGTGGGCCGCGAGTTCGGGGAAGATTATATTCGGCCGCTCCGTGAGTGAAAGTTACAACACAGCGATTTGAACGTGCGGTCGCACCCTATCGCTTCCGCGACCGCCAGAAACAAAAGGGCGGCCCGTTTCCAGGCCGCCCCAAAGGCGTAAGCTGATTCTTCCTAGACTGCCTGGGCGAGCGCCTGGCTGGTGCGGCGGCGGCGAAGCTGCCAGCCGATCGCGCCGAAGCCGAGCAGCATCATCGCCCAGGTGCCGGGCTCTGGAACCGAGCCAGCCTCGAAAGCGACGTTGCCGCCGTAAGATCCGATGGCGCCGCGCGTGCCCTGAACCGTCAGCGTGTAGGTACCGGCCCCGAGCGCCTGGCCGAGCAAGCGGTAAGTCTCGCTGAGATCGGTGTTCGCCAGATCCGGGTTCAGATTGAGCTGGCCGATGATGTTCGTGCCGGTCACGAAAGCCGCGCTGATGTCGACGTCGGTCGGACCGTTCGCGGTGACCGCGCTGGTCGTCAGCGAAATCGAATAGAGACCCGACAGGTTATTCATCCACGACACCGTCTCGGAGAACGGCGAGGTCGTGTCGGAATTGCTGTAGCCGAAGGTGAAGTCGATGTTGTTGACCGTGTTCGGGCCGCTCACCGACACCGACGTGGGAGTTGTTATGACGAGGGTCGCGCTCGCCGCCGACGCCATCGTCAGCGCGCTCGCACCGATCAAACCCAAAACAAGCCTGCGCATTCAACCTCCCGCTCTTCGTCGGATCACGCGTACTTAATCGCTATTTAACGCACATCGTTCCTGAAGGGGTAACACTTTTTTAATTACATCTTGTCCCGCGATGAGACAGTTGCTCGCAGGGCACAGAGCTGCGTCGCGGCAGGAGAAAACGCGACAGCAGCCAGCTACATCAGCAGCGAATCGCTGAACCGATAGGAATAGGGCAGCGCACGGAGTGCCGACGCGCCCCAGCGCGCAGCGACATGCATGAGGCGCGGGCAGCTCGTTCCGGCGAAGATCTGATCGACGACCTCCTCGAGCGCGGAGGCAAAATCCTCCCGCGAAACGGCAAACACATGTTCGGGGGAGAACCGGCACAGGACCACGCTGCCGGCACAGGAAACGTCGAACACATGTTCGAGATCGAGCACGAATTGGTTCAGCCGCCTCTCGCGCACCAGCTGCGCCTCGAGGAGAAGCTCACAGCAGGCGCTCCACACATCCGAAATCGGCAACCCAGCCGCCACCTTGCCGAAGCGAAGCTGCAGCACCGGATGAGCGATGCTGGTCCTGTTCTCCAGTGCGCGGCCGAGAACGGCTGGCGCCGGCGAAGTCAGCACCACGAAAGACGAAAGGTCGATCGACTGAAGGAGCATTAGGGAGTCCCATGGCTGCGACGCGGCTCGTGGCGTTTAACACAAATTTAACGCGCTGCGCAGACTTGCCGCATTGCTGTAACCCAAGTGACTCTCACGGCTGGTAATGGTAAAACTCGGGGGCTCCAGTTGCGGGGTATGGGCAATGTTATTCAAAGAACAGGCTGAAAACTGCCGCCGGCAGGCGACGCAATATGTCGGGCGGCCCGAAGCGCCATTCCTTCTCCGAGTCGCGAGCGTTTTCGATGAACTTGCCGGCAGCCCGAATCCCGGTGTGATTGCACATCGGGAGAGGCGGCGAAATCAGGATCTCGCGTCGAGCGTTCGGGCCTGACGCCCATTTTCACTGCTAATCCGGCGCGGCGGCAGGGTCTTCCCGGCGGCTGCGGTGCGTTGCGGCAGCCCAGCTGATCACCGCGATCCCCAGCAATTCGAGCCACCAGCCGCTGCGCATGCCGGCAACCGGGATCGTGACCCAATAATCGATGTGATGGAACGAAGCCGCGCGAAGGAAAATGAAGGCGAGCAGGATGACCAGACCCATCGCTGCAACTTTGGCGCTGGGCGAACAGCCTCGAAGCCAGCGCCACAAAAGCATTGCAATTGCAGCGGTGCCGAGCGCCATGAGCAGCAGGAACAGGCCCTGGACGTCGCGCCGCCAGCTGTACCAGCCTTCCGAATGCGCCGCGGCTCTCGCGAAGTCGGTGAGATCGCTCTGAAGGTCGAGCTGCTTGTTGATTCCAAGCAGGACCATGACGATACCCGTGACGACCCAAAAGCCGCGTTCGCGGCCTGCAGTCGCGGGGGCAGCCCGAAAGGCAAGCAACGCGGCGATCAGATAGCCGGCGACGACGAACCAGGCGAGCGGGCCCTGGTCGTGAACGAACCCGCGCACTTTATTCCTGTCTCGCTTCGCGCTGTTTCCGAAGCCGCCGCCACCGGATCAAAAGCAGCACCAGCCCGCAGGCGAGCGTGTCGGCGATCCAGTCCTTGATATCGCTGTCGCGATGGAGCGCGGGAACGGCCTGGACCAGCTCAATGGCTGCGCCGAAAACCGAAAGCCCGGCGAACAGCGCAAGAATCGGCGCCTCCACGTAGGCCCAGGCACCGAGGACGCCCAGAGTAGCGAAGGCCGCGATGTGCTGCAGCTTATCCGAAGGACCGCCCGGCAATTCCGGCGGATGGGGCAGAACGGCCATGGCGAACGCGAAAATCGCTGCGGCCCAGAACAGAATGCGACGGAGTGGAACGGAGATCATCGTCCAAGCCTAGCGGACCGCGGCAGTCGCGCAAATGAAATGCCGGTCAGGTAACGGCCAGCGGACAGGTTGCTGGCGCTCCGGCGGAGGCGCGTTATAGCGCCACCGATGGCCGACCCGTCGACCAAGGGTGAATATCGCAGCGGGCATGACCCGCGCACCCTGCGCGACGCCCTCGGCTGTTTCGCCACTGGAGTCACCGTCGTCACCTGCGTGGATCCAGCCGGCACTCCGGCTGGCCTCACCGTCAACAGCTTCACCTCGGTCTCGCTTGAACCGCCGCTGCTCCTGGTCTGCGTGCACAAGCTGGCGGCGAGCGCCGAGGCGCTGATCGGCGCATCGCATTTCGCCATCAACGTGCTCCAGACCGGGCAGCAGCCCGCGTCGATCCGCTTTGCGACCCGTGATGAGGACCGCTTCGGAGTGACTCCATGGTCGTGCGGAGAGGCGGGCGCGCCGATCCTCAAGGATTCCCTCGGCGTATTCGAATGCGAGCGGTTCGCGGTGTACGACGGCGGCGACCACCACATCCTGGTTGGGCAAGTGGTGAAGGCGAGCTTCGACGGCGGCCTCGACCCGTTGCTCTACTTCCGCGGCCGCTATCGCCGGCTGCACTTCGACTAGCTTGCCCTGAAGCACGCTTTCGCGCACTTGCGCGGCGATGCTGGGAATGGATTTCGTCAAGGCGAACCGCGAGACGGTGGCGCGCGCGATCGAGGTCAAGGGCGTGGACCTCGACCTCGAAGCGCTGCTCGTGCTGGATTCCGAAGTGCGGGGGCTCAAGACCGAGATCGAGGGGCTGCGGGCCGAACGAAACGCGTTCAGCGCCAAGTTCAAGGATGCAACACCCGAGGAGAAGGCGGAGCTTGGGCGCAACGCCAAGGACGCGGGCGCCCGCGCCGCTGCGCTCGAGGGCGCGCTTGCGGACAAGCAAGCCGAGCTGAACGCGCTGATGCTGAAGCTCCCGGGCATTCCCTACGAGGGAGCGCCAGTCGGGCCGGACGAGAGCGCCAACGTCGTCGTCCGCACGGTCGGCGAGCCGCCGAAGTTCGGCTTCGAGCCGCTCGACCATGTCGCTTTGATCGAGAAGAACGACTGGGGCGACTTGTCGCGCGTCACGCAAGTGTCGGGATCGCGGACCTATTGCCTGAAGGGGCGGCTCGCGCTGCTCGAAACCAAGCTGATGGCGTTCGCGCTCGAAAGGATCGCGAATGCCGGTTTCACGCCGATCACCGTCCCGGCGATCGCGCGCGAGCAGGCATTCCTCAACCAGGGCCAGTTCCCCGGCCATCGCGAGGAGACATACGAGCTGCCCAACGACGATCTGTGGCTCGCCGGGACTGCCGAGGTCGTGCTGACCTCGCTCCATTCGGGCGAGATCATCGAGCCCGACAAGCTGCCGATCCTCTATGCCGGCTACTCGCCCTGCTTCCGGCGCGAAGCGGGGAGCGCGGGCAAGGACGTGCGCGGGCTGCTGCGCGTCCACCAGTTCGTGAAGGTCGAGCAATATGTGATCTGCGAGGCGGACGACGAGCAGTCGGCGCAGTGGCATGCGACGGCTGCTGGAGCTGGCCGAGGGCCTGCTCGCGGCGCTGGAAATCCCCTATCAGGTGGTCGAGACCTCGACCGGCGACATGGGCCTCGGCAAGTATCGCATGAACGACATCGAGAGCTGGGTGCCGACACTCGGCAAGTATCGCGAGACCCACAGCTGCTCGACGCTGCACGACTGGCAGGCGCGGCGGGCGAATATCCGTTATCGCGGCGCCGACGGGAAAGTGCGGTTCGCGCACACGCTCAACAACACCGCGCTGGCGAGCCCGAGAATCCTCGTGCCATTGCTCGAAAATCATCAGACGGAGGACGGGCGGGTGCGGCTGCCCAAGGCGCTGCAGGAGCTGATGGGGAGCGAGTACCTCTGAAGTATCGCTTCGACAGGCGACGACCGGCCCCCGTCCGATTGGCGGCGGCTTGCACGAAGCGGCCTGGCTGGTCCCGCGCATCTGGCGCTCCTTCTGCGCGTCCGCGGCCGCTCGGTCCGGAGGACGGGCCGCCGGCCTGGTCATTCCCGGTTGGGTGGCGAGCGACCGCACGACGGCGGCTTCGCCAGGCGCTGGCCGAGGCGGGCTGGCGGTGCATCGGGTGGGAGCTCGGGCTGGAACCGCGGAGCGCAGCCCCAAACGATGATCGGCTCCGCCAGCGGCTGGAGGACGTCGGCAACGGCCGGAAGGTCCTGCTGGTCGGCTGGAGCCTCGGCGGGGTTTATGCGCGCGAGATGGCGCGGCGGCGCCCGAGCAGGTCCTCGCGGTGGTGACTCTGGGCTCACCCTTCTCCGGCGATCCGCACCAGAATAACGTGTGGCGGCTGTACGAGTGGTCGCGGGGCACAAGGTCGATAGCCGCCGATCCCGCGTGTGACGGACAAGCCGCCGGTGCCGACGCTGGCCTTCTGGTCGCGCCGGGACGGAATCTCGCGCCGCGTTCGGCGCGAGGGCTCGACGACGAGCGCGACAAGGCGGTGGAGATGCGTTGCACGCATATGGCGTTCGGCGTTTCGGGCGCGTCGCGTCGGCATGTCGCGACGCGAGATCGCGGTGTTCTTGGAAGAGCTCGTCGCGCCCGAGTCGCACCATTAACTCTGGCTCGTGAGTCGCGGGATAAAGAACAAAAGCAGAACAAAAACGTTGTGAGTTGTGTGGCGAGAGGCTTTTCTCTGGTCGCCGGCGGAGCCGTCTCCGCGCGCTCCGCGCGGCCGAAGCGTCATCAGCTTCCCGGGCACTGGCTGGCGAGCGCTGGCATGTGCCGTTTCCGCACCAGCCCCACCCTCTCCGAACTGTTCGCCGCGCATCCGCGCGACGGCGGCTGGGCGGGGTTCCTGCTGGCGCAGGTCGACACCGAAAAGCCACTGCTGTGGGTGCAGGACCGAATGGCGATCCTCGAAAGCGGGCGGATCCATCCGCCGGGGCTTCCTTCGCAGAACCTCATCCATGTCGAAACCCGCGATGCGCGCGACGCGCTGTGGGCGATGGAGGAGGGGTTAAGATGCCCCGCGCTCTCGTGCTGTCATCGGCGAGATCTGGGGCGACCCGCGAGCGCTCGACTTCACCGCGACGCGGCGGCTTGCGGTCGCCTCGGAGCGGTCGGCGTGCCCTGCTGGCTGGTGCGGCTGGGCGGAACCGCGAACCTCAGCGGCGCGCGGATGCGCTGGCGAATCGCGAGCGCACCGTCGCTGCCAACGAGCTCGATCCGCGCGCGCCGGGACTCCGGCCTGGGACGCCGAGCTGTTCCGCGCGCGAGGAGCCGCCGGGCCGCTGGACCCTCGCGCATGAAGCGGATCGCTTTCCATCTGGTTGCCGGCACTGGCGATCGAGCGCTGGGCGAAGAGCGCCGCTCACGCGCCTGACGCGCCGGTCGTCCTCACTGTCGAAGGCACGCACGGGCTGATCATCCATGCGGTCACCCAGCCGCCGCGAGCGCGGCGCGCGGACCGGCGCGCGGCTGACCGACGCGCGCGCGCTCGACCCAGGCTCGTGGCGGTGCCCGCCGATCCCGGCGGCGATTCGGCGCTTGTGCGGCGGCTCGCCGACTGGGCCGGGCGCTGGTCGCCGTTGGTCGAGGTGGACGGCGATGGATTGCGGCTCGACATTACCGGAATCGCGCATCTGTTCGGCGGCGAGCACGGGCTGGTGCGAGATGTGCGGCGGCGTTTCGCCGCCTCGGGCTGACGCGCGCGTCGCGATCGCGCCGACCGCAGCAGCAGCATGGGCGCTGGCCCATTATGCACCCTCCCCCCTCTGCGGGAGGTCGATCGCGCGCAGCGCGAGCGGGGAGAGGGCGGTCGTCGCACGCCCCCCCTCCCTGGCGCCGCTGCGCGTCGCCTGTCCCTCCCCCGCGAAGGGGGGAGGGGCTTGGTCGATGCGCTCTCGCCCCTCCACGTCGCCGCGCTCCGCCTCGACCCCGACACCGTCTGCACGCTCGAACGGCTCGGGCTCAAGACGATCGGCGCGCTAGTCGACGTGCCGCGGCTTGCGCTCGCGCGGCGGTTCCGAGGCGCGGAAAATGTCGTCGAGGCGCTCGATCGGGCGGTCGGCCGCAAGCCCGAGCCGCTGACCGCCGCGCCCGTCGACCCGCCGCCGCGCGCGGACCTGCGCCTGGAAGAGCCGGAGCACACGACGGTTGTCTCGCCGAGGTACACA
>CAWKHO010000025.1:0-32072 GCA_963849435.1 uncultured Alphaproteobacteria bacterium
ATCGCATCGCGCGTACGCTCGTACCGCACCCCGGCGTTCAGGTGAAGCGCCATCCCGCCGATGCTCGTTTCGAAGTTAAACTTGCCGAACAACGAAAGCGTCTTTTCGTGGACGTCCAGCGTGGTGTTCGGATCGAAGCCGGGTTTGGTGTTGTAGCCCGCAGCCTCAAGAGCAGCGTAGATTGCATAGGGGTCATAGACCACGAAACCGGGAGCAAGCGCATTGTCGCCGTAGCTCGGGATGAAACCCGAAGTGCTGATAGTGCCGTCGAAAGCTCGGAGGAAGAGGATACAGACCGCCCGTTCGACCTGAAGGCGGGCCATAGCCAGCAAAGCTGGCGAACACACCGTTAGCGAAGGTGTTTGCGCCGTCCTGGTGGAACTTATCGTCGATATATTGGCCGCCAAACGTCAGCGTTGAGATTGTCGCTTTCCCACCGGCCGAGCAGTTTGGCCTGCTTGACGACATCGCTATTATGGTTGGCGAAGCGCACGATGACGTGCGAACCCATTTTCGTCGTATCGAGGAATTGGCCGACATTGCCGGCCGGGCCGACGTCGTGAACGTTGGGCAGATCGCTGCTACTGGGTCCGGATATCAGGACTCCAGTGTTCGCGCCGAGAATGGTGTTACGCATCCGCCGGAACTCGCGAATTGTCCTCCCAAGGTGGCGCAATCCGGGCAACCCGTAGGAACGTGTGTCCCCCGAAGGCTGACGATGGGCCAGTCGTCTGGATAGAGGACATTGTTGTAGCCACCGTAGCCGATATCCATGCTGTCTTGTTTGTTTCTCTGGACCGCGCGATCTACCGAAGCGTCAGCCTCGAACTTCAGATGTTCGGTGGCGCTCCACTTCAAGTTCGCTCCGGCTTGATTCCGAGTATTCACGAAGCGCGAGTGGTTCGCGTTGAAGTCCATGGGCGTGCCGAACTGGTTGAAGTCGATCACCGAGCCGTTGAAATCGTATTTGACGTTGCGCAGGTCGTCGCCGTTGAACCATGCTGCATAACCGTAGTCGGTCGAGTTAAGCGTCTGCCTTGAATAATTGTCGTCGAGAGTGAGCAGAACGCTGTCGCTCGGCCGCCACTGCAACGCGACCCGGCCGTCGATACGTGAGTCATGAGTATCCTGCTGGTCCGCGCCGATTTGCTGCGGGAACCACGCCGGCCGGACTTTATGTTATTCGTCGGCCACCCTGCGGTGTCGGGTCGCCGTCGGGATGCAGGTCAGGTTATCGGGCCCGGTCTGGCACGGGGCGAAATGGGCGCCGATCCACCCGGGGATGAAGACATGGTTCGTCTTCGTATCTCTCGTGTATAGGTCGCGTCGGCGAGGATACCGAAAGTGCCATTGGCGAATTGATCGCTAATCAGCACGCCAAGTCTTGGCGTGATGTGCTTGGAACGCGATTGTTCGGTTCCACCGGCGGTCGCAGCGAACCTGAACCCGGAATAATCGAACGGCTTCGGCAGCAGGATGTTGATCGTGGCGCCGATCGCGCTCGTCGACAATTCCACGTCGGGAGTCTTGAGGACGTTGACCTGGCCGATGAAGTCCGCTCCGATGGTTGTGAAATCGACGCTGCGGCCGCCTGCGGCGGTGGAGACGTGACGACCGTCAACCAAGGTGTCGTTGAAGTCGCCTCCGAAGCCGCGGACCGTTACGCCATTGGCGTCGCCGCGTTGTCCCGCGCGCTGAATGGTAACGCCGGGGATCCGCTGCATTGCGGAAGCGATGTTTGGATCGGGGAACTTGCCGATATCTTCAGCGGAAATTGTGTCCATCACGCCCGGAGCAGCGCGCTTCGCGTTCAGGTCGCGCTGAAGCGATCCGCGAATACCGGTAACGACGATCGGCTGCGCGGTATTGTTCTGATCGGTCGCGCTCGGCACGGCCGCCGCCGGCGGCGCTGAGTTTCGGGTTGCGCTGCCGCGGCAGCCTCGCCGGCAGCCGCGGTGACCGCGACATTTTCACCGTCAGTCTTGGCCTTCTCCGCATAAGCAGGGCTGGCGGCCGCAAGGGCCAGCAGGCTCGACGTGCAGCCGAGAATCAGCCGCCGCGAGGACAGGCTGCGGTTGCTGTTCATTGTATGAGTATTCGAAGGTCCCCAATTCATGTACGCCCCCTCTTCTTCGGACGAGCAGACAGGCTTTCGCCCGCCGAACGCTCGCCGCGATCGCGCCAAAATCAACCGTCTTCCTGGAAAAGAGGTCAACTTACCGCACGCCGCACGAAGCAGCGTTATATCCTCTCCCCAAGAGATTCTCTGGACTCAACGTACGGTAGCACAATTGTTAGCGCTATCAATAGAAAACTTGTCTGAGTAATTGGAGGTCTGAAATAGAAGCTTTTTTGCAGATGCGCTGTCCATTCCGAAGCGCTAGCAAAGAGGGAATTTGAGGGGGTTATCGGGTTAGCGATGCAACAGCTGGAGATTCTCAATTCCGAGGCGCACCGGCACCTGCGCGTGCGTTCGCCTGAAGGTGCGCCGCACTTCGTCGCGATCGTGGCGTCAGAATTTTCGAGCGCCGCGACCTGCTGCCCGATTCTCTTGAACAAGAGCGCGGAGACCGGACGCTTTTATGCGGGAGCGATGTTCGGCTTTCGGCCAGGCGAAAATCTGGTCAGCGGCGAGCCAGGCGCCGCGGGCGGTTTTCAGCCTCTCGAAATCGAACGGCAGGGATTTTTCGTTCCGGGGAGAATATCGCGATCGACGTCGAATCGCCGCGTTTCAGCGATAGCGAAAGGGAGAGCCGCTGTTCGACGAGAATGGTGAGGCGAGCGAGCCGCTGCGACGGGTCCAGCGAGCGCTCGGGCTGCTCGTCGCCGGAACCGAGCAGACGGACGTTTTCATCCGGAGCGTCCTCGAGCAACGCCTCGTCGAACCGATCGATATCACGCTCAGCTTCGACGATGGCGAGAAGCTTCACCTTGAGGGACTCTACACCGTTAGTCTCGATGCGATTGCCGAGCTCGACGATGCCGCGGCGCTGTCCCTGTTCCGCAAAGGCCATCTGCAGCTTGCCTACACGATGGCCGGATCACTGCGGCAAATTCCCGTGCTGGCCAATCGCCGCAACGAACGCCTCGCCAGCGGCGCCCAGCTCTAGCGATGTCCGGCCGGGTTCAAGAGATCGACGCGGCATCGTTGTTGGACCCGGAATCGTTTCCGATCCGAGTAGCGGAGAAATGCGCGCCGGTTGTGCTTCGCGGGCTTTGCGATGATTGGCCGGCGACCAAGGCAGCGGCACCTCGTGGGAGACATTGGCCGTTATCTTCCCGGCCTCGATTCCGGCGCGCTCGCCCAGGCCTTCGTAGGACCACCGTCGATCAGCGGCCGCTATTTCTATTCGGACGATCTGCAGGCTTTAATTTCGAGCGCGTGGATATGCCGCTATCGGTTGCGCTCGACCGAATGAACGCCGCGGCACGTGATCCCCAGCTGCCGTCGGTGTATTTCGAATCGATCGCCGCCGAAGATCACGTCCCCGGCTTTGCCGAACAATCGCCTGGCGATGTACCTAGCCGATTCTGCCGCGGCTTTGGGTCGGAAATGCTTCTTTGGTCAGCAGCCACTACGACACTTTCGACAACATCGCCTGTGTCGTCGCGGGCCGGCGGCGCTTCACGCTTTACTCACCCGCGGCGATTGGCGGTCTTTATGTTGGACCCATCGACTTTACGATGGCGGGTCCGGCCGGTCGCTCTCGCTGTCGGAAGTGAGCAGGGCGACCCCCGTTTCGCCAAGTTCGAAAGCGTGCGCGATCAGGCCTTGATCGCCGAGCTCGAGCCCGGCGACGCGCTTTATCTTCCCAAGCTCTGGTGGCACCAGGTTGAAGGGACCGAACCGCTGAACCTGCTCGTCAATTATTGGTGGGACGCGTTCAGTGCGGACCGGATGCGCCGTACACGACAATGATGCTCGCCATGATCGCGATTGCCGAGCGCCCTCCGCTCGAACGAGTGGCATGGCGCGCATTCTTCGATCACTACGTGTTCCGCCCTGATGGACATCCGCTCGCCCATCTGCCGCCGGAGAGGCACGGCATTCTGGGGCCGGTCAAAGAGAACTATGGGAGGATTCGCGCGCGCGTAATGAAGACGCTGCGCGGGAGCTGAGCGGCCGCTGTTTTCGCCGGCGGGAACTCGCGGGACCATCGTTGCCATCCGCTAAGGTTCGCTTGCGCAGACACAGAGCGGGGGTGTAACGAATTCAAGGAAGAACATCGGAACGGCGCTGTGAAACATGAACCCGGCGGGCGGCCGCGCCTCCACGGTACGATCGCTCGCGCCATAGGCATCGAGATCGTCAGCGGACAGCGCCCGCCGGGTTACACCTTTGGCGGCGAGATCGAGGCGAGTGAGAAACTGGGCGTATCGCGGGGCGCTTATCGCGAGGCCATCGGCGATTCTCGCGGCTAAGGGATTGAATTGAAAGCCGGCGAAGGCAGGAACAAGCGTCAGTCCGCGCAGCCGGTGGAATGTGCTCGATCCCGACGTCCTCGCCTGGAGCTTTGAGTCGGCGCCACAGCCGCATCTCGTTCACGGCCTGTTCGAGCTGCGCGAGTTGATTGAGCCGGGGGCAGCTGCGCTTGCAGCCAAAAACCGGACGGCTGACCATCTTGTTCTATTCCGCGTCGCGCTCGACGAGATGGCCAGGTTTCCGCTTGAAACGGCCGAGGGGCAAGCCGCGGATCAGCAGTTTCATCGAACGATCTTTGCCGCCACCGGAAACTAGCCGCTATTGGCTCTGGCGAGCCCGATCGGGGCCGCCGTGCAATGGACCACCCGCTTCAAGACCCGCGACGGGCCGCTCTTGCGCGACCCTGTTCCGGATCACCAGCGGGTCTATGAAGCAATCGCAGCCGGCGAGCCGAGGAGTGCCCGCATTGCCATGCGCGAGCTGATCCGCTGGGCACTCAAAGACATGCACATGTCCTTCTGAGCCCGAGCGGGAGACGCAGTCTAACGTCCGCAATGGGACGAAGCGGACATAGTGCTCAGCGAAGTCAAGAAGGACGCGCGTCCCGGCCCGGGAGCCGGGATAAAGATTGGCCGATAAAACCTATTTGGCACAATTATCTTGACATTCACGCGCGCTTTATGGCACATAGTTGCCGGGCAGCGGGTGTGGGCATGGGCGAGGACGAGACGGAGATCGGCGGAACGGCAGGGGGCCGGACTCAGAAACAGGCGGCGCGGGGGTCGCTGAAGGAGAAGCCGAAGCGCAGGAGCTTCACGGTCAAGCGGCGGCAGCAAGTTCCTCAATTATTTGGCGGCGAGCTGCAACATCAAGGGCGCATGCCGGTCGGCGGGCGTGTCGAATTCGACCGTCCATGAGTGGCTGCGCAAGAACGAGCAGTTTCGCGCCGATTGCGACAACGCGCTGGCCCAGGGCAGCATCGAGGTCCGGGCGGAGCTGATCCGGGAAACGAAGCGGTCGCTAAAGCCCAGACCCGATCCGAAGGTACCGCGGCTGGTGGACGCCAAGACGGCGCTTGCGGTGCTCGAAATCGTGCGAGCGCAACGGCGGCCGGCGGCCGGGAGACATCAAGCCGCAGCGGACGGACATCGAGCAGGTGCGCGCGCGGCTGGAGAAGATGATGCGGGCGATGGGGTTGATTGCCGAGGACGGCAAAGTGCCAGAGGACGGGCGGGGCGGGCTCGAGAAATGCGAGTGGTCCGGGGTGGCCGGCGCCGGGCCCCTCCACCATGCAGTCTTCGCTGCGCGGTCCCCCTCCCCATCGGCTCGCGCGACAGGGAGGAGCTTAAGCTGATCGAACTTGAAAGTTGATGCGCGTGCTGGCGGGGTGCACGGCGGAGGAGCGCGCGCGGGTGTGGGATTCGCTTTCCGCGTCACAGATGCGCAGCCTCGAGGAGGAATGGTCGTGGCGGGCGCTCGAAGGGCAGCGCGAACCCGAGCGGGCGATTGGCGCAACTGGCTGATCCTTGCGGGGCGCGGCTACGGCAAGACGCGCACGGGCGCCGAATGGGTGCTTGCGCGGGCGCGCGAGATGCCGGGCGCGCGGATCGCGCTGGTCGGCGGAAGCCTCGACGAGGTCGCCAAGATCATGGTCGAGGGCGAGAGCGGGCTGCTGGCCTGCGCGCAGACCGGCGAGAAGCTGGTGTGGCGGCCGACCATCGGCAAGCTCAAGTTTCCCGGCGGTGCGGTGGCGATCGCTTATTCGGGCGCGAGCCCCGACCGGCTGCGCGGACCGCAGCACCATTTCGCCTGGGCCGACGAGATCGCCAAATGGCTGCATCCGGACGCGGCGTGGGACAATCTGCAGATGGGGTTGCGGCTCGGTGCTTCGCGCGCACTGTAGCGACGACGACTCCGCGGCCGATCGCGCTGATCAAGCGGCTGCTGGTCGATGCGGGCACGGAGGTGACGGGCGGGCGGACGTTCGACAATCCGCATTTGCCGCGGCGAATTCGTGGACGCGATGAAGCGCACCTACGCCGGATCGCGGCTTGGGCGGCAGGAGCTCGATGGAGTCGTGCTCGGCGAGGCCGAGGGGGCGCTGTGGACGCGCGAAGTGATCGAAGAGCGGCGGTGCGCAATGCCGGCACGCGAGGCGCTGCGCCGGGTGGTGATCGGAGTCGATCCGCCGGCGGGCGAGAAGGGCGCGTGCGGGATCGTGGTATGCGGGCTGCTGAGCGACGGGCGCGGAGTCGTGCTTGCCGATTGCAGCGTCGGTGGGCTGCGGCCCGAGGGCTGGGCGGCGCGGGTGGCCGCGGCGTTCGGCGCGTGGTCGGCCGACCGGGTGATCGCCGAGGCCAACAATGGCGGGAGCATGGTCGAAAGCGTGCTGCGCACGGCCGCGCCGGGGCTGCCGATCCGGCTGGTGCACGCGAGCTATGGCAAGAGCGCGCGGGCGGAGCCGGTGGCGGCGGCGTTCGAGACCGGGCGGTGCCTGTTCGCCGGCAACTTTGCCGAGCTGGAGGACGAGCTGACCGCGCTTACGCCGGGCGGGTGCAGCGGCGGGCGCTCGCCGGACCGGGCGGATGCGATGGTGTGGGCGCTGACCGAGCTGGTGGTGAACATGCCCCCGGAACCGCGGGTGCGGGGGTTTTGAATTCCTTAGTTCCTCCCTGCGAGCGCAGCTCGTGGGGAGGGGGACCGCCGAGCGGTAGCTCGGTGGTGGAGGGGCCCTGCAGCGGTGGTCGGCCCCTCCACCATCGAATCTCCGTTCGATGGTTCCCCTCCCCATCGCTTCGCGACGGGGAGGAGGTTAGGCGAGCTTCCGTTCGAATATCCTGTAACGGTGGTTGACCTTGGCGCTGGGGAGCTCGGCGATCGAGAGCATGCCTTTGTTGTCCTCGAGGATCCAGCCGAACTCGCCCATCTTGATGCCGAATTTCCCGACGCAGTCGCGGCGGGTGTATTCGATGAGCATGAAGGCGAGCTGGCTCGCGAGGCGGGTCTGGTGGAGCTTTTTCGCGACGCCCATCAGCGGCACGCGCGAGCGGCGGGTGCGCGGCTTGCGCAGGCGCCACAGCAATTTCGCCCAGCCGAACGGGAAGAGCTCGCCGTTCAGATCCTTGATCAGCTCGTTGATGTCGGGGAGCGTGATCATGAAGGCGACCGGCTCGCCGTCGAGCTCGGCGACGCGCACCAGCTCATTGTAGATGATCGGTTTGAGCTTCTTGCCGGCGTAGGCGATCTCGGCCTCGGTCAGAGGGACGTAGCCCCAGTTGTTCGACCAGGCGTCGTTGAGGAGGTTGAGGATGACCCGCGCCTCTTCCTTGAACTTCGATTTGTCGACCATGCGGATGCGGATGTGCGGGTTGCGCTCGCCCATGGCGATCAGGCGGTTGATCTTGGGATCGTCCCAATGCGCGATATCGACCTCGTAGGTCAGCAGGTCCTTGGCCTTGGCGTAGCCGGCCGCCTCGATCCATGCGCGGTATTCGGGCTTGTGATGGCCCATCATCACCGTCGGCGGCTCGGCGAAGCCTTCGATCTCGAGGCCGGGCTCGTCCCAGATGGAGAGGCTGATCGGCCCCAGCGCGCTGGTCATGCCTTCCTTGCGCAGCCAGTCCTCGGCGGTGGCGATCAGCGCCGCCGCGGCTTCGCCGTCGAGCGCCTCGAACATGCCCCACTGGCCGATGCCGGCGCCCATATGCTCCTGCACCAAATCGTCGACCTGAGCGCTGATGCGGCCGACGACCTTGCCGCCGCGCTCCGCCAGCCACAACTGCGCGCGCGCATGCTCGAACCACGGGTTCTTGCCCGGGGTGATGAGGCCGTGGACCTCGTCCTTCAGCGGCGGGACCCAGGCGGGGTCGTTGCGGTACACCTCCCACGCGAAGTCGACGAAGATCTTTTTGTCTTTCTTGGTGGCGACCGGGCGGATGGTGACTGGGCTGCTGCTCATGCGCGCTGGCTAGCGGCTGTTCGCGGCGCGCGCCAGTTCCGTTCATTGCGGGGCCACGATGCCGCCATTATCTCCGGGCAAGGCCAACCCTTGCAAGGACTTATGACGGACACCGCGATCCTCGAGCGCACCAGCGACGCTGCCCAAGCGCGGCGCGCGCCCGCGCGCAAGGACGATGCGGCGATGCTCAAGGCCGCGGCGAGCCTCACGCGCGACCTCAATCAGCCCAGGTCGGCGATCTACTGGGCGGATATGCTTGGGTCGGCGCTGCTCGGCTATGCCGCGCTTTTCGCCGCGATGTTCGTTCGTTCGACGCCGCTGGCGCTTGCCGCCGGGCTGGTCGCGATCCTCGCGCTCTACCGCGCCGGCTCGTTCATCCATGAGCTGACGCATATCAAGAAGGGCGCGGTGAAGGGATTCCGCTTCGTCTGGAACCTGGTCGTCGGCGTGCCCTTGCTGATCCCGTCGTTCATGTACGAGGGCGTGCACAACCAGCACCACGCAAAGACCTATTACGGCACCGCCGACGACCCCGAATATCTGCCGCTTGCGCTGATGCAGCCGTGGACTCTGCCGCTGTTCCTGATCGCGGCAGCGCTGGCGCCGATCGGGATGCTGATCCGCTTCGGGATTTTCGCGCCGCTGTCGCTGCTTTCACCCAAGCTGCGGAGCATCGTGGTGGGGCGCTATTCGGGGCTGCAGATCAACCCGAAGTTCGTGCGCCCGAAGCCCGAGGGCGAGTTCGCGCGCGATTGGGCGTTGCAGGAAACGCGCCGCGAGCATCTGGGCGATTGCCCTGATCGCGCTGGTCGCGACCGGAACGATCCCGCTGCGCGACTTTGCGATCTTTATCGGAATCTCGGCGGGCGTGATGTTCCTCAACCAGGTGCGCACGCTGGTCGCGCATTTGTGGGAGAATGACGGCGAGCCGATGAGCGTGACGGCGCAGTTCCTCGACAGCGTCAACGTCCCGCCGCCCGCCACGCTGGTAATATTCTGGGCGCCGGTCGGCCTCCGCTACCACGCGCTGCACCATCTGCTGCCGGGCCTGCCGTATCATGCGCTCGGCGAAGCCCACCGGCGGCTGTGTCGGGAGCTGGAGTCAGGCTCCGTCTATCATGCGTCCAGCCACCGCGGGCTGTCGCCGCTCGTTCGGCGGCTGGCGGCGAGCACGATGGGACGCCGCAGTTCTTAAGGCTGCTTATTCAGCATGACGCTGAGCTGCTTGTCGTCGGGGCCGGCGAGGATTGCGCAGTAGAGCTGGGCGGGTTCGCGCGCGGACGCGTTGCGGAAATAGTGGACGACCTCGCCGGCGCGCTCGAGCGTGGTGCCGCCGACCGTGACCGTCCGCACGGGTGCGCGGCCGATGCTGACGAGGAAGCTGCCTTTCGCCACGAAGCAGACGACCGGGACCGGATGCATATGCTCGGGCATTTCCTGGCCGGGGAGGAAATCGACGCGGGTGGTCTCGACGTGCGTTACGGATTTCGCGGGTTCGATGGGGAAGCTGCCGATGGGAGTACGGACGGGGATCGGCGCCGCCGTTGCAGCTGCCGCCATTAGCATCAACGCCATGCCTGGAAACGCCATTCGAACCTCCCCCGAAACTTGACTTCGCTCGCCTTATCATGTTGAGGGCTGCGCGTCCGGCGGGCTGATCAGCTCGCCGTTGCTATTTGGGCTTTTGCGCAGCCGCCCCGAGAGCTGCGTGGCCGGGGTTACCTCGCACGGATCCCTGACGAACGAAAGGATATCACCATGCGCCACCGCGTTGGCCATCGTAAACTTCAGCGCACTTCGAGCCATCGGGCGGCCCTGTTCCGCAACATGGCGGCCGCGCTGATCAAGCACGAGCAGATCACGACGACGACCGCCAAGGCGAAGGAGCTTCGGCCGTATGTCGAGAAGCTGGTCACGCTTGCCAAGCACGGCGGGCTTTCGAATCGGCGGCTTGCCCAGTCGCGGCTGATGGACGAGGCGCAGCTCGCCAAATTGTTCGACGTGCTCGCTCCGCGCTACGCCGGTCGCAACGGCGGCTACACGCGGATCATCAAGGCCGGCATCCGCGCATCGGACGCCGCGCCCATCGCGGTGATTGAATTCGTCGACCGCGACGTCAGCGCCAAGGGCCAGGACAGCGGCCCGATGATGACCGACGAGGAGCAGTTCGAAGCCGCCTGACCGCTCGAAGCGACGTCCAATTCGGCGCCGCGAGGGGTTGGTTCTCGCGCTCCTGCGCTGCGGTAAGCAGCTCGCGAATGAACCGCAGCCAACGGCCGGTTCAGCGACCGTGCAGCGCCGTAACGATAAGGAGCATCATCGACCCGCCGTGCGTTTCCCGGCGGCGCGTTTCGAGGAGAGTGGCATGACCGCGATTACGAAGGTTCTGGCGGGCGGCCTGGCAGCTGCCACGCTCATGGGTGCGGCGCCCGCGGCCGCGCAATATTATCCGGGCTACGGCTACGGCGGTAATCCGATCGGCCAGGTTATCAATCAGGTGTTGGGCGGCGGCTACGGCGGCTACGGGTACAACCAGCAGGCGCTGATCAACCAGTGCACCGCAGCGGTCCAGCAGCGCCTCGGCGGCGGCTATGGCTATAGCCCCTACGGCTATAACGGAGGCTATGGCGGCGGCCGGGTGCTCGGCGTCAGCCGCGTCGAGCCGCGTTCGGCCGGCGGCGTAACTGTCCGGGGTGTCGCGACGAGCGGCCGTTCCGGCGGATACGGTTACGGCGGCCAGGGGCAGGTCGACCTCACATGGAAATGCAAGACCGACTATCGCGGGTACGTCACCGACATCGACGTCAACCGCGCTCAGCCTGCGTATCGCTACGGCTACAACGGCTACACGCCCTACAACAATAACAATTACGATTACTCGCAGTATGGCTACCGCCGCTACTGAGGCGTCGCAGCTTCGTCGCGAAGGATGCGCCGGGGTCGCGAGACTCCGGCGCGTTTTTTAAGCTCAGAGGACGAAGTCGGTACCGTCCAAGGTCCCAGTTACCGTCAGTGCCAGTGAGAAGTCGGCAATCCCGTCCCCGTTGACATCTCCCAACAGATGTCCCGCGCCGTCGTAGCGAAGCTCGCCGGCCTTGCCGCTGAACGCCCCGGTTCCAATGAAATTGAAGGCGTCATCCCTGGTCGTCCTTGAATTCGCGTCGATGGCGCTCAAATCGATGTGATCGATCGCCGTTGCGACCCCGAGGCCTCCAGCGTTGAAGTCGGTGATCGCATCCGTCGTCGCTCCCACGCCGATATCAGCAAGCGCCTTAAACACGAACAAGTCTGCGCCGGCCCCGCCGGTCAGCGTGTCCGCTCCTCCACCCCCATTTAGCGTGTCGTTACCCGCGCCACCGTTCAGCACATTTGCCGCGGAACTGCCGACGAGATTGTCGGCGAACGCGCTTCCAATGGCATTCTCAATGTTCGCGAGCGTGTCACCCTGGGCAGCGCCGCCGGTGCCTTTGCCATTCTGAAGGTTGACGGACACTCCTGCGGTCGACGCGGAGTAGTCGGCGGTGTCGATGCCGGCCCCTCCATCGAGAATGTCGGCGCCGAGGCCACCGACCAGCGTATCGTTGCCGCCGCCGCCGTTGATGGTGTCGGCGCCGGCGCCGCCATTCAGGACATTGTTGCCGGTATTGCCGGTGATCGTGTCATTGAAAGCGGAGCCAGTTACATTCTCGATGCTAACCAGGGTGTCGTTGCCGTCCGCGCCGCTCGACGAACCACCGGTTGCGGTCAGTGTCACAGTGACGGTGCCGGAAGCATTCGCATAGCTGGCGGTGTCGATACCACCGCCACCGTCGATCAAGTCGTTGCCGAGGCCGCCTTCGAGCAGGTCGTTGCCGTCGACTCCGGGCATCATGGCCACGTCGGAGCCGATCCCGCCTGCGACGATCGTCGCGACGTCGGTGAACGTCGTAATGACGTCATGGCCGTCGACCGCGATGCCGCCGTCGCCATAGAGCACATCGTCGCCGGCTCCGCCAACCAAAGTGTCACTGCCGGCGCCGCCGCCGAGGACGTTGACGTTGCCGTCACCGGTCAGCGTGTCGTTGGCGACGCCACCGGTGAGATTCTCAATCCCGGTCAGGGTCCAGCTGCCGTTGCCGGTCGTCTGCGCGGCGCCCTGCAGTACCAGCGACACCGCAATCCCGGTCTCAGGGAAACCGTTTTCCGAGAACCACAGCGTATCGTTGCCGGTGCCACCGATGACCGTGTGGTTGCCGATGCCGACGGTCAACAAGTCGTTGCCGCCTTGACCGTCGAGGAAATCATTGTTGCTGGCCGACACGTTGCCGACGTCGATCGTCGCTTCCGAGCCCGAGAGCCAGTTGTTGCCGTTATCACCGGTCAGGCTGTCGGCGAACGGCGTCCCGAAAACGTTTTCGATGCCGACCAAAGTGTCCCAGCCCTGGCTGCCGACATTCTGGGCAGTGCCTTGCAGCTGCAGCGACACCGTCACGCCCCCGAGGGTCGGGTCGGCTTGGTAATAGCCGGCGCGGTCGATGCCGGCGCCGCCGTCGATCAGGTCATCGCCATCCTGACCCTTGAGGATGTCATTGCCGTTGCCCCCAGAGACGACGTCATTGCCGCCACCGGCGCGCACGAAGTCAGCGCCGTCGCCGCCCTCGATCTGGTTGGCTTGTTCGTTGCCCGTCAGCGTGTCGTCTAAACCGGACCCGATCACATTCTCGATGCTGACGAGCGTATCGTTGCCGTCGGCCCCGGATGAAGTGCCGCTCGCCAGATTGACGACGACGGCTCCGGTTGCGCGGGCATAACTCGCCGTGTCGATACCGCCGCCGCCCCACAGCTGATCGTCGCCAAGGCCGCCCTCGAGCAGGTCGTTGCCATCGACTGCCGTCGCGTCCCATTGCGTCGCGTCAGCAAAGGTCGTGATCGGTCCCGATCCGCCGGTTGGCCGATTGTCGGTCAAGATCACCCCGTCGCCGTACAACACATCGTTGCCCGCTCCGCCGGCGAGCGTATCATTGCCGGTGTAGCCGGCAAGCACGTTGCTCCCTCCGTCGCCGATCAGTCCATCGTTGCCGAGGCCGCCGGAAAGGTTCTCGATCCCGTTCAATGTCCAGTTGCCAGCGC
Source organism: uncultured Alphaproteobacteria bacterium (assembly GCA_963849435.1). Taxonomy (GTDB): domain Bacteria; phylum Pseudomonadota; class Alphaproteobacteria; order Sphingomonadales; family Sphingomonadaceae; genus Sphingomicrobium. The sequence goes on from CAWKHO010000025.1 coordinate 13,491, forward strand.
CGGTGGCCTGGGCCACGCCTTGCAGCGCCAGGCTCACGGTGAGGTTCGGCTCAGCCCCACCGTTTTCGGTGAAAGCGACGGTGTCGACGCCGCTTCCACCGGTCAAACTGTGGTTACCGATTCCGACGGTGAGGAGGTCATTGCCGCCCTGTCCGTCGAGCGTGTCGTTGTTGGTTCCCCCGTTGCCGCCGACCGAGCCCCACAGCCAATTGTCATTGCCGTCACCGGTCAGCGTGTCGCCGTAAATGGTGCCTGACACTGCCTCAATGTTCGTGAGCGTCTCCAAGCCGAGTTCGCCGACGTTTTGCGCAGTGCCCTGAAGCCGAAGGTCGACCGTAACGCCGGTCGTCGCCCCGTTGAAATAGCCTGCGCGATCGAAGCCGGTGCCGCCATCGATCGCGTCATTGCCGAACCCGCCGTTGAAGAAATCGTTGCCGCTGCCGCCGAGGAGCGTGTCGTCGCCCCCGCCGCCGACCAGCCCGTCATTGCCGTCGCCGCCGTCGAGGACATTGGCGCCGCCGTTGCCGGTGAGCGCATCATTAAAGGCCGAACCAACGGCATTTTCGATGTCGTGCAGCTGGTCATTTCCATCCGCTCCAGACGACGAGCCGCCACCGCCATTGAAGAGCGAGACCTGCACCGCGCCGGACGCATTGGCGTAGCTCGCCGTGTCGCTGCCCCCGCCACCCCACAGCTGATCGTCGCCAAGGCCGCCCTCGAGCGTGTCGTTGCCGTCGATGGCCGCGGGGTCCCATAGCGTGGCATCGGTGAAGGTCGTGATCGGGCCCGAGCCGCCGGTCGGCCGACTGTCGACCCAGATCAAGCCGTCGCCGTACAAAATGTCACTGCCGGCACCGCCGACCAACGTATCGTTGCCGGTGTACCCGGCGAGTACATTGTTCCCGCCGTCACCGGTGAGCGCATCGTTGCCGAGCCCGCCTGAAAGGTTCTCGACCCCGTCCAGCGTCCAGTTTCCAGCGCCGGTGGCCTGGGTGGCGCCCTGCAACGCGAGACTGACGGTGAGGTTGGGCTCCGCCCCGCCATTCTCCGTGAATGCAACCGTGTCGACCCCGCTTCCGCCGGTCAGCGTATGATTGCCGATCCCGACGCCCAGCAGGTCATTGCCGCCCTGTCCGTCGATCGTGTCGTTGTTGGTCGTCCCGCCGAACGAGGTCGAACCCCACAGCCAGTTGTCATTGCCGTCGCCGGTCAGCGTATCGCCGAAGAGGGTGCCCGAAACGCCTTCGATGTTCGTCAGGGTGTCGAAACCCTGTTCGCCGACATTTTGCGCCACGCCCTGCAGCCGAAGATCGACCGTAACGCCGGTGGTCGCGCCGCCGAAATAGCCGACACGGTCAAAGCCGGCGCCGCCGTCGATCGTGTCGTTGCCGAAGCCGCCGTTCATGAAATCGTTGCCGTTGCCAGCCAGAAGTGTGTCGTTGCCGCCGCCGCCGCTTAGCGCGTCGTTGCCGTCGCCGCCGTCGAGCGTATCGTTGCCGCCTGCCCCGCCGAGGCTGTCATTGCCGCCGCCGCCGGTCAGCACGTTGGCGGCATTGTTGCCGGTCAGAGTGTCGTCGAAGGCGGAACCGGTCAGATTTTCGATATCGTGCAGCTGGTCGTTTCCGTCCGCTCCAGACGACGAGCCGCCGCCGCCATTGAAGACTGATACCTGCACCGCGCCGGATGCATTGGCGTAGCTCGCCGTGTCGTTCCCGTTGCCGCCGTAGAGCTGATCGTTGTCCGCACCGCCGTCGAGCGTGTCGTTGCCATCGCCGCCGTCGAGCGTGTCGTATCCGGCCCCGCCTCCGATCGTGTCATTCCCCAGATCGCCGACCACGTAATCGCTGCCGGCGCCCGCCACGACCACATCATTGCCGTCGCCCGCGCTGATGAAATTGTCGCCGCCATCGCCGGTCAGCTGATCGTCGAAGGCCGAGCCGTGGATGTCTTCAATCGCTACGAGCGTGTCGTTGCCGTCCGCCCCGCTTGCCGTGCCGCTAGACAGATCGACCGTGACCGCGCCCAACGCATATTGGTAATCGGCCACGTCGCGCCCCGCTCCACCGTCGAGCAGGTCGTCCCCTCCGTCACCCACCAGTTGGTCGTTGTCGTCGCCGCCATGGATCTGATCGTTGCCGTCGCCGCCGAACAAACCATCGTCGCCGCCGGCGCCATTAATCACGTCATCGCCCGCGCCGCCACCGATGAAATTGCCACCGCCGTCGCCCGTCAGGAAATCATCGTATGCCGACCCCTCAATCCATTCGATGCTCACCAGCGTGTCGTTGCCGTCAGCGCCCGTCGCTGTGCCGCTCGACAGATCGACGGTTACCGCGCCGGAAGTATATTGGTAATCGGCCACGTCCTGGCCGTCCCCGCCGTCAAGCCGATCGTCGCCTGCGTCACCCACGAGATCGTCGTTGCCGTCGCCACCATGAATCTGATCGTTGCCGTCGCCGCCGAAAAGGCCGTCGTCTCCGCCGGCGCCGTCAATCGTGTCGTTTCCTCCGCCGCCACTGATGAAATTGTAACCGCCGTCGCCGGTCAGGGTATCATCGTACGCCGATCCCTGAATCCATTCGATGCTCACCAGCGTGTCGTTGCCATCTGCTCCCGTTGCCGTCCCACTCCCGAGATCAACAACCACCGATCCTGCCGCCGCTCCGTAATCGGCGATATCCTCGCCATCGCCGCCGTCGAGCAAGTCGTCGCCGAGCTCACCGGCGAGGGCGTCATTGCCGCCCAGGCCGAAGATCTGGTCGTTACCGTCGGTACCTACGAGTCCGTTGTCGCCGTCGTCGCCGATAATCGGATCAGCCATCACAAATCCCCCCTGCTTGACCGCGGTACGCGGCCGGCTCGCGGGCCCGCCCCCGCGAACCCAGATCGATTTAACTTAAATTAAACACACATGATCAGGCTCTTAGTGAGTTGAGTCACCGTTCGGCCTTGCGCGCAGAAGGGCCGGGCTGTCATAAAGAGGTTCTGAAGAATTTCTGAAGGGCGGGGGGATGGCCGATTCGAGGCCGTGTGGCGTGGAGCGCCGTGAGCGGCGGCGCTGGTCCTTTGCCGCCTGCGTTTTCGACGAAGCGAATTGGTCGCTAACGGTCGACGACGCCCGCGTTCCAATCGAGACCAAGCCACTCGAATTACTTCGCGAGCTGCTGTTGCACGCCGGCAATGTGGTCACCAAGGACGAGCTGCTCGATCGCATCTGGCCGGACGTCACCGTAGTCGAGGCGTCGCTGCCGACGGCCGTGCACAAACTCCGCCTGGCGCTACGCGACGATCGCCGCGATCAGGCGGTCATCGAGACGGTCCAGGGGATCGGTTATCGGCTGGCGGCGCCGGTGAAGGTCGAAGAGGTGTCCGCCGCCGCGGCGGTGGCGCCCATCCTCGAGCGGCCGCGGGCGGGTGGCGAAGTCTTCGGACACGAACGCAGCACCGCCGGGCTCCAGAGACTGCTTTTCATCTCTGGCGGATTGGCAATAGCGTTCGTCGCAACGGCATTCGCACTTACGCCGTCTCAACCGGTCTCCGCGTCAAAGGCGGCGCCGCCATTTACCCAGCGCGATGCTGCGAACGCGCTGCGGAAACTCGATGTTGGCACGATCGAGACCATGCTTGCGGCCGGGTGGAACCCGAACAGACCCTTCGACAACGAGGGCAATGGCGCGATCAATTACGTGCTGAACATCTGCGAGTGGGATCGCGGACATGATCAGGAGCAGATGGTACTGATGGTCCGGACGCTCATCGACGGGGGCGCGCGCCTCGATCACCGCAACGTCTGGGGCGACACGCCATACAGCATCGCCAAGGCTGTACGTTATTGCGGTCCGAATCACCCGGTGACGAGAAGCATTCGCACGATGTGCTACGCCGGCTTTAGACCGCTGGGTGACCGATGCCTCGCCTCCTACGATCTCGAGCGACAGGACCGGCGCAACTCTGTCGGGTAAGGACTAGCTAGGCGCGCGGCGCACTCATTGCTATCGGCCCGCCATGACGGTCCAGCCAACCCAATCCATCCTCATCGTCGACTTCGGCAGCCAGGTGACGCAGCTGATTGCGCGGCGTGTGCGTGAAGCGGGGGTGTATTGCGAGATCGCTCCGTTCAACGCTGCTGAAGAGGCGTTCGAGCGGCTCCAGCCGAAAGGCGTCATCTTCTCCGGCGGACCGGCATCGGTAACGGAGGCGCAAAGCCCACGCGCTCCGCAAATTTTGTTCGACAGCGGGCTGCCCTTGCTCGCCATTTGTTACGGGCAGCAGACGCTGCACCAGCAGCTGGGTGGCAAGGTCGTCGCCTCCGACCAGCGCGAGTTCGGCCGCGCGTTCATCGAGATCGTTGCCCCTTCCCAGCTGTTCGACGGCCTGTGGAACGTGGGCGAGAAGCACCAGGTGTGGATGAGCCACGGCGACCGCGTCGAAACGCTTGCCGAAGGTTTCGAGGTCGTGGCCCGGTCCGAAGGCGCGCCGTTACGCGATTGCCACGAATGAAATGGACAAGCGCTACAGCCTGATGTTCCACCCGGAGGTTGTGCACACGCCCGACGGCGGAAAGCTGCTGGCCAATTTCGTGCGCCACGTGTGCGGCTGCGCCGGCGACTGGACGATGGCGAGCTTCAAGGACGCGAAGATCGCGGACATTCGGGCGCAGGTCGGCGATGGGCGCGTGATCTGCGGCTTGTCGGGCGGCGTCGACAGCGCAGTCGCAGCGGTGCTGATCCATGAAGCGATCGGCGAGCAGCTGACCTGCGTCTTCGTCGACCACGGGCTGATGCGCCAGGGCGAGGCCGAGCAGGTCGTTTCGCTGTTCCGAGGCAGCTACAACATCCCGCTGGTGCACGTGGACGCCAGCGCGGATTTCCTCGGCGGCCTCGCCGGAGTCACCGACCCCGAGGCGAAGCGTAAGTTCATCGGCGCCGAGTTCATCAACGTGTTCGAGGCGGAAGCGAAGAAGATTGGGGGCGCCGATTTCCTCGCGCAGGGCACGCTCTATCCGGACGTCATAGAAAGCGTGAGCTTCACCGGCGGCCCGTCGGTGACGATCAAGAGCCACCACAATGTCGGCGGCTTGCCTGAGCGGATGAACATGAAGTTGGTCGAGCCGTTGCGCGAGCTGTTCAAGGACGAGGTGCGCGAGCTCGGTCGGGAGCTTGGGCTGCCCGAAGCCTTCGTCGAGCGCCACCCGTTTCCAGGTCCCGGCCTCGCCATCCGCATTCCCGGCGAGGTGACCAAGGAGAAATGCGATATCCTGCGCAAGGCGGACGCGATCTACCTCGAAGAGATCCGCAACGCCGGGCTGTACGATGCGATCTGGCAGGCGTTCGCGGTCCTCCTCCCGGTGCGCACGGTCGGCGTGATGGGCGATTACCGGACGTACGATTACGTCTGCGGCCTGCGCGCGGTGACCAGCGTCGATGGGATGACGGCGGACGTCTATCCGTTCGACGCGGCATTCCTCAGCCGCGTCGCAACGCGCATCGTCAATGAAGTGCAGGGCATAAACCGCGTGGTCTACGACTATACGTCGAAGCCGCCGGGCACGATCGAGTGGGAGTGATCCTCACCGCCTGCCATTTGTGGATCGTCGGCCTTTGGATCCTCTTTGTGATTTACTGGGCAGTTGCGGCGCTACGCATGAAGCGGCTGGATCGCGACGCGATCCGCTCGGGAATGGGGATGCGGTTCGGAATATTTCTGACCGTCGCTGTCGCAATCGCACTGGTACGACGCTCGCCGGAGCTTAGGGGTCTCCAGCTTGCTCAGTTCCAAAGCGTCCCAATGGCGATCTCCGGGGCCATCATCGCGACTGCCGGCGTGATTCTGGCGTTTTCCGCCAGAGCCGCGATCGGCCGCAACTGGGGGCCACCCGCCACCCGCAGGACCGACACCGAGCTGGTGACCAGCGGCCCTTACGCGCTTGTGCGCCATCCGATTTACGGCGGGATCCTGTTGATGACGATCGGCACCGCGATCGGCCTCATCCCGACCTGGTGGCTGGTCGCTGCGGCGGCTGGAATCTACTTCTTCTACAGCGCGCGCGCCGAGGAAAGATTCATGGCCGAACGGTTTCCCGACTCCTATCCGGCCTACCGCGCACGCACGAAGATGCTGCTGCCTTTCCTGCTGTAGCGGGTCACTTGGACCGAGTTGTCGGTTAACCGGTAACTTTGCCTTTACCGCAGGATTGACTCGCGCGCGGTGCTTGGCTGTTCTCGGCGAAACGGCAGATCGGCGAGGGCATTCGTGGGCACCATGAAGAATTGGACGGTTGTTGCCATTGGCGCGGCGCTCCTGGCCGGATGCGCGACTGCGCCTGCGCCCAAGGTCGCCGTTGCGGCGCCGGCGAAGCCCGCCGCGAGCGAGTTACCGTATCTGTGGACAACGGGCGCCGCGCCTCAGGCGTACAAGGACCTGGTTGCCGGATTCGGGCGCAAGGGGCTCAAGCCGGGCGAATATCTTTGGGCGAGCGAGATCCCGGCGACGGGTGAGACGCGCGTGGTGATCGATCGCCTGATTCAGACGGCTTACGTTTATCGCGGGGACAAGCTGGTCGGCGCTGCGAGCGTATCGACGGCGAAGCAGGGCCACATCACGCCGCTGGGCTACTGGTCGGTCCTCGAGAAGCGACCCTTCTACCGTTCGAAGAAATACGACAATGCCGCGATGCCGTGGATGCAGCGCATCGACGAATACGGCATCGCGCTTCATGGCGGAGGCACGCCCGGCTACCCGGAGAGCCACGGCTGCATCCACCTGCCGATGAAGTTCGCCCAGAAGCTCTACGACCTGACCAGCATCGGGTCGAAGGTCATCATCGAGGGCTAGCGCTCGCTGCGGCCGCCTGAGGTCGTGCCGAGCGTCGCGGCTGCCATCGGGTCGGCTTCAATCGATTCGCCCGCGGTTTCGTTTGACAACTCGAGCGTGCCGGTCGGCTCGTTGTTCAGTCCGCTCTGGGTCATGCCGGTGCGAAGCGGTTGGGCATTGCCGTGCTTGCGGTCGCGCCACGCGGTGAAGTCGTCGTGGAATTGTTGGCCGCGCTCACGCCGGTATTCTTCATAGTCGCGGTCGAGCTCGCGCATGTGCCGGTCGCGCCAGCTGAGATAATGCGCGTCCGGGTGGTCGCTGCGCCCGCGGCCGAAACGTTCCTCGTCGCGCTCGCCGAGGATGAACTCACGCTCGTGGTTGGATCTGGCGTCGCGCGGTCCGCGCTCGCTGGAAATGTCTTCGTCGTATTCGGGAAGATAGCCATGCTCCGCCATCCGAACCTCCGTTGCGTGACAAATTGGGGGCCATGCGGCCTTCACTGTCAAACGAACGAATGGAAGCTCGGATGCGCTTGCAGCCGTTGCGAACGCAACCGTGCCGAAGTCCGGCGCTTTATGCCGCGCGAACGCTGTCCGGTTGGCCCGGGCGGAGCGGCAATTCGAGCGCGGTCTTCAGGCCGGGACGATTGTCCTCGAGGATCAGCTGGCCGTCGTGCAGATGGGCGATCGCTTCGGCAAGAGCGAGGCCGAGCCCGGCGCCTTCCGCCGAGCGGCTCGAATCCAGGCGGCCGAAGCGCCGCCGCGCTTCGCTCTGGAGCTCTGTCGGAATGCCCGGCCCGTGGTCGGCGACTTCGATCCGGATCTGTTTGCCGAGCCCGTGGACCGCAACCCGGATGTCGCCGCCCTCGGCTCCGTAGCGGACCGCGTTTTCGATCAGATTGCTGACCGCCTGCGCAAGGAGCTGGCGATGGCCGAACAACGGTACTGGCGCGCGCCGGCGGATCATATTGGATCCCGGCGCCGGCTTCCTCGGCCAGCGGCTCGTACATTTCGGCGAGCTCTGCGGCGAGCTCGCCGAGGTCGAACCAGGCGAATTGGTTGCGGCCGGTCTGCGCCTCCGACCGGGTGATCTCCAGCACCGCGGTCAGGATGCGAATCAGCGAATCGGCCTGGCGGATGACGCTGCTGAGCAGTTCTTCCTGTTCCGCCGGGATCGCTGGTTTCCGCTGCGGCATGCGCTGCCGAGCGCAGGCGGCTGACGGGCGAGCGAAGGTCATGCGCAAGCGCGTCGGTGACCATCCGCAGCTCGTCCATCAGCCCGCCGATCCGGTCGAGCATCGCGTTGATCTGCAGGCCGAGCCGGTCGAAAGCGTCCCTGGCGCTCGAAACAGGTACGCGTTGGCTGAGGTCGCGCGCCCCGATCCTGTCGGCCACTGCAGCGATGTCGCCGACGCGGCGGCCGACATAATGGGCGAGGATGCCGCCGCAGGCGAGGCCGAGCAGGCTTGCGACGATGAGCGCGATGAACAGCGACCGTTCCAGAGTCTCGCGGAGCGCGAGGGCCTCGCCGACAATCCGGCCGCTGACGATCCATTGGCCGGTCGGGAGGCGGTGCATGACGATCGCACTTTGGCGCGGCGTGGTCTGGCCCTGCAGGCGAAGCAAGGTGTTGCGATACCCTTCCTGCAGCGGCGCTGCTGGCAGCATCGCGAGATTGCCCATCTGCTGCGCGCCGTGCGGGTCGAGCAGCGCAACCGCGGTCTGCGGGTCGGCGTAGGAAATGGTGTCCTGAATGGCGTCGTACAGCGCCGCCTTGCCGCCGGAGCGGTAGACGTCGGACAGCACCTTGCCCTGCTCCACGACCTGCTGATGAACTTCGGTCGCCGCTTCGTCGCTCGTGCGCCAGTAAATGAAGCCGATGACCGCAAGGTTCGACAGCAGGGCGAGCACGCCCGCCAGCAAAGCGATGCGGAGAGTCGTCGTCATACTGGAAGCTTATAGCCGCTAGGCGGCGAGCATGTAGCCCGCGCCCCTCACCGTGTGCAGAAGCGGCTTTTCAAATCCGTCCTCGAGCTTGCGGCGGAGGCGGCTGACATGAACGTCGATGACATTGGTGCCCGGATCGAAATGATAGTCCCACACCTGCTCGAGCAGCATCGTGCGGGTGACCACGCGGCCCTCGTTGCGGGCGAAATATTCGAGCAGCAGATATTCGCGCGGCTTCAAGGTCGAGCTTCTTGCCGCCGCGTTTCACGCTTCGCGACAGTGGGTCGATTTCGAGATCGCCGACGGTGAGGCGATGGTCCGCGGGGTCGATCCGCGCCTCGCGGCGACGCAGAAGCGCGTTCACCCGCGCCAGCAGCTCGGCGAACGAGAAGGGCTTCACCAGATAATCGTCGGAGCCGTGTTCAAGTCCCTCGATGCGGTCGCCGACTGAGGCCAGGGCGGAGAGGATCAGCACCGGAGTCTCGATGCGTGCCGCGCGCAGCGCTTTCAGCACCGACAAACCGTCGAGCGCCGGAAGCATGCGATCGAGGATGATGAGGTCGAAGCTGCCGTCGGTGGCGCGGAACAGCCCGTCCTGGCCGTTGGTCGCTTGCTCGACGCTATGACCTTCCTGGGCGAGGCCCTTGGCGAGATACGCGGCCGTTTCCCGGTCATCCTCTACAAGCAGGATCTTGCGCCCCATGATCTCTCCGGCTGTTGTTGGAACTAGCAATATGCTTACGCGAATGAAATGCTTCCGTGCGGCGGTGGCGCGCCTCTGGGACGCGGCGCCGCACGGAAACGCTAGTCGCCCTAGCCGGGCTTTTTGGTGCTGGTTGTGGTCGCCTTGGCGGTCTTCTTCGCCGCATGGTGGCGCTTGTGCATGCGCTTGGCATGGTGGCGACGGTGATGACGTGCCGCAGCCTTGTGCTCTTTGGCCTCCGTTGCGACCGACTCACCCTCAGCCTTCGCTTCCTTGACGACCGCCTTCGAAGCCTTCGAGCTCTTCGTCGATGCCTTCATCGGTGCCTTCGTCGAACCCTTGGTCGTGTTGCTCATCGTGTTGCTTGTCTGAGCAACCGCGGGGGCCGCAATAACGGCGAGCGCTGTCATAGACGCAATCAACGCTTTCATCGGTTTTCCTCCTTATTTCCGCCAATCGGCGGGGTCCGGCGCATAGCTCGGCCGCCCTCTCACGCCCGTGGCTGAAAGGTTACATGCTGTTCATGCGCGGGCGCGGGCAATCCTCGCTAAGACCTCGGCCCAATTCAGCGACCGACGCTGTATGGCGAGCCGCTTCTCACCACCGTGTCGGGCGAATGAACTGTTGTTCATCGCGCAGGAGCGGGGTGGCCTTTGCGCGCGGCGCTCAGGGCGCTAGGCTTGGTTCAAGGATGATTGCTCAGAAGACCCGTTATGCACTGCGCTCGCTTCTGTTTCTCGCCGAGGAGCAGGGCGGCGCGCCGGTCCAGCTAAGCCGGATCGCCGAGACCCAGCGAGTCCCGCCCAAATATCTCGAGCTGATCATGCTCGACCTGAAGAAGGCCGGGCTGGTCAAAAGCGCGCGGGGGCCGAAGGGCGGCTACAAGCTGACGCGGCCGGCCCACGAAATTTCCTTCGGCGAGATCGTGCGCTCGATGGAAGGTCCGATCGCGCTGGTGTCCTGCGCAAGCGTCAATTTCTACGCGCCCTGCGGCGATTGCCAGGACGAAGCGACCTGTGCAATTCGTCGCGCCTTCACGGTCCTCCGCGATCAAAGCACGGCCGTGCTCGAACTCGATCTCGCTCGCGCAGGGCGCGCTGTGGGAGGAACGCCTCGGCGGCAGCGAATGAGCCGCTGACACGCCGCCGTTGCGGCAGCTGAAGTCTAAGACTGCGCGATTATTTGGGCTTATCCTTTTTCGGTTTTGTGCCCTTGGCGGCGCCCGGCGTCGCCTCGGTCGAGGTCTGATCCGTATCCGAGGATTTCGCGGCAGGGGTTGCCGGCGTCGCCGGATCCGCGGGGGTCGCCGGAGTTTCCGCCGTGTCCGTTGCCGGATCCGCGGGAGTGGCCGGCGTGGCCGCAGTAGCGGGCGTGGCCGGCGTCGCGCCTGGTGTCGCCGACGGCGGGGCCGCCGCCCACGCGATCCCCGAGCCGACCGCAAATGCCAGCGCGGCGCTGGTTAGTGCCAATGTCCTCATCGCTCTCTTCCTTTCAACGGCCTGAACAGTGGACGGGAGAGCACTTCACCGCAGACGCAGTTCCGGGGATTTTACACGTTGTCGGTGAGTTGTGGTTGCGCCGCGCTTTGTTGAAGCCGCGCCCTGCCGCGTACAGCAACGCGTGTGCTTAGCCTGGCAGGCTGAAGCGCTGCTCGAGTGGAGAATGTTCGGCGGAGGCGGTCTGAGCGCGCGGCGCCTGCCTGCGAAGGATGGTTGGTCAAGCCTGTGATTTGCGGCCGGGTCAGCGCTCCGGTCGGAAGCGCGAGCAGCACTGCAAGGCCGATGTCGCCAAGCCATTTGCGATCGCTCATCTTCAACTCCGTTTCACGGACGGACAAACCGTCGGCGCACTTGCAAGCTGGACGAAGCGGCTCCGTTAATGTTGCGGCTGTTGTCGATAGGGCGGTGGTAATGCAGGACTGGCTGTTGCGGTGCGGCGCGGCTAGAAGCGGCCGCCATGTCGACCTTCACCATCGACACGAGCACCAGCCGGGCAACGCCCTCGCCCGTACCGGGCAAGCGCATGACCGCGCCGTCTATCCGCGCTCGCAAGGCGGACGGGAAGACGGAAATCGCCGATCGTCATGCTCACCGCCTACACGATGCGGATGGCGCAGCTGCTCGATCCGCATTGCGACATGCTTCTGGTCGGCGACAGCCTTGGGCAGGTGATCTACGGGCTGCCGTCGACTATTCCCGTCACAATGGAGATGATGTGCGCCCACGGCGCGGCGGTCGTCCGCGGCAGCTGGCACGCGTTGGTCGGGGTCGACATGCCGTTCGGCTCCTATGAAGGCTCGCCGAGCCAGGCGTTTGAGTGCGCCTCGCGGATCATGAAAGAGACTGGCTGCGCGGCCGTGAAGCTCGAAGGCGGCGAAGCGATGGCGTCGACGATCGATTTCCTGACGCACCGCGGAATTCCGGTGATCGGGCACGTCGGCCTGACGCCCCAGGCGGTGAACGTCCTCGGCGGTTACGGCGCGCGCGGGCGCGAAGACGAAGAGGCGCAGAAGATCATCGCCGATGCGCGCGCGGTCGCCGACGCCGGCGCTTTCTGCATCGTGGTCGAGGGCGTGCTGGAGCATATTGCATGCGATGTCGCCCGGAACGTCGCACCGCCCGTCATCGGCATCGGCGCTTCGGCGGAATGCGATGGCCAGGTGCTGGTCACCGAGGACATGCTCGGCCTGTTCGAACGCACGCCGCGCTTCGTGAAACGGTACGATGACCTCGCCGCGCGGATCGGCGAAGCCGCGCGGACCTATGCCGACGAGGTCCGCTCGCGCAGCTTCCCGACCGCCGACCAGACCTATCTGCCAAAGCCTTAAAACCTTTGCCTTTCGCGACTCAGGCGCTAGACGGTGCGCCGCCAGCTTCCGTTCATCGCGGGTGGGAAAGGAAGCGCCGGCAAGTGGATCCCGATCGAGCGGACTGAGGCACGTCTTTGGCGCAACCCCCTGATATCAGCGACACCTTCGTACGCGAGGTCGACGAAAACTTGCGCCGCGACCGCGCCCGCGATTTCGCGAAGCAATATGGCGGCTGGCTGATCGGTGCTTTGGTCCTGTTCATCGCTGCAAGCGGCGGCTTCATCTACTGGCAATATTACCAGCAGCAGCGCGCTGAGCATCAGGTCGAGCAGCTCGCTGAAGCGTTCAAGAGCGTCGGCAGCGGCGACAAAGCCTCGGCGACGAAAACGATCGACGATCTGTCGCAGAGCGGAAGCAAGGCGGTCCGCGCCACGGCTTTGTTCACCCGCGCCGCGCTCGCGCTCGAGCAGAATGACTTGAAGCTCGCGACCGCCAAGTATCGCGAGATCGCCAGCGACAGCGGCATGCCCAAACCGTACCGCGATGCCGCGCTGATCCGCCAGACCGCGCTGGAGTTCGATGCGCTTCCGCCGCAGGAGATCGTCACCCGGCTCCAGCCGCTCGTGCAGCGCGGCAATCCCTGGTTTGGCAGTGCAGGCGAGATGACCGCGATGGCGCTGATCAAGCAGGGCAAGAAAGCCGAAGCTGGGCGTCTCTTCGCAAATATCGCCAAAGACCCTGTCGTTCCGGACTCGCTTCGCGCCCGTTCCGTCCAGATCGCCGGGACCCTCGGCGTCGATGCGAGCGGCGCAATCCCCGCTCCGGCCCAGTAGGACCAACCATGATCAAGCCGAAATACATTCGTACGGCCGTACTGATCGCCGCCGCGCTCGCCGCGAGCGGCTGCGGCGTGCTCAAGAAGGGCAAGGCGGCGACGCCGGTCCTTGGCCAGCGCATCGCGGTGCTGACGAGCGAGGGCGATGTCACAGTGGACCCTGCGACTGCAGCTTTGCCGATGGTCCTGCCCGAGCCGGTCGCCAATACCGCCTGGGCTCAGCCCGGCGGAAGCGCGTCGAAGTCCATGGGCCACCTCGCTCTCGGAACCGCGCTCGCCCGGGCGTTCACCGTGCAGGCCGGCCGCGGCAGCAGCCTGACGGCGCGGCTGGCGTCGTCGCCCGTGGTTGCCAACGGCCACGTCTATACGATCGACACGTTGGGCGCAGTGCGCGCTTTCGACGCAAGCAACGGAGCGCTGCTGTGGGCCAGCCAGACGCCCGACGAGCGCGGCAACGAAGCTTCGCTCTACGGCGGCGGGATCGCCTACGACAACGGCCGCATCTATGCGACCAATGGTCTTGGTTTCGTTGCCGCGATGGACGAGCGCAACGGTGGGATCGTGTGGAAAGTGCGTCCTGGCGGTCCGCTGCGCGGCGCTCCGACCATCGCCAACGGCGCGCTGTACGTAATCAGCCAGGACAATCAGATCTACGCTATCAATGAGGCCGACGGATCGACCAACTGGTCGGCCGCGGCTTCGGTCGAGATCGCGGGGCTGTTCGGATCCGCGTCCCCCGCGGTCGGCCAAGGCACTGTCGTCGCCGGCTTCTCGTCGGGCGAGCTCAATGCCTACCGCTACGAGAACGGCCGCCAGGTCTGGCAGGACGCGCTGCAGCGGACCAGCATCCGCACCAGCGTGTCGTCGCTGTCCGACATCGATGCCGACCCAGTGATCGACAACGGCCAGGTGTTTGCCGTGGGGCAGGGCGGCCGCATGGTCGCGCTCGAGCTCACCACCGGTCAGCGGATGTGGGAACTCAACATCGCCGGAATCGATACCCCGTGGATCGCTGGCGACTGGATTTTCGTGATCACCGATGATTCGAAGCTGCTGTGCATTTCGCGGCTGAACGGCCACATCCGCTGGATCAACCAGCTGCCCGAGTTCAGTCATGCGAAGAGCAAAAAGGGTCAGCTCGAATATTCTGGCCCGGTGCTCGCCGGCGGCCGATTGATCGTCACCGGCTCGACGGGCGTCATCGTCAACATCGACCCGACGACCGGGTCGTTCCAGAGCCAGACCAATGTCGGCGCGCCGATCAGCCTGGCGCCGGTCGTCGCCAATTCGACGCTCTATGTTTACGACGACAATGGACGGCTGAGCGCATATCGCTGATCATCACTGCGGGCGCAGCGCGCCTCGCAATGACGATGGTCTTCGGCTAGTCGCCCGCTCCATGCCCCTGCCTACTGTCGCGATCATCGGCCGGCCCAACGTCGGGAAATCGACGCTGTTCAACCGGCTTGTCGGCAAGCGCCTGGCGCTGGTCGACGACCGGCCCGGAGTCACACGCGACCGCCGCGAGGGTGAAGCGAAGCTGCTCGGGCTCGATTTCCGCGTGATCGACACCGCCGGTTTCGAGGACGAGGACCCGCAGACCCTGCCGGGCCGAATGCGCCAGCAGACCGAAGCCGCGGTGCGGGAGGCCGACGCCGCCCTGTTCCTGATCGATGCGCGCGAAGGCGTGACTCCGCTCGATGAGGAAATCGGACGCTGGCTTCGCGTCGCGACCACGCCAGTGATCGTCATCGGCAACAAGGCCGAAGGACGCTCGGGCCAGGAGGGCATCCTCGATGCGTACCGGCTCGGCCTCGGCGATCCGATTCCGATCAGCGCCGAACATGGCGAAGGGGTCGCCGACCTCTTCGAAGCGCTTCGGCCGCACGTCGAACATGAGCATATTGCGCCCGAGTTCGAGGAGGACGCCTCGCATGCGCCGCTTCATCTGGCGATCGTCGGCCGGCCGAACGCCGGCAAATCGACGCTGGTCAACCGCATCCTCGATGAGGAGCGGATGATCACCGGACCCGAGGCAGGGATCACGCGCGACGCAATCAGCGATCGATGGGGAATGGCAGGGACGGCCGCTGCGGCTGGTCGACACCGCCGGCCTGCGCAAACGCGCCAAGGTCGACGACAAGCTCGAGCGGCTGTCCGCGGCCGACACCAAGCGCGCGATCGATTACGCGGAAGTCGTGGTCCTGCTCCTCGATGCGACGCGCGGATTGGAATCGCAGGACCTCAGAATCGCCAACCAGGTGATCGAGGAAGGCCGCGTGTTGATCATCGCGCTCAACAAATGGGATGTCGCGGAACATGCGTCTTCGCTGTTCAACGGCGTGAAAGCGGCGCTCACCGAGGGCCTCGCGCAGCTCAAGGACGTGGCCCTGCTCACGGTTTCTGGCAAGACCGGCAAGGGCATCGACACCGTCATCGAGGTCGCTTTTGATCTCCGCGACGCCTGGGCGCGACGCGTGTCGACGGGCGAGCTCAACCGCTGGTTCGAAGCCGCGGTGGAGGCCAACCCGCCGCCGGCGCCGCGCGGACAGCGGATCAAGCTGCGCTACATCACGCAAGTGAAATCGCGTCCGCCGACCTTCGTGGTGTTCGGCAACCGCACCGACGAGCTGCCCGAGAGCTATCGCCGCTATCTGGTCAATGCGATGCGCCGCGACCTCAAGCTCGGCCCGGTCCCGCTGCGGCTCGAGTTCCGCGGGCGCGCCAATCCGTTCGATCGCGGCAGGCGCTAAGAAGACGTTTACCCTTTTCCGGCTATCCATGCAGCAAGTGGGACCACGGCCGGAGGAACCCGGCGCTTGAGGAGTAGCCTGTGACCGACGAGGCTCGGAATATCGTCGATTGGGCACATTTTGAAAAAAGCCGGTCCGAACTCGGGCCCGGCTTCATCCGGATTCTCGCCTATTTCAAGGAAGACGGAGTCAAATCGGTCGCAGAGATCGAGAAGGCGATGCGCGACCAGAATACGACCGGGCTCGTGCTTCCGGCCCATACGCTCAAGGGCGAATTGCGCCAGCTTGGTGCGGAGCCCGTCGCGAAGATCGCCGAGCTGATCGAGACCACGGCGCGGCTCTGCATGGAAACGCACCGTTTCCCTGACGAGCTGGTGCCGGACGTGGTCGAGCTTCGCCGGCTGTTCAGCGAGACGGTCGAGCTGTTCGAAAAGGCCACCAATCCGCTGATGACACGCACTCCGGCGGGCCCGGGCGGCTTCGGGCGCAAGATCAACAATCAGGGTTTCGGCCGGATCTAGGCAGCCGCGCCGCAAGTACCGGCGCGCAATCAGCGCCATTGGAATGCCAACCAGTACGACATGCGCGAACAGTTGGGTCGCTATCGACAAGGTTTTCGGTGGCAACGGCGTGTGAAAGCGCAGCGGCACGACGGCCCAGTTCATCACGAAATAGGTGACGACGCCATAAGCGATGCCCGTGAGAACGGGCGTATCGAGCCGCTCCGGCTTCCAGCGGACGAGCAGCATCAGCCCAGTCGCCATGATCGCCATCAGCGCGAAATGGACGACCAGCCCGAGGATCGCGCCGGCGGCGCCCATGTCGGTCGCGGATGGAAACGGGCCCGAGGCGACGAAACGCAGCATGTTCGGAATCTGCCGGCCGAAGGCGACGGTGAGGATCATCGCGAACAGGATGTCGAGCGTGCCGGAGACCAGCGTCGCGAGCGCGATCGGCTTCACAATCGAATGTTCGGTCATGGTCGCTTCCCCCTTCAGCGAGCACCGTTCTCGGCTGTCCCCCGGACAGCCTGGGAGCGGTGCTCTTTCCTGATCACCAGCTTCAGCCCCGACCAGATGTCGTCGACCGAACAGACCTTCACGTCGACCAAATGCATCGGCAGCGCAACGTCGCGGACCACGTCTTCGGTGATGTCGGTGGGGATTTTTGAGGCTTTCTTCGGCCAGCTGACCCAGATCATGCCGGCGCGGTCGAGGAGGGGCAGCAGTTGCTTGAGTTTGGCTTTGAGCTCGGCGCGGTGGCTGACGAACATATGCACGGCATCTATCGGCGCTTCACGCGTGCTGAGCAGCTGAAGCGTTAGACCCTCAGCCGCAATCTCCTCCCGCACGTTCTCCGGCACGCCGTCCCACCACACGCGCATCCCGTCCTTGAGAGACAGCTTCTTCGCGAGCGGCGTTCCGGAATAGCCGGAAGTCATCGCTCCTCCCCTAACCCCGGACTTTGGTCCGGGGATGGGGACGGGGACCGCTCGCCGCAGACGAGTGGTGGAGGGGCCCACTACGCATCAGAATTCGGGCGTCAGCTCGCTGCCCATCAGCTTGGGAAAGAAGCCCTCGTGCGCGGCGCGGAGGTCGGCCAGCGACACGGTCGCGAAGTTGTCGCTCGTACCTGGGGCGCCGCCGAGTTGAAGTTCCGGCTCGGACAGCACGGAACCGAGATACGTGAAATTCACTCCGGCCGCTTCAACGCGCGAGCATATTTCCTTTGCAACGTCATTCGATCGCACCGTGGCGAGATACCGTCCTTGATCTTCGCCAAACATGTGCTCGGTCGCGGTGAGGTCCCATCCGTCCGGCCCCCACGCGTCGACAAACGCCCCTAGGCCTCCTGCCAAGGCCATCTCGGCAACAGCGACGGCCAAACCGCCGTCGCTGATATCGTGAACCGCCGTCAATAGCCGCTCTGCAAGCAATTCTCGTACGATTTCTCCCGCCTTTCGCTCGGCATGAAGGTCGACCGCCGGGGGTGGTTCCGCTTCCAACCCGCGCATTTGGCGAAGCCACAGAGACTGCCCCAGCGCCCCGACCGGATACTTGCCAATAAGGACGATTTGCTCACCCTCAGCCTTGAACGCGATCGTCGCTGACTTCTCCCAGTCGTCGAGCAAGCCCACGCCGCCGATCGCCGGGGTGGGGAGGATGGCCAGGCTCGACCCGTCCTCATTCTTCGTCTCGTTGTAGAGGCTGACGTTGCCGCTCACGACCGGGAAATCCAGCGCGCGGCAGGCTTCGGCCATGCCTTGGAGGCAGCCGACGAACTGGCCCATGATCTCGGGCCGCTGCGGGTTGCCGAAGTTGAGGCAGTTGGTGATCGCGAGCGGCTTCGCGCCGACAGCGCAGAGGTTGCGATAGGCTTCGGCCACCGCCTGCTTCCCGCCTTCGACCGGGTCCGCGTAGCAATAGCGCGGCGTGCAGTCGGTGGTGATCGCCAGCGCTTTTTTCGAACCGTGGACCCGCACGACCGCAGCGTCGCCGCCGGGGCGCTGGACGGTGTCGGCGCCGACCGACTGGTCGTACTGCTCCCAAATCCAGCGGCGGCTCGCGAGCGCCGGTGAGGCCATCAGCTTGAGCAGGTCCGCCGCAATGTCGGTGCTCTCGGGAATGTCGGTCAGCGGCTCGGGCGGCTTTGGGATCGCGTAGGGCCGTTCGTACAGCGGCGCCTCGTCGGCGAGCGGATCGAGCGGGATGTCGGCGACGGTT
>CAWKHO010000026.1:0-152800 GCA_963849435.1 uncultured Alphaproteobacteria bacterium
CGCGGCGGTGGAAGCCGTCGGCGAAATCGATCTGATCGACAGCGCGGTACGCCCGGGCGCGCGCATTGGCGAACGTGTCGGCGAGCGCTGTCACAGCAAGCACCCGGCCGCCGTTCGCGATGAGGCTGCCATCGGCGATGGCGATGGCGGTGCCGGCGTGAAACACAGTCACGCCCTCGACCTGCTCTGCGGCTTCAATGGCTCGGATCGCTCCGCCGCTTACTGGATAGCCCGGATAGCCGCGTGCCGCGACGATCACCGTCATCGCATGCTTTTGCGCAAGCACCGGCGGGTCGATCTCCGCGAGCCGCCCGGTCGCCACCGCGTCAGCAGCTCGGCGAAATCGCCCTCGATCAGCGGCATGATGGCCTCGCACTCCGGATCGCCGAAGCGGACGTTGTACTCAATGAGCTTCGGTCCTTCGGCGGTGAGCATAGGCCGGCATAAAGCACGCCGCTGAACGGCGTTCCGCGGCGGCGAGCGCACGGGCGTCGGGACGCACAATTTCGTCCATCGTGCGCGCTGCAAGCTCCGGCGTGAGCACCGGGGCGGGGGCGTAGGCGCCCATGCCGCCGGTGTTTGGCCGGTATCGCCTTCGCCGACGCGCTTGTGATCCTGGGCCGACGCTAGCGGCACCGCGATGTCGCCGTCGACGAGCGCGAACAGGCTTGCTTCCTCCCCTTCGAGAAATTCTTCGATGATGAGCGGCCCATCGCCGGCCGCGCGGATTGCCGCCTCGGCTTCCGCGCGCTCATCGCCACGGTCACGCCCTTGCCGGCGGCGAGCCCGTCCGCCTTGACCACGACCGGAATTCCGAAGGCGTCGAGCGCCGCTAGCGGTCCTGCATTCGATCGGCCCGGATATAATCGGCCGTCGGAATGCCGTTCGCCCGGCACAGATCTTTGGTAAAGCCTTTAGAGCCTTCGAGCTGCGCAGCGGCGGCGTTCGGCCCGAACACGGGAATATCAGCCGCGCGCAACGCGTCCGCCACTCCTGCGACGAGCGGCGCCTCTGGTCCGATAACTACGAGATCTACGCCGTTGCGCTGCGCGAGTTCGACGACGGCCGCTGCATCGCAAGGGTCCGCTGCGACGCATTCGGCCCACCGGCCGATCCCAGGGTTTCCCGGTGCCGCGATCAGCCGGCCGCAGCTTGGCGATTGCCTAAGCCGCACGCGAGCGCATCTTCACGTCCGCCCGACCCCAACAGCAATATGTCCATGGATCTCCCTGACGATACGCGCCCCGGCCTGTTAGCGAACGTCGCCTCCGGCAACAATTCGCCCGCGCTCAGCGTCAGCGAGCTTTCGGGCGCGCTCAAGCGCACCGTCGACCGCGTTGGCGAGGTGCGGTGCGCGGCGAGATCTCGGGCTTCAAACGGCACGGCTCCGGCCATTGCTACTTCACCTTGAAGGACGAGCGCCGGCATCGATGCGTCGATCTGGCGCGGCAATGCTACCGGCTCGCTTCAGGCCCAAGGACGGCGCCGAGATCATCGCGACCGGAAGCTCACGACATATCCCGGCCGGTCCAAGTATCAGATCGTCGTCGAGCGGATGGAGCTCGCCGGCGAGGGTGCGCTGCTGGCATTGCTCGAGAAACGGCGGAAAGCGCTCGCCGCCGAGGGGCTGTTCGCACTAGAGCGCAAACGCAAGCTGCCGTTCCTGCCGCGGATCGTCGGCGTGGTGACTTCGCCAACCGGCGCGGTGATCCGCGACATCCTCCATCGGCTCGAGGATCGCTGCCCGACGCGCGTGATCCTGTGGCCGGTGGCAGTGCTAGGGGGAGGGCTCCGCGACCAAGATCGCCGACGCAATCCGAGGTTTTGCGACGTTCGAGCCGCGTCCCGACCTGCTGATCGTCGCACGCGGCGGCGGATCGATCGAGGATTTGTGGCCCTTCAACGAGGAAGAGGTCGTCCGCGCTGCCGCCAATCGCCGATCCCGCTGATTTCGGCCGTCGGCCATGAGACCGACACGACCCTGATCGATTTCGCGGCCGACCTGCGCGCCCCCACCCCGACCGCGGCCGCGGAAATGGCAGTGCCGGTGCGCGCGGAGCTGTTCGCCCAGCTCAGCGAGCTGTCGCATCGGGGGCAGCAATGCCTCGCCCGGCGCGCCGAAGGCTGCCGCGAGCGCTTCGACCTGACCGTCTGCCGGTGGCCCGAGCCGCAGTCGATCCTCGCGCCCGTAGTCCAGCGCGTCGACGACCTTGGCGAGCGGCTGCCGCGCTCGCTCGCCGCCCGGGCCGGAAACGCCCGCGCGGACATGAACCTGGTGGCCGGCCGCCTCCGCCGCGATTTAATCGACGAGAAGATCGCCCGGTTGTCGGAACGTTTGAGCGCCGCTTGGAAAATGGCCGAGCTGGTCCATCCCGAGCGTCCGCTGAGCCGCGGCTTCGTGCGGGTAACCGACCGTTCGGGCAAGACACTGACTCAGGCCGCGGACGCGCGCGACGCGCGCGAGCTCAGCCTCCGGTTTGGTGACGGCAATGTCGATACGACAGTGGACGGCACCGCGGCTCGGCCGGCGCGGGTTGAGCGGCCGGCCAAGCGATCCTATCTGCCACCGCAGCCTGGGCTGTTCGACCAGGGCGAGGAGTGACGCAATTGCTCATGACCGGAAGCGGCAAGACGGCTCGGGTGCACTATCTGCCTGGAACCTTCAGGGTGCTGTCCGATGGCGATCATGTGATTTGCGCGGCCACCGGCGCCCGGATCCCGCTGCACGAGCTGCGCTACTGGAGTGTCGAGCGGCAGGAGCCCTACACGGACGCCGTGGCAAGCCTCGAGGCCGAACAGCGCTCTGCGAGCGCCTAGCCGATTCGTTTGACGCGAATTCCAGGTTGTCCCGCGACGCGCAGGAAGAAGGCGCCGAGGGATCCGCGATGGACGACGACCTTATTACCGCGTTCGGGCGGGAGGCCGAGTGGCGAATCATCTTGCTGGGCCCAGGTCGAGCCATCCGCCAGGGTCACGATCCAGGCGCCGTAGCCGTCCTGGGCGGCCTTCGTTACCGTGCTGGCAATCTCATTGACGTCATTGTCACCGTTACCGAAGAGGCCGCCGAAATCGGGGACGGAAAATCCGAACAGGCTGCGCTTGGCTGCGGTCGCGCGGGCCTTGTCGATCACCACCAACTCCTTCGAGGCAAGTGCCTGACTGACGACAGTCGCCTGCCGATCATAGCAGGCCAGCCGCTGCGCTGAATCCGGGATAGAGCGGCAGGCGATCAGCTGCTGCATCGACTGCGGCGTGCCCGTGTTCGGAATCGACCGCGCTTGTACGCCGCTCGCTGACACGGCTGTGAGAACCGCTGCAGTCACCAGTGTTTTGCGCATCATAATCCACCCCCGCGAATTTGCATTTGAGGCTATTACGCGGACGCAATCCAGCGCAATCTCGCGCTGTTGCAAAATTGATACAGCGCATCGACAACTCGCTAAGGTTAACCCGCAGCCGTTGCCAGCCTCTCATTGCTTCACCTATCAACCGCGACAGTTCGGCGAAGTCGCATTCGCCGTTCCACGGCAGCCGCGCTCGCCCGCGGCTAGTGAAGGGGAAGATTTTTATGAAGCTCGATTTCCGTCAGCGCCTGCTCACGACGACTCTTATTGTCGGCGTCAGCGCGCTCGCCACGCCTGCTTTTGCGCAGACGACCCCACCGCCCGCCAATCCCACGGACACCGCCGGCGCCGCCAATGCGCAGCCCGAGACGACAACTCCGCAAGAGGGACAGACGGCCATTCCGTCGACCAACGCTCAGGGTTCGACCGTCAAGTCTTCGCAGGACATCGTCATCACCGGCACGCGCATTCCGCAGCCGAACCTGACTTCGGCGAGCCCGGTGACGGTGCTGTCGAGCCAGGAAATCAAGCTTCAGGGCACGACCCGCACCGAAGATCTGATCAACTCGCTGCCGCAGTCGTTCGCGTCACAGGGCTCGAACGTGTCGAACGGCTCGACCGGTACCGCAAACGTCAACCTCCGCGGTCTCGGTTCGAACCGCACCCTCGTGCTGGTCAACGGCCGCCGCCTGCAGCCGGGTGACCCCCGTCAGGGCGCGGTCGCCGACATCAATTTCATCCCGTCCTCGCTGGTGAAGCGCGTCGACGTTCTGACCGGCGGCGCCTCGTCGGTGTACGGCGCTGACGCCGTCGCGGGTGTCGTCAATTTCATCATGGATACGAACTTCACCGGCCTGCGCATTGATGCGCAGGCAAGTGTGTTCAATCACAACAATAGCACCAATAATCAGATCATTCGGGCGCTGAGCGATCCGGAAATGATCACGTTTGCCGGCCTTCCTGGACCGTTCGGCTACCCGAAGGGCCTTAGCACCAACGGCGGTTCTCAGGACATCTCGGCCGCGTTCGGGACCAGCTTCGCTGACGGCCGCGGCCACATCATGGCTTATGCGACCTACCGCAGCCAGGATCCGGTGCTGCAGTCGAGCCGTGATTATTCCTTCTGCTCGCTCGGCTCCGTCGCGCCCTCGTATTTCGAGGTGCCGGGATATCAGGATCTGGGTAACTATTATTGCGCCGGCTCGTCGACCACGGCCAATGGCGTCTTCCGCCGGTTCGCGCTCGACCCCGTGACCGGAGTCCTGACTGCTGCAGGCACGAGGCAGGTGTCCCTGACCACCGGCAACACGTTCGTTCCTGGCATCACCCGATTCAACTTCGCGCCTTACAACTATTTCCAGCGGCCGGACGAGCGCTACACGCTCGGCACGTTCGCTGAATATGAGATCAGCCCGGGGCAAAGCCGTACCTCGAAGCGATGTTCATGGACGACACGTCGCACTCGCAGATCGCGCCATCCGGCAGCTTCAACAACGTCAACCGGATCGCCTGCGACAACGCGATGCTTTCGGCGCAGGAGCACGACTACCTTTGCGGCGGTCCGGGGCTCCGACGATCACGGGCAACCTCAATGGCATGCAGAATGTGCAGCAGAGCGTCACTTACATAGCTCGCCGCAACGTCGAGGGCGGCGGCCGCGTCGACGATCTCGAACATACCGCATGGCGTCTCGTTGCCGGCATGAAGGGTGACCTGCTGCGCGGGCTATCCTACGATGCGTACTATCAATTCGGCACGACCCGGCTGTCGCAGACCTATCTCAACGACATGTCGGTGACGCGCCTGCGGCGCGCGACCGACGCGATCGCGGTGCTGAACGGTGTTCAGGTCGCACCGGGCACGCCGGGAGCGCAGATCGTCTGCCGCGCGGCTTTCACCGGCGTCGATACCAACTGCGTGCCCTACAACGTCTTCCAGACGGGGCAGGTCACTCAGGCGGCGCTGGACTATCTGCAGACGCCGCTGCTCCAGCGCGGCCATGTCAACGAAACGGTCGCCAACGCCAACTTCACGCTCGAGGGCGGGGAGTATGGACTGCAGACGCCTTGGTCGGACCGCGGCGTCGGCATCAACGCCGGTGGCGAGTATCGCAAGGAGTCGATCAATACGCAGCCGGACGTTGCGTTCCAGACGGGCGAGGGCGCCGGCCAAGGCGGTCCGACCCCGCCGGTCAATGGCAGCTTCGACGTTCGCGAGCTGTTCACCGAAGTGCAGGTGCCGATCGTCAGCCACTCGTTCATCGAGGACTTCACGATCACGGGCGGCTATCGTTATTCCGACTACAAGGTCGCGGATAACCACTTTAACACGAACACGTACAAGATCTCGGCCGAGCTTGCGCCGATTCGCGATATCCGGCTGCGCGCCAGCTACAACCGTGCAGTTCGAGCGCCGAACATCGTCGAGCTGTTCTTCCCGACGACTTTGGGCCTGGCGGGTTCCGCCGACCCCTGCTCGGGCAGCGTCGGTTCGATCTTCCTGACGTTCACCTTGGCGCAATGCCAGCGGACAGGCGTCACGGCGGCGCAGTACGGTCAATGTGCCGAGAAATCCGGCCAACCAGTACAATGGCTTGTTCTCGGGCAGCGTGAACCTGAAGCCGGAGAAGGCCGATACCTACACCGCCGGTGTGGTGCTTCAGCCCCGTTTCATTCCGGGCCTGGCGATCACGGCCGACTATTTCAACATCAAGGTGAAGGGGCTGATCGGGACGCTCGGCTTCTCCAGCATCCTGAACTTCTGCGGAGCCACCGGCGACCCCGGCGTCTGCGCGATGATCAGTCGCGATGCCGCGGGTTCGTTGTGGCTCGACCCGAGCGCGTTCGTGCGGCTCGACACGATCAACATCGGTGGCCTTACGACCAAGGGCGTCGACCTCAATGCATCCTATGCGCACAAGTTCGGCGGTCTGGGCACGTTTAACGCGAGCCTCGTCGGTACCTACCTTAAGGAGCTGCAGGTCGACACTGGCCTTGCGTCTGCAGCCGCCGGCCTCGACGGCAAGTATCGCTGCGAGGGCTATTACGGCGGAACTTGCGGCACGCCGAGTCCGAAGTGGCGGCATAAACTCCGCGTCGGCTTCACTTTGCCCGAACGGTCTCGGCATTTCGGGTCAGTGGCGCTATTTCTCAGCGGTTAAGAACGACATCCTTGAGGACGATCCGGATATGCCGGGCAGCCCGGGCAGCATTGCTCCGCAGCCTGACCGTGCTGGCGACCGCCGGCTCGCTGCCCAGAGCTTCTTCGACCTGGCGCTCACCGCGCGGATCAGCGACAAGCTCAACCTGCGCCTCGGCGCGAACAACATCTTGGACAAGGAGCCGCCGGTCGCTTCGGGCAACGCCGTCGCCGCACCATTCGGCAACGGCAACACCTACCCGCAAGTCTATGACGCGCTGGGTCGGTACATGTTCGCTGGCGTTACGATCGACTTCTAGGCCGATCGCTTCGACAAAGGGGCGGCGGGTCTCGCGAGAGACCCGCCGTTTTCTTTTTCAAGGTCCTAGGCCCCTCTGGGCGGTGGACGTCGGCGCTCCGTTGAGGCAACATTTGCCCTGTGGATCTGCAGACAGTCGGGCAGCGTGAGGACGGAGGGTCGGCCGAAGAGCGATTTCGGCTCGGCGTCCAAATGCTCTCGGGCAGCGACTCCAATCGGCGCCTCGTCGAGGCCGTGACCCTCATCGAGAGCGCTTCCGCCGCCGGTTTCGCCCCTGCAATCGAATTGACCGCGGTATTCGCGGCGATGGGAGTGGCCCGGCCGCGGAGCTTGGACGAAGCGTTCGACCGGCTCGTGGTCGCGGCTGAGCAAGGATCGCCCGCTGCGCAGGGCCAGCTAATGCTTCTCGCCGAGAACAGCCACGATTTCATCCAGCCGGATGTTCGACGCCCGGGTGTGTGGCGCGAATTCCGTAATGCCATTGCGCTCGAGCGGCTGCTGCAATCTGGGAAGCGCATCGCGTTGTCCGAGGCACCGCGGGTTCGCGTGATCGAAAGGTTCGCTACGCCGCCGGAATGCCGGTGGCTGATCGAACGCGCACGAACTCGCCTCGCCCGTGCCGTGGTGCTCGATCCCACCGGATCGCACAGTGTCGATCCAGGCCGGAGCAACAGCGGGGCGGAGTTCCTCGTCCTGGACATGGACGTCGTCCTTGAGGTGATCCGCGCGAGAATCTCAGCTGCTACGCGAGTGCCCGTGAATGTCTTCGAGTTGACACAAATCTTACACTATTCGGTGGGGGAGGAGTTCAAACCTCACTATGACTTTCTAGATCCTGCTAATTCAGCCTACGATGAGCTATTGCGCTCGGGCGGACAAAGGATCGCGACCTTTCTCATTTACCTGAATGAGGAATTCGAAGGTGGCGAGACCGCTTTTCCCAGAGCGGGCTTGCGCTATCGCGGGAACATCGGAGACGCTATATTTTGGGCGAACCTCGACATGGAAGGTCGCCCGGATCCGTTTAGCATCCATGCCGGTCTTCCCCCGACGTCGGGCGAAAAGTGGATACTGTCACAGTGGATCCGGGATTTAGCAGCGGCATCCGAATGAGGACGCAATTGCTTTCGCAGTCGGCGGTGTCAAGAATTCGCATGATGGCTGCAACGACACTTGTGGACGCTGCGGATCGGGCCGCCGCCGCCGGGGATTTTGTGACCGCGAGAGCGATGCTGGAGCAGGCATGCGAGGCTGGCGGCGGGAGCCTCGAGCTCTGGGTCAAGCTGTCGGCAATGTGCAAAGCTTCGGGTGACCATGCCGGCGCGCTCGCGGCGATCAACCGTGCCCTCGAAATCTCTCCGCTGGACTTCCAGGCGTTGCTCGCTCGCGCAGTGATCCTCGACAACCTGGGCGATCCAAATGCCGGGCAAGAATATGGCAACGCTCTTGCGCAGATTCATCCCAACGAGGAAATCCCCGAGCCATGGCAGGCGGCGGTGGCGCATGCCCGGAAGCGCCGCGATGAATGGCGCGGGAGGGTCCAGCAGCATCTGCTGAAAGTGCTGCCCGAGGATCTTTCACCACTGGAACGTACGCGCGCAGAGCGCTTCATTTCCAATCGCGCCCGCATCACGCGCCCGTATCACCAGGAACCTTCCGATTTTCACTTCCCCGGCATGCCGGAGATTGAATTCTACGATCCCGGTCTGTTCGGCGGCCTCGACGCATTGGAAGCCGGGACCGCAGAAATTCGCGCCGAATTCGATGCACTCGTCGCCGCAGAGGCGGCGGAGATGGTGCCTTACATCCAGTATCCGGAACGCGTTCCTCTACGCCAATGGAAAGAACTCAACTTCAACCGCAAATGGACTGCGATCCATTTGCTCAAGAACGGTGAGCGGGTGGAAACGAACGCCCGGCATTGCCCACGCACGATGGAAGTCGTCGCCGAACTCGACCAGCCGCAAGTGCCCGGCGCTTCCCCCAATGCGATGTTCTCGCTTCTCGCGCCGCGCACCCGGATCCCTCCGCACACGGGCGTCGCCAACACGCGGCTCGTCTGCCACTTGCCGTTGATTGTCCCGCCGGAGTGCGGTTTCCGCTGCGGCGCCACCACCGTCGAGTGGCGCGTTGGCAAGACATTCGTCTTCGACGATACGATCGAACATGAGGCGTGGAACGAGAGCGACGAGCTGCGCGTGGTACTAATTGTGGATCTGTGGACACTTTCCCTTAGCGAGGGTGAACGGCGCTCCATCGCTGCGGTCATCGGAGCGAGCGGCGCAAGCTTCGGGGACCAAGCGTGAGCGCTGCCGCAACCTGGACTGTCGACCCCGCTCGCGTTCTCGACGACGCCATCGCCGCCTTGAACATCCCTGGCGCGGCCCTTCCGTTCAAGGAAGTCGATCGAGCGCTGAAGACTGCGCCCCACGATCCGCGACTGTGGCACGTCAAGGGCCTGATGCACCGTGAAGAGGAGCAGCGGGAACTCGCAATTCCGTCGCTCAAACGCGCGGCGGAGCTCGCTCCCTCCGAGCCGCTGATCACGCACGGCCACGCGCGAACCTTGCTCGAGGCGGGGCTGCCCAGCGTTGATGCATTCGCCCGGGCGCTGAAGCTGGCGCCGAATAATCCGGACGTGGTGAAGGGCATGGTATCGGCGCTACTCGCCGAACGACGCACAGCTGACGCCATGGCCGGGATGGAAATGGCTCTGCAACGTTCGCCGCACTGGGTGGAAGGACATGTGTTGCTGTCGGGGCTCCGATGGGCCGAGGGTGAGCGGAGCACGTTCACGCGCAGCTTCGATGAGGCGCTCGTGCACTATCCGCAATCTCTCGATCTCTGGCGAGAGCTGATCAATGCTCTGGTTCACGCCGAACAATGGGATGAGGCGCTTGCGCGTATTGAAAAGGGCCGAGCCCTTATCGGGAACAATGTCGTGTTCGGCACGACCGAAGCGATCGTCCACGCGGAGCGCGGCGATACCGAACTGGCGGATAGTTTGTTCGCTCCCTACGTCGAGGTGGACGCCGGTCCGCTTCAGGTCCGGCGCGTTCGGCATCTCCTGCGAAGCGGCCGTCCGGAGCAGGCGAACGAGCTGGTCGA
Source organism: uncultured Alphaproteobacteria bacterium (assembly GCA_963849435.1). Taxonomy (GTDB): domain Bacteria; phylum Pseudomonadota; class Alphaproteobacteria; order Sphingomonadales; family Sphingomonadaceae; genus Sphingomicrobium. The sequence continues at coordinate 9,910 of CAWKHO010000026.1, forward strand.
AAGCTGGTTGTATCGGCCGGAAGGCTTCATGTTCTGGCCCTATGCATCGGTCGGCTGGCGCATGGTCGGCGATGATCGCTGGCAATGGCTCGAGGGCGACGAAAGCTTCATCGGCATCTACGACATCGGTGACCGGTTGCCGCCACTCGACCAGCTCGCGGAGACTCTGCGGCAGCTGCATACCCTCTCCGGTCAACCGCTCGAGCAATCGCTTCGCGGAGGCACGCAGACGGACGGCAATTTGTTTCAGCACATCGACCCGATTCTCGTGCGACTGCGTGAGGCGATTTGGACCATTGTCGCCGAGCATGTGGCGCGGCTTCCGCCTGCCGATGAGCGGCATCCGTTGCTGGCTCCGAAGCGCAACCAGATCACGTTCGAAGGCGCGTGGTCGGTTCGGCTGCATAGCCGAGGATTTCATGCGAACCACGTCCATCCGGCAGGCTGGATCAGCTCCGCGCTATACATCGCCCTTCCGCCAGACACAGGCGTTGACGACGCCGGCATTCTGACGCTTGGCGAAGCGACGGCGCCGAGCTTTCCTGTCAATCTGCCGCCGTTCCGGACCGTTGAACCGAAGCCCGGGCGGCTGGTGCTCTTCCCCTCCTATATGTGGCACGGCACGCGTCCATTCGCCGAAGGGGAACGGATGACGGTCGCGTTCGACGTAGCCCGGCCCGACCAGACGCCTTCGCAACCGGCCGTCGAATAACTTGAAAAACTTTGGCGGGCGGTCGCAATTTGCGTTAAAATGCTAGCTTCTGTCCCGCCGTAACTTGACCGAGGTTTTTATGCTGAAGCCGATTGCGATTGTATTGATGGTCATTCTTGCCGCCCCTGCAACCGCGCAAAACACTGCGCCGGCTCGAGCTGCAGCCCCAGCGGCATCAAAGGATCCGAACCGCATCATCTGCGAACGCCAGGAGGAGATCGGGACGCGTCTCGGCGGTAAAAAGGTGTGTAAGACAGCCGCCCAGTGGGACGAAGAGCGTCAGCAGGAGCGTGAGGCCCTCGACAAGTTCCAGCGGCAGAATACTTCAACTGGTAGCCCAAGCGGCTCAATCTAGACCGGCGACAAGACCTACTCCGCCGCCTGCCGAATCGTCTCCCCGATTGACGTGAGGACAAGGGCGCCGTCGCCCTCATCCACGCGCAGCGTTGATCCCTCCGCGATCTCGCCCGCCAGAATTTTGTCCGCCAGCGGGTCCTGAAGATATTTCTGAACCGCGCGCTTGAGCGGCCGCGCCCCGTAGACCGGATCGTAGCCGACGCGGCCGAGCCACGCGCGCGCCGCGTCCGTCAGCTCGAGCCTGATCTTGCGATCCTCGAGCAGCTTGCCGAGGCGGGCAATCTGAATATCGACGATCGGCCCCATGTGCCCCGCCGAGAGGCGGTGGAACAGAATGATCTCGTCGAGCCGGTTGAGGAACTCGGGCCGGAAGTGCGCGCGCACCACCTCCATCACCTGGGTCTCAACCTTCTCGACCGGCTCATCCTCGCCCAGTGAGGCGAGATATTGCGAGCCGAGGTTGGAGGTCAGGATGATGATCGTGTTGGTGAAGTCGACGGTGCGGCCCTGGCCGTCGGTCAGGCGGCCGTCGTCGAGCACCTGCAGCAAAATGTTGAACACGTCGCCGTGCGCTTTCTCGACCTCGTCGAACAGCACGACCTGGTACGGACGCCGCCGGACCGCTTCGGTCAGGACTCCGCCTTCCTCATAGCCGACGTAGCCCGGTGGAGCGCCGATCAGCCGGGCGACCGCGTGCTTCTCCATGAACTCGGACATGTCGATGCGGACCATCGCGTGCGAGTCGTCGAACAGGAATTCGGCAAGCGCTTTGGTCAGCTCGGTCTTGCCGACGCCGGTGGGGCCAAGGAACAGGAACGAGCCCAGCGGCCGGTTCGGGTCCTGAAGCCCCGCGCGGGCGCGGCGGACTGCGGCCGACACGGCTTTCACCGCATCTTCCTGGCCGATCACCCGAGCGCCGATCGCCTGCTCCATCTGCAGCAGCTTCTCGCGCTCGCCTTCCATCATTCGCTCGACCGGAATTCCGGTCCAGCGGCTGACGACTCCGGCGATGTCCTGAGCGGTGACTTCCTCGCGCAGCATCGCGCCGTGCGTCGCCGCCTGCGCGTCCGACAGCTGCTTTTCGAGCTGCGGGATGCGGCCGTATTGCAGCTCTCCGGCCTTGGCGAGATCGCCACTGCGCTGCGCCTGCTCGAGCTCGAGCCGCGCTCCGTCGAGCTGCTCCTTGATCTTTGCCTCGCCCGCGATCTTGTCCTTCTCGGCCTGCCAGCGCTGCGTCAGCTCGGCCGACTGCTGCTCGAGATTGGCAAGCTCTTCCTCGAGCTTGCCCAGGCGGTCCTTCGACGCCTTGTCCTGCTCCTTCTTCAGCGCCTCGCGCTCGATCTTGAGCTGGATGATCCGCCGGTCGAGATTCTCGATCTCCTCGGGCTTGGATTCGACCTCCATGCGGATCCGGCTCGCTGCCTCGTCCATCAGGTCGATCGCCTTGTCGGGCAGGAAGCGATCGGTGATGTAGCGGTTGCTGAGCGTCGCCGCGGCGACGATCGCCGCATCGGTAATGCGGACGCCGTGGTGGAGCTCGTATTTCTCCTTGAGCCCACGCAGGATCGAGATGGTGTCGGGCACCGTCGGTTCGCCGACGAACACCGGCTGGAATCGCCGTTCGAGCGCCGCGTCCTTCTCGATATACTTGCGATATTCGTCGAGCGTCGTCGCGCCGATGCAGTGCAGTTCGCCGCGGGCGAGCGCCGGCTTCAGCAAGTTCGACGCGTCCATCGCGCCTTCGGCTTTGCCGGCGCCGACCAGAGTGTGCATCTCGTCGATGAACAGGATGATGTCGCCCGCGGCCTGGCGGACCTCCTCGAGCACGCCCTTGAGGCGTTCTTCGAACTCGCCGCGATATTTCGCCCCCGCGATCATCGATCCGAGGTCGAGCGCGAGCAGGCGCTTGTCCTTGATCCCGTCGGGCACGTCGCCGTTGGCGATCCTCAGCGCGAGGCCTTCGACGATCGCGGTCTTGCCGACGCCGGGCTCGCCGATCAGCACCGGATTGTTCTTGGTCCGGCGGGCAAGCACCTGGATCGTGCGGCGGATCTCCTCGTCGCGGCCGATGACCGGATCGAGCTTGCCCTCGCGCGCCGCGTCTGTGAGGTCGCGCGCATAGCGCTTCAGCGCATCGTAGCGGTCCTCGGACGCTTGCGTGTCGGCGGTGCGTCCGCCGCGCAGCTTCTCGATGGCTGCGTTGAGGTTTTGCGCGGTGAGCCCGGCCTTCGCCAGCGCTCCGCCCACGTCAGTGTTCTTGGCCAGCGCCATCGCCAGCAGGATCCGCTCGACCGTGACATAGGTGTCGCCGCCTTTCTTCGCGACTTGCTCGGCTTGATCGAGGATGCGGATCGTGTCGCCGTCGAGCGCCGGGGCCTGCGTTGCGCCGGTGCCGGTCACCGCCGGGATTTTGGACACCAGCAGGTCGACCTCACGCCGCGCCGCCTGAGGGTCGCCGCCCGCGGCCTGGATCAGCCCCGCAGCCATACCCTGCTCGTCGTCGAGCAGCGCCTTAAGCAGATGCGCTGGCGCGATCCGCTGATGATGCTCGCGAACCGCGATCGTCTGCGCCGCCTGCAAAAACCCGCGCGCGCGATCGGTCAGTTTCTCAAAATCCATATCTTAACCCTCTTTGCGGAGCCGATATGGTGTTGCACAAGGGCAACACAAGAGGATTGCTACTGCTGTTTAGAATGCGGCGTGGCGTCGGTTGAACTGCGGTCGCGGGCGCGGCCGCGATGGGAGCGGAAACGGTTCCCGGCGGTACCGTTGCCGTTCCGGGCGCCGGCGCCACAATCGGCTGGCCGACCGTCGCAATATCCTCCGGATGGACGATCGGCGGGCATTCGGCGGCGACCGCCGGATCCATGTTCCAGCGGCGGAACTTGGTGCTGTCGACGTGGAATCGCAGGTAGGCATAGAAGCCCAGCCCCGCATTGTACGCCTCGCCGTGCGCCGAATGGCTCGTGCACAATGTCTTCATCAGCGCCTCGCGCGTGATCGGCCGCAGCGGCACCATATCGATCGCCGAGTTGGTCTTGTGGGCGCTCTCCGGCGCACCGCCGGCGCACTGGTTCAGCGCCGGGTTGCGATAGACCGAAACCGGCTCGACCGGGCCAACCGCCGGAATCACGTAATCATGGATATAGCGCAATGTCTGGACCATGTGCGGCCATTCGGTCGCGGGCGGGACTTCGAACGGCTGTCCCCCGCAATCTTTCCACGCCGTCGCAGTGCGCAGCAGCTGCCATGTCGGCACGATGCCGGAGACTTGATAAGTCGTCAGATAATCGTTGAACGACTTGACCTGCGCCGCCCGCCACGGCGCCGCGAGGTACCAGGAGCGATAGCCGGGCTCGTCCTGTCCTGCGGTGATGTACCCGGCGGCGGGATCCCAGACCGCGGGCGCAGCCGGAGGAACGATGGCGCGGAACCAGCGCCTGCGCCGTCGGGGCTGTGGACGAGGCCGTCGTCTGTGCGGCTACCGGAGCGGCGATGAACGCCAATGAAATCAGGACGCTGCGCATCCGTGGATCATACTCCTCGCGCGCGTCTTGCAAAGCACTGAACATCGCCCCACTTGTCGCAGCAATGTCACAGCCCATCGAAGTGGACCTGCCGCACAATCTCGGCAAGGACGAGGCCCGGCGCCGGATCGCGAACAACATCCATAAGCTCCAGGAGCACATCCCCGGCGGCGCCAAGGTCGAATCCGGCTGGGCCGGCGACCAGCTCAACCTTCGCGTCCAGGCGCTCGGCGATTCGATCGATTCCACGATCGATGTCGAGGAGACGAAGGTCCGCGTCAAAGTGCTTCTGCCGGGCATGCTCGGCATGTTCTCCGGTCTGATCCAGGGCGCGCTGCAGAAGAAGGGCAGCGTGCTGCTCGAGGATCATCACAGCTAATCAGTCATTGCGAGGAGCGTAGCGACGCGGCAATCCAGCGCGGCGGATCTGGACTGCTTCGCTGCGCTCGCAATGACGAGGAGGAGTGCATGCGGCATTTCGCGGTGGTCGGATCGGGTCCGGCGGGCTTCTATACGGCCGAGGCGCTGCAGAAGGCCTATGGGGATCAAGGCCGCATCGACATCCTCGACCGCTACCCCGTTCCATACGGCCTGATCCGTTTCGGGGTGGCGCCCGATCACCAGTCGCTGAAGGCGGTCTCCAAGCGCTACGACAAGGTGGCTGAAAGCGATGGCGTGGATTTCATCGGCAATGTCACCGTCGGGCGAGACGCGTCGATCGCCGAATTGCTCGAACTGTATGATGCGGTCATTCTTGCAGTCGGCGCTCCCCACGACCGCAAGCTCGGCATTCCCGGCGAAGATCTTCCCGGCGTGTTCGGCTCGGCCGAGTTCGTCGGCTGGTACAACGGTCATCCCGAGTTCGCCGACCTGAACCCGCCGCTCGGCGGCACGCATGCGGCGGTCATCGGCAATGGCAATGTCGCGCTGGACTGCGCCCGAATTCTCTCCAAGACCCGCCGCGAATTCGAAGGATCGGACATTGTCGGCCATGCGCTCGATGCGCTCGACCACTCGGCGATCCGCACCATCACTATTCTCGGTCGGCGCGGGCCTCACCAGATCGCCATGACCCCCAAGGAATTGGGCGAGCTCGGCCATCTCGAGGCCGCATCGCCCGTCGTTGATATCGCCGACTTCCCGCCGCTCGAAGCCGACGACGCGCTCGAGCCGGGGCATCGCAAGTCGATCACGATTCTGCGCGGTTTCGCCGCTACTCCGCCGGATGCGGCGAAGCCCAAGCGGATGGTATTCGACTTCTTCGCCAAGCCGCTGAGGATCGAAGGCGAGGGGAAGGCCGAGACGATCGTCGTCGAGCGCACGGAGCTCGATGAGAAAGGCGCCGCCCGCGGCACTGGCGAGACGTACGAAGTGCCGGCATCGCTGATCGTCACCTGCATCGGCTATTCGAGCTCGCCCGATCGAGGGCGTTTCCTACGACGAGCGCGGCGGCAAGTTCTTGAACGAGCAAGGGCGGATCGCGGACCGGCTCTATGCCGTCGGCTGGGCGCGGCGGGGGCCAACCGGAACGATCGGCACCAACCGTCCCGACGGCTACGAAGTGGCCGACCGGATCGCCGGCGAAATGCCGCCCGGAAGCTCCGGCAACCGCCCCGGTGCTGGGGGGCTGAAGCGCCTGCTCGAAAACCGCGGCGTCATGCCGACCGACTATGACGACTGGCGCAGGATCGAGGAGACCGAGATCGCCCGCGCTCGCCCGGGCTCCCCGCGCGAGAAGTTCGTTCGCGTTCAGCATTGGCTGGAGACATTGGGGCGCTGACTGCCCCATTGCGCTCGACCGCTCCCCCTTCTATCTAGCCGCGGCCTTGGCTCCCGCCGCGACCCGTGTCGCTTGGGGCGGGTTCCGGTCGGGGAGTAGCTCAGCCTGGTAGAGCACTGTCTTCGGGAGGCAGGGGCCGGAGGTTCGAATCCTCTCTCCCCGACCATCCTTATTTGGGCGTTCGTCTCATCGACCGAACGCAAGTCGTAGTGTCGATAATTTTAACCTTACTCGCTTAACCCGGACCACATGGCCGGTGTCGGCAAACGCTTGCTTTCGGGCAGCGCGGCCCCCGTGGTCTGCGTGGTTGCCGCGCTATGGGCTGCACCGGCGAGCGCCGAATCCTCGTTGAAATTGTTCTCGCCCAATACGTTCGAGCTCGTCGGCGACGTGCGCCTCGTGGCCGTGGATGGCGAGAAGAGCTGGGTCGACGGCGGCTTCGGCAAGCTGCGCTCGAGCGGGGGCGGCGATGATTTTCGTGTTCGTCCACAGCTCGGCAACGTCAACCTGATTTGGCAACCGCAATTCACATGGTCGCTGTCCGCAACCGTCGTCGGGTCGCTTCAGGGCGGCGACCGGACGCAAGCTGGGCTTAGTCAGGCGTATTTGAGCTTCAAGCCGATGCGCAGCAACAAGCTAGCGTTTTCCGCCCGCGCCGGTCTGCTGTTTCCGCCCATCAGCCTCGAGCACGAAGGCGCCGATTGGCACGTCAGGGACTCGATCACGCCGTCGGCCATCAACAGCTGGATCGGCGAGGAAGTCCGCCCGGTGGCAATCGAGGGGACGCTCGCGACGAGACTTGGAGACCACAAGCTGCGCGCCACCGCGGCGATTTTCGCGGCGAACGATACGGCTGGAACCTTGCTGACCTTCCGCGGCTGGGCGCTCCACGACACGACGACGCTGGCGTTTCGCCGGCAACCGCTTCCTTCGCTCAACGACGAGGTTGGCAGTTATCAGGCGCCGTTCACCCATCCGTTGCTCGACGTCGCGCCGGGCTTCGCCCGCCGACCTGGGTATTATGCAAAGCTCCTGTGGCAGCCGCCAATTCCCGTGCGGTTTGAGCTTTTCCGTTACGACAACCGCGCCAACCCTGAAGCCGTCGACGCCAACCTCGAGTGGGGCTGGCGGACCGCATTCAGTCATTTCGGCGCCGTCGCGGATCTCGGCTCAGGCACCGAGCTGAAGCTGCAGGCCATCGATGGACGCACCCGCATGGGTTACACGGACGCCGGCCGTCATTGGGTCGACAACCGCTTTCGTTCGGCGTTCGCACTGCTTACGCACGCGTTCGGACCATTCGGAATCGCCGCGCGCGCCGAGGCTTTCGATACGCGCAATCGCGGCAGCGACGTGGGCAGTGAATATGACGACAGCGGCTGGTCGGCGATGCTTGCCGCCAAGCGCCAGTGGGGACCGGTAACAGGGCTCGTCGAGCTGCTCCATGTATCGAGCCGTCGAGAGAACCGCGAGGACGCGGGGCTGAAGCCGCGGCAGCGGCAGACGCAGCTGCAAGCGGAAGCAAGAATCCGCTGGTAACCATGCTCGTAGAGCGGGGCGTTTACCGTCGCGGGCTTAATCCTAACCCATGTTGCGCGAAATCCTGCTTGCGCTGGCGCTTGCCGGCGCAGCGTCGCCGCTTGTCGCGGCGCCGCTCTCTGTGCGCGTCGTTGATTCGTTAGGTCACCCGGTGCGCGACGCCGTTGTCACGTTTTATCCGTCCGCGGGGGCCAAGGCTCCGCACGCTAGCGGCCGCTACGTAATCTCGCAGCAGAACTTACAGTTCCATCCGTTCCTGACGATCGTTCCCGTCGGCGCGGATGTCTCCTTTCCGAACCTCGATCCGACCAAGCACCACGTTTACTCCTTCTCGGCGGCAAAGCGCTTTGAGCTGAAGCTGTTCGCGAAGGACCAGTCGCGCACGGTGCATTTCGACAAAGCGGGCGTGGTCGCGCTCGGCTGCAACATCCACGATCAGATGAGCGCGTTCATCGTGGTCACCGACAGCGCCTGGACTGCGCGCACCAACGCGCAAGGCACGGCCGTCTTCGGCGACACGCCCAATTCTCCAGGGCGCATCACCGTTTGGCACCCGTATCTGCGCTCCCCCGGCGGCGTCCTTCAGCAGGCGGTTGGCTCCGGTCAGCGGAGCGCGAGTTTCAGTGTTCGGCTTCGTCCGCCACCGGCGATGCCAGCCATGGATTATTGAACGATGCGCCCCTTCCGCTCTCTGAGCGCGCGGCTGACGGTCCAGTTCGCGTTGCTGTTCGCGGGCGCGATGCTCGTCGTTTCAGCGGCGCTGTCGACGTTCATTGCCGGCTCCGCTTCGCGCGAGGTGGAAAGCCAGCTGCAATCGAGCGGCGCGGTTTATGACCGCCTCTGGCAGCAGCGTGCGCACGAGCTTCAGAATGCCGCGCAGCTGCTCGCGCGCGACTTTGGCTTTCGGGCCGCCGTCGCAACGGGCGACGAGGCGACGATGCAGTCGGCGCTCGGCAATGCCGCGGCGCGTCTCAAGGTTCGCACTGCGTTCATCGTCACCGCCGACGGTCGAGTCTCGGCGATCGATCCTTCGATCGGCAAGCAGCAGGCCGCGGCGCTGTGGGAGCCGCTAGACGAGGGTAAGCTGACCGGAGTCTCGGTGCTCGCGGGGCGTCCGCGACAGCTTGTGGCGGCACCGATCATGGCGCCTACTCTCATAGGTTGGGTGGTGTTCGCAGCCGATCTCGACGATCGGGAGATGCGCTCCCTCGAGCGCTTGTCGGCGATCCCGCTGCACGCAGCCGTGCTCGCCAATAGCAGCGGCCGCTGGTCGGAAGCGGCGGGCAGCATGTCTGCGTTGAGCGAAGATTCCGCGGCGCTCGCGCAAAATCACGTGCAAAGCAGCGCGGCCTTCGAAATGCGCGTTGATGGCACCACGTCGATCGCGCTGGCAAAGCCGTTGCCCGTCTTCGGCGATAAACAACGTGCGATCCTGCTCCTCGCTTATCCCAAGGCCGAAGCGCTTGCCGATGCGCGCAAGTTGCAGCTCGCACTCGCCGCCATGACATTGCTCGGCCTTATCCTCGTCGCCTTCGCGACCTGGCGCGCGGCGGGCCGAATTACGCAGCCGCTCGCCCGGCTGGACAACGCCGCCGGCCGGCTGGCGGCCGGCGAGCATGTCCAGGTGCGGGTGCGCGGCGACGATGAATTGGCGCGGCTCGCGACGAGCTTCAACGAGATGGTCGGCAAGATCGTCGAACGCGAGCAGCGCATCACGCAGCTCGCGTTCAATGACGTGCTGACGGGGCTTCCCAACCGCACCATGTTTCAGCAGCAGCTGGAGCATTTGTTCCGCGCTTCCGAAGGCAATGGCAGCCTGTTCGCGCTGCATTGCCTCGATCTCGACCAGTTCAAGGTCATCAATGACACGCTCGGTCACCCCGCCGGCGATACCCTTCTCGTCGAGGCTGGACGTCGCGTGCTGGAGGCAGCGCGTGGTCACTTCGTAGCGAGACTGGGCGGCGACGAGTTCATCGTCCTGCAAACCGTCGGCGACGACCGCAACGCGATCGACCGGCTCGCGCGCGACATCCTCGACACTATGGCCCAGCCGTTGGTGATCGACGGCAATGAGCTTGTGCCTTCGACCAGCATCGGAATTGCCATCGCGCCGCAAGACGGCGGCGACGGCCAGACATTGCTGCGCAACGCGGATCTCGCATTGTATCGCGCCAAAGAAGCAGGTCGCGGGACCTTCGCCTTCTTCGAGGAGAGCCTCAACGAGCGCGCGCAGGAGCGCCGGCAGCTCGAGACGGACCTGCGCAATGCCATCGAGCACGACGAATTCGAACTCTACTACCAACCTCTGTTCGACCTCGAGCAGAACCGCATCTGCTCGTTCGAGGCACTGATCCGCTGGAACCATCCGGCGCGTGGGCAGATTTCGCCTGCGGATTTCATTCCCGTCGCCGAGGACACCGGACTTATCGTTCCGATCGGCGCCTGGGTCGTGCGCGAGGCGTGCGCGCAGGCGGCGCACTGGCCCGAGCACATCCGCGTCGCTGTCAACGTCTCGCCGGTTCAGTTCCATCGCGGCTCTCTTAACGAAACAATCCTCCGTGCTCTCGCCGACAGCGGCCTCGCTCCGGCGCGGCTGGAGGTCGAGATCACCGAGTTCGATCTTCCTCGAAGGCAGCGACGCCACTTTGCGGCTACTGCACTCGCTTCGCTCGCTCGGCGTGCGCGTCGCGTTGGACGATTTCGGAACGGGCTATTCGTCACTCAGCTATCTGCAGAGCTTTCCGTTCGACAAATTGAAGATCGACCGCAGCTTCATCCAGAACCTGCTGACCCGCGACGGCGCGAGCGCGATCGTCCGCGCTATCACCGAACTCGCGCATGCGCTGAACATTGAAACGACGGCCGAGGGCGTCGAAGAGACTGCGCAATTGCTGGAGCTTAGAGCCCATGGCTGCTCGTCGGTTCAGGGATTTCTCTTCGCTGAGCCGATGACGGCGAGCGACGTCGACCAGCTATTCCGCGACGAGCAAACCGCCGCTCAAAACGTCGCCTGATTGCCGCTCCGCTCGAGGATCGTCTTGTCGAGCTGAGCGACGCTCGTGCAGCCGGTGAGCGCCATCGCGACCCGCATCTCCGCGTCGATCAGCTTCAGCACATGCGCGACGCCCGCCTCACCCCGGGCGGCGAGCGCATAGGCCCAGGCGCGGCCCATCAGCACGAAGTCGGCGCCAAGTGCGAGCATCCGCACGACGTCGAGGCCCGAACGCACCCCGCCATCAGCCAGGACTGAGATACGTCCGGCGATCGCGTCCGCGATGGCCGGCAAGGCGCGCGCGCTCGACAGGACTCCGTCGAGCTGACGGCCGCCATGGTTGGACACGACAATTCCGTCCGCGCCGTTCGCAGCCGCTTCGCGCGCGTCATCCGCATCGAGGATGCCCTTGATGACAAGACGTCCCTTCCATTGCTCGCGCACCCATTGGACGTCTTTCCAGGTGACGCTCGCGTCGAAATTAGCACCGACCCAGCCCATCAAATCGGCCAGTACTGCGCCGGAACCAAGCAAGGTTTCGAGATTGCCCATGGTCAATGGGCGCCCGCATACGGCGACATCCCATGCCCAGTCCGGCCGCCGCAACACCTGTCGCATCCGGCTGCCCGAGCCGCGCATCGATCCGGACATGCCCGCCCGATAATCGCGGTAGCGGGTGCCCGGTACCGCGAGGTCCACGGTGAGCAGCAGCGCTCCGCAGCCGGCGTCTTTCGCCCGGGCGATCATGTCGCTGACAAAGCCGCGGTCCTTGACGATGTAGAGCTGGAACCAGAACGGCGCATTGCTGCCCCTCGCGACTTCGCCGATCGAGCAGCCGCTCAGCGTGGAGAGCGAAAAGGGCACATTCGCCGCCGCCGCGGCCCGCGCCGCCTGCACTTCGCCGCGCCGCGCATAGAGCCCGGAAAGCCCCACCGGCCCCAGTCCGACCGGCATCGCCCAGCGCTGTCCAAACAGCTCGGTCGAAAGGTCGATTGCCGACACATCGCGCAGCACCCGCTGCCTCAGCGCAACCGACTGCAAATCCTCGATGTTCCGCCGAAGAGTCACCTCGTCGTACGAACCGCCGTCGAGATATTCGAACAGGAAGTGCGGCAGTCGCGCCTTCGCAAGCGCACGATAATCGCTGATCGATGCGGCTCTGCGGCTCAATTCAGCTCGCGAAGCCGGGATCGAGACGGTACGCCTTGCGCTTCAAAGCCGGCCAGGCGAGCAGATTGGCGGCGAGCGTGATTCCGACCTGGCCCTGCTGGGCGGTGATCTCCGGCGCTCCCTGCGGCGGATTGTTGACCTGATCGCCAGCAGACAGAGCCATGATCTGCGCCTGGCACGCGCGCTCGAGAAAATAGAGGCGGACGAAACATTCGCCAACATTCTTGCCGACGGCGAGCGTGCCGTGGTTGCGTAGCAGCATCAGGTTCTTCGCTCCGAGATCGGCGACCAGCCGCTCGCGTTCGCTGAGGTCGACGGCGATCCCTTCATAGTCGTGGAAGGCGACATCGGCGCGCACCGCCATCGCCGTCTGGGTGAGCGGCAGAAGCCCGTCGGCATGCGCCGAAACCGCCTGCCCTGAGGGCGTGTGCAGATGCATGACTGCATGTGCATCCTCGCGCGCCATGTGAATCGCGGAATGGATGGTGAAGCCCGCCGGATTGGTGATGAACGGCGTCGGATCGACCGGATTGCCGCTCACGTCGACCTTGATCAGCGACGACGCCGTGACTTCCTCGAACATGAGATTGTACGGGTTCAGCAGGAAATGGTGCTCGGGCCCAGGGATCCGCGCCGACAGATGGGTGAAGATGAGGTCGTCCCAACCGTAATAAGCGATCATCCGGTAAGCGGCGGCAAGATCGACGCGGATCGCCCATTCCTCGTCGCTGACTTCGCGCTGCAGCGAGGGAATGTCGACCGATCGCAGGGGTTCGATGCCGGAGATGCCGCGGTTGATGTCATCGACGCGGTTCACGCGGGCACCTTCTGACGGTCGGGATGCGCTGCAGCGAACGCGTCCAACGCATTGGCGTTCTCATCGGCGCGCAGCAACGTCGGATAATGGTCCAGCGGCACGTTGTACCGCCTCGCATTATAGAGCTGCGGCACCAGGCACACGTCGGCGATCGTCGGCGCATCCCCGAACAGGAATTTGCCCGCACCAGCCTTCGCAATCAATTCGAGCGCTGGCAGTCCTTCGCTGATCCAGTGCGCGTACCAGGCGTCGACCTCCTCCTGCGAGCGCCCGAGCTGCCCCTTTAGATATTTGAGCACGCGCAGGTTGTTGAGCGGGTGGATGTCGCACGCAACCGCAAGCGCCATTGCGCAGACGTGCGCTCCGTCGGCCGGATCGCGCGGCACCAGCGGCGGATCGGGGAAGCACTGGTCGAGATAAACGATGATCGAGAGGCTCTGCGTCAGACGGTGCCCGTCGATCTCCAGCATCGGGATCAGCCCCTGCGGGTTGAGCTCGCGATAATCGTCGCCCCGTTGTTCGGATTCCACAAGATTCACCGGCCGACTCTCGTAATCCAGGCCCTTCAGGTTGAGCGCGATGCGCACCCGATAGGCGGCCGACGAGCGGTAGTAATCGTAGAGGATGGGGCGGCTCATGCGGCTGCTGTTACTCCGCCGCCATGAACGGCGCCACTACCTCCAGCGGCACGCGGATCGGCCGCCCTGCAGCTTTGTCTATGATCGCCCACCAGCTGCGCGAACGCACCCGGGGTTTGCCGTCATCACCGATGAATTCCATGTGCCGGTCGAATTTTGCGCCTCGCGGCGTCTCGCCCGCCCAAGTCCGTGCGACGATCGTCTCGCCTTCGACGGCGGCGCGCAAATAATCGATCTCATGCCGCACCACGACCCAGAAGTACGCGTCCTGGTGCTCAGGTTTCGCAACGCTCCGCCAGTGCGTGACCGCGACCTGCTCCATCCACTGGACCCACACCGCATTGTTGACGTGCCCCAGCTCGTCAATGTGCTCTGGTCCGGCGGTGAAGGTCAGTTCGAAGACTGGGCGCGTCAACCGTCATGCACCTGCGTAAGCATGAACGCGTACGTCTCAGCGACTTCCTTCAAGCCCTCCCAGCGGCCTGATTTGCCGCCGTGACCTGCGCCCATGTTGATCTTCAGCAGCAGCAGGTTGTTGTCGGTCTTGGTCGCGCGCAGCTTCGCCGCCCACTTCGCCGGCTCCCAGTACGTCACGCGCGGGTCGGTGAGGCCGCCGGTAATCAGCATTGGCGGATAATTCTGCGGCTTCACGTTGTCGTAGGGGGAATAGGTGCGAATGTAGTCGAAAACGGCTTTGTCGATGATCGGATTGCCCCACTCGGGCCATTCGCCGGGCGTCAGTGGAAGCGTGTCGTCGAGCATCGTGTTGAGGACGTCGACAAAGGGCACGTCGGCTACTGCAGCGCCCCACAGTCTGGGATCGGAATTCACCACTGCTCCGACCAGTTCGCCGCCCGCGGATCGGCCGTTAATCGCAATTCCCCCAGCTTTCGTGAAATTCGCCGCGATCAACCCCTTCGCAATGTCCACGAAGTCGTTGAACGTGTTCGTGCGCTTGCCCAGTTTTCCGTCGAGGAACCAGCTGTAGCCGAGATCGTCACCGCCGCGGACGTGGGCGATCGCGCAGGCCCAGCCGCGGTCGAGCAGGCTGATCCGGTTGGAGTTAAACACCGGAGTGACCGCGTGTCCGTATGAGCCGTAGCCGTAGAGGAACAGCTTGCCGGTGCCGTCCTTTGCGAAACCCTTCCGGTACACGACCGAGACCGGCACCTTCACCCCGTCGCGGGCCTCGATCATCAGCCGCTCGGTCTCATATTGTGCGGCATCGTACCCGGACGGGATATCCTGGACCTTCCGTACCTCCAGCTCGCCGTTTTCCGGGTGATAATCGTAGGTCGTCATTGGGCGAACCATCGACGAGTAGCCGAGCCGGTACGATTCAGGCGCGAACTCGGGATTGCCGTGGAAGAACGCGGTGTAGCTCGCCTCTTCGAACGGGATCCGGGTCTCCTCACCGGCGTAAGTCCGCAGGACCAATTGATCGAGCCCTTCAACGCGGCTGCTGATCGCGAGATGGTCGCGATAGGCAGTGACGCCGGTGAGATAGACCCGGTCCGACCCGGCGATCACCGTCCGCCACTGCTCGGGCCCCGCGAGATTCGCCTCGGCGAGGCGGAAATTGACGTGCTCGTCGTTGGTGTGGATCCACAGTTTCCCGTGCGCCGCATCGACATGATATTCTCGGTTCGGCTTGCGCGCGGAGATCAGCGTGAGCGGCTGCGCCGGGTCGGCGACGGAGACGAAGCGCACCTCGCTCGTTGCATTGTCGCCGGTTGAAACCAAGATCAGCGTTCGATCATGCGATTTGCCGACGCTGACGGAGAAGCCGAGCTCTTCGGTCTCCTCGTAAAGCGTGATTGCCTCGTCCGGGGGCGCTCCGAGCCGGTGATAGCGCGCGCGATAGCTGCGCCAATTGTTGTTGACCTCGGTGAACACGATGCCGGCGCTGTCGCTGGTCCACACCGGCTGCCCGATGCCAACGTCGGTCACGGTCTCGATGTCCTTGCCGGTCGCAAGATCGCGAATGCGCAGCTGGAACCGTTCCGACCCATTGTCGTCCACCAGCGTCGCGAGCAGCCGTCCATCCGGGCTCGGCTCGACCGCGCCGAGGCGGAAATACTCCTTGCCCTCGGCCTCGACCGGCTCGTCGAAGATGATTTCGTCCTCGCCGCCGCCGAGCGGCTTGCGGTACCAGGTGCGATACTGCGCGCCCGGCCGAAACGCCCACCAGTAGAGGAAATCGCCGTCGCGGATCGGGACCGACGAATCGTCCTCTTTGATCCGCCCCTTCATCTCTTCGAACAGCTCGTCGATCAGCCCGCGGTGCTGCTTTTCCCAATATTCGAAATAGTCGTTCTCGGCATGAAGGTACGCCAGCACTTCGGGGGCATCCACGTCCGGGTATTTCGGATCACGCAGCCAGTGCCACGGGTCTTCGATCGTAACGCCGTGGCGCTCATAGCTGTAAGGCCGCTGCTCGGCTGTGGGCGGCGCGGGAATTTCGACGGGTTTGTCCATGCGCCGCTCTTAGCGCGACCGTCGCGGACCGGAAGGGGTCCGGACCCGTTCAGACGACAATTCTCAAATTGGCTCCGCCTTCGGCAGCCTCAAGGGCACAGATCGAGCCGCCATGCGCCAGCGCGACCTGCCGGGCAAAGCTGAGGCCGACACCGCTTCCCCCTTTGTGTGTGGTGTAGAAGGGCAGAAAGATGTCCTCGCGCCGGTCTTGCGGAATACCCGGGCCGTTGTCGCGCACCTCGATGCGAGACTGACCGCCGGGTTCGCGCGAAAGCGCCAGCACGACGATTGGCTGGCTCAGCTCAGCGGTCTCCCGGATCGAATTTCGCAGAAGATTGAGCAATGCCTGGGCGAGCAGCTCGGGATCGGCATTGAGGTTCATCGTCGTCGGTTCGACCTCGATCCTCGAATCGATCTTGCGCTCAGGGACGTTGGCAAGCGCAAGTTGCATGATCTCCTCGGCCCAGGGCTGTGCCTTGAACTGCCGGCGATGGATGTCCGGCGCTTGGGCGAACTCGCGATAGCTTTCGACGAAGCGCAGGATGCCCTCGGCTCGACGGGCAACCGTTTCCGTCGCGGTCTTCGCGTCGCCGAGCGCCTTGTCGCGCTTCGCCGCCACCGCAACCAGCTCCGCGCCGGTCCGCGCGAGGGACGTGACCGGCGTCAGCGAATTCATGATTTCGTGCGTAAGAACCCGCACGAGATCGGCCTGGGCGGCGACCTCGAGCGCTCCCAGTTCGCTCTGCACCGGCAGGATCGAAAGGACGGTCACTGGCTGGTCGAGGCGAGCGACCTGCGCCGATGCGAAGATGGCTTTCTGCGGAACGCCGTCGAGGATCAGCCGGGTGATCTTGCGCGTCCCCGGCGGAAGCCGAACGGCGGCGGACAGCTCCGGGCCAAGCCTCTCGAGATCCTCGACCCGGTGCAGCGGAAAACGGGCGAACAACTGCCGCGCGGCTTTGTTCAGGATCTCGATCCGTCCTTCCTGATCGAGCGTCAGCAACGCGCTCGGGGCATCGTCAACGATCGCTGCGAGATAACGCGTTTCGGCGCTTTCCTGCGTATGCCGCGCCTGCAGCGTCTTCAGCGCGTGGTCGAGCGTCGCCCCAAGCACGTCGAAGCCGCCGCCGGAAGGATCGGAGAAGCGCTGCGAATAATCCTCGAACCGGACGCTTTCAATGAAGCGCGAAACGAGGAAGTTCGTGCGGCGGATGAAATTCCACAGGCTTGAGAGCGCAAAGATTCCGACCAGTGCAGCGACGATCAGACCGGCGCGCACGCCCGGCGTCGTCGCGGCCTCGGCGATGAGCAGGATCGACCCGATGAGGAGGATCGTGCGCCAGGCGAGCCCGAATTCGAACTTCCGCCTAAAGTCCATGCTTCTCCATGCGCCGGTAAAGCGCGCCGCGCGAGAGGCCGAGCTCGGAGGCGGCAAGCGACACGTTGAAGTGGTGCATCCTCAGCGCCCGCTCGATCATCTGCTTCTCGAGCTGGTCAAGGTTGAGGCTGTCGCCGACAACCGACAGCGCCGCCGCTTCGGACCTTTGCGGCAATGGGAAATCGTCGAGGTGATAGCGCTGGCCGTCGGCCATGATGACTGCCCGCTCCGCGGCGTGGCGCAAAGCGCGCACGTTGCCCGGCCAGTCGTGGCGGGTGAGCGCTTCGAGAACGTGGTTGGGGAGCTCGCGCTGCGGCCTGTCGTACTTGCGCGCGTAGAGGCTCAGATAATGGTCGAGCAGGATCGGAATATCCTGGCGCCGTTCGCGCAGCGGCGGAAGCTCGATCTCGATCGTGTTCAAGCGAAAGAGCAGGTCCTGGCGGAATCTTTTCTCGTCGGAGAGCTTGTCGGCTGAGACGTTGGTCGCAGCGACAACGCGCACGTCAATCGGGATCGACTTGTTCGCCCCGACCGGCACCACTTCGCGCTGCTCGAGAGCGGTCAGCAGCTTGGGCTGGAGGTGAAGCGGCAGATTGCCGATCTCATCGAGGAAGAGGGTGCTTTGATCGGCCGCTTTCAGGCGGCCCATGCGATCGCCCGCGGCGCCGGTGAAGGCCCCCTTCACGTGCCCGAAAAGCTCGGATTCGAACAATGTCTCCGACGTTGCGCCCAGGTCGACGGCAACCATCGGGTGGCTGCTTCGCCGCGACAGGCGGTGGATCTCACGCGCGACGATTTCCTTGCCGGTCCCATTCTCACCCAGGATCAGCACATTCGCATCCGTCGGCGCGGCGCGCTCGATCAGGGTGCGCACGCGCTGCATCGCGGGCGATTCACCGAGCAGCGGAGTTTCGCTCGACGGCACCAGCTCGGATGCCCGGCCGCGCTCAGTCCGCGCGTCGATGCGGCTGCGGCGCAACGCCGCGGCGCTGCGCACTGTCGCTGCGAGCCTCTCGTTGCTCCACGGCTTGGCGACGAAGTCGCTTGCTCCCGCCTTGAGTGCCTCGACCGCGATCGACACCGCGCCGTGCGCAGTGATGATCACCACCGCCGAGTCCGGATCGATCTTCATCACCTCGCCGAGGAAGGAAAGTCCCTCGCGGCCGTCGGTCGCGCCGCGCTCGAAATTGAGATCGAGCAGGATGGCGTCGGGGCTTTCCTTCTTGAGGAGCGGCAGAAGCTCGGCGGGCGTGCTCAGCGTCTCAACGCGCTCGAACAGGTCGCGAAGCGCGAGCCGTGCAGCAAGCGCGATATCGGGGTCGTCGTCGACGACGACTGCAAGGCTGAATTGCGGCTCCACGCTACGTATGTAGCGCGACTGTCCGGAAACGAACAGTGCCTGCCGCAGAAAAATCGGACGATGTCAGTCTGAGTGTTGACGCGCTCTCCGGAGCCTCTCCTGTTCGCGGAGATAGGCGTCGATTTGGTCGCTGATCTTCTTCACGCGTCTACGGCGGGCAGCATCCGATTCGGGGGGGGCGCATCCCGGAAGCACTAGCTATTCCGCCCAGTCCCGCATTCAACCGGGTTAGAAAGACGGGCATTATAAAAAATAGCAAAGTCGGATTTGGCACGGCGCTTGCAGCGATGAAGCCCATGAACGGTTCGCCGGTTTCGATTTACAGAGAGCATTTCGTCCCGATCCGGCCGCTGGCGCTGTCCGCTTCCGGACAATCGCCGTCCAAAGGTGGACAGTGAGCCTCGTGGAGCTTCGTCAGCCTAACCGCTCAGAAGCCGTCACCGGCGGAGCGATGGACCGCGTTGTCGTGCGCAAACGCATCGACAAGAGAATCCTGATCGGCGGCGCCGTGGCAGCGGCACTGCTGCTGATCGCGCTCTTCTGGATGTTCGCGCCGCGCTCCGACTCGATGTCGGTCACGCGTGACCGACTGAGCATCGCGACGGTGCAGTCGGGCACGTTCGACGACTTCCTGCCTCTGCGCGGGCGCGTCACTCCGCTGCTCACCGTCTATCTCGACGCGGTCGAGGGCGGGCGCGTCGACCAGAAGCTCGTCGAGGATGGCGCGCACGTGACACAGGGCCAACCGTTGGCCGTCCTGTCCAACGCCGAGCTGCAGCTCTCGACACTCGAAAAGCAGGCGGAGGTCGAACAGCAGCTCAACAACATGCGCTCGCAGGAGCTGGCGCTCACCGAGACGCGCAACAACAACCTGCGCGACTTGAACCAGGCCCAGACCGATCTCGCCAAGGCGCGGCGGTTGTATGACCTGCAGAAGCCGCTGTCCGAGCGCGGCTTCGTGCCGATGAAGACGTTCAACGACACCAAGGACGATCTCGACTATCAGACCAAGCGCCTCGCGATCCTCAAGCAGAGCATCGCCCAGAACGAGGCGCTGCAATCGAGCCAGCTGTCGCAGCTGCGCATCGCGTCGAGCTCGCTCAACAGCAGCATGGGCATTGCCCGGAGCAACCTCGGCCAGCTCAGCATCCGCGCGCCCGTCACGGGCGAGCTCAGCGGTTTCGACATCCAGCTCGGGCAATCGCTGCAGCAGGGCGAACGCATCGGTCAGATCGACAGCACCGGCGGCAACAAGCTGCAGGCCGACGTCGACGAATATTATCTCGGACGCGTGCAGGTCGGGCAAACCGCGACCGCCGATTTCGACGGCAAGACCTACCGGCTCAAGGTCTCGAAGGTCTACCCGCAGGTCCGCAACGGCCAGTTCCAGATCGACCTGGTGTTCGACGGCCCGGCGCCCGCGTCGGTGCAGCGCGGGCAGACGATCCAGACCAAGCTGACGCTGGGCGATCCATCCAAAGCCTTGCTGATCCCCAACGGCGCCTTCTTCAACGACACCGGCGGCAATTGGGTCTTCGTTGTCGACAAGAGCGGCAACGGCGCGACCAAGCGCCAGGTTCAGCTCGGACGGCGCAATGCCGACTTCATCGAAGTGCTCAGCGGGCTCTCGCCCGGCGAGCGCGTGATCACCTCTTCGTACAGCGGGCTGGTCGACAAGGACCGCCTGACATTCAGTTCCGGCGAGTAAGAAAGGAACCACTCGTGCTGACCATGACCGGGCTCACCAAGACGTACCGTACCGATACCGTCGAGACGACCGCGCTCGATTCCGTCGATCTGGACATCGCCGACGGCGAGTTCGTCGCGATCATGGGGCCTTCGGGCTGCGGCAAGTCGACCTTGCTCAACGTCATGGGCATGCTCGATAGCCCGAGCGGCGGATCCTATGTGTTCAACGGTCAGGAAGTCGCCGGCCTCAGCGAGTCCCAGCTCGCCGAAACGCGCAAGGCCAATATCGGCTTCATCTTCCAGAGCTTCAATCTGGTCGATGAGCTGACGGTGCGCGAGAATGTCGAGCTCGCGTTGCTCTACCACAATCATTCGGGAGCGCACCGCAAGGAGCGGGTCGATCGGGTGCTCGACAAGGTCGGGATCGCGCATCGCGCCAAGCATCGTCCGACGCAGCTCTCGGGCGGACAGCAGCAGCGCGTGGCGGTCGCCCGCGCGCTGGTCGGCGAGCCCAAGCTGATCCTCGCCGACGAACCGACCGGCAACCTCGACACCGCGCACGGCGAAGAGGTCATGCGCATGCTCCGCCAGCTCAACCAGGAAGGCTCGACCATCGTCATGGTCACCCACTCGCCGGCGCATGCCGACTTCGCGAGCCGGGTGGTCAACATGCTCGACGGCCGGATCCTTCAGGAGCGGCGACGCGCCGCCTGATTTCTAACGAAGGTCCACCTTTTAAAGAGGACGGTCATTATGTGGCGGAACTACTGGACGGTCGCGGTTCGGGCTCTGGCGAAGAGCAGGACCTATTCGATCATCAACATCGCCGGCCTCGCCATCGGCATGGCCGCGTGCATCATGATCCTGCTCTACATCAACTACGAGCGGAGCTACGACAAATGGCTCCCGGATGTAGAGAACACCTACCAGCTGCAGGCGTGGTACCCGCACCCGCAGGACGGCGAACCGCTGTTCCTGCAGATGTCCGCGTACGTAACCAAGGACGCGATCAAGAAGGATTTTCCGCAGGTCCAGGGCGCGGTGTACGCACTCGGCAGCGCGCCGGTTTTCATCAAGGATGGACAGGCTTCGCCGACCAAGGATTATCTGATCACCGACGACGACTTCCTGAAGGTCGTCAATCTTCCTTTGCTCTCGGGCACGACTTTGCCCGCCGCGCAAACTGCCGTGATCACGCAAAGCGAGGCGATGAAGCGCTATGGCACCGACCAGGTCGTCGGTCGCACGCTCAGCGTGATTTCGAAAGGCGTGACTCGCGACTTCAAAATCACCGGCGTCATCAAGGACGTTCCGAAGAATTCCAGCCTGAAGATCAACGCGATCCTGCGCATGGACTTCAACAGTTTCTTCGCTCAGGAGCCGCAGTTTCTGACCTGCTGGGGGTGCCAGTCCGGCTGGGTCTATCTGAAGCTTCGGCCGGGGACCAACGTCGCGCAACTGCAGGCGCAGGAGCCGGCGTGGGAGAAGCGGAACATCCCCGACCAGCCGAACGGCGGAATCCGCTTCAACCAGGGCGACGACCAGGACTGGCATTTCGTCAATCTGCAGGACGTGCACCTCGGCAAGGCGCAGGGCGGCGCCATGACTCCCGGTAACGACAGCCGGTCGATCACCACGTTCGCGATCATCGCCGTGCTGATCCTCGGCATGGCGATCGTGAATTTCACCAACCTCGCAACGGCGCGAGCCAGCCAGCGTGCCCGCGAAGTGGCGCTGCGCAAGGTCCTGGGAGCGACGCGCCGCCAATTGGTGGTGCAGTTCGTCGCCGAATCGATCCTCATCTCGGCGGTCGCGATGCTGCTTGCGCTGGCGCTGGTCGAGCTGCTGGTGAAGCCATTCGCGGCATTCCTCGATGCCGATCTCGCGCTTGGCTATCTGGGCAAGGGAGGGATCCTGCTGCCGGCGATTGGACTTACGCTGCTGGTCGGAGTCATTAGTGGCCTTTATCCCGCGTTCTTCCTGTCGCGCTTTCAGCCGGCGCAGGTTCTGAAGGCCAACCGCTCGGCCGCGGAAACGCCCGGTTCCGGCCGGCTTCGGGCAGCCCTCGTAGTCGCCCAGTTCGCCGTTTCGATCGGGCTGATCATCTGCACGGCCGTGATCTACGGGCAGACGGTCTACGCCCGCTCGGTCGATCCCGGATACAAGCGGGACCATATCCTCCAGGTCGATAATATGAACCGCTATCAGCTCCTCTCGAAGGCTGAAACGATCGTCGAGCAAATGAAGCGGATTCCCGGCGTTCAGGCGGTGGGCCTGACCGATATCGGCGTCGCGACAGACAACAGCAGCAACACCGGTCTCATCCCGCCGGGAAGCAACAAGCAGGTGACGATCGGCCAATATAGCGTCAGCACCGGTTTCCTCGATGCGATGGGGCTGAAGCTGCTTGCCGGCCGGTGGTTCGATCCCAACCGGCCCGCAGACGACATGACGCTCAACTTCCCTATCGATAAGGCTCAGGAAATCGCGCTTGCGCAACGCGGCGTGAACGTCGTCCTCAATCAATATGCGGCGCGGAAGCTTGGCTTCAAATCGCCGCAGGACGCCATCGGAAAGGTGGTCAAGAGCGAGCTGTTCGAACCCGGCACGGGAGTGACCGACATCACCATCATCGGAGTCGTCGGCGACAGCCGGTTCCGCTCGGTGCGCACCCCGATCGACCCGATCATGTTTCAGAACGTGAAGACCGGCCCGTCGACGATGATCATTCGCTATCGCGGTGATCCGGCGACGGTCGAAGGAGCCGTCGAGCGGCAGTGGAAGCAGATCACCAACGACGTGCCGTTCGAGGCCAAGTTCAGCGAGGACATCATCCGCGAGCTGTACAAGGCTGAGGATTCGCGCGCGCAGATCTTCGCCGCTTTCGCGCTGCTCGCGGTGATTATCGGCTGCCTCGGCCTGTTCGGCCTCGCCGCCTTCACCGCGGAGCGGCGGACCAAGGAGATCGGAATCCGCAAGGTGCTGGGTGCGCGGACGCGCGACATTGTGCAGCTGTTGGTGTGGCAGTTCAGCCGGCCGGTAATTATCGCCAACGTGATCGCCTGGCCGGTGGCGTGGTGGATGATGCGCGACTGGCTGAACGGGTTCGACCAGCGCATCCCACTGACTCCGATGCCGTTCGTGATCGCGGCGGCGATTGCGCTCGGAATCGCGGTCGCGACGGTCGTCGGACATGCGGTGCGGGTCGCGCGCGCCAACCCGATCCACGCGCTGCGGTACGAGTGAACGTGCCAGGGAAGTTCCCTTCAGTCTGGCGCGTGGTGGTCATCGCGGGCGCGGGTGCCGTGCTCGCGTCCGCGGTGACCCCAGCTGCTCAAGCGGTGACGCCCATTAAAAAGGTTGCTGTGGTCAAGAAGCGGCCTGTCACAACGCCCCAGAAAGGCGCCGGCGGCGGTGGGCCGCAATCGCTCGACTGGGCGATCAACGGCACGTTGCGACCTTAACGTCGGCCGTGTTGCAACTGGTGGAACGCGGACATCCGCCACAACAGGCGTCGGTCGGCTGTCGCGCACCCACAGCGCAATTTCATCCGCGGCACACGGTTGATTCCTCTTTCGGACTGGCTCACTCTCGCGCGTGGGGAGACACGAATGGCAGGCGATCGGCGAGGAGGCCGGATCCCCGCGGACATTGCCGGGGGCGGGCAGCCGTTTCTTGAGACACTGTCGGTGCGCTACCGCGGCGCGCTGAACCGTTTCTTCGAGAATCGCGCGCCGCAGCTGAAGAACGACGCCGAGGACCTTACCCAGGAAGTCCTGATCCGTATCGCGAGAAGGGGCGAGGGCGAGCCGATCGAGCGCATCAACGGCTACGTCTTTCAGACCGCTTCGAGCGTGCTCACCGATCGCGCGCGGCGCCGTGCGGTGCGCGGCGGCGACCAGCACGTCGATTATGACGAAGATCGCCATGCGATTGAGGATTTCTCGCCCGAGCGCGTCCTATTGGCCAAGGAGCAGGTGGCGATGGTCAGGACCGTGCTCGAACGCCTACCGGAGCAAGTCCGTGCCGCGTTTGTGCTTCACCGGTTTGACGAGCTCGGTTATGCGGAGATCGCAAAACGGCTCGGCGTATCTGTCAGCTCGATTGAGAAATATATCAGCCAGGCCATGAGGGAACTGACGGCGGCACGGATGAGGGACGAGCTATGAATAACGCCCCCCCCATCCTCCACCTCGTGCCCGAGTCGCCGGTCGAAGCGGCCGCGCGCTGGTTCGCGCTTCGCCGTCGCCGTCTCGATCGCGCCGAGGAACAGAAGTTCGCGGAATGGCTGGAAGCCGATCCGGCAAATCGCCGCGCCTATGATGAGGTGAACCGGAGCTGGGAGGTCGCGGCGGTCGCCGCCGCCGATCCGGCAATCGCCGCCATGCGCTCCGAGGCGCTAACGGCGCGGCCGCGCGAGCAACGCGACTATTCGCGCCTGTGGGGAGCGCTCGCCACGGCGGCGCTTGTGCTGATCGCTTTCACCGGAGTTTCGCTGACTCATCCGGACTTCATGAGAGGCGCGGATGGGATCGCATCCGGTCACGACCATCTCGTGCTTCGCACTGGCGTCGGCGAGCGCGCGACCGCATCGCTCGAGGACGGGTCGACGGTCGTTCTCAACACCAACTCCGTTCTCGAGATCAATTATTCGCGCTTGCGCCGCGATGTCCGCCTGGTCGCCGGACAAGTGCTGTTCAAGGTTGCGCACGACACCGCACGGCCCTTCGTCGTTGCCGCGGCGAACCACGCGGTGGTCGCAGTAGGGACGGAATTCGAGGTGCGGCTCGAGGGCGAGAAGGTGCGGGTCGCGCTTCTGCAGGGACGCGTCCGGGTTGAATCGATTGCTGGCCATCGCGGCTCCTCGCCTGACGAAGATGTGGCCGTAA
This sequence comes from uncultured Alphaproteobacteria bacterium, assembly GCA_963849435.1. Taxonomy (GTDB): domain Bacteria; phylum Pseudomonadota; class Alphaproteobacteria; order Sphingomonadales; family Sphingomonadaceae; genus Sphingomicrobium. The sequence goes on from CAWKHO010000026.1 coordinate 35,236, forward strand.
TGGCGCCCGGCGAGCAGCTCATCGCGAGCTCCGCGGGGGTGGTCATCAATCACACAAATGTTCAGGAGCTGGTCAGTTGGCAATCGGGCCGGGTGCGGTTCGATAACGCGCGCCTCGCCGACGCGGTGACCGAAATGAACCGCTACAGCACCACGAAAATCGTGCTCGACGACCCGGCAGCCGAAAATATCCGCATCACGGGCGCCTTCCGGGCCGGCCAGTCTTATCTGTTCGCCCAGACAGTCGGCGAAGCTTTCCCGCTCAACGTGGACCAGAGCGGCGACACCATCCGGCTGCGCAGCCGCGGTTAATATTTCACCCTCGTTGAGGGACGACGCGCAGCCTGCGTCTTAGCTGAGGACAAGCCGGAACACCGGCGGTCTGAAACAGACGAGACAAGGGGGGAATTCATGCGCAACAGGGCACGTGCATTGGGATGTTTGCTGGTCGGCACGTCCATGATTTCGATCGCTCAGCCGACATCTGCGGCAGCCGCGGTTCAGGCGAGCCAGGCCGTCCGCTTCTACGACATTCCGGCCCAGCCCCTTGGCACCGCGCTCAGCTCTTATGCGGAAGTCAGCGGTGTCGATCTTGTCGCCAACCCGGCGGCGGTCAAAGGCAAGCGTAGCCGCGCGATCAAGGGCAATTTCTCACCCGAAGACGCGTTGAGCGAAATCCTGCGCGGTACCTCGCTCGACTATCGCATGAGCTCCAACGGGAGCGTCATCGTCGGCGCGACCATGGGCTATGTCCCCGCCAGCGTACCTGCTGGCAGCGTGGATGGAGTCCAACTCGCGCAGAACGAGCCGCAGCCGGTTCCGCAGGCCGACCAGGCAACTGCGCCGCAGGCCGTGGCTGAACAACCTCCGTCAATCATTGTCACCGGAATCAGGGCGAGTCTTCAGCAGTCCCGCGACATCAAGAAAAACGCGACCGGCGTGGTCGACGCGATTTCGGCCGAACAGATCGGCAAGTTCCCCGACGTCAACCTCGCCAAATCGCTGCAGCGCATTCCTGGCGTGACGATCGAGCGGCGCAACGGTGAAGGAAGCTACGTTACCGTTCGTGGCTTCGGCCCGCAGTTCAACCTGGTAACGGTCAACGGGCGTCAGCTGGCTACCACCGACGTCAATACCGTCGGCGGCGACCAGAACGTCGACTTCAACCAGGCGAACAGCCGCGCGTTCGACTTCTCAAACCTCTCGCCCGACGGCGTGTCGCGGCTGGAAGTCTATAAAACCGGCCGTGCCGCCAACCCCTCGGGTGGGATTGGCGCCACGATCAACGTGGTGACCGTCCGCCCGCTGGACGGGCCCGCCGGTCTACACGGCAGCGTCGGCGCCAAGGCCCAGTGGGACACCAGTGTCAACGGCTTCCACCCCACGCCCGAAGCATCCGGGATTCTCAGCTGGTCCAACGACGCGCGCACGTTCGGCGTGTCGGTTTTCGGCGCTTACTCGAAGCGCAAATTCGCCGCGGCGAGTTCGACCGTCAACGACTGGAATATCCTGACTTATCAGGATTTCCTGAATGGCGTCGGCGGAATGTACTCGCCCGGGAACACCACGGTGAACAACGCGCCGTCCGATCCCAACGAGTTGATCGCCGTCGCGAATGACAGCCGGTATCACTATTCGAAGTCGCGCCGCGAGACGATCAACGCCTCCGCGACCGTTCAGTTCAAGCCCATGGAGACTCTCACCTTTACGGCCGACGCCCTCTATGCCCAGAACAAGGTTAACGAGGCCCGGAGCGACCAGACCAACTGGTTCAACCGCCCCTTCGACACGATCACGTTCGACGATGACCCCGTGGTCGCAACCGCAGTCCAAATGAGCGAAGGTAGTCTTTACGGCGTAAAGGACATCGGCTTCGAGCAGCAGTATCGCGCGAGCAAAACCAGGCTTTATTCCTTGGGTCTCAACGCAAAATGGGACATCAGCGATGAGCTCACCTTGAGCCTCGACGGGAATACTTCCCGCTCAAAGAGCGACCCGGATTCTCCCAACGGCGCAACTTCGACGCTGGTCGGCATGGGCGCCCCGGTAGTCGACGCTCACTCTGTCGACTTCACCGGTGACATTCCGCAGCAATCCTGGGTGCTCGACGACTGCGCTCGCGGGAACTGCAACGGCGTGCTCGACATCGGGGATCTCGGAACGCAGGTTCAGCGCACCAACACGCAACATCAGACCCATCGCGTGAACCAGCTCAGCGCCAACCTTGGCTGGAACTTCGGTGGAGGCGCCCGCTTCGACGTTGGTGGCACGTACATCGACTCCAACATGACGAGCGCGCGTACTTCCACCCAGCAACAGCTCGGCGATTGGGGCATCACGAATGTCGGGGACGTTCAGGCCGTCGCTGGTGATCTCATGCGGCAATTCTGCCTGCAGTGCCAGTTCGACACCTTCAACCCGACCGATGCGCAAATCGCGTTCCGCGGTGACGCCATTGACCTCTATGATGCATTCGCCAGTTTCTACTCAGGAAACGCGATCAACCTCACCAACAACAATTTCGACGAGGTGCGCGAGAAGGTCATTGCCGCTTATGCGCAGTTCAATTGGAAGGGTGAAATCGCTGGAAAGAGGGCCGGCATCGTCGGTGGCATCCGCTGGGAAAATACTAAGGTAAACTCCACCTCTCTGGTCGCGATCCCGACGGCGATCGTGTGGAACTCCGACAACGACTTCAGCAAGATCGTTTCGTCGGACTCAAACGCAATCGCTTTGAAGGGCGAGTACAACAACTTCCTGCCGCAGCTCGACTTCCAGATCGAACCGTCACGCGGACTGATCGCCCGCGTCTCCTACAGCAAGACGCTGGCTCGGCCCGAATACAAGTATCTGTTTGCATCGCAGACGGCGAACACACCAAATCGACCGACCTTCCTCGGCGGCGTCGCGACGGGCACGACCGGGAACCCCGATTTGAAGCCCTTGGTATCGGACAACCTCGACCTCTCGCTGGAATATTACTACGGCAAGTCGAACTACGTGTCCCTTGGGTTGTGGGCCAAGAAGGTCAAGAATTTCGTCGGCGAGGCCGCGATCGATCAGAACCTCTTTGGGCTCCGCGATCCGAGCTCTGGGGCTGCAGGAACCCTTTCCGGCCAGGCTGTGTCGCTAATCCAGGCCAACAACATCCTCATGAGCGATGTGACATTGTTCACGATGGCCGCGCTGATCCAGCAGAACAACGGCGACCAGGCCGCGGCGCTGGCGCAGTTCAATGCCAACTACAACGCCGGCACCAGCACGCTCAACCAGGCCTTCGTGGACCAGATACTGGCGCAGGAGGACATCCTCGCCGGTGTCAACGACCCGTTGATGACCTTCTCGGTCACAACTCCCGTCAATAACCGCACGGGCAACATCCATGGCCTTGAGCTCCAAGGGCAGCATTTCTTCGGCAACTCGGGGTTTGGAGTCGCTGGATCGCTAACCAAGGTCTTTGGAGATTTGAAATTCGACCGCGGATCCAACCCTGGCACTAACGTATTCCCGCTTACGGGCCTGAGCGACAGCTTCAACGTGACTGCGATTTTCGAGAAGTTCGGATTTTCCGCCCGTCTCGCGTACAATTGGCGCGGCAAGTTCCTGCAGGCCGTGAACCGGCGGCAAGCCGTAACCCCGTCTACTTCGCGCCGTTCGGCACCCTCGACGCGAGCTTGACGTACAACATCACGCCAAATGCGCAGATCACGCTCGAGGCGCAGAACCTGACCAGCGAGCCGATCCGCAGCTACGCGCGCAGCACGCACCAACTGTGGTTCGCGCAGGAGCTGCATCCGCGCTTCTGGCTTGGTGCTCGCTGGAAATTCGGCGGCGTTGCCGCGGCTTCGCCGCCGCCTCCGCCTCTGCCGCCGCCGCCTCCGCCGCCTCCGGCGACGCAGACCTGCCCGGACGGGTCGGTGATCGAGGTTACGGCGAGCTGCCCGGCGCCTCCGCCTCCGCCGCCACCACCGCCTCCGCCGGCACCGTCAGGCCAGCGCGGCCAGTAAATCGACCTCACAGGCGCCACGGCAAAAGCGTGGATGCCAAACGGGAAACGCCGCCGACCACCCTTTCTCGGCGGCGTTTCCTCTTGAGGGCTGCTGCGGAACGTCCCATGCCTGTTGCCGATGTGCTTCGCGGTGAGAAGAGCAGGCCGCTGATGGCCAGACGGGTGCCGCTCGACAACGTCGATCACCAGCACCTGCGCGTCGATTGCCGAGCGCGACGCGTGAGGCGTCGGTCAACCAGGCGCTGGTCGTGCCGAGTGAGTTCGAGCAGCTCCAGCGCGAATATCCGATCCTGTTCCGCAGAGGACTCCGACGGCGGATTTCAGGCGGTCGCGATCCTCGGTCTCGATCGCGGCGAGAATTTGTTCCTGAGCGAAGGCGAATGGACCAGCCGTTACGTCCCGGCAACGCTCCGCCGCGGCCCGCTCTTCCTTGGTGTCGGCGATGAGGACCAGCCCGGCGACGCGGCGATCGTCATCGATCTCGACGACCCGCGCGTGAGCGACAGCGAAGGCGAGCCGCTGTTCCTGCCGCACGGGGGAGCGGCGCCGTTCCTTCAGCAGGCGGCCGATGCGCTGCGGACGGTGCACGAGGGACTTGCGCTCAGCCGGGCGATGTTCGCGCAATTTGCCGAGCTCGACCTCATCGCCCCCGTCGAAATCAACGTCGAGGTCGGCGATGGCACGCGATACCGCCTCCCGGATCTATTCACGGTCGACGCAGGGCGGTTCGCCGGCCTCTCGGGCGCCGAGCTCGAAAGCCTGAACCGCGCCGGTTTCCTGGCCGCGGCAATCCACGTCCGCTGCTCCCTCGGAAACATCAATCGCCTGATCGAGCTCAAGACAGTCAAACGCGCGAGCGCCGCCGATGCTTGAGGTCGAGCGCAAGACGCGGATCATACAAGGGCTCGATCCAGAGCACATTCCTTTTGCCGAGCTTCTGGAATCCCGGCAGCCCGCGATTTTGAAAGGCGTGGTCAAGAACTGGGAAATCGCCCGCAGAGGTGCGCAGTCGGCGGCGGCGGCGATCGAATATCTTGCATCCTTCGACTGCGGACGGCCGGTGGTCGGCTTTACCGGGGCGCCCGAGATCGGCGGCCGCTTCTTCTACAACGAAGACATGACGGGTCTCAATTTCGAGTCCCGGCGGGTCCGCCTGACCGAATTTCTGCGGCGCATCGAAGCGCACCTCGACGACAACGATCCGCCGTCCTTCTACATCGGCTCGACCGACCTCGACCTGTTCTTTCCGGGCCTGCGCAAAGAGAACGGCCTGGCGCTCAACGATCCGATGTTCGACGGCAATCCGCCGACCGTGAGCGCGTGGATCGGCAATCGGACGATCGCCACCGCGCATTTCGATTTCTCGAATAATATCGCCTGTTGCCTCGTCGGACGGCGGCGCTTCACCTTGTTCCCGCCGGAGCAGGTAGCCAACCTCTATCCCGGGCCATTTCATCTGACTCCCGCCGGGCAGGTTGTGAGCATGGTGGATTTCCGCGCGCCCGACCAGGAGCGCTATCCGCGTTTCGCGGATGCGGTCGCGGCGGCCGAGTTGGCCGAGCTCGAGCCCGGCGACGCGCTCTTCTATCCGGCGATGTGGTGGCACCATGTCGAGGCGCTCGATCGGTTCAACGTAATGATCAATTACTGGTGGAACACGTCGCCCGCGTTCGTCGATACGCCGATGACTACGCTGCTTCATGCGATTTTCAGCCTGCGCGACCGGCCGGAGCAGGAGAAGCAAGCGTGGCGTGCCCTGTTCGACTATTATGCGTTCGGCGATGTTGATCGTCCTGCCGAGCACCTGCCGGAACATGCGCGCGGGATCCTCGCCCCGATAGACGAGACTGCGGCGCGGCGGCTTCGCGCCGAGCTGTTGCAGCGGCTCAATCGCTGAATGACTGCACAACCCGTCAGAAGGGTGGTGATTGCGGGCGGCGGGACTGCCGGCTGGATTACCGCGTTCGCTTTGGTGAAGCAGCTCGGCGCGCTCGTTGAAATCACGCTCGTCGAATCCGATGAAATCGGGACCGTAGGCGTCGGCGAATCCGTGATCCCGACTGCCCGCACCTTTCACGACTATATGGGCATCGATGAAGCGGACTTCGTCCGCGCGACCGGATCGACGTTCAAGCTTGGGATCTCGTTTGAGGATTGGGCGCGCGAAGGCGACCGGTACATCCACTCCTTCGGGACGATCGGCCGCTCGACCTGGATGGTGGACTTCCACCATTTTTGGCTGCGGGCGTGCGAACTTGGCGCTGCGGCAGACATCGGCGACTATTGTCTCGAGCACCAGGCAGCCGCGGCCGGCCGGTTCGGTCCTTCGAAGCAAGTGCCGCTCAACTACGCCTACCATCTGGATGCGGGCATGTACGGGCGATATCTGCGCGGCCTCGCGGAAAACGCCGGCGTGCGGCGGGTCGAAGGCAAGATCGCCGAGGTTCGCCAAGACGCGGAGAGCGGCGCCATCGAGGCCTTGGTGCTGGACTCCGGCACTGTCGTGGAAGGCGACCTGTTCATCGATTGCACCGGCTTTCGGGCGCTGCTCATCGGCAAGGCGCTTGGCGTGGGCTTCGAGGATTGGTCGCATTGGCTCCCAACCGACAGCGCGCTCGCCGTGCAGACCCGCGCGGTCGAGCCGCCGCTGCCCTATACCCGCGCGATCGCCCATCGCGCCGGCTGGCGCTGGCGCATTCCGCTCCAGCATCGCGTCGGCAACGGCCTCGTTTATTCAAGTGCGCACATGAGCGATGACGAAGCGCGCGCTCTGCTCGACCGGTCGATTGTCGGCGAGACGCTGATCGAGCCGCGTCTGATACGCTTCAAAGCCGGCTATCGGCCAAAGGTCTGGGTCAAGAATTGCATAGCCATCGGCCTGTCGACCGGCTTCGTGGAGCCGCTCGAATCGACCAGCATCCATCTGATCATGATCGCGGTGACGCGCCTGCTTCAGGTCTTCCCGCATCAGGGCGTGAGCAGCGCCGTCGCGGAGCGGTTTAACGCTCAGGCTGCCCGCGAAATCGAGGGCATTCGTGACTTCATCGTCCTGCATTATCATTTGAACGAGCGCGACCGATTCCGATTTCTGGCGCGATTGCCGGGAGCTTTCGGTCCCCGACTCGCTGGCTGAGCGGATTGCGCTGTTCCGCGACGCCGCGCACGTGTTCCAGGACGCGCATGACCTCTTTCGCATCGACAGCTGGGTCCAGGTCATGCTCGGCCAGCGGCTCACGCCACTCAGCTACCATCCCGCCGCCCAGATCATTCTCGAGGCGCAACTCAGGCACTCATTGGAGGCGTTGAAGAGCAACATCGCCCGCGCGGTCAACTCGATGCCGACCCATGAAGCCTGGCTCCGCGGCTTTGCTGCCCAGGACAGCTGAGCCTCTCCAGAATTGCTCTCATTCGGCGCTTGAAGTGAGGCGAGCTTCTAAAATCCCTGTCCTACAGTCCGTCAGTTGTGATCCAAGCTGCCGGATGAGCGATCCAATTCGCCGCGAAACTCACAGAGCCGGTACTGAGCCAGGCAGAAGGGTGCGGACGAGCTCGTCGAAGGCGCGCCTCACGCCACGGCTGTTGGATTCCGACACATCCGACGACCCCCTTCAGCCTCCGCAAGTGTCCGGATTGCGAATATGCCGCCGTCACTGCGAACATTCATGAACATTCGCGGGCTCGTGCGTGCGCGTGGCACTGCCAGCTTCGCCAACTTCCGCGCCTGCACGCCCCTTTAAGAACCGCCGCCGTTGGACTAGCTGAGAGGCGAGGGAGTTAGCCGATGTCCAGTTACGCCGATCGCCTGGCCGCGCTTCGCGAACAGTTGAAAGCCGAGAAGCTCGACGGCTTTGTCGTGCCGCTGACCGACGAGCATATGAGCGAATATGTCGGCAGCTACGCCCAGCGGCTGGCGTGGCTGACCGGTTTCCAGGGCTCGGCGGGGTCTGCGGTTGTGTTGCCGGAGGAAGCCGCGATCTTTGTCGATGGGCGTTACACTCTGCAGGTTCGCCAGCAGGTCAGCCCGACCGAGTGGAGCTACCAGTCGGTCCCCGAGACGAGCACCACGGAATGGCTGAAGGAGCATGCGCCCGAGGGCGCGCGGATCGGCTACGATCCGTGGCTGCACACGCGCGACTGGGTCAACAAGGCGAAGGAAGCGCTCGCCAGCCGCGGCGCCGAGCTGGTGCCAGTGGCGCGGAACCCGATCGACGAGATTTGGAAGGACCGGCCCGAAGCATCGAAGGCTCACCTCATCGTCCAGCCCGACCGATATGCGGGCAAATCGGCGGCCGAGAAGCGTACCGAGATCGGCGACTGGCTCGCGACGCAGCACGCCGACGCGGCGGTGCTGTCCGCACTCGAACTCGATCGCCTGGGCGTTCAACATCCGTGGAGCGGACGTGACGCACACGCCCGTCGCTTTGGCTTATGCGCTGGTCAACGCCGACGGCACGGCCGACCTCTTCGTCGCGGGCGAGAAGATCGGACCGGACGTTCGCCAGCACCTCGGCAACGGCGTTCGGCTGCACGAGCGCGTGGAATTCGAAAGCGCTCTCGCTGATCTGAACGGCAAGACCGTGGTGGTCGACCCTGAACGGGCGGTCGCCGCGATCTTCGACGCGCTGGAGAAGGCCGGCGCAAAGATCCTTCCGCTGCGCGATCCGACGATCCTGCCCAAGGCGCTCAAGAATCCGGCGGAGATTGCCGGCCAGAAGGCCGCGCAGGAGCGCGACGGGGCGGCGATCGCCCGCTTCCTCCACTGGATCGACGCGGAAGCGCCGAAGGGGGACCTCGACGAACTGACCGCCTCGGACCGGCTCGAGTCGATCCGCCGGGAGAGCCCGGAGCTTCGCGATCTCTCGTTCGACAGCATTTCTGGGGCCGGGCCGAACGGCGCGATCGTCCACTACAAATCGAGCGAGAAAACCAATCGCAAGCTTGAGACGGGCACGCTCTATTTGATCAATTCGGGCGGCCAATATGTCGACGGCACCACCGACATCACCCGCACCGTACCGATCGGTGAGCCGACCGAGGAAATGCGCGACCGGTTCACCCGAGTGCTCAAGGGCCATATCGCGATCGCGACCGCAGTGTTTCCCAAGGGCACGCGCGGAAGCCAGCTCGACAGCTTCGCCCGGCGGCCGCTTTGGGAGGCTGGCCTGGACTACGCCCACGGCACGGGTCACGGCGTCGGCAGCTTCCTCGCGGTCCACGAGGGGCCTCAGCGCATCTCGCCCGTCGGAAGCTCGCAGAGCGGCGGCGACGAGCCGCTGCAGGCGGGCATGATCATCTCCAACGAGCCGGGTTACTATAAAACCGGCGAATACGGCATTCGGATCGAGAATTTGGTGCTGGTGTGTGAGCGGGAGATCGAGGGTGCGGAGAAGGAGATGCTCGGCTTCGAGACCCTGACCTTCGCACCGATCGACCGCCGCCTGATCGACGCGCAGATGCTCGAGCCAGAGGAATTGATCTGGCTGAACTGCTATCACGCCCACGTGCTTGCGAAGATCGGTCCGCAGATGAAGGGCGACGACCTCGCCTGGCTGCAAGCCGCCTGCGCGCCGATCGAGGTGTGAGCGTGCAGGGCAAGTCGCTTTACGAATTCCCGATCCACCTCGGCCTAGGCGCGCGCGCCGTCGCCGAGCCGCAGTTCACCGGCTTCGAATGGTACGAGCAATATAGCGAGCGCCACGCCGATGACCTCGACGAGGGGCGGATTGTCGCGCTCTTCCGCTTCGAGGAGAACTGGACGAGCTGGGAAATGCACCCCGCGGGCGATGAGGTCGTGTGCTGCATCCAGGGACACATGGTTCTGCACCAGGAGTTGCCCGACGGGACCAAGCAATCGCACGAGCTTGGGCCCGGAGAATATGCGATCAATCCACCTGGTGCGTGGCATACCGCAGACGCGGACGAGCCCGTCGTCGCTTTGTTCATCACGGCGGGCAAGGGCACAACGCACCGGTCGCGTTGAACGCCGACATCGGGAGCAGCGACAATCTCGATAGAAGATCCTCAAGTGGCGCTGCATCGGCCGCCCGGCGTCTTCGTGTTGCCGCTCGTTGGGGCAGCCGTCGCGCTCGCACTGCTGCCGATCACGACCAGCGACTTCACTGACTATGTGATCCCGTGGCTGCGGGCGCTTCAACAACGCGGTGCGGCTGGCCTGTCCGGGGAATTCTCGGACTACACACCGCCGTACCTATACTTGCTCTACCTGGTGAAGGGCCTCGAACCGCTGGTCGGCCCAGTCGTGCTCGTGAAGCTCCTCAATCTCCCGTTCGTCGCCGGCATGGCGGTTGCAATCGGCGCACTCGTGAGCTGCGTGACAGGAGTTCGAGCCTGCGGCGTCCTCGCTGGCGCCGTGGTGTGCGTGGCTCCGACGGTCCTGATGAACGCTTTCGCCTGGGGGCAGTCCGACAGCGTCTATGGATGCTTCCTGCTCTTCTTCGTGCTGTGCGCATGCGCCAACCGGCCGCTGGCCGCCGCAGCGATGTTCGGGCTGGCGCTGTCGTTCAAGCTCCAGTCGATGTTCCTGTCACCGTTCCTGCTCTACCTTGTGCTGTCGAAACAGATGCGGCTGCGGCACCTGTTGTGCATTCCGATCCTCTATTTCCTGCTGATGATCCCAGCAGCGCTCGCGGGCCGGCCTTGGTCTGAGCTGCTGACGATCTACTATCAGCAAAGCCGCTCCTACGGTGAGCTGTCGCTGTACGCGGCAAACCCCTGGTGGTTCGTGGAACACTTCCACCTTTTGCCTTCACGGGCGGGCGCCGCAGTTGGGTTGATTGTCGGAGCCGGAACGGGGCTCGCTATCGCTCTTTCGTCCCTAAAGCTCGAAAAAAGCTCTGCCCATAATCTCTTCGTTGCTGCGCTAAGCGCGGCCGCAATGCCTTATGTTCTGCCGCGCATGCACGACCGTTATTTCTTCATTGCAGATCTGCTGAGCCTGGCTGTCGCATTCGTATACCCGCGCTACTCGCTTGCGGCAGTGCTGTTCCAGATCGGCTCGCTGACGAGCTATCTCGCCTATTTCGGCATTTCGATGGATGCTCCGGGCTTTGCCGTCGTTCCGATCACCGGCGGTTTGCTACTGCTGCTGATGGCATTTCGCGAAGCGCTTGGGCAGTACCCAGGACGTCCAATGCAAGAGAATGGTGCTGCCGGTGAGGATTGAACTCACGACCTCAGCCTTACCAAGGATGCGCTCTACCACTGAGCTACGGCAGCATTTTTGCGGAGGTGGCGCGCCTATGACGGCGCGGGCCTCGCCCTGTCAAGCGAAGCGCAGGCGGTTGGCGTGACTGCAAAAGACAAAGAGCGCGAGGAACGGCTCGCGGCGGCGTTGCGGGAGAATCTCCGGCGCCGGAAAGCGCAGGCGCGGAAGGTCCGGGAGGATAAGCCGGACCCGACCGATTGACGCTCCGGCTCACCGCCGCCATGCGGCGCACATGCGCTTCGTCTCGGACAATGCGGCAGCCGCGCACCCCAAGGTGATCGAGGCGATCGCGGCCTCGAACCGCCTCGACACGCCGTATGACGGCGACGAGTGGAGCGAGCGCCTCGACGGCGCCTTTTCCGAGCTGTTCGAGACCCAGGTCCGTGCTTTCTGGGTAACCACCGGAACCGCGGCCAATTGCCTGGCGCTTGCGGCGCTCTGCCCACCATATCGCGGAATCCTCTGCCACCGCGACGCGCACATCGAGGTGGACGAGGCCGGCGCGCCGGGCTTCTTCACTGGCGGAGCGAAGCTGATGCTGCTCGAAGGCTCCGGTGCGAAAGTCACCCCCGAGACTGTCGCCGCCGCCTGTGACCGCATTCGAAAGCGACGTGCACCAAGTCCAGCCCGCCGCGCTGTCGATCACCAATGCCACTGAATACGGTCTCGTTTATCGCGCGTCGGAGGTTGCCGAGCTTGGCAAATTTGCCAAGGCCCGTGGACTCAACATCCACATGGACGGCGCCCGGCTTGCCAACGCTCTGGCGACGACGGGCGAGAGCCTCGCCGACGTCACTTGGCGCGCCGGCGTGGACGCTTTGTCGTTCGGGTTCGTCAAGAATGGCGGGCTGAATGCCGAGGCGCTGATCTTGTTCAGGACCGAGCTTGCCGACGAGATCGCCGTCCGTCGCAAGCGGGCGGGGCATTTGCTGTCCAAGGGCCGCATGCTCGCCGCGCAAATCCTCGCGATGCTGGAGGACGATCTCTGGCTCGACAACGCCCGCGCGGCGAACGCGGCCGCGCAGATGCTCGCCAACGCCGCCCGGACCGGCTGCTCTATCCGGTCGAGGCGAACGAGGTCTTTCTCAAGGTCACCACCGAGGAAGCCGCCCGGCTGCGCGCGCAAGGCTTCGATTTCTATGATTGGGGTCCGGACGAAATCCGGCTCGTGACCAGCTGGGACCATGACGAGCCGGGCCGTCGACGGGCTCGCTTCCGCTCTTGCTGAGCTCTAATGAATTGACGATATAAAGATATCTTTATATCTTTAAGTCATGCGCGACAGTGGGCCCATCAATGAAGCGCACGGGTCCACCTTCCGCACCGTCACGCTCCCGTTCATCGTCTTCACCGCGATCTGGGGTTCGACGTGGATCGTGATCCGCGGCCAGCTGGGAATAGTGCCGGCGCAATGGTCTGTGGCGTACCGGTTCACGATCGCTGCCGTCGCGATGGCGCTGATCGCCGCGGCGAAGGGCGATGGTCTGCGGCTCGGCCGCGACGGGCTTAGGGCCGCGGCCTTCCTCGGCTTCACGCAATTCTGCATCAACTTCAACGCGGTCTATCTCGCCGAGCGCCACATCACTTCGGGCGTGGTGGCGACCGTCTTCGCGCTGCTGCTGATCCCGAGTTCGTTGATGGGCTGGGCCTTTCTCGGCCAGCGTCCGACGCAGCGCTTCGCCTGGAGCTCGCTCGTCGCAGTCGCCGGAATCGCGCTGCTGTTTGTCCATGAGCTTCGCGCCCACACCGCGAGCACTGTGCAGATCCTCTCCGGCATTGGCGTCACGCTCATCGGAATGATCGGCGCGTCGGTCGCGAACGTAGTCCAGGCGCGGCCGGAGATCCGGCGCTTTCCGCTGTTCCCGCTGCTCGCCTGGTGCATGGCGGCGGGAGCGGCGATCGATGCTTTATTCGCGTTCGCAGTCACTGGCCCACCGGCGTTCGATCCGCGACCCGCATACTGGGCGGGGTTGCTATATCTCGCCCTTGCGGCTTCGGTGCTCACCTTCACCCTTTATTATCCCGTGATTCGGCGGATCGGCCCGGCCAAGGCGGCCTATTCGAGCGTGCTCGTGCCGATCATCGCAATGGGCTTTTCAACCTGGCTCGAAGATTATCATTGGACCTCGCTGACCGTAGCCGGCGCAGTGCTTGCGCTCGGCGGTATGGCCGCCGCGTTGAGCCGCAGCCGCTCGGCGGTTCCGGCTCCGGACGCGGCCTGATGCGTTTAGCGGGCCATGCCTTCGACCGTTATCCGCCGCTACGCTTATGATCATTCGACCGGTGAGCTGTGGGTCGAGTTCGTGAGCGGCCGCCGCTACGTCTATTCGGACGTGCCGCCGCAGGTCGCCGAAACGCTCGGCTCAGCCTTCGCCAAAGGCGTCTATTTCAACAGTCGCATCCGCGACCGCTACCCGTGCCGCGAAGTCGAGCACGAGGACCACGAAAGCAATTCTTAAGCCCGGAGATGCGATACTCCCGCGCATGATCCCGATGCGCACGAGCACTGTGTTCAAGAGCCGCTGGATGGCGCTCATCTGGGCGGCGGGCATTCTGTGGTTCGCCTATGACTTCGCGGCCCCTTCGGACGATGCGTCGAACACGACGAACGCCGAGCAGCCGACCGACGCGACCGGCGCACCGATGACAAGCGACGATGCGAACAACATCGGCAATGCGCTGAATAGTTTCTAGCTCGCCGGCTTCCAGTCGATCCGTTCGATGTGCCAGCGGCGCTGCTCTGCCGTTGACCCGGGCACGTCATTGACGCGGCGAAGGATGATATCCGCAGGGCGGCGGAAAGTGTCGCCGTAGAATACGACAGGAATCGTCGTGTAGATGGAACCCGCGGCGCCTTCACTCTCGCCGAGGTTGCCGATTTCAAGATGGGTCGACGGACGAAGGGCGTTCGCGAAAGCGGCGGCTGCCTCTGCATCGCCCCACAATTTCGCAGCTTCGCCGAAGCGATTCTGTTCAAGCAGCGCACCATAATGCTGAACCACTTGCCCGGCCGCCTCGACGCTCCTGGGATCGATCGCGCCTTTCGGCTCCGCCAGCGGAGTGCGCGCATTCGGACTTGTCGCCGGCGGCGGGATCGGCGGAGTTTCGCTCACCGCGTTGACTGGCTCGGCTGCGTTCGACGACGGCTGCTGGGTTGCCGTTTGATTGCACGCCGCGATCAACAGCGCTGCTGCCGCGCCAGCTAGACGTTTCATGCTGCCACCTCATTCGGAACCGCACCTCTACCGGCTCGTTTCGCAACAACAACAGGCCAGACAGGGAGAATATCCATGGCCGATAATGATCGCGACGATAATGTCGAACGCGAACGCACGACCATAGTCGAAACCGGCGGCGGTGGTGGCGGAGGAGTGCTGGCGGTGGTCTTGCTGATCATCGTAGTGCTGGTGCTCCTGTTCCTCTTCCGCGGCCAACTCGGATTCGGCAAGACGACGAACGTCAACGTACCCAAGACGGTCGACGTCAACATCAACCACGGCTGATCCGCCGAAGTCTCGAGCAGGCGGGTTGCGAGTCCCTGCCTGCACGCGGGCGCGGTTCCTCATTGGAGCCGCGCCCGTTTGAGTTTGCGGGCGCGACACACTAACGCGCTGCCCAATGACGGAACCGCTCCGCTACATGACCGGATTCGGCGGCCATTTCGAAAGCGAAGCCATCGAAGGTGCGCTTCCAAAAGGCCGCAATTCGCCGCAGCGCCCGGCGTTCGGTCTCTACGCCGAGCAACTTTCCGGAAGTTCGTTCACGGCGCCGCGGCACGAGAACCGGCGCAGCTGGCTGTACCGGATGCGCCCGACCGCGGACCACCCGCCATTCGTCCCCTATGAGGGCGCTCCGCTGTTCGCAGCGCAGCCTTCGCCGGCTCCCCTCGCACCGAACCGGCTGCGCTGGGATCCGCCGGCCGATTTGCCCGAGGCCGCTGACTTCGTCGACGGACTCGTCGCGATGCTCCACGCCCGTCGACCCGAGGATCTCGAGGGGTGCGCAGTGCATCTCTATCGCGCGAGCAAGAGCATGGAGGACCGCCTGTTCGTCGACGCCGACGGCGAATTGATCATCGTTCCAAGGCAAGGCGCGATCGAGCTCCAGACGGAGCTGGGGCGGCTGGAAGTCGCGCCCGGCTGGATCGGAATCGTGCCGCGCGGCGTCAAGTTCCGGGTCCAGCTGCTCGAAGGCGAAGCGCGCGGCTATGTCGCGGAGAATTACGGTTTGCCGTTCCGCTTGCCGGAGCTGGGACCGATCGGCTCAAACGGTCTCGCCAATGCGCGCGATTTCGAAGCGCCCGTCGCCTGCTTCGAGGACCGGGACGAGCCCACGGAAGTCATCGCGAAATACCTCGGCCGCCTGTGGTCGATGACGCTCGACCATTCGCCGCTCGACGTTGTCGCCTGGCATGGCAATTACGGGCCGTACCGTTACGATCTGGCGCGCTTCAATGTGATCGGGACAATCAGCTTCGATCACCCCGATCCGTCGATTTTCACGGTCCTCACCAGTCCGAGCAACGTTCCCGGCCGCGCCAACGCCGACTTCGTCATTTTCCCCCCGCGTTGGATGGTCGCCGAGGACACGTTCCGCCCGCCTTGGTTCCACCGCAATGTCATGAGCGAGGCGATGGGTCTGATCACCGGCGCCTATGATGCCAAGGCCGAGGGCTTCGCTCCGGGCGGCCTCAGCCTGCACAATCTGATGAGCGGTCACGGCCCCGACGTAGACAGCTGGGGCAAGGCGAGCGCGGCTGAGCTCAAGCCCGTGAAGATTGAGGGGACGATGGCGTTCATGGTCGAGACCTGCTGGCCCTTCCGGCCGACCGGCTGGGCGCTCGAGCGCGCGCAGACGGATTATGATGCCGCGTGGTCGGGCTTTCCCAAGGCGCATCTGCCGTGATCGACGAGACGCTCAATCCCGCGCGCGTGAGCTGGGTTCAGAGTGCCTGCCTTGGCAGCGACTTTCCGATCCAGAATTTGCCGCTCGGCATCTTCTCCGAAGCCAAGGGACGTCGGCGCCCGGGAGTCGCCATCGGCGATTATGTCCTGGACCTGTCCGGAATCGCGGATCTGCTCGACGATCGGTGGCGTGAGGATTTGTCGCAGCCCGTGCTCAACGCATGGCTGGCGCGTGGACCGGAGCCACAGCGGGAGCTTCGCTTGCGTTTGTCCGAGCTCCTGTCGGACGAGCGCTATCGCGACGACGTCGAGGGGCAGCTGATCGGACAGAGTGAGGTCCGGTTGCACGTGCCCTGCCTCGTCGGCGATTATACCGACTTCTACGTCGGCATCCATCACGCGACCAACGTCGGCAGACAGTTCCGGCCCGACAATCCGCTGCTGCCCAACTACAAATATGTGCCGATCGGCTATCACGGCCGCGCGAGTTCGGTCCGAGCGTCGGGCGAACCGGTGGTCCGTCCGTCTGGCCAGCGCAAGGCGCCGGATGCGGACGCGCCCGAGTTCGGTCCGAGCCGGCGGCTCGATTATGAACTCGAGCTTGGGCTATGGGTCGGACGCGGAAACGAGCTTGGACAGCCAATTCCCATCGGCGAAGCCGCCGAGCATATCGCCGGATTCTGCCTGCTCAACGACTGGTCGGCCCGAGACCTACAGGCGTGGGAATATCAGCCGCTCGGGCCATTCCTCGCCAAGAATTTTCTGACCAGCGTCAGCCCGTGGGTGGTGAGCCCGCAGGCGCTCGCGCCGTTTCGCAAAGCAATGCCGCCGCGGCCGGCGGGCGATCCGCAGCCGCTGCCGTATCTCGAGGATGCAGTGGACCGCGAGAGCGGCGGTATCGCCGTCCAGCTGGAGGCGACGCTTTCGACCGAACGCATGCTCTCGGAAGGTATGCCGCCGCATGTCCTCTCGCGCGGCTCGGCGGACGCGGCGATGTACTGGAGCGCCGCGCAGATTGTCGCTCACCACAGCAGCAACGGCTGCAACCTCCAGCCCGGCGATCTGATTGGCACCGGCACGCTTTCGACCGACAACGACGGCGGGCTCGGCTCGCTTCTGGAAATCAGCCGCGGCGGCAAGCAGCCCGCCGATCTGCCGAGCGGCGAAACCCGCACGTTCCTCGAGGACGGCGACGAAGTGACCCTCCGCGCCTGGTGCGAAGCCGAAGGCGCGGTCCGGATCGGGCTAGGCGAATGTGTGGGGCGGGTGGTCCCAGGCCCGTCGCCATAACGTCTGCGATCGTCCTGGGTCCGCGCATCTACTCGTCGGGCGCGATGATCACCGTGGAAGGACGGTAAGATTTAAAAGAATTATTGCCCCACTGAAGTCGGCCATCAGCCGGTTGGCGGCGATGTCCGCGACGCAGCGGCTGCCGTTACGGCACCGACGAATTTTCGGTGAACAGCGAAAGGATGAGAAGTTCCGCGGGCGTAGCCTCCCGATCGACTGTCCCAAATAACTGTACGTGACAGCTAGTGTTCTTCATTGGTTTCGGCAATCGCGGCATTGGCCGCGAGGATATAGTCGGCGGTCGCGCTCACCGTATATTCGTTCTCGAACCACAGAAAGGGCCAGTCGGCTTTCAACTCGGGAAAGTCGGGCTTTATGATGATGACTCCGGGCACGAGCCCACCCGGAACATAGCTGTAATCGGCGCGGTTGTGTCCGTAGGCGACGAGCTTCGAATTGGTGCCCACGGTCGACACCAGTGAAAGGTTGTTCACCGGGTGCCGGCCAAGCAGGTAATCGAGCGCCCGCAGCGTATATTCGGACCCGATAATTTCCGGGAAAGCTTTGTGCAGCAGGTACATGTTGGTGCCGAAGCTCGCGACCGCATTCGACCCGGCCCAGCCGCCTTCGAGGATCGGGACTCCGAAAGGATTGGCGGCCAGCTGGGTGTCCACGTGAGTCTTGAGTGCCTTCACCGCCGCGCCAAGTTGAGCGCGATAATCCGGTCCCATGTAGGGGATCGCCCGCACCGCCGCGTCGGCAACGAACGCGAGCTGCGGCAGCATTTGCGGAAGCAGCTGTTGCAGGCGCGCCCGATAAAGGCGGTCGCCGTTGGTAGCGATCAGCAGCTCGACCGTCGCAATGGCATCGGTCATCGGCAGGTTGCCGACATTGTCGCGCCCGTTGCTCTGGTCGACATTCGTCCCGACCTTCGGCTGCTCTGCCTTCCACAGAGCTTTTGCCGCAGCAAGCGCCTCCGCTGCCATGTTCGGATCGCTCTCGCGAAGCGCTCGGCTCGCCGCCGCGAGCCCGCCCGCCATTTCCAGATCGTTGGCGGGATAGTCGGTCGTGAAGGTCCAACGGTCGTCGGGCTTTCCCGAGCGGTTGCGGATGACGTCATTGGGGCCGAGGTCGGGATCATAGATCCTGCCATCGGTCTGCGAACCGGCATCGCCCAGGTGAGTGTACTGCTTCAGGGTGGGGTCCACGGTTCCGACCACGGCATGGCCGAAGATCCTGTATTGCGCGAGCAGTTGCAGTACGCCGTGGCGGATCAGCTGAAGCGAGTCCTGGACTCCGTCCGGCTTGCGGATCTGCGCATAATGGGCTTCCGGGTCGATGGTGCTCTCGTCCCAGTTGATGCCGAATAGTTCGCGCCCCCAGACGAGGCTGCGCACGACTTCGGCGTTCTGGGGCGTCTGGATGTCGAAATCACCGGCGTCCTGGAATCCGCCCGCATCGAGCCCGGGAATATGCTCACCCGGTTTGAACGGCGAATTGAGGTTGGGCCCCATGTGATAGCCGTCGAACAGGACGATGTTGGGCGGAGCCTGTCGCGAATCGTCCATGTGCGACACGCCCTCCCAGATGCGATACTGCTCTCGCACCCGCATGTGATCCATCTGCTCGACCAGGTACGTGTCGAGCGACTTCTGCCAAATCCGGTCGTACGCCTTGGCCGAGATCGCAAAGGGGCTCGTGGTTCGGCCCGCATAGGAAATCGCGTACAGCCCCGGCGCACGGACATTCGAAAAATCGAATGTGGCGTAATTGTATCGAAGCCACTTGCCCCAGCGCTTGATCCTTGCAGTCAGGACCGGCTTCTCATTCCCGTCTGAAGCGAGCTTCACCAGGGTGGCTTCGATGGGGCCCTTGAAGTTGGGATCGAGCTCGATCACCGCGACCTTGCCGCGATCGGGTGTGTATCCCGCCTGATTGTAGGCCACGACCGGCTGGCGAACCCAGTTCGGAATGATGTTCGGGCGAATGTGCCACACGACCGCGTTGGTCGTTGTTCCCGCGGGAATTAGCGAGCGGACGACGAACCAGCCGTTCTGGGCGCGGTTGCGTGCGTCGTACAACGAGAGGGGCGCCGAGTCCGAGACGATGTTCACGCGCGTCAGCGGATCTTCGGGCGACAAGGTGATCGAGCGGCCGCCGCTCGCCAGCGGCAGCGGATCGCCGGACCCGTCCTTCGTCATCGGCCCATCGGGGTCGCGCGGGAAAAGACCCGGAACCGAATCCACCACATACGCCTTTCCGAAATAGGCGGTGGCCAGGAAATCCAGGCTGAAGCCTGCTTTCCCGACCAGGTTCTGAGGCAGCGGCTTGTCCACGTCGACGGCGACGCGGAAGCCGTCACCCTCCGCGGTGACTACGACATGGTAGCTGAACCCGAGCGCGGGGTAGGAAGACGCAACGACCAATTGATTGGGCTGCGTTCCGCGAACGCGACTGCCAAAAGCGGGAACTGGATCCCATTGTTCTGGCGTGGGGTTTAGCCGCACCTCTCCATCGGTTGCGATCCGCTCGCCGTGAAGAACGATCTGGATTCCGGCGTTCTTCTCGTCGAAGAAGATCGGGCTGAAGTGGTTCTGCTCGACGAGGACGCTGACCCCCCGGCCCTCGAGCGTTTCAGCGGGGCTCACCGTCAATCCCGGAACAGCGGTGGCAGAAGCATTGAACGTCGATGTGCCGCAGAGAATGACCGCAATAAGGATGTGCTTGCGCAAGCCGACCTCCTCTCCCTGTTAGCGCTACCATAACTGGTTGGCGAACAGCCGCAAGGAGCCAACGTCAGCCCACGATTGGGGAGTTGGGGTTCGTCGTCAGAACATCTTCATGTCTTTGAGTGCCCAGCGGATCAACGAACGCATGGCCTCGCTCGCGTTGCGCGGCTTACGAGCTTCGATGGCATCATAGACCCGTTGGTGGTCGGGCACCGGATCTCGCGAAAGCGGACCGTCTCGTGTCTTGAAGCGCGTCGTCCATCGCACAGCCGCGCCTATGGTGCTCGCAAGTGAAGTGAGCGGCTCGTTTCCGGCCGCAGCAAGGAGCGTACGGTGGAACCGCTGATCCGCGGCCTGCCCTTCAGGTGTTTCGAGAGGGTGATTAGCCATGTCCTCGAGCGCGGCCCGAAGAAGGACGAGATGATCGTCTGTGCGTCGTTGCGCCGCGAGCGCCGCTGCGCCGGGCTCGATCAATTCCCTTAATTCGAACAGACCGCGGACGAACTCCGGTTGCGGCGCGCTCTCGAAGGTCCAGGCAAGGACGTCGGGATCGAGCACATTCCACCGGCTGCGCGGATTGACTCGCGTTCCTGCTTTCGGCCGGCTCTCAATCAGGCCCTTCGCTGTCAGAATACGCATGGCTTCGCGATAGGCCGATCGGGAGATTCCGAGCTTCCCGCTCGCTTCGATTTCTCCGCCGAAATGGAAACCTGGCGGGCGGATCCCGCTGACAATCTCGATGCCTATCGCTCGGGCGATCGCGCCGTGAATGCGCGGTGGCACACGTCGCTCCTGGTTCAAAGTCCCCGCTCCGGTTTGCTTGGGTTGCGCCATACTCGACGGCAGCGAATCGCGCGAATGGTTTAATGGAATGCAACAATAGCTGACGCTGCCCGGGTGCGCTCCGGCTAGTTCACCGGAAAGCTATTGCGCCATAGCGCGATGCTCAGGAAACCGGCTCCCAAACAACAGCGTCCAATGGTTCTCAGGATCTACCGCGCGTGCGGGAACAGGAGGTTTCGGCTGAAGAAAGGGATCACATGGCCTTGGATGCGAAAGGCGACGTCGCTGGTATGGGTTCCGTGATAGGTCTCGAAAGCATTGGCGATGCCATACCTATCCAATGCATCGTGAAGC
Source organism: uncultured Alphaproteobacteria bacterium (assembly GCA_963849435.1). Classification (GTDB taxonomy): domain Bacteria; phylum Pseudomonadota; class Alphaproteobacteria; order Sphingomonadales; family Sphingomonadaceae; genus Sphingomicrobium. Next base: position 56,529 of record CAWKHO010000026.1, read on the forward strand.
CTCTGCGTCTCGTCCTTCAGCCCATCTTTGTCGCCAACGTCGATCGAGATCGCTCGGTAGCGCCGGAGATTTCCCACATATTGGTCGATAAATGCCAACGGTGCATTCGCCGTCCATCTTGCAAGCACGTCCGGCTGGATCACTCCATCCTTCATCGGCAGGTCGAGATAGAGCGGCGGGTTCTTGGGATCAGGTGACCATGCTGCTGCCGTGGCTAGCTGAGCCCGTTCGCCCCAAGCAAGTTTTGTCGCGTCGGCCAAAGACTTAACACCAGCCAGCACTGCTTCAGTCTTCGCATCCAGCTGTTTGGGATCGCGCGGTGCGAGGCAACAAGGACTCATGATGTACAGCGCCCCGAACACATCGGGATGCTTCAAGCCGATCCGCGTCGCTCCGTAGCCGCCCATCGAATGACCGACCAGGCCACGGCTCTCCCGGTTCGCAAGGGTGCGAAAATGCGAATCGACGTATCGGACCAGATCGCGAGAAATGAAGGTCTCGAAATCGCCCGTCGTCACCGATCTCGAATACATCGAGCCGTTGTGAACGGTCTTGCTGTCAGGGAAGACGACGATCATCTCCCGAGCGCCGTTGGCGAAGGCACCCTCGACCGTCTGCGGCACGTGGATTTCCTTGATCCATTGTGCTGCACCGATTGAATAGCCGTGCAGGGCATAGATGACGGGATAGCGCCGCGTCGGACTTGTGGCGTAGCTTGGCGGCAGCACCACGAGTACGTCCCGGTCGGCGCTGTCGCCTTCAAGATTACCCGCGATCGCCGGAGAGTGCACTTTCAGCCATTTCAGAGTCACTGCCCTGGCGCCCGGGACGGGTGCGGGCACGTTCGTCGCAACCTGCGCATGCGCGATTGCGGGTAAGCTGAATGAAACCGCGGCGGCGGCCGCCAGCACGAGACGCCGAATTGACATTGGACCTCCAACCGTTCTTGATATTGTCTGAGTAAATTCGCTTGAGTCAATGTCCGCGTCAGCTTTGAATGGTCGAAGAAATGCCCCAAGGTGGCGGGATATATGCGTGCAACAGCTCGGAGTAATTGAACAGGTGGAAGGCGAATGAACGCGCGAATCTCTCTGCTTCTACTCTCGCTGGCCGCGGCGGCCGGGCCGGTTCTGGCGCAGGTGCGCCCCCCCGCTCCGCTTGTCGCAACGATCGACGGTGGACGGCGGTCGGCCCCCGTCAGCCCCTACGAATATGGCATGTTTATCGAGCCGATCGGCAATCTGGTTGCGCGCACCCTTTGGGCGGAAATGCTCGACGACCGAAAATTCTATTTCCCGGTCATTCCCGAAGCCAAGGATGCGCCCCCGCCCCAGACGGTCGAAGGTCGTCCCGGCGCCAGCTATCGAAAGTGGCGGCCGGTTGGGGGCGACGATGCGGTGACGATGGAGGCAACAAATCCGTTCGTCGGCAAACAAAGCGCGAGCGTCGTGGTCAGCGCGTCCGAGCCTCGCGGGCTGCAGCAAACGGGGCTCGGAGTTGCCAAGGGCAAGCACTACATCGGCTACATCTGGTTGAGAGGCGATCCGAGGGCAAAGGTGCAGGTCGCGCTTCTCTTGGGCGGCGACCCGAAGGATGGCCAGGCGGTTACCCTGCCGGCACCCGCCGCCGAGTGGCGAAAGGCGGCCTTCAGCTTCACGCCGACATCCGATTCCAGCGATGCACGTCTGCAAATTACGGGCACCGGTGCCGGCCGCTTCGAGATCGGCGCAATCTCGCTGATGCCCTCAGACAATATCGACGGCTGGCGCGCGGACACCACTGCGATTGCCCGATCGCTCCATTCGGGATTTTGGCGGCTTCCGGGTGGAAACTTCCTGTCCAACTGGGACTGGCACCTCGCGGTCGGACCGCGGGACAAGCGGCCGCCGGTCTTCGATCGTGCCTGGAGCGCGATGCAGTCGAACGACATCGGCATGGACGAGTGGATGGAATTGACGCGGCTGCTCGGAGGTCGAACCATACGTCACCGTCAACGCAGGGCTGGGCGACGCCAATTCGGCGGCCGAGGAGGTCGAGTATCTGAACGGCCCAGCGACCAGCGAATGGGGCTCCAAGCGTGCTGCCAATGGCCATCCGCAGCCTTACGGCGTGAAGTTCTGGAACATCGGCAACGAGCCTTACGGCTGGTGGCAGATCGGCAAGACCTCGCTCGAATATTTCATGATGAAGCACAACGAATTTGCCGAGCGGATGCGCGCTGTCGACCCGTCGATCGTCTTGATCGGCTCCGGAGCCATGCCTGACCAGCTCAAGCCGCGCGACCTTAAGGAGAACCCGTCACTCGAGAGCATTCAGCACAAGTTCGGCACCGAGGAGGATTGGACAGGCGGATTGCTCGCCAAGGCCTGGGGCAATTTCGATGGATTGAGCGAGCATTGGTACGACCGCGCCGAGAAGCGGCCCGACGCGCCGCCGGACGAGGAACTGCTCGAATGGGCGCGCTCCCCATCGAACCAGGTGCGGATGAAGGCCGACGAATGGCAGATCTACGAGCGTCGATTTCCCAGGATCAAGACCGACCACATCTTTCTATCGATCGACGAATATGCCTATTTCGGTCCGCCCAACCTCAAGCTCTCGCTGGCTTATGCGATGGTCTTTCAGGAGATGCTGCGGCACTCCGACTTCCTGAGGATGGCGGCGTTCACGACGGGCGCTTCGACGATGGACATCACGCCGACCGGGGCAGCGCTGAATTCCACGGGAATGGTGTTCAAGCTTTACGACGAGCACTTCGGGGCGGGCACCATACCGCTCGCCGTCGCCGGCAATTCGCCGCAGCCTGCGCCAAAGCATGGTGTCGGCTACGATCATCCGCAGGTGCGCGCCGGCAGCCCAACCTGGCCGCTCGACATCCTTGCCGGGCTGAGCCCCGACGGTAGGACGCTGCGCATCGGGATCGTCAATGCGACGTTGGAGCCGCAGCGCGTGGCGATCAAATTGAAGCAGCTACGGACCGGCGGAGGCGGTACGGAATGGCTGCTGACGGGAGCGGCACTCGATGCTCAGAACAAGGTCGGTGCGCCAGCGGGGGTGACCATCCAGCCGGTGCGCGTACCGCCGCTCGGTGCAAGCCTCACCGTTCCCGCAAAATCCGCCTCGATCTTCGAATATCCGGTAGCTACGCGGCGCTGATCAATCGCCGCGCAGCAAGCGCATCACCATCGCCCGGATGCGGCGCGCATTGTTTTCGCCGCCCGCAAGGATCCCATGCTGATCTTCGGGCAAGTGGGCAAGTGGATGTCCGTTCGGGCGGAAGACATAATGATCGAAGTAAGCGCGCCACGCCGCGCGTTCGGCTGTCGGGCGTTCGGCGATTGCCGACATTGCCAGCATCATCGACGTGTAAGGCGCATCCAAGCCCGAGCTGAATGCATCCCACCAATAATTTACCAGCATGTTCAGCGGCTCGGTCGCTTCGACCTGATGCCACCACAGCTTCGGCAAGTAGACGGCGTCCCCCGGTTCGAGCTCGGCAACAAGTGCCTGGTCGCGGATTGCTTCGAACTTTGGATAGCGGGGGTCGCCGGGAGTGCTCCCGGCGGCGAGAGCGACTGGCGGACCAGCCATCGTGAAGTCGATCGGGCCAACATACAGATCGCCGATCATATCTGGGCAATACAGTGTGAATTGGCGGCGGCCGGCGACGACGCAGGCAACGTTGTCGAACGTATCGTAATGGCAACTCACAAATGACGCGTTTCCGAGCCACAACAGAGGCAGGTTCTGCGGCGGCATGATCGCGAGGCGATTTTCTTCCGAGAACCCGGGGACGCAATTTTCGGCCGGAACCGACCCGAAGTAGACCGATGGCTGCGCCAGATCGCCCGCGGAAGCGCTCATCCGTTCAAGCGCATCCGCTAACGCCATATCGACGCGCTCGAAATTGAACCCCGCCAAATCGTCGGAATAATAATAGCGGCCGTTTATGCTCCGCTCGCCGACGAAGGCCTGGGCAGGCGCGCCCGAATCGAACCGAAGCAGATATGCGGCAAGCTCATTCCACGATTGTTCGGCGGCAAGCGTTGCCGGCCAGTCGCGGCACAGCCCCCGCAGCACAACGGGTTCGCAAGCCTCGATGACTTTTGCCCGAAAGGATTCACGGTCGGGAACCGATGAACCGTCGATCTCCTGAACCACGCCCGTCATGGTTGCTCAGCCGCCGCGCGCCAGGCGATCGTTGCGGCGGTGAGCAAGCACGGGAATTTGCTTGAGCGATCCAGCCATTGCGTAAGCGAGTTGGAGGTAACCATTGCGGAACAACGACAGTGCTGCCGCGTCGTCGAGCTCGTGAATCGCGTCCATGCTCACGGTGTACAAACCGTCGAGTTGCAGCTTCTCGCCGTCGTCGAAGCTGAGAGAAATATCGATTGGCTCGACCAGGCGTTCGTGCACCAATGTTTGGATGAACGACTCCGTCTCCTCATTTCCCGTCACCAGCAGACCGAGTGCGCGCTGAATGCGCCGCAGCACGTCAGCGGGCTCGCCTCCCTCCTCGAACAGCGGTTCGCCCTCGCCCTCGCTGATCCGCGGATGTTCGAGATCGACTGCGATGTTCTCGCCGGACGTAAAAAACGCCTGACGTTCGATATCCAGCGGGCGGAACCCGCGGCTTGCTCCGGGATCTTCGGCGAGCAGGTTCTCGCCCGGTTTGAAGCCGAACATGGCGCCCGCATAGAAGCGGCCAGTTTCCGGGCTCTTGGCCAACATGACCGGACAACATGTCGCCGCAGCCGCAAACTCGGATGCGACGATTTGCACGAAATGAGAAGTCGAACGCGCTGGAGGATGCAGCCGCAGACGTCGATGTTGCTCGGAATTGAGAATCTCGAGCTTGCTCATTTGGTGTGCGCTCCCCGCCACGTTTTGCCGAGTTGTTATCGCATAGCTGTGCGCTGGTGCCAGCTAAAGCTCTCAGAAAGCTGCAAGAAAATACTCAGACATTTTTCCGATTGATAGCGCTAACAATTGTGATAGCCTGAGCAAGAGTTGCAAGACTTATTGGGAGAGAGGGGAGATCGCCACGCTGTGGCGAACTGGCGTTTGCGCCCCCGCTTTTGCCGATGAAAATGTGATTTACTGGTGGGCATGTGCCGTCCGCAATGTAGCGGGCGGAACGTACGCGACAACAGGAGGGGTCATGACTTCGGGAGCCATTAGAACTCATACAAATAAGGTCGCCCACGGGCTGCGGTCGCGGCGGGCAATGCTCGCTTGCACTCCGAGTTTGCTGGCGCTGATCGCCGCCAGCCCGGCTGATGCGCATTCCGCAAAGCGGTCGCAAGCCAAGCAGGAACCGCAATTGGCGATGGTGGCTGTGGCTGCGGCCAGCGCCGCTGCGCAGCCCGAAGGCCAGGCGCCGCAAGCGCCGCCGGCCGAACGTCCCCGAGCAGCAGGCTCCCGACCAGACCAACACCGCGCAGCCGATCGTCGTCACCGGCATTCGCGGATCGCTTCAGCGCGACCTTAACGCGAAGCGCGCCGCGCCGGGCGTGGTGGACGTGATCTCCGCCGAAGACATCGGCAAGTTCCCGGATCCGAACGTGGCGTCGGCGCATGCAGCGGATGCCGGGCGTTTCGATTCAGCGCGTCGGCGCCCGCGGCGAAGCCGATGGCGTTACGGTTCGCGGCTTCGGCGGCGACTTCAACGATACCTTGTATGACGGCCGTCACATCTCCACTGCCGACCGGCGGACCGCAGCGCGTCGACTTCACGACGGTCGGCGCCGACTTCATCGGCCAGATCAACGTGCTCAAGACGCCCGACGTCGAGCTGTCGACCAGCGCGATCGGCGCCACGATCAACGTGCTGCTGCCGAAGCCGTTCGATTTTTCGGGCTTCAGGGTTGCGGCATATGCCGGCGGTATCGCTGCAGTCGCGCGACAAGCACGTTCGCCCGCGGCCGGCCTGCTGATCAGCGATACATTCGCCAACGGCACGCTGGGTATTCTGGCTGACGTCGACCTACACGCGAGAGGACACGAAGGCGAACCATGTCTTCATCCCGGGCTGGGTGGGCGCTCATTTCGCTCCCTGCCAGACTGGGCCCGATCGACCTGACCTGCGTCCCGACACCGACCCGGCGAGCGGCAACGCCTGCCGACTCCTCCACAATATCAAGTCGGTGCTCGGGTGGTTCCCGCAGCAGAACGGCGCTGAGCAGGTGAAACTCCGACGAGCGGATCGACGGGCGGGTCGCGCTTGCAGTGGCGGCCGAGCGACAGCGTTCTGCTGACTCTCGACGACAATTTTCGCGTCAGACGGTCAACGTCGAACAGCTACGGTTATGCGGCCTGGTTCAACGGCGACGACCTGCGCAACGTCAAGTATCGATTCCAACGGCTCGGTGATCGACTTCAACCAGTTCGGCACGCCGATGGACTTCAACGCCAACCATACGAAGGATCGTCAACCAGACCGGAATCAGGCCGGCGCGAATTTGAAGTGGAGCGCGACCGAGAACCTCAAGTTCGAGGCGGACGGCTTCGATCGACCGAGCGTGCGGAATCCCAGCCGCAACGGCACAACGACAGCATGGACATCGGCTACGGCGGGTACAATAACTTGTCCGAACGCGTCAGACTGCGATTCTGGCCCGGTCGTGCGCCGCTTTGGGCGGGCAGTTCGCAAGCTCCGGCGGGTGCGTCAACACGATCCTCGGCGCACCACCGGTGTCCAGATCACCGGACCCAGCAGCAGCGATCTACCGGTCATCCACGATGTCGGTCCGGCGGGCAACGTCTCGCCAGTTCCTCGACACGACGAAGATGGGTTCGCACGTCATCGTGCGCTTCGCAATCTACAATACGGACCTCGTGAAGCAGGCGAAACTGCTCGGCCGGTGGGAGACCGACAATTTCAAGCTGACCTTCGGCGGCCAGTACATTGACGACAAGTTCTATACAGGAGAGCGCGAATACGTTCGCGAACGGCGTGTTCGCCAGCTTCGCGGGCTATGGCGCGCCGTCGGGCCGGACCGGCGGTCTGTATCCGCTGCCCGCCGATGCGTTCGACGGCACGATCAGCACATCCGGGCTTCATTCCGGGCTACAGCAATGGCGCGCTTGCTCCGGGCTTCGTCGTTTACGACCCGTACGCGATCTACGACGCTCTCGAGGCGGCGGGAACAACACCGAACCCGGCTTCGATCCCGGCAGCGTCCTGGCCGTCAAGGAAAAGACGCTTTCGTTCTTCGTAAGGCAAACTTCGATGGCCGACATCGCCGGAATGCCGTTCCACTTCAACGCCGGGCTTCGCGACGAGAGTACGCATGTGCAATGTGTCGGCGATCGGGCGGAGATCCACATTCTCTGACGGTCGATCCAGGCGACCCGACCTTGCTCACCCCCATCTTACTCAGACCTCGCAGACGATCTCGGCAAGTCTAACTATCCTTCCTGCTGCCGAGCCTGGACATGAAGCTCGAGGTGACGCCGCAGACTCATCTTCCGGCTTGACGCGTCGCGGACCTTGACGCGGCCGCAGCTTCTCGCGCTGAAGCCGACGATCAACCTCGCGTCGCTGCGCAGGGGTTCTCTGAATGGATCCGGCGGAAACCCGAATCTGAAGCCGTATCTGTCGGATAACTTCGACGCTGCGCGTGGAGTGGTATTATGCTCCCAACTCCTACTTCGGCGATCGATGGCTTCTATAAGCACCTCACCAACTTCATCGTTGGCGGCGTCCGCCAGGTAACCTTCCCGGGCGTCATCGATCCGTTCACCGGGCAGACGGCGATCTTCAACATCAACGGTCAGGTGAACGGGCCCGACGCGGACGTTCGCGGCGTCGAGATCGCGCTGCAGCATGTGTTCGGCAACACCGGCTTCGGCTTCTCGGCGAACGCCACGCTGGTCAACACCAATCGCAAATTCCCGACCAAAGATATTTCGGGCGCGGCATTTGCGATCACCGGCCTCGCCAATTCGGCGAACTTCGTCGGCTTCTACGACAAGCACGGGTTCCAGGCCCGCGTCGCGGTCAACTAGCGCGGCTCGTATCTGCTGCAGCTCGGTCAGGGTCAGGGCGGCACCTTCGGCGCCGAGCCGGTCTACGTCGACAAGCAGACTACAGGTCGATGCTTCGGCGAGCTACGACATCACGCGGCAGTTCACCGTGTTCGGCGAAGTGACCAACCTCAACAATTCCAACTACAGCACCCATGGCCGCTTCTCCGACCAGCCGCTGGACATCTGGAATTACGGTCGCCGTTACACGGCGGGTGTCCGCTTCCACTCGCGGCCGCTCCGCCGCCTCCGCCTCCGCCGCCTGTCTTGGCACCGCCACCGCCGCCTCCTGCTCCGCCACCGGCGACGCAGACTTGCCCCGACGGAACGGTGATCCTGGCGACGGACACTTGTCCGGCGCCACCGCCTCCGCCGCCTCCGCCGCCCGCGGCGCCGGAGCGCGGCTGATCTGAACTCTCTCCCCTGCCGGGGGTGTCACAAATCGTTGACACCCCCGGTTTTTTCGGTTGCGTAAGACTATGGCTAGGCCGGTCAGGAAGATCGTCATCGTCGGCGGCGGCACCGCCGGGTGGCTCACCGCGGCGATTATTGCCGCGAAGCACAAGAGCCGGATGCCGGCGCGGTTTCAGCGTTACGCTCGTCGAATCACCGAATACCCCAATCATCGGCGTCGGCGAGGGCACCTGGCCGACGCTTCGTTCAACGCTGTCGCGTGATCGGCGTGTCGGAGACCGATTTCTTCCGCGAGTGCGGCGCAGCCTTCAAGCAGGGGGCAAGCTTCGCTGGCTGGACCACCGGCGCGCCAGACGATGCTTATTATCACCCGCTGGTGATGCCGCAGAGCTTCTCAGAGGTTAATCTGGTCCCTCATTGGCTCGCACGCGGGAACGGCACGAGCTTTTGCGACGCCGTATGTCCGCAGGGCCGCATCTGCGACGCCGGGCTTGCCCCCAAGACGGTCACCACCGCCGAATTTGAGGCGATCGTCAATTACGCCTATCACCTGGACGCCGGGAAGTTCGCGCCATTCCTGCAGCGCCACTGCTGCGAGAAGCTTGGAGTCCGGCATGTTCTCGCCGATGTCCAGCATGCAAACTTCACGGAAGACGGAGATATCCGCAGTATCGTCACCGAGCACGCCGGTGAGATTGAGGGCGACTTGTTCATCGATTGCAGCGGCTTTCACGCGCTTCTGATCGGCAAGGAGTTGGGTGTTCCGTTCAAGAGCTGTGGCGATATTCTGTTCTGTGACACGGCAATGGCGATTCAGGTACCGTATGACAGCCCGAGCGCTCCCCTCGCCACGCACACCCTTTCGACAGCTCAATCGGCTGGGTGGATCTGGGATATTGGACTGCCGAGCCGCCGGGGCGTCGGTCATGTCTATTCGAGCCGGCACATCTCCGACGACGATGCCGAGCGCGAACTCCGCGCATATCTTGGCGCCGCCGGCAAGGATCTCTCGGTGCGAAAGATCCCCATCCGGGCCGGCCATCGTGAGACGTTCTGGAAAGGCAATTGTGTCGCGGTAGGCCTCGCGGCGGGTTTCCTTGAGCCGCTCGAAGCATCAGCCATCGTCCTGGTTGAGCTTTCAGCCAAGATCATCGCCGAGCAGATGCCCGCGTGCCGCGAGGTGATGGATGTGATCGCCTCACGCTTCAACGCGACAACGCAATATCGCTGGGGACGGATCATCGATTTCCTGAAGCTGCATTATGCCGTGACGAAGCGACGGGACACAGCGTTCTGGCGTGATAATGCCGACCCGGCGACAATTCCTGATCGCCTCAAGGACTTGCTGGAACTGTGGCGATACCAATCGCCTTGGTTTCATGACGAATTCGACCGGATCGAAGAAGTCTTTCCGGCGGCAAGCTATCAATATGTCCTTTACGGCATGGGTTTTCGCACCGAGGTTGAACCGGACGCGCTTTCCGGCGAAACGCGCATTGCCGAACGCGCGATGCGCGACAATGCGATGCAGACCGAGAGACTTCGTTCGGCCCTGCCGCGTCATCGCGACCTGCTTCAGAAAGTCATCGAGCATGGCCTGCAGCCGGTGTGACCGCAGCTATTGAACTCGATAAGGCTGCTCCTGTGCGCCGGCGGTCTCCGGTAATCTCTTAGCGACGATCCCGAGCCGGTTCTGGTTAAGCTCATCGCATATGCCGACGCTGACTCAGCACGCGGCACTGACCGGTGAACCCCATCCGGCTGTATCCATCATAGCAAGCGGCACCCAGTGCAGCTTGCACCGGACATCATCGCTACAATCGCCGAGGGCCGGCAGCCGCCAACACCCAGGCCCACGCGGTTCCGCCAAGATCCAAGTCTCTGACCGGGCGGGGGGGCTGGTGCCGCTTGAGGGACTCGAACCCACGACCCCATCATTACGAATGATGTGCTCTACCAGCTGAGCTAAAGCGGCTTGCCCTACGGGATGCCGTTGCGGGCAGCAGTTCGGGTGACTGATGTACGCGAGGCACGCGCCACCTATCAGCGCACCCTTCGGTCGGCAAGGCCGTCGGTCCGGGCCGGCAACTTCGCGGCTGAACGTTTATACTTAACGCTTTCGTAACGGCTCTCAGACATTTTGCACCAGATTGGGAGGAGTGTGGGCGGCCAATGGACAGCTATCGCGAGCATCCGAGCGACTTCGACCTGCCGGTCAGCGAAATCGACTTCGGCTGACGATGTCGCGGCGGCGATCGGCACCGACGAGCGCCGGATGCATGTTCGCGCCTACAATTACTGGGTGTCGCTGCTCGAAGGCCGGGATTTCCCCGTCGATCGACGATCTTCAGTCGAGCGACGTTGAGGATTTCGCCGCCCATAGCGTGCTGCTCGATTTCACCTGCGGGCGCGACAATCCGGCGATCCCCTACATCGGCGCCGACATTCGCGACGAGTGCGGCCTGACCGACGACACGCGCACGATCTCGGACGTGCCGCCGCGTTCATTGCTGTCGCGCCTGACCGACCATTATATGCAGATTATCGCCAACCGCGCTCCGATCGGCTTCGAGGCCGAGTTCGTGAATCAGCGCGAGGAGAACATCTGCTACCGCGGGATTCTGATGCCCTTCTCCTCGGACGGCGATGCGATCGATTTCATTTACGGAGTCATCAACTGGAAGACCGTCGACGAGGCGAGCCTGCCCGAAACGGCCCCTCCCACGGCGATCGAAGATGAACCACTGCCAGTCGAAGACATACCCGAACTGATTCTCGAGCAGGTGGTCGAAACTGAGGTCGACGAGCCGGTCGCGGCTGAAACTGAACATGCGAAACAGGAAGATCATCCGGCCTGGGAAGACGGTCCGTCGGGCGATCAGGAGTTTGAGCCCGTTGCGACTGCCGAGGAGCAGGCGCAGCCGCCGGTCCACTTCGCGTGGCAGGATGGCCCGCTGGCCGATGAAGATCCCGACGCGCTTGCCGAGCTCGTGCTCGACGACAACGCGGGCCTTGCCGACCGCCTGTGGGCGGCGCGCGAGACGGCCGAATCGGTCAAAGCGGGTGAGGGCCGTACCCGCGCTTCGCTCTATCGGGCTTTGTCACTCGCCTACGACTTCGCGGTCGCGGCGCAGCAAAGCCCGGACGAATATGCCGAGCTTCTCGAGGAATCGGGCGTGAAGGCACAGGCGCGCGCCCCGATGACTCCGATCGTCAAGCTCGTCTTCGGGATCGATTACGACAAGGCGCGGCTGACCGAGTTCGCCGCGGCTTTGTCCTATGCCCAGCGGCAGGAAATTGCCGCCGGCGCATTCAGGGACTTCATCGAAAAGCAGCCCGGCGGCCTCAAGGCCCTGGTTGGGGCCGAACGTCAGGCGCGCCGGCCGCAAGCGAAGCCGGACACGCGCGGCGATGCCGCCCGCGCGAAGCTTCGCACGGCGCGCGCGATTTCTCTCGCGGAAGTTCCCGCCGATGAGGAGTTTGCGGTGATCATTACGCGTCGCGGCGCCGACGGATCGCACGAGCCAGTGGCGATTATCGACGACGAGGCTCTGGTCGAACGCGCGATCCGCCGCGCAGCCTGACTGCAGTTTCCCAGTGCCGCGGGGTTGTCCGGTTAAGGAGCCCGGGTTTATAGGCCAGCCGCGTCCTCACTCGCGGAGCACAATCTTTTCATGACGGCCCACACGCGCCTGGACCCGCCGCTGGTCGAGTCGATTCGAAAGGCGCTAACCGGGAACGCTCTGCCGGGCGAGACCCATGGACTGAGTAGAGACGCAGAGCGGCAGGCCGCGGAGTTCCTCGCTCGCGTCGCCGCCGATCGCCGGCCAGGTGAGCTTGCGCTGGAGATCCAGTCGATCGGCGGCGACGCCGGCAACCGGCGGATGCGGATCGGGATCGTCAACGACGACATGCCATTCCTCGTCGATTCGGTCGGCAACGCGGTCGCCGCGCGCCAGCTCACCATCCATCGGCTGCTTCATCCGGTCGTCTCCGTTCGCCGCGATGCGAAGGGCGAGCTGGTTTCGGTCGAGCCGCTCAGCGCGGACAAAGCGCGGCGCGAATCGATGATGTACCTGGAGCTGGACCGCGCCGACGCGCGCGGCCGGCAGGAACTCGCCACCGATCTCCGCCGTGTGCTCGAAGACGTGCGCCTGGCGGTTCGCGACTGGCAGGCATTGCAGAACCGCATGCGCGAGGATGCGCGGCTGATCGACGATCCTGAAGGCGCGGCGCTTCTCAATTGGTTCGCCGACGGCTCGATGACTCTGCTCGGCTATCATGTGGAAAAGCCGTACGAGGCGCCGTCGAACGCGCTCGGCATCTTCAGCATTCCCGGCGCTCCGACGGACGAGGGCGGCTGCCTCGGCGCGATGCGCTACTTCGAGCAAGGCGGCGACGTGCCGCTGATGGCCAAGGCAGAGCGCAAGTCGACGGTCCATCGTCGGGTTCCGCTCGATCTCGTCGTCGTGCCAATCCGGGAGAAGGGCAAGGTCGTCGGCATTGGCGTGCACGCCGGCTTATGGACCAGCGAAGCGTTGCGCGTTCCACCGGAGGAGGTGCCGGTCCTGCGCGGGCGGCTTGACCAGCTCGACAAGGATTTCGGGTTCGACCCGAAGGGACACTCGGGCAAGGCGCTACGCCACTCCGTCGCGTCGCTGCCGCGCGATCTTCTCATCACGATCGACCATGAGTCGCTGCGCGCGCTGGTGATGATCGCAATGTCGCTTGCCGATCGGCCGCGTCCGGCGCTTCTCCAGGTGCGCAGCATCCTCAAGGGCCAGCTGTTCAGCTTCGTCTGGCTCCCCCGCGAAGACCTGACGACCGCTCGCCGCACCGCCATCGAGGTGTTGCTGGAGATGGAAGTCGGGCGCGAGGTCACCAGCTGGTCGGTCGAGCTTGGCGACAGCGATCTCGCGCTGATCCGCTACACGCAATATATCGACGAAGAGGCGCCGTCTCCCGACGCGGAAGCGCTGAATGCGGCCGTTGTCGAAATGGTGCGCGGCTGGGCGCCGGCAGTCGAAGCGGAACTGATCCAGGCCGCGGGCGCACCGCGCGCGATGCGGCTGGCGCTGACGTACATCGGCACGTTCCCGGACGGATACAGAGCGCGAACCGCACCGGAGGAAGGCGCGGCCGACATCCTGCGGCTGTGCGTGCTTGAGAATGATTCCGACCGCGACGTTCGAATTAGCCCGCTGGAAACCGGTGCGCAGCGCGAGTTACGCCTCAAGATGTACCGAAAAGGCGGGCTGATCCCGCTGTCGGAAGCGGTGCCGGTGCTCGAGAATTTCGGCTTTCGCGTCCTCGAGGAAATGCCAACGGCGCTCGCCGGAGGCATCGGTTACATCCATGATTTCCGCGTCGAGATTGGCAGTGAGGCGGGCATTGACGCAATCCTCGACCGGCTTCCGGCGGTCGAACGCTCGATTGCCAATGTCCTCTGCGGCGCGTCGGAGGACGACGAATTCAACCAGCTCGTGCTCTATGCCGGCCTTGAGACGCAGGCGGTGGTCTGGCTGCGCGCCTGGTTCCGTTATTTGCGCCAGACTGGAAGCAGCTTCGGACTGGTGACCATCGTCGACGCGCTGCGCCGCGCTTCGGGGGCGACGCGGGCGCTCATCGGGCTGTTCGTGGCCGCGCACGATCCTGGCATCGGACAGCGCGAACAGAAGGTCGCCAAATTCGGCAGTGCCTTGGATGCGTCGCTCGCGAAGGTCCGCGCAATTGACGACGACCGGATTCTCAGGCGGCTGCGCGCGCTGATCGAGTCGATTGTACGCACCAACGCGTTCGCGTCCGCAGCGCAGGAAGCGCTCGCGTTCAAGATCAATTCCTCTATGGTTCCGGGGCTTCCGGCGCCGGTCCCGTGGCGCGAGATCTGGGTGTACAGTCCGCGCGTCGAGGCCATTCACCTGCGCGGTGGACCAGTCGCCCGCGGCGGCATCCGTTGGTCGGACCGGCGCGACGACTTCCGCACCGAGATTCTCGGCCTGATGAAGGCGCAGCTGGTCAAGAACGCGGTGATTGTTCCGACCGGGGCGAAGGGCGGCTTCTATCCCAAGCAGCTGCCGCCGATCAGCAATCGCGATGCGTGGCTCGCCGAAGGCACCGAGACCTACAAGATCTTCATTCGCGCATTGCTTTCGGTCACCGATAATCTGGTCAACGACCAGGTCGCGCACCCTCACAATGTGGTGATCCACGACGGCGACGATCCGTATTTCGTTGTCGCTGCCGACAAAGGCACGGCGACCTTCTCGGATATCGCCAACGCGCTCGCCCTCGAGCGCAATTTCTGGCTCGGCGACGCATTCGCCAGCGGCGGCTCGCACGGTTACGACCATAAGGCGATGGGGATCACCGCCAAAGGCGCGTGGATTTCCGTGCAGCGCCATTTCCTCGAAATGGGCATCGACGTGCAGTCCGATCCGGTGACCGTCGCCGGTTGCGGCGACATGTCGGGCGACGTCTTCGGCAACGGCATGCTCTTGTCGAAATCGATCCGGCTGCTCGCAGCCTTCGATCACCGCCACATCTTCATCGATCCCGATCCGGACCCGGCGCAGAGCTGGGCGGAGCGCAAGCGTCTGTTCGACCTGCCGCGTTCGAGCTGGGACGATTACGATCGCAAGAAAATGTCGAAGGGCGGCGGCATCTATTCGCGCGCGGAGAAGTCGATTCGGCTGAGTTCCGAAGCGCGTGCGTTGCTCGGCATCGCTGGGCCCGCAGATCCTGCGACCCTGATCAACGCGATCCTCAAGAGCCCCGTCGACCTGCTCTGGTTCGGCGGCATCGGCACCTACGTCAAATCCTCCGCGCAGAGCCAAGCCGACGTTGGCGATCCGTCGAACGACTCACTGCGCGCGAATGCCAGCGAGCTGCGCGCCAAAGTCATCGGCGAAGGCGCCAATCTCGGCATCACCCAGGCCGCCCGGATCGAGTTCGCGGAGCGTGGCGGGCGAATCAACACCGACTTCATCGACAACAGCGCCGGAGTCGACTGCTCCGACAATGAAGTGAATATCAAGATTCCGCTGAACCGCGAGATGCGCGATGGCCGGCTGTCGTTCGACAAGCGCAACAAGCTGCTGGCGCGGATGACCGACGAAGTCGCGGAACTCGTGCTCGAGGACAACCGGCTGCAGTCGCTGGCGCTGTCGATTGCGGAGGCCGGTGGAGCGAAGGCGCTCCCCGGCTATGTGCGCACAATCGAGCTGCTCGAGGCTTCGGGCCGGCTGGATCGCAAGGTCGAAGGGCTCGCTTCGACGGAGGACCTCATCCGCCGGACGCAAGAGGGCCGCGGGCTGACCAGGCCTGAGCTCGCGGTTGTCCTGTCGATTTCCAAACTCGTGCTGCAGGACGCTGCCGAAGAGCTGCAGCTTTCCGAGGACAAACTGATCCAGCCGCAGCTGTTCGAAGCTTTCCCCAAGCCTATGCGCAAGGCGCATGCGGATTCGATCCGCGCGCACCGGCTGCGCAACGACATCGTTGCGACCAAGGTCGCCAACCGCCTGGTCAATCGTCTCGGCCCAGGAGTGGCCTTCGACCTGACCGAGGAAGAAGGCTCGTCGCTCAAACAGGTGATCGCGGCGTTCCTCGTCGCCGAGCGGCTGCTCGATCTCGACGGGCTCTGGCGGGAGATCGAGCAAGACAGCCTCCCCGAAATCGGTGCGCATTGAACTCTTCTCGATCGCGGCCGCAAGCATCCGCTCACATTTGTCCGATATTATTCGGGCGGCCGCCGGCGAGACCCGAATCGTGGCACTCTGCAAGTTGCTCGAGCCCGGCGTGGGGACGATCTCGGCGGCAGCCACGAAGCTCATTCGCGCCGAAGTCCGCAATGAGGCTGCGGCGAGGCGCGACCATCTCATCGCGCTCGGCGCGAGTGAACACATCGTGCGCGGCTTGGTCCGCCTTTACGAACTCGACGGAGTGTTCGCGATCGCGGCGCTGGCCGCGCGCAAGAAGATGGACGAGCTCGCGCTCACCCGCGCCTACACGCGCCTCGGCGAGGCGCTGGGGCTGGACTGGGCACAGCAGCAGGTGGCGCGGTTTGTGCCCACCGACCAGTGGGAGCGGCTGCTCACTGCCGGACTCGCGCGCGATTTCGAGCAGTTGCGCATCGAGTTCTTGTCCCGTCGCAGAAGCGAAGAGCCCGATGCCGCCGTCGACGCATGGATTGGCGACCAGCGCGCGCGCATCGACCAGTTCCGCCAGCTGATCGGCCGTGCGCGGACCGAGGGCCACGTCAGCGCGCCGATGCTCGCGCAGATCGCCGGGCAGGCGCGGATTTTGCTCGGGCGCTAACTTAGGCTTTGGGCACGGGCGAACAGCCACTGGCGGATCGCTGACGTGAGATTAGGCGGCTGCTTGGCGTCGAGCCTCGCTGCATCGATTTCCGCGACCAGTGCATTGACCGGGCATCCGCGCTCGCGCGCCGCGACTTCGAGCGCGCGCCAGAACATCGGCTCGAGACTGATCGAAGTCGCATGGCCGGAAATCAGCACGGACCTTTTTGTCGGTGGAGCGCAATCCGGCTCCATCAATACATGTGCTGGCCGCCGTTGATCGACAGCGTCGAGCCGGTGAGGAAGCCCGCATTCTCGTCGACCAGGAAGGCGACTCCGCGCGCGATCTCTTCCGCCCGGCCGAGCCGCCCGACGGGGATTCGCGCCACGATCTTGGCCAACACCTCTTCGGGGACAGCGGCGACCATGTCGGTGTCGATGTAGCCGGGCGCGATTGCGTTCACGGTTACTCCCGCCCGTGCGCCTTCCTGCGCCAGCGCCTTGGTGAAGCCATGGATGCCGGATTTGGCGGCGGCGTAGTTCACCTGCCCGTACTGCCCGGCCTGGCCGTTGATCGAGCCGATGTTGACGATCCGCCCGTAGCCGCGGCCGATCATGCCCTCGAACACCGCTTTGGCCATGTTGAAGCAGCCGCCGAGGTTGGTGTCGATGACGTCCTGCCACTTCGCGTGATCCATTCGCTTCATCGTCGCGTCGCGCGTGATTCCGGCGTTGTTGACGAGAACGTCGACAGGTCCAATCTCGGCTTCGACGCGCCGCACCCCCTCCTGGCACGCGTCGAAGTCGGACACGTCCCATTTGTGCGAGGCAATTCCGGTCCGTTCGGAGAACTCGCGGGCGCGTTCCTCATTGCCCGCGTAATTGGCAGCGACCTTCATGCCCATGTCCTTGAGCGCGATGCTGATCGCCTCCCCGATGCCGCGCGTTCCGCCGGTGACGATTGCCACTCGTGCCATTGACCTCTCCTCTCAAGCAGGCGCGCTTATGACTGCGGCAGCCACCCTGCAAGTTCGCGGCTGATCAGTCGCTCCAGCATGGTCATGCTTTCGGGTGAATCGTTGAGGCAATCGAGCAGTGCGAAATCCTTGCCGCCCGCCGACAGAAACGTCTCACGTCCGCGGATGCCGAGCTCCTCCAGGGTTTCGAGACAATCGGCCGAAAATCCCGGCGCTGCGACGGCGATGCGCGTGACCCCGTTCTTCGCATAAGTGGCGAGAGTCACGTCCGTCGCCGGCTCGAGCCATTTGGCGCGTCCGAAGCGCGATTGAAAGGCTACGTCGACCGCGCGTCCGAGCGCTTCGGACAGGAGTCGCGCCGTCTTCTGACAGTGGCAGTGATAGGGATCGCCAAGCGAAAGCGTGCGCTGCGGCATCCCATGGAAGCTGAGCAGCAGGCGCTCGGGCTCGAAATCGAGAGCCTGAAGCTGTCGCATCAAGTTGGCTCGAAGCGCTTCGATGTACAGCGGGTCGTCGTAATAAGACGGCAGAGTGCGCAGTGCCGGCTGCACGCGCATTCCGGCGAGCGCCGCGAACACCGCGTCGTTCGCGGTCGCAGTCGTGGCGGCGCAATATTGCGGATAGAGCGGCGCAGCGAGGATGCGGGTGCAGCCCTCGCGCACCATGTTCCCAAGCGCCGCCGCAATTCCCGGATTGCCGTAGCGCATCGCGTAATGAACGCTTGCGCGCCCTGCTATGCGCTCGCGGAGCGCATGCGCCTGCCGTCGCGCAATGGCGGCGAGCGGCGAACCTTCGTTGGTCCAGACCTGATTGTACGCCTCGGCAGAGCGGCGTGGGCGGGTGCGCAGGATGAATCCGTGGAGGATCGGCTTCCATGCAATCGCCGGGATTTCGACGACCCGCGGGTCGCTCAGGAACTCGGCGAGGTAGCGGCGGACGGCGCGCACTTCGGGCGCGTCGGGGGTGCCGAGGTTGATCAGCAGCACACCGATTTGCGGCTCGGGGAGGGATGGATGGCCGGGCGGCAGGCTCATGCGGGTGCCTGGGGGTCGAACGGGAGTGAGCGCATGCGCTTACCGCTGCCGGCATAAATCGCATTCGCAACGGCGGGCGCCAGCACGGGGGTCGCGAGCCCATTGATACCGCCTGGCGGGTCGCTGCTCGGCACCAGTTCGACGAAGATCTCCGGCACCTCGCCGATCCTGGGCAAGCCGATCGTAGAGAGCCGCCGCGCACGCGCCATTCCGGCGACCCATTCGGGCTCACCCGCGGTCGCCTGCGCCAGAGCCCAGATCAGCCCGCTTTCGATCTGCTGCTTGACCAGGCCCGAATTCACGGTCCGCCCGCAATCGACGGCGGCAATGAGCCGGTGGATCTTGATCCGCTGGTCGTCGCCGATGCTTGCGGTTGCGATGAGGCCGATGTGCGAGCCGTAGGCCGAGCAGCCGGCGAGCCCCATTGTGCTGCCCGGGCCGCCGCCGTCCCATTCCGCGAGCCGGGCGGCCCCCTGCAGGCACCGCGCCAGTCGCCCGTTTTGCCCAAGCATCGACATGCGGAACGCTAACGGCTCCATGCCAGCGGCGCGCGCGAGTTCGTCGATAAAGCTTTCGGTGAAGAACGTGAGCTCGCGTTGCGGCGAGCCGCGCATGTATCCGGGTGTGAAGGGCAGGGGCGTGTGGATCGCGTCGATCCGCACATGCGGAATCCCATAGGGTGGAACGGCGCCGTCGAGCGCAGTGCGGCCGAACTTGCCCGCCGGACCCGAACCGCTCAATCGCGCGAGCGCGGAGCCGAGCCCATCCGCAGTCGCGACGCGCATCCGCCACGCCGCCGTGATTCCGCCTTCGCCCGGGAGCGCGTTCATGTGCGCGAGCGCGCCCGGCGCGGCGCGATCGTGTTTCTGGCTCTCGCTTTGCGAAAGCGTGACCTGCACCGGGCGCTTCAGCTGGCGCGCCAGATCCATCGCGATTGGCATTGCGTCTGCTTCGAGCGCCCGTCCGGCGGGTTCTCCCACGGGCAGCGGGTAGAGCGCGCCTCCGGCCGCAGCGTGAGCGAATCCCGGCGCCCGCGTCGGAGCCCAGACTTCGAGCGCTCCGCCCGAAAGGCGCGCGGTCGCGGTGACCGGCTCCAGCCCGAGATGGAGCGACGGCGCAACGTAATAGGTGGCGGCAAGCGGGCGTGAACCGCGCACGGTTGTATCGTAGTCGCCGCGGCTGAACCATTCTTGCGCGTCGCCGTTCGCCAGCGCGTCGTTGAACAGCGCTCGCAAGTCGGCGGGCGTTCGCGTGCCGGAGAATGTTGGAGCGCTTGCTTTCAAGGCTTGCTCGGCGGCCCACCAGTTGTCCGCCACCACGGCGATCCAGCCGTCGCGTGCAGTGAGATGTCGCACGCCTGGCGCTCGCTGTATCGCCTCGCGCGCAAAGCCGGTGAGCCGCCCGCCGGGCGGCGCCGTGCGCACCGACGCGAACAGCATTCCGGGAAGGCGCACGTCGCCGGCAAAGCGGAGGCTGCCGTCGGTTTTCGCGGGTCCGTCGAGCCGCGGCAGCGGTTCTCCGATCAGCCGCCCCTTGGCCGTTTCCCTCAGCTGCGGTCGGGTCGGCGGAGCGCGGGTCGCCGCTTCTTCGGCGAGCTCGCCGAAGGTGAGGGTGCGCCCGCCGTTGATAACGAATCCGTCGCCCGTTTCGCATTCGCTTGGGCTTACGGTCCAGCGGTCGGCGGCCGCCCCGATCAGCATGCTGCGCGCCACGGCCGCGGCTTCGCGTAGCGGTTGCTCGAAGGCGCGCACCGACGTGGCGCACGCGGTAATTCGCGCGCCCTTCGGCCAGCCTTCGTCCTGCGCCAGAGGATTGGCGTAAGCGCCCGTCAGGGGTGCGGGCTCAACGGCGACCGTCTCCCAGGCCGCGCCGAGTTCGTCCGCGACGATCTGCGGCAGTGCGGTCCAGATTCCCTGACCCGTTTCGACCTGCGGCACGGCGACCGTAATTCGACCATCGCGCGCGATCTTGATGAAATTGCCGAACGCCTGCTCCCCACGCTGGACCGTAAGGTCGCTGCCGAGATGCCGCGGCCAAAGTGCGAACGCGACGATCAGGCCGACGCCCGCGCCACCGCCGACCAGCAATGTCCTGCGGTCGACCTTCAACTGCCGTACTGCGCTCTCAGCGCGCGACGGTCGATCTTGCCGGTCCCGAGGCGCGGCAGCGGCTCATCGGAAAAGATGAAGCGCTCCGGTACTTTGAACCGGGCGATCCGCGTCTCAAGGAATGTCCGCAACTCGTCGGCTGTTAAAGAGGCGGTCACGTGGATGACCGCCACCGGCACTTCCCCCAGCCGCTCGTCCGGCGCTCCGAACACGCTCGCTTCGGCCACGGCGGGACAGGCGTAGCAAGCGGCCTCGACTTCGGCCGCCGAGATATTCTCGCCGCCGCGGATGATGATGTCCTTCTTGCGGTCGACTATGAACAAATAGCCGTCTTCGTCGAGGTAGCCGACGTCGCCGGTGCGGACGTATCCATCGGGCGTGAAAAGCGCGGCCGTCGCTTCGGGCGCCTGCCAATAGCTCTTGATGTTCGCCGCGGTGCGGATCGCGATTTCGCCGGTCTCGCCCGCGCCGAGATGCCTTTCGTCTTCGCCGAGCATCGCCAGCTCGACATAGGGCTTGTGCGCCCGGCCCGTTGAGCCCGGCTTGGCCGCATAATTGGCCCAGAAATTGTGGCAGCCGACGGCATTGGTCTCGGTAAGGCCGTAGCCCAGCGCGGGCTTGGCGAGCGGGAACTCCTGGCGCAGCCGCTCGACGTGGCTGACCGGGCGCGGCGCGCCGCCCGCCGCGATATCGGTCAGCGACGACAGGTCGTATTTGTGCCGGTCGGGGTGGGTCATGAGCTCCAGGCTCATCGTCGGAACGCCGACGAAATAGGTGATCTTCTCCTTCTCGATCAGGCGCAGCGCCTCGCCCGCGTCCCACCTCGGCATCATCACCATGCACCGCCCCGTCACGAAGCTGTTGAGCATCACCGGGACTTCGCCGGTGACATGGAACAACGGCACGTTGATGAGCGTGCGCGGCGTGTTTGGTGGCCGGCCTTCCCGGATCAGCAACTCGCGCATGACGATCAGGCCCGTCGCATAGGCGTATACCGCGGTGGTCACTGCCCGGTGCGTCGACAGCGCGCCTTTGGCTTCTCCGGTCGAGCCGGAGGTGAACAGGACGGTCGCATCCTCTTCCGCCGCCATTTCCGGCAGCACGCTATTCTCGTCGCGGTCGTGGAGCAGGTCGGCAAGGGCGGTTTCCACCGGCTGCTCGACGGGGACGGTCAGGGTTTGCCGCCCGGGACAACGCGCTTCGATCCGCTTTGCGCGCGAAGCATCGGCGATGATCAGTTTGGGATCGGTGAGCGCAAGCGCGTGCTCCATCTCATGCGCTTCCCACCAGCCGTTGATGAGGGTGGCGACCGCTCCGGCTTTCAATGCCGCCATGTAGCCGACGACCCACGACGGGCAGTTGCGCATCGCAATGCCGACGCGGTCGCCTTTCCGGATTCCGCGGGCGACGAGGCCGTGGGCCGCGCATTCGGAAATTGCGTCCAGTTCAGCAAAAGTCAGGCGCTCGTCGTCCGCGACGATCGCCTCATTGTCGGGATGCAGCGCGCAAAAGGTGCGAAACAGTCCCGGGAGAGTCTCCGGAAAATTGGTGACGATCGCCTGCCCGCGCTCGTCCTTCCCGATGACGATCGTTCCGCCCGGACCGGTGACTTCGGCCAGCGCAGCGTCATAATGGCGATCGAGCTCACTCGGCATCGACTGTGCGGGCCCTCCTTTGCCTTTCCGGCCACCCGCCTTATGAGGCGCTCAACATTGATGGGGAAGTCCTTGCAAGCCGACGAATACTCCCGCTTCATCGCCTTCACCGATCTCCACCTCTCGCCGGTGGCGCTGCACATCGGCCCGTTCGACCTGCGCTGGTACAGTCTCGCCTACCTCGCGGGCATTTTCGTCGGCTATTGGTATCTGCTGAGGCTGATCAAGCAGCCCGGCGCGCCGCTCGCCCGCCGCCATGCCGACGACCTGGTCTTCTATGCCGCGCTCGGGATCATTTTCGGTGGCCGGTTCGGCTATGTGCTCTTCTACAATCTCGGCGAATATGTCCGCCACCCGATCGAGATCTTGAAGCTGTGGGATGGCGGGATGTCGTTCCACGGAGGAGTGGTCGGAACGTCGCTCGGGATCATCTATTTCGCGCGCAAGGAGAAACTGTCGTGGCTGAGGATCCACGATTATGTCGCCTGCTGCGTGCCGTTCGGCCTGTTCTTCGGCCGCCTCGCGAATTTCGTGAACCAGGAGCTGTGGGGCGCGCAAACGACGGTGCCGTGGGCCGTGCGCTTCGTGGAGATGACTCCATTCGGCGGCGTACTCGGGCCGCCCCGCCATCCGAGCCAGATCTATGAGGCGATTCTAGAGGGTATCGTCCTCTTCGCGATCCTGTGGTGGATGTTCTGGAAGACCGACGCGCGATACCAGCCGGGCAAGCTCGTCGGCGCGTTCATCTTTTTCTACGGCTGCTTCCGCTTCGGCGTCGAGTTCATCCGCGAGCCCGACCAGCAATTGATCGCGTTCGCCCAGATGACGGGGCTGCACATGGGCCAATGGCTGTCGCTGCCGATGATCCTCGGCGGCCTCTACCTGATGCTGACGGCGAACAAGCGCCGGGTCCGCGTTGAGGCGACTGCGGGCACCGCCAGCATTTCGTGACCCCGCTCGAGCGCGCGCTCCGCGCATCGCATCAAGACCGAGGGGCCGATCACCGTCGAAGCGTTTATGGAAGCGTGCAACGCTTATTATTACGCGACGCGCGACCCCCTCGGCGTCGCTGGCGATTTCACGACTGCGCCGGAGATCAGCCAGATGTTCGGCGAGATGATCGGCGCGGCGCTGGCGGATTGCTGGACACGCGCGGGTGCGGCCGGCGACGCCATTTACGTCGAGCTTGGACCGGGCCGCGGAACGCTCGCTGCGGATGCGTTGCGCGTGATGCGCCGCGCAGGCTTTGGCGGAGAGATGCATCTCGTCGAGACCAGCCCCGTCCTCCGCGATGCGCAGAGGCGCGCCGCAGCGGAGGCGCACTGGCACGAGACGATCGAAGACCTACCGTGCACGCCGATGTTGCTCGTTGCCAACGAGTTCCTCGACGCGCTGCCGGTCCGTCAATTTGTGGGCAGCGTTGAGCGGCGCGTGACGGTCGCGGCGGGTGGACTTGCGTTCGATCGCGACGGCGAGACCGTCGAGACTTCCCCGGCACGCGAGCAAGCGGTTGCGGCGGTCGCAACTCGGGTGGTGCAGCACGGGGGCGCCGCTTTGTTCATCGATTACGGGCATGAGGAGAGCGGACCCGGAGACACCCTGCAGGCGGTGCGGGGACATCGGTACGCGGCGGTGCTCGATCGCCCGGGCGAGCAGGATCTCACATCGCATGTGGATTTCGAGGCAGTTGCGCGCGCGGCCGCCGATGCCGGCGCCAGCGTGGCCAAGGTGATGGCGCAGGGCCAATGGCTGAAGCGGCTCGGTATCGAGGCTCGGGCGGACGCTCTTTCGAACTCCAAGCCCGAGCGCGCCGAGGATATGCGATCCGCGCTCGAGCGTCTGACCGCAGCCGGCGAGATGGGCGAGCTGTTCAAGGTCATTGCGATCCATTCGCCGGATTGGCCGAAGCCGGCGGGGTTCGAATGACGATCACGTACCGCAATGCAGGACTCGCCGACGCCGCGACGCTCGACCGCATCTTCGACACGGTCTTCTCCGGCACCTTCGGCCACCTCTACCGCGCTGAGGATCTCGACGTCTTCCTGTCGAGCTTCGGCGTTGCCGATTGGCAGGCGCAGCTCGGCGATCCCGCATTTGCGTTCCGCATCGCAGAGGCGGACGGCGAGCCGGTCGGCTATGTGAAGCTCGGCCCGCTTGATAAGCTCCCGGTGGAAACGGAGTGTCCCGCAATTCTGCTCGACCAGTTTTATGTGCTGAAGGCCCATCATGGCGCCGGGATCGCGCAGGCGTTGATGGATTGGGCGCTGGACGAAGCGGCCGACCGCGGTGCGGAGGAGCTGTATCTTACGGTGTATGTCGACAATCAACGCGCGCGGCGGTTTTACGACCGGTACGGTTTTGAGGTGATCGGGCGTTACGACTTCATGGTCGGCAGCCACGCGGATGAGGACGTGATCATGAGGAAGTCGCTATGAGCGTCGAAGTGATCCGCGCCGCGTGCCTCGGCGGGATCGCGCACGGATTCCTCGGCCGACGCGGCGGCGTTTCGACCGGTGAGCTTGCCGGTCTCAACGTCGGCTACGGCAGCAACGACGAGCGCTCGGCGATCGACGAGAACCGGCGGCTGGCGGTCGCGGCGATTCTCCCCGGCGCGGAGCTTGCGACGGTGCACCAGGTCCATTCGGCCGAGGTCGTCTATGTGGATGGACCATGGCCGCAAGACGAGCGGCCCCGCGCGGACGCGATGGTCACCGACCGCCCGAACCTGCTGCTCGGTATTCTCACCGCCGACTGCGCTCCGGTGCTGTTCGCCGATGCGGAGGCGGGGGTGATCGGCGCGGCGCACGCGGGCTGGCGCGGAGCGCTGGCGGGAGTCACGGACGCGACCATCGCCGCGATGGAGCGGCTGGGCGCTCGGCGCGAGCGCATCTGCGCCGCGATCGGCCCCTGCATCGCGCAGCCCTCGTATGAGGTGGACGAGGGTTTTCGGACGCGATTCCTCGAACCCGATCCGGGGAACGAACGGTTCTTCGCGGATGCAAACTGGGGCAAGCCGCACTTCGATCTGGAAGCTTATGTCGAGCACCGGCTTCGCTCTGCCGGCATTGCAGCGGTCGAAGCCCTCCACCTCGACACCTATGCCGATCCAGAGCGCTTCTACAGCTATCGCTGGGCCACGCATCAGGGCGAAGCCGATTACGGGCGGCAGCTGAGCGCAATCGCGCTGCGCTAATTTCCTCCCCTACCGCTTGCGGGAGGGGATTGAGGGGTGGGCCCGTTTGCGCGAAGAGACAGACCCACCCCCTGGTCCCCTCCCGCGAGCGGTAGGGGGAAGGCAGGAGAATCGATTTGACACCCGAAGACGACACCAGCGGCTCGGCGCCCCATAACCGGCCGCCGCGGCCTTCGCCGACCCGCATCGGCAACCACCAGCTCAAGGCGCAGAGCCTGATGCTGGGCTACGGCTTCGATCCCGAACTCAGCGAGGGCTCACTGAAGCCGCCGATCTTTCTCACCTCGACCTTCGTGTTCGAGAATGCGGCGGCCGGAAAGCGCTTCTTCGAAGGCGTGACCGGCAAGCGCCCGGGCGGCGCCGAGGGGCTCATTTATTCGCGCTTCAACGGACCCAACCAGGAGATCCTCGAGGATCGCTTGGCCGTGTGGGAAGACGCCGACGACGCACTCGCTTTCTCCAGCGGAATGTCGGCGATCGCGACCTTGCTGCTGACCTTCGTTCAGCCCGGCGACGTGGTCGTTCACTCGGGACCGCTTTACGCGGCGACGGAGACGCTGATCGCGAAGATTCTCGGGCGGTTCGGCGTTCACTACATCGACTTTGCGGCCGGAGCGTCGCGCGAGGAGATCGACGCCATCATTGCCGACGCGAAGGGCAAGGGGCGGCTGTCGCTCATCTATCTCGAAAGCCCGGCGAACCCGACCAATGCGCTGGTCGACGTCGAGGCGGTCGCGGCGGCGCGCGATGCCGCCTTCGCCGCAGGCGAGCGTCCGCCGATCGCGATCGACAACACGTTCCTCGGCCCGCTGTGGGCCAAGCCGCTCGCGCAGGGCGCGGACCTGTCGGTCTACAGCCTCACCAAATATGTCGGCGGGCACAGCGACCTCGTCGCCGGCGGGATCGTCGGCGAGAAGGGGCTGATCAACCAGATCCGCATGATCCGCAACACGATCGGGACGATCTGCGACCCGAACACCGCGTGGATGCTGTTGCGCAGCCTCGAAACGCTCGAGCTGCGCATGGAGCGGGCGAGCCAGAATGCGGCGAAGGTCTGCGATTTCCTGCGCAGCCATCCGAAGGTCGAGAAGATCGGCTATCTCGGCTTCCTCGAGGAAGGATCGCGCCAGGCCGACATTTTCAATCGTCATTGCACGGGGGCTGGGTCGACCTTCTCGCTCTATCTGAAGGGCGGCGAGAAGGAGGCGTTCGCCTTCCTCGACGCGCTGCAGATCGCCAATCTCGCGGTCAGCCTCGGCGGCACGGAAACGCTCGCGAGTGCGCCCGCGGCGATGACCCATTTGTCGGTGCCCGAGGAACGCAAGAAAGCGCTCGACATCACGCCGAACCTGGTGCGGATTTCGATCGGCGTCGAGGACGCCGACGACCTGATCGCCGACTTCGCGAATGCGCTGAACGCGGTGTGATAGCTATCGCGGCATGTCTACTTTGAGAAGAAAGTTGCCATCTGCGACATCGCTGCCAATTTCGACGCTCGAACATTCGCGCTGCTTTCGAGGATGTCAACGCTATGCTTCGTGCAGGTGTTGCTTTGAGGTTGCCGAGTGCTTGATCATTGCTCATGGCGGCCTGAGTCTCATACGCTATCGACGTCGTCGGGCGCCGCTATAAGGCAGGCGTGGAGCGTCCTCCACTCGCATCATGTTTCACCACCTACCATGCTCGTCGGGATGAGCTTTGCCTTAGACAGCACGGTGTCCTGCTCTCAGTGCAGCGTTCCTGCTACGTTTGCTCGCAGCGCAAATGTATCCTCGCATGATGGCGCTGTTTCTTGCCGACGAGTTTACTGGCGTCTAGGCAGCCATCCCAGGCGTGTCGAAAGACAGGCTAGATCAGCGCTAGCATCCGTTCTGAATGTCCGACAGTCGGGTCGAAAGCAGGCTCTAGTCCCAATCTTCGACCGCCCACCCGCGCTGCTCCGCCAGCCGCCGCAGCTTGCCGTGTGGGTTCACCGCGACCGGCTCGTCGGCCCATTCGAACGCCGGCTGGTCCGACACATGGTCGGAGTAGAAGCGCACGTGCCCATGCGTGCCCTTGAGGCCTGACGCGTCCACCCAATCGGCGATCATGCGGAGCTTTGCGGGGCCGTAGCAATTCTCGCCGGCGATTTTCGCGTGGACGCGTTCGTCGAGGCCGATGACGGAACCGGTGCCGATCACGTCGTCGAAGCCGAGCCGCTCGGCGATCGCGTCGGCGTAGAGGCGGTAGGATGCGGTGGCGAGGACGAGGCGGCGTCCTTCGCTCTTGTCGCGCGCGATCGCCTTTCTCGCGCCCGGCCGGATGTTGGTCGCGACCTGTTTGTCGGCGAAGCTTTCGACGAGCGGCTTGAGGTCGCGCGGGTGGATGCGGCGCCCGAGCAGCAGATGATGGTTGATCTCCTTGAGCCTGCCGCGGTCGATGATGCGCGCGACGTAGGCGAGCATCGACAGCGCCACGAGCGGGAGGAACAGCAAGCGCCATGGCGCGCGGCGAAGCGCGCAATGCAGCAGGAACGGCGTGTAGGTCGGCCGCCGCGTGACCGTGCGGTCCATGTCGTAGATCGCAAGGTCGCTCACGCGCGGCCCGCGAGTATGGCTTCGACGAGCGCGTGGTCCTCGGGTTTGTCGACGTCGATCGCCGCGATCGGGTTGCTCATTTCCACCGCGCGGATCGAAAGGCCGAGCTTGCGCCCGACCGACTCAACGCTCTGCTGCAACGTGCGCACGCGCAGCACCGCGCCGAGCAGCAATGCCGGCCCGATCGCCGCAAGCACGCGCCAGCCTTTCTTGCGCTCCTGCTCGACGGCGCGCCATTGCTCGATCGCGGGCAGCACGCGGGAGGAGCCGAACGCGAACAGGTTCGCGCCGCTGTAGCTGCCGCCGCGGAAGCTCAGCCAGGTGCGCTTCGTTTGCGGAAAGCGCGCCAGCAACGGTCTGCGCTCGACCACTCCGATGGCGAGGTCTGCGCCTTCGGCCTTTGCCGTGAACTCGGCGATCATCGCGGGATCGAGCAGCGCGTGATCGGCGGTCGTGACCAGCACGGGAAAGCTCGCGGTGCGGTCGGCGATCAACTCCGCGATCGTGGCCGCGATCGTCCTGCGCGATGCACGAAGGCTGACTGCGCGCGTCGTCCGGCAGTACGGGCCGAAGGTCGTCGGGGTTCTGCGTCAGAACGATCACGTCGGACACCTGCGGACTGGCGAGCAGCGCGCGCAGCGGGCGCAGCACCATCGGTTCGCCGCCGACGGGGATCAGCGCCTTGTGGCCGAGCATCATCGAACGGGCGAGCGGATCGCCCTGCGGTCGCGACCCCGCCAGCAGGAGCGCGGTCCAGCGGCTCACGCGTCCAGCCAGGAAACGATCTTTTGTCCGCGCGCAGCCTGCTCGCTCGCCTGCGCGAGCCGCACGGCATGGAAGATCAGGCTGAGGAGCGTCCATAAGGCGACGAGCTCGAGGCCGACGTCAGGCCCTCTACCAGCAATGCGGCGACGAGGATGACCATGTTGGGATTGCGCCGCGCGGTGATCAGCCGGAACCGGCTATCGACCGGCCGCCACACGTGGATGTGCATTCCGTCGAAGCGTTTGATGAAGATGCCTTCGATGATGCGCTGCGCGACATAGCCGGCGATGATCGCCCACAGCACCATGGTCGCGTAGATCGGGACGAGCGGACGGCCATACGCCGCGAGCCCATGCAGCCACGCCCAGTACCAGAAGGGAGGGTGGATGAGGTCGATGCCGTGGTCGAATGCATCCGCCCCATTTGGACGATGCGCCGGTGCAGCGCGCGAGCTTCCCGTCGACCGTGTCGAGCACCATGAAGATGAAGCCGGATAGCACGCCCAACCAATATTCGCCGCGCCAGAAGAGGAAGAATGCGAGCACGCACAGCACCGCACCGACGAGGGTGATGAAATTCGGGCTGAGCCCCGCGCGCGCCGCCCAGCGGGTCAGGTAGAATGCCGGCTTGCGCCAGAGATAAAGCGTCAGCGCGTCGGTCACACCCTTGTACGCGGCGTCATAGGCCGCGCGTTCGACCGGTTCGGGATCCGCCGGGTCCAGCGGCAGCACGAATGGGCGTTCGCGCTTGCGCAGCTCGTCATAGCTGAGCTTCGTCGTCTCCGCGGCGAGTGGCTCGTATTCGCCGATCGGTTCGCCGGAGCCCAGCGCCTGTGCAATTTTCGCCGCGTCTTCGTCCGCGGGAACATGGGCCATCACGGGTTTGCCGGCGAGGGTCAGCACCGCGCGCGGACGCCCGGCCATCGCCTTCAGCCAGGCCGGATCCCACGCATAAGCCATGCTCGCCAGAAGCGCGGCGCGACCCGGTTGAATGCCGTCGGCGCGTTCGAGACCAGCGTTGGTCGCCAGGCGGTATGCGCGCTCGTTCGCGTCCATGCCGAAGGGCCGCGCCGCGTTCGAACCGACAGGGACAAACAGCAAGGGCGCGTCGCTCGACATTGCCCGCGCATAAATGCGCAAAACGGGGCAGGAAAGGGGCGAGTACGAGCCCTTTCGGCCTTTCTCTTGCCCGTCGCGGTCATTTCGCGCACTAATCCGCCGCACATGGCCGATCTCGATCCACCACCGGGGGATCACCCCCACGGCTCGGTTTACCGGGTTGCGGGCGCGCTGACGATCACGCGCGCAGCCACCACGCAGCGCGAGATCGACGCCTTGCCCGATCCGCTGACCATCGATCTCTCCGAGATCAACCGCATGGACACGGTCGGCGCCTGGATCGTCTACCGCACGGTCCGCGACCGCAAAGCGAAGGTGATCGGCGCCAGCCGCGACGAAACCAGCCTGCTCGAGCAAGTCGCGGAATTCGACAAGCCGGTGCAGGTCCGTCCCGAGCAGAGGGCAAGCTTCTTGCGGGTTCTGACCGAGCTCGGCGAATGGGTCGCTGAAGCCGGAGTCACACTCCTCGGATTGCTCGGCTTCCTCGGCGCGACGCTGATCGGTTTTGCCAATCTCATTCGTCGCCCCAAGCGCTTTCGCGTTAATGCGGTGGTCCAGCGGTTCGACGTTGTCGGCGTTCGCGCGCTCGGGATCATCGGGCTAATGAGCTTCCTCATCGGCATCGTCATCGCGCAGCAGGGTGCGGTCCAGCTCGCGCAGTTTGGCGCCGAAGTCTACACGATCAATCTCATCGGCCGGATCACGGTGCGCGAGCTCGGGACTTTGATGACCGCGATCATGGTGGCCGGGCGCTCGGGTTCCGCATTCGCAGCGCAGCTCGGCACGATGAAGCTCACGGAAGAGATCGACGCGATGCGCACCATCGGCGTCTCGCCGGTCGAAGCGCTGGTAATTCCGCGGCTGATGGCGGCCGTTTTCATGATGCCGCTGCTCGCCTTCTGGGCGATGCTTCTGTCGCTGATCGGCGGCGGCATGTTCGTCTGGCTGGATCTCGATATCCCGCCGCTCACCTACATTCAGCGGCTGCAGGACGTGATCCCCAATCACGATTTGTGGATCGGCCTTATCAAGGCGCCGGTGTTCGGCTTCATCATCGCGCTCGCCGGCTGCTTCCAGGGGATGCAGGTCGAGGGCACCAGCGAGGAAGTTGGAATGCGCACGACCACCGCAGTGGTTCAGTCGATCTTCCTCGTGATTGTCCTCGACGCGATCTTCGCGGTGTTCTTCAGCTCGATCGGTTGGACATGATTCCGAAGGACTGCCAGCCCGTCATCACCATCAAAGGCTTGCGGAACAGCTTCGGCGAGCAGGTCGTCCATGACGGTGTCGACTTGACCCTCTGCCGCGGTGAGATCCTCGGCGTGGTCGGGGGGTCGGGCACCGGCAAGTCGGTGCTCTTGCGCTCGATCATCGGCCTGCAGACGCCGGACAGCGGCGAAATCGAGGTGCTCGGCGAGAATATGATCGACCGCAGCGAGGACGAGGCGAAGAACATCCGCCGGCGCTGGGGAATCCTGTTTCAGAACGGCGCCTTGTTCTCGACGCTCACCGTCGCGGAGAACGTCGAGGTGCCGATCCGCGAATATTTTCCCTATCTCCTGCCGCCGCTGCTGGACGAGATCGCGTCCTACAAGATCGCCATGGGCGGACTCCCGGCCGACGCCGGCCCGAAGTTTCCGTCGGAACTTTCGGGCGGCATGGTGAAGCGCGCTGGCCTCGCGCGGGCGCTGGCGCTGGATCCGGAGCTGTTGTTCCTGGACGAGCCGACGTCCGGTCTCGATCCGATTGCCGCCGCTGCGTTCGACGAGCTTATCAAATCGCTTCAGGAGCGGCTCGACCTCACGGTGTTCCTGATCACCCACGATCTCAACTCGCTGCACGCGATCTGCGACCGCGTCGCGGTCCTCGCGGACAAGAAGGTGATCGCGGTCGATACGATACCGAATCTATTGGCTTTGGATCATCCTTGGATACAAGAGTATTTTAACGGGCCCCGCGGGCGTTCTGCGGCGGCGAGCTATGATCACGAGGTCACGGCCTGATGGAGACCCGATCGAACTATATCATGGTCGGCGCCGTGACGGTGGCTCTGCTGGCCGGCGTGCTCCTGTTCATCGTCTGGCTCGCCGGGCTCTCGAACAAGGCGACCAAATGCTACGATATTTATTTCTCCGAGGCGGTCGGTGGCCTCAACAAGGGATCCAACGTCACCTTCTCGGGCGTCCCGGTTGGACAGGTCTCGCGCATCTCTCTGCTTCCGAGCCGGCCAGAATTCGTCTGGGTGCGGATTGAGGTCGACGAGCAGACGCCCGTCCTTCAGGGCACCACCGCGCAAATCCATGGCGTCGGGTTCACCGGCGTTAGCGAAATCCAGCTTGCTGGAGCGGCGCGGGGAAGGCCGGCGATCAGCCAGGCTGGCCCGCAAGGCTGTCCAGTCGTTCCTTCGAGCACGAGCGGGCTTGGAGCTCTGCTCAACAGCGCCCCGGAGCTCATCGACCGTATTCAGCGCTTGACGGAGCGGCTGACTGAGCTGCTCAGCGATAAGAACCAGAATTCCATTTCCGATATTCTCGAGAACGTCGACCGCACCACCAAGGTGCTGGCCGACCGTTCGCCGGAAATGGCGGACGCGATCGTGCAAATCCGTATCGCGGCCCACAACGCCGGCATCGCGGCGAGCAATGTCGCGGCACTGACCGACAACACCAACCGCCTGGTCACCGAACAAGGCCGTCCCGCCGTCGACAATTTGAACAAGGCGATTGTCTCGGCCCGGCAGGCCGCGGACAATCTCAACGCGATGATTTCAGATGCGCGGCCGGGAGTGCAGAACTTCAGCAAGTCGACGCTGCCGCAGGCGAATCAGCTGGTGCGCGATCTCCGCGACCTCACGCAGTCGCTGAAGGCTGTTTCGGATCGCGTGAATCACCAGGGAATCGGCGGTGCGCTCGGGCCCGAGAAGCTGCCGGATTACAAGCCGAGGAAACGCTGATGAAGCTGTCGCGTAGGATTGCACCAGCCGCGCTGGCACTGGCTCTCGGCGGCTGCGCCGGCTTGCTTGGCGGCGGCGGTAAGCCGCCGGCCTATCTGTTCACGCTCACCCCCGAGGCGGCCGATCCTGGTACGATCGCGAGGACTGCGGGAGCGGGCCAGGCGGTCACCATTACTGTCCCGGTCGTTCCGAAGGAGTTGGAGACGCTTCGGGTGCCGGTCCAGGTGAGTCCGACCGTGGTCCAGTACGTGCCCAACCTGCAGTGGGTCGACACGCCGGACCATCTCTTCAAGAACCTTGTCGCGGAGACGGTGCGGCGGACCACGAACCGGGTCGTGCTCGACCCCAGTGAGACCACGCTCGATCCTGGCGTGGTCATCACCGGCCAGCTGCAGCATTTCGGCTATGACGCGCAGACGAGCCAGGTCGTGGTCGAATATGATGCGACGCTCTCGACTGCCGGCGGAAATCAGGTCCAGGCGCGGAGATTTACTGCAACCGCACCTGCGGACGGGACTTCGACGACGGTCGGTCCAGCGCTCAACCGCGCGGCGAACGAAGTCGCGCGCCAAGTCGCGCAATGGATCGGCGGATAATCTCGCCTAGGCGAGACTCTTGCTGACCTGCTCGAACACATCCTTCGACAGACCTGGAGTCGCGACAATCCGTTCCAAGGCCTGGCGCATCAGCTCGGCGCGTTTCGGCTCAAAGCGACGCCAGCGGCCGAACGGCGGGACCAGCCGCGCGGCAACTTGCGGATTGAGCTTGTCGGCGGCGATGATCATGTCAGCCAGGAACGCGTAGCCGCGCCCGTCCGGCGAATGGAACGCCCAGTGATTCGCGCCGAACGTACCGGCAAGCGCACGCAGCCGGTTGGGATTGGTGATCACGAAATCCCGGTGTGCGGCGAGCTTCAGCACCTGGTCCACGGTGTCCGCGCGCTGCGCTGCGGCCTGCAGAGCAAACCATTTGTCGAGCACCAGCGCATCGTCGTGGAAGCGCTGGTAGAATGCGTCGAGCGCGGCCTGCCGCTCGGGCGCGTCGAGCGAGACGAGGATGCCGAGCGCACCCTGGCGGTCGGTCATGTTATCCGCACGGTCGAATTGCGCCTTCGCGAGCGACGTAGCTTGCGGCTCATCCGCCGCAGAGAGCAGCCCGAGCGCGACGGTGCGCAGCCGGCGGACACCCTTTGCGTGCGGCGAAAGATCGTGGCCTTCAACTCCGTCGCTGCGGTGCGCCGCAAGCAGCGCGTTCGAAAGCGTCGATCCGATTGCCCGACGCAGCTGTTCACGCGCCGCGTGGATGGTATCGGGATCGACCACCTCGACGCGGTCCGCAATCAGGCTTTCGCTTGGCAGGAGGATCGCTTCGGCCCTGAACGCCGCGTCGAGCGAGTTGGACTTGAGCGTGGCGTCGATCGCGTCGATCACTGCACCGGGATCGGCCGTTTCGCCACCCGCGCCAGCAACAAGGGCGCGCATCATCAGTTCCTGGACGGCTTCGTAGCGCGCGAACGGGTCCGTATCGGTCTGCGCGAGGCGCTCGAGCTCGCCGGCCCTGCGCTCGGCTTGCACGATGATCGGCGCCGAAAAATTGCGGTTGATCGACAGTGAAGGCGGCTCGATGACGTTGTCGAACGTGACGCTTTGCTGAGCCTGGTCGAAGATGATCAGCTGCTCGGGGCAGATTTCGTGTCCGCTCGTGTCGCCGATCAGCGCGGTTTTGAGCGGGATCGGCATGGGCAGTTTCACCGGCTGGCCGGGCGTCGGATCGATACGTTGCTCCAGCAGCAGGGTCGCGGTCTTGGCTGCCGGATCATGCTCCAGGCGCGCTTGCACTTTGGGCGTGCCCGCCTGGCTGTACCAGATCTTGAACTGCGAGAGGTCGGCCCCGCTGGCGTCCTCCAGCGCCTTCACGAAATCATCGCAGGTCGCGGCCTCGCCGTCGTGGCGCGAGAAATAGAGGTCGGTTCCGGCGCGGAACTTCTCCGGGCCGAGCAAAGTCGCCATCATGCGGATCAGCTCGGCGCCCTTGTTGTACACGGTTGCGGTGTAGAAGTTCGAGATCTCGATGTAGCTGTCGGGCCGCACCGGATGTGCGAGCGGCCCAGCGTCCTCAGGGAATTGGACGGCGCGGAGCACGCGCACATCCTCGATCCGTTTGACCGCAGCGCTACCGACATCGGCCGAGAAGCTCTGGTCGCGGAAGACGGTGAAGCCTTCTTTGAGCGAAAGCTGGAACCAGTCGCGGCAGGTCACGCGATCGCCTGACCAATTGTGGAAATATTCGTGCGCAACCACGCGTGCGATATTGTCGAAGTCCGCGTCCGTGGCAGTTTCCTGATCGGCAAGCACGTAAGCCGAGTTGAAGATGTTGAGGCTCTTGTTCTCCATCGCGCCCATGTTGAAATCACTGACCGCGACGATGTTGAACTGGTCGAGATCATACTCGCGGCCGTAGACCTTCTCGTCCCACGCCATTGCGAGCCTCAGGCTGTTCATCGCGTGCTGCGTCTTCGGCAGGTCCGCCTCCCGCACCCAAATTGCGAGATCGACTTTGCGACCCGACATGGTCGAAAACTGGTCGCGGTTTGCCTTGAGTTCGCCTGCTACCAAAGCGAAGAGGTAACAGGGCTTGGGAAACGGATCCTGCCACTCGGCCCAATGGCGGCCGTCGGCGGCCTCGCCTTGAGCAACGCGGTTGCCATTCGACAGGAGCACCGGGAAGCGAGCAGCATCGGCCTCCATCCGCACATGGTATTTCGAAAGAACGTCGGGACGGTCGGTGAAGAACGTGATCCGCCGGAAGCCTTCGGCTTCACATTGCGTGCACAGCATTCCGCCCGAGGCGTAGAGACCCATCAACTTCGTGTTCGCCGCCGGGCTGATCTCGACCTCGGTTTCAACCGCCGCCTCGCTGCCCGCAAGATCGACGATGAGCCGCGAATTTTCGAGCCGCCACTTCCCGTCCTGCCCATCGACACGAACGGAAAGGAGCTTCAGGTCGCTTCCATCGAGCTCCAGCGGTCGGTCATGATCCCCGTGCCGCTGGACCGACAGCGTGGCGCGGACGCGCGTCCGCTCCGGATCGAGGTCGAATTCCAGCCGTATTTCGGGGACCAGCCAATCGGGCGGGCGATAATCGTCGCGGCGTATCGTGACGTGCTGCGGAGAGGGGGGTGCTTCGGGAGCGGTTTGGGCGTCGGGGAGCGTGCGGACATCGGCCATAGGCGCGCCGCTCTAGGCTGGAGCGGTTAACGGGACAACCTGTTCACTTCGGACGAACTCGGCAGAGCGATGAAGCGACGCGATAAAACAGCCGTTGCGTGCACCCGAGGGCACGAGCGAAGCGTTGGGGGCGTGCAAAGGAGGCATTGTCCATGAGCGGCTTCGAAAATATTCGCGAGCATATGGAAGTGATCGGGGCGGACGGCGTCCACCTCGGAACCGTCGATCGGGTCGAGGACAACCGGATCAAGCTGATCCGCGCCGACAGCGGCATCGGTCACGAAGAGCACCACCACTACATCCCGCGCGGACTCGTCGCCGAGGTCGAGGGCGATCGGGTCCGCCTGACCGCGCGCGGTGACGTCGTCGCCGACCTATTCGAGCAGGAAGAGAGCGGCAAAGCCATCGGATGAATCTCCTCGGTGGCTTGCCAACGGAGATGGACGGGCGCAGTCTAAGTCCATGAAGAACCGGGGTGAATTGGCGCCGCCAGAGTCGCTCAACTGGACTCGCGTCGAACATTATCTCGGGGCCATGGCTCGCCGCCGAACCGAACGGCGCAGGCGCGAGCCGAAGCCGCGGACTCAGCCCGAAGCTCCGCGTCTGCTGCTGAGTACCTTGCCGTTCCTGGCGCTGATCATGGCGATGGCGGTGCTCGCGGTGGGAATCATGATCCTCGCTTTTCCCGGCGCCCAGCCGCGGCCGCGGCCGCGCCCTGCCGCGCACCAGCAGGGAGTCGCGTCCAAGGGCTGGTTCCAGAAAGCGCAGAAGCAGTTCCACTGATCGCTTCCCATTGCTGTTGTCGCTTTCGCAGCTAGGATCGCCACCGACTGCGAAAGGGAGAGGTGGATGAACGCTCGAGCGCTGCTGCTTGCCGGGGCCGTTGCGGCCCTCGCAGGTTGCAATCAAGGTGCGAATACCAACGCATCGGACAATGTCGCGACGAACGCCGTTGCGTCAGCACCCAAGCATCCAACCTATTGCTTCTTCAAGGACTCGGACACGAAGGGCTGGACCGCATCGCGCGACGCCCAGCGCAACGTGGCCGTCAAGGGCAAGGCTCTTCTTGAGGATACGCGCTACATGGCGGCACTTGGACAACCGGAAGTCTCGGGCACGAACGCGAGCCTGTGGCTGACGATGGGTCCGAATACCAACGCCTATGGCGCACCGGGGAACTGGTGGGACGCCACGGCGACAATCCCCGGCAGCAGTGGAGTCGAGGCCGTCACGGTGATGTGCGGGACGAAGACTGTGGCGCAGCTGAAGGTCGCCAAACCCCGCTGAGGCTTAGGCCGTCTCGGCAACGCGGTCGTTAGCCGCGGCGGTCCTCTGCTCGAGCAGCTTGCGGTCGTATTGCCCGCGGCTCGAAATCGCGATCCGGTTCCACGAATTGATCATGGTTCCGACGAGCGTCAGCCAGCCAATCTCCTCGTCGCTGAAATGCGCCTTCAGAGCGTCGAACGTTTCCTTGCTTGCGCCGCTGTCGGCGATGAGCGTTACCTCCTCGATCCAGGCGAGCGCCGCGCGCTCCTTGGCGGAGAACGCCGAGGACTTGCTCCAGGCATCGAGCAGCATCAGCCGGTCGACTTTCTCGCCGTCGCGCAGCGCCTCGTCGGTATGCATACCAAGGCAGAAGGCGCAGCCGTTGATCTGGGATGCGCGCAACTTGAGCAGGTGGTGCAGCTTCGGTTCGATGTGCCTGGCGATTTCCCGCTCGATTGCGAGCAGGTGTTTGTAGACATCGGGCGCGATCCTGGTGATGTCCATCCGCAGGGGTTCGACGGCTTCGGCCATTGCTGATCTCCCTTTCCTGGCAGCCCAGAAGTGGGATTTCGGCCGCGACTTTCAACGGCGGTAAATGACGAGCCGTTATCCCGCAGCGCCGGGCTGGCAGGCGATTCCGGTGTCCTGAGGGTCGAGCTCTTTGCGGTAGCCGGGCTGGCCGGGATAGAGCGGCGCCTTGCCGGCGGCGCGGGCCGCGTCGCAGTCGGCATAATAGACGCTCTCTTCGACCTCGGCGGAGGTTTCACCCGGTTTGGCGGACGGACCCTTGGGCGCGTTCGCCACGGCCGCCGGCGAGGTCTTCCATTTCGACCAGGCATAGCCGCCGGTGAGGCCGAGGATCACTGCGGAGAGCAACAGGATGAGTGCGCGCATGAGCCTGCGTGTCGCATGCGCCCGTTGCCGAATGGTTAACGGCCGTCAATCAGTTCAGCAGCGCAGGGTATCCGCGGCGTACCACTGGCGGGGGCAGCCCTCGTTGTGCCGCATCCACGCCGGATAGGCGCGGTCGGGCCGGTCGTGCCACCAGTCGTTGTAGCTGTCCGGGTCCCAGCTGCGGTTGTTGTAGAGCGCCCATTCCCCGCCGTACCAGTCCATCACGACGTCGCTGCGGCAGACGTCGCGGCTGCGGCGGCGATCTCCGTCACGGTCGCGGCGAGTTTCGCGGCACACGTCGCCGCCGAAGCCCGGCGATGCGCCGAAGCGGTCGGCCGGAGCCGTGGGAGTGCCGACCAGCGCCCGATCCAGCGCGAGGGTGGGGGTGGAAACGGTAAGCGCGGCGCTCACGGCCGCCAGGCCAAGCATCACACGGTGCATGCGGCTGCTCCTTTCGAGAGTCCTTCCGGATGCGGAGCAAACGCGGGAAGGGCAGTGACGTTGCAGTGTCCGCATTCATTCGCGCGAAAGCCAGGGACATACAGGATGCGTTGATGTTCGCCGGTTTGCCTGTCGCTCTCGTGTTGCTGGCCCAGGCCGCGAGCGCGAATGCTTCGCCAGCGTACGGACCAGCCGCGCCGGCGGTGCCCAGGCCTGCCGCGGCGCCGGCAAAGCCCGCCGAGCCTTGCCCGACACCTGCCCAGGCCGGCAACTCGCAGGAGATCGTCATCTGCGCCGAGAAGCCGCAGGGCTATCGCATCAACCCCGACGTGCTGAAGGCGCGGCGGGAGAAGCGGAGCGGGGGACGGCCGACCCGCCCGGGACCGATCGCGATGAAGGACAATAGCTGCACCGTCGTCGGCACCGCGCCATGCATGGGCGTGTTCACCGGCATCAACCTGCTCGCGGCGGCGGCGACGCTGGCGACGATGGGCGACCGGCTGTCGAAGGGCGAGGAGATCGGCAGCATGTTCGTCACCGACCCGCATCCGAGCGAATATCAGCTGTACGTCGAAGCGAAGCGCGAGCGGGAGGCGAAGGAAGCGGAGAAAGCCAAGGCCGCGGCGGCCAAGGCGACCCAGCAGCAGGTGAAGGCCGCTGTGGACAAGGCGCGGGCGGCTGCGGCGGTCGAGCAGGCCCAGCAGGCGGCGAAGCCCGCAAATTAGGGCCGGCTCTCGCCATCTCTTCGACGCAAACTCCGTGATTGCTGCGCAATCCCGTTTCTGCGCTCGGTGGCTCGAGACGCTAACCGAGTGGTAATCACGTGCGTTTATTCGTCTCCGCATGAGCCGCACGATCATCGCCAGATATCTCAACCCCTGGAAGTTCAGGCGCGAGCAGGAGCGTCAGCGTCTGCAGGCCCTGCGCAAGCGCGACGGCGACGATTGCCGCCGCTGCCGCCGCCCGATGCGCTTCGATTTGCCCGCCGGGCATGACATGTGCCCCAAGGTCGAGGAGATCACGTCGGGACCCGCGGACCAAGCCGAGCAGCTCGACAACTTCTGCCTCTGCCATCGCCGCTGCAACGCGGAGAGCGCGGACTATACCGCCGAAGTGAAGGAGCGGATCCGGCGCAAGGCCGAGGCCGACCTGCTGTCCCGCTCGCGGAGGCGGAAAAAGAAGGCGGCTTAACGAAGCGGACGGGGCCACCATGCTGCACGGCCGGTCAAGTTGGTGCCGTGAAGGCGAATGTTCGCGAATGTTCGTAGTGACCGCGCTAATTCAGGCGGCTTGCTGATCGACCGCCTCGCGCCACTCTGCGGGCTCCTTGCCTGTGTATCGTTCACGAACCTCTTTACCATGATGTAAGTCGCGCATTATGAGCCAAATAGGGGCGTGTAGGAAAATGATTTCGCGCGAAGACGCGAAGGCGCGAAGAGGTTGTTCTCCTGCGGAGGCAGGAGCCTAGACCGGCGAAGCCGTTCTCTCCGGGGTTCACATTGAGCGCTGCGCGCGTCTGGGCCCCTGCCTCGGCAGGGGAACCGAGGTAAGCCGGAATCGACGCCGGACGTTAGTAGCCACGATAGGGTTCGCAGGCGATGCCGTCGGAGTCGCCGTCAAGGGCTTCACGGTATCCGGGCTGGCCTCTGAAGATCGGCGCCTTGCCGGCCGCCCGAGCTTCGGCGCATCTTGCGTAATAGACGCTGTGCTCGATGTCCTCGGCCGTCTGGCCGGGGCGAGGCGACGCAACCGGAGCAGGTTCGGCGGTAGCTGGCGGCATGGCCGACCATGCGTAGCCGACCGCCAGTCCCAGCATCACAGCCGACAGAACCATTTCCTTCGCACGCATCCGCGCTTCTTTGCACGATCAGGGTTGTGGAAGGGTAAAACTGAAGCGCTGCGCGCGCTTCGGCTCTGCGTTCGCAGGGGAGCGAGAAGGGCGGGTCCCGGCTCGGGGGCCGGGATGACGGGCGGGGATGTTAACTCGACGCGCGTAATGTGCTCGGCGTGAGCAAGCATTGGAACCCGCGCGGCGAGTTGGAGCGCATACTGGAGCGGCCGCGTGCGGCGTGGCCGGCTGGGGCGACTGTGGGCGTGGCGCTGGTTGCGGTCTGCTGCCTCGGCGCTGCGGTGATGCTCTATCACCTCGCCGCGCCGCGGGACGTGTTTGGGCCGTAATCCATTTCGCTCGAAGTGGTACTTCGAGCGAGGCCCCTCCACCAGCTCTGCTGGTCCCCCCCTGCAAATGCAGGGGCGGAGAGTCTGCCGTTGGCCGCTAACCCGATAGTTACCAAAGCGGACTTATCGTGCCCGCGTGATCAAGCGTATGAAGCCTCGCCGCCAGACCCTCGCGCTGGCTCCGTCGCAGCGCCCGTCGCGCATTCGGCGCGAGCCGGTGCGGCTGCGGCTGGAGCCCGACACCGACCCGGTAAAAGCCGAGGCGAAGGCGCGCGAGCGGGAGATGTGGGGCGGCGTCACCGGAGTCCTGCTGTTCGCCGCCGCGCTCGCCGTGCTGGTGGTCGGGGTCAGCGCCGCGACGATCTTCCGCGACGACCCGGCCGCAGCGGCGCGGGCGGCGCGCTTCGGCCAATGCTACAACGCGTCCGGGCCCAATTGCGTGCTCGACGGCGCGACCATCTATGTTGCGCGCCAGAAGGTGACGATCGCCGGTGTCGAAGCGCCGCAAATCCAGGACGCGCGCTGCGATGCGGAACGGAACCGCGGGATCGACGCGGCCGTGCGGCTGGCCGACCTCCTCAACAGCGGCAAGGTGAGTGTGAGCGCGCCGTTCGGCGACATGCGTCGGCCGCGCCGTGCGCAAGGTGAGGGTGAATGGCGAGGACGTCGGCGGGGCACTCATCGAGGCGGGCGTCGCGCGGGAATATGACGGCGGGCGGCGGAGCTGGTGCAGTTAGTGCACTGTCACCACAATCCTGTCACCGCATCCACGCCTTTACCACCTGACGTCTAGTTCTTGGCGGATTGATTTCCGAAGAGAAGCCGGCGGCAAGGCCGAGGATGCCGGTAAGAGCCTGTAGACCCTCCGGGCTCTTACCACCGAACCAGGTGAATGCGATCACGGCGACGAGGGTGATCAGGAATGCCACACCCGAGACCACCGTCCGTGAAAAAGGTGAGAGCCGATCAGCGTTCAAAGTCGCCAGATTAAACATTAGATCGCCGGTACCATCGAATATTCTGACCTTTCCGCTCGTATCGACGATGCATATCTCTTCATGCTCGTCGCTGCCTGCCTGAGGAGTTACAACGGCCAGGAAACCTCCGTTCGCTGTTCGGACTACGTCTTGAACTCCGATGTTGGTCCATGTCGGTACTTGCGTTTGTAAGCTTCCGTCACAGCAACTGCCGCTTCACCTTCGGTCATCGTGGCGCTCCTGGGCAAGAACTACCGAGCGGGTGAACAATGCCGCACAAGCGTGAGAGAATAAAGCGGATTGCCGATGCCAAGGAGCCTGCGCGAGGGCACTTAGGATGTCGGCGAGGCCATGGTCAGGGCCCGCGTCGCGCGGGAATATGGGGCGGCCGGCGGAGTTGGTGCTAGCCAGCACCACGCTTCCTACGCACGATAGTTGTTCCATTAAATTTCTGGTAAATTCTTCTCCGGCGACTCCAAGGCTCGGTTTGCAGCCGCCATGCCCGCTTCGGGGCTGAGCTGAGGAGAATCGTGATGAGTGCAACTGATCAATCGCAAGCAGAAGCCACTTCGAGCACGGGCCAGCGCTTCCGCAACTGGAAGGCAGTTCTTGACCTGCAACCGATCGTGCAGCCCGAACCGCTGCGTGTCAGGGGCGAGTACCACCTTAATCATCGATGCGGCGGAGTCGCGCTGCGCGAGGCGGTGCCGCAGGGCATCAACCCCCGTATTCTGTTACTCTCGCTCATTGAAGCGCCGGGCGATGGGGGCGATTGGGTTGAAGTGGCAGGTCAATTCGCCGCCAAGGAAGGCCAATACGATTCGGTCATGGTCCGCGACGACACGCAGGCTGACGGACAGTCGATCTCAATCGACATTGAGGAGGTGCACTGATCGACAGCTCGGGGGCGTCGCTCGCGCGGCGCCCCGCGGCTGTGCAGGTTTGTCTCGACTGCGACTGACGCTCGTTTCTCGACGCGTCGCAATTCGCGCACCCTAAATCCTGTTCGGCCGCTGCGGAACGTGGCGGTGGGCAGAGGCAAGTCGGCGAGGCGATGATCAGCGCCGGCGTTGCGCGGGAATATGGGAGCGGGCGGCGGCCTTGGTGCTACTAGGTCGCCGCCACAGAAACATCCGTCACTGATCTTGCATGATTCGCGACAAACCACCGGATGTTCGCGAACGTGTCTGGCGCAGTGCTCAGATCCTTGAAGCGCTTTCCGTAGTCCGGATCATTGAGCATCAGCGGCAAGAGGTCACGCAAGTGCTCCTTCAGCGTTCGCGCTGCGTCCGTGGAGAGAATGTCATCGCGGTAGAGCCCACAGGCGAGCTCGTAATAGCTGACGAGTTGCCCAAATTCGAACTCCTCGTTCTTCTTTGATGCACGAAGAAATCGAACCCAGAGGCCATCGAGTTTGTCCCATACGGTCAGGGCTGTCTGCAGATCGCTAGAGATTG
This sequence comes from uncultured Alphaproteobacteria bacterium, assembly GCA_963849435.1. Classification (GTDB taxonomy): domain Bacteria; phylum Pseudomonadota; class Alphaproteobacteria; order Sphingomonadales; family Sphingomonadaceae; genus Sphingomicrobium. The sequence goes on from CAWKHO010000026.1 coordinate 100,084, forward strand.
CCTGCTTGCGCAACGCGGTGCGCGTTTGGAACAGCGCAACCAATGCAGCCGGGGCCGACAAGACGGCCAAGCCGGTGGTAATGACATCATTCCAATGAACTCCAAGGAGCGATGGAACCTCGGGGGCTGTCACTTCTTGCCCTTTTTGCCTCCGCCAGCCTTCCCCCCTTTGCCGCTGATGATGTGCTTGGTCGGGGGAGCCACGTCCGCATTCGGTGCCCCTTTCCGCACTTTATTCACCAGCGCGATGAGAAACTCCTCGGGTTTCACCACCCGAATTTCGCCAGGGGCTGGCACAGCCGCACGGCGAAAGTACTGTTCGACGGGCATTGCGGTGGGTTTCGTCGCCCCGGGGAAGTTGCTTACTCCCGGCGGTAATCCCTTGGGCGGCAGCTTGCTAATCATAGCGATGCTCCCCTGCTCCGATCCGGCGATCTGCAAATAGCATCTTTCGCGGGGGGACGCACGGCCAGTTAAGGCGGGCCGAATAGAAGAATAGTATCCCGATGCGTGAGAGGGGCGTTTCAGCCTCGGCCAATCACTTTTTCGGGTCGGGCGGCGGTGGTGTCGGTGCGGGTGGTGGAACAAGATGTTGCGTTGGTGCGGAGTCGCCCGGCATCGGCATCACGGGTTTCATGAGGTGAGCCGTTGGAGCTGACCGGATAAGGATTTCGCCGGTTGGTGGTGGCGTGCTTCCGTTTTGTTCGGACCCCTTATCGTTCATCATCTCAACCTTTCGAACTTTCAGGATCATGTCCGTAGGTATTCCGCTCGCGTATTTGGCCGTGCCGGTTCTGTAGGTATGCCTCACCACCAGCATCTTTCGCGCGAGCGCGAGCCTCGTTCCACGCAGCAGCCTGTGTCTCATGGACCGAGGTAGCTCGCTCGTTTCCGGCGCCTTTCACCTGCCATCCGCGTGCATTCGGTCCGGCCCAATAATCTTTAGACATAAACCACCTCCGGCTGTTCCCCTTGTTCACTGTGTGTTTACGTTATTCCCTACATCCGTTCAACTACTCAGCCGCAACCCCCGCAGCGCTGAACATATCCCCATCGTCGGCCGCCGCTTCCGCCGACAGCGCCGGATCGTTCGCCGCTTCGCCCTTCGCTTTCGCCTTCTGCCGGCGATCGAAATTATCCCACACCTCGCCCCAGTTCCCGCGCGTCGCGGCCTTCGAATATTCCGTCGCGCGGGTTTCGAAGAAGTTGGCGTGCTCGACTCCGTTGAGCATCGGCGCGAGCCAGGGGAGCGGGTGCTCGTCGACCATGTAGATCGGCGCGAAGCCCAATTGCCCAAGCCGCCAGTCGGCGAGGTAGCGGATGTATTTCTTGATGCCCTTGGCGTCCATTCCGTGGACCGGCCCCATTTCGAACGCGAGGTCGATGAACGCGTCCTCGAGCCGCACCGTCTTCTGGCAGGCGTCGATGATCGCTTCCTTGACCGCCGGGGTCAGGCAATCGCGTTCCTTCACGAAGGTGTGGAAGAGCTTGATGATGCCTTCGCAATGGAGGCTCTCGTCGCGGATCGACCAGCTGATGATCTGGCCCATGCCCTTCATCTTGTTGAAGCGCGGGAAGTTCATCAGCATGGCGAAGCTGCCGAACAATTGCAGCCCCTCGGTGAAGCCGCCGAACATGGCGAGCGTCTTGGCGATATCCTCGTCATTGTCGACGCCGAACTGCTGCAGGTAATCGTGCTTGTCCTTCATCTCCTTGTACTGGAGGAAGGCGCTGTACTCGCTCTCGGGCATGCCGATCGTGTCGAGGAGGTGCGAGTAAGCCGCGATGTGCACCGTCTCCATGTTGGAGAAAGCGGTCAGCATCATCTTGATCTCGGTCGGCTTGAACACGCGGCCGTATTTGTCGTGGTAGCAATCCTGCACCTCGACGTCGGCCTGGGTGAAGAAGCGGAAGATTTGGGTGAGGAGGTTGCGCTCAAACTCCTCAAGCTTCTGCGCCCAGTCGCGGCAATCCTCGCCGAGCGGCACTTCCTCGGGCATCCAGTGGATCTGTTGCTGGCGTTTCCAATATTCGAACGCCCACGGATATTCGAAGGGTTTGTACGATTTCGAGGCGGCGAGGAGGGACATATCAGGTCTCCGCTAGTTCCCCTCTCCCGTGGGAGAGGGAGGGACCCGCAGCAGAGCTGCGGGAGGGTGAGGTGGGCTGGGGCGAGGCACGATCACCTCACCCTTCCGCAGCATAGGCTGCTCCTTCCCTCTCCCAAGGGAGAGGGAGATTTGCTCAAGGACTCCGCGGGTGTTGCCGAGCACGTCGTGGTTCCCGAAGCGGATGACGCGGTAGCCGTGCGCTTCCAGGAATGCGCTCCGTTGCCGGTCGTAATCCGTCGCGCTCGCGTGCTGCCCGCCATCGATTTCGATGACGAGCTTTTCGGCGAAGCAAGCGAAGTCGATGAAATACGGCCCGACTGGCATTTGGCGCCGCCATTTGAAATCCGGCAGCTTCGTCCGGAGCGCACGCCAGAGCTTGCGCTCCGCGTCAGTGGAATTGCGCCGCAGCTTGCGCGCTCGGGCGACGGAGCCGGTACGGGCGGTGTCATAGGTCAGCACGACCTCACCCTCCCACTCGGCTGCCGCCGAGCGGGTCCCTCCCTCTCCCAAGGGAGAGGGACTGTCACTCGACCCTCCGCGCGCGGGCGTTGATGACGTTGTCGCGGGTGACGACGTGCGTCTTGCGGGCGCCGACGCCGAACACGACGATGCCGAGAAAATAACCGAAGTCGTACCAGCCGCCGTCGTTGGGCACGGCGTACACCGCGACACTGGGCGCGAAGAGCGAGACCACCCACGCGACCGGGAAGATGAAGCCGTGCCACAGGCCGAGGAGGAAGCCGGGCGCGTTCGGCGCGACGGCGTCGGACGCCTGGGTCGCTGCGCAGGCGGCGAGGAGCGCCATGACGACCAGGATGAGCAGCTTCTTCATCGCGCGTGCGCCTTGAAATAATCGAGCTCGCCCTGGCTCGGGTGATAGTCGAGCCCGCCGAGCGCGTGGATGCCCATGATCACCGCGACGACGAGCAGCACGACCGCGCCCTGGCTGCCGTAGCCGTCGGGGCCTTTCGGGCGGCGGTAGAGCCATATGCTCGCGCCGAGGATCAGCAGCGCCGCGGCAAGCTCGATCATGCGCGGGAGCGTCATCGCTGAAGCATCCTGGCGCCCAGGGCGAGAGTCGCGGTGGTGGCGACGACGTCGAGGATGATCAGGCCGAGGATGATGATGCCCGCGGTCTTGCCGATGCGGCGGAAGGAGAGCGCGCGCTTCATCGGCTCAGCCCCAGCTTGAGATCGCCGTGGATGACGATCGCGACGAGGAAGATCAGCATCGCGGTCGCGGCCATCATCAGCAGCCGGCCGAAGCGCCGCACCTGTTCGACCGTCGCGCCGCCCGGCGGCTCGGCCATGCGGAAGGCGCGCAGGCCGAGAAGGAACATGCCGGCGCAGACCAAAGCGAAAAGGATGGCGAAGACGAGCGGGCTCACTGGCACGCCAGGCACTCGTCGTAATCGGTCGTCGAGCTGAGCGGGATTTCCTTGAGCTCGGGCGTGTTGTCGGCCTCGACCCCGCCGGCGAAGCCCGCGCGCTGCACCGATTTCGAGCGGAGGTAGTAGAGCGACTTGATGCCCTGCTCCCACGCGCGGAAGTGGAGCATCATCAGGTCCCATTTGTCGACATCGGCGGGGATGAAGAGGTTGAGCGACTGCGCCTGGTCGATGAACGGCGTGCGGTCGGCGGCGAGCTCGAGCAGCCAGCGCTGGTCGATCTCGAAGCTGGTCTTGAACACGTCTTTCTCGTCCTGGGTGAGGAACTCGAGATGCTGGACGCTGCCGCCGAGCTCGAGGATCGAGTTCCAGACGCTGGCGCTGTCCTTAGCTTTGTCCTTGAGCAGCTTTTCCAGGTACGGATTCTTGATCGAGAAGCTGCCCGACAAGGTCTTGTGGGTGTAGATGTTGGCGGGGATCGGCTCGATGCACGCGCTGGTGCCGCCGGCGATGATCGAGATCGATGCGGTCGGAGCGATCGCCATCTTGCAGCTGAAGCGCTCCATCACGCCCATGTCGGCCGCGTCGGGGCAGGGGCCGCGCTCGTTCGCAAGCATCATCGACGCTTCGTCGACCTGCGCGCGGATATGCTTGAAGACTTTGAGATTCCAGCTCTTGGCCATCGCCCCTTCGAACGGGATGTTGCGCGCCTGCAGGAACGAGTGGAAGCCCATGACTCCGAGGCCGACGCTGCGCTCGCGCTCGGCCGAGTATTTGGCGCGCGCCATCTCGTCGGGCGCACGGGCGATGTAGTCGGAGAGAACGTTGTCGAGGAAGCGCATCACGTCCTCGATGAACAGCTTGTCCTTGTTCCACTCGTCCCAGGTTTCGAGGTTCAGCGACGAGAGGCAGCACACGGCGGTGCGGTCGGCGCCGAGATGGTCGCGACCCGTGGGCAGCGTGATTTCCGAGCAGAGGTTGGAGGTTGAGACCTTGAGGCCGAGGTCGCGGTGATGCTTGGGCATCGCCTTGTTCACCGCGTCGATGAAAATGATGTACGGCTCGCCGGTCGCGAGGCGCGTCTCGACCAGCTTCTGGAAGAGCGAGCGCGCATCGACCTTGGCCCGCTCCGACCCGTCCTTGGGGCTGCGCAGGATGAACTCGGCGCCGGCGCGCACGGCCTCCATGAACTCGTCGGTGACGAGCACGCCATGATGCAGGTTCAGCGCCTTGCGGTTGAAATCGCCCGAAGGTTTGCGGATCTCGAGGAACTCCTCGATCTCCGGATGCGAGATGTCGAGGTAGCAGGCGGCCGATCCGCGGCGCAGCGAGCCCTGCGAAATGGCGAGCGTCAGGCTGTCCATCACGCGCACGAACGGGATGATGCCGCTGGTCTTTCCGTTGAGGCCGACCGGTTCGCCAATGCCGCGCACCCGGCCCCAGTAAGTGCCGATGCCGCCGCCGCGGCTGGCGAGCCAGACGTTCTCGTTCCACGTTCCGACGATGCCCTCGAGGCTGTCGTCGACGCTGTTGAGGTAGCAGCTGATCGGCAGGCCGCGGCCGGTGCCGCCGTTGGACAGTACGGGCGTCGCCGGCATGAACCACAATTTCGAGATGTAATCGTAGACGCGCTGGGCGTGCTCGGCGTCGTCGGCATAAGCCGCGGCGACGCGCGCGAAGAGGTCCTGATAGCTTTCGCCCGGGAGCAGATAGCGGTCGCGCAGCGTGTCCTTGCCGAACTCGGTCAGGCGCTCGTCGCGCGACGGATCGGTCTTCACCGGAAACGCGCGCGCGTCGACGGTTTTGCTGGTGCGCGTGACGCTGGTCGAAACGTCGTCGCTCGGAGTTTCTGTGCCGGTCGAAAAATCCATCGCGCTTCCCCGTTCCTCTACAGTCCCCTCGAGGACTGTTTGTTCCCCACTTGTTCAACTCGGAGCCATCCGGCCATCCTAGTCCTTTTCGGCGCTCGGCGGGGCTTTTTCGATGCCGCCCCCTGTGGAAACCGGGGACGAGTCGGCCCGTCACCGGAATATAGTGATTCCGGCTCAAAACACTAGGTGTTGAGAGCTCCCCCTCTCGCGCTACTATCTATTGTGCCTCAACCAGATTTGAGACGCAAGCTGGTAAATGCGGGGTAACCAGAAATCCTGTGGATGAGTCGCCGTTGCAACAGTGGCGTCAGCGGCGTCCGAGGAGCTTTGGCAGATTGGCTCGGGCTGCGGTGGGCGGCAGAAGTCGGGCGCGCGGCCGCTGCGCCAATATTCGGCGAGGCCGACACCCTCAGCGAGCGCGATATAGCGCGCGTCACGGCGCAGCGGCGCTGCCGCCGGGGCCGTGAGGAATGCAACCAGATTCGGTTCCGGGTCGTCCAGCCAAATCCTTTCCTCTTCCGCCGGCGTCTGTCCGCGACGCGACGGATAAAGCGCGTCCGCGAACCTATAGGCCCCGTCCATATCGCCCAAGCGGGCGAGGGCGAGCATGCAAATCGTGCCGTCGAACCCCTCCAGAGCTACGTGCGAGCACGCAGCTTTGCCTGCGTCAGCTGAATTTGCCTTCAAGGCGGCAAACAGCGGAGCCAGCGGATCAATGGCCAGATGGCCGTTCGGCCCGGTGTCTCGCCGTAGTCGCTCCAGCGCGTCGAAATTCCCGCCTTCCGACGTTCGGTTAGGCGGTACCAGGCGATCGCCGGGTTCGCGGGCCACCAGCGGTTGGCCTGCTCATTCAACGCCGCTTCGTCTTCCTTGCGGCCGGAAATCTCCAGCAGCCGGAGCATCAGCGCGATTTTGTATGGCATGTACTGGTCATGGGCGAGCGACAGACTGGCAAGTTCGGTCGCTTCCCTGTTGCGCCCCGCATTGTTCAGCAGAATGGCAAGAAACCAGTTGTTGAACGGCCCGTCGGAGTCGGCGCGCATTCCGGCCCGGAGGTGATCCTCGCATTCGATCCATCGCTGTTCACTGTGAAGCAGGCACCACGGAATGTATCCGCCGCCATATTCGGGCGCGAGCTCAATGGTTCGGTGCAACGCGCGCCGCGCCGCCGCGACTGCATCAGCGCGGTCTGCCCGGGGCAGGCCGCTCAGCGCGAAGGCGGTGTTGAATGCGAAACTGTTCTGAGCGAGCGGCGAGTTTGGCGCGTTCGCCACAAGGCGGCGCGCCGTTTCATAGTCGTGCAGCACCGAAGCGCTGTCAAAACTCTCCGCATTCGACTGGAGGAGTGAGGCGGTAATTGCCGGGTCAGACGGATGCCGGCGTTCCATTGAAATTATGGGCGCCGTCCAGGAGAGCACGGCGGCAACCTGGGCGCCAATCAGCTCAGCGAAAGCGCCACCCTTGTCGCGGCTCGTCTCGAACTGACGCGAAAAAACCACGAAATGATGCGCGGTCTCCTCCCATCCGCACTGTCGCGACGTACTTGTCGGGAGTGCTGCTGACCTGGCCCGAAACGAGGAAGTCGGCGGGCGTGCGGGCGGCCCGCGGTGCCGTCTCGATCATGCTGATGCCGAATGCCCCGTGTGAAAGCGTGTGAGCGAGCGAATCCCTCACCGCTGAGGCGAGCTTGCTTGCATCTGGGTCAGAAGCGTCGCCGGTGAACGGCATCAACGCGATGCTCGGGGTCGTGGTGGGCAAGCTGCCCGTGCGGCCCATGAAGACGAAGATGGCAGCGGCGGCAAGGACCACCAAGGCTCCAGCGGCCCACGCGGGTCGTCGCTTCCACCATGTCGCCGTGGCGGCCGGGCTTGGCGACGCCCGCGTGCCGGTTATCGCGGCTATTGCAGCGGTGATATCGTCCAGCTGCTTCGGCTTTCCGCGCCCCGACCAGCGCGACAGGTTTGTCGTCTGGTACTGACGAAATCCTATTGGCGGTCGGCAGTCGTCGATGCGCACCGAGATAAGACGGCCTGTGTCGCGCCCTTCCGCAGCCTCGTCGCGCACCCAAGCCGATTGCACCGAATTCCGCGACCATAGCACCATCACGGCCAAGGCGCCTTTCAGCGCCGTTTCAATCTCGTGGGAATATTCCGCGCCGCTGCGGATCCGATCGTCGAACCAGACGTCAACCGACGCTTCCTCAAGGCCGCGGGCGATAGCCTTCGCCTTGGGTGCGTCCTCGCGCGCGTAACTGATAAAGACGCTCGCCATTGCGCCTCCCCAAAGCGGTTGTGCTTCGATTCATGCAATGAGCGCAAGCGGCGGCTGCTCTCGATGCAAGCGTTTGCCGGTTCTCAAAGATTACGGGAGAAGGATCGCGCGAGCGCGCATCCTCGTTCGGTAGCCCGCCGACGTTCAGGATACTGGAGCAGCCATCGGCACTTTGTTGTGGAACGCCGACGCGAACTCCATGTCCGTAAGTTCGCGGTAGAACTGGAGGCGGACGCTCCTATCGCTCGACCGCAGCACCCGGGCGGCAGCGAAGAAGGAGCCGCGCTTGAGGATCGCATCGCAGTTGCTCGGGACGGGGGAGGGCGCCCAGATCTGCGCGCCGACGACGGAAATGTTCCGGATTCTCACTGCCATCGCACCCTCGGGTGTCATGAGCGTGCCGGTCATCAGGACGCGTGAGCGCGATACTGCTCGGTCAGGCTTGATTGCTGCGGATGCCACGCGCCCCTCCTCGACCGATGCTGCGTGTGAAGAAGCCTCCAACAGCAGGTTGGTTTCGGCCGATCCCGGCGGCGTTTCGCATTGGGACATGTTGGGCGGCCCGGGCGAAGCGGACGTCCGCTTTCGCGCCCGTTGCGGACACCTGAAGCGCGTGACAAGCTCACGCGGCATGATCCACGTCCTGAACAATCCGTCCAAGGTATTCGAGTGAATCGCGACGCGCCCTTTCACGCGCACATTTATTATTCGGCTGAGGAGCGGCCGAAGGCTGAAGCATTGCGGGATGCGTTTGGCGGCGCACCTGAAATCCTGTTCGTCGGGAGCATGACGGACCAGCCGGTGGGGCCGCATCCGATACCGCAGTTCGAAGTGCATTTTCTCGAGAGCGCGCGCGAGCGGGTGCTCGCGGCGATTGAAGCATCGGGCCTGCGCGCGTTGGTCCATCCGCTGACGGATGACGATCTAGCGGACCACACACGCCTCGCGCAGTGGATCGGTGAACCGATCGACCTCGACGTGAGCGTCCTCGATCCGCCGGGTGTGAACCGGGGCGTCGCCCGTTTCGGGAAGTCGGACTTCTAATTCACTCGACGATGCGTCGGCGCGTCGGCAAACACGCGCGATGCGCGGGCGAACGCACCTTCTCGCAGCACTCTTGCTGTGCGCCGGAACGGCGGCCGCGGCGGCGGACGAGCAACCGATCTGCGCCGATCGGCCGGGTAAGTCGACGCCGGCCTGCACCGTGCCCGCGGGACACTGGCAGATCGAGACGGGACTCGTCGACTGGTCTCTGCAGAAGGCCGGCAGCGAGCGCGACACGTCGCTCGTACTTGGTGAGACGACGATCAAGTATGGCCTGACGGACCGCTCCGATCTTGAAGTGGACGTGACGCCGTGGCAGCGCGCGACCAGCCGCGGTCCCGGCTTTCGCGAAAGCGCCAACGGCACCGGCGACATCAAGGTCATCATGAAGCAGGAGCTGACGTCGCCGGATGCGCCGCTGCAACTCGCGCTTTATCCGTATATCAAAATCCCGACCGCGAAGCGTTCCCTCGGCAATGGCAAATGGGAAGGCGGACTACTCGTCCCGATCGATTATGCGATCGGCAAAACGCCGTTCAGCATTGAGGTGACGCCCGAGCTCGACTGGGTCGCCGACGCGGACGGACACGGGCACCACGCGGCCATGGTGCAGGTCGCAAGCCTCGGCTGGCAGGTCAGTCCCAAGCTCAATCTATCCGGCGAGATCTGGGGCCAGTGGGACTGGGACCCGGCGGGAACGACGCGGCAGGCGTCGGCGGACGGGGCGGTCGCGTACCTGCTGAGCAACAGCGTTCAGCTCGACGCCGGCGCGAACTTCGGGCTTAACAGGGTGACTCCCGATGTGGAGCTGTACGCGGGAGTGTCGAAGCGGTTTTGACCGCAAGAGAGGGGGAGAGATGATGAACCTGTATCTGGCAATGGCCGTAAGCTTCGTCGCGGCATCGCTGACGGATTGGCTCTTCATGGGGGTTCTTTTCCACGCGCGTTACAATGCCTTTCCCGAGGTCTGGCGCGATGCGAAAGACGAACGGCGGCGCATCATCATCGCCCAGGCGTTCGCGGCGATGACGGCGATCGGCTTCGTCGTGCTGGCGAACGCGCTGATGCTGACGACTCTTCGACCAGCGCTTCTTCTTGCGCTCGCAATCTGGATCATCGGGCCACTCCCGCTGCTCCTCGGCAACCACCTTTTCATCAAGCTCGATCCAGGCGTGACCTTCAGCCATGCGGCCGGCTGGCTCGCGAAATTGCTGTTGATCGGGGCCGTTACGGCGTGGTTCCTTTGAAGCGGAGTTCGCGCAAGCGAGCGCTGATTAGGTGGCGAGCATTTTCTTCACGCCGCGCGCGGCCTGCCTGAGGCGCTGCTCGTTCTCGACCAGCGCGATGCGGACATAGCCTTCGCCTTCCTCGCCGAAGCCGACGCCGGGCGCGACCGCGACATGCGCTTCGGTGAGCAGGCGTTTGGAGAATTCGACCGAGCCTAGATTGTGGAACCGTTCCGGGATCGGCGCCCAGGCGAACATCGACGCTTGCGGCACCGGGATGTCCCAGCCGGCGCGCTTGAACGATTCCACCAGCACGTCGCGGCGCTTCTTGTAGAGCGCGCGGTTGGCCTCGACGATGTCCTGCGGGCCGTTCAATGCGGCGACCGCGGCGGCCTGGACCGGAGTGAAGGCGCCATAGTCGAGATAGGATTTGACGCGCGCCAGCGCCTCGATCAGCCGCGGGTTGCCGACCGCGAAGCCGATGCGCCAGCCCGCCATCGAATAGGTCTTGGACATCGAGGTGAACTCGACCGCGACCTCCTTCGCGCCCTCGACCTGGAGGATCGAAGGCGTCGGCGTGTCGCCGAAGTAGATCTCGGCGTACGCAAGGTCGGAAATGACGATCAGCTCATGCTCGCGCGCGAAGGCGACGAGGCGCTCGTAGAATGCGATGTCGGCGACATAGGCGGTCGGGTTGGACGGATAGCCGACCACCAGCGCCTTTGGCCGCGGCACGGTGAAGCGCATCGCCAGTTCGAGGCGGCGGAAGAAATCCTCGCCGGGCGCCGCCGGGATCGAGCGGATCGCGGCGCCGGCGATGATGAAGCCGAAGGTGTGGATCGGGTAGGAGGGGTTGGGCGCGAGCACGGTGTCGCCGGGGCCGGTGATGGCTTGGGCGAGGTTGGCGAGGCCTTCCTTCGACCCAAGAGTGACGATGACTTCCTTGTCGGGATCGAGCGTGACTCCGAAGCGGCGCTGGTAATAAGCCGCCTGCGCTTTCCTGAGGCCCGGGAATGCCCGCGGCTGGCCGAGTAGCGATGGGCGTTGGGCTTGGCCGCGACTTCGCACAGCTTGTCGATGACGTGCCTGGGCGGCGCGCCGTCGGGATTGCCCATGCCGAGGTCGACAATGTCCTCGCCGCGCGCGCGCGCCGCGGCCTTCATCGCGTTCACTTCGGCGAAGACGTAGGGCGGCAGGCGCTGGATGCGGTAGAATTCCTCGGTCATCGCGCGCCCTCATGGCGACGGGATCCCAAAGCGGCAAGGCCGGTCGGGAAGAGGTGAAGATTAGACGGGACCGCTGATCGAAGTTTCAGCCCCGTCGATATCGCGGAAGCGCGCGATGTGGACGCCGTGCATCTCCGTCGGCTCCTGCGTAAAGCTGAGCCCGAGCTCGTCGCGACGGGCGTAGAATTCGCCCAAACTGTCGACGGTAAATCCGAGCTGGACTCCGCCGGCGGGATTTTCGGCGGATGCCGGGTGCAGAGCGAGCGTGGTTTCTCCCGTCGCGAACTCGCTCCAGAAGGGTGAGGCGAACTTGAGCTCAAGGCCGAGCGTATCGCGATAAAAAGCGACCGCTCTATCCATGTCGGCGACGAACTTGATCGCGTAATTCAGTCGCATTTTTGTCCTCCTAAGGTTGGAGCAACGCGTACGCGCGGCGGAAACGCGCGCTTCGGCCGCGGTGAAGGCGCTGCGGTCGTCGCGTTGCGCGTTATCCGGCACACCGGTGACGAAATACGCGATCCGCGGCGGCGCGCGCGGTCGATCCAGATGCCCGACTTCATCCCGTAGGCATCGCCGGCGTGGCCGACGAGAATTGCGCCGCGCGTGCCCATATCGTCGTCGCAGCCGCGGACGGGCGTGGGGATTTGCTGCGTGGCCTGGCCGTAGCTGCAGTAGAAGCCTTCGTAGGGCGCGCTCGTGATTCCATTGGAGCCGCTGAAGCGCCAGACCTGGGTGACGAGCGTCTCCACCGACTGCGGCGAGAGGATGTGGACGCCGTCCAGCGTTCCGTTGTTCAGCAACATGCGTCCGACGCGGGCCAGGCCGCGAGCCGAGATTCTCAGGCCACCTTGCGGCGCGAACAAAGAGCCGTTCTCGCCGGGATGCCATCGCGAGAGGTCGCAGGCTTCGCCGTCCTTCACGAACACCGGACAGGCCGGGCGGACGCCATGCAGATCGTCTTTCTGCGGCTTGCCATCGGGCGCGTCGAGCTCGACCGCGCGGGCGATTTGCGCGTCGCTGCACGTCGGCCAATTGTAACACGCGTCGAGCCGCATCGGCTCGAGCACATTCTTGCGCATCCAGATGTCGAACCGCTCGCCGGTCACGCGCTCGATGATCGAGCCGACGATCGGGAAGTTGAGGTTGGTGTAGGTGAAATAATTGTCGCCGGGGCCGTGAACCGCGTCCCAGTTCTTCGGATCGGCCATGACCGATTGCAGCGAGACTCCGAGCGGGATCACATAATCGTCGTCATGCTCGCGCACGGACGAGGTGTGCGAGAGCAGCATGCGGAGCGTAATCGGCCGGTCGGGGAAGTTCGGGTTGCGCAGGCTCCAGCCGAGCCAGCGCGAGACGTCGCCGGTGAGGTCGAGCTTGCCGGCTTCGACGAGCTTCATCACGCCGATTGCGACGACCATCTTGCTGACGGACGCGACGCGCACCGGATCGTCGGCGGTGACTCGGCGGCCGGACTGCGGATCGGCGATGCCCTCGGCGAAGCTCGCGAGCTCGCCGTTCGCGTCGAAGGCTACGCCGACCTGCGCATGCGACGGGCGGATCGGGCGGCGGGACCGTCGCGCAGGCTGCCAAAAGCAGAAACAGGAACGGTGCCGACCTGCGCATGTGGCGAAGTCTAATCCCGATAGGCGCGGCAATGACCAGCCGCGCGCGATGGCGAGGCCGCGCAAGGCGAAACCGCCGACGATGGCAATTGCCGCGGCGATCCAGATTCCGGTGCCGAGCAGCGAGAGAATGACGAACAGACCTGCGGCGAGCGCGGCGGCAGTGACGTAGAGCTCTGGCCGCATCAGGATCGACGGTTCGCCGGCGAGCACGTCGCGAATGATCCCGCCGACGCACGCCGTCATGACGCCCATCGCAAACGCCGGCACTGGAGCAACGCCATAGCCGAGCGCCTTTGCGGCGCCGTAGGTCGCATAGGCGGCAAGGCCCGCGGCATCGAACCACAGCAGCGCCTTCCCCGCGAACCGGTGGCGGCTGGCGATCCACACGATCAAGGCTGCGACGATGCAGATGAGGAGCGTCGCGTTGGTGTGCACCCAAAACACCGGCGCTCCGATCAACAGGTCGCGCAATGTGCCGCCGCCGACGCCGGTCACGACCGCGAAAAAGATGAACGTGACCAATGTCTGCCGCTTCTCGGCGGCGAGAAGCGCGCCGGAGACGGCGAACACGGCGATGCCGAAATAGTCGAGGAGGACGAGCGCGGTTGGGTTCATCGCTTCAACGGCCTACATTAGCGCGATGGCGGACGAAACGAACATCGGCGGCGCGATGCCGACGCTCGAGGATTGGCAGCATTGGACGCTGGTGATGGGCCGCGCGCAGCAGATGCTGATGGAATTCTGGGCGGAGAGCCTGAAGAAGGATCAAGCGTTTCCGACCTGGTCGCCGCCGGCGTTCGGCTTCGGTGAACAGAGCGGCGCGGCGAGCGACCCGATGGCGCTGATGAGCGCCGGCGCGCAGGCGTGGGCGAAAGGGCTGGAGGCGTGGGGCAAGGTGCTCGGCGGAGTGACCGCGGCGCCTTCGGCGGACACAGCGGAGCGCAAGGACCGGCGGTTCGCTGCGCCGGAGTGGCGCGAGAACCCGATCTTCGACGCGATCCGGCAGACCTATTTGCGCATCTCGGACCAGATGCTCGGCACGGTCGACGAGATCGAGGGCGTGGACCCCGGCACACGGGAGAAGTTGCGCTTCGCGACGCGCAGCTTCGTCGATGCGATGAGCCCGTCGAATTTTGCGCTGACGAATCCGCAGGTGCTCAAGCGCACGCTCGAAACCCGCGGCGAGAATTTGCTCAAGGGCCTGTCGAACATGCTGCGCGATATCGCGCAGGGTCAGCTGACGCAGACCAAGCCCGGAGTGTTCGAGGTCGGGCGCAATCTCGCGACCACGCCGGGCAAGGTGATCAAGCAGACGCCGCTCTATCAGCTGATCCAGTACACGCCGACCACGGACCAGGTGCTGAAGACTCCCGTCGTGATCTTTCCGCCGTGGATCAACCGCTATTACATTCTCGATCTCAGCCCCGAGAAAAGCTTCGTCAAATGGTGCGTGGACAACGGCATCTCGCTATTCATGGTCAGCTGGAAATCGGCCGACGAGAGCATCGCCGATGTGATGCTCGACGATTATGTGCTCGATGGGCAGATCGACGCCATCGACACGATCCGCGAGCTGCTCGATGTGCCGAGCGTCCATGCGATCGGCTATTGCGTGGCGGGCACAACCCTCGCGGCGGCGCTCGCTTACCTCCACGCCAAGGGCGAGCAGGACAAGATCAAGTCCGCGACCTTCTTCACAGCGCAGGTCGACTTCACGGAGGCGGGCGACCTGAAGCTCTTCACCGGGCCCGAAGTGATCGGGCTTCTGGAGGAGCTGGCCAAGGACAAGGGTTATCTCGACGGGCGCTACATGGCCGCGACCTTCAACCTGCTGCGCGGCCGCGATCTCATCTGGAATTACGTCGTCAACAATTATTTGCTCGGCGAGGAGCCGCCGCCCTTCGACTTGCTCTATTGGAACAGCGACACCACCAACCTGCCGGCCGGCTGGCACCGCGATTATTTGAAGACACTCTACGAAGGGAACAAACTCGCGGAGAAGGGCGGGATCACAATGGCGGGGACCCCGGTCGACATCGATGCCGTAGAGACTCCGACCTACGTTCAGGCAGGGCGCGAAGATCATATCGCGCCGCCGCAAAGCGTGTGGAAGATCATGGACCATTTCAAAGGTCCGAAAAGGTTCGTGCTCGCGGGTTCGGGACACATTGCCGGCGTGGTCAATCCGCCGGCGGCGCAGAAGTATCAGTATTGGACCAACGACAAGCCCTGCGGCACGCTGAAGTCGTTCATCGACGGCGCCGAGGAGCACAAGGGCAGCTGGTGGCCGGACTGGCTCGCGTGGATCAAGGCGCAGGATCCGGCGACGGTGAAGGCGCAAGGGGCGCGCGTCCCGGGCAAGGGGAAGCTCAAGCCGATCGAAGACGCGCCGGGAAGCTATGTCAAAGCGCGCTGAGGCGCTCGTCATTCGCGTCGCTCAGCCGGAGGAGCGCGAGGTACTCGAAGAGCTGCAGCGTCGCGCGTCGCTGGCGAACGAGAACGACCGGCCGCACCTCGAGGCGCACCCCGACGCGATCCACCTTCCGCCAGCGCAGGTCGCCAACGGGCAGGTGTTCGTCGCCGAACTCGAGGGCCGGATTGCCGGTTTCGCGGCGGTCGTCGGCGGGGAGCTCGACGGATTGTTCGTCGAGCCGGCCATGTGGCGGTGCGGGGTAGGCGCGGCGCTGATCGAGGAAGCCACACATCAGGCGCGACTGCGCGGGTTGGCGCTGACCGTTACGGCCAATCCCCATGCTGTGGAATTTTACGAGAAGTGCGGGTTTTCGCTCGAAGGCGAAGCCAAGACGCGGTTCGGGCCCGGTCTTAGAATGTCACGCTAGCAGTTCTGGTACTTCCAGTGCCGGCGCTTGCCTTCGCTCAGCCATTCGACGGCCGTGGCGATGCGCTTTTGGCGGGTTGCGTCCTGCTTCGCTTCGGCGATCCATTCGAAATAGTCGCGTTGCGCCGAGGGCGGGAAGCTGTCGAGAGCGGCCTTCGCCTTGGGCGCTTTCGCGAGCGCCGCGGCGAACTCGGGGTGCAGCTCGGGCGCGGGCTTGGGCGCGTGCTTCACCTTGCGCGGCGCCGGGGCGCTCTTCGCCAGCTCGGCGGCTTCGCGGATCATGCGGTCCAGCTCCGCATCCGACGGTAGCTCCTCAAGCGACGCAATCTTGCCGAACTGGCCCATGGCGTCCGGCATTGGCGCTGTCGCCGCGAAGCTCCTGTCCGCGCCAGAAGTTGAGCGCCATGTGCGCTTTGAAGGCGGCGGTGATGAGGACGATTTTCCCCCCAAGCGTGTACGCCGGCATGCTCCATTTGATCGCCTCTTCGACGTTGGGGAGGACGGCGTGGACTCGTGTCCGGACATGCTCGAGGATCGGGTCGGGCAAACGGCTGCGCTTTGGCGATGTAGGCGTCGATGCGCGGGTCGCGGCTCAAAACAGGCCTCCGCCGATCATCAGCCTGACGATCCCGATCACGATCACCAGCAGGTTCAGGTTCCGCCCGGCGGTACCGCGCGAGATCATGCCCACCGCCGCGCCGATAATCGCCAGTGGGATGATCAGCCAGTTGGCCCAGCCAAGAAACGGAAGGAAGGCGAACACTGCGCAGACCAGCGCGACGAAGCCGATGATCAGCGACACGAGATTAAACATGGCGCGCCCGTAGCATCATTCGGGCGCTTGCGGCAGGCGCGGCGCGCGAAGCAATGCGGTGACGTACAGCGCGAGCGCGATCCAGATCGCCGGGAAGGCGATCGCGTGTGCGGTGGTGAACGGCTCGCCGTAATAGACGCCGATCAGGAACTGCAGCGTCGGGGCGAGGAATTGCAGCATCCCCAGCGTCGAATACGCGAGCTTGCGCGCCGCGGCGGTGAACAGGAGCAGGGGCGTTGTCGAGACGATCCCCGCAAGCACGAGCAGCCCCGTTTCGAAATGGCTTGAGCCGAAGCTGGGCGCTCCGGCCGCTGTGCGCCAGGCCAGCCACGCCAAAGCGAATGGGAAAAGCAAACCGGTCTCCACCGCGAGGCCGGTCATCGCATCCGCAGCCACGATCTTTCGCAGCAAACCGTAAAGCGCGAATGTGGCGCAGAGACTGAGGCTGATCCACAGCTGGCCGGTCGCACCCGCTGCGAGCACCGAAATGCCTGCAGCAGCGATCGCCACCGCGATCCACTGGAGACGGGTCAATCGTTCGCCAAGGACGAAACGGCCGAGCAACACATTGGCCAGCGGGTTGAGATAATAGCCGAAGCTCGAGGCGAGGATGTGCCCACTCGTCACGGCATAGACGTAGAGCAGCCAGTTCGTGGCGATGAGGAGTGCGGTGAGCGCGAGGATACCAAGCGTTTTCGGCTGTGCGAACGCCGAGCGGACCTTGTCCCACCCGCGCGTGAGCGCGGTCAGCAACGCCAGGAACGGGAGCGACCAAAGCACGCGGTGAGCGACGATATCGACCGCGGACACCCCGGCGAGGGCCTTGAAGTAAATGGGAAGAAAACCCCACAGGCCATAAGCGCCGAGCCCGAGGAGGAAACCGCCGCGCGGGAGGTCCTGGCTGGTGCGGGCATGCGCCGTCTGGGCATGATCGGGGGCATTCATCGACCGGGGCCCTAGCGGCGGTGAGCTGTTGGTTAAAGGCTATGGTTATTGTTCCGTTAGTTGATCCTTAAGCCGCGGGCTGTCACTGTTTGGATAAGGGAGTGACACCCGTGTCCTTTGTCAGTCGGACCGTACCGAGGCGCGCTGGAAGCGCGGCGCTGATCGGCCTTGCGCTGGTCGCCGCAGGCTGCGCGACCAAGCCGAAATTGCCGCCCGGAGCGCACCCGATGGTCGAGGTCGCGCCAGCGCTTAAATCGGACGCGTGGAAGGCCGTCGCAACGGATGCCGACAAGGACCGAATCGCCCGCCTCGACTCCGCCTGGCAGCAGGCGCTTACGGAAGCAGGCAAGAGTTTTTCGAGCGAAATCCGCAAGGAGGGCGACCTGCTGAAGCCGCGGGCGGCGTTGCCGCGGCCGGCGCCAACTCCAGGAAGCTATAATTGCCGGCTAATCAAGCTCGGCCAGGCGGAGCCGAAGACCCGGGCATTCGAGAGTTTCAAGCCGTTCTTCTGTTACGTCGAAGTCGAGGGCGATCTGCTGACCATCGTCAAACAGACCGGCAGCCAGAGGCCGGCGGGTCGGTTGTGGGAGGACGACGATCCGAGCCGGCTGATCTTTCTCGGCAGCCTTGCACTCGGCAACGAGGACCAGCCGCTCGCTTATGGCGACGATCCCAAGCGCAACATGGCCGGCGTCCTCCAGCGAATCGGCCCATTCCGCTGGCGGCTCGTGATTCCGTGGCCGCAGAGCACTTCGAAGCTCGACGTGTTCGAGCTGACTCCTGTGGCGCAACAGCCGCAGGGATGATCGCAGCTCGATGAGCGAAGCCGGGCTGCTCGCCGATCCGGCCGAAGTCCGTGCGATCCTCATCGCGTCGGCGCAGGCGGGCGAGGCGATCAGTTACTCCGAAGTGCTGGCGCTTCTCGGCCATGATTTCTCGCGGCCCAAGATGCGCGCGCTGTGCAAGGTGCTGAGCTTTGTCGATGACGAAGCGGCGGAGCGCGGCGAGCCGGAGCTCGCAGTGCTCGTCGTGCGCCAGTCGGATGGGCTGCCGGGGCAGGGCTGGTGGGTGGGCGGAGCGAAGAAGCACGGCTACACCGGTCTGTGGGAAGGCCCGCGGGCGGCGAAGCTGATCCGCAAGCTGCAGCGACAGGCGTTTGAGTTTTGGGCAGGACGCGACGCCTCCACCATTCGCTCATCGCGCCCCGATGCGCGAACTCCGCACCTTCACTGTCGACGACGACGACGACGGAATCCGGCTCGACCGCTGGTTCAACGGCACCTGCCGGAGGTCAGCTTCAACCTCGTGTCGCGCTGGGCGCGGACTGGGCAGCTGCGGCTGGCGGGGAAACGCGCGGCGCCGGGCGATCACATCGAGGCGGGGCAGCAGATCCGGGTACCGCCTGCAGAGGCAACGCCAGCGCGGCCAGCCGTCCACAGCCGAAGCGAGAGCGGCTGACCGACGAAGAGGTGCAGCTCGTACGCGACATGGTCATTTACGAGGATGCGAACGCGTTCGTTCTCAACAAGCCGCCGGGCCTGGCGACGCAGGGTGGCACCAAGACCACCCAGCACCTCGATCGGCTGCTGGACGGATTGGCTGGGGAAGGCGCGCGCCCGAAGCTCGTTCACCGGCTCGACAAGGATACATCCGGCGCATTGCTGGTGGCACGGAGCGCGCGGGCGGCCGGGCATTTTGCCAAAGCGTTTTCGGGCCGCACGGCGCGCAAAGTCTATTGGGCGTTGGTCGTCGGGGTACCCGATCCGCGAGAAGGCGAGATCCACGCGCCGCTCGCCAAGCAGCCGGGCACCGGCGGCGAGAAAATGCACATCGACGAGGAACACGGGCTGCCGGCGAAGACGCGCTGGCGGACGATCGACCGCGCCGGCAACCGTGCTGCGTGGGTCGAGCTGCAGCCGCTGACCGGGCGCACGCACCAGCTGCGCGCGCATATGGCGGCGATCGGCCATCCGATCGTCGGCGACGCGAAATATGGCGGGCCGGACGCGTTCCTGACCGGCGGGATCAGCCGCAAGCTGCACCTGCATGCGCGGAGAATCCGGATCGACGCGCCCGACGGCGGGAAGATCGACGTGACGGCGGAGCTCCCGGGGCACTTCGCCGAGAGCCTTGCGACGCTCGGTTTCGAAGCCGCTGCGGGCGACATCGCGCCGGTGAGGGCTGCCGCGTCACCGGGCAGGCGGATCGCCGCTGCAGCGAAGGCACGGCGCCGCGAGCGGCGTGGCGAACGGCGCGCGCGCGGCTCGCAGCCGAAGGCGAAGCGGCGGTGAAGCGCCTGGCGATCTTCGACTGCGATGGCACGCTCGTCGACAGCGGCGCGACCATTTACGCGGCGCTCGCAGAGACCTTCCGCCAAAACAGCATCGAGCTTCCGCCACAGGAGGTCAGCCGGCGCGTGATCGGCCTCAGCCTGATCGAGGCAATGGCCAAGCTTCTGCCCGATGCCGCGTCGGGACAGCACCTGCGATTGGCCGAGGACTACAAGCGCGCCTTCTGGCGCCTGCGCGCGGACGGCAAGGTCGACGAGCCTCTGTTCGATGGCGTGCTGGAGTTGCTCGACCGTTTGGAAGAGGATGGGTGGCTGCTCGCGGTGGCGACCGGCAAATCGGACCGCGGTCTGAAGCACTGCCTTGAGCAGCATGGCATTCACGCCCGTTTCGTGTCGCTGCAGACGGCGGACCGGCACCCGTCCAAGCCCCACCCGTCGATGGTGCATGAAGCCATTGCCGACGCTGGCGCAACGCCCGCAGGCACGATCGTCATTGGCGATACGAGCTTCGACATGGCGATGGCGGTTGCGGGCGGCGCGACGCCGCTCGGCGCCGGCTGGGGCTATCACGACGCTGAAGAGCTGATCGAAGCTGGAGCCGTCGCGGTCGCTCAGAAGCCGATGGAGGTCCTGGATCTCGTTCGGGAGCATGTGAATGGATGAGGACGCGCGGGCGCGGAACCGGCTGCTCGCTTATACGGCCGTGCGCTTCGCCGGATTGGCCATCTTCTTCCTCGGCATTGCAGTCATGTACACGAATTTGCTCCGCCCGGGCGGATGGCCGCAGGTCGGCGCGATCATCGTCATTCTCGGTGTGATCGACGCCGTTCTGGCGCCTCGCGTCTTGAAGAAAGCGTGGGACCGGAGAGACCGCGAGCAGGAATGAAGCGCTTCTGGAAGACGGTGGACGTCGCGCGGGACGACGGCGGCTGGGGGATAAGGCTCGACGAACGGCCGGTGCGGACGCCCGCGCGCGTGCCGTTGAAGGTCCCCCTTGAAGGACTTGCCGAAGCGATCGCCGAGGAGTGGCGCGCGAGGGCGGAAGACGTCGATCCGCGCGCTATGCCGCTCACCGGCCTCGCCAATGCTGCGATCGACCGAGTCGCTCCCGACAAAGCCACGTTCGCCGCAGGGCTTGCGCGCTATGCCGAAGCGGACCTCGCCTGCTATCGCGCGGAAGGTCCGCGGGCGCTGATTGAGCGGCAGGCGGCGAGTTGGGATGCGCTGCTGGCGTGGGCGCGGCGGCGGTACGATGTAGATTTCGCGATCACCTCAGGGTTGATGCACGTGGCTCAGCCGCAGGCCACCGTCGAGCGGCTCGGGCATGCGGTCGCGGCGCTTGATGCGTTCCAGTTCGCGGGACTTTCGCCGCTGGTGACGATCGGCGGATCGCTGATCGCTGGGCTGGCGGTGCTGGAGAATGCGATCACGCCGAGCGGGCGTGGGAGGCGGTGAGCATCGACGAGCGCTGGCAGCTCGAGCAATGGGGCGCGGATTCAGAGGCGAAAGCCGCAATGGACAATCGACGCCGCGATTTCCTTGCTGCCGCGAGGTTCCTGGAGTTGCTCGACGCCTAGTGCTGCGGACCGACGAGGTCGCGGACGAAGGTGACGAGGCCGACCTGCCGTGCGCGCTTCAGGCGCTCCGCAGCGACGATCGTCCGCACGTTGGCGAGGCACGCATCCATGTCCTTGTTGATCAGGACGTAGTCGTACTCGGCCCAATGGCTGATCTCGCTCGACGCGCGCTGCATGCGGTCGGCAATCACCTCCTCCGGATCGGTGTCGCGGGTGCGCAGGCGCCGTTCGAGCTCGGGCATCGAGGGCGGCAGGATGAAGATCCGCACCAGATCCTCGCCCATCGCCGAGTGGAGCTGCTGGGTCCCCTGCCAGTCGATGTCGAACAAGATGTCGCGGCCGTCTCTCAGCGCATCCTTCACTGGTGCCTTAGGAGTCCCATAAAGATAGCCGAACACTGGCGCCCATTCGACGAATTCGCCCGCGGCGATCAACCGGTCGAACTCGGCCGCGTTGACGAAATGATAATCGACGCCTTCCGTTTCGCCGGGCCGCTTCGGGCGCGTCGTGGCCGACACGGACATTGTAATGTCGCGGTCCGCCTCGAGCAGCATGCGCGAGATCGTCGTCTTGCCTGCGCCGGACGGGGAGGAGAGGACGATCAGGAGACCGCGGCGATGGCGCGTCGGGTGATCGGCTGACGTGGGGTCCATGGCCGCTCTTGCTTCGGCCAAGCCGCAGCCGTCAAGCGGTGGCCAAAATCGCTTTTCCGCACTGCACAAAATTTCTCTTGAAATGGTGCGGCGCAATGCTTATTGTGCACTGCAACATATTCGAGAATTCGGAGGAAAATTTCAATGCCAGACGAAACCAAGGTTCAGGCCGAGGCCGCTGCCGAGGCTCCCGCCAAGGTTGCCGAGGGTGTCGCCGCTACGACCGAGAAGGTCGTGAAGGAAACCGCGGCTGTCGCCAAGCGCGAACGTGCGAAGAGCGCGCGTCGCGCGAAGGCTAAGGCCCCGGCCGAGAAGATCGTTCAGAAGACCGTGGCGCGCCGCACCAAGGCGACCCGCCGCAAAGTTCGTACCGCACCGCGCAAGCGCGCCGCTGCGGCCCAGGAAAGGATTGAGACTGTGACCAACACCAATTTCTTCAACGGCTTCGAGGCCGTTCCGGCGTTCGCGCCATTTCAGACGCTCTTCGCCGACGCGAACCAACGCAGCCAGGAGCTCGTCAAGCGCAGCCAGAAGGTCGCCGAAGAGCTCGCTGACCTCGCCCGCGCCAATGTCGAGGCAATCGTCGAGGCCGGCCGCGTTGCCGCCGAAGGCGCCAAGTCGCTCGGCCAGGACGTCGCTGCGACCAGCCGAGATGGCGTTGAGCAGGCGGCGGACGCGATCCGCTCGCTCGCCGAGGCGAAGTCGCCGACCGAATATCTGCAGCTGCAGGGCGAATTCGCGCGTGCGTCCTTCGACCGTGCGGTCGCCGAGAGCTCGCGCCTGACCGAAACGCTGGTGAAGCTCGCCGGCGAGGCTTTCCAGCCGATTTCGAATTGCGCCACGGCCAATGCCGAGCGCTTCAATACCCTCGTTGCCTGACCCTCTCCCCTCCTAAGTCCGGCAACGACTTCTGGCGGTCGCTCCCATCAAAAGGAGCGGCCGCCATTTTTTTGCGTTGCGCCGCCAAGACTTGCCTTGCGGCGTTTTTGAGCGGTTGCCATATTTTAAGCAGCGATGAGCACAGACTGGAGCATGATGGCGAGTGGCCCCGGCAACGGCGACGGGATCGAAGAGATCGAGACCGGGGTCGCGACGCGCACGCGTCCCAAGACCAAAAAGCCATCCAATTACAAAGTGCTGATGCTGAACGACGATTACACGCCAATGGAGTTCGTTGTGCTGGTACTCCAGCAATTTTTCAGCATGAGCATCGAGGACGCGACTAGGGTGATGCTCCAGGTCCACCAGCAGGGCGTCGCGGTATGCGGCGTTTTCACCTACGAGGTGGCGGAGACCAAGGTCACGCAAGTGATCGACTTCGCCCGCGAGAACCAGCACCCGCTGCAGTGCACGCTGGAGAAGGCTTAGGCGAGCAAAGCAAGCCGAAGTCCTGAGCTCGTCGAAGGACTGATTTCCCCTCAGGGAGAAGGCAGCCCTTCGACAAGCTCAGGGCAATCGGTTGTGGATTTGCGCGGCCGCGCCTTGCCGCTAAAGCCCGCTCGTGGACAGCATCTGGATCAAGGGCGGCAACAAGCTTCAAGGCGAAATCCCGATCAGCGGCGCCAAAAATGCGGCGCTGGCGCTGATGCCCTGCGCGCTTCTCACCGAAGAGAAGCTGACGCTCACCAACCTGCCGCGGCTCGCCGACGTCGATACCTTCAGTCATTTGCTCAACCAGCTCGGTGTTTCGACCAGTGTGGCCGGGGTGAAGAAGGGCGAATACGGGCGGAAGATGACGCTGCAGGCGGACGAGATCGTCTCGACGACCGCGCCTTACGACATGGTCCGCAAGATGCGCGCGTCGGTGCTGGTCCTTGGTCCGATGCTCGCGCGCATGGGCGAAGCGACGGTGTCGCTGCCGGGCGGCTGCGCGATCGGCGACCGGCCGATCGACCTCCACCTGAAAGCGCTCGAATGCATGGGCGCGGAGATCGAGCTTGCCGCCGGTTACGTGAAGGCGAGCGCGCCCAAGGGGCGGCTTGCGGGCGGCGACTTCAGCTTCCCGATGGTGTCGGTCGGAGCGACCGAGAACGCGGTGATGGCGGCGGTGCTCGCGAAGGGAAAAACTCAACTGTTCAATGCCGCGCGCGAGCCTGAGATCGTCGACCTTTGCAACCTGCTGGTCGCGATGGGCGCGAAGATCCGCGGAATCGGTTCGGCGCACCTGATCATCGATGGAGTCGAGGGGCTTCACGGCTGCACCTATGAGGTGATGCCGGATCGCATCGAAGCCGGGAGCTACGCCTGCGCGGCGGGAATCACTGGTGGCTCCCTCGATCTCATCGGCGCGCGCGCGGACGACATGAAGGCGACCCTGAACGCCCTCGCGCAGACCGGCCTCATGATCGAGTTCCACAATCGAGGGATCAAGGTCAGCGCGGACGGGAAGTTGAAGCCGCTGGCGCTCTCGACCGCGCCGTTCCCGGGGTTCGCCACCGACATGCAGGCGCAGTTCATGGCGATGCTCGCGCTCGCCGAGGGCGACAGCTTCCTCGAGGAGACGATCTTCGAGAACCGCTACATGCATGTGCCGGAGCTGAGGCGCATGGGCGCTGAAGTCGACATCCACGGGCGCTCGGCGATCGTGCATGGCACCGAGGCGCTGGCCGGCGCGAACGTCATGGCGACGGATTTGCGCGCCTCAATGAGCCTCGTGCTCGCGGGGTTAGCAGCGGAAGGCGAGACCGAGGTGCTGCGCGTCTATCACCTCGACCGCGGCTATGAGCGGCTTGAAGAGAAGCTCTCCGTCGTGGGAGCGACGATCGAACGGCGGAGCTCGGGTTAGAGCTTCTTGAAGAACCGGATGCTGGTGCGTTCGTAGCCCATGTGCCGGTAGAAGGCGTGGGCGGCGGTGCGGCGATCGTTGCTGGTCACTTCGACGATCTGGCAGCCGGCCTTCTTCAGCGCCTGCTCGGCGGCTTCGACCAGCATTCGCCCAAGGCCATGATCCTGCGCCCCTTTCGCGACGACGAGGACACTCATGCGCCCGACCGGAGCGGGACGGTGGACCGTCACCATGCGATGAATGCCGACTAGCCCAACTACCACCTTGCCGAGGGTGGCGACGAGCGGCGTCTCGCCGGCCCTCTTCAGCTTGCCGAGATTTTTCCGGACAGCTTTTTCATCGATCTCGTGACCGAGGAAGCGGATCAGCTCGACTAGCAGCGGCGCGTCTGCTGGCTTTGCCTCGCGGATCTTGGGTTGGGGCTTCGGCTTTGGCGGCGATGGTGGCGGCGGAGCGCGCTTCGGCTTCGATTCCGGCTCGGCGTCGTTCGCCGCGGGTCGCGTGACTTTTGTCGGTTTGCGTTTCCTAGGCAGCAGCGCGACGTCGAGCGACGCGCCCCAATCCTTGGCGCCGAGATTGCGCAGATAGTCCTCGACTTCCTCCGGCTTTGCAGTCGGGCCTTTGGCGTCCATGCCGAACACCGGCTTTCCCCTGGCATCGGTCAGCCCGACTTTGCCGAACCGACGCTTGCCCGGCGTGCGCACGCGCGAGCGGACGAGCTTGAGCCCGCGGTTGCGGGCGCTCTCGGCGAGCTCATCCAGGAGCTCATCGCTCATAGCGAATCCAGCAAATGCAGCACGAGGCCGACCAGACCGCCGACGAGCGTGCCGTTGATGCGGATATACTGGAGGTCGCGCCCGACAGCGGCTTCGAGCCGTGCCGTGACCGTGCGCGCATCCCACCCGCGGATCGTGTCCGAGACGAGGCGCACGATCGCGCTTCCGTAGCTTGCCGCCATCCCAACGGCAGCCCGGCGGGCGAATTGGTTGAGCGCGGCGCGGATGCGGGAATCGGTTTCAAGCGTGGCCCCCATCGTCTGCAATATTTCGCCGAGCTTTCCGGCGAGCACCGCATCCGGGTTGCGCGCTGCGCGGATCACCGCTTCGCGGCCTTTTTGCCAGATCGTGTCGAGCCACAGGCTCACCGATTTATTGTCGAGCAATTGCTCCTTCATCGCCTCAACCCGCTCGCGGGTCTCGGACCGCGTCTGCAGGTCGTTGGCGAGCTGCGCGAGCGCTTCCTCGACTTTGACCCGCACGGGGTGTGCGGGGTCTGTCGACATCTCGACGGTGAGCTTGCGCAAGCCATCGATGATCGCATCGGCGAGCTTGGCGTCGAGCCCGGCGAGCTTGAGCACCCAGTTCGCCTTCTTGTGCACCATCTCGCGGATCAGCGGCTCGTTGGCATCGAGCGCGCGGGCAGTCCAGCGGATCGCCGCCTCGAGCATCGGCACGTGGCGCTCTTCGTTGATCGCGGAGGCGAGCGCATGGCCAAGCAAGGGCGCGATTTCGGTCTTGCGGATGCGCGCGGCGATCGCGCCTTTGACGATTCCGCCGAGGCGTTCGTCATCGAGGCTCTCGAATATGTCGGCGATCAGCCGCGACGCGCCGGCGCGGATGCGCGTGCCTTCACCAGCTGGAGTTTGGAGGAAACGCCCGGTCGCCCCAGCGACGTCGATGTTCCGCATCCGCCGCGCGACCACCGAGGGAATCAGGAAATTCTCCTTGAGGAAGCTGGCGAGCGCCTCGCCGATGCGGTCCTTGTTGCGGGGGATGATCGCAGTATGCGGAATGGGCAGGCCGAG
This sequence comes from uncultured Alphaproteobacteria bacterium, assembly GCA_963849435.1. Classification (GTDB taxonomy): domain Bacteria; phylum Pseudomonadota; class Alphaproteobacteria; order Sphingomonadales; family Sphingomonadaceae; genus Sphingomicrobium. Next base: position 126,552 of record CAWKHO010000026.1, read on the forward strand.
CGGATGGCGGAACAGTGCGGTGACAGCGAACCAGTCGGCAAGTCCGCCGACCATCGCCGCCTCGGCGAAAGCCTTGACGTAACCGAGGCCTGGGTATCGCGGCTCGAGCGCGCGCGCCGCTGCAAACACCACGGCCATCACGACCAGAAGTCCGGTCGCGAGGATCTTCATGCCCTGCGCGCCCGGCTGAGCGGGATTGAAGCGGCTCAGGACCGGCGGGGAGGAAGCGGCACGGTTCATGCCGCCTCAATAGCCGACCCGCCGCCGCAGTTCACTCCGCCGGTACGGGCATTGCTCCCTGATGGGCTCCCTCGCCGACGAAGCGGTGGAAGACCTTGCCGAGCCGCAACTCGATCGAGATCGCGATCGAGAAGTAGGCTGGCACCAGCACCAGCGTCAGCAGGGTCGAGAAGATGAGGCCCCCGATCACGGTGACGCCCATTGGCTGACGCCAGCTGTTGTCGCCGCTGATGGAGATGGCCGTGGGCAACATCCCCGCGACCATGGCGACGGTGGTCATGACGATCGGCTGGGCGCGCTTGTGGCCGGCTTCCCAGATTGCGTCGTTCTTGGCCATTCCGTGGTTCATCATCTCGACCGCGAAGTCGACCAGAAGGATCGAGTTCTTGGCGACGATTCCGAACAGCATCAGGATGCCGATGAGCACGAAGAGGGATATCGGCTGCCCCGCAATGAGCAGCGCCACCGCCGCGCCCAATGGTGCGAGGATCAGTGAGCCCATGTTGACGAACGGGGCGAGGAACCGGCGATAAAGCAGGACCAGCACTGCGAACACCAGCAGAATGCCCGAGGCCAGTGCAATTCCGAAGTTGAACAACAACTCGGCCTGCCATTTCTGGTCACCCAGATTCATCTGCTCGACGCCTTGGGGTAGGTTCTTCACCGCAGGCAGGTCTTTGACTTTGGTAAAGACATCGCCTTGGGCGAAGCCCGGCGCGAGGTCCGCGCCGATTGCCAGCCGGCGCACTTGATTAGAACGCTGGATGGTCGTCGGGCCGGAGCCGAAGCCGATATCGGCGACGGCCTTTAGCGGAACCGAACCGCCGCTCGAGGTGGGAACTGGCAGATTCTCGAGCGTGGTGATGTCGCGCCGCGCATTCTCCGACAGGGAGACGGTGATCGGCACCTGGCGGTCGCTCAAGGAGAACTTCGCGCTGTTCTGCTCGATTTCGCCCAAGGTCGCGATGCGGATCGTCTGGCTCAGCGCCGCGGTTGTCACCCCAAGGTCCGCCGCAAGATCGAAGCGCGGCTTGATGGTGATTTCCGGCTGGGCGAGGTTGCTTCCGACCCGCGGGGCAACGAGCCCCGGGACGGTCGCCATCTCCTTGGCAATCTCGTTGCCGACCGCAGTCAGCTGGGCCGGATCCTCGCCACCGAGATAGAGCATGATGTCGCGCGAATCCCCGTCGGGTCCGCCGCCCTGCTGACTCTGGAAGCTGACGCGCGCGTCAGGCATCGCGGCGAGCGTCGGCGACAGGTTCCGCTCGAACTCGGTGCTCTTCACCTTGCGGTTTTTCTTGAGCACGATGTTCACGTGCCCCTGGCCAACGTTGATCCGCTCGAACACGCGGTCGACACTGGGGTCCTTCGCAATGATCGCTGCCGCGCGATCAACGACTGCTTCCGTGTCCTTCAGCGTGCTGCCGGGCGGCATCGTGACGTTGACCCGCGAATAATCGCTGTTCTGCGGCGGGAAGAAAGAGACCGAGCAAAGGCTGAACAGGACGATGCTGAGCAGCAATGTGGCAACGCCGGCGCCGACCATTGCGAGACGGTGATCGTGCAGGCGCGCATTCCACCGCGCTGCGACGGTCGCATGCCAGTCGGCGAACCTGCCGCTGCCGACAAACTGCACGAGGTAGCGGATCAGCCTGCCCACGCCGTAGGCGACGCCTGCGCCTACCAACAGCGCGAGCACGAAGGTGATCCCACCGTTCCACGCAAGTTTGCCTAAGCCGGCCATCGCACCGCCGGTCCCCGCAACGAAAGCGGTGATCACCAGCAGCAGGAGCAACGTATTGACGGCGTAATAGCTGAATTTGCCGGCCCGCTTGGGTAGCCTGTCCAGCAGCGCGTGCGCCTTCGTCGTGTCGAGGCTCCAGTTGAGAACCTTCAGATACACGTCCATCCACTTCCAATTGGCATGCGGCTGCTTGCCGTGCGAGCGGAGGAAATACGCTGCGATCAGCGGCGTGATCATGCGCGCCACGAACAAGCTCATCAGCACCGACAAAACGACCGTAAAGCCGAACGCCTTGAAATACTGGCCCGCGATGCCCGGCATCAGCGCGACCGGCAGGAAGACAGCGACGATGGCCATTGTCGTGGCGAGCACCGCGAGTCCGATCTCATCGGCCGCGTCGATCGCCGCCTGATAGCCCGATTTGCCCATGCGCATGTGGCGGACGATGTTCTCGATCTCGACGATTGCGTCGTCGACGAGGACGCCAGCGACCAGCCCCATCGCCATCGTCGACATGAAGTTCAGGGTAATCCCCATGAGGCTCATGAAAAAGAACGCGGGGATCGCCGAGAGCGGGATCGAAATCGCGGAAATCGCCGTTGCCCGGATGTCGCGAAGGAAGAGCAGAACGACGAGGACCGCGAGGACCGCGCCCTCGATCAACCCTTCCATCGCCGAACGGTACTGCCCCTTCGTATAATCGACGGTGGTGAAGACCTCGGAGAAGTGAACTTTCGGGTTCTCTTTCTCGAGCGCGCGCAGCTCCTTCCACAGACCGTCATAAGCGGTCACTTCGGAGGAGCCCTTGGCGCGCTGGATACTGAAGGTGACGACCTGGTGGCCGTTTTGCTTGGCTAGCGAGCGTTGCTCGCTGTTGCTGTCCTGAACCTGGCCAAGATCGGCGAGCTTGACGAACCGGCCTCCTGGCAGCGCGACCTGCGTTTGCGATAGCTGATAGGCGTCCTGCGCATTCCCGAGGACGCGTACGGACTGCTCGGAGCCGGCGATTTCGGTGCGCCCGCCGGCGCCGTTCATATTGCTTTGGCGAAGCTGCTGATTGACCTGCGCAGCGGTAATGCCCTGCGACTGCAGCGCGGCCGGATCCAGGATCACCCTGATTGTGCGATCGACGCCGCCCACGCGCTGCACGGCTGCGATTCCGGGGAGGCCCAGCAGCCGCTTGGCCACCGTGTTGTCGATGTACCAGCTGAGCTGCTCCAGCGTCATGTCTGTCGTTTGTGCGCCAACGTAGGAGATCGGCTCGCCGTCGGCGTCGATGCGCGTGATCTGCGGCTCGAGAATGCCCTCTGGCAACGTGCCACGGATCTGGGCGACCGCGTTGCGTACGTCATTGACGGCGCGGTCTGTCGGCGTGCCGAGCTGGAACGACACGAACGTCGAGCTGTAGCCCTCACCGACTGTACTGTTCATCTCGTCGACCCCGTTCACCCCACGGATCGCGAACTCAACCCGCTGGGTGACTTGAGTCTCGAGTTCGTTCGGTGCGGCGCCAGGCTGGCTGATGTTGACGATCGCCGCCGGGAAATCGATGTCGGGCGCATTGTTGACCTGCATCCGGGCGAACGAGATCAGCCCTGCGAGCATCAGCCCGACGAAGAGGACGATCGGACCGACCGGGTTGCGGATGCACCAGGAGGAGATGTTACGGAAGTTCATATGCTAACTCTTTTCCTGGCTCGCTTCAGCGCGCCGCCTCACGTCTCGGGTTGATCTTCTGGCTCGGGTTGAGGAACGGCCCGGCGGAAAGAACGACCGCTTCGTTGCCCGAGAGCCCGGACGCAATCGTCACACCCGCTTCGTTCACGGTGCCGATCTGGATGTTACGCCGTTCGACCTGGTTCTTGCCATTCACGACGTAGACGTAATTGCCCTTGTCGTCGCTCAGCACAGCGCTCTGCGGCAGCACCGGGGCCGTCGTCGCTCCGGCGGTGATCCTTGCCTCGGCGAAGCCGCCCGGCTTTACCTCAGGGGTATAGGGGATCGAAATCCGCACCTGGCCCAGTCGCGATTGTGGATCGATGACCGGCGCAACCTGCCACACCGATCCCGTTATGCTCGCCTGCGAACCCACTGGAGTGACCTGCGCCGGCATACCAACGTGAACGAAGGCAATGTCCTGCTGAGCGAGCTGGGCGCGCATTTCCATCTGTCCACCCTCAGCGAGCCGGAACAGCGCACCCGATCCCGGACTGACGATCTGACCGACTTCGACATTGCGGGCGAGGATCAGGCCCGGAGCGGGAGCGATGACGTTCAGCTGTCCAATCTGCGCGCGCGTTGCGCCGAGCGTCGCCTGCGCGACGCGCACTTGTGCATAAGCGGCATCACGCGCGGCCTTCTTGGCGTCGATCTCGGCCTTCGACACGAAGCCGCGGCCCTGAAGCGCGATCGCCCGCTCGTAGTTCGACTGCGCGAGCGCCGCATTGGCTTTCGCCGCTTCGATTTGCGCGGCGAGCTGCGCCGCCTGCTCGGCCTGCACCGACCGGTCGACGACGGCGAGCACCTGCCCGCCGCGAACCCAGCTGCCCGCATCGACGAGGACACGGATCACGCGTCCGCCTTGCCCGGCGATTCCGATCGGCTGATCGCGCTTGGCGGCGAGCGGTCCGCTCGCGCTGACCACGCGCCCGACCTGCGTCTGACCGGGGACGATCACCGTCACCGTGGGGATCTGGCCGGCACCCTTGCCACCGGCCTGCTCCAAATCCGGCTTGGTCCCGCTGCGTCCAAACACGACGACTGCCAGGATGAGGGCGAGAATCACCACGACGGCGCCGATAATCACCCACCGGCGGCGGCTGGATCGATCGGTCACCACCAGGGTGTCGGAGGTGTGGAAGGTCGTTTCCCGGTTCATCATGCCCTGCCCAATTTCGCGAATCTTTGTTTTCGAGCCACTGTATTAGCCAAATAAGGCACCCGGTGCAACAGGACGCGCACAGGTTAACATTGGCTAGTGCTTTTCGACTAACGGTGGCACTTGTCCCCCAAGCGCGCGTTGCCGCATTTATAATGAAGGTCGGTTGAACGACAGTAGAAAAACAAGGGGAACCGCGCGATGGAACATTACGGAATCATTTCCTGGATCGTGATCGGCGGGCTTGCCGGGGCCATCGCCAAACTGCTGATGCCGGGACGCGATCCGGGTGGCTGCATCATCACGGTGCTGCTGGGGATTGCCGGCGCCCTACTGGCGGGCTGGATTGTCCGCGCGACCGGCGTTTTCGGCCCCGATTGGCGCGCCGGGTTTGTTGGAGCAATTGTCGGAGCATTCATCCTTCTGCTCATCTACCGGTTAATCGCCCGGCACCGCCCATAAACCTCGTTCAGCAAGCAGCCATCGCGTGCGGGCGACCGTCGCGCCAGGATCATCATTGAGCAGGGAAACGAGACATGAGACAGACTTTGCTTGCGGCGCTGCTGCTCGGCGCGGCGTCATTGCCGACCATGGCTGTCGCCCAACAGACGCCAAGCATCACGCAGAACATCGCCGGCTCACGGCTCGACATCAGCGCGACCGGAGAGGTCACTCGCGTGCCTGATATCGCGATGATATCCGCCGGCGTGGTCTCTCGGTCGGCGACTGCGACCGGAGCGCTTCAGGACGCCGCGGACCGGATGCAGCGCGTTCTGACCGCGCTCAAGCGCGCGGGCGTCGAGGATCGCGACCTCCAGACGAGCAACATCAGCCTCAATCCGGAATATCGCTATGTCGAGAACCAGCCGCCCCAGCTCACCGGCTATACGGCCTCGAACCAGCTCACGATCCGCTTCCGCGATATCCGCAACTCGGGGAAAATCCTCGATGCGCTGGTCGGCCAGGGCGCCAATCAGATCAGCGGACCCAATCTGACCATCGACAAGCCGGAGGCGGCACTCGACGAAGCCCGCGCGAGGGCCATCGCGGCCGGACGCGCTCGAGCGGAGTTGTATGCGCGTTCGCTCGGCATGCGCGTCGCGCGCGTCGTTTCGGTGAGCGAGAGCGGCGGTTATGCCGTGCCGCCGCCAGCGCCCCCAATGGTGATGCAAATGGCGCGTGCCTCGGACACGAGCATTCAGCCTGGCGAGCAGAAGCTTCAGGTCACGCTAGCGATGACTTTCGAGCTGCAATGATCGCAAGAAAAAAGGCCGCGCAGCTTGTGCCGCGCGGCCTTCGACGCGATGATTTGCGCTGGATCTAACGCACCGTTCCCCTGCGGATCAGGTTCACGATCGCGAGCAGGACGACAGCTCCGAGCAGCGAATAAAGAAAGGTCTCGATGCTGAAGCCATTGTTGAGCGAGGCACCGCCGCCAAACAGCAGGCCGGCGATGAACGCGCCAACGATACCGACGATGATGTTGAGGATGATCCCCTGCTGCGCGTCGGTGCGCATGATGAGGCTCGCGAGCCAGCCGCAGACACCGCCGACGATGAGCCAGATAATGAAGTTCATGAGCGTTTCCCTCCTGTTATTCCGGCCCGCCATAGGCACGCGCGGCCGTTCCGGCATCACGACGCTCGATGCAGCACGGTTGTTCCGGATTAGGAAGGATCTGTCCAGTTCTTGGGTTAACGCGCAAGTGCGCGGCAGGCGCTCAGTAGCGCGCCTGGCGCTCGTACTGGTCGCGGTACTGCTTGATCCGCGTGACTCGCAGCCCGGGCATGCCGCTGCGGTCGACCGCGCGCTGCCAGCTGGTGAATTCCTCGAGGCTGAGCGTGTAGCGCTTGCAGGCTTCATCGACGCTGAGCAGGCCGCCAGCGACCGCGGCGACGACTTCGGCCTTGCGGCGGACGACCCAGCGCGTGGTGTGGGCAGGCGGCAGCAAATCGAGCGTCAGCGGCTCGCCGAGAGGTCCGATGACCTGGGCCGGTCGAATCTTCTGGTTCTCGAGCATTCCGTCACACCTGCTTAATCATTGACACTGGTTGCTGCTTAAGCCCGTCGCGTTGAAAAAATTCTGAAACGCGCTGGTTAATGGTCTGGTTATTCGCCCTTACGCTCCTTTAACCGTGCGGTTTCCTCGGCGAACGCGCCGCCGAGCCTTCTCACTGCGTCCTGCCACCCCTCGCTGGCCGAGAGCGCGCAGGCGATAATGTCTTCGCGCGAATGCCCATTCTTTCCGTCCGCACCCAGCAACGCGAGCAGCTCGTTGAGGCTGAGCGACGCTTCCGCAGTTGAGCGAAAGTCACCCTCGTGCCGCGCCAAACCGACCCCCATCCAAGCCTTTGCTTCGGCCGGTCTAGGCTTCAGGAGTGAAATTCGAGTAAAGAGCGGTGCAAGAGACCTCCGATGCGGACAGATTTTCAGCTCGGCCGCCCTTCGGGTGATGCGCGGATCGTCGTTGCCATGTCGGGCGGCGTCGACAGCTCGGTCACGGCTGCGCTTGCTGCCGAGACCGGCGCAGAGGTGATCGGAGTCACCCTTCAGCTTTACGATCACGGTGCGGCGGTCCGGCGGCCGGGCGCGTGTTGCGCCGGACAGGACATTTACGACGCGAAGCAGGTCGCGGACCGGCTCGGAATTGCGCATTACGTCCTCGATTACGAAAGCCGCTTCCGCGAGGGGGTGATCGACCGCTTCGTTGACGAATATGCGCGGGGCCGGACACCGGTGCCATGCGCATCGTGCAACCAGGGGGTGAAGTTCATCGACCTTGTCGCGTTCGCGCGCGAGCTCGGCGCCGATTGCCTCGCGACCGGCCATTATGTGCGGCGGGTGGTCAATGATGGCCGCGTCGAGCTGCACAAGGGCGCCGACCCGCGCCGCGACCAGAGCTATTTCCTTTACGGCACCACGCGCGAGCAGCTCGATTTCGTGCGCTTCCCCTTGGGCGATCTGCCGAAGGATGAGGTGCGCCGCATCGCGACCGAACTTGGGCTCGAGGTTGCAGCCAAGCCGGACAGCCAGGACATCTGCTTCGTCCCCGATGGTGATTATGCCAGCCTGGTGAAGCGGGTGCGGCCTGAGACCCAAGCCCCGGGCGAGATCGTCGATGTAGATGGCAAGGTGCTGGGCGGCCATCGTGGAGTGGTGCATTTCACGGTCGGCCAGCGTCGCGGGATCGAGATTGGGGGAATGGCCGAACCGCAGTACGTGGTTCGGATAGAACCCGAGCAGCGGCGGATCGTCATCGGTCCGCGCCGCGCTTTGGCCGTCGAAGCCATGCGCGTTGCCGGTTGGAACTGGATCGGCGAGGACCAGCGCGAGGTCAGCGTCAAGGTACGGTCGCTCGCGTCGCCGGTGCCGGCAACCCGCGACAGCGAATGGGTGCGCTTCTCCCGGCCTGAGTTTGGCGTCGCTCCAGGCCAGGCGGCGGTCGTCTATGACGGCACGCGCCTCCTTGGCGGCGGGTGGATCGCGGAGACGGTTTCGGCCGAGCAGAGCTGCCTGGATGCCGCCGCCGCATAGCGCCGGCATTCTCCTGTTCCGTCAGCGTGCAGGCGCGACGCAAGTCCTGCTGATCAAGCCCGGCGGTCCGTATTGGAAGAACAAGGACGAGGGCGCGTGGATGATCCCGAAAGGCACGATCGAGAGCGGCGAGGCGCCCGCCGAAGCGGCGCTACGCGAGTTCGAAGAGGAGACCGGCACCCGGCTCGACGCCGTGCCATTCCCGCTGGCGACCGTGCGCCAGGCCGGCGGCAAGAGGGTGGAAGCGTTCGCGGTCGAGGGCGACCTCGACCCGGCGGCGATCCGCTCGAACACGTTCGAGGTCGAATGGCCGCCACGCAGCGGACGTCGCCAAAGCTTTCCCGAAGTCGCCGAAGCGCAGTGGTTGAGCCTTGCCGAAGCGCGCGCGTTCATGCTTCCCAGTCAACTTCCGCTGATCGATGCTCTTGAGGCGAAATTAAAGGAATGAGGTGAACGATGCTCGCGTTCCTCGCAGCTCTCGCACTGCAGTCCGCGCAAGCGACGGCTGCCCCGCCGTCAGGCTGGGGCGGAATGCCCGCCGCGGCGGCAACGAAGGTGTGGCCCACGCGGGAGGGCGACGTGGTCCTCGAGAATTTTCGTTTCCGTGACGGCGAAGTGCTGCCGCAGGTTCGGATGCACTATACGACACTCGGGCAGCCGCACCGCGATGCATCGGGCAAGATCGACAATGCGGTCATGGTGCTTCACGGCACCGGCGGCGACGGCAAGCAGTTCCTTCGCCCGCAATTCGCCGACGAGCTGTACGGGGCCGGCCAGACGCTCGACATCCGCAAATACTGGATCATCCTTCCCGACAATGTCGGCCATGGGAAATCGTCCAAGCCGTCGGATGGGCTGCGGATGCGATTCCCTAAATACGACTATGACGACATGGTCGAAGCGCAGTACCGGATGCTGCAGAGCCTCGGAGTCACGCATCTCAGGCTGATCTTCGGCACCTCGATGGGCTGCATGCACGCCTTCGTGTGGGGCGAAACGCATCCGGCGTTCGTGAGCGCGCTGATGCCCATGGCATGCGAGCCGATCGAGATCGCCGGGCTCAACCGCATGTGGCGCCAGCTGGCGATCAGCGGGATCGAGGCGGACCCGGCGTGGCAGAACGGCAATTACCGTACGCAGCCGACGCAGGGGCTGAGGACGGCGGAGTCGCTGCTGTTCATCGCCGGCTCCGCGCCGCTCTATTACCAGGCGCAATATCCGACGCGCACCGCCGCAAGCGCCTACGCGGAGGATCGCGTTGCGTCCGGGCTGAAGGAGCTGGAAGCCAACGACCTCATCTATCAGCTGGATGCGTCGCGAAACTACAATCCGTGGCCGCGGCTGGAGGCGATCACCGCACCGGTGATGTGGATCAACTCGGCCGACGATTTCATCAATCCACGCAACTTTCGCTTATCCGCAGACCGCAGTCCGGCGGATGAAGAACGCGCGCTTCCGGCTGATCCCGGAGACTGCGGAGACGCGCGGCCACGGCACCCACACCTGGGCGAAATTCTGGAAGGCCGACCTTATTTCGCTTCTGGCGCGCTCGTAGGCAAATCGTAAGCCGACACGTGGTTCATTGTGATGAGCCACTTGCCGTGGATTTTCCTGAAGAGGCGCGTGTTCACGCCCTCGGTGATGCGGGTGCCGCGCTCGAGCCGGTATTGGCCGATCAGCATCGCCGCGTCGGGTGCGAGAATGTCCACCTTCATATTGTAGAAGTGGAGCTTGCCGCGCCGCTCCGCCGAGCCGCCATAGTCGCGGACATAATGGTCGAGCGTGCCTTGCCAGCCGTCCTGAAACTTGCCGCCCGAAACGAAGATCACGTCGGGCTTCTTGAACCCGGCCATGTAGCCGGCGAAGTCGCCGCGGTTCCACGCGGCCTCCATGCGGCCGATCACCGACAGGATCGCCGCGCGTTCCTTCGCCGGGCTTGCAGCCGAAACCGGTGCGGCGATCAGCAGGAGAGCGAGACCGGCCGCGAGGGCTTTCACAACTGGAACTGCCCCACGATCACGGTCTGGCAGCGGCCGCCGAGGAGCACGCGATCGTCTTCAAGCCGGCAGCGCAGGACACCGGTGCGTTTGCTCGCCTGCAGCGCGGTGAACTCGGTGCGGCCGAGACGCTTCGCCCAATATGGCGCCAGCGCGGCATGCGCGGAGCCGGTTACCGGGTCCTCGTCGATCCCGAGGTAAGGCACGAAGACGCGGCTGGCGATGTCGAAATCTCTGCCGCGCGCAGTCACGACGGCCATTCGGGGAATATCACGCAGCGCGGCGAAATCGGGCTGGACCGCGCGCACCGCGGCTTCGTCGGCGACTTCGATGATGGCTGCGTCATTGCAACCAGCGGCGAGCCACACGGGCAAGTCCGCCACGCCGAGCGCACGGCACAGGTCCGGCTCGCGCGTCTCGCTGAGCGCGGCCGCCGGCAGATCGAGCTCGAGCACGTCTTCGCGGCGGGTCACCGTCAGGATTCCGGACTGGGTGGAAAACCGCACCGGATCGGAATGGATGAGGACGTGCCCGGCGGCGAGCGTCGCGTGGCCGCACAGCTCGACCTCGGCCGCGGGCGTGAACCAGCGCAGGTCGTAATCCACATCGTCAAGCTCGCTCGGCACCGTGAATGCAGTCTCGCTGAGGTTATTCTCTTCCGCGATCGCCTGCATCTGCGCATCGTCGAGCCAGCGCTCGAGCGGCATGACGGCGGCTGGATTGCCGGTCAGCGGCCGGTCGGCGAACGCATCGACCTGGAAGAAGGGCAGGGACGTCATTGCGCTCTCTCCGTGATGTCCGATGAAAGCAATGTCTCGCGATCGGTCTGCCCTTCGGGATCGACGTGAATCAGGATCTCCGTGTCCGGGAACCGCTGCTGGAGCTGCTCTTCTACGTGATCGAGCCGGTCGTGCGCTTCCTGCACCGTCCAATCGGCGGGGACCCAGACGTGGAACTGGACGAAGCGCAGCGTTCCACTCTTGCGCGTCCTTAGGTCGTGCAGTCCCTGCAGCTCCGGATAAGCGGCAGCGGCAGTGAGAAATTGTTGCCGCTCTTTTTCCGGCCATTCCCGGTCCATGAGCTGGTGGACCGCTTCGCTCGACGCATGATAGGCGCCCCAGGCGAGCCACAGCGCGATCGCGATGCCGAAGACCGCATCGGCTCCGGAAACGTGCAGCGCCTGATCGAGCACCAGCGCGACGATCACCGAGCCGTTGAGCATCAGGTCAGACTTGTAATGGACGTTGTCGGTCTTGATCGCGACCGACCCGGTGCGGGCGATCACCTGCCGCTGATACCATAGCAGGACGAAGGTGAGCACGATGGCGAGAATGGAAACGGCGATGCCGGTGCCCATCGCCTCGGTCTCGGCGCGATTGATGAGACGGTCGATCGCGCGCCAGAGAATCCCCACCGCCGACACGCTGATCAACGCGACCTGCGCGAGCGCAACCAGCGCTTCCGCTTTGCCGTGACCGAAGCGGTGGTCGAGATCGGCAGGCTGCGCGGCGATGCGCACGCCCATCAGCGTCGTCAGGCTGGCGATCACGTCTAGCGCAGTGTCGGCGAGCGAGCCCAACATGGCCGTCGAAATCCGTTTGGTAGGCTGCCCAGGCCTTAGCGATCAGCAGGACCGAAGCGAGGCTTACGCTGGCGAGCGCAGCACGCGACGAGTGGACCGAATGCTCGGCCGCTGTCTTCGCCGTGGTCATGGGAAAAGCAGTCCTTCGGTCCAATCCCCATCTGCGCGGGTAAACACGCGCCGCTCATGCAGGCGGTGCGGCCGGTCGGACCAGAATTCGATGCGGTTCGGAATGAGGCGATACCCGCCCCAGTGCGGCGGCCGCGGAACCTGCTGCGCCTTCGAACTTCCGTTTCATGTCTTCGTATCGCGCCTCGAAGACGGCGCGGCTTTCAAGCGGCCGGGACTGATCGGAAGCCCAGGCGCCCAATTGCGAATCTCGAGAACGGGTTGCGAAATAGGCGTCGGCCTCTTCGTTCGGTACGCGAGCGACCTCGCCTTCGATGCGCACCTGGCGGCGCAGGCTCTTCCAGTGGAAGAGGAGCGCGGCCGACGGGTTCTCTTTGAGCTGCCCGCCCTTTGCGCTCTGCTCGTTCGTGTAGAAGACGAAGCCGTCGGGGCCGTGGTCCTTCATCAGGACCATTCTCACGCTCGGGTTGCCGGCCGCGTCGGCTGTGGCCAGCGCCATCGCTTCGGGGTCGCTGCTCTCCGCCTCGCGGGCTTCGGCGAACCACTCGTCGAACAGCTGGAACGGGTCGGTCGTCATCCTGGGTCGGCCTTAGGCTTGGCCTCGCGCGCACCGCAACCCATCTGGTCAGGCGACTATCTCTGCGGCATGGGAGCGGCATGGCTCTGGACCTTTACCAACGCCTGGGTGTGCAGCGCGGCGCGAGCGAGGCCGACATCAAGAAGGCCTATCGCAGCCTCGCCAAGCAGCTGCATCCCGACCGCAACAAGGACAATCCGAATGCCGCCAAGCGCTTCGGCGAGATCACGCACGCCTATGATCTGCTGTCCGACAAGGACAAGCGCGCCAAATACGACCGCGGCGAGATCGACGAGGACGGCAACCCCAAGATGCCGTTCGGCTCCGGCTTCGGCGGTTATTCGAGCGGTGCCGGCGGGCCGCAGCCCGGCGCCGGCCCGGGGTTCGAGAATTTCAATTTCGGCGGGGGCGACGCGGCCGATTTGAGCGACTTGTTCGAAGGCCTGTTCGGTGGTGCTGCAGCCGGTCGCGGCCGCGCGGGCGGGCCCTTCGGCGGTTTCCGCCAGCGCGCGCGGGCGCCGCAGAAAGGCGCGGATGTGGCTTACCGGCTCAAGGTCCCGTTCGTCGACGCGGTCGCACTCAAGCCGCAGCGGATCACGCTCGGCGACGGCAAGACGATCGATCTGAAGCTGCCGCAGGGACTCGAGGACGGGACCAAGATCCGCCTCTCCGGCAAGGGTCAGGAAGGGCCGGCCGGGCGCGGCGACGCAATCGTCACCATCGAGATCGCGCCGCACCGCTTCTTCACGCGCGAAGGGAACAACATTCGGCTCAATCTTCCCGTCACGCTGAAGGAAGCGGTGTTGGGCGCAAAAGTGAAGGTGCCGACGCCCGAGGGCGCCGTGATGCTCACCATTCCCAAGGGAACCACGTCGGGCAAAGTTCTGCGCCTCAAGGACCGCGGTTTCACCAGCAAGGATGGCAAGCGCGGCGACCAGCTGGTGAGCGTCGAAATCGACGTTCCGGCGCACGATCCCGAGCTGCAGAAGTTCGCCGAAAAATGGACCGCGCCGGGCAACCCGCGCGCGGACCTCGGGGTTTAGCTCCGCCCTTTCATGCGCGACATCTCACCCCAATCGCCCGAAGCGAGGCGCAAACGGCTGGCGAGCATGCGCGCCGCATTCGGGACGGAGGTCGAGGAGAAGCTCAAGCCCAAGCTGACTCCGTGGGAGGTGGTCAGGCGCGTCGCCGTCGGAGTTTATAACGACGGCTTCATCCACGCCGGCAATCTCGCTTATCTTTCGATCCTCGCGCTGTTTCCCGTTCTTCATTCTCGCCGCAGCGATCGCGCATCTGCTCGGGCAGAGCCAGGATGCGCAGCTGACGGTCGCCAACATCCTCCGCCGGCTGCCGCCGGACGTGTCCTCGACTTTGCAAAAGCCGGTGCAGGAAGTGCTCACGGTTCGCACCGGGCACATTGCTGTGGCTCGGCGCGATCGTCGGGCTGTGGACCGCGGCGAGCTTCGTCGAGACCATCCGCGACATCCTCCGCCGCGCGTTCGGAGTGAAGTTCTGCGCGCCGTTCTGGGAATATCGCATCGGCTCGATCCTGATCATCCTCGGCGCGGTGCTCCTGCTGATGATCGCCTTCGCGGCGAGCGTCGCGCTGAGCTCGATCCAGCATGTGCTCGTCGAGTGGTTCCCGTTCGCCCAGGGGCTCGCAACGACGCTCGGCATCTATCGTCTGGTCCCGGCGGCGACCTTGTTCTTCACCTTCTACGTACTCTTTTTCGCGCTCACTCCGGCGCGCTATCGCCGGCGGGAGTGCCGCAAATGGCCGGGCGCTCTGCTGATCACTGTGTGGTGGCTGGCGACCGCGGAGGTCCTGCCGTGGGTGCTCGGTCTGCTCGGCGGGTATAGCCTACCTACGGAAGCCTCGCGGGAGTGATGATCACTTTGATCTTCTTCTTCGTCGTCGGTCTTGGCGTGGTGATGGGCGCGGAGCTCAACGCCGCGCTGGCCGAAAGCGGCGCCAAGGCGCTAAAGGGTGAGATCTATACCGGGCCGTACACCGACGAGCTCGAAGTCGAAGAGCCGCAGCCTGGGGAAGACGTGAAGGTGGAACTGGAGACGGGGGGACCTGAGATTTGACGGCACTGATGCAGGGCAAGCGCGGGCTGATCATGGGTCTCGCCAACGAGCGGTCGCTGGCCTGGGGAATTGCCCGGGCGGTTGCGGGGCAGGGCGCCGAGCTCGCTTTCTCCTACCAGGGCGAAGCGCTCGAGAAGCGCGTTCGGCCGCTGGCGCAGGAGCTCGGTTCCGACATCCTCGTCGACTGCGACGTCTCCGACATGAAGGCGCTCGACAAGACCTTCGCTGCGCTGAGGGAGCGGTGGCGGACGCTCGACTTCGTCGTCCACGCGATCGGCTATTCCGACAAGAACGAGCTGCGCGGAAAGTTCGTCGATACGTCGATGGACAATTTCCTGATGACGATGAACATCTCGGTCTACAGCTTCGTCGCGGTCGCACAGCGCGCGCGGCAGCTGATGAGCAGCGGCGGATCGCTCCTGACCCTCACCTATTACGGCGCCGAGAAGGTGATCCCGCACTACAACGTGATGGGCCTCGCGAAGTCCGCGCTGGAGAGCAGCGTCAAATATCTCGCGATGGATCTCGGCCCCGAAGGCATCCGGGTCAATGCGATTTCGGCGGGCCCGATCAAGACGCTGGCCGCCAGCGGGATCGGCGACTTCCGCTACATCATGAAGTGGAACGAATATAATGCACCACTGCGGCGCAACGTCACGATCGAGGACGTCGGCGGCGCGGGACTTTACCTGCTCAGCGACCTCGCGAGCGGGGTCACCGGCGAAATCCACCATGTCGATGCTGGCTATAATGTGGTGGGAATGAAGGCCGAGGACGCACCGGATATTTCAACCGTGTGATGCCTGTGATCGCCCGGCACGTCAGCGTTACGGGACGGGTACAGGGCGTCTTCTTTCGTGCGTGGATGCGCGAGCAGGCCGCGAGCTCGGCGTGAAAGGCTGGGTGCGTAACTGCCCCGACGGGCGGGTGGATTCGCATATCGAGGGTGAGGAGGCCGCCGTTCACCAGATGGTTGAGCGCCTGCACCGCGGCCCGCCGTCAGCGCAGGTCGAGGACGTCCATGTGTGGGATGTCGAGCTGTTCGATTTCGATGATTTTGAAGTCCGGCACTAACCGGCGAACGGGTCGCGCACCAGGATCGTGTCGTCGCGCTCAGGCGATGTGCTCACCAGCGCTACGGGGCAGCGGATCAGCTCTTCTATGCGGCGGACATATTTGATTGCGCGCGCCGGAAGGTCGGCCCAGCTGCGCGCGCCGCGCGTTGAACCCGGCCAGCCTTCGATCTCCTCGAACACCGGTTCAACGCGCATCTGATCGGCGGCGTGCGGCGGGAGGTAATCGAACTTCTTCCCGTCGATCATGTAGCCGGTGCAGATCTGTCACCTTGTCGAAGCCGTCGAGCACGTCGAGCTTGGTCAGGGCGACTCCGGTCACGCCCGAGACCGCGGCCGCCTGGCGCACCAGCACCGCGTCGAACCAGCCGCAGCGGCGCTTGCGGCCGGTCACGGTGCCGAACTCGTGGCCGCGCTCGCCGAGCTTCTGGCCGATGTCATTGTCCTGCTCGGTCGGGAAGGGGCCCGAGCCGACGCGCGTGGTGTAGGCCTTGACGATCCCGAGCACGAAGCCCGCGCCCGATGGGCCGATGCCGCTTCCAGGGCCGGTCGTTCCGGCGACGGTGTTGGACGAAGTGACGAACGGATAGGTGCCGTGGTCGACGTCAAGCAGCACGCCCTGCGCGCCTTCGAACAGCATCCGCTTGCCCTTGCGCAGCGCGACGTCGAGATCGCGCCATACGGGCCTGGCGAAGGGCAGTACGAACTCGGCGATTTCGGCGAGATCATTGTGCAGCCGCTCGCGGTCGACGGGCGGCTCGCCAAAGCCGGCGCGCAGCGCGTCGTGGTGGGCGCAGAGGCGATCGAGCAACGGCTCCAGGTCCTCGAGCCGCGCGAGATCGCAGACGCGGATCGCGCGGCGGCCGACCTTGTCCTCGTAGGCAGGGCCGATCCCGCGCCGCGTCGTGCCGATCTTGCCCGCGCCCGATGCGTCCTCGCGCAGCGCGTCAAGGTCGCGGTGGATCGGCAGGATCAGCGGGCAGGTCTCGGCGACCATCAGCACGTCAGGCGTGACCTCCACGCCCATGTCGCGGATGCGCTCGACCTCAGCCTTGAGCGCCCACGGATCGAGCACCACGCCATTGCCGATGACCGACGGCGTACCGCGGACAATGCCGCTCGGCAGCAGCGAGAGCTTGTAGGTCTGGTTGCCGACGACGAGGGTGTGGCCGGCGTTGTGGCCGCCCTGGAAGCGCACGACCATGTCGGCGCGGCTCGCCAGCCAGTCGACGATCTTGCCCTTGCCTTCGTCGCCCCACTGGGCGCCGATGACGGTCACGTTTCCCACGGTGTTTCCT
Source organism: uncultured Alphaproteobacteria bacterium (assembly GCA_963849435.1). Taxonomy (GTDB): domain Bacteria; phylum Pseudomonadota; class Alphaproteobacteria; order Sphingomonadales; family Sphingomonadaceae; genus Sphingomicrobium. The sequence goes on from CAWKHO010000026.1 coordinate 143,695, forward strand.
TGCTGTGAGCGGCCCGCGCGGCTCTAGGGGCAAGGGGCGGGGACGTCTAGTTTTCTGCCGTAGGGTTACATTCCCCCGCCAACACGCCTATGTGACTGTTGCTACTAGTCGCAAACGGACGGACTTCAGGCGCTTTGCGGCTCCTCATTCCATCTTTCGCCTCTCCTAGCGCCGGCGGACCGATTGGCGGGCCGCCCGAATAAGAAGGAATGACAAGATGCCCGTAGGCACAGTCAAATTTTTTAACGATTCCAAGGGCTACGGCTTCATCGCCCCTGACGATGGAGGCCAGGACGCCTTCGTTCACATCACTGCCGTGGAGCGCGCCGGAATGCGTACGCTCACGCAGAACCAGAAGGTGAGCTTCGACCTCGAGCAGGATCAGCGCGGCAAGACCAAGGCCGTGAACCTCCAGGCCGTCGAAGGCTAAAGGAATCAGCGCCGGGCGTGAAAGCGTCCGGCGCTTTTCTTAGATGGCGCTCACCACCCAGCTTGAATTCTACCGCGCTCGAGCGGAGCAATGCCGTGTTGAGGCCGACGCGGCGACGCTCGACAATGTGCGCGATCGCTGCCTCCGCGCCGAAGACGCGTGGAACCGGATGGCCGAGCGCGTCGCGCGGACCGAAGCGATGCGACGGGAAAAAGAGGCGATCTAAGGCTCACTCGGAAGAGCGGAACGCCGCGTAGCTGCCGTAGCTCGCGACCGCGAACGGCACGAAATAGGTCAGCACCAGCTTCCACCACACCGGCCAGTGTCCGGTGAAAATTTCCGGCCCCCTGATTGATCGCGTTGAGCACGGTCCCGATGATCAGAGCGACCGTGAGCGACCGCCGGACCGACGGTCCCGCGAACGTTCGCCCAAACGCTTGCCGCTTCGAAGACATGATCAGAACTTCAGCGGCCGCACCAGCTTCACACCCGGCAGCTTCTCCACCTTTGCGATCACGTCCGGGCCGACCGGTTCGTCGACCGACAGCAACAAGACCGCCTCGCCGCCGGAATCGACGCGGCCGAGGTGAAACGTGCCGATGTTGATGTTGGCTTCGCCGAGCGTCGTTCCCAGCCGGCCGATGAACCCCGGCGCGTCCTCGTTCACGACGTAGAGCATGTCGCCGGCAAGATCGGCTTCGATCTTGACCCCGAACAGCTCAACCAGCCGCGGTGCGCGATTTCCGAACAAGGTTCCAGCGACGCTGCGCGGGCCGCTCGCAGTCTCCGCAGTGACGCGCAGCAACGTGTGGTAATCGCCTTCGCGGTCGTGCCGCACCTCGCGCACGTCGAGCCCGCGCTCCTTCGCGAGGTAGGGCGCATTCACCATGTTCACAGTGTCCGAATAGATGCGCATGAATCCGGCCAGCACAGCGCCGGTGATCGGCTTCATATTGAGCTCGGCCGCCGCGCCTTCGGTCTCGATTGAAAGGCCGCGGATGGCGCCATGCGCGAGCTGCCCGACGAGGCTGCCGAGCTTCTCGGCGAGCGCCATATAGGGCTTCAGTCGCGGCGCTTCCTCGGCCGAGAGCGAGGGCACGTTTACTGCGTTGGTGATCCCGCCGAGCAGCAGGAAATCGCTCATCTGTTCGGCGATCTGGATCGCGACATTGACCTGTGCCTCGTTGGTCGAAGCGCCCAGATGCGGCGTGCAGATGAGTCCGGGCGTCCCGAACAGAGGATTATCCTTCGCCGGTTCCTGCGCGAACACATCGAGCGCCGCGCCCGCGACATGGCCACTGTCGAGCGCTTCCTTCAACGCCGCTTCATCGATCAACCCGCCGCGCGCACAATTCACGATGCGCACGCCTTTTTTTGTCTTGGCCAGCGCCTCGCGGCTGAGGATGCCGCGGGTCTGGTCGGTGAGCGGCGTGTGCAAGGTGATGAAGTCGGCGCGGGCGAGCAGCTCGTCGAGTTCGGCCTTGTCGACGCCGAGCTCCAACGCACGCTCCGGCGAAAGGAACGGGTCGTAGGCGACGACCTTCATCTTGAGCCCGTGCGCGCGGTCGGCGACGATCGAGCCGATATTGCCGCAGCCGATGAGGCCCAGCGTCTTGCCGGCGAGCTCGACGCCCATGAAGCGGTTCTTCTCCCATTTGCCCGACTGGGTCGATTGGTCGGCCTGCGGGATTTCGCGAGCGAGCGCGAAGAGCATCGCGATCGCATGCTCGGCGGTGGTGATGGAATTGCCAAAGGGCGTGTTCATGACCACGATTCCGCGCGCCGACGCGGCTGGCACGTCGATCGTGTCGACGCCGATTCCGGCGCGGCCGATCACCTTCAGGCGCGGCAAAGCGGCGTCCATTGCCATCGCAGACACGCGCGTCGAGCTGCGAACCGCGAGGCCGTCATAGTTGCCGATGATCGCAGCGAATTCGTCGGGTGAAAGGCCGGGCTTCTCGTCGACCTCGATACCGCGGTCGCGGAAAATCGCTCCCGCTTTCGGGTCCATTTTGTCGGCGATGAGAACTTTTACAGTGTCGGTCATTGTTACCTCGTCAGTCCCGCGAACGCGGGAAACTCGTAGTCGCGATCAGTTGTTGGCTGGGTCCCCGCTCGCAAGGGGATGAGATCAGAGGGCGCGTCGACGTCCCAGGCCCAGTCCAACCACGGCCCGAGCGCTTCGATGTCCGCAGTGTCGACCGTCGCGCCGCACCAGATGCGCAGGCCCGGCGGCGCGTCGCGGTAGGCGCCGATGTCGTAAGCGGCATCTTCGCGCTTCGAGCAGCTTGGCGAGCGCCTTCTGCCGCGCCTTGTTCGCTTCGACGTCCGATCGGTCGGCAAATTGCAGGCACACCGACGTGTTCGAGCGGATCGCCGCGTCCTTGGCGAGATGCTCGATCCAGTCCGCGCTTTGCACCCAGCGGTTCAGCGCCGCGGCATTGCCATCCGCGCGCGCGATCAGTGCTTCAAGGCCGCCGATGCGTTCGGCCCACTCGAGCGCGAACAGCCAGTCTTCGACGCAGAGCATGGAGGGCGTGTTGATCGTCTCGCCCTTGAAGATGCCGTCGATCAGCTTGCCGCCTTTCGTCAGGCGGAAAATCTTCGGCAGTGGGCGCGGTGCCGGCTCGCGCTCCAGCCGTTCGACAGCGCGCGGGCTGAGTACGAGCATGCCGTGCGCAGCTTCGCCGCCGAGCGCCTTCTGCCAGCTGAAGGTGCCGACATCGATCCTGGTCCAGTCGATATCCTGCGCGAACGCACCCGAGGTCGCGTCGCAGATGCTGAGGCCGGTGCGATCGTCCGCGATCCAGTTGGCGTTGGGCACGCGTACGCCGCTGGTCGTGCCGTTCCAGGTGAAGACGATGTCGCCCGCCGGATCGATTCCGGCGAGATTCGGAAGCTCGCCGTAGTCGGCGGTGCGGATCTCGGCATCGAGCTTGAGCTGCCTGGCGACGTCCGTCACCCAGCCGGCGCCGAAGCTCTCCCACGCCAACATTGTGACCGGCCGCGTGCCGAGCAGCGACCAGATCGCCATTTCCATGGCGCCTGTGTCCGACGCCGGCACGATGCCCAGCCGGTAGTCGTCGGGCAGGTCGAGCAAGGCCTGCGTCCGCTCGATGGCTTCGGCGAGCCGTGCCTTGCCGAGCGCTCCGCGATGCGAGCGGCCGAGCGCTTCGGTATGCAGCAGGCTTGCGCTCCAGCCGGGCGGCTTGGCGCACGGCCCAGACGAGAAATATGGTCTTGCGGGACGGGCTTGGGGTATTGGCCGGCGCAGAGTCGCGCCAGCTTCGGCAGTGTCAGTCAATTCAACTCTCCTTGCAGAGAGCACGCGCCGCGTTGGGACGGCGTGGCCCGCCGCTGCTCATAAGCCCGAATCCGGCAGGAGCAAGGCAGCGCGAAAGATTCGTTGAATCGCGTGCTGCGCTGCACAACAGCTTGAAATTGCTCGAAATCGGGCCCGGAACGAGCTCGGCTGAACGACTCACCGCGCCCAGCGGTTGTTTCGTCCCGCGAACCTGAGTTGAAGGTTGAATTTGTTAACCGTCCCCGCGCAGTCTCCCTTTCCACCGGCGCGCAATGGGCAACACGGCGTGCTGGTGTGGGGGCTGGGGAGCTCCTGACAGGCTGATGGACCTAGGCGCCGCGCATACTTCCGCGTGGCGTTGGAGCTTTGGAGCGGGGACTAAATGACGCAAGTTTTGGCGGCGACGTCGACATTGTTCCGCGATCGGGACCTCTTCATTCACGATGGTTCGAAGCTTCGCCGCTTCCGCGTTTCCGCTCCCGTTCAGGCCTTTTTCTTCGTCATCATGCTCGGGCTCGTCGCCTGGGCCAGCTATGCAACCGCGCGGCTGATCTCCGCGCCGGCAGCGCCCGCTCCGCAAGCCGCGGCGACGGGCGACTATTCGGACCAGGTAGCGAAGTTGTCGGCCGAGACCGAACGCCGCGTGCAGCTGATCGAGCAGCGGCAACTGGCGCTCGCCGCCGCGTTGCAAGGCGAAAATGTCGATCCTGCGTCGCTCCGCCGGCTCGGCTTCTATCCCGCCAAAGCGGGCAGCGCCGGCCAGGGCGGACCGTTCGAGAGCGTCGGCAATTCCACCTTCAAGAGCCTGTTCGACAGCTGGAAAAAGCTCGACCAGCTGCAGGACGGCGTGATCGCAATCCCCTCGGACAAGCCGGTCAAGACCAACGTCGAGTTCACCAGCGGATTCGGCGTGCGCTCGGATCCGTTCGAGCATGGCGCGGCAATGCACCCCGGCATCGACCTTGCCGGTTCCTACGGCACGCCGATTTACGCCACCGCGGACGGCACGGTGCTTCGCGCGGGATGGAACAGCGGCGGCTACGGCAACCTCGTCGAGATCGACCACGGCCGCGGCATCACCACCCGCTATGGCCATATGTCGGCGATCCTCGTCTCCGCCGGCCAACACGTCACCCGCGGCGAACAGATCGGCCGCATGGGTTCTACGGGCCGCTCCACTGGAAATCACCTCCATTATGAGGTTCGGATCGACAACCGGCCGGTCAATCCGATCCCGTTCATGAAGTCGACCGATTACGTGCTCGCGATGCAGCGCCGCTCGGGCGCGGCGTCGATGGACGCGGTCGGCAGTCGGCGGACCGACTGGCGGACAGCACTAAGGCTCCCTATCTCGCTTTCGTGAGCGAACCCGAAATCACCCTGACCGAAAATGCCGCAAAGCGCGTCGCGTTGATCGCCGAGCGCCAGTCGAAGCCGGCCGTCCTCAGGTTAGCGGTCGACGGCGGCGGCTGCGCCGGCTTCACCTACAAGTTCGAGCTCGCCGACGGCGCGGACGCGGACGACACGGTCGCGGAGACCGACGGGGTAAAGCTCGTGGTCGACCCGATGAGCCTCGACCTCGTCAGGGGTTCAGCGGTCGATTTCGTCGAGGATCTCGGCGGCGCGGCGTTCAAGGTCACCAACCCCAACGCGCAGTCGGGCTGCGGCTGCGGATCGAGCTTTAGCGTCTAGCGTCGCTGCTGCGTCAGCGCGAAACTCATCCAGCTTGAATGAACGAGTCCGCGACGGCCGGGAGAACTCGCGGTCCCGGTTCGCCGCTGACTCGGCTTGGCCGGCCTCGTCGCACGCCACCGCATTGCCGCGGGTTGCCCTCGCGAGCGCCAGTTCCGACCAAAGCGCATTCATAGCGGGAACGTCCGGATGCCCGACAGGAGCTGCACGCCAAGGAGGATGATCGTCACGACGATCAATCCCCCGAAACCCGTCGCCAGCCTGTCCTGAACATGCCCCGTCCCCTGTTTCCCTCGCCTTGAGCGAGTGGTGCTGATTTGCCTCCCGGTTCAGATCACCGCCACGGGAAAGACCTGGAAATACGCCGCATTTGTTGCCTCCGCATGACGCCGGCCATTGACGCGATGTGCGGATTTGTGCGGATATGTGCGGGGCAACAGGGGCGAGTCCATGCATGGCGAACTGAGCGTCGAAGGCACCGAGACCGTCGCTTTGCTCGTTCGCGAGGAGCTCGCGCGGCGGCGGCTTTCGCGCCAGTGGCTGGCCGACGAGGCGCGGGTCAGCCTGTCGACGCTGGAGAAGGCGCTCGCCGGAAGGCGGCCGTTCACGCTTGCGACCGTGGTCCGGCTCGAGGACGCGCTTGGCACGAGCCTCAGGGGACCGGCGGTCCAGGTGCAGACCGGCACCAAGTTGTTCGCGCCGGAATCGATGGGCGCTTACGCCCGGCCCGCGGTGCAATGGCTCGAGGGCACTTACCTGACGCTGCGGCCGTCGTTCAGCGAAAAGGGCGCGATCTTCGCTTACCTGACCTCGATCGCCTGGGACGACGGGCGCGCGCACCTGACCTTCAGCGAGGCCGCTCGCACCGACAGCGACTATGAGCAGAAGGGCTTTGTTTCCTTCCCGGTGCTGTCGGGCGCGATCTATCTGGTGACGATCAGCGACGGGCAGTATCGCGTGGCGCTGCTCAACCGCCCGTCGGCGGGCGGGCTGAGCGGGATACTGCTGACGCTCGCGGCGGGCGAGGGCGCGCAGCTGACGCCGGCGGCGGTGCCGATTGCGCTGGTGCCGACGAAGGGCGGCGAGCCGACCGTTGGCGTGATCCGCGCCGGCGATGAATGCTACGAAGAATACCGCGACTGCGTGGAGCGGGTGACGGCGCGGGGTTACGCGCGGTTTCCGGGCTAACGTGAGCGGTATCGGACGAAGTTATTCGAAGCGGTGACGTCTAACTCTCCCCTCCCTGGAAGGGAGGGGCTCGGGGTGGGTGCCGCCGAGGCACTCGGCGGCCCGGTTCACGACCGCCTCGAAGATCTCCGTCTGCATTGTCGTCGAGCGCGTTGTTCCAGATGCGCATCACCGTCCAGCCCTCCTGCTCAAGGAAGCGGTCGCGTCGTCGGTCGCTTAACGATTCGGCGTGCTGGCTGCCATCGAGCTCGACGATCAGTTTGGCTTGGCGACATGCGAAATCGGCAAAGTAGGGGCCGATTGGGAGCTGGCGAGTGAATTTCGGCCGCAAGCGCGAGAGGATTCCCCAGAGCTTGCGCTCGCGCTTCGTCGCGCTGTTGCGGAGGGCGCGCGCACGCTGCGTTTGATCGAATGGAACGCGGCGGCTCATGTGCCGAGCGTAGCATTGCGCGCTTCGCGCACCCACCCCCAACCCCTCCCTTCCAGAGAGGGGGAGGCGGCGGCGCTTCGAGAAGGCGCGAAGTTACAACTATGACGGATGACGGAACAGACGCGGCCCGCTAATCGCCACACGCATGAAGCTCGCCACTTACAACATCAACGGGATCCGGGCGCGGATGCCGCGGCTGCTGGAATGGCTCGAGCGGGAGAAGCCGGACGTTGCCTGCCTGCAGGAGCTGAAGTGCGCCGATGAGTCGCTGCCGATCGCGGATATCGAGGCGGCGGGGTACGGCGCGGTGTGGCATGGGCAGAAGGGGTTCAACGGGGTCGCGATCCTGGCCCGCGGCGATGCGCCCGAGCTGCGGCGTGTGGGCCTTCCGGGCGATCCCGACGATACCCACAGCCGCTATATCGAGGCGGAGGTGAACGGGCTGATCGTCGGCTCGCTCTATCTGCCCAACGGCAATCCCGTCGGCACCGAGAAGTTCGACTATAAGCTCAGATGGATGGAGCGGCTTGGCGCGCATGCGGCCGAGCTGCTCGAGGATGAGCGGCCGGTGGTGCTGTGCGGCGACTGGAACGTGGTGCCCGAGGACCGCGACGTCTTCTCGGCGCGCGCGACAGCGAACGATGCGGTGATGCAGCCGCAACGCGCGAGGCGTGGCGGCGGATCGTGCACCAGGGGTGGACCGACGCGCTGCGCGCGCTGCATCCGCGCGAGGAGAAGCTCTATACCTTCTGGGACTACACCGCGGGCTGCTGGCAGCGCGATCTCGGGTTCCGGCTCGATCATCTGCTGTGCTCGCCCGAGGCGGCGGACCGGCTGCAGGGCGCGGGCGTGGATCGATGGGCGCGGGGTGAGGAGAAGGCGAGCGATCACGCGCCGACCTGGGTGGAGTTGGGTTAGGTCGTTCGAGCTAGTGGTACCCCTGGGCGGAAAGCTGACGCTAGTAGTCTGCAATTAAACGGCTCAGCGTCGCCGGGTACCGTTGCTGCGTGCCGAGACCGCAGAGAATCGAACGCAAAGACTATAACGGGTGCGGTTGAGGCCAGACAGTCAGTGCGAGACGGCCAAACGCGATGATGAGCACGGCGGCGGCAAACTGCTGCCCTCCCAAACATTCAGACGAGCGGAGTTTCGCAGAAGAGGCGCCCAACCAGCGGACAAGCAGCGAGGCCCGACGCGAGAGCGAACCAGCCATGCGTAGGCGGCCAAGGTCCTTCGAGGAAAAAATCCCGATGCCGCCTGCTCCTACAAAGAGACACCAAGCCCATCCGGCAATGAACGGCGCCCACGCAAGTGCCTTCTCACTGCCGGCGGGCGGTAGAGGCTCAACACTCTCACAAAGGAAAAAAGACACGCTCCAACGAGCAACGGTGCAATCGCACGGCCCAAGAGCATGAGCTGCGTTCGTCCCAGACCCTCAGACGAGATGCCCATGTAGGCTGTATGGAGTACAAAAAAGGACGGCGAAGAGGAGCCACGGCAGGAGGTTTGCCCTCCTCCATTCAGATACAAGAATTGGCATCGCAATAGCCTCCACCACATGGTGCGTTTGGATATTTCATAGCTGTCGCAATACTAAACTGTAAGTGGGGATCGCTAATGGCAGGAACGGGTCAAAAGCAGACACTTGGTTTATAACCTATTTGGCACAATTATCTTGACATTCGCGCTCGCTTCTGGCACATAGTTGCCGGGCAGCGGGTGTGCGGGCGTGGACAAGGACGAGACGGAGATCGGCGGAACGCGCGGGGGCCGGACGCAGAAACGGGCGGCGCGGGGGTCGCTGAAGGGGAAGCCGAAGCGCAGGAGCTTCACGGTCAAGCGGCGGCAGAAGTTCCTCAATTATCTGGCGGCGAGCTGCAACATCAAGGGCGCGTGCCGGTCGGCGGGCGTGTCGAATTCGACCGTCCATGAGTGGCTGCGCAAGAACGAGCAGTTTCGCGCCGATTGCGACAACGCGCTTGCCCAGGGCAGCATCGAGGTGCGGGCGGAGCTGATCCGCGAATCGAAGCGCTCGCTAAAGCCCAAACCCGATCCGGACGCG
>CAWKHO010000027.1:0-14601 GCA_963849435.1 uncultured Alphaproteobacteria bacterium
CAACCTCGGTTCACAATATCTCGCCTCACTGGGCGAGGATGAGCCCGTCGAGAAGGTTGAGACCCAGGTGATGGAGGTGGTGCGCGCGCACTTCCGGCCCGAGTTCCTCAACCGGCTCGACGAGATCATTCTGTTCCACCGCCTCTCGGCAGGGCACATGGGGCCGATCGTCGATATTCAGATTGCCCGCCTCGGAAGCTGCTCGAGGACCGCAAGATCAAGCTCGAGTTGACCGACGCTGCGCGCGCGTGGCTCGGGGGAGTCGGCTACGATCCGGTGTACGGCGCGCGGCCGCTCAAGCGCGCGGTCCAAAAGTATCTGCAGGATCCGCTGGCGGACAAAATCCTCGCGGGCGAGATTGCGGACGGATCAACGGTGCGCGTCGATGAGGGCGACGGGCAGCTCGTGCTGACGCCGGTCACGGAGCAGCGCGAGGCGGCGTGAACCGGCGGCGGAGTGTGCGGCTGCACTCCCGCGGTATTTTAGCGAGATGGCTCCTGGTTGACGACCTGCTGAATTTTTTCGAGATCGTTCCGCTCCGTCCGGCGCTCTTCAGCCCATTGCGCTGCGGTCTTGCAAACCTTCTTGGCGCCGAGGCGCGAGCCGATTTGGTCCTGGCGTTCGCAGATGATCTTGTCATTGGGGTTGGTCCCCTTCGCCTGGGTCGGGGCGGCAGGCGCGGTCGACCCCTCGAACGTGATCTGGGCCGCAGCAGGAGCAGCGAGAGCAATCATCATTACAATTGCGATTGACTTGAACATAAAGACCTCGATCCACTTACGGCGGCTGTGGAACGTATTTAACGCAATTTGCGACCACCAGCCAAGTTTTTGTTGGCTAATTCAGAACCCGAGCGACGTCGAACGCGACCGTCATACGTTCACCTTCGGCGAATGGACGCGTGCCGTGCCACATATATGAGGGGAAGAGCACCAGCCGACCGGGCTTTGGTTCAACGGTTCGGAATGGCGGCAGATCGACCGGAAAGCTTGCGGCCTTGGCTTCGCCGAGCGTGAGAACGCCGGCCTCGTCAACGCCGCTGTCCGGCGGAAGGACAATGTAGAGGGCTGAACTGATCCATCCCATGGGGTGAACATGATTGGCATGATAGCCGCGGCTGTGCAGTCGGACTGACCAGGCGCCTGCGAACTGAATGCGATCGCGCAACGGCCCCAGCAACGGATGCCGCTCATCGGCAGGCGGAAGCCGCGCCACATGCTCGGCGACAGTGGTCCGTATCGCCTCACGCAGTCGCACGAGAATCGGGTCGATGTGCTGAAACAAATTGCCGTCCGTCTGCGTGCCTCCGCGAAGCGATTGCTCGAGCGGCTGACCGGAGAGGGTATGCAGCTGCCGCAAAGTTTCGGCGAGCTGGTCGAGTGGCGGCAACCGGTCACCGATGTCGTAGATGCCGATGAAACGTTCGTCGGCGTCAAGCCATTGCCAGCGATCATCGCCGACCATGCGCCAGCCGACCGATGCATAGGGCCAGAACATGAAGCCTTCCGGCCGATACAACCAGCTTTCGATCAGCTCGTTCGCCTGCTCCGGACGGCCGCTTCGCAGGAGATGCCGAACGCGCCGGACCTGAAGCGGACCGGCGTCCACCTCGACGTAGGGAGCGAACAAACTATCCGCCAGTTCGGTATCGCCGCGCTCCGCGTGGACGATCGCTTCGGTCGTGCCGAACACGACATTGTTCCCGATAAGGGCTCGGCCCCTTTCAATACGCGCAAGCGCCTCATCCCATTGTTCGGCGTGAACCAGAGCATTGATCAGCTCTCGCCAGAGATCGAGAGATTGCGGATAGTGCACGAGCGCCTCATCGAAGCTGCGCGTGAACGTGCTCCGCTCACGCTCGGCCCATCGGAGTCCCGACAGCAACACATGTCCTTCCACCCAGCGCGGCGAACGTTGCAGAGCCATTTCCATCCCGGCCATGGCGTCAGCTGTGCGTCGTTCGGCGAGTAGCGCCGATACCATGCCCTTCACCACGTCCGGATTATTCGGCGCCAGCTTCAGCGCCCGGGCGAAGGCATCAACGCTGGGCAGCCCCGCCTCGAGCAAGGTTCGCGCGTGGCCGTGCGTGATGAGCGGCTCGGCGGGAGCGAGCTCGGCCGCGCGTTTGAGCGCCGGAATTGCGAGCTCCCGCTGCTCCCGTTCGCGGTGCATGAGCCCCTTGACGTGCCACAGCCGCGGATCATGGGGTGCGATATTCAATGCGGCATCAACATCGTCGAACGGTAGATCCGCTCCAGGTACATTAAGGGCGGCAATGGCCTCGTCGAGCACGCGCGCAGGGTCCAGTGTCTGTTTCACACCAACCGTCACCCTTGGCCTCCAAAGCTCGCGCCACTCGCCGTAATTACCGCTGCGACGGCCCCGCGATCCCCCTCACTCAGCGATGGTGCCCACAGGTCGACGATCAGCACCACGCGCAATTCGTCGCTGTCGTTCCACGCTTCATGCTCAATCGTGTCGTCGAAAACGAAGGCCTTGCCGACGTGCCATTCGATAGTCGTTGCGCCACAGCGGAAGCCGCACTTCGGGGGCACGATGAGCGGCAAGTGACAGACGAGACGGGTGTTGGCGACGCCCGTGTGGGGTGGGATCCGCGTACGGGGTGCCAGAAGAGAGAACATCGCATTAGGCGACGCGCCCGGCACCTGCGGCTGATCGAGCTGCGCGATGGTTTGCATCGTCTTCGGGCAGTGCCTGACGTTGGTTTCGACGGGCTCTCCATTCTTGAGCAAGTGGATCGCGGTCCACTTGGGATTGAAGTTGAGGTCCTTCCACTGCCGCAGCGGCACCCGCTCCGGATATTGGATGTACGGCACCATCTCCGCCGCCTCGGCGGCGATAAGGGCATCGAACTCGGCGCGGATTACGTTTGTGGCCTCTTCGAGCGCTGGCAGGCCGGCGAACAGGCTCGGATCGTAGAATTCCACCTCCGGCATGCCGGGAAGATGAAAATCGGACGGCTCCTGGTGGTAGTGTCGAGTAGTGCGGGCGCGATTGGAGATGAGCCGTTCGGCGCGCGCGCGTTCGGTCGATGCCAGATCGGCAGGCAAGCTCCTTATGAGATGTTGCTGGACCTTGTTGCGCCATTCATCGCGTCGTTTGCGCGCATGCGCGACCGCCGTCTGCCATGGCTTGGGGATTTCCTCGTCCGGATGGATCTGCGCCAGCGCATTGCCATATTGCTCGCCGGCATTCGGGTCCCCGAGATCGTCGAGGATCACCGCCCGCGCCAGCAGGCCGAGAAATCGAGCGGGGAAATTTCGAGCGCCTTGTTGATGGCGGCGAGCGCGCCTTGAAGGTCGCCTGAGGCCTTGCACATCGCTGAGAGCTTGACCCACAAATCGGGTCTGTTGCCGCCGGATTGAGCAACCTGCTCCAGCATCGCCCTCGCAGCAACGAAGTTGCCGGCCGCGGCCGCGCGATCTGCTTGTTCTTCCAGCATCTTCCCGTGGGTCATCACTTCATGATGCAGGCGCGCGGGGCAAATGCAACCAACTCGCGCTCGATCATACCTTGGGAAGCTAATTCCGAATCCATTGCGAAAATACCCAATTTTCGCCGGAGATGGGCGGCATCCCCGCGTGAAGCGTCTTCGGATCGGGGCTGCCATCGGCGGTTACGTTGGCAAACAACAGAGCGTCTCCCTGCTGGCCGCGAAACTTGAGGCCGATCTCGGGAAAGCTCGTCTCCCCACCGGCGTAGTCATCGTTAAGGTAGATGAGAAAGGTCGCCACGCGCTGGCCAAATCGTGCCAGGTCGTCTCGGTAAGCTACCGTCGCGGGTTCCAGGAAATCAAAATGCGATGCAAACTGCTGACCCACCGCATAATGGAGCACCTGCGGCAGCTCGAACACGACGGTAGGAATTCGCGTTGCTGCAGCGATGCGGTGGCGAATGATTTCCGTCAGCACGTCCATTTCCGAGATGCCGAGCACGAGGAATGAGTTGTTACGATTCGCATGGTATGCGCCAGTCCCAGTTTCTTCGTCGAATACAGTGGCGGGAGCCAATCGCGCGTCTGCCCTCGCGATCATCCACCGACATTCAGCCGCTGTCGCGAAGCGCCTGATGATCCGTATCCTGGTGATTCCGCCAGCGACGTTTTGTCCCCAGGCGCGATGCAGGCCCCAATGTCGATGGAGTCGCGAACACTCCGCCAAAATTCGGAGGTTCCACGATCCGCTAGTGCCTGCTCCTGATTGTTCGCCAGCAGGAGCAACTGTGCGCGCGCGCTTTGAGACCCTCGAGCAGCGGCTAGCTCAAGGAAGTCCAATGCACGGTCCCAATTTTGCGGCGCGGCAACTCCCAGGGCCGCAAACAACGCGAGCCGCTCCGTTGCGTCCGCATGTCCCTCATCGAAGCGATCTCGAGCAGCTTTGCCGCGCGCTTCACCACCTCATGCGACGGATGTTCACCCGAAAGGATGTTAGTCGCGGCAATGTAGCTGTCGCTCATGAGGGGAAGCGCTCCGGATCCGGCAAGTACTCCGGTAATTCCTCCATCGGCCTGTCGAACGCGCGTGCAGGGGCTGGCGCACCTGCCATACACTCGCAGTCCTCACTGCGGATTTTCGCCGATGGAAATCAAGCACTGCCTGCCTCCCACTCCAGCCCAAGGAAAGCAAGCAAATCACCGATGACATGCTCGGGTTCGCAGACCAACGCGTCATAATCCAAATCGAAAATGTCGTCAGGGTAAAGCGTCCCCCAATGCGTCATCAGCCGCCGATACTGGCCATGCCAATGTGCGGCGTCTTCAAGATCCAGCGCATAGGCCATGCCCGGATCGAGATGAAGGAAGTAGAGGGACAGCAGATTGTCCAACGGATTCCGGTGGGTGTGAATAATCTTTGCGCTCGGAAAGAAGATCTTGATGAGACCGATGTGGAGAAAATTGTCGGGCCTCTTGTCGGTCACCGCTCGTCCGCTTGACGCGAATCTGGCAAGCCGCTCAAATAGAAATCCCGCCAGCTGGAGAGCGTGCCGGAATCGACGGTCGTAACCGTCTCCGGATAGCCCGTGATCCTCTCGACCAGCGCAGGAATCAGGTCGAGCTCCCCGCCCGACTTGATGGCTTCGTGGCCCGCTAGCACCTGCTCGATCAGCGTCGAGCCGGAGCGATACATGCCGCAAATGAAGATCGGTGAAGTTCCCTGAGTCGAGGTCGCGAGGGCGGGCCGATTGAAGCTGGCAATCAGGCGATCGACGAACCTCTCGTGCATTGCGCGGTCGTAATGAGCATTGGTGGCCGAACGGCTGGCGGCATTCGCAGCCGAGGCGGCTTCGAACGCTTGGTCGAATTCTCCGGCGGCATCGAGCAGCGCCGCCAAAGCAAAGCCCAGGTCCGCTTGCTCAGCGGCGGCGCTCGTTCGGAAGTCTATCGCCCGGCGCAAGCGGTCGGCCAGCCCAACATCTAGGATTGCCGAATGCGAGAGGCCTGCCAGCCTGGCTAGCGCGAGGCTGTGCAAAGGTTCCCTCGACAGGATCGTCTCATAGGCAGCCCGCGCAAGGTTGCGCTCACCCAAATCCTCGTAAAGGTTGCCTAGATTGAGCAGCGCTGGAATGTAGTCAGGATTTCTAGCGAGGGCGGCGCGCAGCTCGCGCTCGGCCCCCACCGGGTCATGCAAGTAATCGGAGTATATCACGGCGCGGTTGAGGTGCACTTCTTCCGGTGCGCTGACCCCGAGGTCGAGGGCCCGGCGGTACGATTCGAGCGAACTTTTGAAATCACGCGCCTGGCGTTGCAGCCAACCCAGGTTGTACCAGCTGTCCGCGAGATCTGGCCTTATTGTCAGGAGGCGCTCGTAGGCGGCGATCGCTTCGGGAACTCGGCCTGTGCGCCGCAATTGCGACGCCTCCTTCAGAAGAACTTGCCAATCCCCGCCGCTCATAAGGGCAACTAAGCACCAGGCGTGAGGCCCGTCGAGCCCCGTCCGCAGGCCGCGTGGCCCTCACGCAAGAAAACGGCGGGCCTCCGAAGAGACCCGCCGCCATCTTCTGTCGAGGCCGATCGGCTTTAGAAGTCGACCGTAACGCCAGCGAACATGAACCGTCCAAGCGAATCGTACACCTGCGGGAAGGTGTTGCCGTTGCCGAACGGAGGCGCCGAACGAGCGCCGTAGGCGCCTGACGCGTTGGTTCCGGCGAGCGGCGGATCCGTGTCCAGCAGGTTGTTAACGCCGAAACGCAGGTTGAGCTTGTCCGCGATCCGCGCCGTCAGCGCCAGGTCGAAGTAGCTCCGCGAGGCCAGCTTTGCGTCAAGCGGACGAGCCACGAAGTCGAAGCGGGATTGCACGCGGTGCCCGCAGTGTTCGTTGGGCACAGGTCCAGGTCGCTGCTCAGCGTATCGTCCTTCACCGAGGAGAAATAACGCCACTGTCCGGAGATCCCGAGACCGTTGGGCAGCGTGAAACCAACACGGAACTTGTGCCGCCACTTCGGGTTCGGGGTGCCGCACTGCAGCCCGTAGAAGCCGGAGCAATTATACTCGACATCCGGAAGCGGATTGATGTTGAGATTCTTGAGGTAGGTCCCGACGAAGCTGACGTTCAACGAGCCGAGATGACCGAACTTGTGTGCGTAAGAACCATTGATATCAATGCCCTTGGTGCTCTCGCCACCGATGTTGGTCGTGGTGTCTATGATATAGCCACCGTCCGCGAGGTTCACGACATTGAGCCACAGGTTTCCGTTGTTCACATTGCGCTTAATCAGCGAGCACAATGCCGGATCCCCCGTCGCGATGCACTGATTCATGATCGTATTGTAGCCGACGATCGTGATCAGGTTTTTGACCTTGATGTTGAAGTAGTCGGCGCTGATCGCGAGGCCGGGGATGAATCGCGGCTGGAGGACCACACCGAAGGTGTAGGAGTCCGATTTCTCTGGCGTCAGGTCCGGGTTTCCTCCGAGGAAAGCGCTGTACTGGCCCGCGGGGTTGCCGGGAACGCTGCCAAATTGAGCAGCCGTCACACCTGTCAGCGCGCATTGCTGCTGGTTCAATCCACCTGGTCCACCGATCAGCCCACCAATCGCTGGTCCAGCGCACGGATCGATCGTGCCCTCGAGGCCCACCGCCTGCGGAGCAAACAATTCGACAACGTTTGGCGCGCGCACCGCGCGGTTGTAGCTCCCGCGGAACCGCACGTCGCGGATCGGCGCCAATTCAGCCGAGATCTTGTAGGTGTTCGTGCTGAAGTGGTTATCCGCCACCTTATAATCGGAATAGCGATAGCCGCCGGTCACCGTGAACTCCTCGATGAAGGAGTGGCTGACGATCGGGATCTGGACTTCGGTGAACAACTCGCGGACATCGAAATGGCCGTTCACCGGTACGGTGGCGCCGCCGTTGCCGGCGAGATCGCCTGCCTGCTCCTCGGCATCGGGCAGGAACGACAGTGCTTCCTTGCGGTACTCGGCGCCAACGTTGATGCCCACGCCCCGGTCCGACCACGGCGTCTGCAGCCCATATTCGCCGCCTTCGAGGGTGAAATTCGCGTCCGCCACGGTTTCGTCGACGTTGCCGCGGTCGAGCGCTGGAAGTTGAAGGAAGTTCAGCGCATCCGGACCAATCGCGTTCGGAGCGGTCGACCAGGGGTTGTAGGGCACGCACCCCGCATCGGCCGTGCCATTCAGCGTACCACGGCAGACCGGCAGACCGGTGGCCGGATCGGTCGTGACGTCGATCGCCTGGTTGAGGCGCCGCACCGAGAAGTCGTTTTCGTGATCGTGGACTATGTGCGTTGTGCCGAACTGGTAATAAGCATCATACGACAGCCCGCGCAGCAGGTCGCCCTTCATGCCGGCAACGACACGCCAGGAGGTGTGCTCCTGCCGATCGGCGCGGCCGCCACCCTCAACGTTGCGGCGGCCCACATAAGCGACGCCGCGGGTAATTCCGTTCGCATCCACGAAGGTGTTCCCCGGCCCGCAGACGATGGCGAGCTGTGCTGCTGACAGCAGCGGGTTGTCGCAGCCCGTGTTCGCTGTGACGAAGAAGTCGCCCGCGGCGCAATCACCGCGGTCGACACGTCGTTCATGAACATCGCCTCAAGGTACGGCTTCGCACCGGGGCTGATCTCATAGTCGGCGAACGTGCCAAACGTGTAGCGCTCGTCCGGCCGCTGATAGTAGTTATAGGGACCGAAATTGAACGGAACGAAACCCGGCGTCAGCGTCTGGTCGGCAGGCGTCGTGCCTCCAACGAAGTAAGTGTTGGGCTGGGTGGCGGTGATGATGGTCGCGATGTTCGATGTTGCCGAACCGCCGCAGTTCATCCTGCGCCCGAGCGCCGTAACATTGGCCGGCGTGTTGGCGGTGAAGCCGCAGAACGAATAGTCGCGAGTGGATTGCAGGACCGGGTCCTGGTTGCGGTAGGTCGCGTAGGCCACGACGTGGCCGCGGCCGTCGGCGAAGCTTGTGCCGAACACGCCCGAAATATCCTGCGCGCCGCCGTTCACGCTGGTGCCGTGCGGCGGACCGAATCCACGCGCCGCATTCGCCGTCGAGGACCTCTGCGTTCCCAGCTGATTATGCCAGAACGCGCTCGCCTGGGCATCGATGCGCAGCCCGGTGAAGTTGGTGTCCATGATGAAGTTCACGACACCGGCGACGGCGTCCGCGCCGTACACCGACGACGCGCCGCCCGTTAGCACGTCGACGCGCTTCACCAGGGAAGCTGGGATGAAGTTCAGGTCCTGCACCGGGAAGCGGGGGTCGCCCGGCTGCAGGCGGCGGCCATTGACCAGCACGAGCGTGCGCTGCGGGCCGAGGCCGCGCAGGTTTGCGTCTGCAGTGCCAGTTGCACCGTTCGACACGTTCGAACCCTGCGCCGCGAACGACTGCGGCAGCGAGTTGATCAGATCTTCGGTGCGGGTCGTGCCCTGAAGCTTGATTTCCTGACTCGACAGCACCGTCACCGGGCTCGCGGAAGTCAGGTTCGGCTGCGGAATGCGCGTGCCGGTGATGACGATGTCCTGCGAGGACTTGACCGTCGCGCCCTGCGCGTTGGTCGACGGAATGGCCGTCTGTCCCTCTTGCGGAGTCGTCGTCTCGGGCTGCGCATTGGCGGCGCCGGCGGTGTCCGTGGGATTGGCGGGCGGTGGCGTGGTCTGCGCAAAAGCAGGCGTGGCGAGCGCGCTGACGCCGACAATAAGAGTCGTCGTGAGCAGGCGCTGACGGAAATCGAGCTTCATAAAAATCTTCCCCTTCACTAGCCGCGGGCGAGCGCGGCTGCCGTGGAACGGCGAATGCGACTTCGCCGAACTGTCGCGGTTGATAGGTGAAGCAATGAGAGGCTGGCAACGGCTGCGGGTTAACCTTAAGCGAGTTGTCGATGCGCTGTATCAATTTTGCAACAGCGCGAGATTGCGCTGGATTGCGTCCGCGTAATAGCCTCAAATGCAGATTTGCGGGGGTGGATTATGATGCGCAAAACACTGGTGACTGCAGCGGTTTTCACAGCCGTGTCAGCGAGCGGCGCACAAGCGCGCTCGATTCCGAACACGGGCACGCCGCAGTCGATGCAGCAGCTGATCGCGTGCCGTTCGGTGACGGATTCGGCGCAGCGGCTCGCCTGTTACGACCGCGCAGGCGGCCGCGATCGGCCAGGCAATTGCATCGAAGGAGCTGGTGGTGATCGACAAGGCGCGAGCGACCGCGGCCAAGCGCAGCCTGTTCGGATTTTCCGATCCCCGATTTCGGCGGCCTCTTCGGGGGCGGTGACAATGACGTCAGTGAGATTGCCAGCACGATAACGAAGGCCGCCCAGGACGGCTACGGCGCCTGGATCGTGACCCTGGCGGACGGCTCGACCTGGGCCCAGCAAGATGATTCGCCACTCGGCCTCCCGCCCGAACGCGGTAATAAGGTCGTCGTCCATCGCGGATCGTTCGGCGCCTTCTTCCTGCGCGTCGCCGGTCAGCCGGGAATTCGCGTCAAACGAATCGGTTAGGCTTTGGCCGAGCGCTGTTCGGCCTCGAGGCTTGCCACGGCGTCAGTGTAGGGCTCCTGCCGCTCGACACTCCAGTAGCGCAACTCGTGCAGCGGGATCCGGGCGCCGGTGACCGCGCAAATCACATGGTCGCCATCGGACAGCACCCTGAAGGTTCCGGGCAGATAATGCACCCGAGCCGTCTTGCCGCTTCCGGTCATGAGCAATTGCGTCACTCCTCGCCCTGGTCGAACAGCCCAGGCTGCGGTGGCAAATAGGATCGCTTCGCCGGCCGCTCAACCCGCGCCTGCCGAGCCGGCGTGCCGTCCACCGTCGCATCGACATTGCCGTCACCAAAGCGGAGGCTGAGCTCGCGCGCGTCGCGCGCGTCCGCGGCCTGAGTCAGCGTCTTGCCCGAACGGTCGGTTACCCGCACGAAGCCGCGGCTCAGCGGACGCTCGGGATGGACCAGCTCGGCCATTTTCCAAGCGGCGCTCAAACGTTCCGACAACCGGGCGATCTTCTCGTCGATTAAATCGCGGCGGAGGCGGCCGGCCACCAGGTTCATGTCCGCGCGGGCGTTTCCGGCCCGGGCGGCGAGCGAGCGCGGCAGCCGCTCGCCAAGGTCGTCGACGCGCTGGACTACGGGCGCAAGGATCGACTGCGGCTCGGGCCACCGGCAGACGGTCAGGTCGAAGCGCTCGCGGCAGCCTTCGGCGCGCCGGGCGAGGCATTGCTGCGCCCGATGCGACAGCTCGGCGAGCTGGGCGAACAGCTCCGCGCGCACCGGCACTGCGATTTCCGCGGCCGCGGTCGGCGTGGGCGCGCGCAGGTCGGCCGCGAAATCGATCAGCGTCGTGTCGGTCTCGTGGCCGACGGCCGAAATCAGCGGGATCGGCGATTCGGCGGCAGCGCGGACGACCTCTTCCTCGTTGAAGGGCCACAAATCCTCAATCGATCCGCCGCCGCGTGCGACGATCAGCAGGTCGGGACGCGGCTCGAACGTCGCAAAACCTCGGATTGCGTCGGCGATCTTGGTCGCGGAGCCCTCCCCCTGCACTGGCACCGGCCACAGGATCACGCGCGTCGGGCAGCGATCCTCGAGCCGATGGAGGATGTCGCGGATCACCGCGCCAGTTGGCGAGGTCACCACGCCGACGATCCGCGGCAGGAACGGCAGCTTGCGTTTGCGCTCAGTGCGAAAAGCCCTTCGGCCGCGAGCGCTTTCCGCCGTTTCTCGAGCAATGCCAGCAACGCGCCCTCGCCGGCGAGCTCCATCCGCTCGACGACGATCTGATATTTGGACCGGCCAGGATAGGTCGTGAGCTTGCCGGTCGCGATGATCTCCGCGCCGTCCTCGGGCCTGAAGGCGAGCGCGGCCGCATTGCCGCGCCAGATGACGGCGTCGATGCAGGCGTTCTCGTCCTTCAAGGTGAAGTAGCAATGGCCGGAGCCGTGCCGTTTGAAGCCCGAGATCTCGCCGCGCACGCGCACCTCGCCAAACGCTGTCTCGATGGTGCGCTTGAGCGCGCCCGAAAGCTCGCTGACGCTGAGCGCGGGCGAATTGTCGCCGGAGGCGACGTTCGCTAACAGGCCGGGGCGCGTATCGTCAGGGAGATCCATGGACATATTGCTGTTGGGGTCGGGCGGACGCGAAGATGCGCTCGCGTGGCGGCTTAGGCAATCGCCAAGCTGCGGGCGGCTGATCGCGGCACCGGGAAACCCTGGGATCGGCCGGTGGGCCGAATGCGTCGCAGCGGACCCTTGCGATGCAGCGGCCGTCGTCGAACTCGCGCAGCGCAACGGCGTAGATCTCGTAGTTATCGGAGCAGAGGCGCCGCTCGTCGCAGGAGTGGCGGATGCGTTGCGCGCCGCCGACATTCCCGTGTTCGGGCCGAATGCCGCCGCAGCTCAGCTCGAAGGCTCTAAGGGCTTTACCAAAGATCTGTGCCGGGCGAACGGCATTCCGACGGCCGATTATATCCGGGCCGATCGAATGCAGGACGCGCTAGCGGCGCTCGACGCCTTCGGAATTCCGGTCGTGGTCAAGGCGGACGGGCTTGCCGCCGGCAAGGGCGTGACTGTGGCGATGAGCCGCGCGGAAGCCGAGGCTGCAATCCGCGCGGCCGGCGACGGGCCGCTCATCATCGAAGAATTTCTCGAAGGCGAGGAAGCAAGCCTGTTCGCGCTCGTCGATGGCGAGATCGCGGTGCCGCTAGCGTCGGCTCAGGATCACAAGCGCGTCGGCGAGGGCGATACCGGTCCAAACACCGGCGGCATGGGCGCCTACGCCCCGGCCCCAGTGCTCACGCCGGAGCTGCTAGGTCGCGCCATGGACGAAATCGTGCGCCCGACGGTCCGAGCCCTCGCCGCTGCCGGAACGCCGTTCAGCGGCGTGCTTTATGCCGGCCTGATGCTCACCGCCGAAGGACCGAAGCTCATTGAGTACAACGTCCGCTTCGGCGATCCGGAGTGCGAGGCCATCATGCCGCTGATCGAGGGCGATTTCGCCGAGCTGCTCCACGCGGTGGCGACCGGGCGGCTCGCGGAGATCGACCCGCCGGTGCTTGCGCAAAAGCATGCGATGACGGTGATCGTCGCGGCACGCGGCTATCCGGGCTATCCAGTAAGCGGCGGAGCGATCCGAGCCATTGAAGCCGCAGAGCAGGTCGAGGGCGTGACTGTGTTTCACGCCGGCACCGCCATCGCCGATGGCAGCCTCATCGCGAACGGCGGCCGGGTGCTTGCTGTGACAGCGCTCGCCGACACGTTCGCCAATGCGCGCGCCCGGGCGTACCGCGCTGTCGATCAGATCGATTTCGCCGACGGCTTCCACCGCCGCGATATCGGCTGGCGCGAACTGCGAGCGCGAAGACGCATGAACGCCTGGTGGAGCTATTTCCTGCCAGCCGTTTGTGCGGGCCTGGTCCTTGGTGTGATCGCAGGAGCAGCCGCGTTCCGCGTGAAAATCGTGCGCCCGAAGGACCGTCCGCATGAGCCGGAGCTCGTCGATCAGCCTCGGCAACGCCGCGTCGACAATCCTGGCCGTCGGTGCAGCGCTCTCGATCGTAGCCGCGGCGGTGTGGCATGGGCCACTCGGCGCGGCCGACCGTTTCGCGGCAGGGTCGAACGCATCGCTCGCGAAGTCCTCGCTGCTAACTACGCCCCCGGGGGCGTCAACGTACACATCCACCACGGGCCGCTGACACGGCAACTGATGCTGTCCGGACCAAGTAATGACTTTCAGCAGGCCGAGGCCGCGCGGCTGCTCAGGCAAATCCCGGGCGTGAGCGACGCCACCTGGACGCGGTCCGCGGGCATTCCACTGATCGTCGAAGGCGCGATTGCCGCGCTCCTGGGCTTTCTTTTTGGCTTGTTGCTCGCCTATCTCGCCGAGCTTCGCCGAAGATACAACTCACAGTGGAATTGGTGACCTGAATGGATTTCATCCGCGAGTATTGGTGGCTCATCCTCATCGTGGCGATCGCCGGTGTCGTCGCAGTCATGCTGCTGCGGCCGCGCCAGCGAGTTGCAGCTGACCGACAGCGCTCCCGTCCGGCCGCACATGGCGCAGACCCGGCCTGCCGAGGGGCGCGGTATCGCCGCTGAAGCCGCGGCAGCAACGAGCGACGTGACTGGCGAGCTCCTCAGCGCCCGCGTTCACGGCGAGCTCGACGGTCAGGGCAGGCCAGGCGACGATCTTTGCCGGATGAAGGGCGTCGGGTCCGAAATTCGCCGATGCGCTGCACCGGCTCGGCTTCTTCCGTTTCGAACAGATCGCGCATCTGACTCCCATCGAAATCGAGCGCCTGGACTCACAGCTCGGCGCGTTCAGCGGGCGCATCACGCGTGACCGGATCGCCGAACAGGCCGATTATCTCGCTCGCGGCGACATCGACGGCTTCGAACAAAGGTTCGGAAAGCTTTAGAGCGTCGGGCGCTTACCGCCGGCGGCCGTCCTCCGCCGACGGGGATGTCTCCACTCGAACGCACTCGCGAGCCTCATTCAGCCGAAGCACCAGATCGGCGCGCTCCGCATTTCGGCCAGAACGTGCCGCGTCGTAGCCCAAAATGACTTACGAACTCACAACGGCATCATCATCCATCAGGGCATTGCCATCGGGGCTAGCGGCCCGCAGTTCATGTTCCTGCTGGATCCGCCAACCCAGCACGGTTTCCCATTCCGGGGCGGCCATAAGGACAAGCATATCAATGCGGTCGAACAATTGTTGATACGTCCCCGCCAAGTGCGTCGTTTACGAACCGCCGCCAGTGTACCGTCGCGGTCTCTTCGGCCTCAAGGCGGTTGATCGGATCGACGAGATCTTGCGCGCCTTTGAGGTCGCGCACCAACGCACCAGCCCTCGAATATCTGGAAGTGTGCAACTGGCCGGGGCGACTGGCCAGTTTTCATATGGGACGCGATCATCGTCCGCCTTGTCGAAACGCGGCAAGGCGACGGATTCGCCGCGCATGAGTGCATTTAGGACCTCAATGCCCAGGATCGGATCGTGCGTGCCGGGGACGCCCCGCGTCGCGAGTAGCGGATGAATTCGCCTGGCCAGATCCGCTCGAGCGGCGCGCCCAAGATAGAGATCGTCGATCGAGAAGGTCACAGCTCCTTCGAAGCGTGCGCTCAAGGGCGACCGA
>CAWKHO010000028.1:0-16444 GCA_963849435.1 uncultured Alphaproteobacteria bacterium
TCGCGTGACCACGTCGGACGGGTTCGTCTCCCCTCAGGGTCGCCGCCCGCCGGCCGGGCTCTCGCCGTCGCTTCGCGCTGCTCAGGCGATGCACTTGGATGGCTCGCCCATCCGGCCAACCGGGGCGAGCAGCCGGCTCCCCCGGATCAGGTCTGGGGTCGGCGGCTCAAGCCTAGTTCATTGATCATTCAAGGCTTCGCTGCGAAGCCGGGCTTTCCGCGTTGGGGGCTGATCGGTGACTGGCAGTTGGTGACTCCGGGGACAATCCTGAGCTTCATTCCCTTGCTGCTCGGCCTTTTCGCCGCGCAGCCGGTGGCGATGCAGCAGAGCGTCACGCGGCTGGTTATCCAGGACGAAGTGATCCTGCGCGTGCCGGTCGAGCCGCGCCGGCTCGGGCCGCAGATCGACTGGATCGAGCACAAGGCGCCCAAATGCATGCCGATCGCCGCGATCCGCGCGGCCTTGCTTTCGGGCCAAAGCCAGGTCGATTTCATTCTCGCCGGCGGGACGCGGGTACGGGCCAAGTTCGACGAGGATTGCCCGGCGCTCGATTTCTACGGCGGCTTCTATCTCCAGCCGCAGGACGACAGGCTGTGCGCCGGGCGCGACGCGGTACACTCGCGCATCGGCGGGAGCTGCACGATCGATCATTTCAAGCAGCTGATCCCAAAGCTTCGGCGATAGAAACGGTCGGTCCTGTCGCGTGCGCGCAGGCCGTCCGCATCTCTCGATCGATTCCTTGACACTCCGCCAGTGGCGGCATAGCCGGTTTCGCGCTAGCCGCACCGGCCCCTAGAAGCCGCGAGCTCACCTTTTTTCCGGATATTTGAATGTCTTTTGCCGATCTCGGCCTATCAGAAGAATTGCTCAAGGCCATCGCCGACAGCGGCTATGACGAACCGACGCCGATCCAGAGCGCGGTGATCCCGTCGGTGCTGATGGGCAAGGACCTCATCGGGATCGCCCAGACGGCACCGGCAAGACCGCGGGTTTCGTCCTGCCGATGCTCGACATCCTGCACCAGGGCCGGAGCCGCGCGCGAATGCCGCGCTCGATGATCCTCGAGCCGACGCGCGAGCTGGCGATGCAGGTCGCCGACAATTTCGAGAAGTACGGCAAATACCACCCGCTCTCGATGGCGCTGCTGATCGGCGGCGTGCAGATGGGCGACCAGGTGAAGGCGCTCGAGAAGGGCGTCGACGTGCTGATCGCGACGCCGGGCCGGCTGATGGACCTGTTCGGCCGCGGCAAGATCATGCTCAACGACTGCAACCTGCTGGTGATCGACGAAGCCGACCGGATGCTCGACATGGGCTTCATCCCCGACATCGAAGAGATTTGCACGAAGTTGCCGAAGCAGCGGCAGACCCTGCTCTTTTCGGCGACCATGCCGCCGCCGATCCAGAAACTGTCGCAGAAATTCCTCAACGATCCGAAGCGCGTCGAGGTCGCCCGGCCCGCGACCGCGAACATCAATATCGAGCAAAGGCTGGTCGAGACGCGCGGCGACAAAAAGCGCGACGCGCTCAAGGACATCCTGCGCCACGAAGAGTTCCGCAACGCGATCGTCTTCTGCAACCGCAAGACCACGGTCCGCGAGCTCGCCAGCAGCCTCAAGCGCTCGGGCTTCTCGGTCGGCCAGATCCAGGGCGACATGGAGCAGGCCGCGCGCATCGCCGAGTTCGACCGGTTCAAGGGCGGCGACATCAAGATCCTGGTGGCGTCCGACGTCGCGGCACGCGGCCTCGACGTCAAGGACGTCAGCCACGTCATCAACTTCGACGTTCCCTGGCAGCCCGACGATTACATCCACCGTATCGGCCGCACCGGGCGCGCCGGCGCGACGGGCATTGCGATCACCCTTGCGACGCGCGAAGATGCGAGAGCTGATCGACCGCATCGAGAAACTGACCGGCCACAAATTCCGCGCGTCGGCAAAGTCGAACATGTCGAAGCGGAACCGAAGCCGCAACGCGAGCCAAAGAAAGCGGAGGCGCGCAAGCCGAGAGCCGCCAAGACGGAGCGCCCGCAGGAGCCCAAGCAGCAGCCGCGCGGTGAACCGAAGGCCGAAGCCAAGCCCGGACCGAAGCCCGAGCGTTCACCCGTCGTCGAGGACATCGAGAGCGAGTGGAACGGACCGGTGCCGTCGTTCCTCTCGTTCGGCGCCGACTAGGGGTTTGCAGCGACGCCCTGACTCTGCAGGATCGCCGGATTGCTCCCCAGGTTGTAAAGATAGACCCGGCGTTCCTGCGAACCGAACTTGAGCTTGCGCAGCCGGTGCCGTTGCTCGTCCGTCAGTCGGAATTTCGAATAGCCACGGCTGGCGAGGCACTGTCCCGTCCGGTCGACCAACATCCGCTTGATGCTGTGAAAGCGCTCCTCGGGCCGGATACTGCTCACGATGTGCTGCTGCTGGTCCGCGAACCGGGCCATCTGGTCGATCGAATCGGTTGAGTTGGGTCCGCCCGCGCTGGCGCCGGTGGTCGTCGGCGCGGAGGCGCCGGTCGTGACTGCGTCAAGCTGCCGTGAGGCTTTGACGAACGCCTTGGCATCGTCGGTTTTCGAGATATCGGTGTAATGGCCGTTGAGCGCGCATTCGAGGGCGTCCTGCCGGTACTGGGCCAGCGGCACCCCAGCTTTTCCCCAGCTCTCCTCCGGCGCCGGCGCGGAATTCGCGGATGCGGGAAGCACCAGCGCCAATAGTGGAATCATGAACAGGCCACGCATGGGCGGACTCCTTCCTGAACAATGGTAGCGCTACCAACCAGCGCACTTGCTTCAAGTTGCCGCTGCGCTTGTCAACCCTTGCTCCTGTAGCGGCCGAGGAACGTTCCGGCGTACGCCTCGAGATCGGTCGCGGCGATGGCATCGCGCAGAGCGTGCATCAGCCGCTGGTAGAACCAGAGGTTGTGCTGCGTCATCAGCATTGCGCCAAGGATCTCGCCTGACTTCACCAGATGATGCACGTAGGCGCGCTCGAAGCGGGTGCAGGCGGGGCACGGGCAGCCGGGCTCGATCGGGTCCCTGTCCTCGGCGAAGCGGGCGTTGCGCATGTTCAGCGGCCCGTCGGCGGTGAACGCCTGGCCGGTGCGGCCCGAGCGCGTCGGAAGCACGCAATCGAACATGTCGATCCCGCGCCTGACGGATTCGACGATGTCGTCGGGCTTGCCGACGCCCATCAGGTAGCGCGGCTTGTCGGCGGGCAGCATGCCAGCGGCGAAATCGAGGCAGCCGAGCATCGCCCCCTGCCCCTCCCCGACCGCGAGCCCGCCGACGGCATAGCCGTCAAAGCCGATGTCGATCAGCGCCTCGGCCGAGCGTCCGCGCAGTTCCCGGTCGAGCGCGCCCTGCTGGATTCCGAACAACGCCGCTGTGGCCGAATGCTCGCCGCCGCGAGCGAATTCCTCGCGGGAGCGCTTCGCCCACCGCATCGAACGTTCCATCGCCTCGCTTTGCTGCTCGCGCGTCGAGGTGGTCGGGACGAGTTGGTCGAAAGCCATGACGATGTCCGAGCCCAACAGCCGCTGCACTTCGATCGAGCGCTCGGGCGAAAGCATGTGCCGGCTGCCGTCGAGGTGACTGGCGAAGGCGACGCCTTCCTCGGTCACCTTGGCCAGTTCGGAGAGGCTCATCACCTGATAGCCGCCGCTGTCGGTGAGGATCGGCCGGTCCCAGCCCATGAACCGGTGCAGCCCGCCAACCTTCGCGATCCGCTCGGCGCCCGGACGGAGCATCAGATGATAAGTGTTGCCGAGGATGATGTCGGCGCCGCACGCGCGCACCTCTTCCGGGCGCATCGCCTTCACAGTCGCAGAGGTTCCGACGGGCATGAAGGCCGGCGTCCGGATCTCGCCGCGCTCCATCGCGATCGTTCCGGCCCGCGCCGCGCCTTCGATGGCGCTGATGGTGAAGGAGAAGCGGGTCATGAATGGCGCGGCTTAGCGTGACCACGGCGCCAGGCAACCGCCGTTAAACGGCCGATTGAACGGCTGCGCTCAATCTTCGGGTAACCAAGCTCGTGCACGCGATCCTCACCCCCGAGCGGTCAAAATCGGCGGACTCGCTAAGGATCGATCCGTTATGGCCGCCGCTGCGAAGAAGGTTCAACCGCCCCGCGACATTCCGCGCAAGCGAGTGTTGTTGCGGGGCACTTTGTTCACGCCGCACGGCGCGCAGACGATATGGATTCGCGACATCTCGCCATCGGGCGCGCAGGTCACGAGCGAAGACCGCTTGCCCGCAGGTTGCGACGTCATACTGAAGCGCGGCGGCATTTTCGCCGCGGCGCGCGTCACCCGATCGAACGAAGGCGGCGCCGAAGTCACCTTCTACCGCAATCTCGACGAGCGCGACATCGCCTCGGCGGTGCAGCCGGGTGTTGGCCGGGACTGAACTCCCGACGCGCACTATTTGTCCTTGATCGTGACCCCGGCCTCTTTGCCGAACGCCTCCCACGCCTTCTTGTCGATATAATCATCGAGCTTGCCAAGTTCCGCCTCGCCTTCGGGTGACGACATGAGCTTGTGCGCTGCCGCCGCACCGAGGACCTGACCCGCCTGGCCGAACGCGCTTGTGCCTTCGTTTTTCACCGCGGCGACCGCTTGCAGCCTGCAGTCGACCAGCATCAACCGGCTGAACAGGTCCGCCGCGCCTTTATTCAGCTTATCGCGATCGGCCTGTGTGATGTTGGCCATCTTCGCCAGCGCCGGGTCTTTCGACATCGCAGCGAACATCCAGCGCGCGAGCTGCGTCTTGTCGGCGTCGGTCGACTTTTCGACCATGCAGCGTCCCAAATCGTCCGTGAACACGCCCGCTTCCGCACTCGATGACAAAGCGCAGATCAACGCTGCGGAAATGACAACAAAGCGCATGTGATCCCCTTCCCCCTGAACCCCGTGATTACACTAGAGCAAATCTACCGCGGCAACAGCAAACTTGCGTCGCCGTAGCTGTAGAAGCGGTAGGCGGCGTCGATCGCGTGCGCGTAGGCAGATTTCATGACGTCCAGCCCCATCAGCGCGCTGGTCAGCATGAAAAGGGTCGATTTGGGCAAATGGAAGTTGGTGATCAGCCCGTCGATGGCCCTGAAGCGATAGCCCGGTGTTATGAAGATCGCCGTGTCGCCTTCGAACGGGCGGATGATGGCGTTCTCGTCCGCAGAGCTTTCGAGCAGGCGCAGGCTCGTCGTGCCGACCGCGATCAGCCGCCCGCCTGCTGCACGCGCGGCGTTCAGCCGCTCCGCCGTGGCGGCATCGATCCGCCCCCATTCGGCGTGCATCTTGTGCTGCGCGGTGTCCTCCGCCTTGACTGGAAGGAAGGTCCCGGCGCCGACGTGCAGTGTCAGCGTCTCGCGGCCAATGCCGCGCGCGTCGAGCGCTTGGAGCAGCCGCGGGGTGAAGTGCAGCGCGGCCGTTGGAGCGGCCACGGCGCCTTCCTCACGCGCGAACATCGTCTGATAATCGGAGCGGTCCGCCTCGTCCGTCTCGCGGCGTGAGGCGATATAGGGGGGCAGCGGCATCCGCCCGGCCCGTTGGATCAGCAGCTCGACGGGTTCGTCGCCAAGGAAGCGCAGCAGCGCCGAGCCGTCTTCCGACTTTTCAACCACCGTCGCGCTGACACCCTCGCCGAAGTCGATCATGTCGCCGACCCGCGCGCGCTTCGCGTTGCGCAGGAACGCCTGCCATTCGCGCGGGCCCTCGCGCTTGTGCAGTGTCGCGCCGATGCTCGCCTCTCCCCGCTTCCCCTCGAGCTGCGCGGGAATGACCTTGGTGTCGTTGAACACCAGCACGTCGCCCGGCCCGAGCAGTTGCGGCAGATCGAGCACCTCATGGTCTGAAATCTCGCTGCCGCGCACGACGAGCAGCCGCGCGCTGTCCCGCGGCCGCGCCGGCCTCAGCGCGATGCGATCGGGCGGAAGGTCGAAATCGAAGTCGGCGACGCGCATCGCGCCGGCGCCTAGCCGCCGAGCGTCGCCCTCACAATCTTCGTGGGTTCGGCGGGCGGTTCGCCCGGCGCGATCTTGTCGACCCCGTCCATGCCCGAAATCACCCGGCCGAAGACCGTGTACTGCCCGTTCATACCGGCGTTGGGAATGAACATGATGAAGAACTGGCTGTTCGCACTGTCGACATTGTCACCGGTTCGGGCGGCGCCGACCGTCCCGCGCAGGAAGGGCACAGCGGTAAACTCGGCTTTGAGGTCGGGAAGTGTGGATCCGCCCTCGCCCGTGCCCTTGGGATCGCCGCCCTGGGCCATAAATCCGGGGACCACGCGATGGAAGCTGAGCCCGTTGTAAAAGCCCTGGCGCACCAATGTTTGGATGCGCTCGACGTGCCTGGGCGCGAGGTCGGGCCGAAGCTGGATCACCACGGTCCCGCCGTTCGAAAGCTCGAGCGTGAGCTTGTTCGCCGGATTGGCGGCGACATCCGCGGGCGCTGCGATACTCGGCAATACGGGCTCGGCCGCGGGCGGTGCTTTCGCGGCGATCAGGGCCAACGCGAACGGCAGTACGAACAAGGCTTTCGTGAACATAGTCCTCCCCGGGAAATTTCGCGCGTCCTACTGCGGCGCGAGTGCTGACGCTACCGTGAACCGCCATTCAGATGGCGGCGGACATCCTCTGCCACGGCGGGCGTGACAAACTTCTCGATCGAGCCGCGGTAGCGCGCGATCTCCTTCACCAGCTTGGATGCGATCGGCTGCAACGAGACGTCGGCCATCAGGAAGATTGTCTCGATATTGTCGTTCAGTTGCTGGTTCATGCCCGCCATCTGGAACTCATATTCGAAGTCCGCGACCGCGCGCAGCCCGCGCAGGATCATCGACGCCCCCTGGGCCTCGGCGAAATCCATCAGCAGCGAATCGAATTCCACAGTCTCGATATTGCCGGGGATATCGGCGATCTCCCGCCGGACCATCACCATACGCTCGGCAACCGTGAACATCGGCTCCTTCGACGGATTGGTGGTCACGCCGATCACTAGTTTGTCGACGAGGTGCGCACCGCGGCGGATGATGTCGAGATGCCCGAGCGTGATCGGGTCGAACGTTCCCGGATAAACTGCGACTTTCACCGCCATCCCTCCCCCTAGTGGTCCCGCTCGATCGCGAAGCGGGCAATCGCGCGGAGCAGGTCGGCTTCGGCGCCGTGGCCCGACAGATGCTCGATAGCCTGGTTGACGAGGAAGCCCGCCTGCTGGCGCGCCCTGTCCTCGCCGAGCAAAGACACGAATGTCGCCTTCCCGGCATGTGCGTCCTTACCGGTGCGCTTGCCCGCGGCGGCTTCGTCGCCGCTGAAATCGATGAGGTCGTCGGCGATCTGGAATGCGAGGCCGATATTGCGCGCGTAGCCGCGATACGGCGTCCGCGCCTCATTCGGCAGCTTGGTCATGATGCATGCCGCTTCGACCGCATATTCGATCAGCGCGCCCGTCTTGAGCTGCTGCAGCCGGGTGATCGCGGGGATATCGAGGGACTGGCCTTCCGCGACGAGGTCCATCATCTGCCCGCCGGCCATTCCGCCCGGTCCGGCGGCGCGGGCAAGCTCGAGCACCAGCTCGCACCGCACCCAAGGATCGTCGTGCGTGGCCGGATGCGCGAGGATGTCGAACGCGAGCGCGTGCAGGCTATCGCCGGCGAGCACCGCCTCCGCCTCGCCGAACGCCTTGTGGACGGTCAGTTTGCCCCGCCTCAGGTCCGCGTCGTCCATGCACGGCAGATCGTCGTGGATCAGCGAGTAAACGTGGATCGCCTCGATCGCGCAGCCGACGCGGAGCGCCCGCTGCGGATCGATCGCAAACAGGCGCGACGCGGCGATGGTAAGCATCGGGCGGAGCCTCTTGCCGCCGCCGATTGCCGCGTGGCGCATCGCCTCAAACAATCGCTCGCGGCCGTCACCGGTCGGCGCCAGCAGCCGCGCGAAGAAATTGTCGACGTCGGCGCGGACCCGCGCCGCCTCAGCCTTCAGCTCGCCGGCCGAGCGGTCGATCGTCTCAACCGGCATCGAACGGCTTGAGGCCGGCCGGCTTGCCGTCGCTGCCGAACGCGATCTGCTCGATCCGCGCCTGCGCGTCCTTCAATCGCGCTTCGCAGTGGCGCTTCAACCGGTCGCCCTCCTGGTAGAGCTCGATCGAGCGGTCGAGCGGCGCTTCGCCTTTCTCGAGCGTGCGCACGATCTCCTCGAGCCGCGCGAGCGCGGCCTCGAAGCTCAGCTGACTGACGTCCTCAACGGTGGCCATTATCAGCCGTTGTGAGCCTCAGCGCACGCCGAATCAAGGCAGCGGCGTGTTCTTGAAGGGGTCGCGGATGCCCGGGAGGATTTCGTCGCGAAGCGCCTCATCGTCCGCGCCGGCGAGTGCCGCTTCGGCCTCGCGCACGTGCCGCTCACGCTCGTGGCGAAGCTCCTCGATCAGCGCCGCCCGGTCGCCTTCGAAACGGGTGTCGATCGGCGGCGGAGCGCCCGCCGCCTTGGCCGCCTTGGCGACCGCCGCGTCGAGCTCCCGCTGCGTGGTGAGACCGAGCGTCACGGGATCCTTGGTGGTGATGTTCGCCATGTTCCAGTGGGTGCGGTCGCGGATCGCGGCGATGGTCGTGCGCGTGGTGCCGATCAGCTTGCTGATCTGGCCATCGGTGACCTCGGGGTGGTTCTTGATGATCCAGTAAATGCCGTCCGGCTTGTCCTGGCGCTTGGAAACGGGCGTGTAGCGCGGCCCGCGGGTGCGGCGCACGGCTTCGGGCGGGCGGTGCATCTGGAGCGAGTAATCGGGATCTTTCTGCCCCTTCTCGATCTCCTCGTGGGTCAGCTCGCCGGCGCGGATCGGGTCGCGGCCGGTGAGCTTGGTCGCGGCCGTGTCATCGGCGATCGCCTGTATCTCGAGAAGATGCAGGCCGCAGAATTGCGCGATCTGCTCGAACGTGAGCGAGGTGTTCTCGACCAGCCATGCGGCGGTCGCGTGGGGCATCAGAGGCTGGGCCACTGGAAGTCTCCGTGTCTTAGAAATGAATAGGGCCGCCCCTCTCGGAGCGGCCGGCGTTGGCGGCGATGTAAACCCGCGCCGCCGTTGGGGCAAGTGAGGAGGCCCAGCGCGTTCCCGCAATTTTCCGGCAGCGTCTTTCGATGAGCGGATGGTAGCGCTAGCATTCCGCTGGAGGAGTGCGTGATGATGCCGTTCGCAAAATTACTCAGCCTGTCTGTGGCTGCGGCAGTCGCGTCAGCGCCCGCGTTCGCCCAGATCGCGCCGGATAAGGGCCCCTGGACCGCCGAGCAGGACCATCAAAACATGATGGACCAGCTCGGCATCCGCAAGCTGCGGCCGGGGCCGAGCGGCAACGATGCCGACCCCAATCATGCCAATACGGACGAGCGGCTCGCTAATCCGTGGCTCCTCTGGCCGGACCTGATGACGTTGCATGACGGCCGCAAGGTGACGACCGCCAGTGAGTGGTGGAAGCAACGCCGGCCGCAAATCGCGGAGGACTTCGAGCGGGAAGTCTATGGCCGCGTGCCCGCGAACGCGCCCAAGGTGACGTGGACCGTCGCTTCGACGGATCCGGAGTTCATTGCGTTCCGTCCGGTGATCGCCAGACAGATTGTCGGTCACCTCGACAATCGGAGCCGACCCGGCGATCACCGTCGACATGCAGATGGTGGTGGTGCTCCCGGCCAACGCCAAGGGGCCGGTTCCGGTGCTGATCATGTTCGCGCCGGCGCGCTATCCTTCGCCCAGCCAGCCGAACGCGCAGGAAGCGGCAAAGCTCGATCAAACGTTGAAAGCCATGCTGGCCGAGCGCGACCCGAGCTTTGCGGCCGTGTTCAAGGCGCATCCGGGCTTCGAACTGGTCAAGCAGCCGGGTTTCTTCCCGCCGCCGCCGTCGGACGAGCGGATCACCGACCTCATCGCCGATGGGTGGGGCGTGGCCCTGCTCGATCCGGCTACGATCCAGCCCGACAATGGCGCGGGGCTTCGCACCGGCGTCATCGGCCTCGCCAACCACGGCGCGCCTCGCAAGCCCGACGATTGGGGCGCTCTGCGCGCCTGGGCCTGGGGCGCAAGCCGCGCGCTCGATTATCTGCAGACGTTGCCCGGGGTCGACTCGAAGCACGTCGGGATCGAAGGCGTGTCACGCTACGGCAAGGCAGCGCTGGTGACCGCCGCGTTCGATCCGCGCTTCTCTATGGTCCTGGTCGGCTCATCGGGCGAAGGCGGCGCGGCGCCGTTTCGCCGCAATTTCGGGGAAGCGGTCGAGAACCTGGCCTCCACCGGCGAGTATCACTGGATGGCCGGCAATTTCCTCAAATATGCCGCGTCCGAAGCGAAGTTCGGGGCGAAAACGCCGAACGACCTCCCAGTCGATTCGCACGAGCTGATCGCGCTGGTTGCGCCGCGTCTCGCGTTCATCAGCTATGGCAACCCCGCCGCCGGCGACGCACTCTGGCTCGACCAGCAGGGCAGCTACATGGCGACGATCGCCGCCGGCCGTGCATGGACCCTGCTCGGCGCGCACGACCTCGGCGTGGGCAACGACTACCGAACGGCGGTGAAGCCGCCGATCGGAACAGACCTGCTCCAGGGCGAGCTCGCCTGGAGGCAGCACGAAGGCGGCCATACCGACGCGCCGAACATGAAGTCTTTCATCGAGTGGGCGGACCGGAAGATGGGACGAATGCCGGGCCGGTGAGCGACGATCAACCGTCCATTGCGACGTAGCCCGGTTCGCCCTTCATCCGCTCGATCCACTGCTGGACATGCGGATAGCGCCTGAGCTCAAAGTCGGCCTCACCCGCGACGTGGCTGTAGGCGAAGAGGCAGATGTCGGCGAGGGTCATATGTCCGGCGACAAACCAATCGTGCGCGGCGAGATGCTCGTCCATGACCCCGAAGGCCGCATTCCCCGCCTGCCGCTTGCCCGGCATCTGCAGCCGCTGCAGATCGGTCAGATTGCCGAGTCCGATGGAGCGCATCCAGAAGCGCAGGGTCGCGATGTTGGGCTCGTGATTATACTGTTCGAAGAACATCCAGCGCAGCATGTCGGCGTGGTCGAACCGATCCGTCGGGATGAGCGGCGAGCCGTCGGCCACGAAATAGCAGGCGGCGTTGCTTTCCGGGATGAAGCGATCGCCGACCTGGAGCACCGGGATGCGCCCGTTGGCGTTGACGCTGGCGAGGAACTTGGGAGTCCGCGTCTCGCCTTTCATGATGTCATATTCGCGGCGCTCGAGGCGAACCCCGGCGATCGCGGCGGTCAGCCGGACTTTGTAGCAATTGCCCGACGCGGCATATTCATGGAGCACGAGGCGGTCGGTCATCGGCACTCCCTCCGGCGGCCACTTCAAATCTCAGCCCGAGTTTCGCTCTATCCGTGAAATCTGTACGATATGAAAAGCTCGCAAGCTCGATGCGTGAAGCGCTCGCCTGAGAGCTGAACCAAAGCGTCGCCTGAGACGGCTGCATCGTTCCCGGAAAACTTGGTTAATCGTTTGTCAGCGAAATCCATGTCAGAGCGTTGCTCGCGTGGCTCGTACCGACGGTCCGGAGCGGCCGCGGCGGGGGATAGCGGATGTTCGACAGGCTGGTCTTCGGCACTGCGATCGCGGCTCGCCGCGCCGCTCTTCAGTCGCACTTCGACGTACGGCGGCAGTTCGAGAAGCTCGAGGAAAGCTGCGTCCCCTCCTACGTCCATGCAAACAAGCTAGCCGCCTGGGTTGCCTGGCAGCGGACGAAGGCCGCAGCGAGGCTTTACGAACGGCACGCCGCCGCAGGTCCCATTCTCGACTTCGGCGCGGCGACCGGGAAGGTCGGCCAGCTGATCCGCAAGCGCGGTCCTTACACCATCGTCGAGCAGGACGACCTGCTCGCCCGCGCCTGTGGAGAATGGCAGGAGACGCAAAGGACGACGCTCGATCAGGCGCAATCCAACAGCTTCGCCGCCGTTTTCGCGCTTGGATTCGCTCGAGCATAATGAGGACATCCCCGCGCTCGTCAGCCGTCTCGTGCCGCTCCTGAGACCGGATGGCGTGTTCATTCTTTCAGGTCCGACAGAGAGCGGATTTTACAGGCTTGGGCGCCGTATCGCGGGCTTTTCAGGCCATTATCATCACTCGACGATCTTCGACATCGAAGCGATCATGTCCGACCATTGCACGTTGGTCGAAGCACGGCGCGGTGCCGCTCTTTCCAACGCTCTTCAGGGTGACCGCATGGCGCCCCGAAAGGCACGCTAATGTCGCTGATTGTGCTGCGCCAAGGCTGATCATGTTTCATTCCGCGATCCGTCATGCCGCGATAACAGGCTCGCCCCGAGTAGCGGTGATCATTCCCTGTTACAAAGTGGCGGCGCACATCGCTGCCGTTATTGAGGGGATAGGCACTGAAGTCGACGCGATTTACTGCGTCGACGACGCCTGTCCCGACGGCTCGGCAAGCTGATCGAGAAACAGATCAGCGATAAGCGCGTCACGGTCCTCTATCATGACGAGAATCAGGGTGTCGGCGGCGCGGCGCTGACGGGTTACCGCCGGGCGATCGAGGATGGCCATGACGTGCTCGTCAAAATCGACGGCGACGGCCAGATGGACCCCGCTCTGATCCCGCAGTTCGTCTATCCGATCGCGGTGGGCGAGGCCGACTACACGAAAGGCAACCGCTTCTTCAATCTGGAGAATGTCCAGGGAATGCCCCTCGTCCGCCTGATCGGGAACGGCGCTCTTTCATTCCTGACCAAATTGTCGTCCGGCTATTGGAACATCTTCGATCCGACCAACGGCTATACCGCCATGCATCGGTCGGTCGGCGAGCTCATCGTCCAGCGCAAGATCGATAAGAAGATACTTCTTTGAAACTGACATGCTGCTCAACCTCTACCTCCTGCGCGCGGTCGTTCAGGACGTCCCCATGGCTGCGGTCTACGGTGAGGAGAAGAGCAACCTCAGCGTCCGTAGAGTCATTTTTCCGTTTCTCATCAAGAATCTGCGGAATTCAGTTCAGCGATTTGTCGTCCATTATCTGATCCGCGATTTTTCGCTGGCCACTCTTGAAGCTTTGTTGGGCGTGCTCGTCCTGGGCTTCGGAATCGTCGCTGGTTCGTCCTTCTGGCTCCGCTCCTATTTTGATGGACAGGCGGCCACGGCCGGGCAGGTCATGATCGCAGCTCTCCCGATCCTCAGCGGTTTGCAGCTGATCCTCTCCGCTTTGAATTTCGACATGCGCAATGTCCCGACAATTGTGCGGCACCCACAGTTTATCCGGCAGCCGGGATGACGGCCTTTGAACCGATCGCGGATCAAATGTCGTCGGCGCGGGACGAAGCTCGCCCGCATCGCCTTTTCCTGCTGATCGCTCCTCTTCTCTATGCAGCCTACGCGCTCCTGAGCTCCGCCGTTCCAGACCTTCGACGAAAATCAGCATCTGTATCGCGCCTGGCAGATCAGTTCATTGCAGCTCACCGGCGAGCGACGCGGCGCGCAGTCGGGCGGCGAACTCCCTCCCGCGCTCGGCGAGGCCACCGTCCGGGAGATCGGGTCTGTTGTGCCCCTGGCCGAGCCGAAAATCGTCCGCCGGCCGATTTCCCAAATCTTCGGCCGGAACACGCCAATCGGCAGCGATCGGAACCCGGTCTATTACAATTTCTTCGGAGCCACCGTTTACTCCCCTGCCGGATATCTGCCGCAAGTCTTCGCCGTGCAGATCGGAAAGACCGCCGACCTTTCCGTCGAGTGGACGCTCAGATTGGGTCGTTTGCTCAACCTGTTGCTATGCATTGGCCTCATCTTCTGGGCCTTGAAGCTGGTCCCGTTCGGCCGATGGGTCATGCTGACGATCGCGCTATCGCCGCCAGTCGCGGCCGGAGCCGCGTCGTTCGGCCAGGATGCCCTGGTCAACGGCGGAGGATTTCTGTTGACGGCAATGGGCCTCAAAATCGCCGCCGAAAAGCGGTGGACGGGCTCACGCGCCGCGGCCGTCGGCATCGCCGGCGCCGCCGTTTCCCTGGCGAAATTCGTCTACCTGCCTCTCGTGGCGATCGCTGCGTTCCCGCTGCCGCGAGGCATGCGCATTCAGCGTTGGCTGTTCCCGCCGCTGCTGATCGGATCGGCTGCCGCGGCCCTCGTTTATGCCTGGATGCGCATCAACGCGCATGCCATGGCGGATCCGTTTCTGCCCTGGATGCCGACTTTCCCCGAGCAGGTGTCATGGGCTCTCGCACATCCGATCGATCTCTCCCTGCTGATCGGTCGAACCTGGCTATTCTGGCTGCCGTCAGCATGGGCGCGCCTCTATACGTTCGGCGATGCGACGGTGCCGGGCGTTCGGACTGCTGCGATTCCCGGCACCGCAGCCTTCTTGCGATGATGGCCTATGGCGACCGGCACGCCCTCTCCCTCACGAGGAGCCGCAGGTTTTGGATGCTGCTCATCTTCGCTGCGGTCACGCTGCTGATCACCACCGCTATGTTCATCACTTTGGCGCCGCGCGGAGCTGTTACCATAGACGGAATTCAGGGCCGCTACTTCATTCCGATCCTTCCACTGGCCGCGATCGCACTGATGCGTCGCGGCGAAACCGCGCCTGCGGTGGTCGTCACGATGGCGATCGTCCTCGTACTGATTGCCAATGCCGCGGCGCTGGGCGCAATCATGACGACCTTCTACAGCTTCTAGGGGATCTCCAGCACCGTCTTGCCGACATGGTCGGCCGCATCCATCCGCGCGTGCGCTTCGGCTGCCCGGCTCAATGGAAAAACACTGTCGATCACCGGCTTCAGCTTGCCGCCCGCGACATAAGGCCAGACGGTTCGCGCAATTTCGTCGGCGACCATCGTCTTGAACTCGACCGAGCGCGCGCGGAGCGTTGAGCCGGTCAGCGTCAGGCGCCGGCGCATGACGTCGGCAATGACGATCTCGGCCTTGGCGCCGCGCTGGAAGGCGATCGAGACATGCCGTCCTTCGTCCGCGAGCGCCTTCAAGGTTGCGCGGCACATAGTCGCCGCCGACCATGTCGAGCACCACTGCGACGCCCTGCCCTCGGTCGCATGAGCGTGGCGTCGACGAAGTCCTGCGTCCGGTAATTGACCGCCGATTCCGCGCCAAGCTCAAGCGCGCGGGCGCATTTCTCATCGGTCCCGCAAGTCACGATCACCTTGAGGCCGAACAATTTGCCGAGCGCGATCGCCATGGTTCCGATGCCGCTGGTGCCGCCATGGACCAGCACCCAGTCGCCGTCCGCCGCGAAGCCGCGTTCGAACAGGTTCACCCAGACGGTGAACAGGGTTTCGGGCATGGCCGCGGCTTCGACTAGCGTGAGGCCGTCGGGAACCCCGAGACATGTTCCCACAGGCGCGGCGCAATATTCGGAGTAGCCTCCGCCCGCGACCAACGCGCAGACACTTTCGCCAATGAGCAGCTCGGCGCCCTCGCCCGATGCGACGACTTCGCCGGCGATCTCGAGCCCAAGGATGTCGGGCGCTCCCGGCGGCGGCGGATAGAGGCCGCGGCGCTGGAGGATGTCGGGGCGGTTCACCCCGGCCGCGGCGACCTTGACCAGCACTTCGCCGGGACCGGGCTTCGGCACCGGCCGCTCGACCAGCGCAAGCTCCTCCGCTCCGTCGGGCTGCGGCGCGACCACGGCCATCATCGAGGCTGGGATGCTCGGCAAAGCGCCGCGCTTATTGACGCCGCGCCCGCATGGGTCAACAATTCGCACGTGGACCTCGAAGACCTCTTCCCGAGCAAGCCCGAAGATCCTTTGGTCGCACTTGCGCGGCAGGACCTTGATCCAATGTCGATCGAGGAGCTGCAGGCGCGGATCGAGTCCCTGAAGGCCGAGATCGCCCGCGTCGAAGCGCACATGCAGCGCGCGGAAACCCACCGCTCCGCCGCGGAAGAGCTGTTCAAGAAGAGCTAGTTCGATCGCGGCGCCGTTCAGCCGCGGAACATCTCTTCCGACGATAACTGGGGAAAACGACTCCCGCTCCCCTTGATTGCAGAGCCGGAGCGTATGACATTGTTAACCATATCCGCCGCATCTTTGGCGGAGCGGGAGTAAACCATTCGATGCCTTCATTCGCTCGCGAACTCGAACAGACCCTCCACAACGCGCTTGGGGAGGCCAGCCGCCGTCGGCACGAGTATGCGACCCTCGAACATCTTCTGATCGCGCTGATCGACGACGAGCATGCGTCCAAGGTAATGACCGCCTGTGGAGTGAGCCGCGACGAACTACGCGCGAGCGTGAAGCAATATCTCGATAATGAGCTCGGGGCTCTCGTCGCCGACAGCGCGACTGACCCGACCCCGACCAGCGGCTTCCAGCGCGTCGTCCAGCGCGCGATCCTGCACGTCCAGTCGTCGGGCCGCGACGAGGTCACCGGCGCCAACGTGCTCGTCGCGCTCTTCTCCGAACGCGAGAGCTATGCCGTCTATTTCCTGCAGCAGCAGGACATGAGCCGCCTC
>CAWKHO010000029.1:0-16397 GCA_963849435.1 uncultured Alphaproteobacteria bacterium
GCAGCCGCCGATGCCGCTACGTGAGCCGCAGGGCGGCGTGGTCGAAGCGCCGATCAGCCGCAACGCGCCGTGCCCGTGCGGATCGGGCAAGAAGTACAAGCATTGCCACGGGCAGCTCGCATGACGGGTAGGGACAGTCCCTCGCATGAGGGACTGTCCCTCTCGCGGGCCGAGCTGAGACGCGCGTACCGGCCCGACGAAGAACTGGTCGTCGCCGAGCGCCTGACGCAGGCGCAGCTCGATCCTGCGGTGCTCGGGGAAGCGACGGCGATGGCGCGAACGCTGGTCAAAGGCGTCCGCGCGCACAAGCCGTCGGGCATCGACGCTTTCCTCCACACCTACGACCTCGGTTCGGACGAGGGCATCGCGATGATGTGCCTGGCCGAGGCTTTGCTGCGGATCCCGGACGCGCACACCGCCGACGAGCTGATCGCCGACAAGCTTGCGGGGCCGGACTGGTCGGAAAAGCTCGGCGCCTCGGGCTCATCGTTCGTCAACGCCGCGACTTTCTCGCTGCTGCTGACCGGCAAAGTGCTCGAAGGGGCGCAGGACCGTTCCGACAATTGGAAAGCGGTGCTTAGCCGCGCGGTGGGGCGGCTCGGCGAGCCGGTCGTGCGAACCGCGGTGCGCGAGGCGATGAAGATCCTCGGCCGCAATTTCGTCTTCGGCCGCACCATCGACGAGGCTTTGAAGCGTGCAGAGCCGGAGCGGCGGCAGGGCCTCAGCCACAGCTTCGACATGCTCGGCGAGGCCGCGCGGACACACGAGGATGCGGAGGGCTACGCGGAATCCTATCGCAAGGCGCTCGACCGCATTGCCATGGAAGCGAAAGGCGGCTTCCGGCAGTCGCCGGGTATTTCGGTCAAGCTGACGGCGCTCCACCCGCGCTTTGAATATACGCACGCCGCCGAAGCCGTGGCTGCGGTCGTGCCGGTCATGCGCGAGCTCGCGCTCAAGGCAGCGAAGGCCGACGTCCATCTGACGATCGACGCCGAGGAGGCTGACCGGCTCGAGCTCCAGCTCGACGTGTTCGAGGCACTGCTCGCCGATGACACGTTGTTCGCGAATGGCTGGAGCGGGTTCGGCATCGCGATCCAGGCCTATCAGAAGCGCGCTGGGCCTTTGTGCGACTGGGTCGCCGAGGCGGCTCGGGCGCATGGCCGCAAGCTCATGGTCCGCCTCGTCAAGGGCGCCTACTGGGACACGGAGGTCAAGGCGGCGCAGGTCGCCGGGCTGCCCGACTATC
The DNA here is from genome assembly GCA_963849435.1 of uncultured Alphaproteobacteria bacterium. Lineage (GTDB taxonomy): Bacteria > Pseudomonadota > Alphaproteobacteria > Sphingomonadales > Sphingomonadaceae > Sphingomicrobium. The sequence continues at coordinate 1,247 of CAWKHO010000029.1, forward strand.
CGGTATTCACGCGCAAGGTCGCGACCGACGTCTCCTATCTTGCCTGCGTGAAGAAACTGTTCGCCGCGAGCGACGTCATCTTTCCCGCGTTCGCAACCCACAACGCGAACACGATCGGACAGGTGAAGGCGCTCTCTGCGCATATGGAACATCCCTCATCCGAGGGACAGTCCCTCTTCGAGTTCCAGCGGCTGCATGGCATGGGCGAGGCGCTGTACGACGAAGTGGCCAAACTCGAGGACGGTATCGGCGAAGCAAGGACGCCGGTGCGGATCTATGCGCCGGTCGGGAGTCACAAGGAGCTGCTTGCCTATCTCGTGCGGCGGCTGCTCGAGAACGGCGCCAATTCCTCCTTCGTCAACCGGATCGCGGACGAGCACGTCTCGCTCGACGAGCTGGTCAAAGACCCGGTCGCGGAGCTCGAAGCGCTTGAACCCAAACGCAATCCGAAGATCGTCCTTCCGCGGGACGTGTTCGGCCCCAACCGCCGCAATAGCGCTGGCGTCGATTTGTCCGATCCGTTGGTACGCGAGCCTTTGCTGGCGCGCCTGAAAGCGCTCGAAAGCCGCAGCTGGACCGCCAAGCCGGGCCTCGGAACAGGCGAGGGCCGACCGATCGTCTCGCCACAGGACCACCGAATCACGGTGGGAACGGTGTTCGAGGCGACGGCCAACGAGGTCGATCGAATGGCTCACGCGGGTCACTCCGCGCAAATCGGCTGGGACGCACTGGGCGGGGAGGCCCGTGCCCAGCTCCTCGACCGCGCCGCCGACCTCTACGAGGAGCATCGCGAGGAGTTGTTCTCGCTGTGCATCCGCGAAGCTGGCAAGACCTTGATCGATGCCGTGCTCGAAGTGCGCGAAGCGGTCGATTTCCTGCGCTTCTATGCGTCCGAGGCGCGGCGGCAGTTCACGCGGCCGCTGCCGCTGCCGGGCCCGACCGGCGAGCAGAACGCGTTGCGCCTGCATGGCCGCGGCGTGTTCGCCAGCATCTCGCCGTGGAATTTCCCGCTCGCGATCTTCACCGGGCTGGTCTCGGCGCCGCTGGCTGCGGGCAATGCCGTAATCGCCAAGCCCGCCGGCCAGACGCCGCTGATCGGCGCGTTCGCGGTCGAGCTGATGCACCAGGCGGGAATTCCCAAGGACGTCGTCCAGCTCGCGCCCGGGTCGGGCAGGGTCGTCGGGGGAACGCTGACCGCGCATCCGCTGCTGGCTGGCGTCGTCTTCACCGGCTCGACCGACACCGCGCGCATGATCAACCGCACGCTCGCTGAGCGCGACGGGCCGATCATTCCGTTCATCGCCGAAACCGGCGGACAGAATGCGATGATCGTCGACAGTTCTGCGCTGCCCGAGCAGGTCACCCGCGACGTCATCTCGTCCGCTTTCCAGAGTACGGGCCAACGGTGCTCGGCCTTGCGGGTGCTGTTCGTCCAGGAGGACGTCGCTGACGGGATTATCACGATGATCGCGGGCGCGATGAAAGCGCTGACGGTGGGCGATCCACGCAACCTCGCGACCGATGTCGGGCCGGTGATCGACGGGCCGGCCAGGCGGCTGCTCGAGGAGCACGTCCGATGGCTCGACAAGAACGCCAGGCGGATCTGTCGCCTGGAACAGCCGAAGGAAGCGAAGCACGGCTGCTTCGTTCCTCCAGCATTTTATGAGATCAAAGCGCTAAGCCAATTGAATAAGGAGAATTTCGGCCCGATCCTGCACGTGATCCGCTTCCCGTCAGATGGTATTGAGCAGGTGGTCGAGCAGATCAACGCCACCGGGTACGGACTGACGCTCGGCCTGCAGAGCCGCATCGACACGGTGCGCGACTATGTCGAGGAACATGCGCGCGTCGGCAATTTCTACGTCAATCGCAACCAGATCGGCGCGGTGGTCGAAAGCCAGCCATTTGGCGGCGAGGGCCTCAGCGGCACTGGTCCGAAAGCGGGGGGTCCGCATTACGTCGCCCGCTTCGCGACCGAGCGTGTCACCTGCATCGACACCACCGCCGCCGGTGGCAACGCATCGCTGATGGCCGCGCTCGAGGGCTGAGCGCTTCATGTCCCGGTAAGGGACAATTTAGTAGTTTTCGTTGATTCTGATAGGAATGTGGACGTTTTGGGCGGGCAAAGCCGAGGGATTCCGGCTGCCGTGGGTAGGGGTTGCATGGTCTTGAGGCATTTTGAGCGACGGATGAGCGCGCCCGGAGAGCGGCCTTGAAGCTCGCCGGGATCGAGCTCCCGCGCGTCCTTGCCGAGGCGCTCGCCGACTGCCGTCAGCATTTCATCGCAGCGGCGGCGTTTAGCCTGCTCATCAACATCCTCTATCTCGCGCCGACGCTCTACATGCTGCAGATCTACGACCGGGTCGTCCCGACCGGCGGCAAGACGACGTTGCTGTTCGTTACGATGGCGCTCGCGATGGCGCTGCTGACACTCTCGATCCTCGACATGGTTCGCAACCGACTGCTCGTTCGTGCGAGCCAGCGGATCGACGCCTTGCTCGCTCCAAGAATCCTCAAGCAGATGATGGCCAAGGATTCAGGCGCCGCGGGCCAGGCCATGCGCGATTTCGACCTCGTCCGCTCGGCAATCGCGACGCCGACTGTGGCCGCGATGTTCGATGCACCGTGGACTCCGGTGTTCCTGCTGACTGCCTTCCTGCTCCACTTCTGGATCGGAATGCTCGCGGTTGTGGCGTCGATCCTCCTCGTCACGCTCGCCTGGTTCAACCAGCGCGCGACACAGAAGAAGTTGGAGGTCGCGACCTCGGCGATGGCGGCGGCGCATAATTCGCAGCAGGCTATTGCGGTACATGGTACGACCGTGAAGGGGCTCGGCATGACCGGGGCGATGGTCGAGCGGCAATTAGGCCACCGCCGGCTCGCACTCGCGAACATGATCAGCGCGCAATTCGGCGGCGGCAAGCTGACCGCGACGAGCCGCTTCTTCCGCCTGTTCGTCCAGTCGGTCGCGCTCGGCCTTGGCGCCTTGCTCGCAATCGCCGGGGACATCTCGGGCGGTGCGATCATCGCTTCGTCGGTGCTTCTGAGCCGGGCGCTGCAGCCGATCGAGAGCATCATCGGCGGCTGGTCGTCGCTCGGCTCCGCCCGCGCGGGCGCTCGGCGGCTGTCGCGAGCGCTCGAAAATATGGACGAGGAGAGAATCTACACGGTGCTTCCGGCGCCGGACGGCTTGCTGCAGGTCGAGGAAGTCGGGCTGCGCGGCCGCGACGGCCGCCCTGTCCTGGTCGGCGTCAGCTTCCGCGCCGATCCGGGCAAGATCCTCGGCATCATCGGCCCGAGCGGATCGGGCAAGACGACGCTTGGCAAAATCCTCATCGGGGCGCTGCAGCCGACCGTCGGGACGGTGCGGATCGACGGCGCGCGCCTGACGGATTGGGAGCAGGACGATCTGGGCAAGCACTTCGGCTACATGCCGCAGGAGCCGTCGCTGTTCGAAGGCACGATCAAGGAGAATATCGCGCGGTTCTCGCGCGGACACGGCAGCGAGGAAGCCAAGAAGATCGACGAGGCGGTGGTTAGCGCCGCGATGGAAGCCGGGGTGCACGAGCTCATCCTCCAGCTTCCGCAAGGGTATGACACGACGCTCGGCCTGATGGGCGCGGGGCTGTCGGCCGGCCAGGCGCAGCGCATGGCGCTGGCTCGGGCGCTGTATGGCGAGCCGCGCCTGCTCGTGCTCGACGAACCCAACGCGTTCCTCGACCAGAACGGCGAGGAGGCGCTGTTGCGGGCGATTACCAAGGCGCGGGCGCGGGGAGCGACGGTGATCGTCATCGCGCACCGCCGCGGAGTGCTCGCAGCGGCCGACCGGCTGCTGGTGCTCGAAGAGGGCCGTCCGAAGATGATCGGTCCCGCGTCCGAGGTCGTCGCCCGCCTGACTGGACCGAAGGCCGCGGAGAATGCCGCGTGAGCGAAGTCGTCGCACTGCAGCCAATGCACAGCGAAGCCGGAAATCCGCGCGCGGAAATCCGCGCCGGGCTGATAGTCGCGATCCTGTTCTTTGTCGTATTCCTCGGCTGGGCGGCGTTCGTCCCGCTGGATGCCGGCGTGAGTGCCCCCGGCGCGGTCGCAGTCCTCGGCAATCGCCAGACGGTGCAGCATAAGGACGGCGGAGTGATCACCGCGATCCACGTGCGCGAAGGCCAGCATGTGCAGGCCGGCCAGGTTGTGGTCGAGCTCTCGGCGCCCGAGCTGCAGGCGGCGGAGCGCGCGCTCACCAGCGATTATCTGACGCTTCTCGCGCAGCGCGCGCGGCTGCTTGCCGAGCGGACGGGCCAGCACGATTTCGCTCCGCCCGCCGAATTCGCCGCGCTCAACCCGGCGGACCGGGAAATCGCGGCGCAGGTGATGCAGCTCCAGCGCTCGGAGATGAACGCGCGCTCGGGTTCGGTGTCGGCCCAGCAATCCGTGCTCGGCCAGCGCGCGCAGCAGCTGGTCCAGCAACAGGGCGGCTATACCCAGCAGCGCGCGGCGCTGATCGAGCAGCAACGCTTGATCGGCGAAGAGCTCGCGGGCCTGAAGAGCATCGCCGCAAAGGGCTTCGCCTCCATGAACCGCGTGCGCGAGCTTGAGCGCGCCGAGGCCGAGCTCAAGGGTCAGCAGGCAAGCATGGAAGCCGAGTACGCCCGCGCAGGCGAAGGGATCGGCGAGACCAGGATGCAGTCACTGAGCGTCGTCCGCGGCCGGCAGGAGCAGATCGAATCCGATTTGAAGGACACGCAGAGCAAGCTCTCGGAGACGCTTCCAAAGCTGGTCGCGACGCGCGAGCAGTTGGAGCATTCCCTCGTCCGCGCACCCGTCACGGGCCAGGTCGTCGGGCTCACCGTCTTCACCATCGGCGGGGTCGTCGCTCCGGGCCAGAAGCTGATGGACATCGTCCCCGACGGGCGCGCGCTGGTGATCCAGACGCAGTTGAAGCCGACCGACGCCGACGACGCCTATCCGGGCCAGCCGGCGCAGATCCGCTTCATGAGCATCCACAATCGCTCGCTGCCGTTGTTTACCGGCCGCGTGAAGACCGTTTCGGCGGACAGCTTCACCGACGAGAAGACCGGCCGCACCTTCTTCCGCGCCGAGATCGTCGTTCCAGAAAAGGAGCTGAGCGAAGTGCGCTCGGTGCTCGGCCAGGGCGAGCTTCGCCCGGGGCTCCCGGTCGAGGTGGTGATGACCGTCCGCAAGCGCACCGCGCTGCAATATCTGCTCGAGCCGCTGACCGGCGCGCTCTGGCGCTCGGGTCACGAAGACTGAGAGCTGGCTGCTAGCACGCCGCTTACGTCTGCAATGGCGTGGAAAACGGACCCTGCGAACAACGATTGCTGTGCTGCAGGCGCTCGACTAGGCTCGCCGAACCGAGGGGGTCCGTGAACTGAGCGACATAATCGCGATTGAGCGCTCGTCGCTGCGGCCTTGAGCGGGCGATGCGTCGGCGCCGCCTCGTTCAATGCGTAACCGGCGCCCGATGGTGGCCATTAGCCGATGATGCAAGTTATCGATGCTGGTCATGCGCGATCAGCATCGTGACTCGCACGGAAAGCCGAACGAAGGGCAGTTCGGTCTGCTGGTACGGAGGCTGGACGTGACTACACTATGAGCGTCGGCCCTGGATGACACTCGTCTGCGGACGGCGATCTTTGGCGAGAATCCTTCGCCACGCCGGGTGCAGCTCTGTGCGCGTGGAAGTTCTGCGACGGAGCGACGGGAAGGTTGGGTTACGGCTCGGCACAGTCAGCGTGAGCTATTGATCGTCATCCGGCCGTCTGCGAACATTCGGCCACGGCAACGCGAGAGAACGATGTCGATTGCGGAAGCGGCCAGCGATCGGTGCACGGAAAACTCAGAGTGCTGTCATCGCGTCGCGATCCGTACCAAACGTGCCGCACAAGGTCTCATCCGTGATCACCGCTGAATGGGCGAAGCTAGCCAGGCATCTGCAAAGGAGACGCGACTCCCATTGCCAATGGCAGGAACGGGTCGCAAAGCGGCGTTAGCGCGACATGGGTTAGGCGGAAATAGCGAGAACAGATGGCTCCCCGGGCCTGATTCGAACAGGCGACCATTCGATTAACAGTCGAACGCTCTACCGCTGAGCTACCGGGGAATGCCGTCTTGAGAGGCAGCGGCTAGATAGCGAAGCAGTCCAAAGGCAAGGGCTTACCCTCACTCTCGCTCGCGGCATTCCCCTTCGGAGAGGGTTGGGAGGGTCAGGTCGCGAATTGCTCCAGGGCGATGCGCTCGTCGAGCGCGTGCTCGGGATCGAACAGAAGCGTCAGCGAACGCTCGCGATCGAGCGTCACTTCGACCTTGGCGACATCGCGCACCTCGATCTGGTCGGCAACCGCCGAGACCGGGCGGTTCTCGGCCTCCAGCACCCGGAAGCAGACCTGGTTCTCGTCGGGCAGGATCGCGCCCGACCAGCGCCGCGGACGGAACGGACTGATCGGCGTCAGCGCGAGCATCTTCGCCGCGAGCGGGAGAATGGGACCGTGCGCTGAGAGATTGTACGCCGTCGAGCCGGCAGGCGTAGCCACCAGAACCCCGTCGCAGACCAGTTCGGGCATAACGACATGGCCGTTGACCAGTACTTCGATCTTGGCCGTCTGGCGCGTCTCGCGGAGCAGCGAGACCTCGTTGATCGCCGCATGGGTGAAGACCTTGCCGCCGACCGTCGTCGCGCGCATCTCGAGCGGGGCGACGCGGATTGCCTTCGCCGCGGCGATACGTTCGGCGAGACCGTCGAGCCGCCATTCGTTCATGAGGAAGCCGATGGTTCCGCGGTTCATGCCGAACACGGGGAGGTGCGGGTACTCGCCCTCGAGCATCCGGTGCAAGGTGTGGAGCATGAACCCGTCGCCGCCCAAGGCGACCAAAGTCTGCGCCCGGTCGTCGTTCGCAAATGTGTAGCGCTGGCGGAGCAGGGTTTCGCCCGCGCGCGCAGTTTGCCGATGCGACGAAAGCAGGCCGATGCCGAGGCTGGTCAGGTCCTGGGCTTCATGGTCGCGGGACGGAGCGTCTGCGCTCAAGCAAGCATGTCCTTGGCAGCCTCAATTCGGCTGAAAACATAGGAGCATCCGCGCCCCCCGTCACTGTCCCGTTTCGGCTCACGGCGGGAAGGCGTGCTTCCGCCGTTCACCGCCGCTCGTTAGGCCCTGCTCATGACCCAGTGGGAAACGATGTTTGAGTGGGGGAGGCGGGCGTCCGATCGGGCAACATCGGCGCCCGCCGAACCGAGGACCGACCGAATGCTCGAGAGCGTCATCGCGCACGAGCAGATCGAGGTTCTCTATCAGCCTTTGATCGAGCCGAGGACCGGCCGGATCGTCGGCGCCGAGGCGCTCGCACGCTCAACAATGGCGACGTCGGGCGAAGCTTTGTTCATGCGCGCCAGAGCGGCCGGCCTCGACGAGCGCCTGTCGCGCCTCGTTCAGCGCAAGGCGCTGCGCTGCGCCGCGGTGTGGGAGGGTCCGCTCAAGGACCTCAAGATCTCGATCAACCTCCTGCCGCAGGACCTTTCGCGCGACGGGTTCGACCAATGGTTGCTCGATGAGATCGCCGCGGCGGGCATCGCACCGTCGCGAGTCACCGTGGAGATCACCGAAAGCGCGCTGCTGATCAACCAGCCAGTAGTTGCCGAGCGCCTCGCGCACTTGCGCGGCGAAGGGCTCAGCATAGCGATCGACGATTTCGGAACGGGCTACGCAAGCCTTGCTTATCTGACCTCGCTTCCGCTCGACATGATCAAGATCGACCGCGGGCTCATCACCGACATCGTCGGCGGCGAGCGCGACCGGATCGTGGTCAAGGCGATGATCCGCCTCGCGCGCGAGCTCGGGCTGCAGGTGGTCATCGAGGGCGTCGAAAGCACCGGACAGCTCGCGCTTCTCGCGGACTGGGGCTGCGATCTCTACCAAGGCTTTCTCGGTGCCGGCGCGCTCAGCCACGAGGAATTGACGCGGTTCGTCGCCGCGGCGCAGGTCGAAGCCGCGTAGCTGTTGATCGAAAAGCGGACGAACAGCTGTTGATCTTCGGCCACCGCCTTGTGCGGAGGTGGGCATGAAACGCATTGCACTGACCCTGGCGCTTTGCGCCGTTTCGCTGAATGGCTGCGGCAAGGCAGACCCGCCGCGGCAGTTCTCGCAGCAGGCGCTGAATGCCGCGCTCGCCGATCCAATGCGCAAGGACCAGAGCGACGCCGATTCGCGGCGTAAGCCAGGGTCGCTGGTTGCACTCGCCGGGGCGAAGCCTGGCGACAAGATCCTCGATCTGATTCCGGGCAGCGGTTACTGGACGCGGATCTTCAGCAAGATCGTCGGTCCGCAAGGGAAAGTTTATGCGGTCTGGCCGCAGGCCTACGCCAGGGAAGCGACGGGCGATATCGCCACGCTACGCAAGCTGTCCGCCGACAAATATTACGGGAACATCGTGACGCAGGTGCAGCCGAGCACGACGCTGACGGCTCCGGAACCGCTCGACGTGGTCTTCACGTCACAAAACTATCACGACTATCCCGACGAATTCATGGGCAAGACCGACCCGGCAGTCCTCAACGCTGCCGTGTTCAAGCTGCTCAAGCCGGGCGGCACGTTCCTGATCATCGACCATATGGCCAAGCCGGGCACCGGCCTCGCCGATACCGATACGCTGCACCGGATCGACCCCGCGATCGTGAAAAAAGAGGTCGAAGCGGCGGGCTTCAAATTCGCAGGTGAGAGCAAGGTGCTCGAAAATCCCGCCGACCCGCTCAACATCCCGGTATTCGACAAGGCGATCCGCGGCCACACCAGCCAATTCGCGTACAAGTTCGTCAAGCCGAACTAGGCCGGTTCCAGCTCCTTGCTTGCCGCTTCTCCGGCGGCGGCAACACGCGCCAGGCCGCGCGAGAGCTGCAGCGCGCCGTTGAGCCGCGCGTCGGCCGTCGGCCAGTCGCGCGAGATCGTCATTTTGCTGTCGGGCCTGAGCTTTGCCGCGCCTTTGAGGCGCTCGATGTAGCCGAGCAGCCCCGGAAGGTCGGGGAAGCCGGCGGGGGCGAACGTCACCACTGCCCCGCGCGGGCCGAGGTCGAGCTTCGCGATGCTCGCCTGCTTGCACAGCAACTTGACTTCGACGATCTTCAGCAGGTTTGCGGTCTCGTCGGGGAGCGCTCCGAAGCGGTCGATCAGCTCGGCGGCGAAGGCGTCGATCGCCGGGCGGTCCTCGAGCTCGCCCAAGCGGCGGTAGAGACCCATCCTGAGGTCGAGATCCGGGCACATAATGTTCGGGGATCATGATCGGCGCATCGACGCTGATCTGCGGCGTGAACTCCTCCGCCCGAGGAACGCCGCCCGCCTTCATCTCGATAATCGCGTCCTCGAGCATCGATTGATAGAGCTCGAAGCCGACCTCCTTGATGTGCCCCGACTGCTCATCGCCGAGCAGGTTGCCGGCGCCGCGGATGTCGAGGTCGTGGCTGGCGAGCTGGAAGCCGGCGCCGAGGCTGTCGAGATCGACGAGCACCTGCAGGCGCTTCTGCGCGGCTTCGGTGATCGACCGGTCCGCCGGCATCGTGAGATAGGCGTAGGCGCGCGTTTTCGCCCGGCCGACGCGGCCGCGGAGCTGGTACAGCTGGGCCAATCCGAAGCGGTCGGAGCGATAGACCACGAGCGTGTTCGCGGTGGGGATATCGAGCCCGCTTTCGACGATCGAGGTCGACAGGAGCACGTCGTATTTGCGGTCGTAGAAAGCGCTCATGCGCTGCTCGACCTGGCTGGCGCTCATTTGGCCGTGTGCGGTGACGGCCTTCACCTCAGGCACCTGCCCGGCGAGCCATTCCTCGACTCCGGGCAGATCGGCGATGCGCGGAACAACGAAGAAGCTCTGCCCGCCGCGATAATGCTCGCGCAGCAGCGCTTCGCGCACCACCACGGGGTCCCACGGGCTGACGTAGGTGCGGACCGCGAGGCGGTCGACTGGCGGCGTCTGGATCACCGAGAGGTCGCGCAGGCCCGACATCGCCATCTGCAGCGTCCGCGGGATCGGAGTTGCGGTCAGCGTGAGGACGTGAACGTCGGCCCGGAGTCCCTTCAGCCGCTCCTTGTGGACCACCCCGAAATGCTGCTCCTCGTCGACGATGACGAGGCCCAGGCGCTTGAATTCAACACTTTTCGCGAGCAGCGCGTGGGTGCCGATGACGATGTCGATGTGGCCGTTCGCGAGGCCTTCCCTGGTCTTCTTCGCTTCGGCCGCTGGCACCAGCCGCGACAGTCGCCCGACGTTGATCGGGAAGCCCTGCAGGCGCTCGACGAAGTTGGTGTAATGCTGGCGGGCGAGCAGCGTGGTCGGGCAGACCAGCGCCACCTGCCTGCCCGACATCGCCATGACGAAGGCGGCACGGAGCGCGACCTCGGTCTTGCCGAAGCCGACGTCCCCGCACACCAGCCGGTCCATAGGCTTGCCCGCTTCGAGGTCGTTGAGAACGTCCTCGATCGCACGGTCCTGGTCGTCCGTTTCCTCATAGGGGAAGCGATCGACGAACTGCGGATAACTCGAGTTCGGCTCGGCGATGACGCCGGGCCGCATCGCCCGCAACGCCGCGGTCTTGATCAACTCGCCCGCGATCTCGCGGATCCGCTCCTTCATCCGCGACTTGCGCCGCTGCCACGCTTCGCCGCCCAGCCGGTCCAGCGCGACGCCCTCGCTGTCATTGCCGTAGCGTGAGAGCAGTTCGATATTCTCTACCGGCAAATAGAGCTTGTTGCCGCCGGCATATTCGAGCGCGACGCAGTCGTGCGGCACCTTGCTGACGGGGATTTGCGTCAGACCCTCGTAGCGGCCGATACCGTGGTCGGCGTGGACGACGAGATCGCCTGGCGAGAGGGTCGCAAGCTCTTCGAGGAAGGCAGCGGCGGCTTTGCGTTTACGCCGGCGGCGGACGAGGCGATCGCCGAGCATGTCCTGCTCAGTGAGGACTGCGACGTCGCGCGTGGTGAAGCCGTGATCGAGCGGAAGGACGAGCAGCGCCGGCTGGGTCTTGGACCCGAGCGCATCCTGCCAGGTGTCGACGTGCTTCTGGGCCTTGAGGCCGTGGTCCTCGAGCAGGCCGCTCAGGCGTTCGCGTGCGCCTCGGGTGTAGCTCGCCAGCACCACCTTGCGGCCGTCGCGGCCGAGCCTGGCGATATGGTCCGCGACCGCCTGATAGACGTTCGCCTGCTGCGCCCGCTCTGGCGCGAAATCGCGCGCCGGCTCGACTGCGAAGTCGATTGTCCGCTCGGTTTCGGGTTCCGGGAATGGCGAGGTGAGATGGATCGGGCGTTCGGCGACGAACACATTCCACTCGTTCTTGAGCAAGTAGAGCGCCTGCGGCTCGAGCGGTCGATAGCTGCCTGGTGCGGCTTCCAATGCGCGAATGCGGTTCTGGTAATAATCCTCAACTGCGTCGCGCCGCGCCTCCAGCGCCTGGTCGGCGTTGCTGTCGCGGAGGATCAGATCATTTTCGCCGAGGTGATCGAATAAGGTCGAAAGCTTCTCTTCGAGCAGCGGCAGCCAATGCTCCATGCCGGCCATGCGGCGGCCGTCGGACAACGCCTGGTAGAGCGGGTCCTGCGTCGCAGTCGCGCCGAACTTCTCGCGATAGCTCGATCGAAATCGCTTGATGCTGTCCTGGTCGAGCAAAGCCTCCGACGCGGGCATCAAGGTGAAGGCGTCGGCCTTGTCAGTCGAGCGCTGGTCGATCGGGTCGAAATGGCGCAGGCTGTCGATCTCGTCGCCGAAGAAATCGAGCCTCAGCGCAAGCTCCTCGCCCGCCGGAAACACATCGATCAGCGACCCGCGGACCGCATATTCGCCGTGCTCTGCAACCGTATCGGCGCGCTGGTAGCCGAGCGCATTCAGCTGCCCGATGAGTGCTTCGCGCTCGATCCGCTCGCCCGCGCCGATGCGCCGCGTGAGTTGCCGGATTCGGAACGGGGTCAGGACGCGCTGGGTCGCGGCGCCGGCTGTCGCGATCAGCAACTGCGGTTGGTCCCGCGTACCCTGGAGCGCGTTCAGAGTCGCGAGCCGCTCGGCCATCACGCGGAGCGCGGGCGAAGCGCGGTCATAGGGCAGGCAGTCCCAGCCGGGGAACGTCAGCACTTCGACTTCCGGCGCGAATAAGGGGACGGTCTCGGCGAGCGCGCGCATGGCCGCTTCGTCGGCGGCGATGACGACCGCGCGTCCGCTTTTGCCGGTCCCGTGCGCCGCACGCGCGAGATCGGCGGCGAGCCACGGCAGGAAACCCGTGGGCACTCCGGCGAGCGTCAGCGGCTCACGGGCGCGGAGGACGCGCTGGAGAGGTTCGGTCATCTTGCGATCGTCACGTAATCGAGTTTCTGCAGCGCCTCGGTGATCGGCCGTGGAAGCGCTGCGGCGGCTCGGCGGTTCCGTGCGCCCAGGCCATGATGTCGACGTCCTGCTCCCGCAGCATCTCGTCGAACAGCGCACACTCATCGGCGCTCCACGACGCATGATGCGCGTCGAAGAAGCCGCCGACCAGCAGATCGGCTTCCTTGGTGCCGCGATGATGCGCGCGCCAGCCGAGGCGCTTCAGTTCCGGATCGGAAGGCATGGCGGGCATGTAGGGGTGTTTCGCCGTCATTGCGAGGCCTCGAAGAGCCCGCGGCAATCCAGCTGGATTGCTTCGCTGCGCTCGCAATGACAACAACCGTGTATGCGTCCCGAAATCCTCAACTCCTTGTTCGCCGAGGTCGAGGTGCTGAAGGGCGTCGGGCCGCAGATCTCCAAATTCCTCAAGAAGCTCGACCTCACCCGCGTCGTCGACGTTCTCTATCATCTTCCGACCGGCGCGATCGAGCGGGTGCGCGCTCCGGCCGCGAGCGCGGCCCTGCTCGGTCGCAACGTCATCATCGAGGTGACTCCGTTCGAGACACGCGAATCGCGTTCGGGGCGCGGACCGATGCGCGTGTTCAGCGCCGATGCGGACGGCAACACGATCAGCCTCATCTATTTCAACAATCCCGGATGGGCGAAGCGGCAGTTGCCCAAGGGTGAGAAGCGGGTCGTGTCGGGCAAGCTCGAGCAATATGGCGACGAGTGGCAGATCATCCATCCGGAGGTCGCCGAACCCGGGAAGGGGCCGGAGCCGGCGATCCGCGAGCCGGTCTATCCGTTGACCGAAGGGCTCACCAACCGCCGCATGGGCGAGCTTGCGCGCGAGGCGCTGGAACGCGCCCCCGAGCTTCCCGAATGGATCGAGCCGAGCCTCGCCGCTCGCGAATGCTGGCGCGCCTGGCGTGCGTCGCTCGCCGAAGTCCATCGGGAGCCGGGCGCGGACGATGCACGCCGGCGGCTGGCCTATGACGAGATTTTCGCCAACCAGCTCGCGCTTCTGCTGCTGCGCCAGTCGCAGCGGCGCCGGAAGACGATTCCGCTCGCGGGCACGGGTGAGCTGACGGACAAGCTGCAGCTGCCGTACCAGCTCACGGGGGCGCAGCACCGGGTGAGCGAGGAAATCCGCGGCGATCTTGCGCAGTCCACGCCGATGTTGCGCCTCCTCCAGGGTGACGTCGGGTCGGGGAAGACCTTGGTTGCGCTGCTGGCGATGCTCGCCGCGGTGGAATCGGGCGCCCAGGCGGCAATGCTCGCCCCGACCGAAATCCTCGCGCGGCAGCATCATGCGACTTTGCTGGCCCAGCTCGACAGTATCGGCGTGCGCGTCGCGATCCTCACCGGCCGCGAGAAGGGCAGGGCGCGAGACAGCGTGCTTTTGGGGCTCGCCGACGGCTCGATCGACATTCTCGTCGGCACGCATGCGATCTTCCAGGAGAAGGTCGCGTACAAGAACCTTGGCCTTGCGGTAATCGATGAGCAGCACCGCTTCGGCGTTTCGCAGCGGCTGCTGCTCTCGGCCAAGGCCGAGCGCCAGCCGCATCTGCTCGTCATGACCGCAACGCCGATCCCGCGGACGCTGACGCTCACGCAATATGGCGAGATGGACGTCAGCCGCATCGACGAGATGCCGCCGGGGCGCACTCCGGTGGAGACGCGGGTGATCAGCGAGGAGCGCCTGCCTGAGGTGATCGACGGGGTCGGGCGGCACATCGCCGGAGGCGGGCAGGCTTATTGGGTGTGCCCTGTGGTCGAGGAGAGCGAAAAGAGCGATGCCGCGGCCGCCGAGGAGCGGTCGCGGGTGCTCAAGCTCCGCTTTGGCGAGGACAAGGTCGGGCTGGTCCACGGGCGGATGAAGGGGCCGGACAAGGACGCGGTGATGGCGCGCTTCGCCTCCGGTGAGCTCGCCGTGCTCGTGGCGACGACCGTGATCGAGGTCGGGGTCGACGTGCCGAATGCGACTTTGATGATCGTCGAAGGAGCGGAGCGGTTCGGGCTCGCCCAGCTCCACCAGTTGCGCGGACGCGTGGGGCGTGGAAGCGGCAAGAGCGTGTGCCTTCTGATCCGCGGCAACACGCTCAGCGAAACTTCGCGCGCACGCCTTGCCCTGATGCGCGAGACCAATGACGGGTTCCGCATCGCCGAGGAGGATTTGCGCCTGCGCGGCCCCGGCGAGATCCTCGGCACCAAGCAGTCCGGCGAAGTGGCGTTCCGCGTAGCCACGCCCGAGCTGGTCGAGGAACTTGCCCCGATCGCGCAGAGCGACGCCCTGCTCCTGCTCGATCGCGACGGCGGCCTGGCCGGCGTGCGCGGGCAGGCGGCGCGAATTTGCTTGTATTTGTTCGAACGCGATCAGGCGGTGGGACTGATCAGGAGCGGCTAATCACACGCATCGGGCATGCGCCGAAGTGCGGCTGCGCCTCTCCCATGTCGCGGCGGACGAATGCGCGATCCAATCCGAGCCGGACCGAGCGGATGTGCGTCAAGACGAACCTGGCCTCGCGGTCCATCGTATCATTGTCGATCCTCAGACTTTCGACTGCGGCGAGCGTGGGCAGCTTTTCGGCTATGACGAGCGGTCCGCCACTTGTCGGAAGCGCACGCAAATTAGCCCGGTCGGCAAGCTCTCGCTCTCCCAGCCGCTCCATCGAGGGGATCACCGCGTAGACGACGCGAAACTGGAACATCCTGGCGTGCGGCATATGGGAGCCGACGTCAGATGCCGTCGCGGCGTCGCGGGCGAGTGAGTCCCAGGTCCGGCTCGGAAGCCAAAAGCTGT